>JANWYH010000003.1:0-60774 GCA_025054715.1 Pyrinomonadaceae bacterium
TGGTAAAACGATCATGGAAGATATTGTGCGTTATCGTTTACCATTTGAACCATTGGGCGATCTAGCGCATTTTTATGTAAAGCGTGAGCTTAAATACATTTTTGATTATCGGCAAAAGAAAATTAGCGAGATTTTTAGCTAGCATTGAACAAGTTGCAAGATAGCAATAGTCAGCAACTTTTTCAAAAACTTTCAGGAAGGTTCACTTTTTGGGCGTCTCGCCAAAGTCTTTCCAGATCGTAGAACTCTCTTGCCTCTTGATCGAATATATGCACTATGAAATCTCCGTAGTCCATTAAAATCCACTCAGCAGATTGATATCCTTCAAAACTTATCGGACTTTCGTCATATTCTTTTTTCATTTTCTCTTCGATCTCGTCAGCTATCGCCTGAACCTGACGCTGGTTTGTTCCGCTTGTTATAATGAAGAAATCCGTAAAGTCAGCTATACCACGTAAATTAAGTAAAATTGGATCAATAGCCTTTTTCTCCGTAGCACACCGAAGCGCTAGTTTTACTCTTTCGTCAACTTCCTCGAAAAGCAACTCCGTTACTTTTTTTTCAACTCCTATCGAAGGATTAAGTGATTTCTCTCTCAACTTTACCATAAAAAAATTATTCCAAATAAAGACCGTATTTGACAATATAGTCAGCTACAATTGCTGGGACGAAACTTTGCCAACTCGGATCATTTGCTTTCACCATTTCCCTAATCCGAGTAGCCGATGCATCCACGTAAACCGCATCAGTGATGTATATCCTTTGCTTTGGGTCTTCTATATCTATCTTGTTTTGACCTCTGAAGTCAAAAATTCTGTCTCTGATAGTTCCAGTAACATGTTCAAATGTTATATTATAGCCCGGGCGTGTAACTACAATTATATTTACCAAACTTAAAACCTGCTGCCAATCGCGCCAAGTAGTTATTTCCTGCCACGAGTCTGCACCCATAACAAAGAAGATTTGAGTTGAAGGAAGCTGCTTTTTAAGCCTAGTCAAAGTTTGAATTGTGTAAGGCTCTTTAGGATTTTCAAGCTCGATTTTTGAAACCTTTATTTTTTCAAAGTCACTGGTTGCTAACGTCAGCATAGCATATCTGTCATAAGGAGATGTAGGCCTCATTTGCCTCTTATGCGGGGCATGAAAGGCAGGAATAAAGACGAATTCATCTAGCTTAAAAGCCCCAATTAACCGCTGTGCAATTTCTAAATGACCTTTGTGAACAGGATCGAAAGAACCACCGTAAAAAGCTACTCTTCTCATCTAGGAACGACTTCCTCAACCATCGAAAGCTCTTGCCAGATCGCCTCAAGAAGTTCCTTTATTCCTCTGTTTGCAATGGCCGAAATCGCACAGAACCGGCGCCCGTCCCGCATTGCCCTTTCACGGAGCTTTATTAGATTTTGTTCATCAGTAATTGAATCAATTTTAGTTGCAACGACTATCTGCCTGCGTTCCGCTAGCTCTGAGCTGTAATTTGCTAGCTCTCGATTGATTACTTCGTAATCTAAGACGGCATCTCGATCCGAAGAAACATCTACCAGATGCAAAATCAACTTAGTTCTTTCTATGTGCCTTAAGAACCGATCGCCTAGACCTGCACCCTTAGAAGCTCCTTCGATTAGACCAGGAATGTCTGCAACAACAAACGTTCGAAAATCATCCAGATTGACTACCCCAAGATGTGGCTCAAGCGTTGTAAAAGGATAGTCAGCTATTTTCGGTCTAGCTGCCGAAATAATTGAGATAAGAGTTGACTTACCAGCATTTGGAAGACCAACCAAGCCTACGTCAGCTATTAGTTTTAGTTCAAGTCGCAACACCTTTTCCTCACCACGCTTTCCTTTTGTGTGAAATCTAGGAGCTTGACGAGTCGGCGTAGCAAAATGAGCGTTTCCAAACCCTCCACGCCCACCTTTAGCCGCTAAAAACCTTTGTCCATGAGCTGTAAAATCGAATAGAAGTTTCCCTGTCTCATCATCAAAAACCTGAGTTCCTACAGGCACTTTCACGATTACATCTGCACCGTTACGTCCGTGTTTGTTTGAGCCTTCACCATTTCTGCCCCTCTCAGCTTTATGCTCTGGATTATAGCGCAAATGAAGAAGCGTGTTAAGACTTTCATCTGCTTCAAGCCAAACATCTCCACCTTTGCCACCATCTCCACCCGACGGTCCGCCCCGAGGAACATATTTTTCCCTCCTGAAGGCAGTTACTCCATCGCCACCGTCACCACCTTTTACTCGAATTTTCGCACTGTCTATAAACATTAAAGTTCACGCAAGTATCTAAAACTGTAGATACCAGTTTCGTGACCGTCTGAAAACCTTAAGTTTATAGCATAACGACCAACTAGCGAAATATCTTCTATTTTTACGCTTGCTTCAACTTCTTCATCACGAAGCATTTTTTCGCCTGTCCATTCATTGACACAACTGGCACAAGGACAATTCCGACGCAAGGTTAAAGCTTCGAATTCTGATTGCATTCCATCACTCCAGATTATTCTTATCCTTGAATTGTCATCACACAAAATGATTTCTCTCGGTTCAAAACTCATAAGGCAAGGAAAATCTTAAGATAAGCCAAAGTTATCACCGCAAAAATTAAAGGAAGCACGAAAAAGACTCCGACACCGCAAGCCAACTGCCCTATTAAACTCAGCAGAGAAGCCACTAAGGTTATTTTTACAACTCCTGCTAAATTCTTCAAAACCGCCTTTGAGCTTAACAACACCGCTTCCAAAGCAGACAGCCCCTCGTTAACCATCAAAGGAAACGAAAATACAAGCAAAGTGTTAATGGAAACCATCAATAAGGCAAGGATGAATTCAACAAACAGTAATCCTAAAAAAATCACTCCTCCTCGCGTTTCAGCCAACTCAAAACCTAAAGCAGAAAGTGCAGCTATCATCAAAAATGGTGCAATTATCATTAAAAGCAAAGGAATCGAAGATATGAGAACGACCAAAAGACTTGGAAGAAAGTAGTTAAATCCCTTAAAGAGAGACTCAAAATTTACTTTTTTACCCTCAAAAGCTTGTAAAAAACAAATGAAAATACCACATAGCATTGGTCCTAAAAGAACAAAAAAAGAAGCAAGAACAGCTCCAACTAAACAAACAGCAAATAGAATCCAATATTGCTCTTTAATAACTTTCCATGCCTGCTTGTAATAGTCAATCGTTTTTATCTGAACTTTACGAATTTCCATCACTTTTCTCTTTTTTGAATACTGACTCCAAGCACAGATGCCGTAGATATGACCTGTCTCTTACCGTCTTTTGTCTTTATAACCAGCTTCTGCTCGTCTATCTGAAAACTCGAAACATCTTCCATTGATTTTTCGAGCGTTTGTCCGTCTTTGAAAACTATAACCAACTGCATCTGGGCAAAAGAAGATTCTTTATTTCCCCTTTCGCTTTTTTTCGGCTTTTCTGATTCAACAGAAGTTTCAGAAGGCTTACTTTTATTTTCGACCGAAGCGGAATTAATTTTTTCTTCCTCTACTTCTTGCTTTTTGTCCTCGATCTTTGTCGGCGTCGCTTGCTCTAGTTTGTTTTCTGAAGTTTTTCCTTCATTACTATCAACTTTTGAACTTACGGGAACGAAGCTACCAGCAAATTTTATCGAAAAACTTGCCGGTAAATCGTTCGGTGTTTTACCTTCAATTCTTAAAAGCACTCTTTCAGGCTTACGAAAATAAACAACCCTTCCAGTCTCCACTTTAGTATTTGCCGAATAAATGGTAATTTTGGCAAGGGGTTTCAGATTACTAGCTACAAAAAGATCAATGTCTCCGTCAAAGTTCTCAGTTTCGACATTAACAAAAAGGTCCCCCTGATCGCTTTCTAAAACATAAAAATACCTAACAGGTCTATCATCACTCGCCGGGCGTGGCTTTATTATTCCGGTTATTTGGTTCGATGTAATGGGGGTCGGAGCATCTTGACTTGTTGACTGAGTAAAGCTAATGAAAAAGGAAAAGAAAAAAAGCAAAAAGATTTTTAGAGTTTTCTTTATCATCTTTTTCAAAATCTATCATAACTCTTTTCGCCAGTGAACAAGCCTTGAGGTTTCCTCGTACCCTAATTTTGCATGAACCGTTATGCTAAGCTCATTACCTATCTCGGAATCGGAAGCCATCTCTTCGCAACCCATGTTTTTTGCCCATCTTTCAGCCGTTTCCACTAAAGCTCTTCCAATACCATGTCGCCTATACTCTGGCTTAACGTACCATCCTTCCAAGTATCCTACATTATCAGTTAAGCAATCTTCTGCAAAAGGTCTTATACTAGCTTCCAAAAAACCTACCACCTCCTCAGTCTCAAGCTCTGCAATCAAAACAAGCTGTGTCTCAGGGTTATGATATATCTGAAGCATCTCCTCTTTATGCTCTTCATCGGTCAGTTCATCCCAGAGGTTTTTTCTAAGCTCCAACCAGCTCTGAAAATCTTTCCTCTCGACAGCTCTTACTTTGAATCTAACTTGCGCCATTTTATCTGATTTTAGCAATCAGACTGACAAAAGCAAATTCTGTTGGAGGCACTTAATTGATAGAATAAGCATTTATGAGAGTTTTTCTTGTCTTGGCGCTTCTTCTTATGTTTTTTCCTGCCTGTCGCCCATCAGCAGCACCGACTGGTATATCAAACCGCCCGTCTTCAGTAAACGGCGTTCCTCTTGAAACCTTCCCACCAACCAAACCCATCGAAAATATGTCATGGATGCTTTTCGACGGCGAAACCAACGAAAACAAATCTATGCAAAGAATAAAAGATTTTCGTGGCAAAGTCCTAATACTGGACTTCTGGGCTACATATTGTCCGCCTTGCCTGGAAGAAATACCTCACTTAAAACAAATTCAGGAAAAGTATAAAGATGAGCTCCAAGTCATAGGTCTTCACGTTGGAGGCACAGAAGACCGGCAAAAAGTGCCAGACTTCTATCGAAAGCTACAAATAAACTATCCTTTAGCAACTCCAGAAGAAGCATTAACGCGATTTATCTTCGGCCCAAATACAGAAATCCCACAAACTGCAATTTTTGATAGAAACGGTCGTTTTGTAAGAAAATTCGCCGGCTTTAATGAGCAAATAAAAAAAGAAATGAACGAAACCATTGATAAGGTTGTAAACTCAAAATGAGACATCTTGTTTTAGGAAACGGCTCTTTATTGATCAGTTTCGATGAAAAATACCAAATTCGCGATATATTTTACCCACACGCCGGTCAAGAAAATCATACCAAAGGCTATCCGTCTAGATTTGGCGTTTGGGCTGACGGTAATTTCTCATGGATTTTTTCAGACAACTGGATAAGACTTCTTGACTATTTACCAAAAACTTTCGTTACGAACGTTCAACTAGAAAATCACAATCTAGGAATACGTATAAAATCAAACGATACGATTTTTCCGAGCAAAAATATCTTCATCAGAAAAATTTCTCTCGAAAGCACAAAAAAGATAAGACTTTTCCTTCATCAGGACTTCCGCATATTTTCTAGTAAAGTCGGAGATTGTGCCTTTTACGAACCGCAGACTCGATCAATCATTCACTACAAGAAAAACCGATACTTTTTAATTGCCAGCTCGCCGAGTTTTTGTAGCTTTGCCATAGGCAGAAAAGCATTTAGTAACCTCGAAGGAACATGGCGCGACGCTGAAGATGGCGAGCTTCATCAAACAGCAATCGCAGAAGGCTCAGTAGATTCGACGATACGGATAGACCCTGACTCACAGCAAGTTTATTATTGGATTTGCGCCGGTTCGTCTTTAGAAGAAGTTATAGCGCTTCAGCATTTTATTTTGTCAGAAACACCGTCAGCAACCTTTGAATTTTCGAAGAAATACTGGTCAAATTGGCTTATAAAACCTGAAGAAATCGAAGACCTATCAAGCCAAGTAAGCAGACTCTATGAGCGATCATTGTTTGTCATACGTGCCCATACCGATAAACAAGGCGCAGTTATTGCTTCAAGCGACTCAGAAGTAACCGAAAGAGCATCTGATCATTACGCTTATTTATGGACCCGTGACGGAGCTTTTACGGCCTACGCTCTTGACCTTGCTGGTTATTCGACGCTCACGAAGCACTTCTTTCAATTCTGCTCAGAAATTGTCCACGAAAAAGGATACTTTTTACAAAGATACAACGCCGATGGAACACCTGCTTCAAGTTGGCATCCCCTCTGGGATGTTAATCTCAAAAAACCACTGACTCCCATTCAAGAAGATGAAACTGCGCTAATCTTATGGGCACTTGGCAAACACTATGAAAAATACAAAGACACAGAATTCATAGCAGAAATTTATCAACCCTTAATCGTTCGCTGTGCCGACTTCATGGTTAAGTTTAGAAATGAAAAACTCAAGCTACCTGATTTTAGCTGGAACCTTTGGGAAGATAGATGTGGCATCCATGCCTTTACCACAGCTAGCGTAATTGCCGGACTAAAAGCAGCAAGCACATTTGCCGAGATTTTTGGCGATACTAAAAGAGCAAAAATTTACGACCAGGCGGCTAATTATTTTAGAGAAGGCATGTTAGAAAACCTTTATTGCCATGAAGCTAAAAGATTTCTAAGGTCAATCGAAGCGCTTGATAACGGCGGTTTTACGAAAGACTACAAGTCGGACGCTTCTTTGCTTTGGCTTACGCTTTTCGGTATTTTTGACTCGGAAGACGAGAAAATAAAACAAACAGTTCAAGCAATAGAAGAAAACTTGTGGAATAAAACACAAATAGGTGGACTGAGCCGCTACGAAAATGATCTCTACATGAAAACTTCAGAAAAGACGACAGGAAACCCTTGGATTATCTGCACTCTGTGGTTAGCCGATTATTACATTCTATCGGCTAAAACCAAAAGTGAGATTGAAAAAGCCAGAAGCTTAATCGAAAAAGTAGCTTCATGGGCTAGTGAGTCTGGGATGCTTCCAGAGCAGATTAGTCCTTTCGATAGGACCCCTATTTCAGTCATGCCCTTAACGTGGTCGCACGCATGTTTTATTGCAACTGTAAATCACTTGATTGAAAAGATTAGACTTCTCTAGCTTCTTCATAGAAGTTTTCAAATCTAGTAAAGTTCTTCAAAAAGACTAGTTTTACCTCATCGGTAGGACCATTTCTCTGCTTTGCAACGATTGCCTCAGCCATGTTCTCATTTTCTTCAGTTTTGCGGTAATACTCTTCACGATAGATAAAAATTACAACGTCTGCATCTTGCTCGATACTTCCACTATCTCTAAGATCCGACATCTGAGGTCTTGGAGGATTCCTTGACTCTGGAGCACGCGAAAGCTGAGAAATGGCAATTACTGGCACGTTTAACTCCTTTGCCAAGCTCTTAAGCTCGCGAGAAATCTGAGAAACTTCATACTGACGAGACTCGTATCTCTGAGAAGAGCGCATCAATTGAAGATAATCCAAAATAATCAGATCAAGTCTTTTTTGCTCACTAATAAGTCGTCTTGCTTTTGCCCGCATCTCTAAAACAGAAATTGCAGGTGTATCATCAATAAAAATTTTTGCTTCAGAGAGCTTACCCAAAGCTTCTGCAACTCTCTTCCATTCATCTTTTGAGATTCTTCCTCTTCTGAACCTACTAGCATCAACCCGAGCCTCAGAACAAATCATTCTCATTACTAACTGCTCTTTTGACATCTCAAGTGAGAAAACCGCGACAACGGCATTTTCGTAAATAGCTGCGTTTTGAGCTATTGTCAGTGCAAAAGCTGTTTTGCCCATCCCGGGGCGAGCCGCTACTATTATCAAATCTCCTTTTTGCAAGCCTGATGTTAATTGATCCAAATCTCTAAAACCCGTCGCAAGACCTGTCAAAGCATGAGACCTTTCTTCGGCATATTCTTTTAGCTTCACTAAAACCTGTTCAGCTACCGGTTTTATATGAGCAAAACCTTGCGTCGTTCTCTCCTGTGAAATCGCAAAAATAGCTTGCTCAGCTTTATCAAGGATTTCCTCCGTAGCTGTCTCTTCTGCCAATGCTTCAGAGATTATGTGATTACAAGAATTTATTAGCCTGCGAACTAAAGCTTTGTCACGAACTATCTTCGCATAACGAAATATATTCGGAAGATGATGTAAACCGTTTGTTAGATTTATGATCGTAGCAATGCCGCCCATTCTCTCAAGCAAATTATCTTTCTTGAGTTTTTCAGCGACCAAAAGAGCATCTATCTTTTCACCCTCTTGAAATAACTCAATCATGGCGCGGAAAATCTGACGGTGAAAAGGCGAATAAAAATCTTCTGGTTTTAAGGCTTCTATGGCTTCGGATATGTGAGAATTATCTAGCAGAATAGAACCTAAAATGATTTTTTCTGCTTCAATGTTTGAAGGAAGCGGTTTTTCTAAGAAATCATCTCGAAAAGCCTCAGAAGATTTAGGCATAACTCCTCAAAATAAAAAAGACTGCAAAACCTCTTCGCAGTCTTTGATAATAACAAACAAACATGTTTTTCGACAATGCTCGGTTTTTGTCTTTTTATTCAGTCATTTCTTAGTCTTTTTCTTGGCCCTTTCCTCATCAGCCTCTTCTTTTTTTGTTCCGCCCTCTGGAACAACAGAAATAGGAAGCTCCAAAACGACTTCCCTATGAAGCTTTATAGGCACAACATAATCACCAGTTTCTTTTATAGCTTCTTTAAGCAAAATCTTCTTGCGATCGATTTCGTAACCTTTTTCTCTTAGAGCTTCAGCTATGTCCATCGAAGTAACTGATCCGAACAGGATACCCTGATCACCTACTTTTCGCTCAAAAATGAGCTGCAAGCTCTTCATCTGCTCGGCTTGTGCCTCAGCAGTAGCCTTTTCCCTAGCCGCTTTCTTTAGCAAAGCCTCTCGTTCCTGTTCAATTTGCTTAATGTTACCTTTCGTGGCGAGTACAGCTAATCTGCGAGGCAACAGATAGTTTCTTGCATAGCCTGCTTTTACTTTGACTATCTCACCACGACCTCCTAGATTCTCAATATCCTCACGAAGCAAAACGGTTATCGTCGCCATATATCCTCACTCCTTCTTTAGTCTTTGACAAAAGGCAAGAGCGCCATGATTCTTGCGCGCTTTATTGCCTTAGCTAGTTTTCTTTGCTGCCTAGCTGTAATGCCAGAAATTCGGCGAGGCATGATTTTGCCTCTCTCGGGAATAAATTGCTTCAAAAATTCGACATCTTTCCAATCGATGTAATCAGGAATCTCTATCTGAAGCTTGTTTTTCACACTCGTTCTCTTAACGACGACTTGCTTCGAAAGTTCAGATTCCATTATTTCTTTCATACCAATTTCCTTTTCAGCTTCCATTTTTATTCTCCTTCTGATTGAAGTCCTTGCTTGATCGCTGCTACAGTCTCAGCAGGCTTTTTGCCTGTTTTATCTTTTCTCTTCTCACGCAGAGCGCGCATCTTCTCTGCGGCTTTCCTGTCCGTATCAACACGAACAGTTATGTATCTCATTATGAGATCATTGACGCGCATTCTGCGCTCAAGCTCAGCTATTTCCTTGCCACTACCTTCTATTTCAAATAGAACGTAGTGACCTTCTTTCTTGTGCTTTATCTTATAAGCAAGCTCGCGCTTGCCCCAGTTCTCTACCTTTACAACTTTTCCGCCCAACGATTCAATCGTTTTTTGAAGATTATCATTTAGTTTTGATAAATCTTCATCGCTTATTTCTGGAACAGCGATATACATCATCTCATAAACCCTTTTTTCCAACTTTTCATTTCCTCCTTTTGCCTAATTAAAATTCGCCATAGCCTTCTCTACGCCTTCACGGATTATCGTTTGAATTGCTTGCACGCCTTCTTGCAAAGCTTTCTCTACCCTTTCAACCTCACTTTTCGAGAAGTTCTGCAAAACGAAATCTGCCGTATCTTCAATTTCATATTCGGGACGAATGCCTATTCTCAAACGTATAAATTGCTCTGTCCCAAGAAAAGCTATGATTGATCTCAAACCGTTGTGACCGCCTGAAGAACCCTTCGGACGAATCCTTATCTTTCCAAGCGGTAAAGCTAAATCGTCAACAACTACTATCATGCTTTGAATCGAACGAAACTCACTTTTCAATAAACAAGCAACAGCCTCACCACTTAAGTTCATGTACGTTTGAGGCTTTGCAAGTTCAACCTGAGTGCTTTCAATTAACCCGACTGCTATAAGAGAACGGCATTCTTGATCTTTGAACTTGACACCAAGCTGCTCAGCCAGCAGATCAACCAGCATAAAGCCTAAATTATGCCTAGTTTTCTCATACCTTTCACCCGGATTACCAAGTCCAATAACAAGCCAGCCCTGCATTTACTCCTCTTTTTCAGGCTTTTCCTTCTTAATCACCTCAGGCTCAGCACCTGTTTCTAATTGAGGTTCAAGATCTTCTTCTTTGACATAAACAACTGTTGCTATAACTGCTTCTGGCTCTTCGTGTACCTCTATACCCTCTGGGAATTTCGCATCTGAAACGTGAAGCGATTGACCAACCTTAAGATGAGATACATCCAGTTCAATGTATTCGGGCATTTCAAGCGGATCACACAAGACCTTTACTTCTCTTAAAATCTGTTCCAAAATACCGCCTTGCGTTTTAACACCTTCAGGCTCTCCAACAAGATGTATAGGAATTTCTACTTCTATCTTCTGACCTTTCGCAACACGCCTCAAATCAGCATGAAGCAATCGCCCCGTTACGGGATGAATTTGCCTGTCTTGAAAAATGACATCTGTCAAACCAATATTTTCAACATCAAGAGTGAAAACCGTGTGATAACCAGTCTCGGAACGTAAAATAGCGGCTATTTCGGTCAACTTCGCCGCAACAGGAATACTTTCACCGCCACCACCATAAACAACAAGTGGAACCATACCTTTGCGACGCAAACTTTTATTTGCTTGCTTTCCGAGCTTCTCTCTTCTTATAGCCTTAACTGTAATCTTTTCTGCCATAACATTAACCTCAAATAAATAAAGATGAAACACTGGTTTCGTCGTGTATTGACTTGATTCCTCTTGCAAGAAGGCGGGCAACACTTAAAACTTCAATCCTACCTTCATCTGCTAGCTTACGAGCCGCTTCACTAAGAGGAATTGTATTCGTTACTATTAGTTTTTCGATGTAAGAGTTTCTTATGGTTTCAACAGCATTTCCAGACAAGACAGCATGAGTAAAGCAAGCCCTTATGCTTTTCGCACCGTTTTTATGAAGGGCTTCAGCAACTTTGGATAACGTCCCTCCAGTATCACACATGTCATCAACTATAAGGCAATTCTTACCTTTCACATCACCAACTACGTTCATCACTTCTGCAACATTCGCCTTCTCGCGTCTTTTATCAACTAAAGCCAAACCAGCATTCAGCCTTTTTGCGTAAGCACGAGCACGTTCGGCTCCGCCCGTATCCGGCGCAACAACTACAAGATCATCCAAAGGATGTTCTTGGAAATATTTAACCATAACGGGCGCAGCAAAAAGATGATCCACTGGTATATCAAAAAAACCCTGTATCTGCGCGGCGTGCAAATCAAGTGTCATTACTCTATGAGCCCCAGCCGTAGTTATGAGATTTGCAACCAATTTAGCAGAGATAGGCACCCGCGGCTTGTCCTTCTTATCCGAACGGGCATATCCAAAATAAGGAATCACCGCAGTTACTCTTTCCGCCGATGCTCTAACGAAAGCATCAGTCATTATCAAAAGCTCCATCAAATGTGTGTCAACGGGCGGACAAGTCGGCTGAATTATAAAAACATCAGCTCCACGAACGTTCTCTCCAATGCTAAAATTGAATTCACCATCGGAAAACCTCGAAGTGTTTGCCACTCCGAGATCACAACTTAAATGCTCGCATATTTCACGAGCAAGCGCAGGATGTGCATTACCGGTGAAAATTTTTATACTGCCACTGACCCCCATTCTTTCTCAACAAAAACAAAAAAGGACAATCCCGAGTAGAATTGTCCTTTCGAAAAACTTGGCTGGGGCGGTAGGATTCGAACCTACGAATGCCGGTTCCAAAGACCGGTGCCTTACCACTTGGCTACACCCCAAACTTCCTGAGAAACTACTCGGAAACAACCGCTTCAATCTCTAAAGCCTTTCTATACTCGGCTCTACTTACGGTTGTTACGGCAAACCTTTTCCATTCTCTTGGTAAACTCTCAATAGCTGCTTGCCGTGTAATTTCGCTTTCAAATATCGCAAATACACTCGCACCACTTCCTGACATTTGGACGAATTTTGCTCCAAAATCCATCAGAGCCTCTTTTACTCGTTTTATCTCTGGTGCAATGTCAAAAACCTTTCTTTCAAAATCATTGAGCGACGAAAGCCGCCTTTTCAAAAACTTTTCTTTTTCTTCAAAGCAAATTTTTAGGTTACCTTCTAAGTCTGATTTTGTCAAGTAAGGCAGGTTCAATATCTCATAGGCTTTTTGGGTGGAAACCTTAATATTTGGCGTAACTATAAGTATAAACGGCTCAGAAATGTCATCAACTGGTATTATCTTTTCGCCTCGCCCAAGACCAAAGCAGGTGCCACCATATAGAAAGAAAGGAACATCAGAACCAATCTTAGAAGCAATTTCCAATAATTTCGGCATTCTTATTTTCAGTTTCCAAAGTTTCAAAAGTCCAATAATCGCAACAGCCGCATTGCTCGACCCACCTGCCAAACCTCCCGAAGAAGGTATCACTTTCTTAAGCTGAATCCTTGCACCATTTTTTAGCGATAAGCTCTCCTTTAGAGTTTCTGCAGCTTTTACAATTAGATTGTCTCTACCTAGAGGAATGTCAGAATTGTCGCATGTTAGAATTAACTCTTCATCTTCAAAAAAAGCTATCTCATCTTGCAACGAAACCGTTTGAAAAGCAGTGCATATTTCGTGAAAACCGTCTCGCCTTTTACCTAAAACCCGCAGAAATAAGTTAATCTTTGCAAAAGACGGTAGCTTAAACCCGTCACTCATAGCTTTTTATGAAAAAATAAATTCGGTTACTACATTTGCAAACTCTTCTGGTTTTTCCTCTTGAGGCACATGACCGCAGTTTTTGAAAACTACGAGTCTCGAGTGAAGAATCTCTTCATAGAGCTTTCTAGCTTCTGAAATGTCTATCACCTTGTCATCTTCTCCCCATATTATCAGAGTTTTATGAGGTATCAAACTTGCTTCCCTTTCAATGCGGCTGGCTTGCCATTTCCTAGCGGTATTTACTATAGCTTTATGAGAATCTTTAGCCACTAGCGGTATCCTAACTTTTTCAATCTGCTCATCGTTGATCAAATCATAATTTGCAGGAGATAAAACTTTCTTCATTCGCCATTTTATAAACCTTTTAGAATCAACCAAAAGCATTGAAACTATCTCACCAAGAAATGGCACTCTAGCAAGTTTCATCAACGGATGAGATAACGGCTTATCATTAGAAACGGCGCTAATAAGAACTAACTTCTCAACCCTTTCTGGATAATCAAGAGCCGTCAGTGCCGCCACCGCACCACCATAAGAGCTTCCTATCAGCGTTGCTTTACCTATGTTTAATCTATCCATCATCCTTACAAGCATTCTTCCCTGCGCCTGAATCGAATAATCAAACCATGAAGGTTTATCTGAAAATCCAAATCCAACCATATCAACGGCAATCACATCTAGCCCTTTTTCTGCAAGCATCGGCGCAACAGTCTTCCAGACATACACTGAAGAATTATAACCATGAATCAAAATGACTTTTTTTGAGCATCTCTCCTCGCCAAATCTTTGATAGTGAACCCTAATTCCATCTATCAACAAGAAATTCGACTTATCCGCGTGCGGAAATTTGGTATAGAGCAAGCTTTTATCAACGGTTTCATTTTTTGAGAGTATTTTCCAAAGGGCTAGCCCGCCGGCAAATCCAATTCCTACACCTATCAAGAAGCTTTTTCTTTTCATAAACCTACACAAGAACAACTCTAGGCTGGATTCTCATTCTTTGAAAAACACCGATAGCCACTAATTCTCTCCCGTTAGAAAGCCTTACAAATTCGCCTTCTTTAAGCTTCATCTGCTTTTCTTCTATGGGATTTCCTTGCTTAACTAGACTCAGCTCGGTCGAATTAAGCGGCTTTTCAATGAAATCTGATAGTGCCTCATTCATGTTCACCAGTTTAACACTCCCTTCCTTAACAGCTCTTTCTAAATCTTGGATTTGATAAGCTTGTGAAACATGAAATTTACCAACCCTGATTCTTCTAAGCTCGACTAGATGGGCACCGACTTCAAGTTTTTTACCAATATCTTCAGCTAAACTTCTGACATATGTTCCAGCAGAACAAACCAGTTGGACTGTTGCATAACAACCTGATAATTCCATAAGCTCGAGCTTGTGAATGTTTACCTTGATCGGTTTTCGCTCTATCTCGATGCCTTTACGAGCAAGCTCGTAAAGTTTTTTACCACCTATTTTTTTTGCAGAAAACATTGGAGGAATCTGTTCTATTTCCCCAACAAAGCTCTTGAGCACATCAACAAGCACATCTTTTTTTATCAAAGGATCGCAAAGTGAAGATTTTGGCCCACCTGTTCTGTCTCCGGTAGTTGTTTCAAAGCCAAATCGCAGTTTTGCTACGTATTCCTTTTCCGCCTTTCCAAAAAACTGAGCAAGCCTTGTAGCTTTTCCTACTAACAACACAAGAACTCCTGTAGCAAAAGGATCAAGCGTTCCTGTGTGACCTATCCGCTTTATGCTCAAAATGTTTCGGCATTTTGCCACAACATCGTGAGAGGTCCACCCGGAAGGTTTATCCAAAACTAAGATCCCGTTCATAGAAGTTAAACCTTTGAAGCTGAATTATTCAAACGCTCTACATCAATCACACCCGAAACGCTTTTTATAGCGCTTATTACTCTATCCAAATGCTTTTTGTCAAAGACCTCAAGTGTTACCTCAATAAATCCCCTACCATCTCTAGATACTCTAGCTCTTGCATCCCGAATGCTTGTCTTGATGTCGGCTATAGCGCTAGTAATGCCAGCGAGCATACCGGTTCGGTTCTCAGTAACAACCATTATTTTTACTGCTTGGACCTGTTGTCGAATATCCTTAGCCCACTCAACTTCTACTATCCGCTCTTTGTTAACCATTAGGGCTTTCATGTTCTTGCATTCTTTGTTGTGAACAACTATCCCTTTACCTAGAGAAATGTATCCGATGATTTCTTCTCCTACTATAGGATTACAACACCTCGCTCGAGTTAAGAGTAAGTTATCAACCCCTTTAACAACAATAGCCTCATCACCTAAACCTATAAACTTTTTGACGGCCTTAATCCCAGATTGAATAGCGGATTCTTTTTTCTTTTCCGGATCTAATTCAGCAAATTTTTCCGCCCCCAAATACTTTGCCATCACATTTCTGGGCAAAGTCTTTCCGTAACCTATTGAAGCAAGGAGATCATCAACTCTTCCGAAACCGTAATCATTTGCTACCCGCTTCAAATTTTCCTCATCGGCTAGGATTTTCTTACCTGAAAGACGAAACTTTTCGGCCTCACTTATCAATAGTTTTTTGCCTATCTCAATTGACTCGGCTCTTTGTTTTTCGGCTACCCAGTGTCTTATCCTGTTTCTTGCTTTTGCCGTAGTAACATAATTCAGCCAGTCAGGACTAGGGTGGGCGCTTGGATTGGTAAGAATTTCAACTACATCACCATTTTTTATTTCCGTCCTTAAAGGAACTATCCTACCGTTTATTTTCGCCCCCGTGCACGTATCACCAACCTCTGAGTGAATTGCATAGGCAAAATCTATCGGGGTAGCGCCACGTGGAAGCCTTATGATTTTTCCCATCGGCGTAAACGCATAAACATCCTTCGGATAAAGGTCAAGTTTCAGAGATTCGAGAAACTCTTTAGAGTCCTTTACCTCTTTAGTCTCTTCCACCAAAGGTAACAACAGTCTCTCTATCGTTCTCCTAAGTTCCTCTAGCCCTTTATCATCTTCCTTGCTTTTTAAAAGGTTTTCTTTGTATTTCCAATGAGCCGCAACGCCCTCTTCGGCAATATAGTGCATCTCTTCGGTGCGAATTTGCACTTCAAAGGGCTGGCCATTTTCTCCTATAACTGAAGTGTGAAGAGATTGATAAAGGTTTTCTCTAGGCATTCCTATCCAGTCCTTGAAGCGTTCAGGAACAGGCGTCCAAATGTCATGAATAACACTTAAAGCTAAGTAACAGTATTTTTTATCGTTTGGCGTTATAATTCTTGCGGCAATCAAATCATAAACCTCGTTTATCGTGATTTTTCGTTTTTTCAGTTTCCGCCAGAGCGAGTATAAACGCTTGACACGACCTTGAATCTGGGTGAATGGAACATCATTTTTCTTTAGATTTTCCTCTATGGTTAGTTTGATTTTTTCAAGCATTTTCTCAAGCTCTGGACGGCGAGACTCAACTTCTGCTTCTAGTTTTTTGTATTCGTCAGGATAAAGATTCTTAAAAGCAAGGTCTTCAAGTTCGCTGCGCATCTTCCCCATACCAAGCCGGTGGGCTATCGGCGCATAAATTTCAAGTGTCTCTCTTGAAATTCTCGCTCGCTTCTCGGGCCTTAGATATTCTATTGTCCGCATGTTATGAAGCCGATCGGCAAGCTTTATCAAAACTACTCTCGCATCGGTAGTCATTGCTAGAACCATTTTTCTTAGATTCTCAGCTTGTTGTTCCTCTTTTGAAAGATTACTTATATGAGCAATTTTTGTAAGCCCATCAACAAGAAGTGCTATTTCATCTCCAAATGAAGCTCGCAAAGTTTCCAGATCAACCAAAGTATCTTCAACAACGTCATGTAAAAGCCCTGTCGCTACGGATACTTCATCGAGACGCATTTCGGCGAGAATATCCGCAACAGCCAAAGGATGAACTAAATAAGGCTCTCCAGAAGCTCTGGTTTGACCTCTGTGATGAAGAGCAGAAAAAAGATATGCACGTCTGATTAAATTAACATCAGCATTCGGATAATTCCTCACTACCTTCGCTATAATGTCTTCAATCCGAATCATAAATAACAAAAAGCGATGCCCGAATTATATTCTAACCGAGCATCGCTTTTTGAAAAAGCGTTTCTTTGAGAAAGCTATCTTTTAGAAGCCTCTTCCTGAGCTTTCCTTTTAGCTTCCTCTTCTTCCTTCTGTTTTCTCTTAAGCTCAGCAAGACGAGTAAATTCAGCTTTAGCTTTGTCAGCTTCCTGCTTTAACCTTTCTTTATCCTCCTTCCTGCCATCCATCTCGGCTAGTCGCTGCTCTTGAATAAGCAGTGCCGTCTTGTATGACCAAATCGAATCACTCGCCTTATCAAGTGCTAAAGCTTTATCTATCAGCTCTTTACCTCTTGAAATACAGCCCTTCAGCTGTTCGTAAGTTTTTGCATCGGTTGGTTTTACATACTGATACTCTTCCTTACCATCAACCTTAATAGTTTTTCTAACTGGTGGATTGCTTGTTATCTCATTCGCACAGGTATTTTCTTTAGAAGCAAGCAGAGTGTATGCTGCAGCTCTTACATTATCAGGCAAGGTCGTATCCTCTGCTATTTGAGTCTGCCATGCTCTCCATTCGTCCATTCTCTGCATCGTTTCAAGCAAATTACCGACGGCTGAGATGGAACTGCTTAGCAACTCCTGAACGTTTTTGTAATTTCTAACCAACTTATCGTCATTAGGACTATTTTCGAGGGTCCGTTTCAAACGACTTAGCTCATCTTTCAGCTTCGGTATAACCTTTTTGTATTCCGCAATAGCCTCATCAGCTTTTTCTTGCTTACGGCTGGAAATGTATTGAGCATGCAAGGTTCTAGCTAAAAAGAGACTACCCAGAGGCTCATCCGGACTTAACCTTACAGCTTCCCGAAAATGTGCTTCCGCCTCATCATAGTTCTTGTTCTGATAGGATTGTGTTCCGTCAACCAAATGCTGCTGGGTCTTTATTTTATACCAAATAGCACAACTTGTTCCTGTGAAAGAAATTAACACACAAAAAAGAGATATCTTCAACAAAGAAAAACGCTCCATAAACTAACTCCAAGAAATTATTGTTCTAGATCGTCAATTTGCAAACCAACAGGCTGGGCACCTGCCGTTTTGACAGCATCCACCACCTTAGCCACGTCGCCATAACGCATCGAACGAGGTGCCTTAATAAAAACGGTCTTTTCAATCTCGTTTGTACCTTCTCGAAAGATGCCTTCTCTTTCTCGGTAATTAAAAACTTCCCTTAGCTTCTGAGTCAATGGTTCTGTGTTACTCAAATCCCCCATATCTTCTTGATTAAGCCTTAGTTTTCCGTTCTTCGCCACAAAAACAATCAAGGCATTCGGATTAGGAAGCAAAACGACCTTCTCCTGTTGTGGTTTTGGCTCTGCTGGGACTTTTGCTTCAAATCTAGTTGGTCTAGAAGGCGAAATCACCATGAAAATTATCAGCAGCACCAATAAAACGTCTATCAAAGGAGTGACGTTTATATTAGGTTCAGCCTCTTCATGTTTTATTTCAACTTCATCAAACAAAGCCATAATCTTAATAACCTCCTATTCCACCATTTTTCTCTTGTCAGCAACAAGACCGATTTTGTCAACATTTTGAGCTCGAATAATGTTAATTGCCTCAACTACCGATCCATAAGGAACGTTAATGTCAGCCTTGATATACACAATGCGTTTTTCGGTTTCGCCCTTAAGCCGCCTGTCAATCACTTCTCCCATAACTTCTTTTATTTTCTCACCCAAAACAGCACGAGAATACCGGTCTTTACCTATGTAAAACTCATTTTCGTTAGGAATGGCCACTATCACAGCCTTTTCATTATTTATGTATTGGTCTTCTTCAGGTGAAATCATGTCTCTCGGAATATTAACTGTAACTCCCTGCTGCAAAAGTGGCGTGACTATCATGAAAATAATCAACAACACCAGCATCACATCCACCATTGGAGTTACGTTTATCTCGGAATTATACTCATCGCTTCCGCCTATTTTCATTCCCATAAGCTTTCTTCCCTCCCTAAAATAAACATAGTAAGCCAGAAGAAAGGTTAACCCTTTTTCTGGCTCTCTTCTTAACCTTTCAGTTGCTTGGTGCGCTGCTTTATGAAGTAATCTATTAGCTCAGAAGCTGAGTTTTCCATCTCGACGCTGAAGTTTGCAACTTTATTCGTGTAGTAATTGAACAGCCAAACAGCCGGAACTGCGACCCCAATTCCGAAAGCCGTAGCCACTAGAGCTTCAGCAATAGCACCACCTACAGCTCCAATACCAGCACTTTCGGTTTTTGCCAAGGCAACGAAAGCACCTATAATTCCCACGACCGTTCCAAAAAGCCCTACGAAAGGAGCTGTTGAACCAACAGTAGCAAGGCCTGACAATCCACGTTTTAACTCTGCTTGCTTAACCGCTATGGCTCTTTGCAAAGCGCGTTTAGAAGCTTCAAGTTCATCACTTGTTATCTCCATTCCTTGATGAGCCTGAAACTCCTTTAAACCAGAAGCGACAACCATCGCAAGATGCGAGCTTTTATGCTTGTCGCTAATGCTTATAGCCTCTTCTATATTGTTGTTCTTCAAGGCTTGCGCAACCTTTTGAGCAAAAATACGAGATTGTTGCTTAGCTGCGTTATAGGTCATCCATCGCTCTATCCCGATTGCGATGACGTAAACCGACATCAAGATCAAAATGACAATAACTATCCATCCCGGAATCGTTAAGCTTTTTGCAATCTCGTAAAGTCCGAATTCGAACTTTTGTTGTTCCACAAACATCAAAAGAAAACTCATCAACATTTTTGTCCTCCAGAAAGATAAATTTTTACTGCCCTATAATTGCTTTGAAAAACGGCTCAAGCGCCGTTTTTCTTACACATATTATTGCAAAATAAATTTATAAGTAATTATCCCAGTAACTTTAACTGGAACACCTGAAAGCAAAGTCGGTCTAAACTTAGCCCTTTTTGCCGCGTCAACTGCCGCTGCTCTCAGCAATTGATGGCCACTTGTAGCGACCGCAGATATAACATTTCCTTGCTCATCAATAGTTACCTGAACAGTCACGTCTCCTGAAATTCTAACTGCTTTTGCCGCAGGCGGATACTGTGGTTGAGGCAAGCTTATAGCCTCACCATTTATAACCCCTTTTGACACCACCTTGGGTGGAGTTTTTGTAGGACTCGGCTTTGGCGGTGGTGGAGGCGCTTCCTCATCATCTACCCGAATCGGTGGAGCACTAGAAAGTCCACCGCCACCCTCACCTCTTTCAATTCCGGTGCTTGGACTAGAAGCTCGAACGTTTTCAGTTCCGATCTTAAATCTTTCACCTGGACGAATTGCCATCACATCCTTTTGACCTAAAACGTCTTTAGGTGGCTCTTTAGTAGCTTCAATCGTAGCGTAGGCTTGCTTCACTATTGTAACGTCAGTTTCTTTTTGCGCAGTTTGTTTTTCTTGCTTTTGCTCAGGTTCTGGTGGTGGAGGAGGTGCTTCTTCCGGAAGCGGCGGAGCTACTAGTGTAGTAAGCACCAAGCCTTCATCGCTCAAACCCAGTTCCTTAGCAAAAAGACTGTAAACTAGCCCGCCTAGGAAAAGCGATGAAACTATAATGAAGGTTACAAGCAGCAATCCGCTTCTTAGCAGATTTTCTTCTTCGTGGCTTTTTGATTCAACCAATTGATCTAACATAACTTATTTCCTCCTTTTCCATCCAGCGCCAACCGAGGATTGGAGTATCTTATCAAAACGAGTAAGAGCTTTTTGTACTTAACGCTTTGAAGTTTAAAGTCTAATTTTTCAAAAGTCAAGAGATAAGTTCCGACTATCTTACAACTGTCCTTCTCACAGTGCTTTGTCGCGCCGCAGAAGCTAGTTTTTCTGTTTCTTTCTCAGGCTGTTTCAACTCTGCAACTCCTATAATCGACTGCCACCACAAAGCTATAGGACTTGCAATCGCAATCGTAGAATAAGTCCCAGTAACAGCTCCTACTAGTAGAGCTAATGAAAAACTCCTTAAAACCTCACCACCAAACAACACTAAAGCAAGGACAGATAAGAAAACTAGGCCATTGGTTACGACTGTTCTACCCATGGTTTGATTTATAGAATCATTTGTAAGTTTGTAGATAGACTCGCCACGACGCAAAGTAAGATTTTCTCTTATGCGATCGAAAATAACTATCGTATCGTTGACAGAATACCCGACCAGAGTTAAAAAGGCTGCTATTACCGTTATGTTTATTTCCCACTGAAAAATTGAGAAGAAGGCCAAAGTAGTTAAAACGTCATGAAAGACGGCTATTACCGCTCCTGCAGCATAAGTCCAATCGTAACGATAAGCAAGATAAAACAGAATTCCCAAAAGCCCTAGTAAGGTAGCTGAAACCGCCTGATTGCGAAGCTGAGCACCCGCAACTGGTCCGACAATTTCCGTTCCGACAATCTTATATCTCGCCTCTTGATCTTCTTCAAGCGACAGATTAGCCTCTGCTTCCTTTCCGAAGGAATCCAGAGCCTTCTTAACAAAGCATCTACCAGCTTCATCAACATTTGGGCATTCTTCTCGTCTTCCCAAAGTTGGCACCTTGATTAAAACCTCATCTTTTTTATCGGTCGAATCCTGAATAACAGCATCAGAAATTCCTACTTCTTGCAAAGCACTTCTTATTTCATCTATTGAAGGTTTATCCTTAAATTTAGCTATAACAAAAGTACCACCCTTAAAGTCAATACCTAAATTAAAAGCGCTCGTTCCACCCTCACTCCATTCACGCCCTACTGCTGAAATCAAACCAGCAAGCAGAACAATAATCGAAACTCCAGCGAACCACTTTCGCTTTCCCATCCAGTCTACATTTATGTTTGCAAAAATCCTTATCATTCCTAGATACTAAGCCTCTGCATGTTTGGTCTTCTCTGTAGTATCCACAAGAAAATGGTTCTTGAAACGTAAACAGCTGAGAAAAGATTTATCAGCAATCCCAGAATCAAAGTAACTGCAAAGCCTCTAATCGGACCAGTTCCATACATGTAAAGTATTATTGCTGAAATTATGGTAGTTATGTGAGTGTCTATGATCGTAACAAAAGCTCGATCAAATCCTAAGTCAACCGATTGAGGAATCGTCTTTCCGGCTAACAATTCTTCACGAATTCGTTCAAAGATAAGAACATTTGAGTCGACTGCCATGCCTACGCCTAATATTAGCCCTGCAATACCCGGTAAAGTAAGTGTAGCATCAAAGAAGACCATTGCCGCCATTGTCAAAAGCATATTCAGAAGAAGAACTATCACGGCGTTTATTCCAGCTCCACGGTAATAAAAGAGCATGAATGCAGCAACAAATATCAATCCACCCACTGAAGCCGTAACTCCAGCTCTTATTGAGTCAGCTCCAAGCGATGGCCCAACAGTCCTTTCTTCCTGATATTCTATCGGAGCTGGTAAAGCCCCAGACTTGAGCGTAAGAGCAAGGTCTTCAGCCGAAGCTTTTGTGAATCTGCCTGTAATTTCTCCTGAATCTGTAATTTTAGATTTTATGTAGGCGATAGACTTAACCTCATCATTCAGTCTTACAGCCATGTAATTATTTATGTTTCGCTCGGTCCATTCACCGAATTTTTGAGCGCCGGAAGGCTTCAGGCTAAAAACAATTTGATAGTCTCCTTCAAAGCCAGTTCTTGAAACTGCTGCTGCATCTCTTAGTTCACTACCATCAATAACAGCAGGAGTTTCAACCACAACAAAACGGGGTTTTCCATCGGTAGAATCTCTTTCTGTGTATGGAAAAACTTTTCTCGTTAAAGTTTCTCGTCCTCCTATCGAAGCCAGAGCCTCTTCACGCGTGGCATAAGTTTGGACAGGAGAAGGATAAGGAGGACTTACAACCTTCATCAATTCTAGTTTTGACTCAGCGCTTACGATTCGTTTAACTCTTTCAGGGTCTTCCACACCAGGCATTTGCAGCATTATTCTGCCTGAATCTTCGCTTCCAATCACTTGTAAGGTAGGCTCTTTAACCCCGAAAGTATTTATACGGCTTTCTATGATTTTTAGTGCCTGCTCTGTAGCCTGCCTTGCCAGTGCTCGCTGACTTTGAATCGGTAAGCTCCAGGTTATGCTTGTATCGGTCGAAGTTTGTGTCCAAGGAGCATTTGGATTGTTAAAGTCAACTTTTCGGTTGACTGCCTCAATTATTTGTTCCTTATGAGAAGGATCCGAAAAAGTAAGCGTTATCGAATAATTTCCATTCTCAGATACCTCCGTAACATCTGTAACCGAAAGTCCTGCTTCTTTGGCGGCATCAAAAGCCGCTTGACGGTAATTGTCCGTAAGTGCCTTTAGGTAATCTTCGATTTTAACTCGCATTACGAGGTGCGATCCGCCTTTTAAGTCCAAGCCCAAATTTATGTTCTCGCTTAAGTTCTTTTTTATACCTTCCCAAGTAAAGCTTTCCGCAAGAGTGCCTTCACGTGGCCCGAAAACCATGTAAAATCCAACTAATGTAACAACTATTGAAATCGCCGTTCTTACCCAAAGATTTCTCTTCTTTCGCATCTTCCCAAACCTTATCTATCTACTTTTTTCTCCTCGCTTACCTATAACGGCATTCTTGCCTATTTCAATAAAGGATTTATCGGCACTCAAAATAACAAAGCTCGTCTCTCTTATCTCTTTTATCTTGCCAATAACTCCACCACTGGTTATTACTTCATCATTTATCTTTAGACTTTCGATCATCTGCATAAGTTCCCGTTGCTGACGACGATGAGGCAAAATGACAAGCAAATAAAAGATAAGTATAACGATTAACAAAGGGAGAATAGACCAAAATAAGCTCGCGCCACCATTTTGAAATAAGAAAAACATCATCGCTTTTTCCGTAACAAAAACTGATAGAAAAAGCAATTATGTCAAAGGTTTCTTTTTTTGGCAAAAATGAAAAGTTAATTTTTTGAAAAAGGCGAACCTTCAAGGACTCGCCTTCTGGTTTAAGCAGATTCCCTTACAGCTTGCTCAAAAATCTCAACAGCTACATCAACATTTTCCTTTGTTAGTATAAGCGGCGGAGACCAACGAATTGTGTTCATTCCACAACCTAAAACTATCAAACCTTTTTCAAAGCAAGCCTTTTCTACTCGATCACGAAGTTTTGGAGCAGGTTTCATTGTTGCTTTCGATTCGACAAATTCTACTCCAATCATTAGGCCTAGACCTCGAACATCGCCTATGTAGTCGCAGTCAAGCTGCCTTAGCCTTTGCATCAGGTAATCACCGATTTTGCAAGCATTTTCTACTAAACCATTTTCTAAAAGCTCTATTGTTTTCAAAGCAGCAGCGATACAAACTGGATTGCCACCGAAGGTTGAAGCATGAGCACCTTTGTGCCACGACATTATATCGGATCTAGCAACACATGCTCCTATGGGAAGACCAGAACCAATTCCCTTAGCTATGCAAACAATATCAGCTTTTACCCCGTAATGCTCAAGAGCAAACATCTTTCCAGTTCGTCCCATTCCAGATTGCACTTCATCAACAATCAACAAAATGCCGTATTCGTCGCAAATTCTTCGAATCTCTCTTACAAATTCAACAGGTGCAGGAATATAACCACCTTCACCTTGTACAACCTCAAGAACAATAGCCGCAACTTCTTCTGGTGGGGTCGTAGTGTTAAAAATACGATTCTCTATCCAGTCAATCGTCCCCAAACAACATTTACCATTTTCACCTTTCCCCTTGTTGAAAGGACATCGGAAGCAGTAAGGATAAGGAACATGAATGACATCTAAGGCCTGGCGCATGAAACCAAGTCTTTGAGCCTTTTTCGACGAAGTCAGACTTAGAGCCCCAAGAGTGCGACCGTGAAACGATCCAAAAAAGGATATGAACTTTTGACGACGCGTATAATACATCGCTAGCTTCAGAGCAGTTTCTATGGCTTCTGCTCCTGAATTAGCAAAATGTGTTCTGGTTTCGCCTTCAATCGGACATATTTCTTCTAACTTTTTACCCAGCTTAGGCATCAAGTCATAATAAAAATCAGTGCCGCACATGTGAATAAGTTTTGAAGCTTGATCTGTAATGGCCTTTACAATTTCAGGATGGCAGTGACCAGTCGAGCAAACAGCCACTCCAGCATTACAGTCTAGAAAAACGTTCCCATCAACATCTTCGATCCAAACTCCATAACCCTTTTCAGCTACCAGCTTGTATTCAGGTCTCGGATACGAAGGATTTACATATCTTGCATCAGCTTCTATAACTTGCTTTGCTCTCGGACCAGGAAGTTCCGTTCTAATTATAGGTCTTTGCACATCTGCTTTTCTCGTTTCCATAAAAAAACCTCCTCATTTTTTAAAACTCGAATTTCAGTTGAGCGGAATTTACTTTGTGATTCAGGCGAGGAGTTTACAAACTAGTCACCGCCAAAAAGATTCGGTCGCCTCAGTGAAGGACGAGTCTGTAGAATCGCTCTTTGAAACATTACAGGAAAATAATATCAGAAAACTTCTATAAATCAAACTTTTTGCTGTCTAAAAGCTTTGATAAAAAGGAAAAACCTTCTTGCTTTCTTTTGCTTGAAAATGAAACAATCTTCTCATGCAAAGAAAACATACAAACCGATTGATTAACGAAACCAGTCCATATTTACTGCAACATGCTCATAACCCGGTTGACTGGTATCCATGGTGCGAAGAAGCTTTTGAAAGAGCGAAAGCTGAAAACAAACCGGTTCTTGTCAGCATTGGTTATTCGGCTTGCCATTGGTGTCACGTAATGGAAAGAGAATCATTCGAGGACGAAGAAACAGCAAAAATAATGAACGAAAACTTTATAAACGTCAAGGTTGACATGGAAGAGCGACCCGACGTTGATCAAGTTTACATGACTTTCGTTCAGGCGACCACTGGAAGCGGTGGCTGGCCATTAAATGTCTTCGTAACGCCCGATAAAAAACCCTTCTTCGGCGGAACATACTTTCCACCCGAAGACCGTTATAACTTGCCTAGCTTCCGCAAAGTCCTGCTTGCTGTTGCCCAAGCATGGAAAAACAATCGTGAAGAAATACTACGTTCATCCGAGCAGATAATTCAACAAATAAAGGAAGCAACACGCCTTGAGTCTACGACCGATCATATCAAAGCGGAAATCAGTGAAATCGCATTTGAGAAACTTAGCAAAAGTTTCGACGAAAAAAACGGTGGTTTCGGCGGAGCTCCAAAATTTCCTCCTTCGATGACACTTGAATTTTTACTTCGATATCATCGTCGCACAAAAAATCAAAAAGCACTACAAATGGTAGTAAAAACCTGTCAAAAAATGGCTATGGGCGGCATATATGACCAAATAGGTGGTGGATTTCATCGCTACTCGGTTGATTCAATATGGCTCGTCCCACACTTTGAAAAAATGCTTTACGATAATGCACAACTAACCCGAATATATTTACACCTCTACCAGATCACAAAAGACGACTTTTTCAAAAAAATCGCCACAGAAACGCTTGAATATATAGAAAGAGAAATGCTTCACCCCGAAGGAGGCTTCTTTTCTACTCAAGACGCCGATTCTGAAGGCGAAGAAGGAAAATTTTTCCTTTGGACCTTTGACGAAATAGAATTACTACTAGGAGAAGAAAATGCTAAAATCTTCTGCTTTTACTACGGTGTAACCGAAGATGGAAATTTTGAAGGAAAGAACATCCTACACATAAAATATACTCCAGAGGAAGCAGCCGAAATTCTAAAGATACCTGTAGAAAAACTAAATGAAACAGTCGAACAAGGCAGGAAAATTCTATTTTCTGAACGTGAAAAGAGAGTTAAACCAAACAGGGACGAAAAAATTATAACCGCGTGGAACGGTCTAATGATGGCAACTTTCGCAGAAGCCGCCGCCATTTTGAGTAAAGAAAGATATTTAGAAATAGCTCAAAGAAACGCAGATTTTCTCATATCAAACCTAATCAAAGATGACCAACTCTTGCGAACATGGAAAGACGGTAAAGCCAAACTTAATGCCTACATAGAAGACTATGCAAATCTTGCTGAAGGTCTCATCGAACTCTTTCAGATAAACTCAGAGTTAAAATACCTAAAAATGGCTGAATTCTTAGCAGAAAAAATGATCGAAGACTTCTGGGATAGAACTGAAGGTGGCTTCTTTTTTACTTCTCACGATCACGAACAGATAGCATTTAGACAAAAGGACTTTCAAGATAATGCAACTCCTTCAGGCAACTCAGTAGCTGCAGAGCTATTCCTGAAACTTTCAAAATTCACTGGAAAAAGTGAATATGAAAACTATTCCGTTTCAATCTTCAAAAAGGTAGCTACTCAAATCATCCGTTATCCGAATGCTTTTGGACGCATGCTCTCAGCAATAGAATTTTATCTAGCTCCCAAAAAGGAAATAATCATAATAGGTAGTGAAGGAAACCCTTTACAAAAGTATCTTTGGTCGGTTTATCTGCCTGAAAAGATTGCAATCTGCATCGAAGCTCCAACAGATGAACTCATAAGTTCGCTTCCGATACTTGAAGAAAAAAAACAAATTGAAGGCAAACCTACGGCCTTCGTCTGTCAAAATTTTGTCTGCGAAAAACCAGTAACAGAATTAGAAGAATTCAGACGACAGATTGAGTGACTTGTCTTTCATATCTCTAAACATTAAACTTATTCAGTTAATCAGATTCAGTTAGTCAGAAGCGAGGAAAGGTTCTATGTCAGAGGCAAAAATTGAGTCCGTGTTGCAAGAATCAAGAGTATTCTTACCGCCATCAGATTTTGCGGAAAGGGCACATATAAAAAGCTTTGATGAATACGAAAGAATCTACAAAGAAGCTGCTCTTAACCCAGAAGCTTTCTGGGCTTCTATTGCGGAAAACCTTCATTGGTTCAGAAAATGGGATAAGATTTTAGAATGGAACGAACCGCATGCAAAATGGTTTATCGGTGGAAAGATAAATGCTTCTTATAACTGCCTTGATCGACATCTTCAATCTTGGCGAAGGAATAAAGCAGCCATAATCTGGGAAGGTGAACCCGGCGAAGTTAGAACACTAACCTACCAGCAACTTCATCAGCAAGTCTGCAAATTCGCAAATGTCCTAAAAAAACTTGGAATAAAAACAGGCGATCGCGTGGCAATTTATATGCCTCTGATACCTGAAGCGATAATTGCAATGCTAGCATGTGCTAGAATTGGAGCAACCCACACGGTAATCTTCGGGGGATTTTCAGCCGAAGCAGTCGCCGATAGAGTCAATGATTGTCAGTGTAGCCTCATCGTAACAGCAGACGGCGGATACCGTCGGGGGAACGAACTGAGACTAAAAGAAACCGTTGACACAGCCCTAAAAAAGACACCTTCCGTTAAAGCGGTAGTAGTTTTCTGCAGAACAGGCTCAAAAACCTCTATGGAACCAGGCCGCGATTATTGGTGGCATGAGCTTATGGAAACAGTTGATGAAAATTGCCCTGCTGAAGAACTCGACAGCGAGCATCCGCTTTTTATTCTTTACACCTCAGGAACAACTGGAAAACCCAAAGGTATTCTTCACACTACCGGCGGTTATTTGACCGGCGTCTACATCACATCAAAGTGGATTTTTGACTTGAAAGATGAGGACATTTATTGGTGCACCGCCGATGTAGGCTGGATTACTGGTCATAGTTACATCGTTTATGGTCCTCTTTCAAACGCGGCAACAGTTTTGATCTATGAGGGTGCACCAAATTACCCAGATTTTGACCGTTTTTGGACAATAATCGAACGTCACAAAGTAAATATCTTCTATACTGCACCAACAGCCATTAGATCATTTATTAAGTGGGGAGAGCAATACCCAGAAAGACACGATTTATCGAGCCTTAGGTTACTCGGAACCGTTGGCGAACCCATAAACCCTGAAGCTTGGATGTGGTATTACAAAGTTATTGGAAAACAAAAATGCCCAATCGTTGATACATGGTGGCAAACCGAAACTGGAGCTATCATGATTTCGCCAATGCCAGGTGCAACACCCTTAGTGCCGGGAACAGCTACACTTCCATTTCCGGGGATATTTCCTGACATACAAACGAAAGATGGAAAATCTGTCCCACCTGGAGAAGGCGGTTATTTGGTAATCACCAAACCCTTCCCTTCAATGCTAAGAACCATCTGGGGCGATGATGAAAGATTCAAAAAACAGTATTGGTCAGAAATACCTCATGTTTATTTTACGGGCGATGGAGCGCGTCGTGACGAACGAGGCTATTTTTGGATAATGGGGCGAGTTGATGACGTGATAAATGTAAGTGGTCATCGCCTTGGAACTGCAGAGATTGAATCAGCTCTGGTCTCACATCCTGCCGTAGCCGAAGCTGCCGTCGTCGGAAGACCCGATGAGATAAAAGGACAAGCCATTGTTGCTTTTGTTACTTTAGAAAGTGGACAAAAGGCAAGTAACGAATTAAAGGAAGAGCTAAAAAATCACGTTGTAAAAGAAATCGGCTCAATAGCAAAACCTGACGAAATTAGATTTACAGACTCCCTTCCTAAAACAAGGAGTGGTAAGATAATGCGTCGCCTCCTTAGAGAGTTAGCTTCAAGCGGTGTTGTTGTTGGAGACGTTACGACACTTGAAGACTTCTCTGTTCTTGAAAAGTTGCGCCAAGAGGAGGAAGAAGAGTGAAAGAAAAGGTAAGAGTAGCAAGTGGGCAAGGCTTTTGGGGTGACCTTCTAACAGCTCCAATCGACCAGGTTCGCAAAGGCCCCATTGATTACCTAATGCTTGACTATCTTGCAGAAGTTACAATGTCAATAATGCAAAAGCAAAGGTCAAGAAATCCAGAAGCCGGATATGCGAGAGATTTCGTTGACTTGATGCGTGAAATCTTGCCCGATTGCGTCGAAAAAAACATAAAGGTCATATCAAATGCTGGTGGTGTTAACGTCAAAGGCTGTGCAGAAGCTGTCAAAAGGGTCGCCCAAGAACTAGGCCTACAAATTAAAATCGGAATCATCTCTGGTGATGACATTCTCAACCACCTTGATGAGTTTTCTGAAAAAGGTATTGAAATAAAAAACATGGACACGGACGAACCGCTTTCTTCTATTCGTGATAGGGTCCAGTCGGCAAATGTTTACTTAGGAGCTAAGCCTATAGTAGAAGCTCTAGAGAAAGGAGCTCAGATTGTAATCGGCGGACGCTTAACGGATACGGGATTGACGCTAGCTCCTCTGATTTACGAATTTAATTGGGCTTTCGATGATTGGGATAAGCTTGCCGCAGGCACAATTGCAGGGCATATAATCGAATGTGGTGCGCAGTGCTCCGGCGGAAACTGTCAATACGAATGGAAAACAATACCCGATCTTGCAAACGTCGGCTTCCCGATAGTAGAAGCGTATCCTAATGGCGAATTCATCATAACCAAACATGAAAACACCGGCGGAAGAATCAACGTTCCCTCTATCAAAGAGCAGCTTCTTTACGAAATGGGCGATCCGAGAAACTACATAACACCTGACGTTATAGCCGATTTTACGACGATAAACCTCGAACAAGTAGGTGAAAACCGCGTTCGTGTTTTTGGAATAAAGGGTCGCCCAAATACGGAGTTCTATAAAGTTTCGATATCTTACTCGGCAGGCTGGAAAGCCGTAGGAACTCTCGTTTATGCTTATCCTGAAGCGTACGAAAAAGCAAAGGCAGCAAATGAAATCTTACGCTCGAGACTCGAAAAACTAGGGTTAAAATTTGATGTCATTTTAACTGAATACGTCGGAGTTAATGCAACTCACGGACATTTAGCAGGTGAGCCATCACCAGATATTCCAGAAGTGCAGCTTCGCATTGGTGTTCGTAGTCAAGACAAAGCGGCTGTTGAAAGGTTTACAAAAGAAATTGCGCCTTTAATCCTCACAGGTCCTCCAGCGGTTACAGGTTTTGCCGGAGGCCGTCCCAAGGTCGAAGAAGTTATAGCCTATTTTCCGGCTCTGATACCTAAGAACTTGATTCAGACAAGCGTAGAAATTATTTGAAATTAGTGAAAACGCCTCAACCATCGAATACAAGTTTAGTTCTCGCCCACTGTGCATTGTTCTTAGTCCAACTTTTGTTTGGAACTCTACCTGTAATTGGAAAGCCTCTGCTCCAAAAAATATCAGCTGTTTCTTTAGTAGGCATTAGAGTAGGTTTGACCGCCTTAGCTTTGGTCCTGATTCAGCGTTACAGAAGTAGCTTAAAGCTAAAAGAAAAAGAAGACTATCTGAAACTGTTCTTACTTAGCTTTTTCGGAGTAACCTTCAATCAACTTTTTTTCATTGGTGGCTTATCGCTTACCACCGCCTCTAATACTTCGCTTCTTGCAGCAACGATTCCTATCTTTACTCTTTTGATAAGCGTTGCCCTCGGAAACGAAGCATTCCAAAAGAAAAGTCTGATCGGCATTTTGACGGCAGCCTTTGGCGTTCTGCTCCTTATTGATGTCCGCAATGCGTCGTTATCTTCAGAAACGACACTCGGCGATTTGATGATAATTCTAAACTCAATGTCCTACGGCATATATGTTGCTACTTCAAAAAATGTGATTCTTCGTAATGGAGTAATAAAGTCGATGACATGGATTTTTATATTTGCAAGCATTTTCTGCGTTCCTCTCGCCTTCATTTCCGCATTAAAATTTGAGTTTACGCTAACAACTGATACTCTACTTTCTGCTCTTTACATAGCCATTTTTGCTACACTGCTTCCCTACTTGCTCAACGCATTTGCCTTACAAAAAGTCAACCCGTCTTCAGTCGCAGTTTACATCTATCTTCAGCCGCTGATAGGCTTTTCTGCTGCTGTTGTTTTCCTTCGTGAGGAAGTTACAACGATAAAGCTCGTATCAGCTGTCTTAATACTAGTCGGTGTTCTAATTGCTTCTAACCCTATAGTTAAAAAACCGGCATCAAAACTGAAGTAGCTACGCAGGGAACTAATTTCACAACTATTTATTTCTCTGCGACCACGATGATTGAAACCCCTATGGGAATATCAAAAAATCTTAACCAGAAACTTTCCGCAGCGAAAATACCACCGAAAATACCGTTTAAGAACCATAAGTTTATGTTGTTTTCTGACTTTGGTTTTAGACCAGTTATTCTTATCAAAAGTCGTCCTAAAAAAATCGGCAGCAGAAAGGTTATGTTTGCATAGGTAGCTCTTTCTATCTTAAAGCCCACCTCCCGTAACCTCGAAACTATCTGCTTTTTGGTATAACGGATTCGATGATTAGAAATTTCATCTTGCACTCCCCAAAGCCACATAAAGGCAGGAACAAATATGAGAGTCTTGCCGCCTCGCCTTAGAACTCTATGTATTTCTTTTAACCCCTTAAGATCATCGTCAAGATGCTCTATCACATCCAAAGCGGTTACTAAATCGAACGATTCATCAGAAAATGGAAGCTCCTCGGCAAGACCTATTTGTGCCTTTAATCCCTTTTTTGAGCAAAACTTAATCGCTTCTTCGGCTACGTCAACACCTTGAGCATCTCCGAATTTCCCAAGCATCTCTAGATTTGCACCAGTTCCACAACCTACGTCCAGTATCTTCGGCCCTTTTATCTCGGCTGTGATTTTGGTCAAGAAAAATTCGAGAATTTTTCTTCTACCAACAAACCACCAATGCGAATTCTCTACTCTATTCAAAATTTCGTATGTGTAAAGCTCCATCTGTTTTGGCAATGCTTTCATAAAATTCCAAATCCAGACCAAGAGTTTTCATGACACCAAGTTATCTTGACTTCTCTCGCATTCGCTTCTTCCCACCATTTTTCAAATTCCGAACGTGTGATATAAAAGGTAACCGGTGCAGTCAAATGATCGAAAACTATGTTGTGCTGCTCGCGCCAACCGAACTCACTCAAATAAAGCATGTAATCTTGATAAAAAAACTTTCTATTGTGAAAAACCTTACTCAAAGGTCTATAAACAAACTTTGAAGCGAGGAAAACTGCTAATGTAGGAATTTTTGAAAAATGAAACAGTAGCGACGGGCTTATTCTAGAGGTTAGGCTTTCCCTAATTGGGCTAACATATTTCACAATCCATTCGTTATTTTCAGCACCATAAACCCATACGGAAATTGCACCGCCCGCTTTTACTTTAGAAGCTATAGATAAAAAAGCTTTTTTCGGATTCGGCGTGTGATGAATGACTCCAACGCTAAAGGTGTAGTCGAAAACTCTCTTGAACGGCAACCTAAAAATATCCGCCTGAACTATGTGAACATTTGGTAAATTTTTTGTTCGTTCAAAGGCAATTTCTACTGACTCGCTCAAATCAATTCCTATTACTTCTCTAGCTCCCCATTTAGCTGCAAGAGTTGTGTGTCTGCCTTTTCCACAACCACCTTCTAAAACTATTTTTTCTTCGAAGAAATCAGGCTTAACTGGCTGAAGCCAATCCAGAAGTTGCGATTCGTATTTTTCATCGGTTTGAGTAAAATGAGCCCATTGCCAACCGAAATTTCTTGCTGTTAAAAGCTTCTTATCTTCGTTTTTCGGCACATCAGCAAAGCGAGGTATGCCAGCTTTAACTTTGTATTCGCGCAAACATTTTTTGCAGGACAAAATTGCATCGATTATCTCCAAACCTTCGTATCTACTGACGTAAGGCATCAGAATCTCACCGCCACAAACTGGACAAGCTAAAAAATCCAGTAATTTGTCTTTCATCGCTTCGCCTCAACTAGTTTGCAAAATTCCTTGAATTCTTCTAAAGGAAAAGGATGATGCCAGTTTGATTCAAACTCATCTATTTCTCGGTCCTCATAAAGCTGTCTAAAAGTTCTGTAAAAAGCATTGCAAACTTGTTCAATATCGCCTAGATAAGAATAAACAAGTTTTCTTTGACTTAAGTCCTTTTTCGGCGTCGGATATTGATATATTTCAATCAGCAGATTACTTTCAAAAGCTGTGAACTCAAAATCAAACTCTTCAGGATCTCGATTCCAATTTAACACAAACTTTCCCCTGATTCCCCGCATTATGCTAGTTAAAATTTCAAGAAGTTGTTTTAAGGAAGTTTTGTAAGGCGAGCAAGCTGTTGTGGTATGAAATTCCTTTTCTTCGTCCCGGAAACCAATGGACATCCAACCGCACTGCGGAGAGTTGAAACTAACTTCGAACTGAGGCATAATGCCAAAATTAAATATGTTACATTAGCCTCTAAGCTCTAGGCAATATGAGACAATATAACGAACTGCTGGATTATATTCTAAAAAACGGCAAAATTCAAAATGATCGAACAGGCATAGGCACAATATCAGTTTTTGGTTATCAAACAAGATTCAATCTCCAAGAAGGTTTCCCGATTGTTACAACAAAAGCAGTGCCATTTCGATGGATAGCAGAAGAGCTTTTCTGGTTTTTGAGCGGTTCTACAGATGAAAAAGAGTTAAGAAAAAAAGGCATTGATATATGGGCAGAGTGGGCTGATGAAGAACACACTTCGAAATTCGGACGTAAAGCTGGTGATTTAGGACCTATTTATGGCTATCAATGGCGTAGCTTCGGCGGTGATTATCCTGAAAGAAACGGCTTCGATCAGATAAAAGCAGTGGTTGAGGAGATTCAAAAAAATCCTGATTCTAGACGTTTGATAGTTTCTGCATGGCATCCAAGACAAGCTCGTGAAGTGACGCTTCCACCATGTCACACGCTGTTTCAATTTAAAGTCGAAAATAGGAGAGTCCTTCACTGTCAGCTCTACCAGCGCAGTGCCGATGCGTTTCTAGGAGTTCCGTTTAACATTTCAGCCTATGCACTTCTTACACATCTGATTGCTCACGTGTGCGATTTAGAAGTAGGCCAATTCATACACACTTTCGGCGATCTACACATCTATAGAAACCACATCGAACAGGTAAAAATCGTTTTGGCTAGGAATCCACGCCCACTTCCTAAACTGGAAATCACGAATGCGGAAGATTACAAAGGCTTTGAAGGGCTCCTAAGATTCAAATACGAAAATCTCAAGTTGCAAGGTTATAATCCTCACGAAAAGGTTGCAGCTCCAGTAGCAATTTAATCTACTTTACTGCTTTTCTTATCTTTTCCCTTAAGCGAACGGCTGCTTTTTGACTAATCGTAAGATTTAATGCTTTTTGCCAAGCATTTTTTGCAGATTCCATTTTGCCAAGCTTTTGGGAAATATCCCCTAAATGCTCGTAAACTTCAGCTGAATCAGTTCCACGACGAGTAGCTTTGCGTATGTATTTTTCAGCCTCCTCGTAATTCCCTAGCTTGAAATATGCCCAGGCTAAACTATCAAGGTAAGATGGATTAGTCGGATCGCTTCTTACCGCTTTTTGTATCATTTCCAAAGCCTTTTCAAGTTGCCTGTTTTGTTCTACTAAAAAATAGCCTAGATTGTTTAGGGCAAGCGGATTATCAGGTAGCTGCTTCAAGACTTCGTTTAGGAGCTTCTCGGCTATATCGAAACTTTCGGCGTGGTAGTAAGCATTTGAAAGCACAAGTTTCGCAATCACTTTTTGTTCGTTTGTTTGAGCCAAACTTTGAAGCTCACTCGCTATTGAAATTGCCTCTGCCCCTTGATCGGCTTGTCCGTAAAACTCTGCAAGCATTATCAAATATCTAAAATCTTCTACAGAAAAAGGTTTGCCCTTATTTTTCATCAGGCTCTTTATCAAGTTGGCTCCCTCTGCCACTCTTGCATTTCGAGCCAGAATCTGTGCTTCTAAAAAAACCAAGCTTTCATCTTTCGGAAATTTGCTTCTAATAGCTCTTACCGCATCATAAGCCTCCTGTTTCTTACCTGTTTCAACCAAAATTAAAATAGACTGACGATCAGCAAAAGAGCTAGAAGAACCAAGAACTAATCTGGCTCTTTCTATCACAACCTTTGCCTCGGCATAACGATTTACGGCTTTGTAAGCCGAGATCATCATTGAGAAAATTCGCTCTGCAAAATAAAGATCGTTTTCTGAAGATGCAGGCGAGTCGTAAATACCGCCTGCCTTTAAGGCTTCTTCAAATGCTTCGATAGCTTCTTTAATCTTTTCGGCTTCAAGATATGCCTCACCAAGTTTTACATAGTAAGGCATTAGGTTTTTCTTATCCCTCTCTTTTTGCGTAACTTTATTTATTATCGTTCTTAAAAAACTAATCGCTTCTCCTGATTTGTCTGAAAATAGCTGAGTCTCCACCAAGATCTCAACAAGCTCGTAATTAGAAGGATTGATCATCGCCGCTTGCTCTAAAGCATAGATTGCTTTTGTGGCAAACTCCTTATTAGCTAGAAAAACAGCCTCACGAAGAGTCTCTACGAGTTCGCTATTCTCGGGTTGATCTGCGACTATAGGACTTAAGATTTCTATAGCTTCTTCAGCACGCTTGCTTTTAATGAGCTCTTTACCCAACCTCAAAGCAGCATTTTCTGGCGAAAGGTCTGCCCAATTTCCAAATACCATTCGATAAAATCTTGCTTCAATAGGTGAGACTGAAGAAAGCCATTTTCTCAAGGCATTTATTTTTTCTTCGCGCTTTCCCTCTTTTTCATAAAATTCGCTCAAAAAAGCCCACGCTTCTGCATTTCTTGGATCAAGTCGAGTAACTTCCTGCCACTCGGCGATAGCTTTCTGTGCAAATTCTTGATTATATTTTCCTGTGCCTAAACCACTTTTTATGCTATAGACGCCAGCGAGAATTCTGTGAGCTCCGAAGTTATCTGGATTTACTTTAGTGGCAAGGCTTGCCATCGAAACTGCTTCATCTAGATTCATTGGCTGCGAGTAAAGAGCAATCTCAGCAATAGCGGTATAAGCTTCAGCTAGACTTGGGTCTAACTCGATTGCCTTTTGAAAAGACTGCTTGGCAAGTTTAGCATAGTTTGCAAAGCTAAGCCGTGTTCTTTGACGGGTCATCTGCCAAAAATATCTCTGCCCTTCTAGTAATTTGGCGTAAGCCTGCTCTCTTTTTTCACGACTAACCTCCTGAGCTACGGAACTACTCTGCGGTAAGATCGTTGAGTAAAAGATGCACAAAAAAACAAGAATTTTCTTCATACTTCAATAATTGCCCTAATGTAATTTTTCTGCAGCCGAGACTACCTTTCCCCACAGAGATTTACGCGGGAAAATCATTACAAACAAAATCAAAGAAACAGCCGCAGCTCGCAAAATACTCGATTTGTTGCCCGTCAGAACTACAATTATGAACCCAACTAAAGTAATGGCTTCCGCAATAATAGCAAGTAGTATAGTTTTCTTTTGTAACTCAGCCAGCAGATAATCTGCGCCTTCACTCGTTGCTATAGCTTTCAGCCTGTCCCAAGAAAAGAAAAATCTACGAAGAAGCAAAACGCCCACAGCCAAAAGAACGATCAATGCCCAAAGAGCTATTTCTAGCTCAAAAGGTATTTCTGAATGAGAAAAATCAACTATCCAAGATATGGAAACAAACATTATTATGCTAAAAAGCAATGCAAGCGTTACAACCACTGTCCTATTGTAAATTTCTTCGAAACCCTTAGCATTCATGGTCTTTTTTCAACGTTCGTTCTAACAACAGTCGTTAAGGCTTGTGGAATCTGCGAAGCATTCAGATCTCCTTGATTTTCGATTATTTGATCAATCAGCTCGAACTTTGATTTATCAAAATCATCGCTCATTAGCACACCATCTTTATTGATGGTAAGAGGATAGATTCCGAGAAACTGATTTTTGAGATTCTCAAAAAAGGACTCCTTTTTCGGCGGCATAACACTCAGCCGAGCTGGGTTCGGTTCAGGAACGCTAGCTCCCATTAATTGAAGCTGCTCTTTTGCTTTACTTACGTATTCACTATTCGGATATTCACGAACTATTCTCTGAAAGTATTTAACCGCCTCGTCTGTTTCTTCTTCAATTTGATAGGTTACGGCTAATTTATAAAGCACTTCGTCCATGTAGGCAAACTTCGGATACTTCTCCAAGATTTCCAGATAACGAGACTGGGCACCTTTAAGTCCGCCTTTTCCCTGTTTTACGGACAAGTTGTAGTAGTAGTTAGCAACTCCGAGGTTGTGTAGTCCCAAGTTATTTTGAACTTCTTCTAGTCTTTTATCTACTTCTGCCTTCAAAGGCGAATCAGAACACCTTTGATAGAAAGCCTTTAGTCTTTGCTCCGCTCTTTTTGCTTTCGTAATGTCTCTATCTGGAAGTCCTATCTGTCGCATTTCAGCTTCAGCTATTTTTAGCATGACACGACAGGAAAGTGGATGAGTTGGAAAGAAGGTAAGCCACTCTTGATAAGCAGCTGAAGCCTGAATTAGCGAACTCGTTGTGCCTTCAAGATAAAAAGAGTCTGCAATTGCAAGCTTTGCCATTGGAAGGTAAGGCGAATCTGGATAGGTCGTTATTATAACCTGAAAAAGAAGCCGTCCTACTTCGTAGTTGTTCTTTCTAACTTCTCTCGTAGCCACTATGAAAAGCTCACGATCCCTTCCGGGAGACACCGTTCCTATTAACTCTTCATATTCATCGCGCTCTTTACCTATGGGAATTAAGCCTAGTAGTTTCTTTGTTTTCTTTTTGACTTCGCGAGGTTTTCCAACTTTTGATACAGGAGCGACTCTTTCCTTCGCTATTTCCTTCAAAACATTATCAACTCTTGTGTTTAGCTCTGCTGCCGCAGATTCGAGCTGTTCGATATCCTTTATCTCATATTTTTCTGATCGATCTACTTTACCACGCAAATTATTCACCTCATTTAGAAGCGACGAAACTTCTCTTTCTAGAGATTTCACCCGACCAATTGGCGTATCCAGTTCGGTCTTATCTTTTTTCTTTTCCTTTTCATCTTCTTTCAAAGCCGAAAGCATGCTGTCAAGCGAGCGTCTCATTGCTTGAAGTTTATCGCTTAGCACGTTAAGCCTCTGTGATGGCGTTGCATCAGCCTGTGCAAATGTTTGCAGAGCAAAACTTAAGAATATTAACAAAAATAAAGGTCTTCTCATAGGTGCTCCTTATGTATTCTCAAACCCATTCCGAAGCCGCTAAAATCAGTTCTTTAGTGGCTTCAGATGGATTCTTATTATCATCAAAGATGGCAGAACCCGCAACAATTATCTCAGCCCCAGCCTCTACTACCCTTGCGATGTTCTGCTTTGTAATACCACCGTCAATCTCTATTCTAGCTCGTAAACCCTTCTCAACTATCATTTGTTTTAGCCGTCGCAATTTCTCAATCGAACTCGGTATAAATCGCTGTCCGCCAAAGCCAGGATTTACAGACATCAAAAGAACAAAATCTGCAAACGGCAGGGCTTCTTCCAAAATTGAAAGGGAAGTAGCAGGATTTACGGCAATACCGGCTTGCGCCCCAGCCTGCTTGATTGCCATGAGTGTTCTATGAAGATGAGGGTCAGCCTCCACATGAACAGAAACCATATCTGCTCCAGCCTTTACAAATTCAACAGCATATCGGCTTGGCTCAACTATCATTAGATGACAATCAATCTTTAATCTAGTCTTTTTTCTAACCGATCTCAAAACCGGCAAACCTACGGTTATGTTTGGGACGAAGCGCCCGTCCATAACATCAAAATGTAAAATTTCGGCTCCACCAGTCTCAACAGCCTCTATCTGCTCTCCTAGCTTAGTAAAATCGGCTGAAAGAATTGATGGCGCTATCTGTATCATTTTGTTGATCTGCATTGACGTTCTGGTTGCTTTCTAAGGAATAACTCTACGATTTCGAAGCTCGCCGCCGCTGGGTAGAGTAGCTGGGGTCTTCATCGGCGTTGGCGTCGGCTTCGACTCTACGTTCTTATTTTCTGTTTTCTTCTCGTCAGCACGGTTGTTTTGATTGCTGTTTTTATTCGACTCTGAATTTGGCAGATTTGCATTCTTGTTTCTTATAATGTCTCTAGTTCTCTCCAATCTTCTCACATTAGAATTTTTTTGTTGTCTCGTCTCATTCTCGTCTTCGATTAAAGGAAACAGATCATCTTCGAGATTCTTTTTAATCGTTGCCGGAGCTTCTGTGCTTTCCGGGTTTGCTTGCGCTACAACAACAAGTATAGTTTGCCCCGTTTTCACTGTTTCACCGGGACGCGGACTTTGCTCGAGAATCGTGTTGGGTTTTTCTTTACTATAACGATAAGAGCGACGTTTGATTTTTAGTCCCAAATTCTCCAATTCCCTTTCGCCTTCATAAAAATCCTTACCAACTATTTCAGGAACTTTTATCTCTTCTCCTCGCAAAGAAAACCATATTGCCGCAACCATTCCAGCAAAAAAAGCCAGGGCTAAAACAACGAGTGCTGCAAACTTAATCAGTATTGAAATTCCTTTTCGCACAAATGCAACCTTTGCCATCTCAAGCTTTAAGTTTACCACATAAATAGGTTTGCTAAAACCAAATGTCCTCAGATCAAAGCTCCATTTATCCTTTCCAGCCCTTCCATTACATCACCACTGATATGAACATGTAAAATTCGCCGTTTCTTTCCACTTAGAACTAGAAAATCTCCGATTGCCTGAGCCGATTTTACCACCGCAAAACTGTACTTACGATTTGGAATAGGTAGTTGATGCTCATCATTGGCAGTTATCTGAAGAAAAACTCCGCTATTTGGACCACCCTTGTAAGCCTGACCAGTCGAATGAAGAAATCTCGGCCCGAATCCTATACAAGTAGCACAAAGCTTCTTATGCAAGATTTTATGACGTATCTGCTGTAGGGCCTCTTCAATCTGTGAATCCATCTTAAGATAAGCCAAAATAGCAAAATAATCGCCTTCTTGAATATGCTCGATGTGAGCTTCTAAAAATTTTGCCAGGCTCTTTTCTTCACCAACAAATTTTTCTAGATTAGCACGATAACTCTCATCAGCAAATAAGCTAACTCCATCAGACTCAAAAAATGGTCTTTTTTGAGCAAGTTCACCTGAGGATTCATACTCTTTCATCAATCTTCTAGTTTCAACTTTAGTAGATTCAACATCTGGCTGATCGAAGGGATTTACCTGCATAATAGCACTAGCAACAGCCGTTGCAAACTCCCAACGGAAAAACTCTTGACTCAATGAAAACTCATCTTTTACTTCAATCCTCACAAACGGATTACCGAAGGCTGCAAAACCTTCAGAATCAATCGCATTCGAGTCTTTGAATTTCAAATGGACGAAAAGACGGTCATCATCATAATCAGATAGCTTGGGCAAAGGCTTTTCTTTATCAATTGGTATTATGGCTTTCCCTTCTTTTCCTGTGCTTTCAGCAATTAGCTGCTCGAGCCAAGCACCGAAACTTTCTATTTCTTTAGAACAAAAAATCGTGAGCTTGTCTTTTCCGAGCTTCCAGCAAACTCCCAAAATAAGTCCCAGAATTGCTCCATAATTTTTCTCCGTTTGATTTAACTTGCAGATTTCTGACATAAAAAGAGCTTCTTTAAGAAGTCTCTCAACATCTATTTGCATCGCGCTTGCCGGTATAAGCCCAAAAACCGACAATGCCGAAAATCTCCCTCCAATTTGTGGCTCACCTAGAAAAATTCGGCTAAAACCTCTTTCTCTAGCCAAAACATGAAGCTTAGTGTTTGGATCAGTTATCGCAACAAAATGCTTACCAGCCTTATCTTCGCCCAACAAAGCAGAGACCTTCTCGTAGAAATACTCTCTTAGGCAGTCAACCTCTAGAGTAGTCCCAGATTTTGAAGCCACAATAAAAAGAGTCTTTTCGGGAGCAATCCTTTTTTCAACTGAAACTATTTGCGCCGGAACAGTTGAATCCAAAACAAAAAAATTATCTTTCTTGAATGTGCGAGCTAAAACCTCCGCACAAAGCGATGAGCCACCCATACCGAGCAAAACTATAAATTCAAAGTTTCTTGAGAACTGGGCAAACTCGTGGTATTTTTCCAAATCAGCTACTTCTCTTTCAGCAATCCGCAGCCAACCAAGCCACTCCGATTCGTTCCTGCCAGTCCAAAGCCGTGCATCTCTCTCCCAAAGAAGTTGCACCTTATTCTGCAAACGCCAATCTTCTGCTTCCTTGGCAACCAAATCTTCGACGTTGTTTGGCAAGAAATAAAAAAAGCGATTCAGCATACCTTTACTAACCTTGCGCGAAAGATGAACAGTTTGTAAAGCTTGCTAGCTTTACTATACAATTTTACGGAATGCTCACACGAAGACAACGACAAATTTTTGATTTTATCTGTGACTTCATGGAAAGACGCGGTTATCGTCCATCCTATCAACAAATAGCGAAACATTTCGGCATTAAATCAAAAGCTACGGTTGCAAAACACATAACTCTGTTGGAAAAACTCGGACTGATACGCCGCCAGCGAATAAATGGAAGTTTCTATATTGAGATACTCACATCGCCTAAAACCTTAGAAGAAAACTTGTGTAGAATCGAATGGCTCGTTGAAGACAATCAGCCTTTACTAATTTCTCGCTCGTTGCTTAAAACAAAAATTGATCTGCTCTACGCATACCGCATGCCCGACGATTCCATGAATGAAGCCTTCATCATGCCCGGCGATCTCGTGCTTTTGGAAAGAACAAGTGAAAATCCGAAAAACGCGGACATCGTGCTCGTAAATTTTGAAGGCTCGCTTCTACTAAGAAGGATTTTCTTCACAAACCAGGCAATTGAATTAAAACCTGAAAACAAGAGTCTCAAATCCATTTTTACAACCAATCTTAAAATAGAAGGCGTAATGAGGTTGCTTTTACGTTCCGTCTGAAGACTTGTTGAAGCTACTCGGAAAAGCTAATCTAATATAAATATGTATAAAGGAACGAAAACTATGGAACACTTAAGCCCGAGCGCCAGCTATTCGATGACTTTTCGGTTAAAAATAGAAAATCATCCGAAGAAATTAGGCGAAATAACAACAGCAATAGGAAAAGCAGGCGGAGATATAGGTGCAATCGATATTGTTTCAGTTGGTAAAGATTTTCTAATCAGAGACATAACCGTTAATGCAGCTTCCGAAGCTCACGGTGAGCTAATAATCAAAGCCATAAAACAAATCAACGGCGTTGAAATTGTAAATGTATCTGATCTTACCTTCCTGTTACATCTCGGCGGAAAGATCGAAATTGTCTCAAAAAAACCGCTAAAAACACGCGCCGACCTTTCAATGGCTTACACGCCGGGCGTAGCTCGTATATCTCAAGCAATTCATAAAGACCCAGAAAAAGTTTTCACTCTTACCATAAAAAAGAACTCCGTTGCAGTAGTATCCGATGGAACCGCAGTTTTGGGGCTCGGTGATATTGGTCCCGAAGCAGCAATGCCAGTTATGGAAGGAAAATGTCAGCTCTTTAAGGAATTCGGCGGAGTTGATGCTTTTCCTATATGCCTGAAAACAAAAGACCCCGAAGAGATAGTTAGAACCGTAAAAAACATATCCGTAGCCTTTGGCGGTATAAATCTCGAAGATATATCAGCTCCGAGATGCTTTGAGATAGAACAAAGACTAAAAGAAGAGTTAGACATACCAGTTTTTCATGATGATCAACATGGAACAGCCGTTGTTGTGCTTGCTGCCCTTATAAATGCCCTAAAAATCGTCAACAAGAAAATCGATGAAATAAAAATCGTAATAAGCGGCGTAGGAGCTGCCGGTGTAGCCTGTACAAAGATATTGATAGAGGCAGGAGCAAAAAATTTGATAGGATGCGACCAATCAGGCGCAATATATGAAGGAAGACAAGAAAATATGAATTGGATAAAAGAATGGTACGCCAAGAACACAAACCCAAACAAAGAAAAAGGAAGCGTTCATGACGTAATCAAAGGAGCGGACGTCTTTTTAGGACTAAGCGTCTCGGGACTTCTTACAAGAGAAGACTTAAAAAACATGGCAAAAGATCCGATAGTTTTCGCAATGGCAAATCCAATTCCAGAAATAATGCCTGAACAAGCCGAAGGACTAGTAGCTGTAATGGCAACCGGAAGAAGCGATTACCCAAATCAAATAAATAACGTATTATGCTTTCCGGGCATCTTCCGAGGAGCGCTCGATTGTAGAGCTTCCCAGATAAACGAAGAAATGAAATTAGCTGCAGCAAAAGCTATCGCCAGCATAATCAGCGAAGATGAACTTCACCCAGATTATATAATCCCGTCGGTCTTTGATAAACGCGTCGTAATGGCAGTCGCAAAGGAAGTTGTAGAAGCAGCTTACAAAACAGGTGTTGCAAGAAAAGAACGCCTCGAAAAAAACGAGGTTTCTTGAATCTAGAAGATTTGCGTTATAATTAAATCAAACACTAATCAACGAGGTGAAAAGCGATGGGACTTAACACGGTTTACAAAGCAAGAACTTGGAATTTGAGCGACCTGAATGGGATTTCTAACAGAACCTTAGAAATACATTTCAAGCTTTATGAAGGTTATGTCACAAATACAAATCTCTTGAATGAAAAAATAGCCGAACTTATAAAAGACGGCAATCTCGATCCGACAAAAACAGCAGCATTTAGCGAATTAAAACGCCGCTTCGGCTTTGAATACAACGGAATGGTCTTACATGAATACTACTTCGACAATCTTACAAAAGACGGAAGTGGCGATCCATCAAAAGATTCTGCCTTTTACAAAGCTGCAGAAGCAAGTTTCGGAAGTTATGAAACATGGAAGGCAGATTTCATAAATGTCGGCAAAATGAGAGGCGTAGGCTGGGCTATCTGTTACCAAGACCCCGTAACTGGCACCCTGTCAAATCATTGGATAAATATGCATGAGACAGGAAATGTAGCTGGCTATAAACCTATCTTGGTCATGGATGTCTGGGAACATGCCTTTATCCTCGACTATGTGCCAGCAGATAGACCCAAATACATAGAAGCTTTCTTCTCAAATATAAACTGGGAAGCTGTAAATTCTCGACTAATTGCCACAGAAACCGCAAAAGCTTAATAACAAAAAAGGCATTTCTTCAAGATTGAAGAAATGCCTTTATCTTTTTCATATCTTCCCAAACTTCTCTTTTCTTCGATGCATCTCGCATAAGATAAGCAGGGTTATATGTAGGCAAAAGTTTTGCCCCGTAAAACTCATAAAATCTTCCGCGAAGCAAACTAATCCGTTGTTTTGTGTTTAATAAAACTCTCGTAGGAGTGTTGCCAAGCGTAACTATAAGCCTCGGACTTAAAGCAGAAATTTCCCGAAGTAAGAAAGGAGTAAAAAACTTCAGCATCTCGTGAGTAATTTCTTCTCCTTCGCAAATAAACTTGATTACATTCGTTAGATAACAGCTCTTACGATCCAGCTCTATCGAACCAAGAATTTTGTCAAGCAATTCCCCCACAGGTCCCCTGAAAGGTTTTCCCGACTCTAGATCAGGCGGACCGGGAGATTCGCCGATAAAAACTATTCCTGATGAAGGTTCACCATCTCCAAAGATAAAAATCCTATTAGGAAACAGCAACCTACCTTTTTGAAGAATCTCCTCGTAAATTTCTTCAAGAGTTTCTTTTTTAGCTGGATCTGTAAAAAGCGGAAGTTGCATTACTGAAAGCTTTTCAGATAGTCTCGCACTTTTTTCATATCTTCCCAAACATCTCTTTTTTTAGATGGATCACGTAAAAGATAAGCAGGATGAAACGTCGGCATAACCTTAATTCCCTGAAAGTCCTGAAATTGACCTCTTATCTTCGTAATAGAAACCTTTGTATTCAAAAGATACTGACATGCTGTACTTCCTAAAGTCACAATGCAAACTGGACGGATAACAAAAATTTCTCTTATAATAAACTCCCGACAAACCTTAGCTTCTTCAGGCGTTGGTTGACGATTTCCCGGCGGACGACAACGATTGATATTTCCTATGAAAACCTCTTCGCGCTTTAATTCAATAGCCTCTATTATCTTCGTAAGAAGCTGTCCTGCTCGCCCTACGAAAGGTTCACCGCGAATATCTTCATCCGCACCAGGTGCTTCACCAATGAACATCAACTTCGCATTTGGATTTCCTTTGCTATGCACTATTTGAGTTCTATGTTTATAAAGTGGGCATCTATGACAATCACCTATGTCAGCACGAATTTTCTCAAGGTTATCTTGGTTTTCAGCAGGAGTAATCGTATCAAAAAGCAAAACCGGTTTTTTTTCGGAACTGTCTAAATTCCCGATGTTTAGCTTCGAAGGCCTTAGTTTTTCTATTATATTTGCTAACCTTTCGTTTCTTTCGGCTTGCTTTTCTTGAGATGACAAACTAATTGATGGTTTGAAAACCTTGGCTTCTTCACTACTCTTTATTTCTGGGACAGTTTGCTCCTGTTTTTCAATCCATAAGTCTCGAACCCCTAAATCGCGAAGGTAAGAAAGATTAGCCCTTAAACCTGAAATTAACTCCTTTAATTCTTCTTTCATTTGTTCCTGAGCCTTACGATTTCATCCAAAATTTTCTCAGCCATTTCCTCTTTAGACATAAGTGGCACTTCTACTCTGGATCCATCCCGCCCAAGTATAAACCCTCTGTTTTTGTCAGAACCAAAACCACTTTCCGAAGAAGAAATGTCATTAGCAACTATCAAATCCAAATTCTTTTCCTTCAGCTTTTCTTTGGCGTATTCTTCAACATTGTCGGTCTCAGCAGCAAATCCCACAACAACTAATCCATCGTGCCTTTTTAGCGAAACCGCTTTCAGTATATCAGGAGTTTTTTTTAGCTCAATCGTCAACCTATCAGAATTTTTCTTTATCTTTGAGCTAGAGCGATTGACCGGAGAATAATCAGCTACGGCTGCAGCTCCAATATAAACGGTAGCTTTTTTAAGCTCGTCCATAACGGCTTGATACATCTGCTCGGCTGAAACTACGTTTATAACTTTCATGCCTTCGGGTGGGCTCGCTATAACATTTCCCACTATCAAGGTAACCTCAGCACCTCGTCTGCGAGCTGCTCTTGCTATAGCAAACCCCATCTTTCCAGAAGAATGATTAGATATGTATCTTACAGGGTCAATCTCCTCCCTAGTTCCACCAACGGTAATTAATAAATGTTCTCCCTCTAAATCTTGCTCGACTGCTTCGACACTCTGTCTTGATTCTAGAAAACTTAGGACTTGCCTGACTATGTTTTCAACGTCTTCTAATTTGCCAGTTCCAACTGTTTTACAAGCTAGCTCCCCTTCGACCGGCTCGATAAAAATAACCCCATCTTCTCTAAGCCTTTGCACATTTCTCTTCGTAGCCGGATGATTCCACATAGCAGTATTCATAGCAGGCGCAACCATTACGGGTGCAGTAGAGGCAAGATAGGTTGAAGTTAAAAAGTCGTCGGCAATTCCATTAGCAAATTTTGCCAGAATGTTAGCCGTCGCCGGAACAATCAGTAATAAGTCTATGTTTTGAGAAAAATTAACGTGAGCTATCGGATCAGGATTATCCGCAGAATAATCGTCAACTATAACATACTGATTCGTCAAAGCTCGAAAGGTAAGGGGCTTGACGAATTTAGTAGCTTCTTTTGTCATTGCGACCTGCACAAAACAGCCAGCCTTCTGAAGAAGTCTTAAAACTTCTACTGCCTTATAAGCAGCAATTCCTCCGCACACTCCGAGACCTATTTTCCACTCTTTCATCACCCCGAAGTCAAAAAATAACACAAATTTCCGCTAAGTTAAAATAGTATCATTTGGATAACAAAACAAAATTCATTTAGCATAATTACTGTGAAGCAGCAGAGTCTTTTCGATGAAGTTCAGCATTGTGAAATCGAAAAGATTGCTCTATATGCACTCGGTGAGTTCCAGACCCGCGGACATAAACTTGCGGATAGGCAGCTAGCATTAGACCGCCTCTTAGGCGCATTTAGAAGAGCCGCTGAGCATTTTCAAGCTACACAACTAACCGACGAGCAAATCGCAGAGACGCTGGAAAGATTAGGTGCAAAAGTAAAAAAAGTACCTTCCTTTTTCGCAAAGCATCCATTTAGAATAACAGTACCTTTAAGTTTAGCCGAAAAAGCTCGCAAATTCTTCGATGAACAAAACAGATGAGTCTGGAACTAAAAAAAGCATATCGATACTGCAAGGCAATAACGAAAAAACATGCTAAAAGTTTTTACTTCGCTTCAAAATTTCTCCCAAAACAGAAAAGAAAATCTATCTACGTACTTTACGCCTTCTGCAGACATGTTGACGATGAGATCGACAAAGCCAAAATAGAAAATGAATCACATGCAATAGAAGAAGTAAAAAAATGGCAAGAATCACTTGAAAAACTTTACAATGACGGTTTTCCCAGCGGCTCAAATGACCGAATAAACTTAGTGTTACTGGCGTGGAGTGACGTTCTAAGAAGCTACAAAATTCCTCTCTCGTTACCTATAGAATTGATAAAAGGCGTTTTGATGGACACTCATGTAAAAAGATATGAGACCTTTGATACACTCTACGTTTACTGCTATCGAGTAGCTTCTACGGTCGGTCTGATGAGTTGTGAAATCTTTGGTTATCAAAACCCATCAGCCCTTAAATTTGCCGAAGCTATGGGCATAGCAATGCAGATTACAAACATCTTGCGCGATGTAGGCGAGGATGCGAAAATGCAAAGGATTTATATACCGCTTGAAGACTTGAAAAATTTTGGAGTCAGTGAAGAGCAAATAATTGAAGGAAAAAAAGATGACAATTTCATCCGTTTAATGAAGTTTCAGATCGACAGAGCGAGGAAATTTTACAAGGAAGCAGAACAAGGCATTCCGATACTCGAACCAGACACAAGATTTACGGTTTTCTTAGCCTCAAGGATTTATGCAAAAATTCTGGACGAGATAGAAAAGCAAGATTACGACGTTTTTAACCGTCGAGCGCATACTACAACAGCTCAAAAACTTTTAAGTCTGCCAAGCTTATGGTTAGAATTTGAAAACTTCAAAAGACTAGATTAAATTTTCCAAAGGAGTAAAAGTCTATGAAGAAACTTTCCACCTTGATTTTTTTCGCAATTTTTGCGATTTCTGGTCTGTCACAAAAACAACGCGGAGGTGCAGAGATTAAACAGTTGCAGTCACCCCAGAACCCAAGAATTGGTTTTGTCGTGCACGGCGGAGCAGGCGTCATACCAAGAGGCTCGTTAACACCCGAAAAGGAAGCCGAATACCGCCAAAAGCTCGAGGAAGCTTTGATGGCTGGCTATAAAGCCCTTCAAGAAGGCAAATCAGCTCTCGATGCAGTCGAAATTGCAATTCGTATTCTTGAAGACTCGCCGCTTTTTAATGCCGGCAAAGGTGCTGTTTTTACAGCGGATGGACGTGTGGAACTAGACGCTTCAATAATGGACGGGAAAACCCTAAAAGCCGGTGCGGTCGCAGGAATTCATACAGTGAAAAATCCCATTTCCTTAGCTCGCGTAGTCATGGAAAAGTCGCCGCATGTTATGTTGATCGGCGAAGGAGCAGAAAAATTTGCCGTCAAAAATGGTCTAGATATAGTTGATCCAAAATACTTCTGGACGAAAGAGCGCTGGGAACAATACGAAAGAGTTAAGAAAGAACGCGAAAAACAAGCAAACCAAAAGACAAGTAAATATGGAACAGTTGGAGCTGTAGCTCTCGATAAATACGGGAATTTGGCTGCTGGAACTTCTACAGGTGGCATGACCTATAAAATGTTTGGTCGGGTTGGTGATACGCCAATCATTGGAGCCGGAACATACGCAAATAACGAAACTTGCGCAGTTTCAGCAACTGGCTGGGGCGAATATTTCATTCGTCTAGGCGTTGCAAGAGACATTTCTGCTTTGATGGAGTATAGAGCTTTACCAATTCAGCAAGCCGTTGATCTAGTGATCCAACAAAAGTTGAAAAAATTAGGTGGTGACGGTGGTGTTATTGCGATAGATAAGTTCGGAAATATCGGTATCTCGTTCAATACAGAAGGCATGTATAGGGCTTATATCAATTCCGACGGAAAACCTGTCGTCTTAATTTATAAGGATGAGTAAAAACTTGCTAAGCCCGCAAAACCTGAGCAGATTTTTTAAGCGCGAAATTAGATAAGTGCGAAATTAGAAAAGAAGAGACAAGTTTCTCTCCATTATAAGAAATAGTAGTCTTTTGTCTCTTCTAATTTAATCTTCGTTTTTAAGGTATTTGTAACATAGTAACTCGAAAATCAAGGTGCTATACTGGGTTTTCACACCGACTTGCAAAATATGACAGAAAAGGGAATTGCAATCATAGAAGCAAAAGAGGTTGAAAAATTTTATAAGCAACCCGATGGAAGTCGAATACAAGTAATTGCTCCAACAAATCTTAAAATCTACCCAAATCAGATATTAGCACTTCTCGGCCCGTCAGGATGTGGTAAATCAACTTTACTTCGTATGCTTGTAGGATTAGAAATCCCCTCAGCGGGAGAAATCTACTGGCATGGTCATCCCATAGACCATCAAAAACCGAATGCTGCCGTAGTTTTCCAAAGCTTTGCACTCTTTCCTTGGTTAACCGTACTCGAAAACGTTGAAGCTCCCCTGTTGGCACGTGGTATAAACAGCGTCGAAAGACATAAAAGAGCATTAAAGATTTTAGATATAGTAGGATTAGACGGTTTTGAAATGGCGTATCCTAAAGAACTTTCCGGCGGAATGAAACAAAGAGTAGGTTTTGCCCGTGCTCTTGTTGTAGAACCAGAAGTTCTATTCATGGATGAACCTTTTTCAGCATTAGATGTTTTGACTGCAGAAAACCTTCGCAAAGAATTATTAGATCTTTGGTTAAAAAGAAAAATACCCACTCGTACCATCTTTATTGTTACCCACAACATAGAAGAGGCTGTATTTTTAGCCGACAGGATCGTCGTTCTTGGGAAAAATCCTGCTTACATACGTGTTGATATTGATATTAATCTGCCTCGACCGCGAAACCGCAATTCAGAAGAATTTATAGAAATGGTTGATTACATTTACAAGGTTTTGACAAAACCAGATGAAGAGTTAGAAACAGAAGCTTACACCATAAAAGAGAAAAAAGCAAAGCATATAATGCTACCGCATGCTCGTCCCGGCGGAATAGCAGGACTTCTAGAAATTCTCTCCGATCGTGGTGGAAAAGACGATCTTTATCATCTAGCAGATGAACTGATGATGGAGATAGATGACTTGCTTCCGATTGTAGACGCTGCATCGTTGCTAGGCTTCGTTAAGGTTGACGAGGGAGATATTGAGCTAACTTTGCAAGGAGAAACCTTCGTAAAATCGGACATCCTAGAAAGAAAGAAGATATTTCGCGAATCTGCTCTAGAAAATATCCCTCTTTTACGTCAGATTGAAAGTTCTCTCAGGACGAAAAGTGATAGAAAACTACCAGAAGAATTCTTCCTCGACATATTAGAAGAGCACTTTTCTGAGGAAGAAGCATCTAGACAGCTGAATACAGCAATTCATTGGGGGCGCTACGCTGAGATATTTGACTATGACGGACAAAGTCAATGCCTTTTCTTGACGGAGTTGTGAGATGCTTCATGGTAAATCAAAATTAATATTTTCGGAAAGAAAGTTTTCTCTTCTTTCTGATTTTATAATTCTTCTATCAACTATTGCTGTTATCTACGGTGTTATAACAGCCATCTCACCTTGGTTCGGTCCTGTAGAAGAAAAAGCTGAAATCTCACTCTCGCCAGAAGTGCTTCCCATTTATGCCGGATACTCACTATTAAGAATGGCAATTGCTTATCTTCTTAGCTTTCTGTTTGCAATAGTTTATGGATACATTGCCGCTTATTATGCTCGCGCTGAAAGAGTAATGCTCCCGATACTTGACATCTTGCAGTCTATACCAGTCCTTAGCTTCTTACCAGGTGTAATGCTCGCAATGGTTGCTCTTTTTCCCACAAAACAAGTTGGTGTAGAACTGGGTTCTATTCTTTTAATCTTCACAGGGCAAGTTTGGAACATGGCTTTCAGTTTTTATAGCTCCTTGAAAAGTATTCCAAAAGAGTTAAGAGAAGTAACTGAAGTGTATAACTTTAGCCGTTGGCTGCGGTTTAGATACTTAGAATTACCCTATTCAACCATAGGTCTTGTTTGGAATTCGATGATGTCAGTAGCTGGGGGGTGGTTCTTTCTGATGGCTTGTGAAATGTTCACTCTGGGCGAAAAAGATTTCCGCTTACTTGGGCTAGGTTCTTATCTCCAAAAAGCAGCGGACGAAGGCGACGTAACTGCTATCTTGTGGGGACTAGGAACCATGATCACCGTCATAGTCATTTTAGACCTTTTGTTATGGCGCCCTTTAATTGCCTGGTCAGATAAATTTAAGTTAGAACAAGTCGAATCCGAAATAAAACCGAGGTCAAAAATACTCAACCTGATACGCCGTTCTAGTATAATTGACAGAGTTAGCAAAAATCTACTTCATCCCCTCAACGAAAAAATAACATTGTTACTTAGCAGGAGGAACTCTGCGGATCGCAAAAAACCTAGTTTAATTCGCAAGAGAATAGTAGAAAATCTGTATTTTGCATTAGCTCTTGCTTTTGTAGTGTATGGCCTATGGTTAACCATAAGGCTTTTCTCAGGGTTAAGCAGCGACGAAATACTAATGCTTATTCAAGGTGCCTTGGCTACCTTCTTAAGAGTTCTTGCAGCTCTTCTCATAGGCTTAGCTTGGACAGTTCCGGTAGGAGTTTGGATAGGACTTCGCCCAAAAGTTGCACGCTTTGCACAACCCATCGTTCAAGTTGTTGCCTCAATACCAGCAACTGCTCTCTTCCCCGTTGTTTTGTTGTTTTTAATTCACTGGGGAGGAGGACTTAGCATAGGCGCAATTGCTCTAATGCTTCTTGGAACACAGTGGTATATCCTTTTTAATGTCATTGCAGGGGCAATGTCTATACCTAACGACCTTCGTGAAGCATCTGCGGTATTCAAATTCAGTTTCATAAACAGATGGAGACTCTTAATTCTACCGGCTATTTTTCCGTATCTAGTAACGGGTATGGTTACGGCGGTTGGCGGTGCTTGGAATGCTAGTATTGTAGCAGAGTATTTCAGTTTTAAAAACGAAACACTCTCAACAATCGGTCTCGGTGCAATCATAAATCGCTCGTCAAGCGAAGGAAATATGGAACTTTTATTTGCCTCAACTCTGGTGATGGCGTCTGTAGTCGTTCTAATAAACCGGACTGTATGGCGAAGACTTTATAAACTTGCTTCTACTAAGTTCAAGATGGAAAGTTAAATCTTAGGAGAAGAGATGGAAACAATCAGCTTCGTTAGATATATCTTAGCCGCTCTAGTTTTAGGAGCCATAATTGGAGCAGAAAGACAACGTAGGCAAAGGCTGGCAGGAATGCGAACAAATGCACTCGTAGCCTTGGGATCTGCTATGTTTGTAAGCATAAGTCTGATGCTCTCGCCCGATACTAGTCCAACCAGAATAGCAGCACAAGTTGTTTCAGGCATAGGATTCCTCGGAGCAGGCTTAATCGTTCGAGAGGGATTCAATGTTCAAGGGTTAAACACTGCAGCTACCCTTTGGTGTAGCGGTGCAGTCGGAACACTCTGTGGCGTAGGTTTTATTACCGAAGCCTTTATTGGAACTACTGCCGTGCTCTTAACTCACATACTCCTTAGACCTTTGGGACAAATTCTTGATAAACAAAGAAGAACTATCATAGCGAAAGAGGAAAAAGCTGGTGAGGCTCTTTACCAGATTCTTGTGGTCTGTCGTAACAAAGACGAACAAAGATTGCGCTCTTTGCTTCTACATACTGTTATCCAAAAAGGTTTGTCACTTCGAGCCCTAGTTAGTGAAGATGTAAGCAACGACAAACTCGAAATTCAGGCTGAAATATGGGTAGAGCAAAGAGATGATAGAAAATTAGAGGAAATAGTAGGAACTCTGAGTTTAGAACCGAGTATTAGCGCAATTAGCTGGAAGGTTATCTCTGATGTCTCTTAGAAGCAGTTGGAAAAGTCAAGTTTAAGTTTCCGAAGAATTGCAAAGTTTTTTACCCCCGCCCAACTCTACAAATCCCCTTAAACCGAAGTTATAAATCTTTATCTTTAGAGCTTCCCCACCTTGCCTCTTATCTAGACTTAGTGCGCCGAAGTTTGAGATCCCGAGCGCATTGACTAGAGCAAAGTTAAAAGCTCTGCTACTTGTAGGCTTCTCAACTCAACGGAACCTGAATTTCTCCAGTTTAGTTTACAAGCGTAGCAACTCTAGATAATGACCCTTGCTTGAAAAGGCGTAAACGAAAATCTACACCTATGGGCTTATGCTCATAACAGATGGATGGATAGCAAACCAGCTACTCGGTTTTCGAAAGGCAATTTCTTTATTATACCAGGCGAATAGTTGATTGCTTTCGTTCCTATCTCCGAAGAATGAGATTTGATGAAGACTACAAAATTGAGTAAACTACTAAGTTGAGCGGAAAGGTGCAGGAGTGGCTTAACTGGCAGCACTGGAAATGCTGTGTACCCCAAAAGGGTACCGTGGGTTCGAATCCCACCCTTTCCGCCATATTTAAAAATGCACTCAGGATTAGTTTCAGCTATTCTCAGGAACCTTCTTAGCCAACTTAATCATTCCACCAGCACTAGCCGACACTAGTAATTTACATAGAAGCGAAGTATAGGCAGAAATTGGCAATCTACAATCGTCACTGAATGCTAAAGTCCGACTTTTCCTTCTGCAGAAGTTTTATATCTTTTCGGATAGAGAGGAAATTTCGCTACAAGTTCGGCTACTTGCTTGCGAACCTTTACCTTTACTTCTTCAGACTTTGGTTCTTTTATGACTTCGGCAATCATCTTTCCAATCTGTCGCATTTCCTCTTCTTTCATCCCGCGAGTAGTTAGTGCAGGCGTTCCAATACGGATACCTGAAGCAATAAAGGGCTTGTTAGGATCAAATGGAATCGTGTTTTTGTTAACTGTAATGTTGACTTCTTCGAGCGCTTTCTCTGCTTCCTTACCTGTAATGCCTTTGCCGTTTAGATAAACATCTACCAAAAGCAAGTGGTTATCGGTACCACCAGAAACAAGTCGCAATCCCTGATTTTTTAGCTCTTCTGCCAATGCTTTCGCATTTGACACTACCTGGCGTTGATAAACTTTGAAATCCTCGCGCAAGGCTTCGCCAAAGGCGACGGCCTTTGCTGCGATTATGTGAACAAGCGGTCCGCCTTGCACTCCAGGGAAAACAGCTCGATCAATTTCCTTCGCAAACTCCTCTTTGCACAAAATCAGTCCACCGCGCGGTCCTCGCAATGTTTTATGAGTTGTTGTCGTCACGAATTCGCAGTATGGAACAGGAGAGGGATGGATTCCTGCAGCAACTAAACCTGCAATGTGAGCTATATCCGCCATGACTTTAGCACCGACAGATCGAGCAATTTCCGATATGCGCTCGAAGTCTATAACCCTCGGATAAGCTGATGCTCCGCAAATTATTAGTTTCGGACGATGCAGCTTAGCAAGATTTTCAAGTTCATCATAGTCAATCTGCTCAGTTTCTCTATTAACTCCATATTCAACGATTCGGTAGTTAATGCCTGAGAAATTAAGTGGATGCCCATGAGTAAGATGCCCGCCGTGCGTCAAATTCATTCCTAAAACGGTATCACCATGTTTAAGCGTCGCTAGGAAAACCGCCATATTCGCTTGCGCTCCCGAATGAGGTTGAACATTGGCATGTTCTGCCTTAAAGATTTCCTTTGCCCGATCAATAGCAACCTGTTCAACTACATCTACAAATTCACAGCCGCCGTAATATCTTTTCTTCGGATATCCTTCGGCATATTTATTCGTAAAAACCGAGCCCATAGCTTCTAAAACGGCTTCAGAAACAAAATTTTCTGAAGCAATCAACTCCAAGCCATTTGCCTGCCTTCTTACCTCATCATCAATTGCTCTACTTATAATTGGGTCTATTTCACTCAAAGGTGCGTTGAATTTACGATTCATCATTTCCTTTTCTCCTAACATTCGAGCTGCCTTATTTTCTCTACTCTTCTTGCGTGTCTTCCGCCTTCAAATCGAGCATCAAACCACGCACGGATAATTTTTGGAATCTCCTCTTTTGGAATAACCCTTGCACCGATGGCAAGAACGTTTGCGTCATTGTGCTGGCGGGCAAGACGAGCTGTCTCTTCGTTCCAGGCCTGAGCTGCCCTAATTCCTCTAATTTTATTCGCAGCAATAGCAACTCCTATTCCTGAACCGCAAACAACTATTCCTTCACTAGCTTCGCCAGAAGCAACCCTTTTAGCAACAGCCGCCCCAAAATCAGGATAATCAACTGGCTCGGTTGAGTACGTTCCCAGGTCTTCATACTCAATTCCCATCTGCTCAAGCAGAGACTTTATCTGCTCTTTTACCTCAAACCCAGCATGATCTGCTCCTATCGCTACTTTCACAGTTCTCTCCTAAACAACTAGAAAACTTACTTAAAAATTTGAGAAGTGATACGGAAAAATTGATAAAACCCTATCAAAGCACCAAAAATTATCCCAACAACAATGCCTAAAGGTGCCGTTTCAAGCAAAGTATCAATTATCCAACCTATAGCCATCATAAAAACTACCGAGGCAAAAAGCGCAATAGCAGCACTCCATGCTAAACCGCTTTCTCGTAATGATTTTGTTGTTTCCTCATCAAAAGCTTTTTTTGAAACTTCTTCAACGCTTTTTTTAACGAATCCGGGAAGACTCGTTCTTTCTTCAGAACTGGAGGCTGTAGAACTTATCTTCTCATCATTTGACTGTTCATTAGAATCAAGCAGGCTCTTTATCATAAGCCTATTCCTTCGAAAGCAAGCTTACTCTGATTATACATCTCTCGTACTAAAAAATAAAAGAAGTGCTCGGTTTTGGGGGAAACCGAGCACTTCACTCGTGGAAGAGTAGGCACAGGAGAGGAGGGGGAGAGTAGTTTTTTCTTCCACGAAAGTCTCAATCTTCTGCGATGAAGTTGACTTGCATGTCCTCGTTCACAGTAATAACTTGTGCTCTGAAATTGTATCTTTTCGATACGGCTTCTATCACATAAACCTGTCCTGCTTCAACGTCAGCAAAGCTGTAATAGCCAAAGGCGTTTGTTATTGATATTCTCATCGCTCCGTTTTGATCTACAAGAATCACCCTAACACCCAGAATGCCGAAGCCTTTTTGATTCATAACACGCCCAGCTACTGTAACACCAGCTGAAGTCGGCGCTTGAACCTGTTGAGCTGCGGAAAACTCAGATGTGTCACCCGTAGTGAGATCAGTCGCAGTAGCAGTTACAAAATGCCCTACCGTTACGCCAACAGAAGCGTTAAAGTTTATGGTTGCAGCACCAGCTGCATTTGTAGTAACATTTGTTGCGCCTAAAAAAACAGCCCCTTCTCCATTACCGCTGGGATCTGCCGTGGGAACTGAGAAAAACTCTATCCTAAACGAACGATTCGGCGTGCTCAATAAAAGTCCTTGAATTACTGTTAAACTTCCAGAGCTTATAGCCGAAGTAAGCTGTGGAAAGTTCTGATAATTATTTCCATCGCCCGAATCCACATCTAGCGGGTCGTTCGCGGTGACGCCATTTGCATTCAGGCTACCAAGGTCTATACCAAGTCCAGCATTATTGTTAATGCTATTTCTGTAAACTCTATTTCCGGTTGCACCAGCAAAAATAATGATCCCACCTTCTCCGAAACGTCCTGGTATAAGAGTTCCGTTTCCGTTGAACATAATAACGTTACCTTGACCTGATAAAGTACCACCAACTAAATTGCCAGTTGAAGTCGGCTGGTGAATATAGATGCCTGCCTCTGAATTTCCTAGTGGGCTAGTTCCGTTGGCTTGAGTTCCTATAAGATTTGCTTGAATTGTATTGTTGTTTCCCTCGTTTATCTCAATACCTACCTCATTACCTGAAATAAGGTTGTTGGAGATCGTATTCCCTGATGAGTTATTATCAACGCTAACCCCATTTTTGTTTCCAATTGATGAATTTCCAGCTAGATTGGTGCCAATGTAGTTACCAATAACCGTGTTAGAAGAGCCTCCGCCTATGTTCACACCATCGCCACCATTGCCGGAAAGTAAATTTCTAAGATCAGGGGTTAGGCCTCCAACTGTTGTATTTGAGCCTGTGATGTAGATTCCTTGAGAACCGTTCGGAATTGCACTCATTCCAGAAGCATTTGTTCCGATCAAATTTCCCTGCACCAAGTTATTGGTAGAAGAGCCGATGATGCTAATACCATCACCAACATTACCTGAGATGAGGTTTCCTGGAGAGCATCCCAGAGTTGTTGAGCTACCTCCAATCGTATTTGAGGAGCCAAGTACAAAAACACCATCAGCAGAATTTGGAATAGAGCTATTTCCAGAAGCATTTGTTCCTATGTAGTTACCCTGTATAGCATTGTTATTGCTTCCGAAGACAACCAATCCATCACTGGCATTTCCAGAAATCAGATTTCTATGTGCTGGATTCACGCCGCCGATAGTGTTTGAATTTCCCATAATGAAAATACCAACTCCATTTCCCGCTGCAGCATTACCTGATGAATTGGTGCCTATGTAGTTACCTGAAATTACATTATTATTCGTCCAAACTTCTATTCCACTTCCATCAAAATTACTGATTACAAGTCCACGAATTGTGCTTCCACCGCTTCCTGGAGCAAGTGTTAATCCGTTAGCCCCAGTCCCAGCCCCGGCACCATTGATTACAATTCGAAGAGTTGCAGTCCCGCTGCAACTAGAATTAGGCTGAGATCCGGGTTGGGTGTATCCATCAATAACGACTGGATCGGTTATGTCAGGTAGAGCCGAAGCAAGATTTATAACATGAGGGCCTGAACCGGGGATGTTAAACTCTATAGTATCTAGACCGGGATTGTTGTTAGCTTGCTGAATTGCATCCCTTAATGTTCCCGGGCCACTATCACTAGCTGAGGTAACCGTATAGATTGCTTCAGGCTTAATCTTTTCGACGGATTTTTCAAATCCTCCAGCCTTTGATGAAGTACCGCTCAGCTTAATAATCGAAATCAGCACTACTACAACCACAGAGAACAACAAGATGAATCTTTCTTTCATGAATTTCATAAAACTTCCTCCTAAGTTTTTCTTTAGCCTAAAAGTTTATGGTCTAGACACGCACCTAACATTGCTATAAGGACCTATTATGTTGCCACTTGGCGTCGAGAATATTCCCGCTATTCTATAGTATCTAGTACCACTTGGTCTGCCAGTCACGTTGTAGCTAAGAGGAGAGCTTCCAACGTCGGCTATAGTAGCAAAGTTGTTAGTCGTAATTCTTATGTCTTCTATGTAAGTGCCTATATCCGTCACCAGCAGGTCACTTGTCATTCGGAAACGAACTCTAACAGTCGTTCCGGCGTAGGGCGTTAAATCGAACTCTCTAGTTCCAACAAACACTCCCGAAAAAGTGCCTAAAGTTACGAATGGCCCACCGTTGCTACTTAGCTCGACATTTATGAAATCAAAATCCTGCTCGGTGCTCTGATTGGTAAGGTAAGACAGCGAAGCTCCTTGACCAGCCGGTAAGGCCACACCAGGAGCAACCATAGTGAGAGATTCATCTTGCTGAACTAAATTAGGAATAAAGTAAGCAAGACTACCTGTGTTTGGATTCAAAGCGGAAATCCATTGAACGCTTCCCGACCACCTAGAATTTGCTCCATTAACTAGAGGAGTATTAGCATCGTCAAAGTAAATTTGACTTAGATTTGTTGCTTCTTCAATTCTATAACCAATCGGCGGAGTCCCTGTTGGAGCATTCCAATTGATTGTATAATTTCCGTCTAAATCAACGTTACAACCATTCAGGTCAATAGTTCCAGGCGAGGCTCCTGGATTGGTCTGAACCGGCGCATTGAAACTGCCGGTTGAGCCTGCCACTGCTCTGTAATAAAAGGGCATTCTGAGGGTTTGTCCAGTAGAAGCATGAGTAGCGTAGATATACCACTGAAATTCAGTATTAGGTGAAATTTGTGCTCCATTTGCCACTGTGCGAACATAAAACACCGCTTGGCCCCTGGACGGCAACCTTACAGAGGTTATAGGATTGTTGCCAGCTTCATCCGAGGTGAAGCTAACCGAGAAAGCACTTCCAAGGTTTCTATTATTTGCAACGGTTAGATTATAAACTCCTCCACCGCCTCCAAGATCCCTGATTATAACCTTTCTCGTCCTAACAGTAGGTTGGACAAGTCCTGCCACAGGTTGATTTCCGAAGCTAGCTGTCGGCAACAAAACTTCTAAGTTACCATTTGGATCAAGCGTAGGTGGGTTTCGTAAAGGCATATTAAATTCTCTTTGATCTCCTGCAGTATTCGGATCAGCATCTCTTAGAAGTAAAGTTGGTGAAACCATAATCGCCCTTAGAGAAAGCGCTCCTGCTACATTTATGTGTCCTGCCCCGAGATCATTGATTGAAGTAGGTGCCGGGTCGGCTTGTGGTGATCCTAACCCAGTTCTCAAATTAGTTGCAGAGTTTTGTAGTAGTGCTCGCGCCACGGTTACAGCTTCAAATCTTTTGTTTCGATAATTCGGATCATTCAGATTAACTGTATCGAGCCCAAGTTGATTACGAACTCTCTGGCGAATGAGAACCATAGCCCCAGCTGTTATAGGACCCGAAAATGACGTCCCGTTGGCTTTTGTATAACCTGTCGGATTTGCCAAACCCAGAACCGCATCTGGCAGCCCATCGGGAGTCGCAGCACCAGCAACACCGACACCCGGTGCTGTTACATCTGGTTTTATCTGCCTATAATTTGCCG
>JANWYH010000003.1:60780-200936 GCA_025054715.1 Pyrinomonadaceae bacterium
GCAGCCCATCGGGAGTCGCAGCACCAGCAACACCGACACCCGGTGCTGTTACATCTGGTTTTATCTGCCTATAATTTGCTGTCGGATGATCATTTGGTCCCCGAGAACTAAAACTTGCCATTTCAGAGGTAAACGCAGGAAGAGAAACTGAGTTAGCGATTCTTATCGGACGAAATGAAACAGCTCCATTCGCTGGATTTGGAGCCGGACCTGGACTATTGTCTTCACCGTCAAGCAACATATCTATCAAGGTGTCTGCATCGGCAGTTCCTATTGTATAGGTTGGTCTTCCCCCGATAACTTGAACAGCTGTAGCTGATTGAACATTGCTTATGAGAAGAATAGCAGCAGGATTTTGGGTCGAAACAAGATTCGCAGCTTGAGCGAATGTTCCTGTAAACCTTACCAAGGCAATTCTGTTTTGAACAGATGCTGGAACCACTGGCACACCAGTAGTTAGATCAACATACACATAATGAGCGGAAACAGAGCCCTGTGGAATGTCACCGCCACCTGCTACCGAAAACACCTTGATTCCTATAGGATTATAAGCGGTGTTCGCGTTGGAAGCTGGTCCATACTCCGGCGAAGGACCGGCACCTACAGTACCTAAATTGCAAGTTGCGGGTCGAGAACCGCCACCATCGCAGATTTCGCCAGGAACCTGTCCTGTTAACAAAACGTCACTTCCGGAAGTAGAACCTGGATGAAGGCTTGCAGCAACTGCAATTGCCATAGTTGCCGCTGCTGGAGCACCTACGGTTCCAGCTCCAGGGCCTGAGTTTCCTGCCGAAGCAACAACTATAGTGCCATTTAATGCTGCATTGTTTGCAGCAACAGAAGAAGCTCCCGAAGCGCTGCCAGCCGTATCACCAAGAGAAAGATTTATAACATCTGCCACTGGCTTAGCAACAGGAACCGGTCCAGTATCACCAGAAGCTACCAATGTGTAAGGCGAAGCTGCATCTTCCATCGCAAGCTCGATATCCCCGAGACAATTCGGCCCAGGTCCGCAGACTTTATAAGACATAATCCTAGCTTGTGGTGCTGTTCCAAGATACTCTTCACCACTAACGGTTGGACCTACCCCGTTCCCGTCTCTTCCAATTCCATAACCCGGATTCGGCGGCGTGTTACCATCAACGCTGAATCCAGCAGCACAGGCAGCTACTAAAGTGCCATGCCCAAAATCATCCGTCGGATCACCCGGCGATGATAAAGCATAATAGTAAATAACCTTTCGGTTGTCTCCCGACCTAGCAGGATTACCAGATACTCTAGGTAATGCAGTTGAATCCCCTGTTCCACCAAACATCGGATGACGCCAATCCACCCCAGAATCTATAATTGCTATGTTTATACCTTGCCCTTCATAACCATCAATAGCGGAAGTGCGTGGGTTTTCAGGATGACCAGTAACTGGAAATGGGGTAAGTTCAGGTGTCTGCCCAAAAACAGCCAAACGACGATCACTTGGTGAAGGCTGTGTTCCCAAACTATAATCAATTGCTTTAGCATCCATGAACTTGGTCTGTTCTATTTCGTAAATGGCAGAAACTTCAGGTTGTTCTCTTAGTAACTTAAGATCATCATCCGCTACGTAAGCCACAAATCCGTTCATCAAGTAAGTAAAGCGATATTCAACTCGCCTGATTGAACCGTCTATCTGCCTTGCATAATTTACTCGCATTCTTGCTCGTATGCCTCTATCGGCAAGCGATTCAAGGAAATCATCCTGCCTGTTTACCAGTTGAACTGCATAATTAGCTAGCTTCTGAAAAGCATCTTGTCCATCTTTGATTGATTCTCGAAATTGTTTTAGTGCTACTGGATCGTCTTTTAGCAAAACAATCACGGGTGTAGCCTTTCCACCAACGCTCTTACGAAACTCTATCAAGTCTTCTGGCTCGGAGTATTTTACGATCTCTTCATCTTTCTGCTCTATTTCGTCTTGAGCCGAAGAAAACATCTGGAAATACCATCCCACTGCAATAACCGCGAGCAGGATTAAGATAAAAGCAAAGCTTTTTCTTTTTAAACTCTTCATCATTAAACACCCCCAAATAATGCAGAATAATTACCTACCATCGAAAACAAGCAAAATGATTCCCTTTATGATTACAATCAAGTTAACTCAAGACACTTGAGAAAAACTTGAATACACTTGAGAAAAACTTGGAGACAAGTATCGAAGAAACCTTGTAAGACTTTTTATCGTATCTTAAAATTGCAAAATGATTCGGTGTAAAAATTGCGGAAACATTGACTACCAAGATAATAGATTTTGCACAAATTGCGGGCATAATTTTGAATCTGCAGACTTCGTTCCGCCACCCCCACACATTTGGAAAACAACTGAAGAAAATTTTTTAACTTCAGAAAAAGAAAATCCAAGAAAAGTCCAAAATTCTGCAAGAACGACATTTTTAGAAAGCGCAAATTACAACCAAAACACACCTCCTGCCTTCCAGCCTGCAAACTACTGCTGGCGATGTCAAAAACATGTTTTTCCTATTATTGACAAAAAAATTTCCACGGCAGGTTGGGTAGTTTTTGCTATTTTACTAATTGCCTTTTTCCCGCTGTTTTGGATAGGCTTTCTGATAAAAGAAGAAGTTAGGTATTGTCCATATTGTTATTTGCAGATATCCCATCATTTATAGTAATAGCCTTTCGGGTGCTCTATTTTGATCTCTGGGTTAGTAGCTTTGATCTCAACACGATAGTATCCTTTCTTCATGTTGGTAGAAAGATAGGTTAGAACGAGCTGTCGGTCAAGAAAAAGTGCTAGCTCCCGTAAAAATGGCGAAAAACTAACCGGCATTGAAAGCCCAGTAAAAAGGGATTTCCCACCAGTTTCTTCGGAAAGTTTTATTAACACGCTCTGAGCGTTTAGAATTTGTTTACTACCAAGCCTCTCGCTTAGATTACTCGCAGCATAAAAAGCATAGACGGCAACCCCTCTCTGTTGCGCCGCCTTTATCGCCTTGTCCAAATCAAGGCTCTGCAAAGAGAAACTGGTTATTAGCGATGAATCTATTCCGTCAGAAACTAAAAGAATCGCTCTTCTACCAGAAGGCAAAGAATCAAATCTTTTAATTACCTCTCTCAACGATTGGAAAATGTTATTTGCCGTAGGTATTTGACTTGAAGAAACTAAAGACAAAGCTTTCGATGCCTTCTCTAGATCATCTGTAAATTTTTGTCTTACCAAAACATTTCCGCCCCTTATATAAGCAACCATTACACGGGAACCGCTAGGAAGTCTTCTTATAAACTCACGTATGGTTTTAAGCTCAAGATTAACGGCCGAAGAAAGATCATCTTGAATTAAAATCGCAAGTGAAAGAGGAGACTCATTTGCGCCACGAATAGAAATTATCTGTTGCTCCTGCCCATTTTCTTTAACTATGATCTCTCCAGCTTCAATTACCTCCTCAAGCTCCTTCTCCCTTATCTCCTGCTTAGAAAGAACAGTAATGGGTATTGTAACTACGCGAATTCGCTGATTAGATCTCGACTCTTGCGCAAAAACAGAAATCGAACACAGAAAAAAAACTATTGCTACACGAAATCTCATCTAAGCAAACCGAGTTAATAATACCAGAAATATCCATGCAAGTCATCCTAGATAAACCTGACAAAATTTTGTAAATTAGAATTAGCCATGACAGAGATTCAAAAATACGAAGTCACCAACAAAGACATTGTAAAAGATAAAGTTCTAAAGCATCTGTCATGGACAACCCCTTTCTTGTTTTCCTTACCGCCCGCCATTTTACTCTTCATAGTCGGCCTTTTCAGCTCGAATCCTGGTTCGGTAATGTTCTTTTTCTTACTTGCTTTAATTTCCCTAGTTGCAGGCTTTTTCTTAGGATTAGCAGCTTCGTTTTCAATTCTCTATTACCGCTCTAAGTGGTTACATCAGTTAAGAGAAAAAATAGCAGCTGATGGTATTAAACCTAAAGAAATCGAATGGTTCAAGTCTGAACTTACATCAGCCGAAAGAAAAGCTCTAGAAGAGATTCAATCAAAAGATAAAGTTTTAGCTGATGCCTACCGAGAAATGCTCGCTTCGCGCCTTACCGCTTCGAGAATAATAAAAAAAGCTAAGCAACAAATGTCTGAACTTCAACGGCGCATTCAGAAACTGGAATTTTCCAAATCGGAAAAGGCAAAAGAACTTATTGAAGAGCTCAAGCAAGATAAACAAAAACTCGAAACATTAAAAACACAAGCAGAGCAAACGCTTGAAGAGGCAAAACTGAAGCTTCAGATGATAGAAGCAGCAAATTACAGAGATCAGAAGCTTGCCGATCTGGAACTCAATGTTGTAAAACTCTCTGCAATGACAAGCCAATTACCAATAGCCCTTGAAGCCATAAGAATACAAGAACAGCTCCGCCGACAACTCGAAGAAGAAACATCAAGGTTACTCAGCTAAAATTTTTTCCGTAAAAAAATTGTTGTAAACTCAAATTAGATACTTATGGAAGACACCTTTACTATTGCGGGAAAAACCTTCAAATCCCGCCTTATCATCGGTACAGGCAAATACCGCTCATACGAGCAAATGCAAGCAGCTCACCGAGCGTCTGGTGCAGAAATGGTAACCGTAGCAGTTAATCGAGTGCCGTTAGACCGAAAGGTCGAGTCCTTTCTGGACTATCTACTGCCAGAAATGCAAATCTTACCGAACACAGCGGGATGTTACGACGCCGAACATGCTATACGAACGGCACGACTTGCAAGAGAGGCCCTAGGAACAAATTGGATTAAATTAGAAGTCATCGGTGATAAGACTACGCTTTTACCAGACAATGAACAAACTGTCCAAGCAGCACGCATTCTTGTTAAAGAAGGCTTTGTAGTTTTGCCTTATTTTAGCGATGACTTAGTGGTTGCAAAAAAGCTTCTAGATGCAGGTTGTCCTGCAATTATGCCTTTAGCAGCACCGATTGGCTCAGGTATGGGTGTGCAAAACCCATTAAATTTACGTATAATGCGAGAGCAACTTCCTGATGCAATCATAATCGTTGATGCTGGAGTTGGAACTGCCTCGGATGCCGCTATAGCAATGGAACTCGGTGCTGACGCTGTTTTGATGAACACGGCAATAGCTGAAGCCAAAGACCCTGAAAAAATGGCAAAGGCCATGAAACTTGCTATTGAAGCCGGTAGACTCGCTTATTTGGCAGGAAGGATGCCAAAAAGAATGTACGCCAGCGCCTCTAGCCCAATAGAAGGTGCAATAAGATAAGGTATGAAGCTCACAAGGTCAAAGCTTAAGTGGCTCTTCATAGCAAAAGCTGTAGCTTTATTTGTTTTTGCATGTAATACGGAAAAACCTAAGTCACGTGGCATAAAAATATCGGATGCAAAAACTTACGAGGCTTCCCTATATCGTCAAAACTGTGCCGTATGCCACGGTGCCGAAGCTTACGGAAAAGAAATTGACGGAAAAATGGTTCCGTCACTTCGTTTCGGCGATATTGAAAAAAGAAGTGAAGAAGAAATCTTCAATCAGATTGCATACGGTAAAAACCCAATGCCATCGTTCAAAGGACAACTAACGGACGAAGAAATTTGGCGTTTAGTTAAATTCATTCGTCGTGATCTTCAAGGAAAAACAAATTAAGGAGTTTCTATGAGAATCCTAATTTCCGGCGCAACAGGTCTAGTAGGGAAATCATTGATTTCAAATCTTCAAGGTCATGAGGTTTTTAAGTTAGTTCGTAAAGGGACTGGCGATAAAAATGAAATCATCTGGGATGCAGAAAGAGGTTTTTCTGAATCGGAAGAAGCTAAGCTTACAGGCTTTGACGCAGTAATAAATTTGGCAGGCGATAACGTAGCCTCGCAAAGATGGACTCCTGAAAAAAAACAAAGAATAAGGCTCAGCCGCACCTTAGGAACAAAAAATCTCGTAGAAGCTCTTAAAAGAAGAAACGTAAATCCAAAAGTGTTCATATCCGCCTCAGCTATCGGCTTTTATGGGAATCGAGGTGATGAGGTTCTAACAGAAGAATCCTCTCCTGGAGAAGGCTTCTTCCCTGAAGTTTGTCAACAATGGGAAACCGAAGCAAAAAGAGCTGAAGAGTTAGGTTCAAGAGTTGTTTTACTTAGAATTGGTATCGTTCTTGCAAAAGAAGGTGGCGCACTGAAGAAAATGCTTTTACCCTTCCGACTGGGACTAGGTGGCGTTGTAGGAAGTGGTAATCAATGGATGTCATGGATTGCACTTGAAGACCTTATCAGAATTATTCTCTTCGTTTTAGAAAAAGATAAGATCAAAGGACCGTTTAATTGCACTTCCCCAAATCCAGTTACAAACCTAGAATTCACAAAAACGCTTGGAAAAGTCCTATCTAGACCAACCCTAATACCAGTTCCTGCTCTTGCTATAAAGTTTTTATTCGGCGAAATGGGAGAAGCTTTGCTTCTTGAAAGCACCAGAGTAATCCCAAAACGCTTGCAACAAGAAGGTTTTAAGTTTTCGCATCCAAATCTTGAAGACGCACTAAGGAGTTTGCTCAAATGAAAGCCTATGAAATAAACGAATTCGGTATCGATTCATTGCGTATGGTTGATCGTAGCTTTCCGAAACCAGCCGAAAATCAAGTTTTGGTAAAAATGCACGCCGTTTCGTTAAATTACCGAGACTTAATGATGGTTACAGGTCGTTACAACCCAAGACTTAAAACTCCAATCATTCCTTGTTCTGACGGTGCCGGCGAGGTAGTCGAAATCGGTAGCAAAGTCACTAAATGGAAACGCGGCGATAGAGTTATGCCAGCGTTCATGCAAGGCTGGATTGACGGCGACATTGAATACAAAAAGGCAAGAACTGCCCTAGGGGGTGACCTCGATGGATGCCTCTGCGAATATGCCGTTTTCGATGAAACGGGACTAGTCGAGATACCAGAACATCTAAGCTACGAGGAAGCCTCGACACTTCCCTGCGCCGCTCTGACTGCTTATAACGCTCTTTTCGTATCAGGAAATTTGAAATCAACAGATACAGTTTTACTTCAGGGAACTGGCGGAGTCTCAATCTTTGCACTTCAATTTGCAAAACTTGTGGGCGCAAAAGTCATAATAACTTCATCAAGCAACGAAAAACTGCAAAGAGCAAAAAACTTAGGCGCTGACTTTTTGATAAATTACAAGGAAAATCCAGACTGGGATGAGAAGGTGCAAGAAATAACCGAGAAGCGCGGCGTTGATTGTATCGTAGAAGTCGGTGGAGCAGGAACACTACAAAAATCTCTAAAAGCCGTTCGGATGGGTGGTTACATAGCCGTAATAGGTGTTCTGGCAGGAAAAGGTGAATTTGACCCAGTAATGATTTTGATGAAAGCTGTTCGCCTTCAAGGAATTTTCGTCGGTTCTAGACAAATGTTTGAACAAATGAACAAAATGATTGAAACACATAAGCTCAAACCCGTAATTGACAAGGTCTTTGAATTTTCGCAGGCAAAAGAAGCTTTCCGTATGATGGAAAGCGCTTCACACTTCGGAAAAATCGTTGTGAGGATAAGCCATGATAGTTGATAGAAACATCGAAGGTTACGCCACTAGTTTTACATCTCCTGAAAGCGAGATTCTTAAAAAAATTCGTCGAGAAAATGCCGAAAGAAAAGATTTCTCTATGTTGTCGGGATTTTATCAGGGGCGTATTCTAGCTTTTCTAAGTAAACTCATCCGCCCGAGGCGAATCCTAGAAATCGGCACGTATCTTGGTTATTCAGCTCTTTGCCTTGCAGAAGGACTCGCAGAAGACGGTAAATTATTTACAATCGATATAGACCCAACAACACACGAAAAAGCTCGGCATTACTGGGCTGAATCAAATTTTGCAGATAAGATTATCGCAATTACAGGCAATGCACTTCAAATCATACCAACACTTGACGAAGTTTTCGATCTTGTTTTTATTGACGCAGACAAAGTCAATTACTCAAATTACTACGACGCTGTCTTTTCAAAACTCAAAATTGGCGGAATAATTTTAGCGGATAACGTTCTCTGGAGTGGTAAAGTATTAGACTTTACGAGCGACGAAGAAGCAGCGGCTTTACACAAATTTAATCAAAAAGTTCAATCAGACACTCGCACCTTCAACGTTTTGCTTACGGTGCGCGATGGTCTTATGATGATTAGAAAGGAGAAAGAATGAAAGGAGGACAGAATATGGAAATCTACAAAATACCGGTCAAAACGATTGACGGCGAAGAAATAACACTCGAAAGATACAAAGGCAAAGTGCTTTTGATAGTCAACGTAGCCTCAAAATGCGGTCTAACGCCACAATATGAAGGGCTACAAAAAATTTACGAAAAATATAGCGATAAAGGCTTCGAAGTTCTAGGTTTCCCAGCAAACAACTTCTTAGGACAAGAGCCTGGTACAGAAGAAGAAATTAAACAATTCTGCACTTCGAAATACAATGTCAAGTTCCCTATGTTTTCGAAAATTTCAGTCAAAGGCGATGATCAACATCCACTTTATCGCTACTTGACGGAGAAAAAACCTGAAACAGATGTTCCCAGTCCGGAATTTGAAGCTAAGCTAGCCGACTACGGTCAGAGAAAAGAAAAACCTAACGATATTCTCTGGAACTTTGAAAAATTCCTGATAAGCAAAAACGGCGAAATAGTGGCAAGATTCGCTCCTGCCATTACTCCTGAAGATGAGAGATTGACAAGTAGAATCGAGCAAGAACTTAGCTCTTGATTTATGGAGCGAAGAAAGCTGGGAAAAACAGAACTAGAAGTTTCTGTTCTCGGATTTGGCGGTGCTGAAATAGGCTTTAATCCTCAACAAACGCAAAGCGAAGTAAATCTTCTCCTAAATTCTGCAATTGACGCTGGATTGAATGTAATTGATACAGCTGCTGCTTACATGAAATCTGAGAAAATGATTGGCGAAGCAATACAGCACCGCCGAAAAGAACTCGTCTTAATGACCAAATGCGGTGCACTCGATGGTTTTACCAAAACTGACTGGTCAAAGAAAGGCGTTCAAGAAACTATAACGCAGAGCCTAAGAAACTTAAAAACCGACTACATAGACGTCGTTTACTTGCACAGCTGCTCAGAAGAGATTTTAAGAAGAGCCGATTGCATTGAAGGGTTGATAAGAGCCATGGAGAAAGGCTATACAAGATTTGTTGGCTACTCAGGCGATAATGAAGCTGCGACTTATGCAATAGAGCTAGACTTTTTTCATTGCCTACAAATCTCCGTTTCAATAGCCGATCAAGCAGCCATTGACAACCAAATACCTCTTGCAACAGCAAAGCAAATGGGTATAGTAGCAAAAAGACCGCTAGCAAATACTGTTTGGAAATACGCACAAAAACCTGAAGATTCTTATCTTCACGAATACTGGGAAAGATTAAAACTTCTAAAGTATGACTTCTTAGAAAAACCACTTTCTGAATCTATTTCAATCGCCTTACGCTTTACAATGACCGTTCCCGGCGTTGCCACAATGATCGTCGGAACAACGAAACCGTATCGTTGGCAGGAAAACGCTAAATACATATCCGAAGGGCCCCTCTATGAAGAACAGTATGAAAAAATCCGCAACCGATGGAAAGAAATTGCAATTAATAAAAACTGGAAAGGCATGATCTAATCCTTACAGGATTTGCCATAAGACAAAAAACAAGCGAAAATATGAATTTTGAAATTGATACACAGGAGTGGTTAAAAATGGGAAATTTTGCAAAAGAAGTCACAGACACAAACTTTGAAACAGAAGTTCTAAAATCAGACAAACCCGTATTAGTGGATTTTTGGGCTGAGTGGTGTGGTCCATGCCGAATGATTGCACCTTCAGTAGAGGCAGTAGCAGAACAGTTTTTTGGGAAAGCAAAAGTTATGAAAATGAACGTTGACGAAAATCCTGAAACACCTTACAAATACGGTATTCGCGGAATCCCGACCTTGATTTTATTCAAAAACGGTGCGGAACAAGAAAGAATAGTAGGCGCAGTTCCAAGAGAAGTTCTAGTCAAACTACTTGAAAAGCATACATCCTAAATGAAGGCTATCGTTGTCAGAGAGTTTGGCGATCCAGAAGTTATGAAGCTTGAAGAAGTGCCGATGCCTGAAGTCGGTGCTTCTCAAGTTTTGGTGCGTATCAAAGCTGCTGGTGTAAATCCGGTCGATACTTACATAAGGTCTGGTTGGTATCCTTCAAAACCAAGTTTGCCATATACGCCTGGAAAAGATGGAGCTGGAATAGTAGAAGCAATCGGAGAAAAAGTAAATCGTTTCAAGCCAGGTGACAGGGTTTTCCTTTCCGGCTCTATTACAGGAACTTATGCCGAATTTGCACTGTGTGATGAAAGCGAAGTTCATCACTTACCTGAAAACATCTCTTTTGAAGAAGGCGCAGGTGTTTTTATTCCTTATGCAACCGCCTACAGAGCACTTTTTCAAAAGGCAAAAGCTAGCCAAGGTGAATCCGTCCTTATTCATGGTGCTTCTGGCGGCGTAGGTATAGCTGCCATTCAATGGGCAAAAAACGCTGGCCTTAAAGTAATAGGAACTGCAGGCTCGGAAGAAGGCAGAAAACTTGTCAAGGCACAAGGTGCTGATTTTGTATTTGATCACTCGAAAGAAAGTTACTCAGAAGAAGTTCTGCAAGTCGTTCCCGAAGGCATTAACATTGTTTTAGAAATGCTAGCAAATGTAAACCTTATCAAAGACCTTGACCTGTTGTCCAAATTCGGAAGAATTGTGGTAATAGGTAGTCGCGGAAGTTTGGATTTTGCACCACGCTTAATCATGACTAAGGATGCCGTAATCTTCGGCATGTCGCTTTTTAATGCTTCTTCAGAGGACATGAACGAAATAATCAATGCTATAGAAGACGGACTAAAAAGAGGCTTTCTAAAACCTGTTGTTGGGAAAAAAATGCCTCTTGAACTTGCATACAGGGCACATCATGAAGTAATTGAAAAGAAAGCGTATGGAAAAATTGTCTTAATTCCTTGAAACAAGAAAGGCGGCTATGATGGCTATGATGAAAAAGGCAGAAGATTACGCAAAAGCAATAATGAGGGACGAAACCGAAAAGTTTGCATCTGAAAAAACAATAACGCACACGGATAATTACATAGAACGGCTGTATGAGTTTCACGACGGAGCAGTTGTTAAATACGAGTGGCAAGGCTTGCCGCTAAATGCCGAAAAACCAGAAGAAATTTACAACCACCGCTTCACTTTGATCAAATTGCCCTCACCTAATCCAAATAACCTTAAACTAGGTGTAATAAAAGTAATAAATTATCCCAAGCGCAATGCTTAAGAATGGGCGAACACGAGTATTTTGATTGCCACCTATAGTTTCTAATATCGTTTCTAAATCAATTAGGTCAAGCACTCTCTTTATTCAGAGATAAAAGTTTTTCATTTTGCCTCGACTACTGCCTGTCGAGCTTTGAACTCATCAAGTACCTCAAAAACCTGTAGAGCATACTTTACATTGCCAAACGGTGCAGAAACTTGCACACCTTGAATCAGGTCTCTTATTTCCATGAGACTTTCCCGAGCTATCCTTAATCCCTCTTCACGTGCCGCTTCTTTGGATATTTCTGAAGCTTTTCTCATTCGCTCCAGAATCTCTGGGGTTACATTAACTCCTGGAACTTCATTATGCATAAATTCCGCGTTGCGATAACTCACAAGCGGAAAAATCCCTGCAATAATCGGAATTCTACAGTGCTCAATCCTTCTTAGAAAGTCTCTCAGCTGCTTTGTATCATAAACTGGCTGCGTGATCGCATATTCAGCCCCTGCTTCAACCTTCCATTCAAAGCGTCTGATTTCCTCATCAAGGTTTATAGCACCCGGATTTACACCAACGCCTATCGAAAAGCGCGTAGGTTTTCCGATTGGATTATTTCCCAAGTCTAAGCCATGATTTAGTTTATTAACCATGTTGGTTAAGCCAATAGAATCAATATCAAAAACAGCGGTTGCATCTGGATAAGGTCCCATTTTCGGTGGATCACCCGTTATTATCAAAAGATTATTCACACCAAGAGCGGCAGCTCCGAGTAAATCTGACATCATGCCAAGAAGATTTCTATCACGACAACAGTAGTGTAGAACAGCTTCGATTCCGACTTGTTGCTGAACTAAAACCGCCATTGCCAAAGCACTCATTCTTGTTTGCGCCCGCGGTCCATCAGGTATGTTTACTGCATCAACCCCTGCTTCAACTAAAAGCCTTATTGATTCTAAAGTTTTGCTAGCATCGATTCCCTTCGGCGGCAAGACCTCAACAGAAGTTACAAACTCACCTCGTGCAATCTTCGCTGCCCATTTTGAACGCTCTTCGGGCGGAACGACTTGAACATCAGGCGGAGCGAGCTCCTCTACTTTCGGTTTATCATCACGCCTGATGTAAAACTTCTGCACACGGGGACTTAAAGATCGAACAACATCGCAGATCATCTTAATATGCTTCGGCGTCGTCCCACAACAACCACCAATAAACGAGGCTCCGGCTTTTGCGAATCTCTTGGCGAATTTGGACATGTATTCTGGCGAACACATGTAAAACTGCCTGCCTTGAATGTCGCGAGGTAATCCTGCATTCGGCTGCGCCGAAAGCTTCTTTTCGGTAACCTCGCGCATCTGTTCGATCCCGCTTAATATATGCGTAGGACCAACACCGCAGTTCAAACCAATAACATCGGCACCAAATTCTTCCAGCTTTAGAGCTATCAGCTTTGCATCAGCCCCAAAAACCGTCTTACCGTCCGTTTGTATGGTCATTTGAGCGACTATTGGCAGATCACATATTTCTTTTACGGCTCTTATAGCTTGCTGAACTTCACTCAAATCAGAAAAAGTTTCTATAACGAAAAGATCAACCCCACCTTCTAACAAAGCTTCTGCCTGCTCTTTGAACATTTCCTTCGCTTCATCATAAGAAGTCGGCCCGTAAGGCTCTATTCTCAAACCTAAAGGTCCTATCGCACCAGCCACAAAAACTTTGTCGCCAGCAGCTTTTCTGGCAATCCGAGCCGCTTGAATGTTTATTTCACGCAATTTACCTTCAAGACCAAAAAGCTGAAGCTTATGACGCGTCGCTCCATATGTGTTAGTCTCTATAATTTCTGCACCCGCTCGCACATATTCTTGGTGCACCTCTAAAACGAGCTCTGGAGCTGTCAAGTTCACCTCGTCATAATTTCGATTTATGTAGATTCCCTTTTCGTAAAGTCTGGTTCCTATAGCACCATCAAACACGTGCACACCGTTATCTTCGATGAGTTCCCTAAAATCTCTCATAAAACCGACTATAAAGTTGAGTAAATTATCTCTTATTCTGACCTTTTTATCAATCGGAGCGGGCGACAGCTAACCTTTTAAGATTTTGGATGAGCTTTTGTGTATTCTTCTATGAGCTTTTCCATAGAAACTTGTGTGTAAATCTGCGTGGTTGAAAGCCTTGCATGACCAAGTAGCTCCTGTATTGAACGTAAATCTGCCCCTGCATCGAGAAGGTGAGTTGCAAAAGTATGCCTTAAAGAATGCGGCGATATCGAGTGCAAATCAGCACACTGTTTTATGTATTTGTCAACCATTCTGCCGACCGAACGAGTAGTAATGCGCGTTCCTTGATAATTCAAAAACACTGCCTGCTCATCTCTTTTCTCGGGTGGACAATTAGCCAAGAACTTTGGTCTAGCTTCAGTAAGATAAAGCATCAAGGTTTGCGCAGCATGCTCCCCAAATGGAACAATTCTCTGCTTTCGACGCTTCCCCGTTACACGAACCATTTTTTCTCGAAAATCAATATCGCGAAGATTTAAGTTGACTAGCTCGCTGACTCTAACCCCAGTCGCATAAAGAAATTCAAGTATCGCCCGATCCCGCTTCCCTAAATCTGTCGAAAGGTCAGGCATCTCGATAAACTTTGTAACTTCTTCAACCGAAAGAGTTACAGGGAGTTTTTGCTCAATTCTAGGTCTGGAAACAAGCTTTGCAGGGTTTTTCTCTAACACACCTTCACGAACCAAAAATTGAAAAAATGCCCGCAAGCTTGCTAGCTTCCGCGCAATAGAAGTCTTTTTTTTCTTCAACGAATGAAGATGTGCAATCCATTCACGAATCGTCAGATGATCAATTTCAGAAACCAAGATCCTGTTACCTCTCCCAATCGAAACAAGATAGCTTTGAAACTGCTCTAGATCACTTGCGTAGTTCCTTAAAGTATGCTGGCTAGCATTTCTCTCATACCGCAAATGCTCTAGAAACTGTTTTACATTCTCCTCAAACATAGTCCCTGCTCTTTACAAAAGATTTTACCTAAAAATGTCCTTTGATCTACAAAACTACTGGCAAAAAACAATTTCACCGCTTCCGGTGTAAAAAATCGAAAGAGCTCTCATCAGCCAGTAAATTCCCAAGCTATAAGGAAAGCCTATATTCACCTTAAGAACACTAGCTAACTACGGCTGCCTTCATTCTTATTGTTGAGATCAAAACTTAAAATTCACCTTCTTTCACATAAGGATATGTCCACAAGATAACCGTCAACACAACAGCCTTAAACCAAGCATCATGCATTTTCTGAACAGTCTCAGCATCGTGTCCCTTCTTTTCGAGAAAACTTTTGATGGTTGCAGTTATCGGATAAATAAAAGCAACCATGTATCTGAAGTGAACTATGGGCTCAGCATCCACGTTGTCGGTTTTGTTTTTCTTTGTCGAGTGATGTCTTAAGCCTATTTCGTATTGATAATTTAACCAGTCCTGATCGTAGGACCGATTGCATAAATCCATTATCCACTGACCGAATCTTTCTCTAACCGCTGCTAAGTAGTTAGCGTTCGGTTGACCCTCCTTGCCAAAATACTTAACAAGATGCGGATGACTCCCAACAAATCCGTACCACAAATCAAGCACATCCTGAACCTGATCCTTCAAAACTTCACCAGCAAGACGAAGATACTTCTGATCCTCATCCGTAAACAGTACTGTCTTTTTCAAAAGTTCAAAATCCTCTAAACTAATCGGCGATTTTGCTACATTTCCATAATCGTATCCCTTCATAAATACCTCCTTTTGCCTTTTGATTTTCAATTTTAGTTAGGATTACTAACTATTGTCAAACTAAAAAATATCTTAGGAACTTGCAAAAAATTTGTCATAAACTTATGATGAATTTATACCAATTAAGAAGGAGTTTTGAGATGAAAAATTCTTCGAGGCGGGACTTTCTCAAGATTTCTGCTGCGACAACTCTAGGAATTATTTCTAACGCAAAGTCGTTTTCAAGTGACCTGAAAAGAAAAGATGATATTTCGGTAAAAGCAGACGGAACTTATGAAGTTGTGCCTCTGGCAAAAAGTTCCATCACCCTCGGTGTAGTGCAATCTAGAGTTCGTGCTTTTGAGGCTTCAGAAGCTAAGCGAGGAATTGCCGAAAACTTGAAGCATTTTCTAGAGCTTATTGACAAAGCATTTTATTATGGAACAAGACCCGACATTTTATTTTTTCATGAGTTTCCCATAACTGGTTGGCGAAAGTGGACTCGTAAAGAGATATTGTCCTTTGCTCCAGAGGTTCCGGGTGAAGAAACTGAGCAAATAGCCAAAAAAGCCCGTGAATATGGCTGTTACATTGTGTTTGGCACCTATGCAAAAGATAAGGACTGGCCAGGACACGTTCTAAGCATAACGGTCATTATTGACTCAAAAGGCGAAGTAATTGGTAAGCACTGGAAGGCACGAAACATAAAAGGCGTCTTTCCGGGTTTTGAACTTTTCACAACAACCATTTACGACGTTCTTGATAGATACATTGAAATGTATGGAGCCGATGCAGTGATTCCTGTAACGAGGACTCCTTACGGTAACATCTCAACGACTTCAACTCAAAATGAACCAGAAATCATTAGAGCCATGGCAATAAAAGGCGCTGAAATCGTCTTGCGAACAGCCTCTGGAGGATTCAATCCCTTGGACGTTCAAGCCTCAGCCATGTATAACAAAATCTATGTTGCAATAGCAAATAACGCTTATTCACCCGACAATCCTGGATTTTTTGACGATGCAGGCTCTGGTGGAAGTGCAATTTATGGCCCCGACGGGAAACCTTTAGCTATCGCCGACACAAAGTTTGAAACTATGATAACTGCCAGAATACCAATAGCAAGTTTCCGTGAGACGCACCGACAGCCAATCCTGCATAGTGAACTTTATATGCCTGTCCTTGAAAAGTATCGAAGCAATTATCCACCAAACCTCTTCTTGTCGTATCAGCCTGAAGACCTAATAGACGCAAAGAGATATTTGTCAGAAAAGTCGAGATGGAAAAAATGAAAAACTTCGCTAAGTCCCATTAAAAACTAAAGGTCTTCTTGCTACAATAGTCCTTGTAGAGATGTCGAAAAATGAATCTCCGTTTAATCCGGAAGCCCAGCAAAAGGAAATCGAGAATAAAATTGTTGCTTCCTTAGAAAGAATCTCTCAAATTTTTCGATCTCTTCTTTGGAAACAAGCAAAAAGTTTTAATCTAACGCCACTTCAAATCCAGATATTGATTTTTCTAAAATATCACAACGACGAAAAATCTTGTGTAAGCTATCTTTCAAAAGAATTCAATCTCTCTAAACCTACCGTTAGTGAGGCAATCTCAACTCTAATCAAAAAAGGTCTCATCAAAAAAAGAAAAAATCTTGAGGATAATAGGCGACAATCTTTTCTTCTAACGGAGAGTGGAATTGAATTAACCGAAAAAATAGAACTGTTCGCATTTCCGATAAAGGAAATAATCAAAAGCTTTAACCAAAACGAAAAGCAAGCGCTTTGGGAGAGCCTAATTAGAATAATTTCTCAGGCAAACCGAAAAGGATTAATTCCTCTTCAAAGAATGTGTTTTACTTGCAAGTTTTACGAACGTCGTCAAGGCACAGATTTCTGTAAACTTTTAGATACGGAACTTAAAATCCACCAAATCAGGATAGACTGTCCAGAGTTTATCGAGGCTTGAAGATTTGACTTGTAAAGTCGATCAGAAAGAAAATCTGGTTATGATTATAGGAATCTGTGGCGGAACTGGTTCTGGAAAGACTACTATTGCTAAAAAAATAATTGAAACCGTCGGTAAAGAGAAAGTTGTTTTAATAGAACAAGATTCATACTATCGAAATTTAGCAGACATGCCGCTAGATGAAAGGCATCAAGCAAATTTTGATCACCCTGACTCGATTGACAGTGAAATGCTTGCCAATCATCTGAAAAGATTAAAACTTGGTCAACCCATAGACATGCCCATCTATGACTTCAAAACGCATACAAGAAGTCCTAAAACTGAAAGAGTTGAACCAAAACCTGTTGTAATCGTTGAAGGAATACTAATTTTTGCCGAGCCTAAAATTCTTGAACTCTTAGACGTAAAAATCTACGTCGATACTCCAGATGATATTCGCTTCATACGTCGCCTCCAACGCGACATAACAGAACGCGGAAGAACTGTCGAATCCGTTATCGAACAATATCTTAAAACTGTAAGACCCATGCATTTTGAATTCGTTGAGCCCTCGAAACGCTTTGCCGATATAATCATACCCGAAGGCGGAAACACCGAAATAGGCATCGAGTTCATCTGCAGTAAGATAAGAGAAGAAATAGAAAAGGTTTCGCTCCCTTCGGGGATCTAGTTTTTTCTTACGCATACAAAGAAGCGTTTGCATACTTGAATTTTTTCTAGAAATGTAATATGTTTATTACAAATAGAATTAGGAGTAATAAGATGAAAGAACAAGTTTTCTTCAATGACGAAGCTATTGACAAGCTCATGGGCGTCGTGATGGTCTTAGCAAGCGAGGTATATATTCTCCGAGATAGACTTAAAGCTATAGAAAAGCTATTAGATGAACGAGGATTTATATCTTCGGACGAGATAGAAAATAGTCCTTTCAGTATAGAGCCTTCGGAAAGAGAAAAATTTATTCAAAGACTTTTCGATCCGATTTTGCCAAAAGCGTCTTCAAAAGTGGAAAGCGAATTTCAAATAGATTAAGGAGGTTGCTGTGATGAAACCAACACCCAAAAAGAAAGTCGAGATAAGACCGGATCGTTCTACAAAGGCTTTTCAAGATTTCTTACTTGGAGCAAAGCTGTATTGGGGAAGCAAGCTTTATCAAGCTCTTTATGACGAATACCGTGAAAAGGTTTCTCTAAGAAAAGGAATTGAGCCCGAAAGCTTCAAGGAAGCCGAGCAAATGATGAAGGGCACAACATATTCGTTTTTTGCATGGCTTGAACGTCATATACAGAGATTAAAATACTCCGATCCAATTTACGGACTAGTCGCAGCAGCTAACCGCCAAAGAGAAGAGCTCCTGCAAGCCTTGGATGAGATTCAGCCAAACGAGCATTTGAGATTGAATCCTTCCATAAAATTTCCTAGATACTATGAAGCGGTTGATTTTCATCAACACCCGGGCGGCGTCTCAGGTGACGAGCTTGCTGGATTTGTTTATGAGTATGCACGCAAGACAACTGTGCCTCATTTCATTCATGAAGACGATCTGCATTTTAGAATGGCTCGAGCCGTTCCCAAAGGCGATTACAAAAGAATTCTAGATTTTGGTTGCGGAGTAGGAAAGAGCACGTATCCATTTAAGGACTTATATCCAGAAGCAGAAGTGCATGGTTGCGATATTTCTGCGCCTTGCTTGAAGGTTGCGCACTTAAGAGCAAAAGAATCTGGAAGAGAAATTTTCTATTCTCAGCAAAACATGGAAGCAACAGATTACCCGGACGAGTATTTTGATCTCGTTCACACAACATTTATTCAACACGAATTTCCGCTTCATGCCTTAGAGAAAATCACTCGCGAAGCCTACAGAATACTTAAACCCGGCGGTCTATATGTAAATTTAGACTTTCACAGCGCACCAGGTGGAATGTTCGGTAAGTTCTGTTATTTCGGACATTCAAAACGTAATAACGAAGTCTTTATGAGAGTGTTTCACGATTTTGACTACATCGGACTTCTGAGAAAAGTAGGTTTTTCTGAGGCTCAAATGCTTCCCTTTGACGACGGAACCGGCTACGTCTCACAAGATGAAGTTCCAAAAAACTGGCGATTTCCATGGCAGCTTTTCGTCAGTAAAAAGTAATTTATGGTTTGGGAAAGAAAACACATAGAGTTTATATATTTCGACGAAATTGACTACAAACCGTTAGAAGCAAAAGGATTACCTCCAGGACTTGAGCTTAAAATCCTCAGCATTGATGAATCAGACGGTGCTTTAAGCGGTCTTCTGAGAATTCCACCCGGATGGCAAGCCGACCTAGATTTTACTTTTACAACTCCCGAACACCTTTTTATCTTGCAAGGTGATCTTACGATAAATGGAAAAACCCTAACAGAACAGTTCTATTCTTATCATCCGAAAGGAGCTTCACATGGCAATATGTACAGTCAAAACGGGTGCGAGGCAATTGTTATGTGGGATGCAAAATTTTCTGTCAATATAAACGAAAAAGGCTCGGACGAAGGGATAATAGTCAAGGATACAATAAACATGAACTGGGAACCCACAATAGCCGAAGGACCTCAAGCAGGCATTATGGTAAAAATGCTTAGATTCGTTCCTGATACAGGTGAAATGACCTTTCTAGTAGGGATTTTACCAAACTGGAAGGAAACCAGACAAAGACATCACGCATGCGTAGAAGAAAGTTTTAAAATATTCGGAGACATGAACCTCAATACCAATCTAGGCGATAAACTTTTAATGGGCGAAAGAAGCTATTTTTATCGTCCTCCATGGATAAAACACGGTCCCTTATACACTAGAAAAGGCACCATGTCACTTGTCAGAACTAGCTCATGGCTAGAAAACCGATACATGCCTCTTGAAGAAGATGAGGAATATCTAAAATTTCTAAAGGAAAAATCTCCTAACAACTAAAAACTCATTGAGCAAAGTCCAGTATTCATCTGATCAGCACAGGTGTGCTTAAAATTTATAAGCGCTTCTCTAGAAGCTAAAAAGCAGTCATTCGAGAACACGAGTTGACAATCATAAAGGTTTTACGGCGAATTAGCGGGCGAGTTGTAAGCAAAGTATTTAAAAAGACTGTTTGAAAAATAGGAGCGCGAAAACTAAAATTTTAATTAGATGACTTTGAAAACTAAAAGAATAAGCTTTCATCAAAAGCTTAGAAATTGACATTTTCGGAGGAAAGAAGTTGAGCAACAAAGCAAAAAATACTCTGTTATGGCTGATGATTATTTCTAGCGCTCTACTATTCGTTTGGTTTATACAAAAAACACAAAGTGGTAGGAGTCCACAAGAGCTTAGCATTGATCAAGCCATAACAAGAATAAAAAACAAAGACTTCAAAGAAGCATACTTCAAACAAAGTCAAGTCGAATTTACCGACGTAAATAATGCAAAATTTTACACTAAGATTGGTGAAACTAGCCGCAATGTTTTGATGCAAGAAGTAGTAAAACAGAACGAGACTAGCCCTTCTTCACCAATCAAAATATACGAAGAAGAACCTTCTAGCGGTATTTTCTGGTATCTTCTTATTCAAAGTCTTCCGTTTTTGCTTCTTATAGGCATTTTAATTTTCACACTACGACAGATGCAGGTTGGTGGAAATAAAGCTTTAAGTTTTGGAAAGTCGAGAGCAAAGCTACTAAGTGGACAACAAAAGCGTGTCACTTTCAAGGATGTAGCCGGCGTTGACGAAGCAAAAGAAGAACTGCAAGAAATTATAGAGTTTCTCAAAGACCCGCAAAAGTTTCAAAGACTAGGAGGTAGAATTCCAAAGGGCGTTTTGATGGTTGGACCGCCCGGTACTGGAAAGACACTTTTAGCGAAAGCTGTTGCTGGCGAAGCTAACGTTCCTTTCTTTTCTATCTCGGGCTCGGACTTTGTCGAAATGTTTGTCGGAGTCGGGGCGTCAAGAGTTCGCGATTTATTTGAACAAGGGAAGAAGAATGCGCCCTGCATAATTTTCATTGATGAAATAGATGCTGTTGGACGTCATCGCGGAGCCGGGCTTGGTGGAGGGCACGACGAAAGAGAACAAACTCTAAATCAACTGCTTGTGGAAATGGATGGTTTCGAGTCAAACGATGGCGTCATTCTAATGGCTTCAACTAACCGACCTGATGTTTTAGACCCTGCACTTCTTCGTCCTGGAAGATTCGACCGTCGTATCGTAGTTGGTCGTCCTGACGTTAAAGGAAGAGAAGAAATTCTGAAGGTTCACACAAGAAAGATACCACTAGCTGATGACGTTGATATAAGCGTCATTGCAAGAAGCACTCCAGGTTTTACTGGGGCTGACCTTGCTAATCTCGTCAACGAAGCTGCCCTTAATGCAGCACGGCACAACAAAAAGGTAGTGACAATGGCAGATTTCGAGATAGCAAAAGATAAAGTCCTCATGGGAGCAGAACGCAAATCAATGGTTATATCCGAGGAAGAAAAAAAGCTTACTGCATATCATGAAGCCGGCCACACATTGGTAAGCTTGAAGGTTCCATCTGCTGATCCTATTCATAAGGTTACCATAATTCCACGTGGAATGGCTCTTGGCGTAACTCAACAGCTTCCAGAAGGTGATAGACATAGCTATACAAAAGAATATCTCTTAGGACAAATAGCTATTCTAATGGGCGGAAGATTAGCTGAGGAAATCTTTTTCGGAGAAGAAAGAATAACTACTGGTGCTTCAAATGATATTGAAAAGGCGACAGAAATAGCCCGTGCAATGGTCTGCGAATATGGAATGAGCGATCTAGGACCTCTGGCTTTCGGCAAAAAGGAAGAGCAGATCTTCTTGGGTAAAGAAATAGCTCAACATCGAAACTACTCTGAAGATACAGCAATCAAAATAGACCAAGAGGTTAGAAAAATTGTCTCAGAGCAGTATGAAAGAGCAAGAAAAATCATTTTAGACAATAAAGACACGCTCGTAAGGCTTGCCGAAGAGCTAATCAAACGCGAAACTCTTGATGGATTGCAAGTAAGACGAATTGCTGCCGGGCTTTCGATCGAAGATGAAAGCTCTTCCTCTGATTCTGCAAATAACAAAGGTGGCAAGGCAAAAGAAGAAAAGAAAACCCTAGAAAAGCTCAAAGACAGTATAATATCTCCGGTAACTCCAAATAACCCAGCCACAGCTTAATGTGATAAAGGTGGAGTAGCTGCTCTCCGCCTTTATCCCCACAGCTATATCCGAATTGAAAAAGCCATTAATACTCTTCAGTAAAACTAAAAGCTATGTTAAACTTTTTGTAAGCTTAAAATACTGAAACAATAAGCTTTGAGGAAGGGAGTTCAAGGATGACCTTCGGAGATAATGTAAAAGGTTTTGAAAAGCTTCAGCAAACGATCCCACACTTCATAATGGAGTCATTCCGACGTAATGAGAATAGAGACATCCTACATTGCAAAGTAGGTAACGACTGGCAAAGATTCTCAGGCAAAAAGGCAAAAGAAAAGGTAAGGTGCTTATCATTAGCTCTGAAAGCACTAGGAGTGGAAAAAGGCGATCGGTTGGCTATTATTTCAGAAAACCGTCCGGAATGGTCTTTCACAGATTTAGCAATTTTATCTTTGGGAGCCGTCACGGTTCCTATTTTCACGACTCAAGCCGTAGAGCAAATAAGATACATACTGGAAAACTCAGGCTCAAAAATTTTGTTTGTATCAAACAAGAAAATTCTTGGTCATGCTGAACCTGCAATAGCAACTGTCGAAAGATTAGAAAAGATAATCCTTTTTGACGAAGACGCAAAACCAGAAAACAATGGCAAATACTTAACTTTGAAGGAACTTGAAAGCTTAGGTTCAACCGTTGAGGACAGCTACGAAAAACTAATCTCAGAGATTTCCACCGAAGACCTTGCAACCATAATTTACACTTCTGGCACTACAGGGGAGCCAAAAGGTGTGATGCTGACTCATAAAAACTTCACGACAAACATACTAGCAATTTCAAAAGGGTTACCCATTCTTAAAACAGATCGTTCTCTTGCCGTCTTGCCGCTATCTCACATCTTTGAAAGATGCGTTTTTTACATCCTTTGTTCAAACGGGGTTTCCATTCACTATTGTCCATCATTTGACCAACTAGCTTCTCTTATGGGCGAGGTCAAACCAACTATTATGACTGCCGTTCCACGGCTTTTCGAACAGGTTTATCACAAAATAGTAAAGAAAGGAATGTCCGCAGGTGGTTGGAAAACAAAGCTCTTTGTCTGGGCTTTGGACATAGGTCAGAAATACTGGGATGCAAAAGAACATAAAAGAAAAGTACCAACAAATCTAGCCGTAAAACATGCAATAGCCGATAGACTGGTTTTTTCGAAATGGAGAGAGGCAATTGGTGGCAGACTGCGCTTTTTCGTATCTGGCGGCGCCCCGCTATCAAAAAAACTTGCTTATGCATTTTGGGCTGCTGGAATTCCCATATTACAGGGCTACGGTATGACAGAAGCTTGCATTGTTTCGGCAAATCGTCCTGAAGACAATAAAGTAGGTTCTATTGGAAAACCCTTCGATGGAATCGAGATGAAAATTGACGAAAATACTGGTGAGATTCTAGTTCGAGGCGATAACGTAATGCTTGGTTATTACGGTAAGCCTGAAGAGACTGCAAAAGTAATAGACGAACAAGGTTGGTATCATACGGGAGATGTAGGCTACATGGATGAAGACGGGCATTTTTACGTAACCGATAGACTCAAAGACCTATTCAAGCTTTCAAACGGAAAATACATTGCACCTCTACAAATAGAAAGTCTTCTAAAACAATCTCCTTTGATTTCCCAAGTAGTAGTAGTTGGAGCAGGAAGAAAACAAGTTGGGGCATTGATAGTACCTGACTGGATAACTCTTAGACAGACTCTCGAGGAAGAGGGATTTGATGTTAAAAATCTTACTAACGAAGAGCTATGCGAGGACCCAGCAGTTATAAAAAGAATTCAAAAAGATGCTTACGAACTAACTAAGGAATTAAGCGAGTACGAAAGAGTAAGGCGTGTTTACTTGCTACCGAGGGAATTTTCGATTGACAAGGGCGAAATGACGCCCACTTTGAAAATTAAACGCAGCGTAATTGATGAAAAATATTCAGAAGCTATTGACGAAATTTGTGGCTCTTAAACGATCAAAATCTTCAATGAAACGCGAAAGCTCGGAAAAGCTACTTGGATAATACTCAGCCGGAAATCTGCTACGCACGCGCTCATCCTGAAACATTCTGCCCCCAAGTATCACAGGTATTTTCAGTCTCGATATTCTTGAACGAAAATGTGAATAATCTCTCGCCAAGCGATCATAATCTTCCATGACAGTCGAGGCTATGCAGATTACTTCAGGGCTATGCACTAAAGTCTCTTCTGCGAGAGAATAAACAGGAGTATTTGAGCCAAAGTTCATTACTTCCCAACCGTGTGACTCGAAAATCATTTGAGACAGATATGTAGGCAGCTCGTGAAAATCACCTTCAAAACTACAACAAAAAGCTAATCTTGCCTTCTGCTCCACGACCGGCATCGCACTCCTCAAACGAAAAAGCGAGCTATAAACCACTCTAGTTGCAAGATGCTCCTGGGCAACATTTATTTTACCCTCAAACCACAACTCACCAATTCTTCTCATTGCTGGGCTTATTATCTGATCAAAAATCTCAGCCAGTGAATTTCCGTTAAGATAAGCTTTGATTAGAAAACTTCCAGCTTCCTCTTCACAACCAGCCAAAAGTGCCTTTAAGAATGATGGCTCGCCGCTGGTCCGTATCAGACCTTTTCTGTATCTTGTAAGACTAAGCGGTGTTTCGTCTCCTTGGCAACGCTTTAACCCAAGCCCTGTTTCAATTTGGAATTTCGCAACATCTTCGATCCGGAAGCGACGATGACCGCCTTTTGTTCTTTCAGATCTCAGTAAACCAGCTTCTGTCCAACGCTTTACCGTTGCATCGCTTACACAAAAAAGCTTTGCTACTTCCTTCGTAGTAAGGGTTTTCTTGTTACTCATCACCTAACAAAATTTTACTAAATCCGCACGATTCGTAACAGCCAAAATTTAATCATTATCTTTTTACCGAAAAAATATCAACCTAGCTTGACAAGCGTGATTTTTTCTTATAGTATAAAAATCGCACAAACCGCTCAACCTTTGTGCAAAAGAACGAGCAAGGGAAGGTTAGTAAACAAAAAGTCGTTACCCTTTCTGGTAACGACTTTTTTATTTGGGAAAGACTATTTTCAGGTTTTTACTCTTGATTTTCTCCGTTTGACTTGTTACTTTTTCCGGTCGCAGCGGCTTGAGCTTGTGGAAGCGGAAGCCCTATGGCGTCTGATTTTGTCAAAGATTCCTCTTCTGACGGGTATTCACCCGTTTCGCTTATGATCATCTTTCCCGTTTGTTTCATAAAAATAAGCTTTCCAGAACTTTCATCAAAATCTATCGTAACTAGATCACCTGTCTCGACTTGTTCGGTTGCAACCAGATTTGAAAGTGGATAAACGAGAAATCTTTCGATGGCACGTTTTAAGTGTCGGGCACCATATTTCAGATCGGTTCCCTCCCGCAAGAGAAATTCTTTTGCAGGTTGAGTGCATTCGAAAACAAATTTAGTTCCAGCAGATTCTGTTATTCTATTTTGCACTTGCTGAAGCTCTATTTCTAAAATCTGCCTCAAGTGATGTTCTTTGAGACTTCGGAAAACCACCACTTTGTCAATTCGATTCATAAATTCAGGCGAAAATTTGCGCTTTGCCGCCTCGAGTGCAGTTCTATAGATTTTCGTATCTATTTCGGTATCCTCTGGATTTTTAGTAGCTTTACTAGGAGTAAAACCTATTCCACCAGAAATTAACTCTGACATTTCCCTAGCCCCTAGATTTGAAGTCATGATAACAATAGTTTTTGAAAAATCAACTTTGCGATTATCTCCAAGCGTCAGAGTTGCTTTGTCGAGAATTCCCAGAAGTAATTGCCAAAGCGCATCTGAAGCCTTTTCTATCTCGTCGAATAGAACAAAAGTAAGTTTAAGATCGTCAGTGTGGCATTTATCGAGGTTTTCTTGAGTCAGCATAGGAGAGGTTTCTCGATGCCCTAAGTATCCAGGCGGCGAACCAATCAATTTTGCTATTTCGTGTGAATGCTGAAATTCAGCACAGTCAATCTTAACTACAGCATTCGGATCTCCAAATAGAATTTCTGCAGCAGCTTCTACAACTCGCGTTTTCCCTGAACCGGTCGGTCCTAGAAATAACATCGTTCCGATGGGACGAGTAGGATTATTCATCCCTGCCAAATAAATTTGGAAAAGTCCTGTTATTCGGCGAACTGCCCTTTCCTGCCCAACTATTTTTGCAAAGAGCTTTTCCTCGAACTCTTGAGCTCTAGGACTCTTCAGGTCAGGATTAAGAAGAATTCTTTTACCTGTGGTCTTAAGCTTTTTTGCCTCGGTATTCATATTTTCTCCTCGCGTAATGCACATCTAAAAAAATCTTATACTTTGTTTGATGTAATAGACAAACTCTCAATCGGATTTTCCGTCCTTTCGGCACTAGCTAAATTTTCTGATGTTTTCGAAAGAACCTTTGTTTACTGAGGTAGTCAGACAGGTTTAAAATGTGAAAAAGTAGCCACCAAGGAATTATTGCATAAAGACGGAAGATTTGCAACGGACCTGTAGAAAATTATTGACAAAATCTTCTTATGAGAATTACACTATGAGCAGAAAGAAACAGTTTGTTGAGCCTTTGACAATTGAGAAAGTAATCGCAACGCACAAAGAAAGAAAACTTGAAATTCGTGCTAGGCTAGCTGAATTCGCTCGAATATGGCAGTCTGCTTCAGATGAAAAGCTGTGGGAGGAGATGGTTTTCTGCTTTTTTACTGCTGGCTGCTCAGCTAGAATGGGGCTTCGCTGTATTGAGAAAGTTCGCCCGTTGCTAATAAATGGTAGTCAAGAAGAAATAGAAACTGCTTTGCTCGGAAGTCATCGTTACCCTAGAGCACGAGCAAGATATATAGTTGCTACGAGAGAGTTTCTGAAAAGTGAGATTAAAATGCAGATTCGTCAAAAGCTTGCTAGTTTCAGCGATCCTGTAGAAAGAAGAGACTGGCTTGCTAAAGAAAGACGAATAAAAGGGCTAGGTTACAAGGAAGCTAGCCATTTTCTAAGAAACATAGGCTTCAAAGGCTATGCGATACTTGATAAACACATTCTGAACTCGATGAAAGAACTCGGACTGATAGACGATGTTAAACCACCGAGCACTCGTTCAAGGTATCTTGAGATTGAAGATAAATTAAAAAACTTTTCCGCATCACTGGAAATTGAGCTTGATGAAATGGACTTAGTTCTTTGGTCTATCAAAACAGGTGAGATATTAAAATAAAAACAATAGTTTTTGAGAAAGGAGTAAAGAAAATGCTTCAACTCGGCTTGTTACAAAAGAGTCGTGCTAGTGGGCTTGCCTGTTTTGTTTTAATTTCCATTATCTTTGCAAATCCAGCACTACCGTTAGCAAGCGAAGCAGATGATTTTTCAAAAACAAAAAAACAAGCCGAGAAACTCAAACGAAAAGGCGATTATGAGCAAGCTGAAAAGCTTTTTCGTTATCTTCTCGAATTAAGACCGCAAGATTCTGATCTCAAGTTAAAGCTTGCATACGTTTTAATGAAGAAGCAGCGTCTTGTCGAAGCTTACGATTATGCTTATCCTGTAGCAAAAGAGGAACCTAAAAATTCGCTAGCTTTTGCAGTTTTAGGGATGATTCTGCTTGGAGCAGGCAATTTCAAAGACGCTTCCATCTGTTTCATTAACTCTCTAAACCTAAATAGAAAAGAAGACCTTGCATGGGCTGGGCTTGGACTTCTAGATTTTTACGAAAACCGCCTTCAAGAAAGCTTGGGAAAATTGGAAGAAGCCCATTTCCTTGAACCAGATGAGCCTGATTATCTGTTTTCGATGGCTCAAGTTAGCGCAAGATTAGAGTTATACAAACAAGCTGCAAACTACTACCAAAAGTTCTTAGAAATAGCGCCTCCAACCGATGTTGATAGACGAGAAAGAATAAAGGGTTTGATGAAATTTCTTCGTTACGTAGGCGATCAAGGAAAGCTTTATTCGCTCAGCGGAGCAGATAGAACTTCTGTAACGATGAAGCTGATGCGAGACCGCCCAGCAATTCCGGTTTATATTGGAAAACACAAAGAACCTTTTAATTTCGTTTTAGACACGGGTTCAGGAATCTCAGTAATAAGTGAAAGGACAGCTGAAAGGCTTGGCATAAAACCGATTGCTAGAGGCGGAAAGGCACGCGGAATAGGTGGCGATGGCAAGTTTGAGATTATTTACGGCTTTCTTTCCTCAATAAAAATTGGAGACATAAAAATTGAAAACGTTCCTGTTTACATACGAAAGTTTCATAGCAGTCAAGAAAATGTTGATGGATATATCGGTCTATCAGTAATCTCGAAGTTTCTAGCAACAATTGATTATGGTTCACTTCAGTTTACGCTGATAAGACGTGACGACAAAAGGGCATTTGATTTTACACCAGCAGCAAAAACTAAGTTTTTCAAACTGAGGTTGACACCAAGCGGTTACCTTAGCGGAGAAGTGTTTATTGATGGCGTAGAATCACCGCTAAACTTCATAGTGGATACAGGAGCAAGCATATCAGTCATATCTGACGAACTAGCCAGCTTGGAGCCTATCAGACAATTTGCTTCAGAAGAAAAATTGGTCGTGATTGGAGCAGCAGGTATCGCTGAAGACGTGCCCTCCTACATTCTCCCCAAAATTACTTTTGCAGAGCAAACCCGTGAAAACCTAAAAGCCATAGTCTTAAACCTCGATGTAATAAACGAAACAGCGGGTTTTTATCAGGCTGGAATTCTTGGAAGTAATTTCCTCAAGCATTATCGCTTAACTTTTGACTTCGTCGCTTCAAAAGTTTATCTTGAACCTATATACGATGGTGCCTCAGCAAAAAGATAAGACATGAAAACTTCTATATATCTTGAAACTTCTGTGATTGGAGCTTATCTGGACAACAGCGAGCCATTTCGTCGTGACCTAACAATACGATGGATGGAGCATGAACTTTGCGAGTATGAGGCTTTCATATCACCGATTGTTCGGCGCGAAATCGAGATGATGCCTGAACCTTACAGAACAGGTTATCTTAAGATAATAGAGCCAATTAGATGTCTAGACATCTGCGAAGAAGCAGCGATTTTGGCAGAAGCATACATATCGAGAGGAATTTTTCACAGAAAAAATATGATTGACGCATTTCATGTAGCATTAGCATCAGTTAATGAAATTGATTATTTCGTTACATGGAGCTTTGGAAGGCTGGCAAATGTCAGAAAACAAGCCAGAATAAGCGTCTTTAACCTTGCCTCAGGATTTTTTGTGCCTACAATCGTAACGCCTGAATTTTTGGTTCACGTGAACTAGCCATTATAAAAAGAACTCTGCTAAGATATTTTGACATGAAAAGCCTGAAACCTTCTGTTTACTGGCTTCTTGTTTTTGTTCCAGTCGCTTTTGTTTTTCGTTTTTTTCCGTCATTAGAAAATCCTACGATGCTATTTGTCTTCTCTTGTCTTGCTATTATTCCGCTTGCTGGTTTAATGGGAAAAGCAACCGAGCATCTCGCAGAAAAGCTTGGTGAAGGCGTAGGTGGACTTTTGAACGCTACATTTGGAAACGCAGCAGAGCTTATTATAGCCTTGTTTGCGCTCTGGAAAGGACTGGAAGGCGTTGTTAAAGCCTCAATAACTGGGGCTATAATCGGCAACATGCTTTTAGTTCTCGGTCTATCATTACTTTTGGGCGGGATAAAATTCAAAAAGCAAGAATTTGAGCGAACTGCAGCAAGTAGCACAGCGACAGCTTTGACACTTGCTGCTATTGCTCTCTTAATTCCTACGGTTTTTCACATTGTTGCAGCACAAACTCCAATCGAGCTTGGTGGATGGACTCCAGAAAAAGAACAAGACTTGAGCCTAGCAATTGCAATAGTCCTCTTTATAACATATCTGGGAACGCTCTTTTTCTCCCTTTATACACACAAGGAGCTTTTTATCGGGAAAGCGATGCAGGGTGCCATCGCAGAAGTTGGTCGCGAAGAAGAAAAAGCAGGCGAACATTGGTCACTGAAACGTTCAGTTATTACTCTGCTTATTGCAACGATTTTTGTAGCTATAGTTTCTGAATTTCTGGTAGGAGCTGTAGAACAGGCAAAAGAGGTTTTAGGTTTTACAGAGGTCTTTGTTGGAGTCGTAATCGTTGCTATTGTCGGAAATGCAGCGGAACACTCTTCAGCCATACTGATGGCTATGAGAAACAAAATGGACTTAAGCTTAAGTATCGCTCTAGGTTCATCGCTTCAAATTGCCCTTTTCGTAGCTCCAATACTGCTTTTTGTCTCTTATCTTTTCGGAAAACCAATGAACCTTGAATTTACGATCCCAGAAGTAGTAGCCGTTTTAGCTTCGATATTAATAGTCGAGCAAATCTGCTCCGATGGAGAAAGCAACTGGATTGAAGGCTTACAACTTCTTTCTGTTTATGTAATTTTAGGTATCTTGTTTTACTTTCTACCAGACGCTCATTAAGATAGCTTTATACGATTTCTAGCAAAACGTATTCAAACCAACACTCTGTGCAAAAAACGTGGTTTTGCCTAATTTGATTTGTCAATTCAGCAGACAAAGGAAGTCTTTCTACAATCATTCTTTCTTCCGCATCAAGCTCAAACCAAGTTTTTAAACGGAAAGAACAACATCTAGGGCAAATTTTACTAAAGAAAGGCTCTCTTTCGGTTTTAGTTTCCACGATGAAATTGTAAAATTTCATTAAGGTTCTTTTCAACTTTTGAAAACTTACGTTCGAAAATGAAAAAGTCTCTTATTGTTGTTCTTTTGCTCTTCGCTTTTCTTCAAATCTTTTCTCAAAATTTTGAATCTCCTGAAATTCCAGAGTTTGATTTCTACACCCGCGGTCCTTATCGCAAGGAAGTACCGACACCGCAAAAATTACTTCGATATGACATAGGCAAGTTTCATACGACCTATGCCCAGATGGAAACAGTCATAAACGCGATTGCAAAAGCAGCTTCCGATAGGGTTCGCATATTCGAACTAGGGCTTACAAACGAGTATAGGATGATTTATCTTATAGCAATCTCGTCGCCAGAAAATCTTGCTCGCCTTGACGAGATTAAAGCAAATAACGCTCGCCTTACTGATCCCCGAAAAACATCGCCAAAGGAAGCTGAAAACATCATTAATAGCAATCCACTTATAGTTTGGCTTGCCTACACGATTCACGGAAACGAATCAGCTTCATTCGAAGCCATGATGCAGGTCGTCTATCAGCTTGCTGCATCGGAAGAACCTGCAACACTTGAGATTCTGAAAAACCTGGTTGTTCTAATTATCCCCTGCCAAAACCCAGATGGGCATGAGCGATTTGTTACGTGGTATAACTCCGTTGCAATGGGAAATGCTGATAAAAACGCATTAGAACATCGTGAGCCATGGAGCATTTTCGGAAGATACAATCATTATCGCTTTGATCTAAACCGCGACAACATCGCCGCAACACAGGTCGAAACTCAGATCTTGCAAAAAGCCTTTTTTGAGTGGAACCCTCAAGTCGTAGCTGATCATCACGGGCAGCCATCACAATATTTCTTCCCTCCTGCGGCACTACCAATAAACCCCAACCTACCTCAACCCGTTACAGACAAATGGATGGACATTTTTGGTCGCGCAAATGCAGCAAGCTTTGATCTACAAAAATGGGATTACTATGTTCGGGACGTTTTCGACTTATTTTATCCGGGATATTGGGATTCTTTTCCTTCTCTGAATGGAGCAACGGGAATGACCTACGAGACGGATGGGGGCGGTTTCAAGGGGCTAAGATGGACACGCGACGATGGTTCCATAATTACGCTTCGATCCGCGATTGCAAAGCATTTTGTTGCATCAATGACTACTCTTGAAACAGCATCAAAATACACTCGCGAAAGACTACGCGATTTTTACGAATTCCGTCGCAGTGCAATCGAAGAAGTTAAAGCCGAGAAGATAAAAAGAATTATAGTTTTGCCCCAAAAAGACAGAGTAAAAACAGCAGAATTGATGGAAACCTTAAAGAAAATGCGCATCGAGATCGGTATTCTTCGTCAGCCATTTACTTCAAAACTTGCTCACAGCTACCGCCAAAAGAACTCTCCGGCAGAAACAGTAAACTTCCCTGCTGGAGCATATGTAATAGAACTTAATCAGCCGCAAAAACGCCTGATAAAAGCACTCCTGGAACCCGACACTCCCCAGAATAAGGAATTTATAGACGAGCAAGTTGCTCGCTTTAGAAGAAACCAAATGCGCGGGAAACAACAACCAAAAGAAGAATATGCCTTCTATGATATAACAGCATGGAGCTTACCACTTGCCTTTGGCGTTGACGCATACTGGACGGAAGACGCAGTTCCTATATCAACAGAACCGCTCACAGATGAGTATTTAAATGCCGTAAAAACAGGAAGCGTGAGCGGGCGAGCACAAATAGCTTATGTTTTCCCCTATGATACAGACTCAGCTCCAATAATGGCATTAAGGCTACTTAATGAAGGTTTCCGAGTAAACGTCGCAACTCGCCAAATTAACGCTGGTGGTAAAATGTGGAAACCCGGAACATTCGTTGTAAGAGTTACTAGAAACTCTGAAAAAGTGCATGAAGCGGTCTCTAGGCTAGCTCGTGAATTAGGAGTGAATGTTACAGCCGTTAACACGGGCTATTTTGACAGCGGTGATACAGGCGTAGGTAGTGAGGCGTTAGTTGCTCTGGAAAAACCAAAAATTGCAATGCTCGGTGACGAAGGCGTTGATCAAACCTCGTTCGGTTCAGTATGGTGGATCTTCGATAAATACAAGCTAGAATTCACAGCGCTAAGTTTCGCTGCTATTCGCTCAGGCGCTCTGAAAAATTATGACATCTTAATATTGCCCGATGGCTCACCTGATAGATACTTTGCATCACTCGGCAAAAGCGGCGTTGAAAACTTAAAGGATTGGATTCAACGAGGCGGAACGCTTATCACAATTAGAGGTGCTTCCGTTTTTACCACGCTCAAAGACGTTGCATTGACAACATCTTCTTTGGTTGGAACCGAAGAAGAAAAACCCGCTGAAGAAAAGAAAACTCCTGAAACAAAATCCGAAGAACCAAGCCAAACAGATAAACAAAACATTTTGCTTCCTCCAGTTCTTTCACCTTCAGCCTCAATGAATAAAATACCTGAAGTTGTACCCGGTGCGATTATGCGAGCCACAGCCGATTTAACTACTTACTTTAATTATGGACTTGAGGAAGAATTCTTACCAGTACTTCTTTCAAGCGGATATTTCTTCCGATTATCAAAGGAAGGAACTAATGCGATCATTTTTGATCGAACACCGAAAAAAACACTGACAATCTCCGGGTTTACCTGGGAAGGAAATACAGAAGAACTTCTTCGCGGAACCGCTTATATGATAGTCGAGCATCGTGGGCAAGGAAATGTCGTTATTTTCGCTGAAGAGCCTTTCTTCCGAGGCTTTTTCCGTTCAATGACACGACCCTTTTTCAACGCTATCTTGTTCCGTAAAGGATTCTAAAGATGATTTACGACATAACCTTTCCTATTTACGAAGGCATGCCAATTTACGAAGGTGATCCATCAGTCAGGATGGAAGCTTACACGCTAATAGCAAAGGGCGATACTGCAAACGTTACAAAATTGTGTTTCGGCGCTCACACAGCAACCCATATTGACGCACCTAATCACTTCATTGAAGGCGCCCGAAAAGTCCATGAAATCGACCTTGAAAAAATGATAGGAAAGTGTAAAGTTGTTGATATCGAAGAAACTGTGGATGCAATCGAGCCCAAACATCTCAAAGGCTTAGAGGAAGTCGAGCGCATCTTGTTTAAAACCAAAAACTCCAACTTTTGGAACGAACCTGAAAAAGGATTCCGAAAGGATTTTACCTACATAACGCCTGAAGCTGCAAAAATTCTAGCCGAGTATCAGATAAAATTAGTTGGAATTGATTATTTATCAGTTGAAAAATTCGGATCAGAAGACTTCAAAACTCATATAACACTACTTAAAAGGGAAATAGTTATATTAGAAGGGTTAGACTTAAGAAACGTTCCTGCCGGCGATTATGAGCTAATTTGTCTACCATTAAAAATTATAAACGAGTTGGGAGACGGAGCACCCGCAAGAGCTATTTTGCGCGCTTAAGATTTTACAATGAACGTTCCAGCGACCAAATCATGAAACGTTCGTCTTTGTTTATCGAAAAAAGCAGGTAAAAAACCTAAACCAAAGGTTAACAAAGAAAAAATGTAAAAAACCGTGTTGGCTATAGCCTGATGAAGAGTCGGGCACATTGCCTCTTCAGATTCTTCGTCAAAGGTAATTACTTCAAGAGAGAGCATCCTCATTCCCAAAGTCTTGCCAAAAAACGCTACTCCAGTTGTCATATAAATAAACATTATGAGCAAGTCTGTAATCAAAAATACCACGAGCCATTCAAATAAAAGAAAGCCTCTACTCGTAATTACAAAAGGGAGCAAAATAACAAAGCTAAAAAACGCGCATATGATAACATCAAACAGTGCAGCAACAAACCTTTGAGATAGAGAAGCATAAAAGTCAGCTTCTTCTTGTAAATCTTCTACCCTGCTTTCTATTACCAGCGGCTCCTCAGGAAGAGCCTGCTTTTTTTCTATTCTACTTATGACTTGATTAAGATCAGGTAGCTTTTGAGTTTTAAACCTTTCTACATCATCAGATATAGGAAAGGTCTTTATTTTCTCCTTCCTTACTTCCTGCGCTGAAGAAGAAGTAATTGATTCACCTGAGACTTCCTTTGTAACCTGTTGATTCTTCAGCCTCGAGTTTTCAATTCTTTTCAACGCCCTCGAAATTATCTCATTTGAATACTCTTGTCCTTTTTTCTCAGTTGCGTTTGACCAGCTTTCCGCTGAACTTGAGGATTTAACCTCTTTCATCTTCTGCTGAACAATGCTTTTTACTCTAAGGCGCCACTCGGGAAACTTGACATTCTGATTTGAGAATTCAAGAAGCGTCTGGTCTGTCGGTTTAACTTCTATCTGAGTCGTACTAACCTTTTGCTTGTCCGTTTGCGATATAATATTTGCTCTTTCTGCAGAAGAATCCTTCTTTTCGACCTTCGGGATCGGAATCACCTTTGATTCGAGCTCTTCACGCACCGAATCATTCACCATGGTACCGCAACTTGGGCAAACTGAAAGAGCTACAGGAAGCGATCTTTTGCAGTTTGAACAAACCAGAAAATCAGCCATCTTTTTGTTAAGATTATCAGAGTTAACTTCCGTAGGTCAACTGGAAAGTTTTAAGCCGAACCTAAGGCTTTGAAAAATGCTGTGCGAATCTATTAACAGAAATCTCATCTCCTTCGGGGACTAAAGACTCTGGAATTACATGAGAAGGAACTCCATTTCGTTCGCTAGAGCTATCTTTGCGAATCAGATCGGCTATCTCACCAAGATCAATAAAGTAATCCGCCACATCAATAAGGCGAGGTGCTGTGTTCGATCTAAAACCAGCCACTTCTACACGACAACCCTTATATGCAACTGCATTAACAGCGTAAACAAAATCTTCATCACCAGATACAAGAACTGCAGTGTCATATTTGCCGGCTAAACTCAACATATCAACAGCAATTTCAACATCCAAGTTCGCCTTGCGAGTTCCATCATAAAAGGTCTTAAGCTCCTTTTGAACAACACGAAAACCATTGCGTCTCATCCACAAAAGGAATCCCTGCTGCCTTTCTGCATTTGCATCGACACCAGTGTAAAAAAATGCCCTAAGGAGCCTGCCTTTACCTAAAAGAACGCGCAAAAGCTTGTTGTAATCAATATCAACGTTGTGAAACCTCGCTGCATGAAAAAGATTATTACCGTCAATAAAAATCGCTATACGACCCCTATGCCCAAATTCCCAAGAAATACCGCCTTCCGGTGTTTTTAACATCTTTAAAACCTCCCTGCTTTGCAAGAAATCCCTGCCGAGCTTTACTCTGTTTTTTAAACTCTAGCTAAACTTATTGTTAACAGTTTATAAACAAGAGCTAATTATAGTGTGCCCTTTTCTGTCAATCAGGTCAAGTTTTTTTCGCCTAGGTTTATACTCAGAGAAGGCTACGACTTCCTACGGGTGAGAGATGAACATACAAAAAAAGAAAATTAATCGGTGAAGCCGTAGCCACTGATTTAAGATAGGTAAACTCTTTTCAAAGGGAATGAAGATAGACTTTGGAGTTAAGGCTAGCCAGAAAAGAATAAAGAAGCAACCGATAGAGAAAAAGCTAAAAAGGTACGACAAACTAGAAAGTCTTATCTTTTATAAACAGAAGCAACTTGATTAATTCAATTTTTCATCGATGTTTAACGCCAACACGTCTCCTGCTTGAACAATTTCGGAATTTTCCTCAAAAGTTTTATTACTCTGCTTGACAAAAATGATAATTAGAATTATTCTAATAATCGTTAGGGATTTAATAGAAAGAAAAGCATTTGATTCATGGCATATTGTTTAACCAAACAAAGACAGGTGATATTACAAGTCATAAGGCAATCAGAGGAACATCTGACGGCGAATGAAATTTATCTTAAAGCAAAGCAGATTTTACCAACGATAAGCTTTGCTACTGTTTACAACTCACTGAAGTTTTTAAAAGATGCTGGTCTCATTGCAGAGATAAAGTTTGCTGACAGTGCAAGCCGTTTTGATAAAAAAGTTTCGCGTCATGACCACGCAATTTGTACAAAATGTGGAAAGCTAATTGACATCGAATTAAGCTTTCCACAAGAGCTAGTGGAAATGGCGTCAAAACTATCGGGATTTAAGCCCAAATCCTTTGGGTTTACTTTGCATGGGCTTTGCCCAACATGTGACGAATAAAAATAAATGGAGGAAAATATGACAGCAGTAGGAACATCGAAAGTTGTAGAGACAAAACCTGAGATTCAGTTAGCAAAAGTTGGACAACCTGCTCCCGACTTTGATTTACCTTCTACGAAAAATCTAGAAACTCTGTCGGAAAACGTCAGGTTATCCGATTATAAAGGCAAGTGGTTAATTCTGCTATTTTATCCGCTTGATTTCACATTCGTCTGTCCGACAGAGTTGACTGCTTTCTCAGACAGGATAGAAGAGATAAACGGTGTCGGAGCAGAAGTTTTAGGTATTTCGACAGATTCCGTCTTTTCACATCGCGCGTGGCTTAAGACGCCTCGCGAGCAAAACGGAATCGAAGGGTTGAAATTCCCGCTTGCTTCTGATGTCGGAGGACGTCTTGCAGCAAAGTATAACATTCTTGTCGAAGACAAGATGGTTGCTTTGCGCGGTTTATTTATCATTGATCCAGAAGGCATCCTAAGATACTCTGTCGTTCATGATCTTAACATCGGTCGATCGGTTGACGAAACGCTCCGAGTTTTACAAGCCTTGCAAACAGGCGGGCTTTGCGGAGCCGATTGGAAACCAGGTCAGGAAACTCTCAAAGTCTAATCCATAAAAACCGGCCTGCTTTCGTAAAAAGCAGGCCTCAATCTATTATTTCCAAGGAGAAAAAAACTATGTCAATGAAGATAGGTGATTTAATGCCTTCACTTGAAGGTGCTACATCTTGGTTCAACTTAAACGAAAATTTAGAAGAAACGATCAAAGGTAAAGCAACCGTAGTCTATTTCTGGGCAGTAAGTTGTGGAATATGTAAAGAAAACCTGCCAAAGCTCAAGGAGTTAAAAGATAGATACGAACTGCAAGGAGTAAAATTCATATCAGTTCACATGCCTCGTTATGAATCTGACACTGATTTAGAAAAAGTAAGAACGGCTATAGAAGAATTCTCTATCGAAGACCCTTGCGCCGTTGACAATTTACACAAATTACGCGAGGCTTTCCGTAATGAACAAGGCTGGGTTCCCGTTTATTACCTTTTTGATGCAGAAGGAAAACTAAAGGTAAGAGCTGCCGGAGAATTCGGAATTGGCATTTTAAAAAGCACATTAGAGAAGATGTTTCCTGAAGTTGCAAAGCAAACGGTAGCGTAACTAATTAACCGAAAAGGAAACATTCACAGCGGCAAATCGTCTAAACTGTTCATCGAGAATACAAAAACGCTTTTGCCACAAATGACCTAAACTGATAAAAAATCTTGTTACTTCGCGAAATTAAGCCTTTTAAGTTACGAAGTGTCTCCATCTTCTGCAGAATGGAGCCACTTCGTATTTTAGTAGCTTGCCGAAATCGGCATTGGCACTGGTAAATCTCCGTTAGAACCAAACTGAGTAACCTGTAGCTGATTATTAGAACTTCTTAAAATATACCAATTACCGTCAGATTGACGAAAAACAGCTATGTCTGTCTTGCTATCTCCATCGAAATTACCCGGTGATGGTAAATCAGTAAGCATAGAATTGCCCCACTGAGTAGCTGAAAATTGACCATCAGAACTTCTCAAAATATACCAAACTCCATTTGACGGCCTCCAAACGGCTACATCCGCTTTTCCATCACCGTCAAAATCAGAACTCACCGGTCTATCACCGTTTGAGCCAAATTGAATTGCTGAAAACTGACCATCAGAACTTCTCAAAATATACCAAACCCCATTTGACGGTCTCCAAACGGCTATATCTGCTCTTCCATCACCGTCAAAGTCAGAGTTTACTGGCCTATCACCATTCAAACCAAACTGAATAGTTAAAAGCTGGTTGTCAGAGCTTCTCAAAATGTACCAAAACCCATTTGACGGTCTCCAAACAGCTATATCCGCTTTTCCATCACCGTCAAAATCTCCCGGCGCTGGAATATCACTTGCCAATCCAAAAACATAAGAAGTATAGCCAGTCTGTGATCTCTGCAAATACCAAATTCCATTGCGGTAAACGGCAAAATCTGCTCTTCCATCTCCATCATAGTCAGCAGTAACTATACGATCGCCACTCGTGCCAAATTGAAAAGCATTAAATTGGGATGTTTGACTTGCAACAAAATACCAAGTCCCATTTGACGAACGCCAAACAGAAATATCTGTTTTACCGTCACCATCAAAATCCGCTACGTTAAAGCTTTGTGAGGAGGTATTTGCATTAAAGATAACTAGTGCAAAGTGCTGATCGGTCGGATCGGCGTTTCCCAAAATACCATTTCCGTTTAATCCTGCTACTGAAACCTCAACTGTAAAAGGCGTTCCAGCTGCAATCCCGGCAGGTAGAAAAACATTTTCTACATTATCCCGATTGTTATATGCCCCGCCTGTGACTGACACACCGTTTGAAAAAACATTTCCTTTGTATGTTTGTCCGCCCACGGTCACGGTGAGATCTAGGTTATTTACTAAGGCTGGGTCAGCCGTTCCTGGTGGATCAGTCCACACTAAGGTCACTCTAAAGTGCTTCGTTGAGCTTGCAACTCTTCCTGTAATTACATAATTTTGTCCAACATCTGTAAACTCAACTGTTTGGTTTAAGTAATATACTGGGACACCGGTATTTAGAACATTTTTCATGTTAATTCTTCCCCATCCTTCTGCTCCGTTCGGAATGGGCGCAGTCGTTCCGACTCCGTTCATGTCAACCGTCCCATTGATTAAAGCTGCTTTTATGAGGGCTGGAGAAGGATTTATCCCTGAATTGTTGTTTTTCCAAAACTCTGTAAAAAGCGCCGCGGCGCCAGCAACTTGCGGTGCTGCATGAGAAGTCCCGCTGCTCCAGGCGTGAATTCCGTCTCCTATAATTCCACTAACAGAGTTCCCGCTTCCAGCAAGGCTACCAGTTATTACGGTCCCTGGTGCTGTTATGTCTGGTTTTATGCGACTATCTGCCGCGGGACCACGACTTGAAGAACTATTTAAGTCGTCTATGTTGTTTGCGGAACTTGAGATTTCCGTCCTAAGATTTTCTGAATTTGCTACGGCAATCGAATTTTTCGACATTTTGGGTCTAGTTAGCCCAGACGTTCCACTATTTCCGGCAGAAAAAACCCAAAGAATTGGATCTATCGTGCCAGCAAAGGACGCATCTTGAGCCATGCTATCATAAAGAGCAGCAAGCGAATCGTAAGCATTTCCGTTAGTGCCTGAACCCCAGCTATTGTTTGAAATTGTTCCACGAACACCGTTCACTCCAGTAGTCGTTACGGTGTCGTTAGCGGTTTGTTGATAGCTTCCACCATAACCACTTCTCAAAAATGGAATGTTTATGATATTGGCATTAGGAGCCACTCCCAGTCCATAGTTGTACCCTAGCGGATCGAGAATAGAGGGAAAAGGGGTTGTTCCTGCAATAATGCTTGCATTTATATGTCCATGCCCGCCAGAAGCTCCGGCCGGAGCACCGCCAAGAGCATTAACCGTGTTGTTGGCCGTAATATAAAATCCTCCATTACCTGGTATTGAAACACCATCATCTACTACGGATACAGTTACTGCTTGACCGCTTACACCAAATTGACTCTGTGGATTATAACCAGGCGGTAAAATCTGTGTTTGTGAAATATAATTTCCTGCCACTATCTGTGCTGCTCGCTCATCTTCAGCCTTAGGAGGCAAGTAAGCTTCGATTGAAAAGACATCTTTCAAAGAAGCTATCTTTTCAACTTCGGAAAGCGGAACATTCACTCTTACATAATTGAAAAAATTATTTGGCATTTCATAAGCCTCTTCTACTCTTGCAGAAACACCCAACTCTATCTCGCTGAGAACACGCTGAAAGTCAGCCCTTGAAAAGATCGCAACTTCTAACCTAACCCTTCCTTGATCCACTTCTATAGGCGTTATATCGTCTGGAACTGCTTTTTCCCCTCTGATATGTGCCAGCTGAGCTTGAAGAACTCTAGAAATCCTATCCTGAGGAAGATAGCGCCCAACCCATCGAACCCTATAATAATTGAAAACCTTGGAAATTTGCTCTGAATTTGCATAGACAAAAAAGGCATTATTAGGGACATATTGTATAAACTCTAAGCCTATTTCCCTTAAGTCCTCAAACCATCTATCTCTAGCAGGGGCTATGAACTGAACAATGTAATAATCTTTTTCCGAAGAATTAAAATCAACCAAAGCATGTGCACTATCTGCAAAAGGCTCAAATTTTGAACCCGGCAAATTAATCTCCGTTTCTAAAAATTCTTTAGGTAAATCTTTGAGTCTTTCACTAGACCCGACTACTATAAGAAATTCTCCATAATCCTCCACAACTATTGCTGACCTTTCAATGCGCATCTTTTCTTCAGGCGACTTTACGAAAACGCGCCAAAGTTTGTTTGAAGGATTTAAGGCTGCCTTTTTAGCCTCATCAGATTTGAACCTTGCCTGCTTCAACGTTTTCTCCTGTCTAACCGCTGCAAAGAAAGAAACAGAGTTCACTAGTAAAAGATTTACCACTAAAAACAGGGATAAGAAAGCCTTGCTGATCTTCATTTCTTATTCTGAACCCTCCCTCTAGGAACGGTATCTAATTTTATCCTTGTTAAAGTTTTTATTCAACTCTAACTACTCAAAACTTACTTAATAGTGATACCATAGATTTATGCCCGTTACTCAAAGAAATTTGGGATTCAAGGCATTAAGAGTAGGGATCTTCGTAGCTTTAACACTAATTTCTTTGGCTTTCCTAATCATAAACGCCTCTGGAGATTTCAATCCTTTTGAAAAAAAGCTCCGACTGCGCGCTAGATTCGCTAATGCCGATGGGTTACGACCTGGCGCTGAAGTCCAGCTTGCTGGGATAGTTATCGGAAGAGTCGAAGACGTGCGCTTCCTTCCTCCAGATGATACCCAAACTGCAAAAGTAGAAGCTGTTTTGAGCGTATCAGCAGAAATCGACGATAGACCAATCACTGAAAGAATAAGAACTGATTCAACAGCTCAACTAATTGCAACTAGTGTCCTTGCAAACGATAAAATCATAAACATAACCCCAGGAACGGCTAAAGGTGATCCAGTTTCAGAAAATCACATACTTGAATCAAGCACTGCAATCTCAATAAATCAGCTCACTCAAACAGGCAATGATCTTCTAAATCAAATTAACAAGTTATCAATACCTGTAAACGAAATCCTAAACAAAGCTAATCGAGGTGAAGGAACTCTCGGTAAAATCATCAATGACGAATCCCTTTACGAAAATCTAGATAACACTATAAACGAAACAAGGCTTACGATGATAAAGCTCCAAAAAACTCTGGACCAAATCAATAGTGGGAAAGGAACTGCAGGCAAACTTTTAACAGATCCGAGTCTTTATGATAGCCTCAACAAGACCGTCGCTCAACTAGAAGCCATATCAACAAACCTACAACAAGGACGCGGAACGGCAGGAAAGCTTCTAAATGATGAAAAACTTTACAACAATGCAAATGACGCTATCAATGAGATTCGCCTTCTAGCAGGCAAATTAGATAAAACTTTGCAGGAGCTCAATCAGCTTCTTAGCGATATCAATCAAGGAAAAGGAACTTTTGGCAAACTCCTAAAGGATGAAGCGTTGTATCAAGACTTACGTAGCTCTATTTCAAAGATAGACCTTCTGTTAGCAGATATGAGAAGCGGTAAAGGAACCGTAGGTAAGCTTCTTACGGATGAAACTTTATACAACAACCTTAGCCAAACCGCAGCTAATGTAAATCAATTTTCTAGCGAAGGAACAAAATTATTGAACGATTTTCGGCAAAATCCAAAAAAATTCCTGACTATAAGACTGAAGCTCTTCTAATCCATTGCAAAAAGGTTTATGAAAAGATGTGCCTTAAACTTGAGAAAGTGTCAAAGCGCTATCTCAGCGGGTGGGTTTTAAGAGATCTGAGCTTTAAGGTAGAACGTGGCGAAGTCTTTGGCTTAATTGGAGAAGCAGGTAGTGGTAGAAGCACTACTTTGAAAATAATAGCTGGCAAAGTTAAAGACTTCTCAGGAAAAATTTTCTTTGAGAATTCGTCAGTAAAGGATATCGAAATCCTTACTTCTGAGTCAAAATCAAAAAATACCTTCTTACGAAAACTTCTCGGCATTAGAAGAAATGATTTTGTTCCAGTTGGAAAAAGAAAATTGGCGGAGCTAGAACAAATCCTAGAAAAGGCAAAAGACGTAGTTTTATTAGATAATCCCTTTATGTGTCTTGATGAATCGGAAAGGCAAAAGGCAATTGAACTTCTAAGAACTACCGTCAAAAGAAAAAGTCTTGCTTCTATTTTCGTAACAAATAATCATGAGGAGATTTTTGGAGCTTGTGATCGAATCGGTATTTTGCATCGGGGTGAGATAATACAGGAAGGAACCCCCCGAGAAGTCTATGAAAAACCCGAATATGCTATTTCAGCCTCCCTCTTAGGAAAATGTAACCTGATAACAGCGAGAAGAGTAACTTTTTCAAAAGAAACTCCAGAATTTCAAACACTTGAAGGAAATCATAGGCTTAAAACCGATAGAGTCGAGCGTCAGCGTTTAGGTGCTATAACACGAAACACGACACTTGCTGTAAGACCTGAACATATTTGCATCAGCTTCGGCGCTTCGTTTCCCGAGGATAATCTCTTAAAAGCAAAAGTCATAAAGATAGACTTTCGAGGAGAAATAACAAGAGTTTTACTTGATGCAAACGGACTCAAGTTAGAAGCTGCGGTTTTGAGATTAGTCGGACTGGATGTAGGTGATGAATGCATAATAGCTATTCCGCCTAATAGAATAACTATTTTAAGAGATTAACCAGACTTTTCGGCTTTTACACGGCAAATTGATTTTGTTAATCTTATTCATTCATAAAAATCTCAATGGAAAGGAAGGTTTATGGTTGGAAGGAATAAGGTTACGATTGTAGGCGCAGGAAACGTAGGTGCTACAGCTGCTCACTGGATAGCAAGCAAAGAGTTAGCGGATGTCGTTCTTGTTGATATCGTTGAAGGTGTTCCGCAAGGAAAAGCCTTGGACCTTTCACAAGCAGCACCCATTGACGGCTTTGATGTTAAAGTCATAGGGGCAAATAGTTATGAGGAGACCTCAAATTCGGACGTCGTCATAATAACAGCAGGTCAACCAAGAAAACCCGGTATGAGTAGAGACGACCTGCTCAAGGTAAATGCTGAAATTGTCGGCGGCGTAACGGATCAAGTTGTTAAATACTCGCCAAATTGCTTCATTATAGTCGTTTCGAATCCTCTCGATGCAATGACACAACTTGCTTGGCGTCGTTCTGGATTTCCCAAAAACCGCGTTATGGGAATGGCAGGTGTTCTGGATTCTGCTAGAATGCGCCACTTCATAGCACAGGAGCTTAATGTTTCCGTAGAGAATGTTACAGCCTTTGTTTTAGGTGGGCACGGTGATACGATGGTGCCGTTACCTAGATATTCAACCGTTGCAGGTATTCCCGTGACTGAACTCATACCCAAGGAAAGGCTCGATGAAATAGTTAAAAGAACAGCCAACGGAGGTGCTGAGATAGTAAACCTGTTAAAGACTGGCTCAGCCTACTACGCACCATCACTTGCAGCAGTAGAAATGACCGAAGCCATTTTGAAAGACAAGAAGAAAATTCTACCCTGCGCCGTTTATCTCGAAGGCGAGTACGGAATAAATGGTCTTTTTGTAGGCGTTCCAGTGAAACTTGGCAAGAATGGAGTCGAACAAATCATCGAGATCAGTTTGACAAACGAGGAAAGAGCCGCTTTACACAAATCAGCAGCTGCCGTTCAAGAATTGGTCAACATTCTTGGTATTTAAGATTATTAGGCAACTCATTTTCGTCCTAAGATGAAAACAAGTTGCCTAACAGAAAATTTTTAGCTGCTAGGTTGATAAAAGCTCGTAGAATAGAGGTAACTCTGACTTTATGTCTGCAGGTAGATGAGCAGCCCTTATAAAGCATGACCTTCTACAAGGTAAATTACCCGAGAAGAGGGCCGTACCTGATACGGCCCCTTTTGAAATTTCACGTGACATTCTCCATAAAAAGTTAGATAATATAACCGCTTGTTGCAACTTTCTGAAGAACAAGCACAGGAATATGATTAAAATTTTTACAAAGTTAAGTTTTCTCCTAGCGTTTTACGGTGAAGCTTATTCTCAGGCCTTTCAGCAAGAAGACCCACAACAAAGTTTCTGGTGGTATGTAATTATCTTGCTTTTACTTCTAGCAGCACTCGGAACTGTGCTATGGGCAATGAGGCTTAGAAAGGAAACCGAAAAACTCACGCCACCAAAATCGAAAACCATAAAGACTACCCCCGTAGCTAAAGAACCGTTACAAGAAACACCTATTAAAACTAAACAAATTACACGCAAAGCAGAAGTTGATATTAACTTACTTTTACCCGTTTTTCTAACCAAAAGTCTTCCATCACCAAAACCGCTCACACCATTACCAACATCAAATGATGAAGGACTTTTAAGTGCCATTGAAGAAGTAGAAACTCAAGGGGAAGACGAGGAGTTACGCTTGCTTTCACTAAAGGTTCTCGCTGCTTTCAAAACTAGAAACTCAGTCGAAGCACTTGAAAAGATAATTCGCTACGACCCATCCGACGAGATGAAGATAAAAGCTATACAGATTCTTACTGAATTCAATCATGACTCTGTTTTTGAGCCTATTCTGATAGCTTGTGCTGACTCGTCAAAACGTGTTAGAGCAGCAGCGGTTCAGGCATTGTCTCGGCTTAATATTGACCGAACCGAAGCATGGATGAGAATAGTTCAATCAGACGACCCAGACAGACTAAAACTTGCAGCTCGAGCAGTCGTAGAAAGTGGCTTTGCTGATAAAGTTTTTGAAAGACTCATCAGCAAAGACTTCAAACAGGCAAACGAGGCTATAGCCTTAATAGCACTTCTCATAAAAGCCGATGAAACTACCATAATTTTTCGGCGCCTTTCCGAAGAAAAAAATCAAATACTTCAAAAAGCTATTCTTCACGTTGTTAAACTCACAAACAGTGAAAAAGCTCTCGGCGGACTTTATTTAGTTTTGGAAAAAGGTGAGCTAACAGAAGAGCTCAAACAAGAAATTGATGAAATAATTGAACACATTAGCCTTAGTCTGAAGTGAAGAGCTTTCTAAAATCAGTCATTTTGTAGATTACTTTGCCTAACCCTTTTTTCTCAATAATCATGCCGCAGGCAAGTCCTTTAATTATGAACACAATCAAGCATAAACGCTCGCCACAAAATAGAATGTACTCCAATTCATCTTCACAGTTCCGCTCACAATTCTGAAACACTTCTAGGGTTTCAAGTAAAAAAGAACGAAGACCTTCGAACTTAGCTTCTTCAACGTAACTCTTTATCAACCGATTATCTGCTAAATTCCAAGTAAAAAAACCTTTTAACTCATTTAACTTAGAGAAGGTAGAAAAAAGACTTTCATGCAGAAGTCCACTACCCTCAGGACTAGATTCATCCTTTATTCTCATTGCTTCCATTAGGAGATTTTGAAGTGAAGATTTGATTTTAACAGAAATGTCTTTTGGAAGTTTCTGGACTTCTATCTCAACCTCCTCCCAAGACATAATCTCATAAAAGGCTTTCTCACCATCTAATTCCATAGTTTTTGCATTGATTATTTTACCCTTAGAAAAGTAAATATGACCTTTTTTACCACTAGCTGAACTCACAAAAAGTGCGCCAGATTTTCTTTCTATTTCTACAATTTGCAAAAAGCTAGCAAGAGTAATGCCGCTTAGATAACCTTCTGCAAATTGATCGAGTTCAGATTGAATTGTTTGTACTAACAGATCAAAGTCTATCGGTTTTTCCAAATAAACTACTCCCTTTACGGTTGCTTTGATCTCTCTTTCTAAATCTGGCGTTCCATAGGCAGTCATTACTATAACCGGCATGTCCGGAAAGTTGTTTAGAACATGAGCTAACAATCCAAAGCCGTCCAGAACTGGCATTTTTATATCTGTGACGAGCAAATCAACTTTCTGCTTAGACAATCTCTCTATTGCTTCTTTTCCATTTGAAGCTGTCAAAACAGTGAATTTATCCTGATAGTTCTTCAAGCCTTCAACTAAACTTTGAAGAAACGCCTTCTCATCGTCAACTATAAGTATATTTCTCATAAGCGAGGTTCCTTAATGTTGAAGGCCTCTTCGTCACTAAAAAACCAGTTCACTTTCTACTTCAGTCAGTTTGTGCCTAGCAAGGGCCAGGTTTGCCTTTTTTCTATCAAGCACATAATAGATGAAGATGTTTGGAACTCTTTCTACTATGCGAATTAGATGATAATGCTTTCCAAGAGTAATTAGTATGTCCTCTATCTTATCATTCAAACCTAAAGCTTCTATAACTTTTTGTTTCGCCTTTACGACTTCTGAATTACCTGCAGCAGCAATCTCGAGATTTACACCTCCACCTATCATACCGAGTGCCATTCCACTTTTTGAGTCTGCAATAGCAGCACCCAAGGCACCGTCTAATTCCATTAATTTGTTCAATCCTTCTTCAATGGTAGCCATCTTCAAATTCCTCCTTTTTGTCTTTAACCAACAAAAGTTGGTTTCTATTTTTGTCCAATTAGCAAGTCTTGTGCCAAAAAATAGCATCTAGAAACCTAAGTATCTTCACTAAAAGCAAAGAGACGACACTAGTTCAAAATGAACTATCGCTAGTTTATTTTAAGCTATCTTAATCCGTATAGCTTAAGTTTCCGCTTGAGAGTTGACAAAGATACACCTAGAAGCTTGGCTGTTCTAGAAAGATTGCCTCCCGTAGATTCCAAAACTTGTAAGATATGTTCCTTTTCTAATTCACTCAAACTCAGAACCCTACTTTTGGAGGAAATTTTAGATGATTGGACTATAAGTCTTGAGGGGCGAAGTACAGAGTCTTCAGAAAGAATAATGCTTCTTTCAATGATGTTCCTAAGCTCTCTTATGTTACCTGGAAATTCATATTCAAGTAACCTATTCATCTCTTCTTCTGGCAAAAGATAGTGCTTTCCGGCCGGTGTCAGGGCTTTGATAAAATACTGACAAAGTATAGGTATATCCTGCCTTCTTTCACGCAAAGGTTTCAGGTGAATTCGAAAGACATTCAAACGATAAAATAAATCAGATCGAAACTTTCCCTGAGCTACAGCTTCTTCTGGATCCAAGTTTGTCGCAGCTATTACGCGCACATCAAAATCATAAAAAGCACTACCACCTAGGCGTTTAGCACGTTTTTCTTCAAGCACGCTTAAAAGCTTTACTTGAAGATTAGGTGTCATCTCACCGATTTCATCAAGAAAAATTGTTCCACCATCTGCTATTTCAAAGATTCCTTTTCTTGTTCTAGCGTCCGTGAATGCTCCACGCTCAACTCCAAAAAGTTCTGACTCAATAAGATTTTCAGGCAAAGTAGCGCAATTTACCGAAACAAAAGGTTGATTTGACTCTTTGGATCTAAGATGAATTTCTCTTGCAACTAAACCCTTTCCGGTTCCCGTTTCGCCCGTGATCAAAACTGTAACCTTTGATTGAGAAGCTTTGTTGATCAGAAAATTTACTCTTTCAAATTCCTCACCCCCTCCAACTAAATGCTGCTTTTCCTCTTCGTACCTTCTTACTTGCTCGATTTTCTGCAAACGATTAAACTCAAGGGCTCTTTCAATCTTCAAAGAAAGCTCATCTATATCGATAGGTTTCGGAATATAGTCAAAAGCACCTCTTCTTATCGCCTCAGTAGCATCCTTAAAATCGGGAAAGGCGGTAATTAAAATAATCTTACTTCTATCACTTCTTCTCAGAATTTCAGGTATAAGCTCAATTCCTTTTCCATCAGGCAGGAAATTATCGAGTAAAATGACATCAAAACTGTCTTGAGATAACTCACTCCTTGCAAATCGTAGCGAATTCGCTGTTTTAACGAGATACCTATCCTCAAAAAAATCTTGTAAACTACCAACAAAATTCTCTTCATCTTCAACGATCAATATCTTTGACTTCATAAGCTTCCAAAAGAATTTTAACTACAGTTCCTTTGCCGACTTCACTTTCCACTTCAACATTCCCAAACATCCTTGAAACCATATTCTTGACTAATGCTAAACCAATTCCTCGACCTTTTGGTTTTGTCGTCCAGAACGGTTTGAATATATTTTCTTTTTGCTCTTCGGTCATACCAATTCCATTATCAGCAACAGAAATCTCCACAAAAGAACCAGTTTTGGCAACTTTCAGGGTTATAGTTGGCTGTTCTCTACCTTCCAAAGCATCTGACGCGTTACTAAAGAGATTAAGCATAACTTGATGCAAGGCACTCTCATCACCTAAAAACTTGATCTTACCATCTAAATGGAGTTTAATTTTTATACCTTTCGATTTTAATTCCTCCTCAATCATTCCCAAAAACCTTGTGAAAAACTCCTTAGCTTCAATAGGTTTACGTCGTATTTCATCGCTCAATCTGAAGCTTCTTAAGATACTCAACAGATATTCTATTCTCGAAAGCTCACCCGATAAGCGCTTAACATATTCTAGAATCTTTTCCTTTTCCCAACTTTCAATAGACTTTTCCATCACCTTTAGAGTCGTTTTCATGGTATTAACCGGATTACCTATTTCATGCCGAAGAGCCATGAAAGCGTATCCCATGTTTTCTGCCAAATTGATGGCTGATATTATATCGTTAAACTTTCTCTGAAAAGTTACATCGCGTTTTACGATGACATAGTTAATTACATTTCCAGAATCATCCAAAACTGGCGATATAGACATTTCCTCCAAATATTTTTCACCCGTCTTTTTTCTAGTCTCAAAAACTCCGTTCCAGCTTTCTCCAGAGGAAACTTTCTCATATACTTGTTTTTTCTCCTTGGGCGAAATATCCCAAAAAGTTGCAAAGTGATGTCGTCCTATAACCTCTTCCTTTTTAAAAAGGGTTATTCTCTCAAATGCAGAATTAACCTGTTGAATAGTTCCATTCTTATCAGCAATTAAAATAGCTTCTGAAATATGGTTTATCGCAGTTTCAAGTCGCTTCATCTCAATTTGATGAGCTTTTTCTCTTGAAATATCACGGATAACGTGAAGCCACTCTGTGTTTCTTTCTTTACTTTCGATTCTGTAATTTCTTATTTCATAAAAGTTATCACCAATTTTAAATTCTTTGCTGGCTGAATAAAAGACATCATCTAATGATAAGCCTTTAAGTAGAAAGACAGAAGAAAAGAAATCCTCTAGTTTTCTATTCACTATCCGATCGTACGGCAACCTAAGAAAATCTTTAAAAGCCCAATTACACCGCAATATACATTTGTTAGCGTCGGTTAAAAGGATCATATCTGGTATGGAATCTACTGTCATTCGCCATTCCTTGGCAATACTTATCAACTTCTCTCTTGAGGACTTTGCTTCTTCCATAGCTAAGATTTCCGAAGTTACATCTTGTTGAATGCCAACATAATAAATCAAATCCCCAGCTTTATTGAAAACTGGGGAAATAGTTACTCTATTCCAAAAAAGCTCTCCGTTTTTTCTATAGTTTCTTAAAACAACCTGGCATGGCTTTTTCGACAATAAACTTTCTTTGATCACTTTAATGCCCTCTTGATTTCTGTCAGTTCCTTGCAAAAATCTACAATCCTTTTGCAAAACATCACCTTTTTCATACCCCGTAATTTCAAAAAATGCTTTGTTGGCATAAATGATGACATTGTCCTCTAGATTCGGCCTTGTTACAGTAACTCCAACTGGTAGGACGTCTAAGATTTCATCTCTAAATTCGAATTCGTAAATCATTTTCTCACCTCATTTACTATTTAAAAGGCGAACAGGATTTCTTCCAGTTAATATAACACAAACTGAATCCTTGAGGTCTTTTTTCTTAAGAAATCATTTAGCAGTCTTGCCGATCTCTACATGACAAATCATGAAAAGTGGTCAGGCTTAATGAACCAAGAGATTTTGCAACGTAGCCTCGCCGATTCTGTATAATAGAAAGTCATGAAATCGCACTACCCGCCGAGTTTCATCATCGAGCCACTCCGGCTTTTCGCTACCATCGTAAGCAAGATTTTGTGGCAGATTGAGTTCCACTCTACAGAAAATATACCACAACAATCAAGTATCGGCCTCGTAGTCGTCGCAAACCATCAGACATATTTAGACCCTTTTTGGATATGCATTCCTATCAAAAGGAAATTTAGGTTTATGGCTTGGGAAAAAGCTTTTGACTGGTTCATAATTGGACGATTGATTAAGTATCTAGGTGCTTTTCCCGTGAATGTAGAACGCGGGACAAAGCAAGCCTTAAAACAAGCTATTGAAGCCATAAGTGACGGCGCCGCTCTGGTTGTCTTTCCTGAAGGAACAAGAGAGCTCTCTGACGGAAAACTCCTCCCATTCAAAACAGGTGCAATCAGAATAGCAATCAAAACCGCAACGCCTATTCTTCCCGTAACAATTCAAGGAGCTAACAAAGTTTGGGCTAGAGATATGAAGCTTCCGAGACCTTGGGGGAAAATTAAAGTTTTCTATCATAAAGTGATCGAAACAAAGGGTCTTAGTGAAAACGACATTGATAGCTTAACTAAAAAGCTTGAGCAAATAATCCAGAGCAAAATGAAATGAGAGTATTGCAGTTAGTTTCAAGTTTTAATTTAGGCGGCAGCGAAAATCATGCAGTGCAGCTTATAAATAGCCTTTACCAAAGAAAAATAAAAGTTTTCGTTGCGGCTTTGCGTAAAGAAGGCGAGTTACTTAAACAGATCTTCAACCAAGACAAAATAGTAGAATTCAGGATAAATTCGTTCTACAACCTAAATTTTGTTCGTCAGCTTTTCAGAGGTGCAAAGTTTATACGACAAAATGGAATTCAAATTGTTCACACACACGACTTCTACAGCAATATTTTCGGCACGCTTGCTGCTCTCTCTGTGGGTGCAAAAGTAATCGCATCGAAGCGCGAAACTGGCGGTATGCGCTCAAAAATGCAGACTTGGGTAGAAAAACAGGTCTTTCGACTTGCCAGCGTAATTTTGGCAAATTCGGTCGAAGTTAAGAATTATCTCGTCAATCACGGCATTCAAAAAGAAAAGATTGTAGTCATTCATAACGGCGTTGATCTGAAAAGGTTTGACGCCGTAGGGAAAAGCAAAAAAGAGCTACTTCAAAACTTTGGCCTACCAGACGACGAGCAGATAAAGTTTGTGATGCTAACGGCGAATTTTCGCCATAAGGTAAAAAACCAAGCTATGCTGTTAAGAGCAGCCCAAAGACTTTCAGAAGCTTTTCCAAAACTACACTTCATTTTTGCGGGCGAAGGTGAATTGCTCGATCAACATAAAAAATTAGCAGACGAATTAGGCGTTACAGAGAAAACTCACTTCGTCGGTAGATGTAAAAACATACCAGAGCTTCTGAAAATAAGTGACTTTTGTGTGCTCACTTCTCATTATGAAGGCTTCCCTAACGCCATTTTGGAGTATATGGCAGCTAGAAAGCCTGTAGTAGCGACAGACGTCGGAGGAGTTAGAGAAGCCGTAATTGATGGCGTGACAGGTTTAATTGTTAAACCAGACGATGATGAAGCCCTCGCAAATTGCCTTAAGTTTCTTCTTCAGAACAACGAACAAGCACAAAGGCTTGCTATTGCAGGAAGAAAATTGGTAGAAGAAAAATTCTCTCTAGAAACGCAAATTGAAAAATTTTTGGAACTTTACAGGAAGATTTTACAATGAACTCGAAAATAAAAATTCTCATTGTGGCTCCTTCAATGCGTAATTTCGGAGGACAATCCATTCAAGCCAAAAACTTGATTGATGCCTTCAAAAATGACGAAACTTTCGACTTGGAGCTTGTTGAAAACGATCCAACAACTTTCCTACAAATAAAATATCTACGCACTTTGGCAAAAAGCGTAAAGTTCTGGTTGAAACTCATAAAAAAAATTCCAAAATCAGACTTGGTTCATGTTTCCTCGGCCGCAAAAAGTGGATATCTCGTTGCTACGATACCACCATTTATAATCTCAAAGCTATTTCGTAAGCCTGTTCTTTTACATTACCACAGCGGAGAACTCGAAGAACACATAAAGAAGTGGAAAATGACTTCGCTACCTGTAATGCGCAGATTTGAGCAAGTAGTCGTGCCTTCAGAATTTCTTGCTAAAATTTTTGCAGACTTCGGCATTCGCGCAGAGATAATAGCCAACTTTGTTGATCTCAACAAATTCAAATTCAGAACCAGAAATCCGTTACGTCCTTTTTTTCTATCAAATCGAAACTTTGAAGAACACTATAACGTCGCCGATGTCCTAAGAGCTTTTCAGATAATTTCACAAAAATTTCCTCAGGCTAAACTTATCGTTGTAGGCAGCGGCAAAAAGGAACAAGAACTAAAAAACCTTGCCACAGAATTAAAACTAAAGGAAGTAGAATTCGTCGGCAAGGTAACAAACGAGCAAATGGCTTCTTATTACGATAGGGCTGATATTTACCTGAATGCTTCATTAGTCGATAATATGCCAGTATCACTGATAGAGTCTTTCGCTTGCGGACTTCCTGTCGTTTCTTACGCAACAGGCGGGATTAACTTTATGATAGAAAACCGAAAAACAGGAATTCTCATTCCAAAAGGAGACTACAAGGCTCTAGCCAAAGCAGCTATCGAACTTTTAGAAGACAACCATCTAGCTCAACAAATTATCGAAAATGCACGCATAGAAGCCAAAAGATATGAACCTGTCGGCATCATTAAAAAATGGCGCAAAATTTACGGTCAAATGCTTTCGCTACCTACAGCCTCATCGAGCGAAGCAAAACCTTTCTGATGAATTATCTTTTGTAATCCTAAGTTAATATCACGAGCAACGGCAGGACCCATATAAACAAAACCAGTGTAAACTTGAAGGAGCGAAGCCCCAGCACATATTTTCTTAAAAGCATCCTCCGCCGTAAAAATCCCGCCAACACCTATTATCGGCAATTTTCCTTGACTTAAGCGATAAACCTTTCTTATTACCTGATTTGAAACTTCCGCAAGAGGTTTACCACTTAAACCGCCTTCACCCGCCTTTTGAATTTCGTAAGACGCTGTCTGCAAACCTTCACGACTTACAGTCGTGTTTGTAGCAATCACGCCATGAATCTTCGTTTCAAGGCAAACTTCGACTATAGCTTCGATCTGTGCTTCCGAAAGATCAGGAGAAATTTTAACTAAAATCGGAATGCAAGTTGTGTTTTCTTCCTGCATAGATTTTAGCAGCTTTCGGAGCTTATCGGCTTCTTGAAATTTTCTAAGATTAGGCGTGTTTGGACTTGATACGTTGATAGCTACGTAGTCGGCTTCTTCGCGAATCAATCGAAAACAAGAAAGATAATTTTCGACGGCTTCTATCTCTTCGATTTCTCTATTTTTACCTATGTTTACGCCCAAGATAAAATCTCTGTTCTTTATTTTCTTCAAACGCGAAACCACTACTTCTGCTCCATCGTTATTAAAACCCATTCGGTTTATCAAAGCTTTATCTGCTTCAAGTCTAAAAAGACGCGGTTTCGGACTTCCCGATTGCGGCTTGTAAGTAACCGTGCCTATTTCAACAAAGCCAAAACCGAGACAAGCAAGCTGAGCCGCCGCAACACAGTTCTTATCAAAACCAGCCGCTAGACCTAGCGGATTTTTGAATTTCAAGCCAAATCTTTCCACGGCTAGATCGACGCAGAGCCTTTTAGACAATACATTCTGGATAAAAGAAGGTCGTAGAAACGTCCTTATCGAAGACAAAGCAAAATTGTGGGCAGTTTCTGCAGGAAGACTAAATAAAAGAGGACGGACAAAGGTGTTGTAAAATGACATATAGATTTTGACTGTAGCTATTCAACAAGCAGCCGTCAAGCCGTGTCAATCAATCCATTAATCAAAAATCCTTTGTCTTGTAACTTGTCAATTTGCCAGCCTGTTTGTTACGATTTGCGATTGAGGAATATGACACAAGAACACGATCTAGTTGAAAAAGCCCGCATAATGGATGCAGCGCGTATAAATCGCGCATTGTCGAGGCTTGCTTCTGAAATTGTAGAGGAAAACCAAGGTGCTAACGATCTTTATCTAGTGGGTATCAGAAGACGTGGCGTTCCCTTAGCCGAAAGGATCGCAAAGAAAATCGGAGAATTAGAAGGAAGAATACCTCTTCTTGGTAGCCTCGATATAACTCTTTACAGAGACGATCTTTCTACTGTAGGAGCTAGCCCAATAGTCAACAGAACCGAGCTTGAGGCTAGCATAGAAAATAAAAACATTGTTCTTGTTGACGATGTCCTATATACAGGAAGGACCATTCGTGCAGCACTTGATCAGCTAATGGACTTCGGAAGACCTCGCAAGGTTCGGCTTGCAGTCTTGATTGATCGAGGACGAGAACATCGTGAACTTCCTATTCAAGCTGACTTCATCGGAAAAACTGTTCCTACGAAAAGAAGCGAGATTATCAAGGTAATGCTAAAAGAAATTGATGGAGAAGAAGCAGTAGGAATTTTCGTGCGCGCAGGCGAAGAAGCTTAAGATGAATAAGCCATTCAAACGAAAGGATCTACTGGGAATTAGGGATTTATCGGCAGAAGAAATAAATACGATTCTTCACACGGCTGAGGCCTTTAGAGAAGTATCTAGGCGTGATGTGAAAAAAGTACCTACGCTTAGAGGTAAAACCGTCATCAATCTTTTTTTTGAACCTTCGACGAGAACAAGAACCAGTTTTGAACTAGCTGCTAAACGACTTTCCGCTGACGCTGTAAACATTTCGACATCAACATCCAGTCTTGCAAAGGGTGAAACGATATTAGACATGGCTAAAAATCTAGACGCTATGGCACCTCACGTGATCGTTGTAAGGCATAGCTCCGCAGGTGTTCCACATCAGCTAGCCAAAGCCAGCCGTGCATCAATAGTAAATGCTGGAGACGGTTCAAACGAACATCCAACTCAAGCCCTGCTCGACGCAATGACGATACGAGAGCACAAAGGCAAAATAGAAGGCTTGAAAGTGGCTATACTCGGCGACATACTACATAGCCGCGTTGCTCGCTCAAACGTTCATCTTCTGACAAAACTAGGCGCAAGAGTCTGTATAGCTGGCCCAGGCACTCTGGTTCCAAAAGATTTCGCCAAACTAGTAGATGATAATTTGGAAATTTGCCAGAACATAGAATCAGCAATCGAAGATTCAGACGTTGTTATGGTTCTGCGAATCCAGAAGGAAAGAATGAATCAAGCTTTTTTTCCGACGATGCGAGAGTATTCTATTCATTACGGACTTACTAAGGAAAGATTAAAACTAGCTAAAAAGGATGCAATAGTTCTCCATCCGGGACCGATGAATAGAGGTGTCGAAATAGCCTCTGACGTAGCTGACGGCTCTAGCTCACTGATTCTTAATCAAGTTGAATACGGACTAGCAGTAAGAATGGCAGTTTTATACCTTTTGACTGGTGGAGAAGAATAGTGAAAAGACTTGTAATCATCGGCGGACATCTGATCGATCCTCTGGAAAAACAAAATGGCGGACGTAATCTTCTCATAGAAAATGGACGTGTAAAAGCATGGCTTAAGCAGGACGAACCCTTCCCAGAAGATGCCGAAATCATAGACGCAACCGGAATGATAGTAGCACCAGGCTTTATTGACATGCACGTTCACCTTAGGGAACCAGGCCAAGAACACAAAGAAACAATTGAAACCGGCACTGCAGCAGCTGTAGCAGGTGGATTTACGAGCGTATGCTGCATGCCTAACACTAATCCAATCAACGATAACGCTGCCATAACAAGATTCATAATTGAGCAGAGCGAACGAGCAGGATTAGCAAATGTATTCCCAATCGGTGCAATAACCAAAAATTCTGAAGGAACAGAACTTGCCGAAATGGGCGAGATGCGAAATGCCGGAATCGTAGCGGTATCTGATGATGGTCGTCCTGTCCCAAATGCAGGAATAATGCGTCGAGCAATGGAGTATGCAAAAGATTTCGATCTCACCGTAGTTGATCATTGCGAGGATAAATCACTATCTAACGGGGGCGTTATGCACGAAGGAAAAATTTCCCTTCTTCTTGGACTAAGGGGAATACCGGCTCTAGCAGAGGAGCTTGACGCTATCAGAGACGTTATGCTTGCAGAACTGACTGGCGCCAAAGTTCACATTGCTCATATATCAACAAAAGGAGCTATCGAAGCCGTTCGAATAGCAAAAAGCAAAGGATTAAAAGTGACTTGTGAGGTAACACCGCACCATTTCACTCTCACCGACGAAGCAGTCGAAGGTTATAACACGAATGCAAAAATGTCACCACCTCTTAGAAGTCAAGAACACCTAGAAGCAATTCTCGAAGCCATAAAGGATGGAACGATAGACGCAATAGCAACCGATCACGCCCCACATCACCCAGACGAAAAAAATCTAGAATTTGATCGTGCTCCGTTTGGAGTAATCGGTCTTGAAACTGCTGTAGGATTGACTTTTGAGAAATTGGTGCATGTGGGAATCATTGATCTTGTGAGAATGGTCGAGATGTTCTCGACAAATCCAGCTCGTATCTTCGGACTAACAGATAGAGGCACATTGCGACCTGGTTCTATGGCCGACATTACCATTTTAGACCCACATCTTGAATGGACCTACAGAGTCTCAGAAACACGCTCGAAATCAAAAAATTCTCCTTTTGATGGCTGGTCATTTCATGGCGCAGTTGTAATAACTATTGTAAATGGTAAAATAGTTTACCGGCGATCTTAAATTACCTTTAAAATAGAAGAAAGATGCTTCGTCTAGCCCTTATTTTTTCACTCACAATCGTTCTTTTTCTTCCTCAAAACTCCACGCAAAAGGCTTCTGAAAAACCATACGATCTTCTCATAGTAAACGGCAGAATAGTGGATGGCACAGGTAACCCATGGTTTCGTGCTTCAATCGCAGTCAAGAATGGGCGGATCGCTAAAATTGGCAAAATAGAACCTGACAGCGCTAAACAAGTCATAGACGCAAAAGATAAAATCGTTGCTCCAGGATTCATTGATGTCCACACTCACGTTGAAAATATCTTCAACCTGCCAGATGCTGAAAATTTTGTCCGAATGGGAGTAACTTCCCTGATAACAGGAAACTGTGGAAGTTCAACAATAAATGTTGCTGAGTTTCTAGCAAGATACGAAAAAACGCCTCTTACGGTAAATTTAGGGACACTCATAGGACATGGCTCAGTAAGAAGCAAAGTTATGGGAACTGAAGACAGGCTCCCGTCACCAGAAGAACAAGCACAGATGGAAGCCTTGGTAGAAAAGGCCATGCAAGAAGGAGCTTTAGGGCTTTCAACCGGCTTAATCTACGTTCCCGGCACCTACGCAAAAACCGAGGAAATAGTAGCTCTAGCAAAAGTTGCAGCAAAATACGGCGGGATTTATGTTTCTCACATCAGAGACGAAGGCACAAAGGTTATTGAATCTATAAAGGAAGCAATTGAGATAGGTGAAAAGGCTCAGATTCCGGTCCAGATTTCTCATTTTAAGATTTCCAGCAAACGTCTCTGGGGCAAAAGCAACATGACACTTGAGCTTGTAAAATCAGCAAGAGAGCGTGGTCTTCAAATTACAGTTGATCAATATGTTTATCCTGCTTCTTCTACCTCTCTAGATGCAAGATTGCCGAATTGGGTGGCTGCAGGCGGACGTAACGAAGCCATAAAAAGACTTTCCGATACTCAAACCCGAAAGAAAATTATCGAAGAGATGAAAGAAGAACTTAAAAATAGAGGATTCAAGGATTACAGCTTTGCTTATGTAGCTAACTACTCACCAAATCCTGAATATAACGGCAAGAACATCGTAGAAATTACAAAAATTGAACAAGGCAGAAAAGACCTAAACTCACAAATAGAACAAATTTTTCGTATGTATGAAAAAGGCGGTGCTTCGATGGTTTATCGAGTAATGAGCGAAGAAGATGTGCAAAGAATCCTGCAAGCACCCTTTACCATGTTCGCTTCTGATAGCGGAGTTAGAAGTTTCGGGCAAGGAGTCCCGCATCCAAGAGGATACGGCAACAACGCTAGAGTTTTAGGAGAGTACGTGAGAAAACTGAAACTTATAAGCCTCGAAGAAGCCATACGCAAAATGACATCTCTTCCGGCTCAGGTATTCAGTCTTCGTGATAGAGGACTTCTCCTAGAAGGCTTTGCGGCAGACATTGTCATTTTCGATGAAAAAACGGTAACGGATAAGTCTACCTTTGAAAATCCGCATCAATACCCAGAGGGATTTAGTTACGTAATCATCAACGGTGAGATAGTCTTGAACGAATCTGGCTTGACAGGCAGACGACCAGGTCGTCCGTTAGTTAGATCAAATCGAGGAGTCTTATGAAAAAACTTGTCTTTATTTTCTTTACTTTTATCTTTCAAGTCAATGCTCAACAAATAAGCGAGCTTGCAAGATATATTCGTGAAAACTACACAAAAAGAGAAGTCTATATACCGATGCGAGACGGAGTAAAACTTTTTACCGCAATTTACGAACCAAAAGATAAGTCTCAAAAATATCCCATACTTCTAAACCGCACTCCCTATTCAGTAGCTCCTTACGGCGAAGACAAGTTCAGAGAAACACTGGGACCAAATGAGCTATTCGCATATGAAGGATATATCTTTGTTTACCAAGACGTTCGTGGTCGCTGGATGTCGGAAGGAAAATTTGAGAATGTCCGTCCTCATATTGAAAATAAAATGCCTCAGCAAATAGATGAATCCAGCGACACTTACGATACAATCGAGTGGCTCATAAGAAATCTCGATAATCACAACGGACGAGTCGGAATCTATGGAATCTCATATCCGGGATTTTATACCTCTGCTGGTTCGATAGATTCTCATCCCGCCTTAAAAGCCTGCTCACCACAAGCACCCGTTTCCGATTGGTTTCACGGAGATGATATGCATCATAACGGCGCTCTTTTCCTTGCTCAGAACTATGCCTTCTTCACTCTTTTTGGGCAACCTCGTCCTGGTCCTACAAGCACAGCAGATTACCTCGTTCGCTGGTCTGCTCCACAGGATGGATATAACTATTTCTTAAACTTAGGTGGTCTAAAAGAAGTTGCCGATTCTTATCAGAAAAACCTTGGAATGAGGATAGAGTTCTGGGATGAAATGATGAAGCATCCTAACTATGACGACTTTTGGAAAGAAAGAAACATTTTACCGAAGCTGAAAAACATCCGCTGTGCAACAATGACCGTTGGTGGCTGGTACGACAATGAAGATTTATACGGAGCATTGCAAACTTATCAACACATTGAAAAACAAAATCCTGGTATTTTCAATGTGCTGGTTGTAGGTCCTTGGTTTCACGGCGGTTGGGCAAGATCAGACGGTGATTGGCTCGGAACAGCCTATTTTGAACAAAAAACAGCAAAGTGGTACAGGGAAAACGTAGAATTACCTTTCTTCAACTATTTCCTCAAAGACAAAGGCGATCTTTCCAAAATAAAGGAAGTTTTATTATTCGACACAGGAGCAAACCGCTGGCAAAGTTTTAGCGGCTACAACCCTCCAGAAACTGTTCCTCTAAGACTTTATTTAACAGAAAATGGAGGACTGTCACTAAAAGCACCTGAAAAACAAGGCTATGAAGAGTACATTTCTGATCCAATGAACCCTGTTCCCTATACGCAAAAAATCACATTCAATTATCCGAGAGATTTCATGACCGAAGATCAAAGATTTGCTGCAACACGTCCCGATGTCCTTGTCTTTCAAACAGAACCATTGAAAGAAGACATAACGATCGTAGGCGACATAAGACCTGAATTATTTATATCTTCAAGCGGCACCGATTCAGATTTTATTGTTAAATTGATAGATGTTTTTCCAGATGATTACAGATTCCCACAAGGCGTAAGACCACCTGAAAGCTCGGCTTGGACAGTCTTTCAACCCGGTGGTTATCAAATGCTACTTCGGGGTGAGCCAATGCCGGCAAGATTTCGCAATAGCTTCGAGCGTCCAGAACCACTCAAGCCCAACACGCCAACAAAACTTTCTTTCGTTATGCCCGGCGTGTTTCATACCTTCAAAAAGGGACATCGCATAATGATACAAATCCAAAGCACATGGTTTCCATTGGTTGCGAGGAACCCGCAAAAATTTATGCTGAATTACAAGCTAGCGACAAAGAACGACTTTCAAAAGGTTTTAAATCGAGTTTATTTCGGAGGTAAGACAGCGTCTTCTATCGTTTTAAGAGCTCTAAAATAAGGCCCTACAATGGAATTCTATATCTTAGGTTAACTCCGAAACCTAGCGTTTCTTTTATTGCTGCACCAGTTATGTTTTGCCTGATTAGAAAAACATCTATATCAAGTTTCCGAGTGACATTTTTCGTAACTCCGGCAAAAAAGTCATTTCGGTAAAGCTTTCGGCTTTGATAACTGTAGAAAACTTCGTCAGCAACAAAAAAAGAGAAAACTTCCTTTCCCTTATGCCTTACAGGGAAAAACGGCTGGAGACGAGCACGTTGAACAACTAAGTTGGGGCGCGACCGGATAATCTGGTAACTTGTAAAAAGGCGGCCGCGCAAACCAAAATTTCGCCACCTTTTTTCGGTTTGTATAAAAAAATTCAGACGATGCTCAAAAAAAGCCGTCCCTTCCGTTGGTCTTGCCTCACGATAAAGATAAGACCATCCAAGTGTAAAGTTTCTGTTTACTCGGTAATTTAACCCAACACCAACCCGCTTATCTATTGGGCGGGCTAAGTTTCTTCCTCTTCTTAATACAAAACTTAAATTCAGACTTAGATTATCAACCTCTTTATTCACTTCTTTCTTTTTCACAACAGGAAAAACTAAGGTAAGTTCATTCCAATTCACTACATCATCCGTATCTTGGGAAAAAGTTCCAGAAAATAAGAAAAATAACAGGAAAATAAGTGATAATTTTTTCATAATAAGCTTTTGAGTTTACAAAAAAGTTAAAGCTCAGGCAAATTCAAGATGGTGAGTCTTGGGTATTTTTGATGTAGGAGAGAATCGGGCGATTCTTCAATCGCCCGATTCGTCTTTAATTTTTAGCAGGTTCTACTTCAAGATTTTCCTTCAGCCACGCATTAGTCCCACCGACAATGTTGTAGATTTCCTTAAAACCTGCATTCTCCAGTATGCTAGTTCCGATGCTCGAACGATAGCCGCTTTGGCATATCACATAAGTTGGTTTATCAGGATCAAGGCTTCCCAATTCCTTACTCAAAGTATGTAAAGGAATGTTTACGGCACCTTTTGCATGAACCGATTCGTATTCAGCCTTACGACGCACATCAACAAGTTGAGCTCCATTTCTTGACAAGGCCTCGTTTGCCTCTTTTGGTGATACTTGCGTTACAGTCTTTTTCTCACCGGTGTAATTCTTTATCAATATGAATCCTTTGACCGATTCGTGACCCACACGAGCTAGACGAGTGAATGCTTCTTCAACCTGTTCTGCAGTTTCGGCAACAATAGCTATTGGTGTCCCAATCGGTATCAAAGTTCCAGCCCAAGAAGCAAACTGCCCACCTAAACCTATGTTTATCGAGTTAGGGATATGCCCACTGCCATACTCACTTGATGGCCTCACATCAATCACCACACCTTCAAATTTCAAGATTTCTTCTGTAGAAAGCTCCTTCGGCCTCGGAAGCTCATCTAATGAAGGTGCTCCTTCGAGATTTTTGGCTGCAGATTTCGGGAAATACATCGGAACCTCAGGTTGATCGGCTGTCACTAATTTTATAAACTCTTCCTTGCTCATCGGTTGCAAGGCATAGTTTGTGCGTTTCTGCTCACCTAAAGTTGACCAAGTGTCCTTTGATAAAGATTTGCCGCAAAGACTACCCGCTCCATGAGCAGGATAAACTTCGGTTTCATCCGGTAAGGTAAGAATCTTTTGATGAAGCGAGTCATAGAGCATAGAAGCCATCTGTTCAGCAGTATAACCTTTCGAACCCACAAGATCAGGCCGACCTACATCGCCTATAAAAAGTGTGTCACCTGTAAACATTTTCATCGGCGCATCCGGATTTTCGGTATCTTGTGCTAAAATTGTTATACCTTCAGGCGTATGCCCTGGTGTTTCTAAAAATCTTAGCTTCACCTTCCCAATCATTAATTCATCGCCATCTTTTACTTTCAAGGCAGGAAACTTTGTGTCCGCTCTTTGACCATAAACAATCTGAGCTCCTGTTCTTCTAGCTAGCTCTAGATGTCCCGACACGAAATCCGCATGCGAATGGGTCTCGATCACATACTTGATCTTTTGCCCGTTCGCTTCGGCCTCATCTAGATACTGCTGAACGTCTCTTTGTGGATCAATCACTACTGCTTCATCTTCAGAGCCAATATAATATGAAGCATGAGAAAGACAACCTAAGTAGAACTGTTTGAAAATCATAACCCCGACCTATTTAACTAAAGTGTTCGAGATTTCGACACTTTAGGTCAGCGTATTTATACCCCGCCTTTTCAGGCTGACCCACGCTGACTGGCGGCTTTTGGTCAGCCATAGCCCCTGCATCAGCAGGAACTAACCCTTCCGCCTCCCTATCACAATTCATTACACAACTTCTCGGCATAAAAAGTCTCTCACAGAATAACTCTCAAAGATAGAAAAGCTAAGGGCTACCTCAGCAACTTGCCATCGCTTTCTTGCTTTTGCTTTACCTATCAACTGTTTCTTCCTTCCATTCATAGCTTCAGCCAATGGCTACTGCTGAGGCTTCTTAGTAAAATCTCATCTACTTCGTTTTTCAAATTCTCTTTCACGCATGTAACAACGAATCACTTAAACTTGAAAAGCACGCATTTTTGCTAAGTTTTGTTAACCATTTTTAGTTACAACAAGCTGTCGTGGTGGATTCAGCTTGTCTTTTCTGATTCCATGGCATTTTTGCCAATAAGAGAGCCATTCCGCACCAATCCGTTGCACCCGCAAAAGTTAATCCGGCACCTACAAAACCAGCAAGCCAAACAAAATAAGGATGGACAAAAACGCTCAATAGAACGCCTGTTAGAACCAAAAGACCTGCTACGAATCTGACTTGGCGCTCAAGCGACCAAGGTGCCTTTTCATCCCTTTCAACAGGCAGGTTCATCTTTTTCCATTCTTCAAATCCACCAACAACATTTATCACATTCTCAAAACCTAAAGCTTTGAGTTTTCTTTGTGCTTCCGCTGATCGGCGCCCGGTTCGACACATAACATATATTGGCTTTGTTTTATCAAGTTCAGTATAACGCTTTTCTATGTCTCCAAGAGGTATTAGCTTTGCTCCTGGAACCCTTCCGCCAGCGTACTCAGCATATTCACGAACATCAACCAAATAAATATCTTCCTTTCCTACTTTATCTTTCAAAGCTAAAACTGTGCATTCACTCATCTTTTGAAAACCTCCTTTCTTACTATCCACTAAATAACAATATAACTATTCAGTTATCATTTGTCAAGAAAAAAATCTCAAAAAGTGGAAAAATTTTTCAGATTGCTTTAGGTAAAAATTCTGGCTTGGTTTTTGAAGCGCTGTTCGAGTGAGCTGCAAACTGTTTCACATAAGGCGAATACGCTTTCATCTGCTATTGAGTAATATACTAGATTCCCTTCCTGACGGCGGTTGACTAGTCCTGCATCTTGTAGGATTCTTAAGTGCTTACTAACGTTTGGCTGACTCGTATTTAACTCGTCTTTTAACTCGCTAACGCTTCTTTCTCCTTCTTGCAAAAGATGAATTATTTTAAGACGCAGCGGTTCCGACAAAATCTTAAATCTCAAAGCTATTAACTCGAATGCCTCATCTGTAAGTCTTTTACTTGCCATAAGTTTTATTGTATTACTTAGTAGTTATATGGTCAAGACTTGCGTTTAACAATGAGTAAAGTTACATCGTCTTTGAAAGCAGAATTATTCGTAAATTTAGAAATGGCTGAATCTACTTTATCTCTTATTCTCGATGCTGAAAGTTCTATGTTTTTCTGGACTACATCTGCAATTCCATCGACGCCAAATTCTATGTTATCTTCATTTGATGCTTCCGTAATCCCATCTGAAAACGCTATCAAAAAGTCTCCTGGCTTTAGAAGCGCTTCTTTAATTTCATAATTTACATTCTGAAAAAGTCCTAACGGCAAAGCATTAGATTCCAGTTTTTCTACCTCTTTTTCTTTTCTTACGATCAGAGCTGGTTCGTGACCAGCATTTATAAATTTAACAACTCCACTCTTAATGTTTAACTCGGCAATAAAAAGCGTAACGAAGCGATTTTGAGGATAGCATTCCCAAAAATACTGATTAACAGCAGTCAAGATTCTCGTAAGATCAAAAGTGATCTGACTACGTATTGCGGCGTGAAGGCTTGCCATCATCAAAGCAGCCGAAGCTCCCTTACCAGAAACATCTCCCAATGCAAATACGACCGTATCATCATTTCGTAAAATGAAATCGTAATAATCTCCTCCTATCTCATAACATGGAAGGCTTATCCCTTCAAATTCATAGTTTTCAAGTTGTGGAATAGAATCCGGCTGCAGTCTTTGTTGGATTTCTGCTGCAAGTTTAAGCTCATATTCGAGCCTTTCACGCTCAAGTTTTTCCTCTATAAGTTTTGCCTTTTCAATGCGCGTTGAAACAACCGAAGCCAAAGTAGATATGATACTCAAATGTTCCTTATCAAAAATCCCTCCAAGAATGGAGGAATCTGCATAGATTACTCCCAAAACTTTATCCTCAGCAATCAAAGGAGCTACAATAATGGAGCCTACTCCAGAAAGTGATAGCGTTTGACTCGTTAGATTGATTTGATCACTACTAATTAAAATTGAACGCCTGCTTGATACAACTTCAGTGAGAACCTTTCGGCTTACCTTTATCTCATCCGAAAAACTATTTCGACTTCTTATTCTTGCTATCGCTAACTTAAAATCCGCCTGATCGTTTTCTCTTAAGAGAACAGCGCATCTTTCAGCAGGAATAATCTCGAAAACCTTCGAAATAATTAGATTCAGAGTTTCCTCTAACGAGAACGAATCCAAAAGCGCCTCCCCGACCTTATCTATTAGGTCAATTAGCTCTTTACGATTTACTTCTTTTTTATTTACTTCAAAAAAGACGGTTTTCGATAGATCAAGTTCTTCGCCTTCAACAAAGGTAATTTCTCTACCGTCAAACTTATCGTCCAGAAAAATTATTTTCGTTTTACCTAAGATTATTTCGTCATTTGGCGAAAGTTTTACAGGCGAAAAAACTAACCTATCGTTGTGAAGAGTCCCATTTGCTGAACCTAAATCTCTGAGAAAAAACACATCGTTTTCCTGCCTTATTTCCGCATGGAATCTCGAAGCGAATGGATCAGGAATACACACATCGTTTCTTACAGAGCGGCCTATAGTTGTGCGAACATTTTTTAAGGGAATAATGTTCTCCTTACCGCCGTTGCCTCTGATGAGTAGTTTAGGCATAATCTTTTTCGCAAACTACCTTCGTATTTGAAATAAAATCATGCAAGGTCATACCTTGAGAATTAAAAACTGAAACGAGAAAACCTACACCAAGTGTTAAAATGCTAAACAAATAGCCTATCGAATGTCGAATCCAGATTTCCTTGTAACCTGCTTTTTTGCCGTCTCTTCTGACTATTTTCAAACCGGCGATCATCTTTCCCAAACTCCGCTCAACAAATACAGGAAGGAGCATAAGATTAAAAAGACCGATAAAAAAGCCGACAGTCAATCCAAGATTATACGGAACGCTTCTAAAAAGCCTTGAACCATCGTTCCCTAAGGCTCTTGCTATAATTAACCCAATCACAGGAGGTAAAATCACTACAATGTAGTCAATTGCTAGCGCTCCACAACGCAAAAGAAAACAATCAAGCTTTGTTCTTACGTCTTTCTCCAATAAAGTGCGGTTCATTTTTCATCCTATCACAAATCGTAAAACAGTATCACCAAGTTTTATTTCGTCGCCATTGTTTAATAATTTTGGCTGTCTTGGTAAAAGTCTCTCTATCTCGCCGGTGCTTCTTAAAAGCACCGTCCCGTTAGAAGAACCGAGGTCTTCTATCATGAACCTATCATTTGCCAACCATATACGGGCATGACGCCTTGAAATTTTAGTCTGCAGGTCATACTTTGTAAGATCGACATCAGGATAAATTTTTGACAGTGGGTCGCGCCTACCTATCAAAATAGACTCTCCTTCCATTTCAAAAATCGCAACACTCTCCTCTTCGCTGATTACGTAAATTCTAGCCTTCACTTTTTTCGGCTGTATTTGTTGTTTACTACCACAAAAAGGACAGAAAACATCTGTTTCTAGTATTTTCTCACCACACTTAAAGCAATGAACACTTTTTATCGCAGCAGGCACTTCTTCAGCATAAAAAATGCTTTTGCCAAATGTAACTTTTCCTGTTTCAAGATTCTGAAGATGCTCGACTAAAACTTCTTTCATTTCACGAGCTGATGAAAATCTTTTTTCAGGTTTATATTCTACAGCTCGCATTATTATCTTTTCGATCTGCTCTGAAAGCATTGGATTTATTTGCCTTGGACGAGGGTTTTTACTGAAGTCAAAAATCAGCAGTGGATTACTTTGTGGGTCGGCGCCAGTCAAGAGGTGAAACATAGTAGCTCCCAAGCTGTAAATATCTGAGCGAGGGTCAGCTGTTCCAGCAAAAAGCTCTGGAGGAGCGTAACCCATCGTCCCAACAGCAGTTACGCCTTTTTCTTCTCTACGAATCCAACGGGCTATTCCAAAATCAACCAAAACTATCTTATCTGCTTTACTATCAATCATTATGTTAGACGGCTTCAAGTCCCGGTAAATTATTGGTGGCTGATGATTGTGCAAATAATCAAGAACATCTGCTATCTCTATTGCCCATCGCGTAACTTGTTTTTCTTCTAATCTTCCTTCAGGCGAAGCCTTCAAACGAGATAGTAAATCTCCGCCTGAAATATATTTCATTACCAGATAGAATCTTCCCTCTTTTTCATCGTGAAAATAATCATAAATAGTAGGTATGGAAGGATGTTCAAGAGAAGACAGCAACAAGGCTTCGCGCTTAAAGTCATTCACTGCCTTTTCTTGCTTTTCTTCGTCAATGTATGATTGAATCATCTCTTTGACGGCACGAAAGACACCACCTAAGTTTCTGTCCTTTGCAAGGTAAACCGCCCCCATTCCGCCGCCACCAATTTTTCTTATAATCTCGTATCTGTCTGCTAGAACTGTTCCTTCGGTAAGAAGTTTAAGTCTTGCTTTTGTTTTCTTACCGCCTTCTTCTGGCGTATCTGCAACTAAAGAAGGTGAAGGACTGATTTCGGATACGGAAGGCTTAGGTATCTGCTCTTCTGGCAGATGTTCAAAAAAGGTTGGCTCCTTACTTCCCTGAGAAAAGTCGCCCCCCTGCTTTTGAGCTTTGCCTTCAAAAACCTCATCAAAAATAGTTTCTTCCAGTTCCAACGGTTTCTGTTCACTTTCCTCATGCGCTTGAGCTACATCTAACACTTCGCGCACTTTCTCAGAAGAAAGTTTCGCAACTAATTCTTGCCCAGAATGGCGCTCAGCACTAAAATCCTCTTCAGGCACCCTTTCAGAAGAAAACTCAGTGGCTATTTTTTCCTCAAAACGTTGATCAGCAGCAAATTCTTTTTCAGGTTCTTCTTCTGAAGACCCTACAACCGCTTCTTGAGCCTGAACCAAGTTGTCTTTAGACTCAAAAGGTTCTTCAGCAACCGTAATGCCTTTTAGATAAATCCCACAGTAAGGACAATAAATATCTTCAGCTCTTATTTCTTCTCCGCACTCTCGGCACTTAATCATCGTTTTTTTCCTGCAAAATATAGAATCGCAAAAATGTTTTGCCAACTATTATCTCATCTCCGTTCTTAAGCTCTTGTCTCACTCCGACAGGTAAGCGTTTGCTTCTATTAACAAAAGTCCCGTTCGTTGAACCAAGGTCTTCTATAAAATACGCTCCGTCCTCATAAATAATTTTAGCGTGTTTTCTTGAAACTTTTGCTTCAGGATCGTAAGGGTCTAGATCAATATCAGGAAATACCCCATTATCAGCATCCCAGCGACCTATGTACGACTCATTAGAAGTCAGATAAAACTTAGTCCCTACAGCAAATCCCTTTTCAATCATCAAAATTGCATGCACCTGTTCCCTCAACGTTTCATCAACCATAAAACCGCTAAGCAAAAACGAATTCTCCTTCCTATTATTCCCTTCTCGAAAAGCTCTTAAATCTTTCCCACAAATACCACAAAAGTGTGCCGAAGCCAGACTCTCTTTTTCACAACTAGGGCACCTTCTCATCCCTTCTTCCAATCATCAAACTGCAGTTATTTTATCCTATAATCTAAAATTCTTCAAAAATTTTCACCCAGCTTTTAGACGAGAAAACTTTTGCCAAAATAAAAGCCTCTGTTTAACATTTTAGTTATTAACAATGAAAAAAATCTCGCTCACAGCAATAGCTACCATCACTCTGACAGGAGCGATTTGGTTTAACCATTATTGGATTCATCGCTATGATAAAATAATTCGAAAACAGTCCGAAATTTACCGTCTTGACGAGAAACTAGTCTGGAGCATAATTTATGAAGAAACCTACTTTCGACAGTGGAAGGTCGGCTCAGCAGGAGAAATCGGGTTGATGCAAATCACACCGGCAGTTGCAAGAGAATGGGCAAAGGAGACGGGCATAAGAGAAATTGAAAAAGAAGTAGAAAATAACACAAAAGAATTCTTAAGCGACCCAGAAAGAAATATTCAAATCGGTTGCTGGTATTTAGAAAAGTTAAGAAATAGGTACAGAGGATTTCCTGCTGAAACAGCTATGACCATAGCAGCTTATAACGCAGGAGCAAGCCGTGTCAAAGAATGGCTTAAAGACTCAGACCCCGAAATTCTTTCTGAAGCAGAGTTTATAGAAAGAATTAACATACCTTCTACGAAATCATATGTAACTTCCATCCTTAAAAGATATTATGAAGCTACTAATCGCTGATTACGTTCTTCCCATATGTTCACAACCGATAGAAAAAGGTGCTGTCTGCGTTGAAAACGGTAAAATCATTGCCATAGGAAAAGATCTCGATCTTAAAAGAAAATTTCTTCAAGCAGAAAGGCAGGTTTTTAAAAATTCAGCACTTATGCCGGGATTTGTAAATACGCATTCCCACCTCGAGCTCACTGTCCTACGCTCGTTCCTCGATTCTACAGAAAATAACTTCAAATCATGGCTTCTTAAACTAGCTAAAGCTAGAAACACTCTTTCACAAGAAGAAATAGAGATCAGTGCCTTAGCTGGAGCAATCGAAGGCATAAAATCAGGAGTAACTTTCTTTGCAGACGTAGGAAGATGCGCGGAAGCAAGCCTGAAAGCTCTAAAAAGACTAGGTCTAAGAGGTATAGTCTTTCAGGAAACAAGATTTTCACCCGACACAACAAAATCAGAAGAAGATTTTCAATATCTAAAAGAAAAATTTTCGTCTATCAAACAATTAGAAACCACACTTGTAAAAGCCGGTATTTCTCCACATTCACCATATACAGTCAACGGAAGACTTCTTGAAAAAATAGCCGACTACGCTGCACAAGAAGGGATTAAACTAGCAATCCATGCAGCAGAAAGTAAGCAAGAAAACGTATTCCTTAAAAAAGGCAAGGGTTTTTTCAAATCCATCTACGAAAAAGCAGGTTACAAATGGATTCCCCCTGGAGAAACTACAATTAGATATCTACAGCAAACTGGCTTACTTTCCATCTCACCACTTCTTATTCACTGCATTCATGTTTCAGACGAAGAAATCGAGATAATTAAACAAAACAAATGCTCGATAGCTCACTGTCCAAAATCAAATGCAAAATTTGGTCACGGAAGGGCACCACTTGAAAAATTTATAGCAAATGAAATACCTGTCGGCTTAGGAACAGACTCCGTAGCAAGCAATAACATCTGTGACATGCTCGAGGAAACGCGTTTCGCTTGCTTCTTAGCTAGGCTAAAGAAATTCATAACGGCAGAAAAGATGCTTGAGCTTTTAACCAAAAGCACTCTCGCTCAGCTCGGATTTCCAAAATTAGGCTCCATAGAAGAGGGAAATTCTGCTGATTTGATCGCTATAAAACTTAACAGAACAGCCCAACTTCCTATTTTCGACGTTCAAGCTGCAATTCTCTTCTCATCTCATGCTTCAGATGTCGAATTCGTCATGATTGCAGGCAAAGAAATCTATCGTGACGGTAAGCTAAAAAACATAGACGAAAACCTTCTAAAAAAAGAACTCATCAAAATTGCTGACAAAATAAGGAGAAATATTTTATGAAAAGACTGCTCTGCTATACTACTCTTATCATCTTGGCGTCGAATTTTGTCCATGCGCAGAAGAGCCGAAAAACAAGGATTGAAAAATCGCAAAAGCCTATGAATTTCAGAATACTTCATGAATCGAACCATTGCGGAATTGAAAATCCATTTTTCTTTGTTGCAAGAGATGAAAAAACTCTTACGTTGCTACCCTTGAAGGTAGACGAAACAGTTGACTTTTCGAAAGAAGCCGTAGTTGCAGTTTTTGCAGGCACGAAACCTACGCCCGGTTATAAAATTGAAATAAAAGCTTTTGATAACACCGTATCGACCAAAATAATTAGCCCGCCAAAAGATGCTATATTAGCCCAAGTTTTGACAAGTCCCTGCAAAATCATTGCCGTTGAAATTCAAGAGGAAAAACCTTTACTCCTGAGAGCTTCGCCAGAATGGAAAATGAATGAATACTCAATGCTCAAAGGTAAAATCAGATATTCTGGCGGATTTGCTCCGAGAGAAAAAAGTTATGAAGTAGAAGGGAAAATTTTTTCGATCACAACCAACGGTTTAATCACTATAAACCTTGAGATAAGGGCTAAAAACAAACCGGAAATAAAAATTTCTGAAACGGTATCAGGCAAAATAGAAAATGACGAGGTTTATCTAAATAGAATTGACCCTAGCAATTTTTCCGAGCTTCCTCGCCCGATGATGAAAGCTCACGGCAAATTATCAAACAAAAGAGTCTATCTTAAGTTTGAACCAAATCCAACTGTTATAATTGCTGATGGTTTCGAGGCGGAGGGATTTATCGAAGCCTTAAGAAAATAGGTCATCTTTGAGTATCTGGAAGAAGCTCGTAATTTCCTATTTGTCGGTTGTGAGCATCTAAAGCGTTCACTGCTTCGGAGGTTTCATCAAGCATCTGCTTTGTCATTGCAATCGAATTAGAAAGCTCTTCAAAGTCAAGAAGTGAAAATCTCTCAGGCGTGGAAATAGTGATTATTTCATCATTCAAGTAACCAAAGAAATTCTCTATTGATTGAAGCTGCCCTTCGACGTGCTTAACGCTTCTTTCTAGCTCATCAAAAGCTGCTAGGCGACGTTTCAGAATCTCTACATTCGTTTGTTGGATTCGACGCACTTTTTCATCTGGAGCTGACTCCATTGCTTCTATCGCCTGTTTTAGTTGATTTTCAATTGCTTGCTTGTTTATGCTTTTTAGATGTTGTTTTCGTCGTCTGTAAACATCAAGCAAATCAACAAAATCTTCCCAGCGCTGATCGAGTGATTGAAGATTGCTAGGAAGCTCTTTTGCTCCCGTAAGTCTTAGATAATTTTTCTTTATCTGCTCTTTTTGATACCTAAGATATTCGACAGCCTCCCTTTCTCGAGGGCTGAATGTCTTGATAAGTTTTTCTCTTCTAGAACGATTTATTTCGATTATCTGCTCCTTTTCTCGACGATTCACTAAGCGTCTATAAGCAGGAATGAAAGGAAGTGTCATTATGTAAACGGTTTCGAGAATAAGAGCAATTAAAAGCGGTATGATTGAACCCGTGTAAGCAGCAGCTATCGCAAAACCAACTAATCCCCAGAAGTTAGCCGGCTCTTTTAACGCCTCCTTCACATACTTTGTGTTAAACCTATCTATTTCCTTTTTGTATTTTTCTATGTCCATCACACAAAATAGATGCTTAAGCGATTAGTTTCGCTCCTCTGGAGCTTCACTTCCTGAAGCAATTTGCTTTGTTTCAGTCGGTGCATCAATAAGCCCCATCTGACGCTTGTATTCTAAAAGCTTATCCTGTAGCTGAATGTCCATAGCCTCTCTTTCAATATCGTGAATCTGCGCATCAACAGAGCTAGTGCTAAGTTGGAGTTTTGCTTCTGCAGCAGCAACACGACGTTCGATCTTTTCTCGCATCTCGTTAAAGGTAGAAGCATCGTCACCTATGTTGAAGGCTTCCATAGTTTGAGCCAGCTGTTCCTGAAGTTTGGCTTGTTTTGCCGCGCTTATAAGCTGCATTGCCTCTGCTGTGCGTTTTTTGAGGTTTAATACATAGTTATCACGCATCTTCAAGGCTTGTTTAGACGCTGCTTGGGCGTTTTCAAGCTGTATTGCTGTTCGCTCCAGATCAAGTTGTGCTTGCTGAAGTTGCCCGATGTAAGCCGTAGCTATGTCATCCCGTCCCATCTTGATAGCAGCCTTGATTTTTGAGTCAAGCTCTACAATTTGCTTTTCAAGATTTTCTTTTTGCTTTGCAAGCAACCGCTCAGTAGCCATCACCTGCGCAACCGAGTTGTTAAGTTCAGGAATGCGCTCTCTCATGTCCCGAATTGTCTGCTGAAGTATGAGTTCAGGGTCTTCCATTTTATCTAAAGCCGCTCCTGTGCTGGCACGGAAAAGCCTTTTGATTCTTGCCCAAAGTCCCATCTTTCAAGCTCCTTATAACTTCAAAATCCTAAACGAATACCGAAGAATTAAAGTTTCATGTCCGATTTAAGTATAACCAAAAAAAGCAATAAGTGTAAGCCCTGAAGAAAATTTATTTCCTCAATAAAAAAGTAGCTAAGAAACGATTTCACTCTCTTAAGCATCTCAAAGCAAGACATTACTTTCGTTGCTAAAAAACAAACATGAAATTGCTAGCTTCTTCTTTGATACTTTCTTTAATCTACACGATGATCATCCCCTACCATATTTTTGCTGAACAAAATCCACAAGAGAAGAAATCTGAAGGTTTAAAATTAACTCTTTCAGAAACGACGGAAAAACAAGCTGAAAAAAGAGAACGGTCAAGAATCGCTGAAGAAAAGCCATTAAGCGATTCGGAAATAAATTCTCTTTTTCAAAGGCTCAATGAAATCGAGCAAGCCGATACAGAAGAATTCGTCTTGCGCCCACAAACGCTTCCACCACCTAAGTCCGGAAACATCATTTTGTCTAGCTTTCCTTACGACCGAAATGACTCGCCTCCTATTTCTACGGACATTTCGTCGGATGCTCCGCTAAAAGTTTTACGCTACTCGCCAGAAGGGGAAGTTTCTATAGCTTCGGACATTTCCGTAACCTTCTCCGAACCAATGATAGCCATAACCTCACAGGAGAAAGCCTCAGAAAAACTCCCAATAAACGTAAGTCCACCTTTACCAGAAGGACAATGGCGTTGGTTAGGAACTAGAACCCTGATTTTTGATGCAAAAAATCGTTTACCAATGGCGACTGAGTTTACTCTGAAAATCCCAGCAGGCACAGAATCTGCTACCGGAAAATCACTTGACAAAGACTTCACTTGGAAATTCTCAACGTCACCACCAAAAATAACAACAGCTTTCCCTGAAAATACAGTAACAAGCAGAAACACGCCCATACTCATCGCGTTTGACCAAAAAATCAATCCTCAACAGATGCTAAACTACATTCTTGTAAAAGCAGGCACACAAACAATTCCCGTAAGGTTGGCTACAGAAAAAGAAATTGAAAATGAGGCTAGGATAAAAGACCTCATAAAAGGAATACCGACGGATAGATATTTAGTCCTGCAGCCACTAAAAAAAGACGGAAAAACTGACGATGCTCTGCCATTTAATTCAGAAATTAGAGTAGAAGTTCTAAAAGGTGCTCCTTCAGCCGAAGGGCCTCTGACTACAAAACAGACTCAAGGCTTTAGTTTTCGCACTTTTGGACCAATGCGCTTGACGAAAAGACAATGTCAAGATGAAAAATGCTCTCCGTTCAGCAGCTGGATTATTCAATTTACTAACCCAATAGACACACAATCTTTTGATCCTTCGATGGTCAAAATCGAACCGCAAATTGAAGATGTAAGCATCTACCCAGTATCAAACCAAATAATCATCCAGGGATTTAAGAAAGCAAAAACAAACTACAAGGTCTTGCTTTCCGAACAGATAAAAGACATATTCGGACAGAATTTAGATAAACCAGTAGAAACTTCTTTTACCGTTGTATCAGCAGAACCTTCTCTTTTTCCTCATACAAAAGAATTTATTGTATCTGACCCATTCAAGGCTCCCACCCTTTCCATCTACTCAATAAACATTCCTGCGATTGACGTTTCGTTCTATAGAGTCAGTTACGAAGATTGGATACAATTTTGCCAAACTTTCAATTCTCCCGAAAAAAGATTACCTAGCAACAAACTCATTAAAACAGAACGAATAAATATAAAAAAACTTACCGACCAAGTAGTTGAAACCGTAATAGACCTTTCATCGCTTCTTGGTCAAGAAACAGGTCAAATAGCAGTACTCGCAAAACCCGCCGTGCCCACAAAAGGCGATCAAAGCATCCTGGTTTGGTATCAAGTAACTCAAATCGGAATAGAAACCATTACCGACAACGAAGATTTGTTCGTAAGAGTTTCAGACCTAAAAACTGGTAAACCGCTGTCAGGCGTTGAGATTAGCATCTATCCCGATAATCCACCAGCAATAAAAGCCGAAACGAAAGGATTTTTCTCATGGCTAACAACTTTTATCAGAAATGAAAAAGACAACAACATAACGGATGAAAGCGGAATGCTAAAATTTCAATTACCAAAAAAACCCATCAGCCAGCCTAGAATTATCATAGCGAGACGAGGTAAAGAAGTAGCAATTTTACCAGAATATGCCGAGACTTGTTATCTTGGCTACTCAAGCTGGCAAAACAACCTTCAACAAAATCTAGAATTAAAATGGTTCGTATTCGATGACAGAAAAATTTACCGCCCTGGCGAAGAAGTGAACGTAAAAGGATATTTGAGAATCCAAGAAAAAAGAAAATTAACTAATATTTCCGCCCCTAAAGAAGTGGAATACATAGATTATTCGGTAGAAGATTCTCAACGAAATGAAATTGCAAAAGGAACGATAAGGCTTAATTCATTTGGAGCCTTCGATTTCAAGTTTAAGATCCCGGATAATGCTTCTACTGGACAGGCAATTATAAGCTTAAAGGCTTCGACTTTATTAGAAATCGGAAATAGTAACACGACGCAATACTTCCAAATTCAGGAATTTCGCCGTCCGGAGTTCGAAGTTAAAACAAAAGTTTTGTCAGAAACTCCGCACATTCTTAAAAACGACATACTTGTTCTGCTTGAGGCACGATACTATGCCGGCGGCGGATTGCCAGACGCTCCAGTTACGTGGACTGCCAACACTATTGCAACAAACTATACACCACCTAACCGTTCCGATTACATATTCGGCATATGGCAGCCTTGGTGGATCCCCCAAAAGAGCTCTTCAACAGAAACAGTAAGCTTCCAAGGAAAAACTGATCATCTAGGAAAGCATATCTTGAAGATTCAAACAGAAGAAGCTTTGCCAGCTCGTCCATTTCTGATCAAAGTTTCTGGCGCAGTTGAAGATCTAAACCGTCAAAGATGGTCTTCTTCAACAAGCTTTCTACTTCATCCTTCATCCTTTTACATAGGACTCAAAACTAACAAGACTTTCATTCAAAAGGGCGAAACCCTAACCATCGAAGCGATAGTTACAGACATTGACGGCAATTTCACCACTGGCCAAAATGCCCAAATAAAAGCCGAGCTTTACAATTGGCAATTCATAAAAGGTAAGTGGCAAGAAGTGATAATTGATGAACAAGTATGCAATTTTGTCTCTTCAGAAAACCCTTTCAAATGCAATTTCAAAACACAAAAAAGTGGCAGATGGCAAATAAAGGCAAAGGTTTTCGATGAGATGGAAAGAGCAAATGAAACCGAGTTAAATGTTTGGATCGCAGGCGGCATCATTCCTCAAACAACAGAAACTTTGCAAAAGGAAGAAATAAAACTCATACCAGACAAAAAGGAGTATCAAATCGGAGAGATGGCTGAAATCCTCGTCATATCTCCCATTGTGAATGCAAAAGGCTTTTTAACCTTAAGTCAAAACGGCATCTTTAAAGTAGAACCCATCTCCTTGGAAGGTCCATCAACGGTTCTTAAAATACCGATCGAAGAAACTTATTTGCCAAACTTCCATGTTCAATTAAATTTAAGTGGCATTAGCGACGAAGGCGAAAAGGGCACAAAACCTGTTTTTGCAGAAGGTAGAATAAACCTTTCAGTCTCATTGAAATCTAGAAATCTGAAAGTCACTGTAAAGCCTGAGCAGAAAAACTTGTCTCCTGGTGATTCAACAAAGATACACCTTGAAATAAGAAACCATGAAAATAAACCCTTGCAAAATGCTGAAGTAGCAGTAGTTGTAGTTGACGAATCAGTTTTAGCATTAACCGAATATAAAATTCCCAACCCCTTAGACATCTTTTACCAAGAAATCATTAGCTACCTTGTCGGCGATGATCTACGAAAGCATGTGATACTCGGAAAATACGATAAAAACCAGAAAACCCTGAAAATGCATAGCGTCGAGTCTTTAAGCCTTGAAGTCTTTGCTTCCATAAGATCAACTGGTAGCGGCTCAGAATCAGGATATGCAATGGCAGATGCCCTTGGAACATCTCCTATACTAGTGCGAACGGATTTCTCGCCATTAGCCTTATTCGCACCTTCAGTTACAACTGACTCAAATGGTAAAGCCGAGATAAACATTAAACTTCCCGACAATTTGACACGTTACAGAATAACTGCCGTTGCAGTTGACAAAAGCGGAAAGCTCTACGGAATTGCCGAAGATACGCTGACCGCAAGAAAACCCTTGATGGTTCGCCCAAGTGCACCTCGTTTCATGAACTTCGGCGATAGGATACAATTTCCCGTAATTTTACAAAATCAAACTGATAAGGACTTGAAAGTTAACGTTGCTATTCGGGCATCGAACGCACTTATAAATGGCGTTGCAGGAAAAAGCATCACGGTTCCAGCAAATGACCGAATCGAAGTGCGTTTTCCTGTATCTACGGTAAAAGCCGGTTCAGCTAACTTTCAAATTGTGGCGGTTTCAGACAAACTCGCTGACGCAGCGCAATTAACCCTGCCAGTCTTAACTCCAGCGACTTCAGAAAGTTTTGCAACTTATGGCAGTTCGGACAAAGATGAAACCATAGTCCAACCCGTCAGAATTCCCGATAACATCTATAACCAGTTTGGCGGGCTAGAGATCACAACCTCATCAACACAACTTCAAGAGCTTACTGATGCCTTCATCTATATTTGTGAATACCCATTTGAATCCTCAGAAAGCATAGCTTCTAGAATGATCTCTATCGCAGCACTTTACGACGTTCTTAAGGCTTTTAAAGTGGAAGGAATGCCTGACGAGAGAAAAGTCAAAGAAAGGTTTGAAAAAGATATAGAAATTTTAAGTTCGAGGCAAAGAAGCGATGGTAGCTTTGGTCTGTGGAAAGCGCAAGAAGAAAGATTTCGATATCCATTCGTCACGGTTCACGTAACACATGCATTGATGTTAGCAAGGGCCAAAGGCTACAAGGTTCCGAATGAAATGCTCAAAAAAGCCTTAGAAAACATAAAGAGTATTGAAGTTAGCTTCGACGAGTGGCACAAAAAATACAAGAAACTAGGATGGACTGTCTCTGCGTACGCACTATATGTTCGTAGTCTCAACCAAGATGCCGACGTTGCAAAGGCAAAAAGCATACTCAAAGAAGCTGGAATCGAAAACCTGCCTTTTGAAGCCATTGGCTGGATATTATCAGTATTGTCTCAAAACAAGAAAGATGCTGAAGAAGAAGCAATTAAAAGATATTTGATGAACAAAGTAGCAGAAAGCAGCAAAACAGCTCATTTTGTTACAGAATACGAAGACGGCAAATGGTTAATAATGCACTCCAACCGCAGAGCCGACGCCGTCATTTTAGAAGCTTTGATAAAAGCCGACCCGCAAAACGACTTGATTCAGAAACTGCTTCGTGGTTTACTGGAACATCGCAAAAAAGGGCGCTGGAGTAATATTCAGGAAAATGTTTTCGTGCTTCTGGCTCTTAAAAAATACTTTGATACTTACGAAAGCACTTCGCCTGACTTAGTTGCCCGTTTATGGCTTGGCGATAAACTCATTGACGAGCAGAATTTCAAAGGTAGGATCTCGGATTCAAAGCATATACGAATTCCTATGTCTTACTTTTCTCAAAAAGCGACCCAAATTACCTTACAAAGAAAAGGTCAAGGCAGACTGTACTATCGTATCGGCATAAAGTATGCCCCTTCAAATCTTAGGTTAGAACCTGCCGATTATGGCTTTACTGTTTTAAGAACATACGAAGCTATTGATTCGCCCGACGACGTTAGGAAAATGAATGATGGAACATGGCTAATAAAGGCAGGCGCAAGAGTTCGCGTCAAATTAACTATGGTAGCTTCTTCAAAACGTTACCACGTGGCACTTGTTGACTATTTACCCGCAGGGCTTGAAGTCTTAAATCCAGCTTTGGCAGTCACAGAAAGTTTGCCTAATCAACAAATGGATTCAGCTACTGCAAACTTCTTAGGATGGTGGTGGAAGCGTAATTGGTTTGAGCACCAAAATTTGCGTGACGATAGAGTAGAGGTATTTTCTTCTCTCGTATGGGGCGGTGTTTTTGAATACTCCTACTTTGCAAGAGCAACTACGATTGGTGATTTCATCGTTCCACCAAGCCGCGCAGAGGAAATTTATAGTCCCGAAACTTTTGGTCGTAGCGGAACAGACACAGTCAAAATAGTGGAAGACTAGTCAAAGAGTTTTCTTAAGCTTTCTTCGTAAGGCGGCCTAGCTATACCTTTTTCCGTAATAATTGCTGAAATGTATTCGCTAGGAGTAACGTCAAAAGCTGGATTTGAAACCTGAATTCCCTCAGGAGCAAGCTGAATATCTCGAATATGCGTTATTTCCCTACCATTTCTTTGCTCTATCGGAATTTCATTGCCGGTAGCACAGTTTAGATCAATGGTAGAAAGCGGAGCAGCTACGTAGAAAGGTATTTTGTTTTCCCTAGCAAGAACAGCAAGCGTGTAGGTTCCGATTTTGTTTGCTGTGTCCCCATTGGCTGCTATTCTGTCCGCTCCGACAACAACTGCTTGCACCTTACCTGTTTTCATCATGTAGCCGGCCATGTTATCAGTTATTAAAGTTACAGGAATTTCATCCTTTACTAACTCCCAAGCCGTTAACCTAGCACCTTGGAGATACGGTCTCGTTTCATCAGCAATAACGGCTACTTTTTTGCCCTGATGCTTTGCGCCACGAATAACACCAAGAGCCGTTCCCCAAACACCACCAGTCGCCAAAGCACCAGCGTTGCAGTGGGTCAACACAGTAGAGCCATCCTCTATCAGCCTACCGCCATACTCAGCTATCTTTTCCTGTGCCTTAATGTCTTCGTCGTGGATTCTTTTCGCTTCTTCGACCAAGATATGCTTGATCTCGCTAACTGACTTTCCTTCTGAAATTGCTTGCTGAAAAGTTTTTCTCATTCTTTCAATAGCCCAAAAAAGATTTATTGCAGTCGGTCTTGTTTTTGAAAGCACGTCGGCAACATATTCGAATTCATCTTCCATGTCAGTTTGGCTAGTTCCAACAAAATGCTTCATACCGAGCGCAAGCCCGTAGGCAGCACTAATCCCAATTGCGGGAGCACCGCGAACAACCATGTTACGAATCGCATCAGCAACCTCTACATAAGACCGCAAAACAAGCCACTTTTCTTCTGCCGGTAAAAGCCTCTGATCAAGCATTAGAACGCCTTCGTCCGTCCACTTAACCGGTACAATCATCTTCTCCGTCTCCAAATTAATAGAAATGATAGCCGATTAAGCCTCTAAAAGGCAAAGCAATTCGAGTTTTATTGTGTTACAAGACGCATTCTACCGTCGGGAAGGCGAACTACTATAACCGATGGTTCATATATGCTTAGAGGTTTTGATTCCTGATGACTGAGTCTTGCAGCTTCCAATTCTGAAACTCGCTTTATTTTTTTAGGTCTATAACTTGGGTCTTGAATCATTCTGTAACGGGTAAGTATCCGTCGGACATATTCTCTAGTTTCACTGTAAGGCGGTATCTGCCAGCCATATTTCATAACTGCGCCTTCACCGGCATTGTAGCCAGCCAAAGCTAGACTTAAATCTTGATTAAAGGTATCCAAAAGCCAACGCATGTATTTAACACCACCTTCGATGTTTTGTTTAGGATCAAATATGTCGGTCACTCCAAACCGTCGTGCCGTAGCTGGCATCAGCTGCATTAAACCGCGTGCACCTTTCGGTGAAACGGCTCGGCGATTGAAAGAAGATTCTTGATGCATTTGAGCATAAATTAAAAGCGGGTCAATTCCGTAGCGCAAACTCGATTCCACTATGTATGAGTCAATAAGAGGATCACCCGTTGTAAACCCTCTCAAAGACTTATTAACTGCCATCCTTGTCTTCGTAAGCCCTCCTAGATAATCCCTTAAGGCAAGACTATCTTGAACGCTTCCTGTGTTGCTGATAGAAGTTTTCTTTACCAATCCTTTTTTACTTTTCTTCTCAGGAACTTTTCTTTCAGGCTTTGGTGGTAGATGAATTTTAACGCCTGTTATAGTTGCATCAAAATTATCGAAAACTCTTTCTCGAATCTGTGCTCCGACACTACCGCAAAGAAGTAAGATAAGGCAAATGATTTTCATAAACACTTTAAACCTTACAAACTGCGTTTTAGACACGAGCCCCAAAAAATCACATCCGAGAAAAGATGTCAGAAACTTGTTTATTGAGCCCACTGCTTTGCTTTTCCATCTCTTCTTTAGCCATCGAAACCGTGTCCTGAATGCCAGCAAGACGAAGTCTAAACTCATCAGGATTCGTGCATCCCCGCAAAGCTTCGTCGAGCTGAATAAGGCCCGATTGATACAGGTAAAATAAAGATTGATCAAAGGTTTGCATTCCATATTGAGAAGTTCCTGCTGCAATGGCATCTCTAATTTGTGGGGTTTTCTCTTCATTTAATATGTAATCACGAATCAAAGGTGTGGAAACCATCACCTCAACGGCAGGGACTCTACCGTTTCCTGTCGCATCTCTCATCAATCTTTGTGAGATAACTGCTTTTAAAAGAGAGGCAAGTTGCATTCTGACAGATTTTTGCTGGAACGGGGGAAAGATCGAAACAATTCGCGATATAGTTTCGGCAGCATCGAGCGTGTGAAGAGTAGAAAGAACTAAATGACCGGTTTCTGCAGCTATCAGTGCAGTCTCTATCGTCTCGAGGTCTCGCATTTCTCCTACTAGAATAACATCTGGGTCTTGACGCAAAGCACTTCTTAGGGCTTCGGCAAAGGAGCGCGCATCAACATCTATTTCGCGTTGAGTTATGAAGGACTTTTTATCTTTGTGTATGAATTCAATCGGGTCTTCGATTGTTATTATGTGGCAATTGCGAGTTTGATTAATGTAATCAACCATAGCAGCTAGCGTTGTTGATTTACCACTTCCGGTTGTTCCAGTAACTAATATCAAGCCGCGCCTTTCATCGGCTATTTTGTTCAATATAGGAGGTAGTCTTAATTCAGCAAAACCCCTTATTCTCTCAGGTATGACACGAGCTACTAATGCAACCGAACCGCGTTGCTGAAAAATATTCACTCTGAATCTGCCAAGCTCCGGCACGCTGTAACCGATGTCAACCTCATAAGTCTCCATGAAATGCTGTTTCTGACGATTTGACATCATCGAAAGTGCCATCTGAAGCATCTCATTAGTATCTAAGCGTGATGCTCCTGTCATTTGCCGAAGCTCGCCATTAACACGAATAACAGGATAGCTACCCGAACGTAAATGCAGATCAGAAGCTCCAAAATTAACTGCTATCCGTAACAACTCATCTATTTTGTTAGACATAGAATTTCCTTCGAAAATATCTTGCAACCTGTTTTAGGTTGCTTTCAAAATTTTAACTTTGAAAAACATTTTTAGTCAATAATTTTTCAACTGACCGAAACTAAAATTATGCGTAAGACTCTTGTGCAGACTATTTGATAAACGATTTTTGAGAAGATCTGGTTATTTTCTTATAATTTCTTTTTTATGAGCTTAAGTTCAGCCGCATTAACTGTAGTCTTGCTTATTATCTCAAACGTATTCATGACTTTTGCTTGGTACGGTCACTTAAAGCGTAAACAAAGCACCTTGTGGTTAGCAATTTTGATTAGCTGGATGCTAGCTTTTTTCGAGTATGTTTTCCAAGTTCCGGCAAACCGAATTGGCTCAAACGTTTTTTCGATAACGCAATTAAAAATTTTGCAAGAGTGCATTACTCTGAGTGTCTTCACTGTGATTGCCTACCTGATGTTCGGCGAAACTCTGAAATGGAATAGCCTAGTTGCTTACCTTTTTATCATTGCTGCAGTCTTGTTCGCTTTTTGGGATAAGCTATGAAAGCTCTCGAAGTGAAATTATGAGAATACTAGAGATTGAAAAAGCCGTAAGTGACGAAATCAGAAAGCTGGCAGAAGAAAAATTCGGAATAAGGCTGGAAAAAATCTCGTGTGAAGCCCCGCCAAGGATAGAATTGGGCGATCTAGCTTTACCAGTCGCCTTTGAAATCGCAAAACAGATAAAGCAAAAAACAGGTGAAAAGAAAAACCCACGCGACATAGCTGAGACACTAAAATCGAGCCTATCCGGTAACAGCGTAGTCGAGCGGATCGAAACGGCTGGAGCTGGCTACTTAAACATCTTTTACAACCGGGCTGAGATACTCGCCTATTTTGCCGATGCACCGCTCCTTTCTGAAGCTACTAAGCCGCACCAAAAAGTATGCGTCGAGCACACTTCCGTAAATCCAAACAAAGCTGCTCATATAGGACATGTTCGCAATGCAGTCCTTGGAGACACCTTCGCAAGACTTTTGAAGGCTGTAGGTAAAAGAGTTGAAGTCCAAAATTATATTGATAATACCGGCGTCCAAGTAGCAGACACTGTCGTCGGTTTCGTTTATCTAGAAAAAATGAACCTGCAGTCAATAATTCATTTGGACGAAAGCCTCGCAAAAGAAGGCAAATCTTTTGATTATTATTGCTGGGACTTATACTCAAAAGTAGGTAAAGCTTATGAAAGCGATGAAAACCTTAAGGAAAAACGCCAAATCGTTCTACACCTGATTGAACGAGGCGGCAATGAAGTTGCTGAAATCGCTGATTACGTAGCAATGAGAAATGTTCAGTGTCTTCTCGAAACAATGGAGAAAATAAACATTAGATACGACCTACTACCTCGCGAATCTGAAATTTTGCACCTAGGATTTTGGCAAAAAGCATTTGAAGAAATGAAATCAAGAGGCGTGATTAGGTATGAAACTGAAGGCAAGCGTGCCGGTTGTTGGGTAATGCCTCTTGACTCACACGAAGGAACAGAAGAACACGACGCAGATAAAATCCTAGTTCGCTCAAATGGAACAGTAACTTACACTGGAAAGGACATAGCTTACCAGATGTGGAAGCTAGGCCTTTTGGGACTTGATTTTAACTATAGAGTTTTTCATACTTACGCCGATGGTAAGAAGGTTTGGGTAACTAGCACATCTTCTTCAGAAAATGGTGTCATTCCAGAATTTGGTAAAAGCGAGATCGTGTATAACGTTATTGACTCACGACAATCCTATCCTCAAGAAGTAGTAAAAAGAAGCATAGCAGCTATTTTCCCCGAAAAAGGTGAGCAATCAAGCATTCACCTAGCATACGAAATGGTTGCTCTTTCTAGCGCCGCAGCAGAAGAATTAGGATTTCAGATCTCTGAAGAAGACCGTAAAAAACCCTTTATTGAAATGTCCGGTCGAAAAGGATTAGGTGTAAAAGCAAACGACCTAATCAACTTGCTCGAATCGAAAGCACTTGTAGAAGTAGAAAAAAGACACGCCGACATTTCAAAAGCTGAGTGCTTAAAAATAGCAAGAAAAATAGCAGTTGGAGCGTTGCGCTACCTTTTATTGAAATACACTAGAAATACAATCGTTGTTTTCGATTTCAAAGAAGCCCTTTCTTTCGAAGGTGAAACCGGAGTGTTCTGTCAATACTCTGCCGTTAGAGCAAACGCAATTTTCAAAAAACTAGCAAAAGATGAGCTAAAAACAGCTATTGAGATCGTAAAAGCCAACAGACCAGAAGTTAACGAAATACTCAAAACCGAAAATGAAATCTGGTCGCTTTTGATGCAAGCTTTTAGGCTTGAAGAAATTGTTCACAACTCCGTAAACAATAGAGAGCCTGCAATTCTAGCAAAATACTGTTTTAATCTTGCAAAAACTTTCAATCTTTTCTATCACAACCATCGAATTATAACCGAGAGCAATCAAATAAGAAGAGCCGTCTTGATAGTAACAGCTGATATTGTCAGGCGCACACTAACCTCATCTCTTGACCTAATGGGTATTCCAGTTCCTGAAAGAATGTAAGTTTTTTTGGCAAGCTAATTGCTAAACTACTCATTTTAGTAATAACTTTTGCTTACTTTCTTTGCTTTTTGCAAACAGATTTGCAAAAACCATGCTCGTAATAATGAAAAAAGAAGCTAGCAAAGAAGAAGTCTGCCTTGTAGAACAGACAATAAATAGGCTTGGTTTCTGCACAAATACGGTAAAAAACTCCACCCGGACGATAATTTCAATAACTGGTAATCCCGACCAAGCTATCGTTTATTATCTTGAAAACTTACCCGGAGTCGCCGAAATCATAAAAGCTACAAAATCTTACATATTGGTTACAAAACAGTTTCACTCTGGCAAATCCGTTATCAAAGTCGGAAGCGCCGAAATCGGTGGTAGCGAATTGGCTGTTATTGCAGGTCCTTGTGCCGTCGAATCAAAAGAACAGGTTCTCAAAACCGCAGCAGTAGTTGCAAAAAGCGGAGCAAAATTCTTCAGAGGTGGAGCCTTCAAACCAAGAACCTCACCTTATTCATTTCAGGGCCTAGGTGAAGACGGACTAAAAATGCTCGCGGAAGTCAGAGAAAGATTCGGCTTAAACATAATAACAGAAGCAATGGATGAGCGCGGTGTTGATCTAGTCATCAAATATGCCGACTGTGTTCAAATAGGTGCAAGAAACATGCAAAACTTCTCTCTTCTTAAATATGTTGGGCGATTGAACATACCTGTTCTTTTGAAACGTGGAATGTCAGCTACACTTGATGAATTTCTGTTAGCCGCCGAATATATAATGTCTGAAGGCAATCATAACATCATACTTTGCGAACGAGGCATCAGGACATTTTCAACACATGCTCGAAACACTCTGGACCTATCAATCGTTCCCGCAGTGCAAAATATATCACATCTTCCAATCGTTGTTGACCCGTCACATGGAACAGGCAGAAACTACATGGTTGCACCACTTGCAAAAGCAAGTGTAGCAGTTGGAGCAGATGGTCTAATGTTAGAAGTTCATCCTTGCCCTGAAGAGGCACTTTGCGACGGAGCACAAGCACTTACTTTTGATCAATATACAAAACTTTACGAAGAAGTACTGGAAATAAGAAAGGTTTCTTGTGAAAAGACTGCAAATCTAACAATGTAAAAGCAGCGCTTGTTCCCGAATCAAGCGCTGCTATTTTCAGTTGACCGCCTCTTGCGTCTATAACGCCAACTGAAATTTACTTCTTCTTGGAAAACTGCTGGTAAGCCACTCTAAAAAGCTCTGAAAGTGCCTTTGCTGCCTCTGGAGTTAAATTTTTATCCGCTCTTAAATGAGCCTCGACTATCTCAGGAACAGGCTCTTGAAGATAGTATACCACAAGCCCTTCGTCATTACTACTTGCTTTTTGCATTACTCTGTCAACCGGAATATTCAACCAGCTTGCCAGCTTGGCTATATTATCAGCATCCGGTTTACCTGTTCCTTTCTCTATTCTTGAAAGAGTCGAAGCAGATATACCTATTTGAGAAGCTAAATCCCTCAAGCTCAAGCCTTGTCTTTCACGTTGCTCCTTAACCCTCTTTCCCAGCTCTTTTAAATCTACGAAACCTTCTACCATAACTCCTAACCCTTCTATTCAGATATTTTTTTCATCTTAGAAAAGTACCACAAAAAAATTTCACGAGCAAGACTTCGTTTCACACTTGACACAAAACATCACAAGTGATATCTTGTTTCATAGATGAAACAGAAATGAAGCGGAAGGAGTTTTCAAAATGAAGGAAGAAAAGAAAGAGACACGAGCCAAAGAAATAGTGTCAAAGGGTTTGATATTACAGGAAGGCAGAATGTTTAAAATCAGTGATCCCTCGCCACAAAGAAAGAAGAAGTTTTACGAGGTAACAAAAAACGAAGAAGGAGTTTTGAAGTGCAACTGCTTCGAGGCTGAGGTTTTAACTAACGAAAGTTTTGAGTGTGAGCATATTATTGCTGTCAAGTACCTTGAAGAACTTGCTACAAACCAAGAACAGAACCAAGTTTCATCAGAAAATATCACTGAGATAGACTTTCCTAAAAAACTTGAGCTTTTAAGACAAGAAGTTAGCCCAAATCTCATAAAACAAAAGGAAGGATGGAAAGACAGAGAGGGACAAGCTCACTACGTTGATTACGTAGAATGGCATACAGTAGCCGATATTCTTGATGAGAAAGCTCCAAACTGGTCACATTCAATACGCGATATAAAAAAGATAGGAAATTTTGTTGTTGTAACCGTAGCTATAACGATCGATAGCGTCACTCGTGAAGGAATTGGAACGGGAATAGCGGATTCTGAAGTTGGAATCAAAAAAGCAGAGCATGATGCTCTTAAACGTGCAGCAGCAAAGTTTGGTATTGCTCGCCACCTTTACAAAAAGGAGGCAGACGCGTCAGATTCGCCTATAAAACTTTCCGTAAACCCCTTAGCCCGTTCCGTCGGCGATTTAATAACCTCGAAACAGCTTAGCATGATTTATGCTCTAGGCCGAGAGATAGGCGTTGACGTTGAGCAGGAATGTCAGTCAGTTTTTGGCTGCAGTCTTGACGAAATTTCAAAGCGAACCGCTTCTACCTTTATAAATTATCTGCAGGAGTTTAAGAAGAAGTTATCTGAACCCTCTGTAGAAAACCTACGGAAAGCAGTTTGAAGACCACTCTACAAGGAGTTGCAAATAAAAGTCCACTTCCCCTTTCCTCACCTTGCAACTCCTCCCTCCACAAGAACTTATTTATCAGCAGAAGGGTATAAAACGTTTACAAAAGCATAAACCATCACTCCAGTTACAGATACATACAGCCATATTGGGTAAGCATATTTTACAATCGCCTTGTGCTTTTCAAATTGATTTGTCAAAGCGAAAAACATTGCTCTCAAAACCAAAGGTAGGACAACAAGCGAAAAAGCAACATGAGTGATCAAAGTAAAAAAGTAAACATATCTTACAAAACCTTCACCTGTAAATTTATTCGGCGGATTGGAAAGATGATAAATCACGTAGAGAACCAAAAACAAAGCTCCTAAAACGAATGAAATGCTCATTGCCAAGCGGTGAAGCTTTACGTTTTTTCTTTTTATGAAGATCAAGCCAGCTATAAGCGAGACCGTAGTTATGGAATTTATAAGTCCAATGACGTGTGGGATCGAACGCGTCCATTCGCCAAAATAAAACTTATTTTGTATCGAAAGAAGTATTGCAACTACCACAGGCACGATCACAGAAATTACGTTTATCCATAGATTAGCTCTTTTACCTGTAAGCTCAAAGGTCCTTTGCATAATACTATCTATAAAAGGCAAGAAGAAAGATTATAACAATCCAAAGCATGTCCATAGTGTGCCAATACCAACTTAAAACTGTAGCAGATGTTTTTCTTCTTAAAAGTTCTTCCGTATTAAACGTCCTCTCCCAAGCTCTTAAAACAACATAACCAAGACCTAGGATGCCACCTAGGACATGAACAGCATGAACTATTGTTAAAATATAAAAAAGTCCGGCATAAGGATTACCCTGTACATAAACTCCTTCACGGAAAAGTTTTAACCATAATAACATTTGTGAGGCGATAAACATTGCCCCTAAAACGGTCGTTGCAAGCAGCCATCTTTTCGCACTTTCCTGATGGAATTCAATCCTTCTCTTGGCTTTTTCTATTGTAAAAGTGCTTGCAAGGATTAAAACAGTACTTATCCAAACCTGCAGAGGTAAATAAAAAGGTTTCCATTCAACGGTTCTATTGGTGGCCAGCACTAAATACGCGCTTATTAGACCGCTAAATGTCATCAAGACAACCACCAACAAAAACCACATCATTATTTTTAGTTTTTTTGGCTTAAATCCTTCGATTTCGCTTGCTGGATTCTTATCATCGAAATTGTCTCCACCACCCCCACTGCCGCCGCCTCCGCGGCCACGTTTGTTGTGCCCATCACTACCTCCACTTGTTATACTTGAAGAAAGCTTTTTGCGCTTTTTGAGCTTTTCTTCCTTTGCTGTTTCTACAGTTCCTATCTTAACTTCCATAACTTCTAGCTATCTAAAACTATCAAAGCAAATACTATTGGTAAATAAACGACTGAAGCAATAAGCACCTGTCTTGCCGAAGCAATGGTTCTCTTTCTGGCCATTTGAATAGCAGAATAAAGAAAATATGCTCCTAACAACATAGATACAGTCAAATACAAACTGCCAACCATCCCTACAAAAAATGGAACAACGCTTGTCACTAAAAGTAAAACGGTAAAAGCTAAAACCTGTAAAATCGTAACTTTCCCCTGCTTATCAATTACGGGTAGCATCTTTATTCCTGCTTTTTCATACTCGTCACGATACATCCAGGCAATTGCAAGAAAATGCGGAAACTGCCAGAAGAAAATAATAGAAAAAAGAATCCAAGCATGGATCGAAATTTCATTTGCTGCGGCTGTCCAGCCCATAAGTGGTGGCATCGCACCGGGAAAGGCACCTATCACGGTCGAAAATGTCGTAACTTTCTTAAGTGGAGTGTAAAGTAAGACATATCCCAGAATAACTAAAATTCCTAAAATGCCGGTTAGAAAATTAACAAAAGAAAAAAGAATGAGCTCTGCGAGAATGCACAGGATAATCCCAAAAATTAAAGCTTCCCTTGCAGTCAATCTACCCGAAGGCAATGGACGCGATGCTGTTCTTTTCATTAGGCGATCACTTTCACGCTCCACGAATTGATTAAGTGTCGCAGTCCCGAAGGCTAGAAACGTTATCCCCAACATGGACACAACAAATAAACTCAAATCAAATTGACCAGAGCCAAGATAAAATCCTGCTGCTGCCGTCAAAACCAACATGAAAGCTATTCTAGGCTTTGTAAGCTCAAAATAAGCTTTCACTTTGTCAGAAAAAGCTACATCCCGAGTTCGATTCACTTCGATAGCCAATTCTTCCATCTCTTATAGGATAATCTTTCAAGAAGATAATGTTCAAATTTTCTCAGTAAAGTATTTCTTTTTTGCTTAATTCACCCAACTAATAAGTCAGAAAACTTCGGATCACTTATGAGATAAGATTTAGAGAATCGGTTTGATTGAGAATCTCTAAGAAAATTGGGCAAAAGCACTCTGAATCTTAAACGAAATATCAACTGCCCTTACCGAATGAGTCAACTTACCAACCGAGATCAAATCTACGCCTGCTTCTGCATAACTTCTTGCATTTTCTAAAGTAATACCACCTGAAGCTTCTATCAGAACATCAGGATTGAGCGAGCGAGCCATCTCGACGAGCTTTTTTACCTCCTCTGGTGTCTGATTATCAATCAAGATTGCATCTGCTCCGGCTTCTATAGCCTCTCTAAGCTGTGCCCAGTTTGATATTTCAACTTCGATTTTGTGAAGATGTCCAACAGAGGCTTTTGCTGCTTCAACAGCTCGCTTTATGCCGCCTGCGAGAGCAATGTGATTATCCTTTATAAGAACACCGTCGTCTAAACCCAAACGATGATTCTTCCCTCCTCCAACCGTGACCGCATATTTTTCTAGCATTCTCAATCCAGGTGTAGTCTTTCTAGTGTCAACTATCCTCGCATTAGTGCCTTCCACGGCTTTGACATATTGGCGAGTCATAGTTGCAATCCCAGATAATCTTTGCAAAAGGTTAAGTGCTGTTCTCTCTCCAGCCAGCAAAATATCGGCGTATCCTTTTTTAACAGCAAAGCAAATGCCTGAATGAACCTCATCTCCATCATGATAACTAGTTTCAAGCGGTGCAGAGTCCGGATCCAGACTCATAAAAACGGCTTCAGCTATTTCTAACCCACAAAGAACAAGATTTTCTTTAGCCAAGAAAAATCCTACACTTTTAGTGTTAGGAGGGACACAAGCTTGAGTTGTTATGTCACCTCTACCTATATCTTCGGCTAAAAACTCACCGATCTGAGCTAAAAGATTTCCGTTATCTAGCCTCACTTCAAAGCTTCTAGGTTTTGCCTTAAAGCCTTTATCTTCGCCTCTAGCTCTGCAAATTGAGAACGAGCTTGCTCAACTTTTTCAACCGGTGCCTTTTCCACAAAATTCGCGTTTTCTAGTTGCGCCCTCAATCGCTCGTATTCATTTTGGTACTTTTTGAGCTGATTTTCCAGTCTCATAATCTCCTTCTGAAAGTCTATCAAACCCTCAAGTGGAACGGCTATTTCCGCATCCGCAGTAACAGCGCGTGCCGAGGCCTTCGGAGTATTAGCAAGTGTTTCCAAAAATATGAGCTTTTCGGCTCTTGCTAATTTAAGAATTTGGGCTTGATTTTCTTCAAAAACTTTCCGATTCTCTGAAGCTGTAGCAATATGAACTACAACTCTATCAGATGGTTTTATCTGCATTTCAGCCCGTATGTTACGCACTTTTGAAATAAGTTCTATAATCATTTGCATCTGCCTTTCCGCAGACTCGTCAATCAACTCCTCGTTGCCTTTAGGATAATCAGCCAGCATTATGGTAGCCTCAGCCGATTTATAGGCAGGATTGTGAAGTTTATTGGAAGTTCCGGGCAACATTTGCCATATTTCTTCAGTTATGAAAGGCATGAAAGGATGCAGAAGCCTTAAGGATTGCTCAAGAACAGAAAGAAGACGACTTCTTACAACCCTTTGCTTATCGGTTGAACCGTCGTTTCCACCGGAAATTTCGTCTTTGACAAATTCTATATACCAATCACAGAAATCATGCCAGAAAAAGTGATAAAGAAGCGAAACAGCTTCGTGAAATTCGTATTTATCGAGCGATTCGTTAACCTTAATTGCTATTTTGTTTAACCTTGAAATTATCCACCTATCTGCAATGCTTGCTCCGTCTTCAAGCCTTAAAGATTCAGAATTTACTTCAGCACCGTTGCTATTCATCAGGCAAAAGCGAGATGCATTCCAGATTTTGTTTGCAAAGTTGCGATAAGTTTCAATTAGCTTATCGCTCCAACGGATGTCAGCACCAGTTGCTATCGCTGCAAGATAGATTCTTGTCGCATCAACACCGTATTTATCAAACATTTCAAGCGGGTCAACACCATTACCTCGTGATTTTGACATGGGTTTACCATCCCGCCCCAAGACCGTTCCAGTAACTAACACATCTTCAAAAGGCTTTTTGCCAACAAACTTCAGCGTTGTCATCACCATCCTTGAAACCCAAAGGAAAATAATGTCTCTACCCGTAACCAAAACATCCGTCGGAAGAAATGTTCTAAGATCCTCTGTTTCAGTAACTTCTCCGTTCCAGCCAAAAACCGAAAACGCCCAAAGTGCAGAAGAAAACCATGTATCTAAAACATCTTCTTCTTGAGTAAGCTCTTTAGTGCCAGCCTTTTCAGCAGCTTCTTCAAATGTTCGCGCTACATAAACATTTCCTTTTTTGTCATACCAAGCCGGTATTTGATGACCCCACCATAGCTGCCTTGAAACTGTCCAATCCTTTATATTTTCAAGCCAATTTATGTAAACCTTTCTGTGAGGATTTTCTGGAATGAAGCGAGGAGAATTTTCATTCTTCATAAGGTTAAGGGCAAGATCGCGCATCTCGTCCATTTTGACAAACCATTGCTCTGACAAAAAAGGCTCAATAACAGTTTTACAACGCTCGCAGACTGGGAGTGGAGTTTCATGCGGTTCTACTTTCTCCAAAAGACCTAGCTCTTCAAACTTTGCTACTACCTTCTTTCTAGCTTCAAATCTATCTAGACCAACAAATTCCGTGCCCGCCGTCTTATTCATTGTTGCATCCTCGTTCATTACAAGAAGCTGAGGAAGATTGTGTCGCAATCCAATTTCGTAATCATTCGGATCGTGCGCAGGCGTAACTTTTACCGCTCCAGTTCCAAACTCGGGGTCAACATATTCGTCCGCGACAACAGGAATTTCTCTTCCCGTAAGAGGTAAGACCACGACCTTGCCAACAAGATGCTTGTATCTCTCGTCATTCGGGTTGACGGCCACCGCCGTATCACCGAGCATTGTTTCAGGACGTGTTGTTGCAACGGTGATTTTTTCGTTGGAATCTTTTATCGGATATTGCAAATAATAAAGCTTTCCGTTTTTATCGGTTTCTTCTCTTACTTCCAGATCAGACAGCACAGTTTTGTCTTTCGGACACCAGTTTACTATTCTTTTTCCGCGATAAACCCAACCTTCTTCATACAACCTAACAAACACCTCACGGACGGCACGCGATAAACTTTCATCCATTGTAAAGCGAAAGCGAGTCCAATCAACCGATGCTCCTTCGCGCCGCATTTGCAACAAAATTTCGTTCCCGTATTTTTCTTTCCACGCCCAAGCCCTTTTCAAAAATTCTTCTCTGCCTATCTCTTGCGGAGTTTTACCTTCTTCTACACGAAGTTGCTCAACCACTTTTCTCTGAACTGATATACCGGCATGATCTGTTCCTGGAAGCCATAGCGTTCTGTATCCTTGCATTCTCTTTCTTCGGCAAAGAACATCCATCAAGGTATGCTGAAGAGCGTGCCCCATGTGAAGCGAGCCCGTGACGTTAGGCGGCGGGATAACTACCGAATACTTGGGAGCAGCAGGATTTTCGTTTATTTCCGGCTTGAAACAACCTATTCTTTCCCATCTATCGTAATGCTTGCTTTCAGCTTCCTGCGGATTATAAGCCTTCGGTATCTCCATCATAGGAAACTACAAAAATCAATGATAAAACAAAATCACTAAGAGCGAAAATTCCCCTCAAAAACCATTTTCAAAAGTGCTTTCGCTTTACCATAAATTTCAGGATTTGATGAGGCACGAGGTCCGGCGACATTTAAAACTTCACACTGAAGCGATGAAAGCCATTGTCTTACTTCTTCAGCTGCTTCCTCGATTGAAAGCTTTTCAAGATCAATGTGCAAATAAGGTTTAGCGTGCTTTTTCGCCATTTCCTTCGTAAAAAGAGAGCCACCTGTCAGTTTGCCAAAAGAAATTATTAGTGTAGCGTCCGAATGTATGACGTTTAATTCCGTTCGTTCATCATAATTTTGAGTTTCAGTTTCGACTAAGTTTTGGTAACTTTCAGGTATTTTTCCATCTTCGGAAAGGCGACCCTTTGGCACAAAACCCCCGTAATCTATACCGCTTTCTATGGCAAAATCTAATGCCGCGCGATCTACGCCCGTTTGTCCTCCAGAAACTATCTTCATTGCGGAAGAATTTTCTCCAAACCCTTCATGTATGGTCTTAAAACCTCTGGTATTAAAACGCTTCCATCCTTCTGCTGATAGTTTTCTAAAATCGCAATCCATGTTCTTCCGACAGCAAGCCCCGAGCCGTTAAGCGTGTGTGCAAATTCTGGTTTTGCCCCTCCAGCCCTTCGGAATCTTAAATTCATTCGGCGAGCTTGGAAATCTCCACAGTTCGAGCAGCTTGAAATTTCTCTATAAGTTCCTTGAGATGGAAGCCAAACTTCAATATCGTAGGTTTTCATCGCACTAAACCCCATATCACCTGTGCTTAAGACTACTACTCTATAAGGCAAGTTCAGTAGTTGAAGTATTCGTTCGGCATCTTTTGTCAATCGCTCATGCTCATCAACTGAATTTTCAGGAAGGCAGATTTTTACAAGTTCGACCTTGTCAAATTGATGTTGACGAATAAGCCCTCGAGTATCGCGCCCATAGCTGCCAGCTTCAGAACGAAAACAAGGAGTGTAAGCTACATAGTATTTTGGTAAATCTTTAGCATCTAAAATCTCATCAGCAAAATAATTTGTAACTGGCACCTCAGCCGTCGGGATCAAATATAGGTTCCTATCATCAATCACTTTAAAAAGGTCTTGCTCAAATTTTGGTAGCTGCCCTGTCCCAAACAAAGCTTTGCTGTTTACGATAAAAGGCGGAAGCGTCTCTATGTAACCGTGTTCTTTTGTGTGAATATCGATCATGAAGTTTATCAAAGCTCTTTCAAGCATTGCCCCAAACCCCTTGAGAATGGCGAATCTTGCACCTGCAATCTTAGAGGCTCTTTCTAGATCAAGTATCCCAAGACGCTCGCCTATTTCAACGTGATCTCTTGGCTCAAAATCAAATGACCTCACTTCGCCCCAACGCCGAATCTCGACATTTGCAGCTTCATCCTTTCCAACAGGAACATCATCGGCCGGAAGATTAGGAAGACTCGCCAAAAGTTCGTGCATCTTTTGTTCAACCTCATTGCGTTTTGTCTCCAGCTCTGCCTGCAATTCTTTCAAACTTGAAACTTCTGCTTTCCTGCGTTCTGCCTCTTCTTTTTTTCCTTCCTTCATCAAAAATCCGATCTCACGACTGATTGCATTTCTTCTTGCATTTAGCGAATCCGCCTCGGCTATTACCCGACGACGTTCAAGGTCTAGTTTGGCAAACTCGTTTAAGCTTTCGGTCGGATAGTTACGGTTTACAAGAGCTTTCCTGACTTTTTCGATATTCTCTCTTACAAAGTGCAAATCTAGCATAGACTAGGTTTGTCTCAAATGAAAAATTTTTCTAAAATTCAAGTTTTGCTTTACAAAAAAGCAAAATACAAATTTAGCAGTAATTTCCGGAAAATACCAACATGAACGAGAGAAACAAAAAAATACGAAAAGCAGTCTTCCCGGCAGCAGGACTTGGAACTAGGTTTTTACCTGCAACAAAAGCATCCCCAAAAGAGATGCTTCCGTTAGTTGATAAACCCCTAATTCAGTACTCAGTAGAAGAAGCCGTAGATTGTGGAGTAGAGTCCATTTTGATAATCACCGGACGCGATAAAACGGCGATCGAAGATCACTTCGATATATCCTTCGAGCTTGAGCAAGTGCTTCTTGAACGTGGCAAAACCGAAATGTTTGAACTCGTCCGAAGAGTCTCAGAACTTGCAAAAATAAGCTATACTAGACAAAAACAAGCCTTAGGACTCGGACACGCAATCTATCAAGCACGCGATTTTGTAAACAACGAGCCTTTCGCTGTCTTGTTAGCAGATGATGTGGTTGACGCACCTAGAAAATCAGCCCTTCAACAATTGATCGATGTTTACGAAAAATATTCTGCTCCCGTAATTGCGACAATGCGCGTTCAAGGAGAAGCAATATCACGTTTCGGCGTAATTGATGCCGAACAAGTAGAAGAACGCGTTTTCCTTATTAAAGACATGATTGAAAAACCAAAACTTGAAGAAGCGCCATCAGACCTTGCAATCGTCGGAAGATATATCTTCACGCCGGACATCTTCGAAGCTATCGAAAGAACTGAAAAAGGTGCTGGCGGCGAGATTCAAATAACCGACGCAATGCGCTTGATGGTAAAGGAAGGCAAAACCTTTTACGCTGTTGAACTAGAAGGAACACGCCATGACGCAGGCGATAAGCTAGGATTTCTCATCGCAACAGTTGAGTATGCTCTCAAACATGAAGAACTTGCAGAAGACTTCAAAAATTATCTAAAATCTTTACAAACAAGACTATAAAGGAGCGAGACTTTATGGTAATGGGCGGAAGAAGTTGGGATGATTGGATCGAGGAATACTCGCAAGGTCATCAAAACAAATGGAATCAGCTTACACACAAATTCGGTATTCCCATGATCGCCATATCACTGCTTTTGGTGATCCCGAGTTTTTTTATTGCAGGATTGTGGAAAGTTGCCTTATTTCTTTTCGTTTTCGGTTGGATTCTGCAGTTTGTTGGTCATGCTATTGAAAGAAAACCACCAGAATTCTTCAAAGATTGGCGTTTTCTTTTGGTTGGACTTCGTTGGTGGTTTGCGAAAACCTTGAAACGATAGTTGAATAATTCCTCAAAATTAGTCAAAATTTCGAGTATGAAGCTCGAAAAATTGATTCTTTCTGTTTTCATAAGTGCGATTTTTCTGTCAGCCTGTAACAGCACCAACACGCCTCAAACCCAGCAGACAAGCGTAAACAAAAAGGATGAAACTAAGCTACCGGAAGGTTTTGGAAATGCAAATGTCGAACAAACCAAAATCCCAGAAGAAGGTCAACAACAACCTGAACAGAAAAGTCTTATTGAGTTAAAAGAAGAAGAAAAACGCAAGTTTGCCCTTAAAGCCCAGCAAAATCCTGTTCCTATTGATATATCTAAACAAGCAAAAACCCGACTTTCAGATGGCTCTGAGTATTGGGCTATTCTGGATGAAAAAGGCGTTACAGAAACGCGTGAGTTTAAGAATCATCCGCAACTAGCGAAAATCGAAAAATTTACTCAAGGCAAAAATTCAACCGTTAAAGCTTATCTTAAAGACGGAAGAGTCCTTCAAATTCCGGCTAACAAAATTCGTGATTTTGCACAAGATACAGCTGAGCAAATACTGATGGCTGCTGGTATAAAAACAGTTACTAAACCTGTTGAGAATCAAACTAAAGAAAGAAAGGAAGAGTCAAAGCAGTGATGGACAAATTTACGATAATATGCCCGCATTGCGAAGCCGTGCTGATTATTGACGCAAAAAGCGGAGCTATACTTTCACACGAAGAGAAGCAAAAACCTGTAACCTCTTTTGAAGAATTACAAGCACAAGCAGAAAAACAAAAACTCCTTCGAGAACAACTCTTCGCACAAGAAATGGCTTCTTTGAAAGAAAGAGAAAGAATTTTAGAAGAAAAATTCAAAGAAGCGATGAAAAAAGCTGAAGAAAAGGAAGAAATAATAAAGAATCCTCTCGACTTAGATTAAAACCTCAAAGGAGAAAGCAAATTAGTGAAAGAAAGGTTGATGCTCGCACTCGACACATCCTCCGAAAAAGAAGCTTTGAATTTAGCAAAGGAGCTTAAATCGCATGTTGGAGCATTTAAAATAGGACTACAGCTTTTTCTCTCAGCTGGGAATAGGTTTGTTGAGAAATTAGTTAGCGAAGACTTAAAAATCTTCCTTGACCTTAAATTACACGACATACCGAATACTACCTCGAAGGCAGCAATTGAAATCACAAAACTAGGCGTCTGGATGTTTAACTTGCACGCAATCGGTGGTTTCGAGATGATGCAACGCACTGTCGAAGCAGTCGCCGAATTTTCTCAATCCACAAACTTACAAAAACCTAAAATCATAGCTGTAACAGTCTTAACAAGCATGAATCAGAAAAACTTAGAAGATGTAGGAATATCCGAAAGCATTACTTCCGAAGTAATTAAACTATCAAAATTAGCTCTGCGCGCTGGGCTTGATGGCGTTGTAGCTTCAGCTCAAGAAGCTGCCCAGATAAAAAACGCTACCAAAAAAGAATTTATGGTAGTTACTCCAGGAATCCGACCTAGTTTTGAAACATCCGATGATCAAAGACGTGTAATGAGTCCGAAAGATGCAATAAGAAACGGTGCTGATTTTATCGTTGTAGGTCGTCCCATTTTACGGGCACAAAATAAGATTGAAGCAATTGAAAAAATCTTGGAAGAAATAGAAGAAACTCAATGATAAAAGCCGCAATTGTTATAATTTTCTTGGCAACTAGTCTCTATTCGCAAAGCCAAGCATATAAAATCGGCGAAAGAATAAGCTACAATGTCTCATTTGAAAAAGTAAAAGAAGCAGGATATGTCGAATTATGGGTTGCTTCTCAAGGAAAATACAAAAATGAAGACGCTATAGAGCTTAGAGCAATAATTAAAACCACTGGACTTTTAAGTGCCATCCACCATATTGACCAAAACAGAGTTTGCCTAGTATCAGCAAAGACAGGACTTCCTCTTTACAACCGCATCATTTCAAATGAAGAAATTTTGCCTAAAGATTTCGTTCAGGAAGCGCCTGCTTATCACAATCTCATAACCGCAATTTATCAAATACGCTTTGGCTCTATCAGTAATCTCGTCTTTCAGGAAGGTGAAAAGCTATATTCGTTAACATGGCAAAATATCTCAAAGGAAAAAGTGAAAACTGATTTGGGCGAATTTGAAACTTCACTAATCGAACTACAAAGCGATTTTTTTAATGAAAATCAAATGGAAAACTTTCGGATAAACATAACAGAAGACGAAAATCGTTTACCAGTTCTCATCAGATTTAGAACAAAAAGAGGAAGCTTTACAGTAAAGATTGCAAGTTTTCAAATAATTACAAAAGAGCCTCCTATGGAAACACCTCAACCTCCGCAAGTGATTTTGCAGCCAACACCCACGCCAACTCCAAAGCCCTACATAGAAAATCAGCCATTGTCAGAAGACTTGCCATTTTCTTTGGGTGAAACACTAACTTTTAATGTAATGTCACAAAATCGAAATGTAGCAGTTGTAACCTTGCAGGCAAAGGAAAGACGTCTTTTTAAAAACAAGGATGCACTTTTGGTAAAGGCTGAAGTTACGCAAAGCTCGACGCAGCTTTTCTCTGGAAGTCTTTTTGTCTCTTGGATTGATCCACTGGTTCTTGTACCATTTCAATTTGAAACTAAACTTCCAATCCCTTTTGTGAGGTTCAATCAATCGGTTGAATTCGACCAAGAAAATGGTTTCGCCTCTGACCTATCAAATGGCATAAAAACCGAGATCCCGGTCGGAACTCACAGCATATTGTCTCTTGCTTATGCAATTCGGACTTTTAGGATAGACTATCAAAGAACCTCCCAAAAAGACGTTCGTGTCGCGGTTTTTTGGAATAAAAAATACTATATCTTGACTTTTCGTCCGGTTTCTCAAGAAACCTTAGAAATTTCCGGAAGAAAGATTGAGTCAATCGTGGTATCAATTACCGGTGAAAAAACGCTCGATCGTCTAAACGCCAGACTCTGGATTTCTAACGACAATGCAAGGCTTCCTTTGAGATTCATGATTGGAGACTACAGAGCGGATTTAATCTCAGTTAAGATTGCTCGTTAGAAAGTTCGGATACTTGCTTTTCAAGTTGGCGTATCCTTTTAGCTATTTCATTTAATCTTTTGAAAACCGCAACTGCCCGAAGCCATTCTTTGTTGTCAAAAGCTGGAATACCTGAGATGACTTTTCCATCTTCCACGTCATGTGAGGTTGCGGATTTTGCAGTAATAACAACGTCATCTCCAATTCGTAAATGCCCAGCTATACCTACTTGTCCTGCTAAAATCGTGCGTTTGCCAATGTAAGAGCTACCTGCCAATCCCGTTTGAGCGCAAATCAAGGCATCTTCGTCAACTACGCAAGAATGTCCAACTTGCACAAGATTATCAATTTTTGCTCCGCGTTTTATGCGGGTTTCACCAACAGAGGCTCTGTCAATTGTCGTATTTGCGCCGATTTCAACATCGTCTTCTATGACTACGTAACCCACTTGAGGAATCTTCAGCCATCTTTTATTCTCATCCCGAGCATAACCGAAACCATCCGCTCCTATAGTTGCGTTATTTTGAATCACACAATTTTTCCCTATTTTAGTGCCTTCTCTTATAGAAACGCCCGAATGAATCACCGTATTAGCGCCTATTTTTACATCGTCGTAAATGGTAACATTAGGAAAGATTTTCACGTTTTCTTCTATTTCGCAATTCTTCCCAATCACTACATTTGCCATTATTTCTACACTTTTAGAAATTTTCGCTGATGGATCAATAACAGCGGAAGGATGAACCGAAGGTTGTATAGGTTTTTCCGGATGAAACAGACGAAGCGCGCGCGTATAAGCAAGATACGGATCGCTTGCTCGCAAAATGGCTATATCGCTTCTTTCTATTTGCTCATTTCTATTCAGAAATATGGCACTTGCCTGAGTTTTGCTAACTTGCGAAGTGTATTTAGGGTTTGCAAGAAAGGTAATCTCGCCCGGCTGAGCTGTGTTTAATCCTGCCGCACCAATAATTTCCATTTCTGGATCACCGCTTTCAATAATGGAAAAAGTTCTCTCTGCAATCTCTCTTAACTTCATATCTTCTAAAATTTCGATTTTACAAAAACAATACCAAGACACATAAACCGAACTCTCTACTTCACTCCAAAAGTAGAGCTTCCTATTTTTTCGAGGTAGCTTGTAAGTATGCAGGGGCTACCTTCCAATATCTGCACAGAGAATAAACTCTAGCACAAGTCTGGTTCGGCCTTGTTTTCTGATTCTACCTACTCAGATTACCAGAAAGAAAGTTAATTACCCTATCTGAAAGGGTATGATTTTACTAGAGTTAAAGCAACTCTAGTTCAAAACAGTCAAGCTTTTCGTAAACTAATCAATCAGTTATATTATAGTTTTATGTCTAAAGCCGAAAATCTTTGGAAGGGAAGATTCGTCAAAGAAAGTAATGCTACCTTTACTGAATTTAACAATTCTTTCAGATTCGATAGACGCCTCTTTGAAGCTGATGTGATCGCAAGTCTTGCTTACTGTAATGCGCTTTTTTATGCTGGTGTTTTAACTAAAACGGAAGCTGAAAAGATTCAAAGCGGACTGAAAACTTTACTGAAAAGGGCTGCCTATAGCTCCAGTTTTTTTGACGAAATGCAAGCAGAGGATGTTCACAGTTTCATAGAAGCGAAGCTTACACAGTTAATAGGTGAAACTGCCAAAAAACTACACACCGGACGAAGTCGTAACGATCAAGTGGCTACAGCCCTTCGCCTATGGCTTAGGGAAGAAATAAAGAAAATTGTTAGTTTAACCATAGACCTCCAATTCTCGTTAATACTCTCGGCAGAATCAAATATAGACGCCATAATGCCAGGTTACACTCATCTTCAACGCGCACAACCAATTCTTTGGTCTCATTGGTGCCTAGCCTATTTTGAAATGCTAAAAAGAGATAGAGAAAGGTTTGAAGATAATTTTCGACGAACCAACATATTACCTCTCGGCTCTGGTGCTCTCGCTGGAACAAACTATGAGATTGATCGCGAAGAAATAGCATACGAATTAGAATTTGACTCTGTAACTACAAATAGTCTTGATGCGGTGAGCGACAGAGACTTCGCAATCGAATTCTTATCTTCTTGTTCGATTCTTATGATGCATCTTTCTCGATTTGCTGAAGACCTAATACTTTATTCTTCACAAGAATTTGATTTCATAGAGCTTTCAGATTCGGTATCTACCGGCTCGAGTCTAATGCCTCAAAAAAAGAACCCAGATGCTTTGGAGCTTATTCGTGGTAAAACAGGTAGAGTTTTCGGTCATCAGATTGCTCTACTTACAACGCTAAAAGGTCTTCCACTTGCTTACAACAAAGACATGCAAGAAGATAAAGAAGCCATTTTTGATACGGTTGACACGGTTAAGTCGTGCCTTAAAATAGCTAAAATCGTCATTGAGAATATCAAACTCAAGAAGGAAAAAATGCTTGCAGCGGCAACTAAAGGTTATTTGAATGCTACGGAATTAGCTGATTACCTCGTCCAAAAAGGCATAGCCTTTCGCGATGCCCATTACATAACTGGCCAAATCGTTCTTTACGCAATCAACCAGGGAAAAGAACTAAACGAACTAAGCATGGATGAAATGCATCTTTTTTCCGAAGCAATCAGCGAAGATGTCTTCGATTATCTTTCCGTAAAAAAGGCCATCTCAAATAAAAACCAGATAGGCGGTACCGCAACTGAAAGAGTTGCAGAATGTATAAAAAAGGCAAAAGATGAGATCCGTAAAATCAATCCACACTTAAAATTCTAGCTATCGTTTCTCGCTTGATCCTGCGCTTCTTATACTCATCAGGTGGCACTTGTGGGTCTCGCCATGCGTCTAAATGAGCAACTTGATGAACACATTGTATTGTGCAGGTAGGAGCGCACCATTTTTCCGTAAAGTACTCTCTTCGCATGTCCTCAAGTGTGTATTCATAAAGCGATATTCCTGGTGTGCCTCTTTGCTGCGAGCACCAGTGAACAAGTCCGTCTTCGCAAATGTAAAGATACCTAGCGCCTGCTCTACAACGCCACTTGTATTCTTTGCCCTCTACAAGATAATCTTGAAACCAATTCCAACGTGCATAACTCCTAGCACCAAGAGCTTTTATTTGACGATAGACCTCCTTTTCTCTTTCACTAAGTGGTTTTAGAAGCCCCATTCCATCGTGAATTACACCAACAGTTGACGAAAAACCTAACTCCCTAGCTCTTTTTGCGATTACTAGCGCATCTTCCGGATTACGCACACCGCTTCCAATCACAGAATTTATATTAACCTTAAACTTTGCGTATTTTTTCAAGTTCACAAGCTTCTTGTCTAAAACTTTAAGGCTCTTTTTCGAAACCTCGTCAGGATTAACGTTGTCAATCGAAATTTGTAAATAATCTAGACCCGCATCATTCAACTTTAAGATTTTCTCAGGCTGAAAGTAATATCCATTAGAAATAAGCCCGGCTATCATTCCGTGGTAACGGATTCTTGCTATGATTTCATATATCTGCGGATGAAGCATCGGCTCGCCACCGCTTATGGTTACGACCGAAGTTCCTAAAGCAGCGAGACGATCAATTCTTCTTATCATCTCCTCTATAGGCACTGGAGAGCTTGTCTTGTCGTACTCATTGCAATAAGCGCAGGAAAGGTTACATCTACGTATTGGCACTATATGCACCAAAACAGGATGCTTTGTTGAAATAAATGCCCTAACCGTGTGTTTAACTCCCCTTATGAAACGACTAAGACCATTCGACTTCGGCATAACCAAAATTATAGGGCTTCCATCAGAAAAGCTGAAATCAACCTCTTATAGGTTTGATATTACTCGGATATTTAATTTCAAAATCAGATCCTCGTAAAGTAACGTTTTTCTGAATGTTGTATAGAAAAATAGTCGTAGTATCTCCGTTATTTTCAACTACACGAGCCTGCCTCGGCATTCCATCCACATCTACCCATAAATAAGCAGCTCTGTAACTTGACGATCTTTTAGGTATCAATTCCAAATACCATGTCTCAACTCCGTCACGTATCTTCTCTTTGCCTAAATAATTAACCGTATAATTTTCTTTTAACTCTTGTCTTGACATGTTCATAAAAGCCAATGCATTTCCAACCTTCGCATTATTTTTTGCTTCATCGGTCTTGCCAACATAAACCTGATTGAGTCTCGGACGATAAAGAGTGTAAGCATTTCCAATTATGGCTATCTGCTCAACTACAGGCTTTGTCCAGTCAAGCCTTACATACATGCTCCTTCGCCCGGTTTTCGGCAGATACTTCACAACTCCTTCGAAAATATCCCTTTCATCAAGCTGAGCATTATATTTTTCCATCGTTACGCTCGCTTGAAGTGAAGTTAAAGCTTTGTGATGCTGGTCCATCCTTTTTAGAATTTCGTTCAGAAGAAGCTGTCCACTTGCCTCAAATGCAAAAAGCAAAATAAGAGTTAATGAATAAAGCCATTTGACTTTCATAATTAATTCTATGACAAGTCTTGCATCCAAAAAGTTTTTATCTTAAATCAACCTCGTAGAAAACTTCACCTTTTTCGTTGCGACGCTCTCTCCACGCAACTACTTCTACGCGTGGATCACCAACTATCTGTCTTACCTGATTTTCTATCTGTTCTTTACTTTGTAAAAAATCTTCTTGTTTTATAACAACTCGACCTCTAGCCGTCGTAGTCTTAAATTCTTTTTCAAACCAGCTCTTAGGAGTCAGAAAAATAAATGCTATTATTAACGCACAAAGCAAATCATATTGCCAAGTGCCACGTTCGTATTCCCAGAGAATCACCTTCTTCAAAACGCTCATTTAACTATTTCGCCAACTATTAATCCATCTCGCATCTGAATTATTCGATGACAAGCTCGAGCTGCTTCCGGATTGTGAGTAACCATAACAATTGTTTGACCGAATTTTTCGTTTAACTTCTGAAACATTTCCAAAACTATGCGCGAATTTTCAGAATCAAGATTTCCCGTCGGCTCATCAGCTAGAATTATTGCAGGCTTATTAATTACAGCTCGCGCTAAAGCAACTCTTTGTTGTTCTCCACCAGACAGTTCCATCGGCTTATGATGCATTTTATTTTCTAGCTGAAGAAGCCTTAAAATTTCTCTTCTTCTAGAATCATCTCGATTGCCATTACCGCTGTAAATTCTTTCTGCAAGTCTAAGATTACCTTCTGCAGTAAGCGTTGGGAAAAGATTAAACCTCTGAAATACGAAACCTATCTTTCTTCTTCTTATTTCTGTTCTTTTGGAGTCAGACATAGAGGATATATCTTCGCCATCAACTATAACTCTGCCACTTGTAGGCTTTAATAAGCCTCCCATTATGTGCAATAGCGTTGATTTACCGCATCCAGAAGGACCCATTATAGCGATAAATTCGCCTTCTTTCACTTCGAGTGAAATACCATGTAAAACAGGCGTTTCCACCTTGCCAACTCGGTAGGTTTTCCGTAAATCTATTGTTTGCAAAATACTTTTCATTTGCCACGAAAACCAGAATGAAACTCTGCCAGCTTCTTATCAAGATCGATTTCAGGAAGATTCCAATTGTTTTTTAGCTCAAAGGCTGACTGTGGATAGCTCTTACCAATAGACACCCCTGTAGGGTCTTGATAAGTTAAACTCATCCTGTATTTCTCCTTTGGTCGCGTAACTTCTATGCGCAAAGGCATGTTTGCATAATTAGACAAAGTGCCTTCTCTTCCATAAACTATGTCGGATTCAAGATTGCCTTCATAATCAAATATCTGTTGTCTAGCCAGCCTGATACCACCTACTCGGTCAAACCAAAATCTCCTTGTCAACCTTAAATTGTTATCAGCTTCTCTTTGAAGTTCATCCAAAATGTAATAACCTCTAAGAACCCACCTTAAAGGAGACTGCTTTTGAGCGTTCAGATCAAATTCCTCCTGAAATATCTCACTCTGAACATAAATACTTTCGGTGCTAATTGGGCGAACTAAAATTGCCTCAGTAAAGTGCTGAGGACGCAGGTTAACGAAAGCATTTACGTTCTTCTTTATAACTTTTCCATTTTCAATCCGCTCAACTTCTTTTGCAAGCTCTGAGTAATCCCTATCGTTACTACCACAAATGAATCTTTTGTAACGACCATCACCACCATCATTTAAGATTGCCACACAGAACCTTGTTCCATTAGAAGCCATCTGAGCAATATCAGTTCTAACGACAGGGAGCTGAACCTTTAAAACTATGTTAGCAGGTCTTTGAACAACTATCTCCCCATCAGCTGTTCTGTACTTTTCTCCTATTCCGATTTCAGCAAAAGAGTTATCCTCAAACTTCAGATCTACTCTAGCCCTTATAGAGCCTATCCTTGAAAGTCTTTCAATTTCTGCAATAAGTTGTTCTTTTGACGCATCTTCAGTTTTCAATAATGTCGGACGGGTTACTCTTTCCTTTGGTGACAAACAAGCCGATGAAATGAGTGCTAAAAATAAAAATAAAAGCTTAAGTTTCATTATTAATTTACCTTCGTAAGTCTTGCAAAACTTGATGATAACAAACTCTTCGCTAAAAACAAAGATGCTTGCAAAGGTGTTTTCCTTTGCAAGCATTTTTACTTTACTTAAATAAAGCCTACCTTCCTATGACAGACCGAGTTAAATAATCTTGCATCGTAAAAGCAAACATTATTGCTAACCAAAAGAATCCACCAAGCGCAGTAAGCCATATAAACCGCGACTGCCAACGAACATGCATGAAGTAAAGAACCACAAAAGTCATTTTCGTAAAGGCAATTGCTAAAGCAACAAGCGTGTTTGCACCAGGAAAAATCCAGTCTAAATCAAACAAGGCAACATAATATGTCAAAATGGTTCCTACGACAAGAACAGCAAAAACCCCTAAATAACCCGGAATACCAATATGAACTTCCCCATTATGCCCAGCCATTAGTAGCTACCTGACTGACTAAAGTGTTCGAAATTGCAACACTTTAGGTCAGCGTATTTATACCCCGCCCTTTCAGGCTGACCCAAACTGACTGGCGGCTTTTGGTCAGCCATAGCCCCTGCATCAGCAGGAACTAACCCTTCTACTTCCCTATCCCTCAACTTCTTAAAGAAACCCCTCTCAATCAATTCCTCAAGAATAAGAACAGGAAAGTTAAGGGCTACCTCAGCAACTCGCCATCACTTTCTTGCGCCACTCATCAACTGCTTCTTCCTTCCGCTCATAGAACTTCCGGCCAATGGCTCGCTGCTAAGGCTTTTCAAAAATCCTTTTCGTCTGTTCCTCTACAAACTTTTGTTCGTATTATCTTTCTTTGCCTCTTTCTTTAGCTATAACAAAAGCATGTCTTTTCCAATAAGTCTGACTGTTCTAACCTCAATGCAAAAAGTGTCTTCCGAGCAAATAAAGCAAAGGAAACAAGAAAATCCAAACAATATCAACAAAGTGCCAGTATAAACCCGATATTTCTACAGGTGAGTAGTATTCAGCAGAAAAACTACCTTGCCATGCTTTCCACAAAAGCCACGTCATTATGATAATCCCTACAACCATGTGCAAAGCATGAAGTCCCGTCATTGCAAAATAAAGCCAGTAGAATATTCTGACCTTGTTTTCAAATCTTTTCGGATCGAACTCTTTAGTTATCGGATCAAAATAACCTATTTTCTCAGCTTCTGTGAGCCAGCCCTTCTCTTTGGCAAGCATAACAAGGTCTTCACCACCGTAATTCCACTGAAAATCGCCATTTGGATTCACGTAAGGCTTTTCTTTGTGTGAATCGTGAGTTTCCTTAGCTTCTGCTTTAGTTTCAAAGGGAAGAGCGACTACTTGTTTCGAAGTCTTTTTATTCCAACCAGTCACTGGAATTAAACCATGATTATATTTGTCGCTATATTCGATGACCTTGACTCCTAGAAAGACCAAACCAAAAAACATTGTCAGCAGTATCATCACAACTTGCATAGCGCGATTGCTTTTCTGAGCATAATAAACCGTAAGAGCCATTGTTAAACTGCTGACAATGAGAACGAGGGTATTTAAGCCTCCCCAAAAAGCATCCAGATGATTGCTTCCTGCAGCAAAAGCCATCGGATATCGAGAACGGTAGACCAAGTAAGCAGTAAAAAGTCCACCGAAGAACATTATTTCCTGCACCAGGAACATCCACATACCTATAGTGGCTGATTCCTGCTGTTGCTGCATGTCATCAAATTGATGCTGAAGACCTTTCACGTGATGAGTTTTATGAGTATCTGCCATTTTCCAACCTCTCAACCATCAAAAAATGAATTTCCGAGATAGCCATCGGCGATGGCAATCTCGGAATCACACCGTAGCCAATTCTTTCTTTACCTTTTCAACATCTAAACCGTTTTCATCACTAAAATCATAAGCTTCCCACGTAACAACCGGAGTTTGCTCAAAGTTTTCTGTCGGTGGTGGCGACGAAGTTCTCCATTCAAGCCCCGGTAGCAACCACGGATTATCAGGTGCTTTTTTGCCCCAAACTAACGAGTGAACAAGATATATTACAGGAAGAAGTAATCCTACCCCTAAAACGGAAGCTCCGGCCGTTGAGAAGATGTTTAGAACTTGAAGCTCGGGTGGATAAGCTGCATAGCGGCGTGGCATCCCCATGTAGCCTAAAATGAACTGCGGAAAGAAAGTTAAGTTGAAGCCAATGAAAACCAGCATTGCTGAAATTTTGCCCCAAAACTCTGAATATAGCTTCCCAGTCATCTTTGGCCACCAGTAATGCAAACCGCCCAAATATCCGAGAACCGTTCCTCCAACCATTACATAATGAAAGTGAGCTACAACAAAATAAGTATCCGTTAGATGAACGTTCATTCCCATCGCTCCTAGGAACAACCCTGTAAGCCCACCTATCAAAAACAATCCGATAAATCCTAGTGCGTAAAGCATCGGAGTATCATAAGAAACTTGTCCTTTATAGAGAGTAGCAGTCCAGTTGAAAACTTTTATCGCGGAAGGAACAGCAACAATCATTGTAAGAATCGAGAAAACCAATCCTGCATAAATCGACTGGCCGCTAACAAACATGTGATGTCCCCAAACCAAGAATCCAAAAACTGCTATGGCTATCGAAGAAAAGGCAATGAATTCATAACCAAAAATCCTCTTACGAGAAAAATTGGAAATCAGCTCTGAGATAACTCCCATACTTGGCAAAATCATTATGTAAACTGCAGGATGCGAATAAAACCAGAATAAGTGCTGGAAAAGTATCGGGTCACCACCAATTGTCGGATCGAAAATGCCTATACGAGCAATTCTTTCAAGTGCCACTAACAATATAGTTATGGCTACGACCGGAGTTCCCAAGATCATTACAAGACTAGTAGCATAATGTGCCCAAACAAACAAAGGCAGTCTAAACCAAGTCATCCCTGGTGCTCGCATCGTGTGAATAGTAACTATGAAATTCAGTCCCGTTAGAATCGAAGAAAAGCCATTGATAAATATTCCCAACCCAGTCGCAACAACATAAGTGTTTGAAAAAGTAGTTGAGTATGGGGTATAAAAGGTCCAGCCTGTATCAACTCCACCTTGAAGTAATGCCCAAAGAATAATTGCGCTACCCAACCAATAAATATACAAACTTAAAAGATTTATGCGCGGAAAAGCAAGATCTCTTGCACCAATCATTATCGGAATCAAGAAGTTACCCAAAACAGCTGGTATCGCTGGTATTAGGAATAGAAAAACCATTATGATTCCATGATGAGTGAAGACTTTGTTATATGTTCCGGTCTCAAAAAGATCACTTTGAGGAGTTAAAAGCTCAAGTCTTATTCCTGCAGCATATATCCCGCCTATAAGAAATATGACAGAGATGCTTATTAGATACATTATTGCTATGCGTTTGTGATCTTTGGTAAAAAGCCATGACCAAACGCTATAGCCATTATTTAAGTAGTTCGGCTTCGTCTGTTCTGCTCTAACCTCAACTTTTTCCATAAAATCCAAACCTCCTTTCTACTTTGACATGCTTGCTGTTTCGTTGCCTAGAGACTTTATATATTCAACTAGAGCAACCAATTGCTCTTCGGTAACTTGCCCTTTAAAAGTCGGCATGATAGGTTGGTAACCTTCTACTATCTGCCCTTGCGGATTTAGAATCGAATTACGAATATACTCTTCATCGGCTACTACTGTTTGACCATTTGTTAGTTTAACCTGCTTTCCAAATAGACCTGCAAGCTTCGGACCTCTTCCTTGATCAGTTTGCTGATGACAGGAAGCACAACCAAGCTTTGCCTCAAATAATTCTCTTCCTGCTTGAGCAGGTGTCTGACTTGAAACATTCCCTGCTAGCCAATTTTCATAATCCTTCTGCTCCATCACATAAACCCAACCAATCATTCCAGAATGATTAAGCCCACAATACTCGGCGCAGTAAAGATGATATTTTCCTGGTTTTGTCGCTTCAAACCAAAGAGTCGTGTATCTACCTGGAACAGCGTCTGCTTTCGTCCTAAAAGCAGGCACGTAGAGATCGTGTATTACGTCTTCAGAAGTCATTATAAGCTTTATCCTTCGATTAACTGGAACATGAAGCTCGTTAATCTCTCTTTGGCCTGTAGGATGTTGGAATTTCCACATCCACTGCTTACCGACAACATAAATCTCCATTGCATCTTTCGGAGGACGATATTGATTGTAATAAACAATTGCGCCACCTAGGAATATGGTCATCGAAAGCAAAAATGGAATAGCAGTCCAAGTGGTCTCCAGAAGTAGCGACCCGTGAATCTCAGCGCCATTTTGAAACTTCTCCTTTTCGCGATACTTAATTGCAAAGTAAAAGATGGCGGCTACTACTATTACCGTAAAAAAGGCACTTATTGCTATTAAATAAAAATACAGAGCATCCACTTGCCAAGCAAATGATGAAGCCTTTTCTGGAAACAACGGCACCCAATTATTGCTTTGCTGTATCATACCTAAACCCCCTAAGTTCTATTTTAACCTACTCACTCTCCCTTTACGCCAGAAGTAAATAAACATCCCAGCTAGCCCAACAAGAGTCAAAACACCAGCAACTCTAATCACTCTTAAAATGGCAAAACCATAAGTCCCCGCAGCCGGATCGTAATGATAACAATAAAGTAAAAGCCTATCTGTTAAACTTCCTATCTTTTCTTCAGAAGCTTCGATCAAAGCTAGCTTCAAATCTAGCGGTGAATATTCTATTCCATAGAAGTACTTTGAAACCCTTGCTTCTGGCGTTAACACGATTACACCGCCTACATGAGCAAATTGATTTGTTTTTTCATCCCAGCGGTATTGAAACCCAACTGCTTCCGTCACAGCATCAATTGACTTTTGAGTCCCAGTCAAAAAGTGCCACCCATTTTCGGCACCGGTACGCTCGTATCTTCTCAGATAAGCAGCCTTTTTGTTTTTCGCAAGCTCAGGTATATCGTTTTCTCTTGCATCAAAGCTTATCGCCAAAACATCAAAATCTTTGCCGGCATCAAGCGAAATTCCTTTTAACGCTCCGGTAAGACCGTTCAAAACCTCGTTACAAAGCATCGGGCATTCATAATAAACCAAAGCAAGTATTACAGGGCGTCCTTTACCGAAATAGTTTCCAAGTTCAACTATTTGCCCATCTTCATTTTTGAACTCAACATTTAATGGAAGCTGATTGCCTAGTTTCTGTTCTATTCCTACTTCTTTGAGTATCTGCGGAATACCTACATTCTGACCAGGCTCGTAGTTTCTAGGCGCGTAAAGAGGAGAATTATAGTGCTGCTGCCCCTGGACAAAAATCGAGGCAACCAAGATGAGAATATAAACTTTGCTCAAAAACCTCATCTTACCTCCTTATTTCGTTTGCAAGCCTTCCACTGCTAGAGTAAGAGATGATTTTTTTTGAATTTTCATATTGCTGCTTTGCCTTTTCGTCGTTTTTGGCTTTGATTAATCCTTCTTCGAGCACCCTTCTTTTTGCCTCTTCTATTGGCAAGGTAATAACCATGCCAGTCTTCGGATCTACTTGCCCTTTTGCAAGCTCTTCATCCCAAATTTTCTTAATTTCCCACCATTCCGCCTGTGGTGGTTTTAGTTCTAGGCTAATTCTTCCAGAAGGTCCGTCAACCCCATGACCAGGAGCAGCTTGAAGTCTAGGCTCTGGCGGTAAGAAGGCTTGCGGATTATCTTTTAAAATAGCTTCTCTTACAGGATTTACTTCGTCTTTTGTAGCTGCAGCTTGCTCTTCCATGTAGCTTTCCAAGACATACATCAACCAAAAGGAAATAACTATCAAAATGGCAAGCCCTATCCCGAAAATGACTATACCCTTCACGCTTACTATGTTCTCTTCGTAACCTTTTGTACCAAGCTTTTCTGCCATAAACCTCTCCAAGCCTTAATGAGATTTGCCATGTTCTATGGCTGATTCAAGAAAAGGATCATTTACCGGAACTAAAGGTCGCTTCTGAAGTTCTCCGAAGAAATACCACAACCAAAGCCCTCCAACAGCAAGCGGACCTACGAAATCCATCCAGCTTATCGATTCTGAAAATGAAAGCTTTGCTCCGTGCAGCGTTACTCTTGGAGAAGGACCAATTATGTAATAAAGATCAACAAAACGCATAACAATAATAAAAATGGCTATCGAAGCAAGCCATCTAGCATTTCTTTTCACATCTCTAGAAAGCAAAACTACAAACGGAAAGGCAAAATGAAAGACTATGAGAATTACTCCGATTATTCCCCAACCGCCTTCCATTCTTTCCAAATACCAAAAAGTTTCTTCAGGTAAGTTACCCGACCAGATAATCAAAAATTGTGAAAAGTTAAAATAAGCCCAAACCATCACGAAAGCCAAAAGAAGTTTTCCTAAATCGTGAAAATGCCTTCTTCCTATGACTTGATTCATAGGCTCCCGAGTAGAAAGCCATGCTAAAACAGCTATAGTAAAAGCATAGCTTGCAAGCCCCCAACCAGCGGCAAATAAAAATCCCCAAATTGTTGAATAAAAATGAGGATCAAGCGTCATCACCCAGTCGATCGAAGCAAAACTCACCAGAAGAACGAAAAACACCATGGCTGGACCGCTAAACTGAGAAGCTTTTTTAAGAAGCTTCCAATCTCCAGTCTCGTCCATCTGTTTCGACCATTTGTTTAGAAGGTAAACCATCAAGAACCACAAACCAAAGTAAATTACTGCCCTTGCAATCCAAGCCGGCAGATTTAAGTAAGGAGCGCGATGGTCAAGAATTCTCTTCAATGTTTCATCAGCCTTTTCCGGATGAGTCCACTCATAAATCGTACTAGCCCCCAACAAAATAGGTATAAACATTACGGCTACAAGAGTAAGCGTTCTAGAGCTAGCTTCAACAATTCTTCTTATTATGACTCCCCAGGCTCCACCAGTTAGGTATTGTAGAAGTAGAATGCCAAGAGAACCTATCGAGATACCCCCCCAGAAAACAAATCCCAAAAGCCATGATCTTAAGGCTTGTTCACGCATTTCTGGCGAAATAAGCCCTCCGATCAGTAAAGCCAGAGTCCCTATGCCACCAACGCCTAAAGCTATCCTCTGAAAATTCTTCAGTTCTTCTGGAGCTTTGTAGGACATTAACGATTTCCTCCCTTTTCAACGTTCTTTGCTACTTTATTCTCTGAAATAACAAGCGGTTTCATTCCGTTTGGATTTTGGCTATATTGCAAGGCTCTTATGTAAGCAACTATCGCCCATCGGTCGGCAGGTTGAATCTTTTCTGCATATCCATTCATTCTTCCCCAGCCATTTGTTATGACATCGTAAAAATGCCCGACAGGAGCGTTCCTTAACCTATCGTCATGATAGGTAGGCGGTCTTACAAATCCGCGCCTTACAATCATCCCATCACCGTTTCCCGTAGGACCATGACAGACGATACAATAAATGTTATATCGCTCTTGTCCACGATCTATTAGCTCTTTCGTTACTGGAATAGGAAACTCCTCAATTGCATCCGGAAAAGAAGTAACTACCGTGTTACCGCTGGCATCAGTCGTTGTTTGCACCTGAACATTAGTTACTCCTTCCTTTTTGCCTGTGAAGAATGATTTGTCATCACGCAAAAATCCACGTGGGACTACTCCAGCCGGAAGATCACGCGATGCCCTACCGTCGGCGAAAAACTCACTCTTCTTGTAAGGTTTATACTTTGGCTGATCCTGCATGTCGTATCTACATGCGCTTGTAAAAATAAGCAAGGCGCTTATCAATAAAAAGCTACTCCTCAACATCGAAAACCTCCTGCGGATTCAAACTTTCCATAAACTTTCTAGTTTCTTCATATTCAAACTTAGGGTCTCGCCTCTCTATCAAAAGGAAGAACTTATCTCTTGAGGCTAAGGCAAATCTCGGCACATTAAACACTGGATGATAAGGCATCGGCAAACCATTTAAGAAAAGCATACCGAAAACCGCTGTAAATGAAGCAAACAAAATAGTTAGTTCATAAGCTGGAGGAATAAATGCTGGAAGACTAAAATGAGGTCTTCCGCCAACTATAATTGGATAATCAATCACGTGAGTGTAATATTGCAAGCCAAGCCCTGTAAGAAGCCCTAGAACTCCTCCACCAAACACCAAGAAGGGCAGGATCGAACGGCGAATCCCTAAAGCTTCATCTATCTCGTGAATAGGAAAAGGAGAAAATGCGTCAGTTTTGGTGTATCCAGCATCACGAACGCGCCTTGCTGCATCAACCAACTCTGTTGGTGTGTCAAATTCAGCCATTATCCCGTATAACTTCTTTTCGCTCATAACTTCTCTCCGCATCTTAGCCGTTCTGGACGCCGGCAATATTTAGGCTCGGGTGAGAAAGCCTCCTACAAAAGACTATTGCGGGCTATCCCCAGAACGGCTTTTAAGGTTTATCTATCTTTTCAATCTCAACTTCGTTAACAATTTCTTCGAAATCTTGATGATGTCCGTGAACATGAGCTTCAGGAAGTAGTGTTCTAACTTCAAAAATTGAAATTATCGGCACGAAACGAACAAACAAATAAAAGAGTGCAAAGAAGAAACCAATCGTGCCTATAAACATTGACCAGTCAAAAATCGTAGGTGAATACATCGCCCAAGAAGAAGGTAAAAAGTCCCTGTGCAAGCTCGTTACGATAATGACAAATCTTTCAAGCCACATTCCAATACTTACGATCACAGAAATTGTAAACAGCCAGAATTCACTTTGACGGAATCGTTTAAACCACAGCAGTTGGATTGATATTCCGTTGCAGAGTATCAAAAGCCAGTAAGACCACCAATAAGGCCCTTCCCATATACGATTGCGTATCATGAAGTATTCGTATTGTGCGGCACTATACCAACCAAAAAATGCCTCCATTGCATAGCCATAACAAACTATCAGACCCGTTGCCAGCATTATCTTGCCCATGTAGTCAAGATGAGTCATCGTCACAAAATCCTTCAGATTATACCAATGCCGAAGCGGTATGGAAAGAATCAATACCATTGCAAATCCAGCAAAGATAGCACCAGCAACAAAATACGGCGGAAAGATGGTTGCGTGCCAACCCGGCAACTGCGAAACCGAGAAGTCAAACGAAACTATGGAGTGCACCGATAGAACCAGTGGTGTTGAAAGCCCTGCTAATAAAAGATAAGCAATTTCGTAACGATGCCAATGACGAGCCGAGCCGCGCCAACCCCAAGATAAAACTCCATAGATTATCTTAAAAACTTTACTCTTCGCCCTATCACGCAAAGTAGCAAAATCTGGTATCAAACCAACATACCAGAAGAGAAGCGAAACAGTCGCATAGGTTGAAACCGCAAAAACATCCCACATCAAAGGAGAGCGAAATTGTGGCCACATCCCCATTGTATTTGGATATGGCAAAAGCCAGTAAGCAAGCCACGGACGACCCGTGTGTAGCAAAGGAAACAGCCCCGCGCATGCTACTGCAAACAGCGTCATTGCTTCGGCAAAACGGTTAATCGAAGTTCGCCATTTTTGGTTCAAAAGTAGCAGAATTGCCGAAATCAAAGTTCCAGCATGCCCGATACCAATCCACCAGACAAAATTTATAATGTCAAACGCCCAGCCGACCGGCTGATTATTCCCCCAAATTCCAACACCGGTCAAAACCAGATATGTAATTGTCATCAAGAGAACTTGTGTAATTAAAAATGCAATTGCAAAGCCTACAAACCAATGAAAAGGAGTTTTTCTTTTCAGCGTTATATCCCCTATCTTATCTGATACGGTTGCAAAGTCGTGCTTACCTTCTAGAATGGCTGGCTGCATCTGCTCTCTAAACTCTTTCACGTCCTGCATAACTTACACCTCTACTTGCTCGATTAGTGTTTGTGCTCGTCTTTATCAGCCTTCTTCTTATGTTTGATTTCGGGCGGCCTCACGTAATCAGGCATCTCAGGATTTTGATTTTTCAGAGCCGCCAAATAGGTTGTTCTAGGTTGAGTATTAAGCTCATTAAGCAAAATATAGTTACGCTTGTCTTTCTTCATTTTTGCTACAAGGCTCGTTTCATCATTCCAGTCGCCGAAGACTATTGCATCAGCAGGGCAGACTGTTTGACAAGCAGTTGTAGCTTCTCCATCACGAACTCGACGCCCTTGTTTACGAGCCTCAATTCTAGCTAACGACAGCCTCTGCACGCAATAAGTGCATTTTTCCATTACACCGCGGCTTCTTACGGTAACTTCAGGATTACGCATCAGCTTATACTGAGGCGTGTTCCAATCTTGATAAAGCAAGAAATTAAATCGCCTAACTTTGTATGGACAGTTATTCGAACAGTATCTAGTCCCAACGCAACGATTGTAAACCATGTCGTTAAGCCCCTCGGGACTATGAACCGTTGCGTGAACTGGACAGACCACCTCACACGGCGCAAGCTCGCACTGTTGACATAAAACGGGCTGAAACGCTAAATCTTGCGGATTATTAACATCTTCGCCCACATAATACGCATCTACGCGCATCCAATGCATTTCTCTGCTTCTTTCTACCTGTTCTTTACCAACAACAGGAATGTTATTCTCTGCTTGACAAGCAATTATACAGGCATTGCACCCTACACAGGCATTTAGGTCTATGGTCATCGCCCATTTGTGTTTCCACTCTGCGTTTTCATCTGAGTAGTCATAGCGAGGATATAAAGACTTTGGGTATTCATCGTGCTGATGCCCCATATCGGGATGTTCTTTGTATTGCTCGACATCCCAGATACGCAATATGTCGCGCCCTTCCATGTTAAAATGAGTTTGCGTTGAGGCAACCCTTGTTTGCTGACCTGTTTTTTCTAAACTACCGAAGCCAAAATATTGAGCATCAGAACGACGAACTTCGTAAGCATTGTAGCCTAGTCCTGTTCCAACTCGTCCAGCTCGCCAACGTCCGTAACCCAAAAATATAGTTATCACATCGTCAGGTTGACCCGGCTGAATCCACACTGGAACTGGCTTTGATATTTCTGCTTCATTGGCTTTTAGTTTGACAAGATCGGAGAAAAGATTTCCTCCTTTCGTGTTGATGAAGCTTATTCCTTCAGCTCCACCGGCTCTCGAACGTGGATCCCAACCTTGATTTAATCCAAGCCTTTCGGCTGTTCTGGGGCTTACCAAGGCAACATTTTCCCAAGTTACTTTTGTTATCGGATTTGGCAGTTCCTGTAACCACCCGTTATTACAAAAACGCCCGTCATATATGCTCGGATCAGGCAAGATTGCTATTTCAAGCTCACCGCTTGTTTTAGGTTCACGAATTTGACTAATGAAAGCAGTGTTTAAGTTTACCGCTTTGGCTTGCGAAGCAGTATTTTCAATAAACCCGTCATGAATTATCTTCCGCCACCGCTTTTCAAAATCCACCTCTTGAGAAGACTGCCCTTGCCAAAATCCCTTCACTATATCCAAATCTGTCTTATCGTAATTCTCCTTGAAAAAAACTTGTACGACTTCGTAAATACTTTTACTGTCGTAAAGAGGCTTTATCAAGGGCTGAACCATTGTGACCGTACCGTCATACGCCCTCGTATCTGCCCACGATTCAAGATAATGCTTTTCAGAAACGTGCCAATGACAAAGCTCTGCTGTCTCATCTACGTAAAGACCAACGTGTATGCGAAGTGGAACTTTGTCAAGTCTCTCTCGACTAAGTTTCAGATCTGCAGGCGTGTTATACACAGGATTACCGCCTAGAATCACTAATAACTTTACTTCGCCTCTATCAATTTCCTGAATGAGCTGACGAAGTTGATCAATTTGCAAAGTCTCAGCATTAGGCACAAATGGCTCGATATAAACAACTGTCTTTCCTACATTTTCAAGCACAGCATTCATTGCATGAGCCAACGCATGAACTTCCGGAGATTGATTATCCCCAACCATCACAACCGAGCGACCCTTGTGAGCCAAAAGGTCTTTCGCCATCGCTTGAATCCACTTGTTTGTCCTCTCATCCAGAAGCGAGGCATCGAAGTTTACTCCCGATACTCCTAAAGCCGCAGCTATCGCCTTTGCAATTAAAATCATCTGGCTCGGTTTTACAGCCAAACGATGATCAGCTTTTGCACCGGCCAAAGTGAGTGTGGTTTCAACTACATACAAGCGATTTATTTCTTTCTTTTCATCGTTAAAGGCACGCCCCTTCGCAAAATCCTTTATGTAACGAACATTGAACTCACTGAATATGTCCTTATCAAGCGAAAGTATTCTATCGGCTTTGTCTAGTTTATAGACGGTCTGAACGGGAGTGCCGAAAGCTAGCTTAGCACCTGCGAATACGTTGTCTTTATTTATGGGTTCATATTGATACCATCTTGCATTTGGTAGTTCGGCTAAAAGTTTCTTCATTTGATCGGCAAGAGTTGGTGAGACAACAGTTTCACTCAAAAACCTTATTCCTGCACCACCAGAAGCCCTTAGTTGTTCAACCTTCGCTCGCACCTCGGTCATAAAATTTTGCCACGTTCTAGGGCTTCCTAGGTACGTTATATTCTGCGAACGATCCGGATCATACATTCCAAGAAGCGAAGCTTGAGCATAGACGTCAGTTGCGCCTAGGCTGCCGGGATGTTCCGGGTTTCCTTCTATTTTCGTAGGTCTTCCTTCATTTGACTTTGCTAGAAGACCTGTGGCAATCCCACCTAGCGTCATTGCCGTCGCAAAAAAGAGCGGCTTGCCGGGGAGTATCTCCTCTGGCTGCTTAACGTAAGGAACAATCTTTTCCGGCGGCTGTATAACGCAACCGCTGATCCCGGCTAAAGCCAGAGAAGCTCCCATAAGCTTGATAAAGTTACGTCGGCTGAGAGAATTATCCCATTGTTCGGCTTGATGCGGAAACTCCCGCTTTATAAACTCCGCAAATTCAGGCGTATCGGCAAATTCTTCTAGACTACGCCAGTACATTCTTCCTTCCTGCGCTAGTATCTTTTTTCTGATTTCAGCAAAGCTCATCTTTAAGCCTTCCCTTCAAAAAATTTTTTAACGATGACACGTAGAACAACTTGTAAGCATTTCTGCTGGTCTTATCTTGTACTCTTCTTTAAGTTTCTTTTTCTCTTCTGGAGTAAGATTGTTAACCCAAGCAGTGTTGTAAATTTCTTCCTTTGGCCTTACAAACTCTTCTGGATTTCGATGACAGGACAAACACCACTCCATCTGCAAGGTATTGACTTGGTAAACAGCAGGCATATTTGCTACGTCTCCGTGACAAGAAGAGCAACCTATGCCCTTATTGACGTGAATCGAGTGATTAAAGTAAACATATTCTGGCAAATCATGCACCCGCTCCCACTCTATCGGTTTATTTTCTCGATAGCTAGCCCGAACGATTTCAAGGTAAGGGCTGTCAGCCCATATTTGAGAATGACAATTCATACAAGTCTGCGTCGAAGGCATACCAGCAGATGCCGTGGTTTCCACAGTCGTATGACAATATCTACAATCAATACCATCATCTCCTACGTGATGCTTATGGCTAAATTGAACAGGTTGCTGACGCTCTAAATAAGTCCCTGTCAAATATGACGAACGAGCAAGCTGTGTAACAACATAAAACGACAAGCCAGCTAGAATCACCGCCAAGGCTATGCTTGCCTTTGCTATTGTATTTGCACTCTTGTGAAAAACCTGCGCCATTTCCCACCTCTTTAAGTCTATAAATTTCCAAAGTTTGCACTAAAATCTAACTTTTTGCAAAAACGAATACACAATTTTTTAGCTAAACACTACCCTGACCTTTCATAGAAAAAGATAAAATTTTTCTTAACCTTGTGCAAGTTTTCACTTGATTAGTTTCGCTAATAGATTAAATTTTCCTTCCTAAATTCAAGAAGCTAGTAAAGCTGCTCCTATGGCGGAAGCACGATCGCCGAGCTCCCCCGAAATTATTTTCGCACTGTTAAAACCAGGCTTAAAAGTATAGATTTCAGCGCTTTGTTTAACGCCTTTAAGAATTGGTTCGCCTGCCTGCATAATGCTGCCGCCTAAAATCACCTTCTCAACATTCAATAAGTTCAGCGCGTTGGCAACAGCTATGCCGATAAAGTTTCCCGTGCGCTCTAACATCATCTGCGTAAATTCATCTTTGTTGTTTGCCTCGCGAATTATATCAGTTATCGTGATAAGTTCTTCGCTTATGCGAGCAAGCGAGGACGTATGATCTTGATGAATTCGGTTTTTTATTCGTCTAACTATACCGTCAGAAGAAGCCACTTCTTCAAGTCTCAAGTTTTCTTCTGTATCAACAGGAATCTGTCCGATTTCACCGGCAAAACCGTCAGCTCCACGCCAAATGCCGCCATCGAGAATAAAAGCTCCACCAACTCCTTTACCTAGAAGAACATAGAAAATGCTTTCGCTTCCACGGCCAGCTCCAAGCTTATATTCTGCCCAAGCCGCTGCATTCGCATCATTTTCCAAGTAAATTTTTACACTGCACTCTGACTCTACATTTTTAATGAAATCCGTAGCCGTTAGTTCTGCGAAATGTCTGGAATAAAGAACGCGATCTTTGTGCTTAGAAACTACGCCAGAAACTGCAACTCCAAGCTTTTCAAAGCGTCCGAACTTTTCTTGCAAATGCCTTATAAAAGCTATGACTTGCTCTTTAAGACCCTTGTTAAAATCCAAAACCACCTCTTCAAAACCAAACTTACTATCCTCTACGCTTGCAAATTTCATGCTTGAGTGGGTAATCTCTAAGCCTACCATTCAGCCTCCTAACTTTTAGAAGATTATACTTCAGAATGCCCACAAAAAAGAAAAATCTGTGGCGACAGAATTTGCGATTTTTTATAAATTCAAGCAAACTAAATCTGTTTTCTAGAGGCTTGTTTTCAAGGTGCAAAACGACCATATAATTGCATACGTTTCAATAGGCTCAAATCTCGGTGACCGAGCAGGAAATCTTTTGCTTGCAATCCGTGGTCTTCTTGAGGCACACCTTGAGGTCTGCCGTCTTTCGGCAATTTACGAAACCGAACCAGTCGAGGTAGAAGAACAAGAACATAACAATTACCTGAACCTGGTAGCCGAAATACGCGTGTCAAACATCACGCCCGATCAAATCATGGCAAGAATGCTCCGAGTTGAATATCTGCTTGAAAGGAAAGAAAAGTTCTTAAAAAAGCCTAGAACAATAGACCTTGACCTTCTTTTTTATGGCAGCATCCAATGCGAAACTCCATTCTTGACGTTGCCACATCCTCGACTCCACCAAAGAAAGTTTGTTTTAGTGCCATTAGCAGAATTAGCTCCTGATTTGGTTCATCCCGTGTTTAACCAAACGATCCTTCAGTTACTTGAAAAAACCGAAGACAAATCTATCGTCAAAAGGTGGAATCCGAACAAAGGTTTGAATACAGAAACAAAAAAAATTTTGCTAGACTTAAAGCGTTAAAGATATGGCATATTTACAACCTGATAAACCTGGAAAAGTTTACCTACCGGCTATTCGCCAAGCAAAGGAAAGAGGGGAAAAGCTTGTTTGTTTAACGGCATACGACTACCCTACTGCTAGAATCATTGACGAAGCCGGTGTTGACATGATTCTAGTTGGAGATAGCATTGGGAATGTAATTTACGGATACGGAAATACGATCCCTGTTACTTTGGAAGAAATACTTTCTGCTTGTATTGCCGTAAAAAGAGGCACTGAGCGAGCCATGGTTATAGCAGACATGCCCTATGGAACTTATCACATAAACGAAGACGAAACTGTAAAAAACGCATTACGATTGATGAAATACGGCGGCGCAGAAGCTATCAAAATAGAAGGCGGGCGAAACCGTGTCCACATAGTAAGAAGACTCGTCGAAGAAGAAATTCCAGTTGTAGCTCATATCGGATTGACTCCTCAGTCAGTTTACAAATTAGGCGGATACCGCGTTCAAGGAAAAACTGCTGACGCAGCTAAAAGACTCATAGAAGATGCCTTGATGCTCGAAGAAGCAGGCGCTTTTGCAATCGTCCTTGAGCTTGTGCCAAGAGAAATTGCTGAAATCATTACTAAAAGACTAAGAATTTCAACTATTGGCATCGGCGCAGGTTCCCATTGTGACATTCAAGTTTTGGTTCTTCACGACTTGATTGGAATGACTTTCGGCAGACAGCCTCGTTTCGTAAGACAATACGCAAACGTTCGCCAGATTATACACGATGCCGTGAAAAATTGGATAGAAGACGTTAAAAATGGTAATTACCCAAATGAAAACGAATCTTACGGCTTGCCAGAAGAAACGAAAAGAGAATTAAACATAGAGTAAGCATTTACAAATCGTCAGTCTCTTTAGCAAGTCGTTTTGTCCATTCAATATATTTGTCAGCATTGAATTTCTTTCCCGTGCTTGCTGAACTCATGTATCGGATTTTGCCGAAAACGGGTCTTTCCATCCAAGGTCGGTCATGCTTGCCAAAACACCATAAAATGCCGGCGTAGGAATTAGGATCACGACCATCCAGACAATATTTGTTATTCAGATGCACCAAAATCTCAAACGCCTCATTGTAACTTGAAGTCCAAGCAATTACACTCTTTCCCCAAAGCATTCTTATGTAGTTATGCATCTCCCCGGTTACTAACATCTCACGCTGCGCAGCATTCCAAAGTTCATCATGAGTTTGAGCGTTTTCGAGTTCTTTCAAAGAATAAATGAAATCTCGCCTATCTGAAGCATGCTTTTGCATAGTTTTCAACGCCCAATCGGGCAAAGCTTCAATAGAAGAGTATTTTGGGTTGTGCCTCGTGAAGTTAAAGGAAAGCTCACGGCGAACAATCAATTCCTCAAGAAATGCCTCTTTTGATTCCTTTGGAGCTTCTGTATCCAAAACCGCAAGCGCTACTTCAAGCGACGATATGAATCCAAAATGAAGGTAAGCACTCAAACGGCTTGAACCGTCTATTTCGGGTTTATTGCGAGTCTCAGCATAGTTTGGCAGAATTTCCTTCAAAAACTTTTTAAGTCGTTTCCGAGCATTATTCGTTCCGCCGTGATAAAACCTAGAGGGTTTAACCGAATGATCAATTGCACACTCGGAAACAAGTTCTGCAATGTTGCCAGAATTCACTTCGGTATCCGGGCAATCTAATTGCAGATTGTCAGCAGCGACCAAAACTTCTTCTTCCCTAAAAGGTTTAAGGTAATAGGGCAGAAGCTTCTTTATCTTCGGTCTAATCGTATAAGCAGCATATTCTTCTTTATCAAACAAAGACATCGGAATTATTCCGTTAGAATCTACTGCATAGACGGGCAGATTAAGTTTCTTTGAAATAGACTGATTGTGCTCAGGGATTATAAAGCAAGGATAATCATCTGTAACTAAAATGACTGCATTTTCGGCTAGTTTCTTTACGATTTGCTTCGGCGAGTTCTCATCCTTCTGAAGATAGAAAATATACTTTATTCCCCGGTCTGAGAAAGCTCTTCTTTTTTCTTCGACCCCTTCGAGTATAAATGCATGAATTCTATCCGATGCCCACGGATAGTAATACTTCAATCCCTCATAAACTACCAGAGGAAGCCGTCTCCGATTGGCTTCCTGAATGGCAAAATTAAGAGCATGATTGAACTCGGCACGCTTGAAAATCTGCATCCAGTAAAGAACGTATCGTCCTTTCGTGTTTTCAGAAGCTCTATTCAAAAGCCTAACCCTTTCGTTTATCTGCATCATATAAAATCATTTTACACCACGAGGAAACTGCACCATTGTCGCAAAAGCATCTCTTTGAATAAACCTATCGTTTCGTAGCAAGTAAGCTTGACTCATTCGAGTTTAAGATTGCTGATGAGAACTTTTTCAAATTCGGGCCAACTACAGAACTATCGTGTTTCTAGCCTACTTGTGCAAGCTAGTTTCACGATATACATATACAATGTTACGATATGCTGATTTTGTTCGCAGAGCCATCTGGAAGATTTGTCCTTACCTCGCTTGCTTTACGTGGTTTTTGAAAGTGCTCGAAATTACTAAATTAGTCTCAAGAGTCAAAAGAAAGTGTTGCAGATAAAGCCTTTTCGGAATCTACTCAGGCTGAACAATTACGCCTTCTTGTATTAGTTTTTCTATTACCTTCTGCTGCGTTTCTATAAAGTGAGAACGTTCAGCTTTTTTCCCGATCAGGTTATTTGCAGGATAGAAGGAGTGCTTAGAATAAAATGGCGCATAGAGTTCAAATCTTTGACGAGAAAGCAAGTTAACCAATCCTAAACGGCATCTATTTCGTCGTAAAGCCTCGATGTCAATCTCTGCAAAGGCTCCCATTGACTCACCTTGAGCCGTTTCAGCAATCACCAAACCTCTGTAATCAATTATCTTCGAGCCGCCATCAGCAGAATTTTCCGGAATCGGTATGTTAGCAATTCCTGCTGAATTTGCTGATATAACGTAAGCCATATTTTCATAAGCTCTTGCGAGCTTCGCAACGTCTTTTGGCGAGTGACTTTTTGCGTAAGCTTCAGACGTCAGATGACAAAAAACCTCTGCACCGCGCATTGCTAGACATCTTGCTATCTCAGGATAAAGTATCTCTTCAGATGCTAGACAAGCTAAGTTTCCTATCTCGGTTTTTGCCACTGGGAAAAGCGATTCGATACCGTAAATTTCAATGTATTTATCGAGAATATCGTGAGGAGTCGGCGCAAACATTGAATTCAAACGCCTATAACGTAAAATAAGCTCTCCGTTTGGAGAAATTATAAAGCAAGTTTGAAAATAAAGCTCTGGAAAATTCTCATCTATTTCGTAGGCGTTACCACACAAGTAGATCGAATTTTCAGACGCTATCTTACCAAGAAGCTCATATATTTCGTCATTATGTTCAAGGCAAGCCTTATCACGCCATTCTTCTATTGACTCCTGCAAAGGAAATCCAGTCAAGAAATACTCCGGCAGTACCACAAGTTTTGTATCTTTTCCTACGAAATTACAGCTTGCGCGAATCTGTCGGCTTAATCTCTCAACTGTCTGCCTCATTATTTGGCGTGCTTCTTCTTTTGTCTTTGCAAGATTGACTGCAAAACATTTAGTTTGCAAAGCTATAGCCCTGTAACTTTTCATAAAATTTAATCCCTCGGGTAAATCAATATGTTCAGATATGGATCAACTTTTCCTAAAAAGCCCGGCAAAATGACAGTCGTAGAATCTTTCTGCGTAATGATTGCCGGCCCTAAAATCTCATGCCCTGGGCGAAGCTTGTTTCTATCATAAATTGGCGTTTCAACTAGTTGACCATCAAACCATGCCGAATGAGTTTCATACTTTGCTTCCTCAACCGAATAATCGGCTTCCCTGTATCTTGGTAATTCGACTTTACGCACTTGACCTATGCCAACGACTCTGAGATTAACAACCTCAATGTCCGAATCAATGTTAAATCCATAATTTCTTTCGTGAACTTCCTTAAAATCAGCAACGAACTTCTGCCTGCCTTCATCGGTTGCAAATTGCTCCGGAGAAACACGTATAGGAAACTCATATCCCTGACGATAGTATCGCACATCAACCTGATAATCGAGCTTTTGTCGCTCCTTGGGTATTTTTTCGCTGTTTAACCACTCAACTGCTTCTTCTGCAAGTTTCCGGAAAATCTCACTAAATTCTCCTAGATCAATTTCATGTAGCTTTCTTATCATCGTCTGAGAAAATTCATTTCTAATGTCCGAATGCAAAAATCCGAGTGCCGAAAGAACTCCCGGCATCGACGGTATAATAGCCGGAAAACTACCACAAAGACGAGCAAGATAATTTGCATGAAGCGGACCGGCTCCACCGAAAGCAACCAGTGCAAAGTCTCTCGGATCAAGCCCTCTTTGAACCGTTACGAGCCTCAACGCTCCAAACATGTTTTCATTTACAATGTCAATAATTCCTTGTGCAGCCTGTTCCATCGTAAGCCCCATCGCATCAGCGATCTTCTTGACTGCATGACGCGCTTTTTCTACATCAAGAATCATTTCACCACCTAGCAACTTGGGCGGAAGATGTCCTAAAACCACATTTGCATCAGTAACGGTGGGTTCTTCGCCACCTTTTCCGTAACAGGCAGGTCCCGGATCAGCCCCAGCCGACTGAGGTCCAACTCGCAAAGCCCCAGTTATAGGAACATAGGCTATCGAACCTCCTCCAGCCCCAATTGTCCTAACATCAACTGAAGAAGCCTTGACCGGATAATAACCCACACGCGTTTCTCTAATTAAATTCGGCTCGCCGTCCATCGAAACTGAAACATCTGTTGACGTTCCCCCCATGTCGAAAGCTAAAACATTCTTAAAACCAGCCAACTCACCTATGTAAGCCGCAGCAACAGCACCACCACTCGGTCCAGAAAGAAGCGTGTTTACAGGAGAACGTTTTGCCGCCTCAATTGACATTACACCGCCGTCAGAACGCATTATGTTGACCGTAGGATTTAATTTTGCCTCAGCAAGTTTCTCCTGTATGCCCTGCAAATAATTTGCCATCTTAGGACGAACGTAGCTATTCATTACGGTAGTTAGGCACCTTTCATATTCACGGAACTCAGGCAAAATGTCCGTAGAAATCGTGACTGGTAAATCAGGATACATCCTTTGCACAATATCCCGAACTTGCCTTTCATGCAAAGGATTGGCAAAAGAGTTTATAAGGCAAACCGTTAAAGCCTCTATGCCGGCATCGTAAAGCTCTTTTGCGTATCTGCTAACTTCTTCTTCGTTAACCGGCGACATCTCAACTCCCTTTGCACTCATTCTTGCCGAAATTCCTCGAGTCAAATAAAGAGGAGCGAGCGGATCAGGTTTGCGCATTATTATCCAGCCAGCAAGCGGTCCGGGCGTTTGCGAACGAGCTACGTGCAGGATTTGCTCAAAACCTTTAGTAGTTATTAGTCCAACAAGTGCTCCCTTTTCTTCGAGAACCGCATTTGTAGCTACGGTCGTCCCGTGTAAGATAAGTCCTATATCTTCAGGTTTTATGCCAGCAGTCTCAACAATCTTTCTGATACCATTCATTATCCCGATTGATTGATCGGACGGGGTTGAAGGTGTTTTCTCCATTACTAGCTCGCCCGTTTCTTCGTTAAATAAAAGTAAATCCGTAAAAGTTCCTCCAACATCTATTCCTAAACGATATGTCATAACCTTTCCTTTCTATCTAAAAGTTATTTTAGCATTACAAATCTAATGCTTTGATATTATTCCTATTTTGCTAGTTTGTCAAAAGAAAATCTGCTAATTTGTTCTAGACTTATAGCAAAGAATATGATAGCATTTTCGGTGAGATCGGTTAAAATTTTGTTTGGAACGGCGCGTTTGTGCGTAGACGATATTTGAAAAGCGAGTTAACGTTTGTGATCTTGAAGATCAAGCGTAAATCCTGTATTTTTTAGAAATTATGGAAAACGGAAAAGTTACTCAATTCTTAAAGCACCACTTTCGTCATTTCAATGCGGCGACTTTGGTCGATGCAGCTGAAGGTTACAAAAAGCACATCGAAAAAGGCGGTAAAATGATGGTAACGCTAGCAGGAGCCATGTCAACGGCTGAGCTTGGTTTGTCTTTAGCTGAGATGATACGCCAAGATAAAGTTCACATAATCTCCTGCACTGGTGCAAATCTTGAAGAAGACGTTTTCAATTTGATTGCACATGATTATTACGAACGAGTGCCAAATTATCGTGACTTAACACCGCAGGATGAAAAAGCCCTGCTTGAAAGAAAAATGAACCGTGTAACAGATACCTGTATTCCTGAAGAAGAAGCCATGAGGCGACTTGAAAACGTGCTAATTGAAGAATGGATAGAAGCAGAAGATCGTGGTGAGCGTCTTTTCCCACACGAATTCATGTATCGGGCTCTTCTTTCAGGAAAACTAGAAAAATATTATCAGATTGATCCGAAAGATTCTTGGGTCCTTGCCGCTGCACAAAAGAATCTCCCGATAGTTGTTCCTGGCTGGGAAGACTCTACTTTAGGAAACATGTATGCTGCGCGTTGCATGGCTAAGGAAATTGAAAATGTTCACACGGTTCGAACTGGCGTTGAATACATGATTTATTTAGCTGAGTGGTATCTTGAGGAATCAAAAAAAGCGCCTATTGGGTTCTTTCAAATAGGTGGTGGCATTGCAGGAGATTTTCCTATTTGCGTAGTTCCGATGCTGCATAAAGACTTGCGAGCTGAAGACGTTCCAGTATGGGCTTACTTTTGTCAAATATCTGATTCTACAACTAGTTACGGTTCTTACTCAGGTGCCGTTCCAAACGAGAAAATCACTTGGGGTAAGCTCGACGTGGACACACCAAAATACATAATTGAGTCCGACGCTTCAATAGTTGCCCCGTTGATTTTTGCAATAGTTCTGGGATGGTGAAGACAAATGAAAAAATATGATTTGGTAATTAAAAATGGCACTGTAGTTTTTCCTTATCACGGAGAAACAAGATGCGAAATTGGCATTAAGAGTGGTTCCATCGCTTGCATAAGCGATGAGATAGACGCCAATTTAGCTGAAGAAGTTTTGGACGCAAAGGGAAAGTATGTTTTTCCAGCCGCGATCGACTCGCACTATCACGTCGGCATTTACAGACCTCACTCTGAAGATGCAGAAAGTGAATCTAGAACAGCACTAGTTGGCGGTGTCGGAACCATCATAAGTTACTTCCGCACTGGACATCACTATTTGAACAAAACCGGACCATATCGCGAAATTTTACCTGAAGTGCTTTCTCTTTCCCAAGGTCATTTTTACACGGATTATTGCTATCACATTGCACCGATGACTGCCGATCAGCTAGACGAAGTTCAATGGATGGTTGAGCAGGCAGGAATTGCCTCATTCAAGTTTTACATGTTCTATAAAGGCTTAACGCTTGCTGCTGACTCAACGCATGGAAGCCAATACACGATGACAGAAAATTACGATTTAGGTCATCTTTACGAACTCATGACCCGAGTCTCTGTAATGGCTGAAAAATATCGCCACGTCGGTAGGATTTCACTGAGCTTGCATTGCGAAAATCCGGAACTAATAAGAGTTTTCATAGAAAGAGTCAAACAAGAAGGCTTAACTGGGCTTAAAGCTTATAGCGAAGCGCGTCCTCCTCTTACAGAAAAATTATCCGTGCACGAGGCAGCCATACTTGCAGACGCTACTGGTTGTCCGATAAATTTACTACATCTATCGAGTAGAGAGGCTTTACAAGCAGGTATTGATGCAAGGCGAAACTACCCCAATCATGACATAAAACTAGAAGTTACTCTCCATCATCTTGCCTTAGACTACGAAGAGCTTGACCGCAAAGGGATTGGCATGAAAGGCAAAGTCAATCCGCCAATTAGAACGAAAGAACATAGCGAATTCTTATGGGAAGGAATAAGAAAAGGACACGTTGACACGGTCGTATCTGATCATGCTTGCTGCGGAGAAGAACACAAGAAAAAAGGTATCTGGGAGTCACTTCCAGGTTTTGGCGGAAGCTCTATTCTCTATCCTATTTTACTTAGCGAAGGAGCACACAAGAGAAAAATACCTCTTCATCGAATAGCAGAGCTAGTTTCAGCTAATCCAGCAAAAATTTTCGGTCTTTACCCGAAAAAAGGCTCGATAATGATAGGCTCCGACGCCGACTTTACGATTATTGACATGAATGTAGAAAAAACCGTTACTGCTGAAGAATTACTTTCTGCCCAAGACCACACGCCCTTTGAAGGATTTATCGCAAAGGGTTGGTCAACCCAGACCATAGTTAGAGGAAAAGTAATGTTCGATAATGGCAAAGTAACCCAAGAAAAATGCGGTCAATTCATAAAACGTCCAATAGCTCTGCACTACAAATCTGAAGAAGAAGGAAAATGAACCAGGAAAAGAGAACGTTCTTTTATGGATGGATAATTGTAATCATAGCTACCCTTTCATTGCTTGTTAGCAATGGGCTTTCGATAGGCGGGTTTCCAGTCTTTTACAAACCTCTGCGTGAAGAATTTGTAAAAATTGGAGCAATTAGACCAGAACAGGCCGAGAGCTTCATTGGTATAGGAGCTTCTCTTACATTCTTAACTGCCGGAATTATATCGCCACTTGCTGGGTGGCTGATACAAAAGTTCTCTGTGAAGAGAATGATGTTAATAGGTTGCTTAATTCTCGGAACAGGCCTTGTTCTACATTCACAAACAACTTCTCCGCTTATTGTGTATCTGTCCAGAATGTTGATGGGAGTGTCACTCGGATTCGTAGGAGTACTGGCAATGACAGTGCTCGTAGCAAACTGGTTTGTAAGACTTCGTGGAACAGCCATAGGCATTTTATTAACAGGAACAAGCTTCGGAGGAGTGGTAATTCCCATACTTACCGCACCGTTGATAGAAAATCTTGGTTGGCGAAATGCAATGATGGCAGTAAGCCTCGTAATCTGGTTTATTCTCATACCTGCAGTAGTTTTCTTCGTTAAAAATAAGCCAGCTGATATAGGACTTCTGCCTGATGGTGATACTTCTGATACACAAATTCCAACGCCAGAAAGTCTGAATCAACAAGAAGGCATGACTTTATTTGAAGCCATAAAGACACCGTTATTCTGGACATTTGCTCTATGTGCCGCACTTATTTTTTACCCAATTTTTGTAACTAGCCAGCAGTTTATTCTCTATCTTCAAAGCGAAAAAATAGGTCTTTCAGTTGAAGCCGGAGCATTGGCTCAATCTTCGCTCTTTGCCGTGAGTGTCGCAGGAAAATTCTTTTTTGGTTTTTTAAGCGACAAATTCTCACCTACGAAGGTCATGTTAACGTGCTGTTCGGTTATGTTTCTCGCTACTCTGGTTCTCCTGAATTTAACGGCAAACACGGCATTTTTATTTTTAATTCCCTTCGGGCTGGGCTATGGCGGAACTTTTGTTCTTCTTCAAAGACTAGTAGCTGATTATTTCGGTAATCGAGATTATCCAAAAATTCTAGGCGTTATAACCGTAGTCGAAACGCTTGGGGCTTCCTTGGGTGGAATAATAACTGGAAAACTGGCTGATCTTGCTGGAGGAGACTACACTCAAGCATTCCATGCAGTGATTGTTGTTACCGGAGCAGCTCTTCTCTTAGTTATTACTCTTAATTTCATGACAAATACAAAACAGGAGGCAAAGTCATGAGGTATTTCTTCTTTACTCTGCACAGAACTCCCAAAAGAGATACGGTATCTGACGAGTTTGCTCAAGAAATTCTAAAAAAACACACCGAATACTTCAAGCGATTAGGAAAAGAAGGCAGATGTTTAGTCGCAGGGCCATTTGCCAACCAAAAAGGAGAGTTAGGCGCTGGTTGCTACATCTTCTCAGCCGAAACCGAAGAACAGGCAAAAAATATGGCTTCAGAAGACCCTCTCGTCGCAGAAGGATTATACGAATTTAAGATTTACGAATGGATAAAGGTCGTCCCAGAAGAAAAAAGCTAGATTCAATGGCAGAATTCAAACTCATTCACAAGAAACATCAAGAACTGCTGGCTTAAGAGTAACCGCCGAAACCTACTGACTGCCTAGGAAAGCTCATCAGGAGCCAATTTTTTCTGCGACAGAACTTCGTACAACTCACGAGCTTGTTTTTTGGAAACTTGCCTTTCGGGTATCTCGACCACGCGAACAAGAATTATTCTATCATCAAGCTTTAATTCTATAACGTCGCCTATCTTTACTTCCCTTGATGGCTTTGCTTTCACATTATTAACCTTAACGAGCCCAGCATCACAGAGCCTGTTTGCTAACGTTCGGCGGGTAACTAAACAACTATTTTTCAAGAATCTATCTAATCGCATTTTAATTACGCTGCTTTCTCTCTTCTTCAAACAAAATCGGAGCAACTACCGGACGATAAGATTCTGCAATTTTTATGTAAGAATCTCTCCGTAAACTCGCCATATATTTTTTTCTTTCCTCTGGCGCTCTTTCAAACAGCATAGCACGTCTTACTTCGTCTTCATCGAAATATGATTCTTTACTCGCTTCGGTTCTTTCGTCAACCCTTAAAATTATTACGCCTTCGTCAAGCACTATTGGCTCCGTAACGTCACCTACTTTTGTTGCCTTTATAGGCTTTGCGAATTTTTCATCTAGCTCATCAATTCTGTAAGTCTGTAGTTTTCCTTTTGTTTGTTGAACATTCGGTCTTTCTGAGTTTTCTAAAGCTACTTTAACAAAATCTTCACCTGCTCGAATTCGAGCAACTAACTGTTTTGCCTTCTGCTTTACAACCTCTTCATTCTTGCCTGCAAAGCTTAAGAAAATTTCTGACAAAGACACGGTTTCAGGCTTTATGAATTTTTGTTTGTTCTTTTCGTAATAATCTTTAATTTCGCGGCTTGTAAATCCCCAATAAACCTTTGCGTCAACCTCTCTTTGAAGAACGAGATCGCGGCTTAATTGCTTACGCCATGCTTGACGAAGCTCGTCCATGTCAATTCCAATTCGCCTCATTTCTTCTCTCAAGGTTTCGATTGATCTGATATTTTGTTCTTTCATTATTTGTAATAGCCTTTGATTGATTTGAGCCTCTATGTCGGAATCAAGTCCCAGTTCTTTCGCTTTTTGAAGAAAAAGCTCATCATTAATTATATTTGCGATTATCTCCCCTTGTCGGCTCTCTATCTCGCGTTTTGCTTCCTCAGGAGATTTTCCTTCTCGAACCAAAGCATCTATGGCTTGCTTGATCTCTCGCTTCACTCTCGATAGTGTTACCACACCCTCGTTAACCTGAGCAACAACTTCGTCAACGACTACAGTCTCGATTTCCTGAGCTTTTGCGAAAGAGAAAGCAAGAAGAAGAATTGTGGAAAGTAAAAAACCTGATCTCATACACTTTCTAAATGTTAATCTTTCAAAACCACTAATGCAATTATTGATGCAAACAAACTAAATAAGGTTTTCAATCCCGAAGTTTACTTAAAATTTGATAAGCCTTTTCGAAGGGACTTTCGCCATTGAGAGTAATTTGCAAAGTGCCATTAGGAGAAAATTTCAAATTACTATCGCTAGTAATAAGCTGAATTAACTTTTCCGGATTGACTTTCGGCTTTTGACCAAATTTCATGATTAACTTCTCTGAGCCTTTCTTTTCAATGGCATAAACTCGCAAGCTTTCGGCCAAAATGCCTAACCTTCTCAGCAAAATCAGATTTTCAACCGCTTCAGGTGCAGTGCCGTAACGATCGTTTATTTCCTGCCTGATTCGGTAAAGCTCCTGTTCAGAATTTGCTGAAGTTATGCGTTTATAGACTCTTAGTCTCTGAGGAACATCTGAAATGTAATCAGCTGGTATTGCAGTGGAAACTCCCAGATCGATCGAAACATGAATTTCATCTTCTATCTCTTCGCCTCGAAGTTCACGTATGGTTCTTTCAAGCATTTTCATATAAAGTTCAAAACCTAAGGCTTCTATGTGTCCAGACTGCTCTGCACCTAAGAGATTTCCTGCACCTCGCAGTTCAAGATCGAGTGCCGCAAGACGGAAACCTGCACCCAGATCGGAAAACTCGCGTATCGCAGCAAGACGCTTTCTAGCAATCGGCGAAAGTTCTATGTCAGGCGGTATCAACAGATAAGCATAAGCGCGACGATTTGAGCGCCCCACACGACCCCGCAATTGATAAAGCTGCGCAAGACCGTATTTGTCGGCTCGATTGATAATAATCGTGTTTGCGCGCGGAATATCTATGCCGTTTTCTATTATCGTAGTCGCAACCAAAACATCATACTTATAGTCAATGAAATCAAGCATTCTTTTTTCTATGAGCTTTTCGTTCATTTGTCCGTGAGTTATGCAAATACGAGCTTGAGGAACAATTTGTTGGATTTTAGATGCCATCATATCTATAGTTTCGACCCGATTATGAACGAAAAAGACCTGCCCGCTCCGAGCCATCTCTAGTTCGATAGCGGACTTTATTATTTCCTCCTTAAAAGGCACCACTTGTGTATTTATCGCAAGACGATCTCTTGGCGGGGTTTCAATAACTGAAATATCCCTAAGGCCGAGCAAAGCCATATTCAATGTTCTTGGAATTGGAGTTGCACTCAAAGTAAGCACATCCACACTCTTTCTAAGCTTTTTCAGCTTTTCCTTATGAACAACACCAAAGCGTTGCTCCTCGTCAATAATTAAAAGTCCAAGATTAGGCAAGTCAACATCGCTAGAAAGCACACGGTGAGTGCCTATCAATATATCAACTTTTCCTTGTTCGAGCTTTTCAAGTACCTGATTTTGTTCTGCCTTAGAAAGAAATCTTGAAAGAAGTTCTATGTTTACTGGAAAAGCAGCAAATCTGCTCTTGAAAGTCTCAAAATGCTGATATGCCAGTACAGTTGTCGGTGCTAGAACCACAACCAGCTTTCCATCCATTACGGCCTTAAAAGCGGCACGCATGGCAACTTCCGTTTTTCCGTAACCTACGTCCCCAACTATCAACCTATCCATTGGAGTTTCCTGCTCCATATCGTTCTTAACTGCCTGAATTGCGGATGCTTGATCCGGCGTAAGTTCATAAGGAAAAGCTTCTTCAAACTCCTTTTGCCACTCAGTATCAGGTGAAAAGGCAAAACCCTTTACAAGTTTTCTCTCCGCATATAGACGAAGAAGATCATCGGCAATTTCTCTTATAGCCCTTCGGACACGAGCTTTTGTTTTCTGCCAGTTTACACCTCCGAGTCTATCAAGCTGCGGTTCTCTGCCCTCACCAGAGCTGTAACGAGAAACAAGATCGAGTCTTTCAACCGGAACGAGAAGTCTAGCCTTGTCGGCATAGGTCAAAACCATAAACTCACGCACCGCATCTTCAGAGCAAACCGTCTCCAGTCCATCAAAACGACCTATCCCATGATCAACGTGAACGACATAATCTCCTGGTTTTAGGTCTCTGAAATCGGAAATAAAGGCATCAAGATTTGTTCTCGATTTCCGTTGTCTCGGAGCAGGAAGCTCAATCTCATCGAAAAGCTCTGCTTCGGTTTGAAAAATAAGCTTCTCTTCAACAAATTCAAATCCGGAAGATAAATGCCCCGTCTTGACAACAGTTCCTGAATCAAAATTCAGATTACTTTCTACGAAAACATCCACACCATAATCTCGCAAAACTTCTGTAATCCTCTGAGCCATGCCTTCAGAGTGAGCTACTATTACTCTGCGTGTTTTCTTATCCTGCGACTTAATCTCTTCGCTAAGTTCAGACATTCGTCCGTGATATTTTCTTGTTGGGCGAAAAATTAAAGAAACTTCATCTGCTTCATGTGTATTCTGACTGAAAATAAAATCGAACTTTCTCGGACTTTCTGACTTCAGCTCATCTTCAGCAATGGCAACCGCTTTACCCAGCATCCTAAGCTGAATCTGCCGAAACTGATTTAACTTTCCTACTAGTTCGTCAGCAGTTAAAAGAAAAGTCTCAGGTTGTAGAATTACTCTATCAGCTGCTAGATTCTCTTTGAAACGATTTTCGATGCTTTCAGCATAAAAGTTTAGCTGCTTGATTAAAGTAGAAGGCTCATCGAACACGAAAATAGCTTCTTTTGGAATGTAATCAAAAATATCCGAATCAAGCGGACTAACTGCAGGAATCAAAAACTCACAACCTCGAAAAGCTTCGCCCTCGCTAACAAAGACTTCTATATCTCTCAAGTCTCTTTCAAAACGCTCATTATCGAACCTTTCTCTAAGCTCCCTAACTAGCCCCTTTAACTCCTCTTTGCCAAAGATAAACTCTCGCATCGGAGATACTTCAACAAAGTCAACCTTTTCTACGGAAAGTTGAGTTTCCGGATCGAAGATTCTGATTGACTCAATGGTATCACCAAAAAACTCTATTCGATACGGTCTTTCCTCACTGTTAGACCAAATATCAACTATCCCGCCTCGAACAGAAAACTGTCCCTGTCCGTAGACTGGCTCTTCAAACTTGTAGCCATGGCGCAATAAAGTTTCAGTCAAATCTTTGATCGCAAGGTCTCTGCCTAATTCTAATTTCAAACCCGACAGTTTTTCAGGCTCTACAGTGCGCATCACTAAAGCTTTCGCAGAAAGCAAAACAAACGATGGTTTTTCCTTCGTCAGTCGAAAAAACGCACAGGCACGAACTTTTTGGGTTTCCAGATGAGGTGAAGCTCCTGAATATATGTCAGTCTCAAAAGAAGGAATAGATACTAAATTAGACTCGTCAACAAAAAAAGATAAATCTGAATACCACTCCTCTAAGCCCTTGTTCGATTCAGTAACCAAGACAAAAGGCACGCCTACTCTTTTCTGAAGCTGACTAACGACGAACGCCTTGGATGAAGTGAGGGAAAGACCCTGTATTATAAGGCTTTTATAACTACCGACTTTGCAGACTAGCATGTCAGAAAGGCTTTCAAGAAACATACCGAAACTTCATTTTACCAAAATCAGGGTCTTTTGCTTTGTGGTGTAGCTTTTGGAATGTCATCCTCTTGGACTCTAATCAGCGGAATCACGAGAGGCACATCTCTGATATTTCTTAATTTTGGCGGTGAGCGTTTTATTGGTGAAGCCGTGCTAGTAATTTTTAATTTTTCCTTTCGCTTCAGAATAGCTCCACCGCTTCCAGCAATCCAAAGATTCAAGTCACCCCGATAGACGACTGAAAATAGATTATTCGAGGTTACGTTAGCCTGCAAATTCCACGTTGCGCCACCGTCAAAGGTTGCAATTACCACGCCTCTCTCCCCGACGGCAACTGCTTCGTTACTTCTTAAAACCGAGATGGCAAAAAGATTTGATTCTAAGTCTGTTTCAAGATACTGCCATGTATTACCGCCGTCTTCCGTTTTTAATATGACACCTTTGCTTCCCACGACATATCCTACTTTTTGATCGTAGAAATCTGCATCGTACAGATTTTCCGAGATGCTTGTTTCTAGTTTTTGCCACGTATTTCCACCGTCTTCGGTTTTTAAAATTGTCCCTCGTCCTCCAAAAACCAACCCCTTTTTTTCATCAAAAAAATAAACATCCTCCAACCAGACTCTTGTTCCTGATTCCAATCTGGTCCAATAAGCGCCAGCAGATTCGCTTTTTAGAATCGTTCCATTACTACCTACTGCGAATCCAACTTTTTCATTTACAAAGTAAATGGCTGACAAGTCTTCCGTAACGCCCGAAATGCCCTTCCCCCAACTTGCTCCTCCATTTACGGTTCTAAGAATTGTTCCATGATTGCCAGCAATAAATCCTCTTGAGTCATTTATGAAAAAAATGCTATTTAAGTCTTCTCTCGTGTTTGAAAAGACAGAAATCCATTGATTTCCTCCATCATTCGTTACCAATATTCTACCTTTCGCGCCGACTGCCCAACCGAGCGAGTTAGTATAAAAAAACATATCGTTTACATTCTCTCTCACTCCATCACTTACTCTAAACCAGCCGTAACCTCCATCATCAGTTCTGACAATTAGCCCGTTTTCACCAACGGCGAAGCCAACAAAACGGTTGATAAAAGTCAAAGAAAAAAGACGGGGACTAGTTTTTAGAGCAAAAGGAATCCAAACCTTACCAGCACTTGCCGTAACCCATATATTTCCTCTTGAATCCGCGATCCATCCGTGCAATTCATCTACGAAACTAACAGCAAAAAAATCGCTTTCCGTCGGAAACTTGACCTCATTCCACGTGTAACCGCCGTCAGAACTTTTTACAACACATCCTTCAGAACCGACAACAATAAGAGTCTCTTCATTCAAAAAACTCAAGTCATTCAGTTGCGATTTGCAAGGCGAGTAAGACTTTTGCCAAGTAACACCATTGCTAGACACTAAAATAGTCCCGTTTGCACCAATAGCAACTACGAATTTCCGAGATACTGCAATCTTAAAAAGATGCTCTTCGGTTGGAGAATTAAGAGAGTGCCAAGAAAAACCGCCATCTTCTGTTTTTATGATTCTACCGTATATACCAACTGCATAACCTACCAGCGGATTTTCCTTTGAAAAGGCAATGCTGTATAAATGCTCGCGAACACCCGAATCTACCTGTCGCCATCTTTTACCGCCATCTTTTGTTATCAAGACAGAACCTCGAATTCCTACGGCTACCGCTTCTTCTAAATCTTTAACGAAAACATCTTGTAGAGTGACCCTATTCGGTAGGTCTTGAAGAAAGAAATTAAAACCACCATCTTCTGTTTTAAGAACAATTCCATTACTACCAACGGCAAAGCCCACCTTGCCCGTTGACTCGAAACGTATCGAATAAAGAGTATTGCCTTGTGGCAGAGGATTTTGCCAAACCCATTCGAATTGTTGACTGCGAATTGAAATTACGGCTAGCAGAATTATCAAGCCTGAATTAACGGTTTTCATTTAATGCCTTCAAAACTTTATCTTCAGTTTTAGCAATTATTTGTGGTGAAACCTGCTGAAGTTCTGCAACTTGCTTTGCTAAGTAATCTACCGCCTTTTGTAAAGGTTCACTGTTTCTAGGAATCCATATATATTCTACATTATGTCGCTTTGAGGCTACTTCTAACCTTTCCCATAAATCAAAATTTGCTCTCTTGCGAAACCTGCCTTTCATTGTTTCGACAACATACTGAGAATCGCTATAGACTCTGACGCTACAAGACGATTCAAGACGCTCAAGTCCAATACATAAAGCTATTATCTCTGCTTGATTGTTTGTAGCCTCACCCAATGGCACTGCCAAAATTTCAAAGTTCTTATCTTCACTTAAAACCAAAGCGGCACAAGCCGCTTGCCATTTGCCATTTCTCAAGCTAGACGAACCATCACAGATTATCTGCACTTCAGCCATCGACAAAACTTCCAAATCTTTTACAAATAGTTTACTGAAATTTCTTCGTAGATTCGATGCTCAAGGAGTAAAAGCAAAAGGATCACTTAAGTATGCTAAAATTTTTAATGAAACAAGCATGCAAACCAGAATCCTCATCGTGGAAGACGAAGAACTGATGCGAGTAATTCTATCAGAATTGCTCGAGACGGAAGGCTACAAGGTTTTTACGGCAGACTCAGCAGAATCAGCACTTGAAATTTTCTCCTCTGAAAACATTGATCTTGTCCTTACGGACATAAGAATGAGTAGAAT
>JANWYH010000004.1 GCA_025054715.1 Pyrinomonadaceae bacterium
TAGTTCCAGTCCCACCGACCCGTATGGCATAGTGTGTTCCGGTGGCACCTCCTGAGTTACTTCTACCATTATAAAATATATTATTCCGATAATTGCGGGCGTTAACGGTTACTGTACTATGAAAAGCATGGGAATTACCCGAGCCACTTGTAGCTGTTCCTGAGATGTAAACACTGTTATAGTAAAAATTATTCGTTCCCGCGCTTTCGTCTATACCCCTGATCTGAGGACTATTCGACATACCGCTACCGAGAGCTATCATGTTGTTTCTAAAAGTAGTCGTTCCTGACGTAACACTAATTCCCGCTACAATTCCCGCAGAAGAGGTTGTGTTTGGAGTAGCTAGTCCTCTTATCAAATTTCTTTGAACTACGCCTGTCCCACCACCATCATAAACAACGCCTGAAACTGAAACTGCTGCAGTCGAGTTCGTGTTGGTAACATTTTCAACGGTATTTGCTTCTATGTTGTGACCGGAGGCGGTTGAACTAATCCAAATGCCAATGGCAGAAGCTGAAGTGCCCGTTCCAGTATTAGGAGAGTTTATTGAAATGTTGTTAACAGTATTCCCGATCATTGTTGTAATACCACTTTGACTATAAATACCTACAACACGTGAGCTAGTGCCAGAAGAAGAAACTTGAATAGGTGCTGAAGCAGTTCCGACCTTATTGTTAACAAAAATGTTCGTTTGAGAAGTGCCTGTAAATTGACGAAGACCATAGAAAACGAGCGCAGCAGTGGTAGTATTGGATACGTTGATACCACCGACAACGTTGTTCGTCATATTGCAGTTCGAGAGAGGAAAGTGATATATTCCATAAACATCAGCTGAAGAAGTTGATGTAGTTGAAAAAGTAATACTTGCGGAAGTAGTTGAACTACCAATGACATTTGGTGCCGTAGTCCCGTAGTTTGCTGCTCCACTACTACTACTCATCAAAATCCCGGCAAAAGGCGCTGAAGTGCTTGTTCCAGAGCTCGATCCAGTAACACTAATTGCTGTAATCACATTTCCTTGAAAACTATATGTTCCTGCACCGCCTGCACTAGAAACTAGAATTCCTATAAATCTTCCCGAAGTTCCCACTAAAGATATACTGTAAGTCCCCGTTCCTGAGTCGCTCGAATAGCCTATGATATTGCCCGTGAAAGTATGTGAGTTGTTGCCGGTAGAGCTAGCTACTTGAACTGCTGCGTGAAGCGCTCCTGCGGTTTGTGTTCTTGGAGCAGTTTGATAAAATTTGTTATTCGAGATAGTTCAGTTATCGTTTCCACCGGATATGTATATACCAATGCTGGCTGCTGATGCAGAAAAATAGTCATAGATGTTATTCCCTGAAATTATTATCCCGGTATTGTAAACTGCTGTGGTAGATGTAGAACCATTCCCATAAATGGCTTTCGTTGGAAGATTGGTCCCTGCTGGTCCAATATAGTTATTGGAAATTGTGTTGTTATCATTACCCGTGGTCGAAGCATTTGCTCCTATCCATATCGTTCCGCCATTTGTTGTAGGAGTAGTAGTAGAGGATCCTAAGATAGTGCAGTTTGTAATTGTATTATTTGTCGCATCAGTTTGAAGCCGAATTGTTGAGGTTCCACTCGCGTTTGAGGTTGAATTATTAACTATCGTCAAAGAATTTCCACCTGAATTTATACCGTTAATAGTAACATTATCGGCTCCATTGAGATCAATCAGGGGAGCGCCGCCGATGTTTCCGCTAATCGTCCTTGCTCCAGACGGAACTATTGTCAGGGTTGCCCAACCACCTTGATTCAACACAGCTGTTGTTGTTTCCGTGGTATTGCCAAGAATAGTTATAGTGATGTTGTTTCCAGATTGAGTGTTGGCATTGATAGCCGAAAATGCTGCTCCTAAAGTAGTGTATGTCCCATCTGCTCCATTCGAACCTGAAACCTGAACCTGTGCTGAAACAAATGTAGCAATCAATAGAACAAAAACCGCTATGACAAAAATCTTTTTCATAAACTTACTCCCCTTTCTACCAGAAGCTTAGCTCTTATCGACGTCTTGCGAAAAGCTATCACAAGAAATTTGGCTTGTCAAGTATGCAGACAAAAAATTATTTTAGATTTCAAAAAAAGAAGCTATACTTGACTCATAGGGGCTAGTTTATTTGCAAGGAGGATAAGAAGGTGGGTAAACCTTACGAAATAACCTACGAATACATGCCCGAATATCTTTTCGTGATCGTCTCTGGCGATACAGACAACTTCGAAATTTCCCTCCAATACTGGAAGGAGATTGCTGAAGAGTGTGTAAAGCGAGGTTATAGAAAAGTTCTTGTAGAAGAGAGAATCACCGGCTTATCTTCAGAAGAGGATAGCTACGAAGTAGGCAAAGCCCTTGCAGAGTTTTTCCCTGAAAATGTTCTTGTAGCTTTCGTTGATAGCCAATTAGAGCACCGAAGCATTAATGAAGTGTGTGAGATAGTTGTTAGAAATCGCGGCTTCAAGGGAAGGATCTTCGGAACACTTGAAGAAGCTCATGAATGGCTCATCCAAAACGAGCCTGAACAGTCCGAAATAACCGAAAAGAAATTCTCTCACTAGATTCTTAACTTTCAAGAAGCTATAAAGGTCATTCCGGAAGTGCCATCTAAATCATTCAGTATTTTTCTTAGAAGCGGAACTGCCAATGAAGTATTAACATAACCTTTGCCAAGCAACCGTGAAAACCTTTTCTTATTGGTTTCTCCCGAAAATTCATTTAACATAGCATTACAAAAAGCTACAACTAGAGATGGATCAAACTGCTTTCCTGCATTCCGCCGCAAATCTTCAATTACTTCCTCAAAAGATCGGCGATGTTTATAGGGCCTATCCGTAGTCATGGCATCAAAAGAGTCTGCAAGATTAACTATCCTAGCAATGAAAGGTATTTGATCGCCGGATAAACCTTCTGGATAACCTCTACCATCTACCCGCTCGTGATGATATTTTGCCGCTAATGGCACATCTACAAACGGATGATGAATTGGAAGCAAAATCTCATAACCGATCGAAGGATGTTTTGACAGCTCCGCCGATTCTCTTGCGTTTATTCTATAAGGAGCATTTATTATTGAACGGTCAACTACCAGCTTTCCAACATCATGCAAATACCCAGCTACGGCTGCCCCTTCACAACACTTTTCATCCCAACCGAGTTCTTCGGCTATTATTTCTGTGTATTTACCAACTCTTTCAGAATGACCTTCGGTGTATTTATCTTTTGAATCAATCGCTGCAGCAAAAGCCTTAATTGTATCTTTGTAAGTTACTTGTAAATTCTCATATAGTTTTCGGTTTTCTTCCGCCTTGCGTTCAAGCTCTATCATGATATTTCTCTGATGGATTCCAACACCTATATGACGTGAAATAGCACATATTACATCTAAATCAGTAGAATCGTAAGGTTCACCAGAAGCCTTTTCACCAAGCAGAATGACACCAACAAGCTCACTGCGAACAATCAAAGGAACTATAAGCTCTATCTTCTTTTTTTCAAAAATAGAGTAATTTTGTTGAAAAAAGCACAACAACTTTGCCTGATCTGCCTCAATCCCTCTTAACCCAGCGCATGTAAGGTCTCTTTCATCTTCCATTGAAATAGGTATGGAAAGCGGGAAATCATCACCTAAATTCCTGACGGCTATAAACTGAAACTCATGCTCTTTAGGCAAATACCGAGCGATGCCGCCTCGCATTATTGCCAAACTTCCTAGAAGAAGATGTAAAGATACACGAATCATCTCGTTAAAGCTATGCCTATTTGCTATCTCTTGACCTATTCCGGCCAAAGCCTCAAAAGTATGAATAAACTTATACGGATTTGCTTTCATTTTTCCCCCACCCCCTAAAACTCTAAAAAAGCATCTTCATCAAAGTCTTACGCTCTACAAAGAGCAAAGCAACACTATTTCATAAGACAAAGCAAATTGGTTAGTATCTTGATTAGTCGAATGCTTCTGCAAGATATATAAATATGCCCTCTAACTTTCTCGCCTACAAAAGCCTTACTAGTGTAAGTCTCTTGTTGAAGATTCATCCTCAATAAAATCAACCTTCACTCTTTTGGTTATTCCAAGAAGCTCAAACAAGTTAAATACGTTTTCGTTTAGGTTCGTAAGAACAAGCTCTGAACCATGCCTTTCGCAGGCATCTATAATTCCCAACAAGAATGAAACACCAATGCTATTTACAAGCTCTGTTTCTCTAAAATCAAGAATTAACTTTCGATAACCTTCATTCAGAAATTGCAAACAAACCTTCTCTATACGATCACCGCTTGGTTTGTTCAAATAGTTTTCTACGTAAACAACCACTTCTCTACCTTCAAGAAAGACAGAAAGTGGCACTTCTAATTCTACCATCTTAAAACCTACCTCTGTGCCTAACTTTTAACTCTAACCATGGTTTAGTTTCACAAATTTCTGCATAGACTGTCAATCCTTATTTTTTACCATCACAATTTTCACACCATCATCAGTTTGCATAAACTTTATATCATCCATTAAACCACGAATTAACTTTAATCCCCAACCTCGCCTTCCTTCTGATTGCTGATTTTTCAACTCTTCAAGTGGCATTCTTATACCACGATTTGAAATAGTGATTATCAACTTATCGTCTTCAAGCTTAAATTTCTGATGAATCTTGCCATCTGGACTGTGAGAATGTTCTGATGCGTTTATACAAGCTTCTATGAGTGCCGTTTTTATTTTGTTTATGCTTTTTGGGCTAAAACCTGCTCTGCGAGCAATCTCCTCGGCTGCGTAAGCAGCTATCAGTTCTGTATCTTCTCCCATTGGTAAAACCATCTCATATTCGTTATGATTAGTCTTCTGTGCAAACACACCGCTTACATTGACTGTTTCTGCTAAAAATTGAATCTGCTGGAAGTTCGAGCTGTAAACAGCACGTTCTTTCAAAAGCTGCAATGCTTCTTCAGTAAAGCCGTTCGGCGTTACCAACCATATTCGAAAATCTTGAAATCCACAAATAAAAGCAACAATTTCAAGGCGATCGCACCAAAATTCTGCAACGCTTTTTGTTACTTCACTTGCTAGATCGAGCTGAGCGACCAGCCAACCAACTTCTTCTCCAGACTCCTTAAACCCTAGAGCCGTGTATGAAAAACCCCTCTCAATAAACTGACCTATAGAAGGATAAAATGCTGTGGTCTCAGCCACATAAACAATCTGTGGAAGAGTGATATTTTCACCGTTTTCGATTTCCGTTCTAAAAACTCCGTAGTCAAGAAACTTCACCGGCACCTCCTGAAAATTAAAAGCTGAAAGCAAAGCTTTCAAGTCAAGAGAGGTGCTTTTCCTATAAAATCTTGCCATCATTCGAGGCGCCCTTTTGAGGGCACTAAGAAGATTCTCACCTATGACTAGCGCTCTTGGCTCGTTTAGTATTTCCAAGCGGTATCTTGCTTTTACGTAGTCATAAAGCAAAGCATTGTCCTCCGAAACTTCTACATCTGCCCCTGCTATCTGAACTATTTCGTGAATATACAAGCGCTGAAGAATATCATGTGCTTGCAAGTTGTAAGACTTAAGCTTTCTTTCCCAAACACTAAACGGTAATCTTTTGTTTTCACTTTGCGCCGTTTCATGTAAGAGCCCTATAACCTCCCTTTGAACAAGTTTATCAGGAAGAATGTCATCAAATAGCCTTTTGAGGTATCTTCCCACTTGACCGCTGAAGATCATCTCGTTTATAACCATCTCTACTTGTCTGTAGCTATCAAGGTTGAACCCCATTTTGCTTGCTTCTTCAAATAAAACACCTATCAAGTAAGGATTCGCTTGCAGCTGCTCTCTTATTAAATCTGCAGTCTGCTCATTTACTTTCACGTTCTTTTCCTTTGAAAGCTTTTCGATAAGCTCTCTTGCGTCTTCTTCTTTTAGAGGATTTAAGCGTAATGTAAGAAACGGCGAACACAAACCAAACAAACTCAGCAAAGCACGTCTTCTTCCGGCTAAAACATAAGGAAATCGAAAATTTTCAATCAACTGACAGAAAAGCTGCTGAAAAGGCTCTTCCATTTCTGAGATGATATGGGCATCATCAAAGATAAGAAAAGGCTTAAATCCAGAACTAAGAAACCTCATCGGAAGATTGAAAACTGCCTGTAAATACGATTCAGTGCTAGATTCCCCATCTATGAAGTCCATCCATACAAAATCTTGAGCAGACAGCAGCTTCTTTACTTCCTCTTTTGTCGGTGAAACACAGAGCATACCTGGGTCATGACGACGAAAAGCAGATGATTGCCATAAGAGAGTAACTAAAAAATTTTCAGCCGTTTTGCGAGCTTGCTTTTGAGCATGAGAAAAGCTAAAGTAAAGTGGCATTATCTCTTCTTGACTCAAAAACAAAATATCAAAAACCTGTCTGAGAAGTTCCGATAGTCCCGATGTAGGGGGAGCTAAAACCAAAAGTTTGTTTGCCTGACTTCCCTGCACTGAATGACGTATCACAAAGTCCAGCTCTGTGTTTCTCCCTATAAAATCTTGCAAAGGAACCCGAGAGTAAATTCTGTTACACATCTCTAGGACCATCTATTTATCTCCTAAAAAGACCTCCACTCTATTTTTTCCTTTTTTCTTTGCTTCGTATAAAGCTTTATCGGCAGAGGCGACGAGTCGAATTGGTTGGCAATCAGCCCTGCAAACTGAAATTCCAATGCTTATCGTAATTTGTCTGTTTGGAAAACTAGTCTGCTCAACTTTCCGACGGATTCGCTCAGCTATTGCTTGTGCTTCTTTTAACGTTGTTTGCGGCAGTAAAACCGAGAACTCCTCGCCTCCATAGCGCGCTGCAATATCTGAACCTCTCAAAGTTTCGCGCAAAATGTTTGCCAGAATTCTCAAAACCTCATCTCCTTCTGTGTGCCCGAAACTATCGTTGTAGTGCTTAAAGTCGTCAACATCTATCATGAGAAAAGCTAAAGGAAGACCGCTCCTTTGAGATCTTTTCACTTCTTCTTCAAGACGAGCTTCGAGATAGCGACGATTACTAAGCTGAGTTAGTTCATCAGTTATCGAAAGCTGCTCATATTCATCTGCCTTGCTCATGAAAGCGGCTCGCTCTACGGCAAGCGAAACCTGAGAAACGACCGATTTTAGTATCTCAAGATCAAATTCATCATATTCACTGCCATCTCTTCTGTCAGTTATATTCAAAACACCTACCTTTTTATTGCCAATTATAACAGGAAAGCTAATAAAAGATTCGCTTTGGTAATTCCAATCAGTCGGAGCTGGTTCTAACCCTGCAGCAAACAAGCTATTAGCTAGTATAGGACGACCTTCTTTTAGAACCCTGTAGGCTATTCTTCTTCCTAGATTTTCCTCTCTTTGTATAACCTCAACATGAGGTCCATTAGCAGCCTTTACGTAAAGCCGTCGCGATTTTTCGTCATAAAATAAAAGCGAACACCTTTCTGACTGCATAGCATCAGAACAGAACTGTAAAAAACTTCCCCAAATATCTATATGCTTTGATTTGCGAAGAGTTCGATTAAATTTCTTTATCATTTCCGTCAACAAAGCTTGACGGTCAAGTTCATAGCGAAGACGCAAGATTTCGAGTTGCAAGCGAATCTCACGGCAGAATCGAAATATCCGTCTCGTTATCTCTTCGCTCAGATGATCACTTTTAATCAATAGTGCATGACTGATTTTTGAACCTACAACTATTGGAAAAAACCAAGCCCGTCCTTCTTGACCAATCTTAATTTGCAAAACCTTACTACGATTAAAAGCTTCATAGAGATGATGTTCTTCTTCAAAAACCTGAACTCTAAACCTTTTCTGACTGAACCTGCCGAAAGCAGCTACTCTGTGAAATGAAAATTCACGTATCTGAAAGAGCGCTAAGTCTGCAATGCCAAATTTTTCATTCAAAAATTGTAGTATCCAATTGCAAGCCTGTTTGTAGTCAGTATCAAGAAGCGAATTAAAAATGCGTCGCCAATAATGAAAATCTACTCTTGATTCAAAAGACATGACCTCATGCCGAACGATTTTTTCAACTTCAGCAATATCTAGCTCAACACCTATCAATTCGGTGAAGGAAGGCTCATTTTTGGCAAGCTCTATGAATTTCTTTGCAATTCGTTCAAATTCAACTGTTGAATGCGAAAAATGAATATTTTCAAAAGCTTCAGCTGAAAATAGATGAGCCCATTCACCTTCTATCATCTTCTGAGTTGCTAGGCGATAATCTTCAGTTTTCAAAAACGCTCTTCCCAAAATAACTCTGAGCTTTCTGTTTCCAATTTGCAAAGGAAAAGCATAGAAGTTAAGACCAGCGTGGCATTTTACATGGCAAGCAGAATCCATCTTAGCCGCCTTCCCACAGAACTCTTCACAACGAGGAGAATACTCCGATTGAAGCAGCCGGCTACAAAGAGAATTGTCGTTAGAAGTGCAAAGCACACAACCTTTTTCATCGAGTAAAACTACCGCTACAGAATTTTTCTCTGCAAAGGCATTTTGAACTTCCTGCCACCTGCTTTGCTCTTGTTTTTGCATCCTACTGGCAAGACAAGTCATACGCGATCAACCCGCTCTAGACTTTTAAGACTTTTAATCGGAAAAGCGTTTCAAAAATTTTTCAACAATTTACAATCAAACAACCCCAAGCCCTTTAGCTGCGTTTTCTTTGATGTCGGGATGATCTTTTGAAATGCGAATACAAGATACTCGATGAGATGGTTTTATTTCCACAAGCTCAGGAGAGATAATAGAACACTCAGGTATAGCAAATGGACAACGAGTGTGAAAACGGCAACCTTGAGGTGGATTTATCGGACTAGGAACATCACCTTTTAGAATTATTCTTTCACGGTTTGCCTCTATTTCAGGGTCGGGAATAGGAACAGCCGAGATTAATGCCTTCGTATAAGGATGCAATGGTTCCTCGTAAATCTCTTTCGCTGAAGCAAGCTCAACAATCTTGCCTAAATACATCACTGCAACTCTGTCAGAAAGATGCCGAACAGCTCTCAGATCATGAGAAATAAAAAGATATGTAAGTTTTCTTTCGGCTTGAAGTTTCTCTAGCAGATTCATTATTTGAGATTGAATCGAAACATCTAAGGCTGAAATAGGTTCATCAGCTACTATAAACTCAGGATTTAAGGCTAAGGCTCTAGCAATGCCGATTCGCTGACGTTGACCACCAGAAAATTCATGCGGATAACGTTTAACAAATCTACGAGAAAGACCGACGGCTTCCATCAATTCTTGAACTCTTTCTTCTACCTCTCTACCCTTTGCCAAACCAAACGTTTTTATAGGCTCACCAATTATTTGTCCAACGGTCATTCTTGGATTCAGGCTAGAATAGGGGTCCTGAAAAATTATCTGAAGATGCTTTCTCTGCTCACGCATCTGTCGAGCTGAAAGTTTCACAAGATCAACGCCATTATAAATAACCTTACCCTCTGTCGGCTCTATAAGCCTTAAAATTGCTTTTCCAAGTGAGGATTTACCGCATCCCGATTCACCTACAAGCCCTAAAGTTTCACCTCTTTTGATTTGCAAATCTACATCGTCAACGGCCTTTACGACTTTTTTTGAAAATACACCGCCTACTTTGTAATAAACCTTTAGATTTTCAATCGAAATCAAGCTACCATTCTGCATAAAGTAACACCTCAAAATAGTCGGGATGACTCCTTGTAAACCTCCTCAGCAAAGTGGCAAAGAGACCAATGATCACTATTGACCTCAACAAAAGGTGGGAATTCGTTGTGACAAATCGCCGTCGCTCTTTCACACCTTTCAGCAAAGGGACAACCCGGCGGTAGATGAGCCACATCAGGCGGAAGCCCCGGAATTTGATAAAGAGGTTTTCCTTCTTCGTGAGCCGGATCGGGAACCGACCGCAGCAATCCTTTTGTGTATGGATTTGCTGGTCTTTTGAAAAGCTCTCTAGTTGGCGCTTGTTCAAAAATCTTCCCAGCATACATTACAATAACCCTATCGGTCATGCCAGCAACTACACCTAGATCATGCGTTATCAAAATAACACTAGTTCCCAACCGCCTTTTCATATCCTTTATCAACTCGAGAATCTGTGCCTGTATGGTTACGTCAAGCGCCGTCGTAGGTTCATCGGCTATCAAAAGTTCGGGATCGCAAGACAAAGCCATCGCAATCATAACGCGCTGACGCATTCCGCCAGAAAATTCGTGAGGGTAACCATTTACTCGTTCCTTCGCTTCTGGAATTCCAACCATATCGAGCATTTTTATTGCATGCTGATAAGCCTCCTTCTTAGAGTGACCGAGATGAAGTTCAGTAACTTCCATCAACTGAGTGGAGATTCTCAAGAAAGGATTAAGTGAAGTCATCGGGTCTTGAAAGATCATTGCAATTCGCTTCCCTCTTATCTTTCTCATATCCTCAGGAGAAAGCTCCAATAAGTTTACACCATTAAACCAGATTTGACCGTCAACAATCTTGCCCGGTGGCTCCGGAATTAAACGCATAATGGAAAGACTTGTTACGGACTTGCCACTTCCCGACTCACCCACGATGCCTAAAGTTTCGCCACTTCTCAGTTCAAAAGAAACGCCATCAACAGCCTTTACTACCCCATCTTCCGTTTGAAAATAAGTCTTCAAATCCCTAACCAATAAAAGCGTGTCACCTTTCATGCTCATCAAAACCTACCTCTTCTTATTTTCTTCAACTTTACACTGCCGAAGACCTGAATTTTCAACAATGTCTATTGTGGTGATTACTCTTTTGCCTTTCTGATTGGTGTAATAAAAATTCACTCCTCTATACTCCAAACCATCTTTAGACTTCCCATAAATCCTTTGAACATCCTCAACCGTGCTAACACCAAGAATAACTCCTCGACTTGTTCTAGCCTTGTATGGAGGTTTTATTTCAATATCGAAAATCTCTTTTCTTTTGTCGCTTTGACAGATATAAAAGGAAAGTCCATTTGGATATGCCATCTGATAGGAATATTTTTTGTGAACTATCCATTTATAATCTTTACCGAATTTCTTGATTACGTCTTGCATTGTGGATTTACCGACGACGATACCTTCTATGCCGACACCTTCTTTTGCAATCTTATACTCTGTTTCTTTCTTCACATCCTGATTACTGGTTTGCCTTTGACTCTGGGATTTAGCATTTTGCTTTTCTGTCTGTTTCTGTTGAGTCTGCTGCCGAGTGCTTCGATTCTGAGTAAAAGCAACATCAAAGCTCATTATCAAAACAAGCAAAACAAGTATGCTTTTCATAACTAAAACTTCCTTGTTTGTGGATCTAGAGCATCACGGAGCCCATCACCTAAAAAGTTAAGCGAAAAGAGTGTCAGAGCCATCGTAACTCCCGGAAAAATCAACTGCCATGGATAGATGGATATATTTTTAATTCCATCTGCAACCATGCTTCCCCAAGAAGCATACGGAGCTTGCACACCAAGTCCTAAGAAAGAAAGAAAAGCTTCCGACAACATCACTGAAGGAATTGTAAGCGTTGCATAAACAATCACAGGACCTAAAGCATTAGGAACAAGATGCCTGAAAATTATCCCAAAGGTTGAAACCCCAGTAGCTCTCGCTGCCATAACGAAATCCTGATTTTTTAAGCTTAAAATCTGCCCACGAACTACTCGTGCCATCGTAAGCCACGAAACCAGACCAAGAGCAAAAAACAACAAAAAAATCTGACTAAGTCCTTGCCCACCACCGAAAATATCAGCTGTCGCCTTTATAAATCCAGGCGTATTAGGGCCGCCGAAAACCGATAAAAGCACTATCACAATCAGAATGTAAGGAATCGAGTAGATTATATCTACTATTCGCATCATTAAATTATCAATGAACCCCCCGAAGTAACCCGCAACAGCGCCATAGCTTACACCAATAATTAGCGAAACCAGAGTAGAAATAACGCCAACCATTAAGGAAACTCTCCCACCCTGTAACACACGAGCAAGGATGTCACGACCGGCATCATCCGTTCCCATCGGATGCTTAAGCGATGGCGGAAACGACCTAACTAGTTCACTCTCTGGTGGAATGTAATCGTAAGTGTAACCAGTTGCCCATCTTATGATTGCTGGACCTACGGTCACAGCAATAACCATAATTGAGAGCACTACCATTCCGAAAACTGCCAACTTGTTCTTCAGCAATCTTTTCCAAGCATCTCGCCAAAGCGAAGTGCCTTTTACAATTTCTTGCTCTTTCATAAGCTCTTACTCGTAACGAATTCTCGGATCCAAAAAGCCGTATGAAATATCTACGATTAGGTTAAAAAACATAATTAGTATCGAAAGAAAAGCCACTATTCCTAAAATTAGCGGCTCATCGCGATTTAGGACCGACTGCACAAAGATATTTCCAAGTCCCGGTATGGCAAAAATTTTCTCCACAACGACTGTGCCGGCAAGAAGGTGTGCAAGCGCCGGTCCAGTAAATGAAACGACAGGAATTATCCCACCTCTTAAAGCATGCCTCAATAGCACAGTCCACTCATCAAGTCCTTTTGCTCGAGCTGTGCGAATAAAATCCGATCGCAGAATTTCAAGCATTCCTGCACGAGTCAGCCTAGCAATATATGCTGCATAAATGGCCGAAAGTGTAACTACTGGCAAAACAAGATTAGACAGACCACCCCAACGAGCTGGCGGCAGAACATACAGCCCCAAAGCAAATAAAATGACCAAAATAGGACCCAAGACAAAATTAGGAATAGATATGCCCAGCATGGCAATCGCCATTGAGGTGTAATCAAGAAAAGAATTCTGCCTGAGTGCTGCCAGAATACCAGTTGTTAAACCAACTGCCAAGGCTAAAAGATAAGCCAAAATACCGATCGTTGCGGAATAAGGCAAATGACGGTATATGATTTCGTTTACGGATTGTCCCTGATACTTGAGCGACTCTCCAAAATCCCCTCGAATTATATTGCCTATCATTATGAGATATTGCTGATACCAAGGCTTATCAAGTCCGTATTTTTTCCTTATGTTTTCTTCTATAGCGGCTGGAAGCTGCTTTTCACCAGTATAAAAATTTCCTGGAGCAAAGCGAATTAAAGCCCATGTTACCGTCACGACCAAAAGAGCCGTCGGAATTATTATCAAAAGTCTGCGGACTATAAAGTAAAGCATTTTCTCTATTCTCCACGCCTTCGTTTTTGAAAATCTAATTGAGTTTTCATCAGTTTTGCTAGTTTTGCTTCAACCATTGGGTCTTCTCTTTTTAGTAAATCTTCGTTTACATCCCTATCCCACTTTGCAGGGTCTCGTTCAATATAAACAAACTTCCAAGCGTGAAGCGTTCCCGGATTAGGATACATTCCCTTTACATAAGGCTTTTTCATCCAGTTAGTCGCAGAAGTCATCAAGGGAATCACGGGCTGATTCTGCAACATATAAAATTCCGCTCTTGCGAGGTATTCAAATCTTTTTTCCGGGTCGGTTTCGCTATTTGCCCGATTCATTAGCTGATCAAACTTTTGATCATGCCAACCAGTCGCACTATCATTGTTAGGCCCGTAGAAAAGCTTAAGAAAAGTGTTTGGGTCCATGTAATCGCCAACCCAACCAGCCCGCGCTATTCCAGTGTACTCGAGCCTTTTTCGGAAAGGTAAGAATGTTTTCCACTCCATGTTTTTAAGCGGAATAGTGATTCCTAAATTTTGTTTCCACTGAGCCTGTATAAACTCCGCAACGGCTTTGTTAACTTCCGAAGTGTTATAGGTCAAGGAAACATCTCCGAGAGGAAAATTCTTAACCTCACATCTTCCATTTTCTTTACTTACAACTTCATAGCCAGCCTCTTGCATCAAGCGACAAGCTTTTTGAGGATCAAAATAGCGTCTATTCCATTCTTCTTCAGAAATACCGGCTTCTTTAAGTAAATCCTTGTAAACTCTCTTCCTAACCTCTTCATATCTTGGGAAAATGCCTTCTGGCGTGAAATCAGCTAGCGGTTTTGCAGTCTTGCGGAATTTGGCTAACGCAAATCTATCTATCGCCAAGGCAAAAGCCTTGCGAACTCGCACATCATCCATAGGTTTTTTTGTTATGTTGAATGTATAATACTGAACAGTTGCTTCTGGATAATCAAGATACTCATCCTTATATTTTCTTATCTCATCGAGCCAAGGTGCAGGAACGGTATTGTTGTAAAGTGCATCAACTTCTCCAGCCTTGTAAAGATTCATCATTGTAGTCTGCTCTTCAAGCGGATAAAACTCGATTCTATCCAGAGAAACATTTTCCGCATCCCAGTATTCAGGGTTCTTAACCGCTATCAAAACGTCGTAAGGACGATGAACTGCAAGCTTAAACGCTCCGCTTGTAACGATATTCTCTGGTCTGGTCCAACTGTTTCCGTGTTTTTCAATCGTCTGGCGATGGACGACTCTAAAAAATTGATGAGCCAGCAAATCCAGAAAGTAAGGAGCTGGAAGTTCAAGCTTCAAACGCAAGGTATAATCATCTATAGCCTCAACTCCTATATCTTCGGCTCGAACCGGCACAAGCTCTTTATCTTTAAGCACCTCTCGCATCTGTGGATTATCCTTTAGATATGCTTCAAGCTCCTTTTCTGCATAAGGAACAGTAAGTCTTGCGGGAGAGTTTATGAAACGATGGAATTCCGTATCAGGACCAAAACCGCTCGAATCAAAATCTTTTTTTCCGGTGTCCTTATAATCTCTTCTTAAAAGAAAATTCCCATTCTTATCCTTAACAAAAGCCTCACCAGAATTATACGCCTGAGCATATTTTATTTCGTAAGCTAGATAGGCATTCTGTGCCGCAAGTTCAGGAGAAAGCCCTCGGCGAAAGGTATAAACAAAATCATGTGCAGTTATCGGCTCACCGTTCGAAAAACAGGCATTCTTTCTCAAATAAAATATGAATTCTGTCCCGTCAGGACTTATTTCCCATCGTTCGGCAATTGCTGGTATTGGCTCCATCGTCTTTGGGTGATACTCAACTAGACCATCATACAAAGCCATGAGAATGCGGGCTTCAGGCTGACCTGTAGGAATTTGTGGGTCTAAAGATTCAGGTTCGCTACCTGAAATATATCTCAAAACATTTTCTTTCGGAGGTTCAGTTTTCCCCCAATACCTTCTACCAGCAGCCCCACTCGAACAAGACAAAGACAAACAACCTAATATAAATAAGCTCACAAGACTGATTGTCTTCATAAAGACCCCTTCTTCTTAAGAAATAATCTTAATTTTCGATTAAAATTATCACGATTTTGTTTCAGCAATCAAGAAACAAAAGTCCGATTTTGGGTTGCCTGAAAAGTCGTCGTCTCCAATTTGCTTAAAACGTTCGTCTTCTGCAAAAATAAACATTCTGCCCTATGAAGTTAATTGCGGAAATAGAAGGAGAAAGACAAGAGATAGAAATTAAAAGGGAAGAAGAAAAGGTCATTGCAACGATCGAAGGCCGCCACTACGAACTTGAAGCTTCCGAAGTAGAACCTGACGTTTACCTTCTCAAACACGAAAACCTAATTTACGAAATCTACGTTGCACCAAATGACATAGTTCATATTCGCAATCACGAATTAGAAGTTAAGATGTTCGATCCAAAAGCCCTACGAGTCTCAAGCGCTGGAATATCAGGCGATGGAATCGTAGAAATTAAAACATCAATGCCCGGGAAGGTAGTCCGAGTTCTCGTACAAAAAGGCGGTTCGGTAAAACGCGGAGATGGCATAGTAGTCGTTGAAGCCATGAAGATGCAAAACGAAATGAAATCTCCTAAAGATGGTATCGTAAGGGAAATTCGATTCTCGGAAGGCGATACGGTAAATGCCGGTGAGATTCTAGCAATTATTGAATAATTCTTACTTCAAATCTTGTTGTAAGTTCTTTTGAAGCTATCGTTCAGATTTCATAAGAAATTTAACCACTGCAAAAAGAGCAAGCAAAAACGCTAAGTTCTAATTGTAAACTCAAAAAAACTCCCTGAAAAGCCAGTTGTTCGTCTTTCCTTCTTTCAAAAAGTGCTCTTACAAATTACAAAAAGTGATGAAAAGCATCAACCGACCTTCAAAAAACAACCCTTAACATCCTTAAGCTATCAATACGCAAATCCTACACAGCACAAATTATTAACTCACCTGCTTCAGCTTAGCCTATGTAGTCATCAGACGCAAAGCTATTGACAAAGAAAACCTTCTTCAATAAAATATTCGCAACTCGTAAGTATCCACTTTCTTCCCGAAAGCTGGTTTGATGCTTACGAAAAATTAAAAAATGAGCAGTCAAAATAATATGCAGCGTTCTAAATTCAATTACTCAAGCATAATGGCAATTTTCGTTTCTGCGCTTTTTGTTCTAGGTTGTATCTGTGGAAAAAGCGGCAGTAATCCACCACCTCAAAACTATGTTGGTTTGTGGAAGGGCAGAGATGGTTCAACCTTAAATATCCGCCCCGATGGAACGTCAGATTTTAAGCAAGGCGGCACAGAAATTACAAATGCTTCGGTCAGTGTAAGCGGAAACTCTCTTCAGCTTAGCTTCTTTGGCTTTGCAATAAAAGAATTTCGAATAGATCAACCACCAAGCGGAAATAGAATGATCCTTGATGGCATTGTCTATAGTAAGTCTGACTTCGGAGATGATAGCTTTGACCAAGAAGACGTGTCATCAAAAACGCAAAAGAAACCCAACACAACATCCGACTTCGGCGAAAACAGCCTTGATGATGAAACAGAATCAACTGCCTCCTCTGATTACGATAGCTTGGTCAGAAAAACCCTTCTCGATTTTAACGATGCTATTCAAACAGAAGATTTTTCTGATTTCCTGGATAAGTCTTCGTATCCTTTTCGTCAACAGTTTACAGACAATGATCTGAAAAAATCATTCAGCAGCTTCATAGCTGCTAAAGAGCAAGTTAATCAGGTAATGAGTCAGATCAAACGCTTACCTGTCTCATACACTCAATCGCCGAGAATACGTAAAGAAAAGGGTTATGACCTTCTCTCAACTAAAGGAAGCTTTGACACTATTCCCAACGTAACATATTTCGATTTAGAGTTTGTCAAAGAAGACAAATGGAGACTGATAAAGATAGATGTTCAGATTAGGTAGTTGAAGAAAGCTGTTAAATTCAAATAAACTTTAAGATATGAAGAATGGTTGGGAAGCCGTTATCGGCATGGAGATACACGTTCAGCTATCAACGAATACAAAGATTTTCTGCGCCTGTCCGACAAGTTTTGGTGAAACTCCAAACTCAAACACCTGTCCTGTTTGTTTAGGACTTCCCGGTGCTTTACCTGTCTTGAATTGGCGCGCCGTTGAACTCGGAGCGAAAGCTGCTCTTGCTTTGGGTCTAAAAATAAATCCAGTTTCTGTTTTCGCTCGCAAAAATTATTTTTACCCGGATCTGCCGAAAGGTTATCAAATATCTCAGTATGACAAGCCCTTTTCTTCAGATGGAATTTTAACTATTATGACGGCTGAACGAGACGAGCAAGGAAGAGCAAAAGAATGGAAACCCATGCAAATTCGTATCATTCGCTTACATTTAGAAGAAGATGCTGGAAAAAACGTTCATGAGGGCTTACCTGAAGTTGATAAATACTCTTACATTGACTTAAATCGGGCGGGCACGCCGCTTGCCGAGATAGTCACCGCTCCTGATTTTCGCTCGTCTTGGCAGGCTTACGACTACGTAAACCATGTTCGACGCGTTCTCCAATGGGTAGGCGCCTCGGATGCCGACATGGAAAAAGGAAATTTAAGATGTGAAGCGAATGTGTCGGTGCGAAAAATAGGCGAAACCGGATTTCGTCCAAAAGTTGAACTGAAAAATCTCAACTCAGTCCGCTTCATGCAACGAGCCATCGAATACGAAATCAACAGGCAAATCGAGACTTACGAAAGCGGTGGGCAGATAAAACAAGAAACACGACTCTGGGATGAAAAGGCTGGCTGCACTAGAGTTATGCGCTCAAAGGAAGAAGCTCACGATTACCGCTATTTCCCAGAACCCGATCTTCCTCCTTTGATAGTTTCTGAAGAATGGATCGAGCAAATCAAATCAGAAATGCCTGAATTACCTGACGACATGCGTGACCGATTCATGAAAGAATACGGACTTAGCTTTGCAGATGCTTCGCTTTTGGTTAGCGAAAAATCGCTAGCAGAATTTTATGAACAGACCACCAAGCTTTCCGGAAATCCAAGAATGACCGCAAATTTTATTCTCTCCGAAATGCTGCGCGAACTTAATGAAGCAAGCATAACTGCAGCAGAGTCATTACTAAAACCAGAAAATCTTGCTGAATTGATAAAACTAAGAGAGGAAGAAAAAATCAATAACAATCAAGCCAAAGAAGTTCTAGTCGAAATGTTCAAAACTGGAAAAACCGCCTCGCAAGTAATTAAAGAAAAAGGCTACGAGCAAATATCAGATACTTCTCTAATTGAGAAGCTAATTGATGAAGTTATAGAAAAAAATCCATCTCAAGTGGAAGCATATCGTCAAGGGAATCAAAAGCTCTTCGGCTTTCTTGTTGGACAAGTCATGAAAGCTTCACAAGGAAAAGCTAATCCTAAAATAGTCAACGAACTTCTCAAAAAGAAGCTCTAGAATCTACCTTTCACGATTAACAATGCGACTAAGTAAGTTACTCGGTAGCTTGGACGGATCAAAACCTGCTTGCACTAGCGGCACAAATCCTTTCCCTATAACTTTCGAGTAATCTGACACCCACAAGTTTCCGTTAGGAAAAGCTCGATCAGAATTGCTGACTTTTCGGTTGTTAACAACTATGTTGTTCTGAAACTCCTTTGTAAGAGAAAACACATTTGGCAAACCATGAATTCCATATAAACCATGCCCTACTATGTTTTTACGAAAGATAAAGTTTTCTGGCATTTTACCGTGAAAAGTAACGATGTTGCCTTCGTTAAAAACCGTATTATTTTCGATCAAAATATCCTTACCATCGCTTACCTGCACGAAATAACCACCTCCAGCGAAATTATCTGTCCCAATTCTCAAGAAAAGATTGTTCCTTATGATTAAACCTCTAAGCACTTGACTTACAAAAGTATCATCCTTTCCTAGAATGTTAATACCGCCACCTGCGCCGTCAATTATGTTGTTTTCAATCAGCACATCTTCTATAGTGCTAAAGGTAGCCCTGCCGTCTTGATTTCTTACGGTTATCCTGAAGGCTGCTCCTTCCCAATTGTTTTCAAGATAATTCTCTGCAAAAACGACACGTTTTGCATTTTTCAATTCAAACAAACACTTAATCGTCGCACTGTTTTTCCATTCAGGTCGCTTCTTAAGATAATTGCCTCTTATTTCGATGTCTTGCGGTATTAAGTCTGAATTTTCAGGATCAGCCCCTCCGAAAAGAATATTCTCTGCTCCACCTTCGATGTAACTGTCTAAAATTTTTAAGTTTCTAGTGCCCGTCCAGCCTGCAATTGCTTGAGTTTCTTCCTGCGGATAAGCAAATCCTTCAAAATAACTCTTTTTAATTATTACGTTTGCTGCGTTTACGGCTATGCCTCTGCGCGTTTTACCGATATTAGAAGAACGGAAAACACATCTATCAAATTCAAAATCACTCGGAATAAACCTTCTTTCATCCTCAGAACCGAGATACACGAGATTATAGACGTAGCCCCCGCCTTCATGCGCAAACTCAATACAAACAAAACGATAACCGCTAGCTCCTGCCTTAGTAGAAACAGCCGAGATGCCTTTGCCTCTAGTTACTACTTTAGCCGTAAATTTACCTCTTAGGTTTTTATCGTTACATTCGAAATTTTCTGCCATTTGCTCTACCCCAGATGGTCTTATCGTTATAACTCCGAATGAATCCTTTTTCGGCAGCACAATTGCATCATAGCTCGCACCTGCCTGAAGCTGAATAATATCCCCACCTTTTGCTTGCTCTATCGCCTTTTGAAGACTAGCGCCCGCCGGAACTACGATTATCCTACTTTGCTCAACATGAACTTCGCTAATCTCTATTCCCTTGCACAAACCAAAGCAAAAAACAATGGAAATCACAGATGAAACCAACAATGATCTCATACAATTAAATCGCAAAAATAAAACTTACTTGCCCATCTCGTGTCATCGTACTCACGATAAACTATATCACCTTTCTTAAAAGGAATCGGCTTTCTGAAAAACGGTGCATCAAAAACAAAAGTATGAAACTCTCCGTTTTCTCCACAAGGGTCTACATCTTCAGGTAGATCCCGAAAAAAATCCTCGTCCAAAATTCTACCGCAGAAACTTTTTTTCAGCTTTGATGCATCAACACAAACTACTATGGCCCCAAATTTCATTCTCATAAACTCTTCAACAAGAAACTTAGTTGCTTTTCCCCATAGCGGAAAAACCGCTTTTACGCCTTTCTCTTTAAGCTTGCTTTCGCGATAAGCCCTTAAATCTTCCAGAAAAATATCTCCGAAAATTGCATGTGTAATGCCTTCTCTTACCAAAAAATCTAAGGCTTCATTCATCTTCTCTTCGTAAACTTCCATAGAAGCGACCTCGGGAAGAAGAACTTCTATTAGCTGAATGCCTATGCTTTCAGCTTGACTTTGAAGAAGCTCCCTCCTTACGCCATGCATGGAGATTCTTTGCCATTTCTCATTAACTGTTGTCAAAAGATAACAAACTTCAAATTCTAACAAGGCTTTCTGTAAAGCCATTGCAGAGTCCTTACCACCGCTCCAGTTCATCACTGCTTTTGGTCGTTTCATGATGAAGCTCTTGATTTTTTACTCTGGAAAACTTCATCTAGAAGGATTTTCAAAATCCTCTTTGAAGCACGCCCATCTCCAAAAGGATTCGCAACTTCTTTGACCGATTTTATCCAAGTTTCAACTGAGTAGTTAGTTTCAAGCATCTGCTTAAGCTTTTGTGGGCTTCCACCTACAAGCTTTGCAACACCTGCTTGAATTGCCTCAGGCCGCTCAGTAGTATCACGCAAAATTAGGACAGGTTTTCCAAGACTTGGAGCCTCTTCTTGAACTCCCCCAGAGTCAGAAACTATCAACCAAGAAGATTTCATCAAAAAAATAAAATCACCATAATTAAGTGGCTCGAGAAGATACACTCTTTCCTGACCAGACAAGACTTCGCAAGTTAAATCTTTTACCTTCGGATTAAGATGAACTGGGAATATAAGGCAAAGGTTCTTATGCTTCGCAACAAAGTCCCTTAAAACTATCAAGTTCTGCCGCATCGTTTCACCGAAACTCTCTCTTCTATGAGTTGTTAAGAGAACTCTTTTTTTCCCTTCAGTTTCCTTAATGAGACTTAAAATCTTTTCACTTGGAGAAAGTTTCTCCAAAAAGCTTTTCAAAGCGTCAACTATTGGATTGCCGGTTACGAAAACTCTCTCCGTAGGAATGCCTTCTGCCAAAAGATTATCTCGATTACCCTTGGTAGCAGCAAAATGATACGTAGCTATTTTCGAAACAAGCTGTCTATTCATCTCTTCAGGAAAGGGACTGTAGATGTTGCCCGAGCGAAGACCTGCTTCAATGTGACCGACGGGAATTCGGTGATAAAAACCTGCAAGTGCTCCGGAAAGAGTTGTCGTTGTATCACCTTGAACTAAGATTAAATCTGGCTTTTCAGCTGTTATTATTTTGTCAAGTTTTTCAAGTGATCTTGCACAAACCCGATGAGGAGTCTGATTTTTCGTCATCACTTTCAATTCGTGATCAACTTCTATCTCAAAAAGATTCAAAACAGGCTTTAGCAAATCAAGATGTTGACTCGTCGAAACTACTACGGTCTTAAAAACGGTTTTTAACTCGTGAATAACAGGTGCAAGCTTTATCGCTTCGGGACGAGTCCCGAAAATGACCATTATTTTCTTCTGTGAATCTATAAAGTCCATTCTTTCTGTCTAATCTTAACCAAAGTAACGCCAAAATCAAAACTGAATACCAAAAAACCACTAGTTCGTAAAACTAAGCAATTCATAAATCAAAAAAAGCCATTCATTAAAAACTCTCACCGATAGGTCGCTCTTAAACCTATAATAAAAGATTACGCTTTTAGTATTTTTTAGGGAGAAGACTCAATTATGAAGACAGCGCTTTTTCTACTTCTACTCTTTAGTTTACAATCTCTAGCTCAAACTGGTGCAGTTATCAAAGGAAGAGTAACCTATGGCGATGCTAAAATACCTATCCATGATGCAGTCGTCAGTATTCCCGCTCTTAACCTTTCGACCACAACAGATGAAAACGGTTACTACGAAATAAAAAATATTCCTAAAGGAAGGCATACGATCTTAGTTCATCTTGAAGGCTTTGTTGATCAGACAAAAAACTTAGAGTTGTCTTCCGATCAGGTAGCTGAAGTTGACTTTAACCTACAGATTTCATCAATTAAAGCACAAGTAACAGTCACGGCTTCAGAAAAGATAGAATCTATCTTTGATTCTTTTCATTCGGTTAACTCTGTTCCTTCAACAAGAATAGTAGAAAGGGCTTCCACATCAATTGGTGAGGTACTAGAAAGCGAAGTGGGCGTAAACAAACGCAGTTTCGGACCCAGCACCTCACGCCCTGTTATTCGCGGATTTGATGGCGATAGAGTCTTGATCTTACAAGATGGTGTTCGCTCTGGTTCGATAAGTTCACAATCCGGCGACCACGGCGAACCTTTAGAACCGTTAACTGCGGAAAGAATAGAAATTGTAAAAGGTCCCGCGACTCTTCTTTATGGCTCAAACGCTATCGGCGGTGTAGTAAATGTAATCAGCGGAGAAGATACAAATTTCCATTCCGGTTTGACGGGTTTTATCTCTTCGTTAGCAAACACTGCCAATAGACAAGGAGCACTGGCAGGCGGTTTCGAATATGGACTTCAAAGATTCATGATTCGCGGCGGCGGAAGTTTCAACCGCGCAGGCGATTACAACACGCCCATAGGCAAAATTTTCAACTCAGCTTCAAGAACTAATTCGGGTTTTTTTGGTCTTGGTTACTATGCTAGAAAGGGCTGGCTCAGCGGAAGTTACAATTTCGATTTGAGGCGTTACGGCATCCCATTCGCTCAAACTTTTACCCATCATCATCACGAGGACGACGAAGAGGAAGTAGAACAAATAGATTTGCGCATGAAAAGAAATAACGCACGCATAAATGGGGGTTTCCGCGACTTTAACGGTTCTTTCTTAAGTAGCATTCAATATAAATTGGACTACACAGAATATCAGCATAAAGAAATTGAAGTCATTGAAGGACGAGACTTCCCTGGAACGATTTTTGATAACAAAATCTTTTCCTACCGAACACTGTTTGAACAAGCAAAATACAAAAACCTAACAGGTCGCTTTGGTTTTGAAGGATTTAACCGTAGATACGTTATAAACGGAGAAGAACAATTGATTCAAGGTAGAATCAAACATAATTCGTTTTCTGCATTTACTTTACAAGAATTAAACTTCGAACGCATAAAACTTCAATTCGGCGGACGCATCGAAAATAATAACTACAGTCCCGAAAATGCAGAACTAAGAAAACGCACCTTTACAGGCTTTTCCGGCGCATTTGGACTTAACATAGGATTGTGGCAAGGTGGCTCCTTCGTTTTCAATTATACAAACTCTTATCGAGCCGCCGCTATTGAGGAGCTTTACAACTACGGTCCTCACATAGGCAATGTAACCTTCGAGATAGGAAACCAAAACCTAAAAGCAGAAAAAGCCAATGGAGTTGACTTCTCAATTCGACATGCTTCAGAAAAATTTAACCTCATAGGCGATGTCTTCTACTATCGCATTGATAATTTTGTTTTCCTGGCTCCTCAAGACGAAGACGGCGATGGTCAAGTTGACATAGAAGATGGACTCCCAGTGGCAAAATACGAACAGTCAGACGCAGAATATATGGGAGCAGAAATCAATCTAAACGCACAGCTTAATAAGCACTTAGGTAGCTTCTTCAGCTTTGATACAGTAAGAGCAAGGCTCGTCAACAAAAAAATAAATTTACCTCGTATTCCTCCAACAAGAGCAAGACTTGGTTTAGACCTCAGGTACAAAGACCTCAGCATCCGTCCCGAAGTTCTTTTTGCAACTTCTCAAAACAAAACCTTCCCGCTAGAAACTAGAACAGGTGGCTACACAGTTTATAACATAGCCGGCTCCTACACCATAGCCCGACAACACCAAGCACACATATTCACAGTTTACCTTTACAATCTAACCGACCGACTCTATAGAAACCACGTTTCTTTCATCAAGGATTTAGCACCAGAAATTGGACGTGGAATCAAAGTTGGCTATACTGTAAGGTTTTTCTAAAAGCTGCGGAAGCAATTTTTCCGTAACTTAAGGCAGATTTAAGATCTGCCTTTTCTTTTTGTCTTAACTTGACAAACGACAAACCCAAAAAGAAATTAAAAATGATGCGCTTAGAAAACTTTGCACAAGAAATTTTTAATCAAAAGCTTTCAGCAGAAAAGACTGTTGAAACAACTAATAAACGCCAACCAGTTCATGTAGTTTATGGTGGAGCAAATCTCTTTCGGGCTGACACGCCACGAAAACTCGGTGAAATTGCCTTAAAATTTTTGCACAAGTACGCTCCAAACTTCGTAGAGTTTGCAAAAGCAATGTCAATGCCTAACGCTGAAGCTCTCAATGCCGACGAAAAGTCTATAAATACTCTGCAAGATAAACTGATAGAAAACCCCGAAGCAGTCAAAAGGGAAAACTTCCATGCTTGGCTTGCTTGGGCTGTTTATCATAGAACCATAGAAAAGCTAAAAAAAGAACCAGTTGAAGACTTTAGAATTGACTTTGAAGATGGCTACGGTTTTCGTCCTGATAACGAAGAAGACCTGCATGCAATTTCTGCATCAAACGAACTAGCAAATAGCATTGCCACGAATCAAGCTCCTGCCTTTTGTGGTTTTCGTATAAAATCCTTTTCCAAAGAAACATTCAAAAGAGCTGTTCGCACACTCGATCTTTTTCTTTCAAATTTTATTGAAAAGACCAATGCAAACCTTCCCGAAAATTTCGTCGTTACGCTACCAAAAATCCGCTACGCTGAAGAAGTCGAAGTGCTAGCCGCTTTGCTAAAAAAAATCGAAGAAAACTATCAAATAAAAACCAATACCATAAAAATCGAGGTAATAATAGAAACACCCGAATCCATAATCGGTAAAGACGGTAGAATTGCCTTACATCGAATAGTCGAAGCAGGAGAAGAGAGAGTCGTAGCAGCTCACTTCGGCGCTTTTGACTATACTGCCAGCTTAGGAATATCAGGTATCCACCAAGACTTAAAGCACGAGGTTTGCAATTTTGCTCGCCAGCTTATGCAGGTAGCTTTATCGCCTCTAGGAATAAGGCTTTCTGACTCGGTCACAATCCAAATGCCTATCCCACCACACAAAGGCGAAAACCTCTTGCCCGCTCAAATGCTTGAAAATAAAACAATTGTTCAACAAGCTTGGCAAAAACATTTTAGAAACATAAGCTTTTCGCTAAGCAACGGTTTTTATCAAAGCTGGGACTTGCATCCTGCCCAACTCGTAGCGCGCTACGCCGCCGTTTACACATTCTTTTTGCAATCTTTGGAAGAACAAGCTAAGAGACTGAAGAACTTTATTCAAAAAGCAACGCAAGCCAGCCTTACAGGAAACATTTTTGACGATGCCGCTTCCGCAAATGGACTCCTAAATTTCTTCCGTCAAGCAATAAACTGTGGAGCACTCGAAGAAAACGAAATTAAAGCCGTAACCGACCTTTCAATGGAAGAAATCCTGTCCTATACATTTTCTGAAATAGTCGAAAAACGCAAATGAGTCTGCAAGTTGCTAAATATCTGTTTCTTTTATACATATTTTCACTTGGTTACATGCAGCCTTCTTTCAAGATAGCCGGTTTTACTATTCCCCCGTCAGATCTTATTTTTACTTTAACTTTTCTATTCTGGCTGGCTTCAATAATCAAAAAAGGCGATTATCTATTCAGAAGTAGCATTTCTTTCGTCCCGTTATCAGTCTATTTTCTTGCAGTGTGCTTATCAGTATTATTTTCAGATTCGGTGCAAGTCAGCTTAATTAAACTACTTGGCGTAGCGTATCTTTTGATGATACCCATCGTCACCTTAAATTTGATAGAGAATGAGACAGACCTTGAAAAAGCCGTGGTAGCCTTAATCTACGGATCTCTAATTGCCATTTTTGTAGGAATTCTATCAATCGCTTTTTTCTATCTTGATAATTCAAACCCTCTGCTTTACTTCACAACATACCACTACGGCTCCGTTCCGGTCGGACGTTACCCTAGAATAAGAAGCACGTTCGTTACTCCGAGCCTACTCTTTAACTACTTGAGCGTAGTTCTTGCGATACTACTCGCCGCCGTCGAAAAGGAACTTATCAAACGTAAAGCATTGATTTTGATGATCTTCGCAACCTTGACAGTCTGTGTTTTCACATTCTCTTCTGGATTTGGTGGAATCTTTCTAACCGCAGGCTTATGGATTTACCTTGAACAAGATAAAAAACTCGCTAAAACCTTAAGTCTTCTGCTTTCTGGACTTGTAGCCCTTCTCCTTTATTTAGTTAATTTCATTGCTTTGCAACCTCACTCGACTGCACCCTTTAGCTTTAAAATTTTTGGTCTTGAATTCTTTCCTTCGGCACGCTTACTTGTTTGGATAGACTCAACTAAAACCTTTCTGGAAAACCCTCTTTTTGGTAAAGGAATCGGCACTAATTCCTGCCAAGTTCTTTTTCAAAACACGGACGGAAGTTTTAGTTTTCTTACAGACGCTCACAATATTTTCCTAAGCGTCGCGACGCAATCAGGAATTTTCGGGCTTATAGGAATTTTGCTCATAATGATTGTAGTTTTAAGAATGTCTTCTAAAAGCAATGTCTTACAGCGAGCTTTCATTATAGCTTTCATATCTGCCTTCGTCTATCAGGGACTTGTAGGAGCTTTTGAAGACGCAAGGCATCTTTGGCTTTTGATTGGCTTTATAATCACGGCAAAAAATTTAGAACTTGATAGTAGGCGGATGAAACATCTTTGACCTTAAGGTTATATCTTCTTGTTGCCCTACAAGAAAAATTCTACGAGGCTCAATCGAAGCTGGATTCGTCGAAGTGTAGGACAGAAGATAACGATTTTTGCGAAGCTCATCGCAGATACTTTTAGCAGCTTCACTAGCTTTTTCAAATTCGAAAACAACTCCACCAGTGCTTTCGGTAAGGATTCTTACAACTTGCTCTGCCTTTGGTTGATTGCGACGGTATGCACCGCCGCTTCTGTCGGGAATTTGCAGAAAATAAACTGTTATATCGTAGCTTTGAAGCTCTTCAAGAACCTTCTCAAAGGAAATTCTGCTACCTCGGTCGAGTCCATCACCAATTATGACTAAAGCCGTTTTCTTTGTTCCTGGCATTAAAGGCAAGAAAACTTCCCTTACTACGGCTGAGATGGCGTCAAAAAGATAAGGATTTCCCTTTTTCCTAAAAAGCGAAACAGAAGATTCTATCTTTTTCGCATCGTCAGTCCATTCCTGCACTATTTCTGGTTTTTCATCATAAGCTGCAATAAAAATTTGATCTCCTTCATAAATTTCATAAGCGAATTCTTTTACTGCTGACTGCAACTTCTCGACACTTGCTTTTAAGGTTTGAGAGTTATCAACAAGAAGGACTATTCTCGAAGGCGAAGGATCAAAAACAAAATTTCTTATCTTCTGCTCAATTCCGTTCTCATATAGAAAAACCTCATCCGCTCTGATGAGCGATTCAGGATTGCTTTTTCTCACTGCGGTTACACTCAAAACAGTATCGGCTTCAGAAGTAGCAGATTTGGAAGCTCTGCCTGATTGTGCCAACGTGTAAACAGCGGTGAGAAAAATTATAAGAAAGATGTTCAGCTTCCAGCAGCGCATCCTGGCATTTCACAACCCGAAGGACTACAAGCTTTCGATGCTTCTTCGCTCTTTGAAGTTGAATCGCTAACAGACTTTCTAGCATAATCCGTTACATACCAACCAGTTCCTTTGAATTGAAAACCTGATAAAGACCAAAGCTTTTCAAGCTCACCTCCGCAAGATTGACAGGTTTTTAGCGGCGGCTCAGAAAATCTTTGAATCTTCTCTATCTTGATTCCGCAAGAATTGCACTTATATTCGTATATCGGCATAATTCCCACTCCCTTTCGAATAAAATTCTAAAAGGGCGAAAGAAAACAACCGCATGAGCCGTCCAAACTGGTGATATGAACCTGCTTCTCAACAGGTGGGTGGCCTTCCACATTCCAAAGCTTGAATGTGTCAGAGTCATGTTCTTCAGCAATCTCACAATTTGAGATCGCACCGAACATAACATCAGCCTCCCTTTTACATAGGTGTTGGCTCAATCACTCATTCGTTTGAGACGAACTCTGCAGAAGATTCTTTCGCCTTTAGATTAACTTCATGCCTCAGAGCATGAAGTTTCCTGCTTCATCGAGACTTTACGCCTCTCCGCAGGCAAGTTTGGGTGATTGCTACCCAAACCTTGTAGAGCTAGATTCTTGCTCTATTGAATATTTTATTTCAAAATAAGACTCTGTCAATGTCTCTAAGAGTACGAGAATTGTTTGCTCTAGTCTATGGCTTTTTTAGTAGCTTACGGAAAGTTTCTACGCAACATCCTTTTGCTTGAGAATCCTATCCAGCATCTCAGCGCATTCAGCGCTCCGAATAGCTAGCTGCCTGTCGTTTTGTTCTAAAAGAGTTTTTAACTGATATAATTCATCTGCTATATGAAGCGCTGCTAAAATTGCAACCTTTAAGCTATCTACCGTTAAAGTCTCCGAAGCAATCTCTCTCATTTTCTTATCAACATATTCGGCGAGGCGGATAATGTATTCCTTATCTCCATCAAAACGAATATTATAAACCTGATTGTATATTTCAACCTTGATAGATTGCATTTTTTCTTCTTTTTCCATCATTTTTGCATTAACTCCGCCACAGCAGGTTCTAAAACTGCCATTGCATCAAGCATTGCCTCTATTTTCAACTGAACTGCATCTCTTTCATTCATCAAACGCTCAACTTTTTCCTCTAATCGTGCTTTCTCCTCTAGCAAGCTCGCTATTTCATGCCTTAGCGAGCTTAATTCTCGTTTTAGTCTTTCGTTTTCATCCCGCATCCTCTTTGCATATTCTATTGTCAGATAAATCTTATCTTCTAGGTTGGAGAACTTTTCCATTCCTATAGAGTTACTCATCTTTCCCTCTCAATCAAACAAAAAACTCCTGTGACTTGATTATGAACAAAAAGCAATAAAAACTTCAAGTTTTTTGTTAAGGTTTTAATTCCTTTTTAGGAAAAACGCTTCACAACACCGAAAGATGCTTTCAAAAACTCTATAACTGCTTCATTCACCGCTTCTACTTCTTCTTCTTTCAACGTTCTCTCCTCGCTTCTATACTCTAATCTAATTGTAAGAGAGCGCATATCTTCAGGTATCTCTCTTCCTTCGTAAACTTCAACAAATTCAATACGGGAAAGCAGAGGAAATTCTTGCTCCTTTATCGCCCTTCTGATCTCAGCAAAGCTTAAGTTCTTGCTTACAAGGAAAGCAACGTCTCTAACGATGGAAGGAAATGAAGGTAATTTCTTGTAAAAAACTTTCTCTTCTTCAAGCGACAGCAGTAATTCAAGATCAACTTCTGCAACGAAGACAGGTTGGCGGAATTTATACTTTTGAGCTATAGAGTCGGAAAGTCTTCCTAATGTTCCAACTCGTCTATCACCAAAATAAATGGCAGCAGATTGCCCTGTTCTCAAATGCCGCACATTCTCAGGCTTAAAACTCGGTTCGGGAAGATTCAGGGCATCAAAGGCAGCTTCAAGAGCACCTTTTGCATCGTAAAAGTCTAACTCTCGAATCGGTAAAGCCTTATTTTGAAGCATGTAACCACCAGTCATTGCTATAGCAAAAAGCTCCCTTTCTACTGGAAAAGCCCCATGCTCTTTGCTTAAAGCAGCAAAAGCCCTGCCTATCTCGAAAAGCCTTACGTTTCTTTGACCGTAGTTAAAGTTTCTACGTATTGAATCTAATAATCCCGGTAGAAGTGTCGGACGCATTCTGACGGCGCCCTCAATTATTGAATCCTTCAAAGTTATAAACTTTTCATCGAGTCCTTCGTTAACAAAGTTCGAAGCAAGTTCAAATTGTTCGTCATGAGAAATGTCAATAAAACTATAACAAATAGCCTCACTGAACCCTAAATCAGTCAAAACTTTCCTTAAATTCCGCTTACGCGCCTCATTCGGCTGATATTCACCTGCACCAAAAGACGGAGCAAGTTCCTCGCTAATAGAGTCATATCCAACAATTCTTATTACTTCTTCGATCAGGTCTTCCTCAATAGAAATGTCATGACGCCAAGAAGGAACTTCAAAGCTTAGCTTATCTGAAGAAAAATCACCTTGTAAGATAAATCCTAGAAGGCTGAGAATACGCAAGATTTCTTCTCTCTCGACGTTGACACCCGTCAATTCCCTAACCCTATCAGGTCTTAGCTCCACAGTTACTCTTGAGCTTCTTGCAGGATAAATGTCAACAAATTCAACATCTACACCACCAGCTATTTCACAGATAAGCTCAGTTGCACGGTTAGATGCTTGAATCAAATTTTCAATATCAACACCACGTTCAAAACGATAACTAGCCTGAGTAGAAAGCTTTAATCGCCTTGAGGTTTGGCGGATCGAATTTTTGTCAAAATAGGCTACCTCGAGTAAAACGTTAGTGGTCTCTTCACAAATCCCCGACTCTTCCCCTCCCATAATCCCAGCGATTGCCACAGGTTTGCAAACATCACAAATTGCTAGCATTGTGTCATCTAGGGTTCTTTCAACACCATCAAGAGTCTTAATTTTTTCGCCTTTTCTTGCTCTTCTTACTATTATTCGACTACCTTCGAGACGGTCTAGATCAAATGCATGCATTGGCTGACCAAGCTCATGCATGACGTAATTAGTAATGTCCGCTATGTTGTTTATCGAACGCTCCCCTACTGCTTCTAGCTTCCGAACCAACCAATCAGGCGAAGAGCCTACCTTTACACCTTTTATTATTCTTGCTGTAAATCGATAACAATCAGATGCTTCTATCCTTACCAAGTCCGACGGCTTATCAGAGGGAATTCTTTCTGTGTTTACTAATGATTTCAGATGATTGCCTGTTAATGCTCTAACTTCACGTGCTATGCCTAGATGAGAAAGGCAATCTGAACGGTTTGACGTAAGGTCAAAAGTCAGAACGTAGTCATCTTCTCCGAAAGGCTCAACCGAATCAACTGCAACGCCAGCATTTGTTAACTTTTCAGCTAACTCTTGTGCCGAAAAATCAAAATCTATCAATTCTTTAAGCCAATTATAGCTTATGTTCATAAGCTAACGAAATTGTTTTAGAAATCTAACATCATTCTCATACATCAAACGAATGTCATCTATCGAATAAAGCATTGCACACATTCGTTCGAGCCCGAAACCAAAAGCAAAACCTGAAAAAACTTGCGGATCAACTCCACAATTTCTTAAAACGTTCGGATGCACCATTCCACACCCGCCTAGCTCTATCCAACCCGTTCCCTTGCAGGGACGACATTTTTCACCTTCAAAAACACCAGTTCCAGAGCATTTGAAGCAGGAAAAATCAAATTCAGCGCTAGGCTCAGTAAAAGGAAAATAACTTGGACGCATTCTTATTTTTGTGCCCTTGCCAAAGAGACGCCTAAGCCATTCCGCTACAGTCCCTTTAAGATGTGCCATTGTAATTCCTCTGTCTACACACAATCCCTCTACCTGATGAAACATCGGAATATGCGTAGGATCGGGCGTATCATTTCGGTAAACTTTCCCTGGAGCAATTATTCTGATGGGGACTCCGCGCCGCTCCATAGCGCGAATTTGCACGGTTGAAGTTTGAGATCGAAGAGCAAGCCCGTTTGTCGTGTAGAATGTGTCTTCAGCTTCACGCGCAGGATGCCCCTCAGGTATGTTTAAAGCATCAAAGTTGTAATAATCATTCTCTATTTCACGATCATCTTCAACCGCATATCCCATTGAAACAAAAATATCTTCTATGCGCTGACGAAGCAATGTTATCGGATGAAGACTTCCCGATTCAGGACGAAATCCGGGTATCGTAACGTCCAAACTTTCAACGCGAGTCTTTAGGTCTAGAGCATAAGAAGCGAGTTCCCGCTCCAAATGCTCAATAGAATTTAGGATTTCACTTTCAGTTTCCTGAATTAGTTTCCCAAAGGAAGCTCTCTGCTCAGCTGGAAGAGCTCCTATCTGACGTTTAGCCTCTGAAATAGGAGATTTCTTACCAGTGAATCTGATTTTTAAGTCACGCAGCTTACGAAGATTCGCCTCAACTTCGACAAGCTTAAGTTCTCTTAAATCTAGATTATCAAATGAACTTAAAGCCTCCCGAAGTTCGTCCTTTATCCTTTGTATTTGTTCTTTCATAAAAGCGCGAACTTGCGCACTTATTTGAGAGCCTCTTTGACTTTGCTCACAACGGCGGCGAAGGCTTCAGGCTGTCTTACCGCCATATCGGCAAGTATTTTGCGGTTAAGGTCTATCCCAGCTACTTTCAAACCACTTATAAATTGCGAATAACTCAATCCATTTTGCCTTGCCGCAGCTCCAATTCTTACAATCCAAAGAGAGCGAAAGTCCCTCTTTTTCAGCTTGCGACCTACATAAGCAAATTTCAGTGCCCTCTCAACCGATTCTTTTGCCGAACGATAAAGCTTCGACTTCGTTCCACGATAACCTTTGGCTAATGAAAGGATTTTCTTTCTTCTCTGAACTCTTTTATTTCCACGTTTTACACGAGGCATAAAAACTTCTCCTTAAATCAAAATTATTTGCGACCGTAAGGCAACATCTCTTCGACACGCCTTAAGTCAGCCTTATCTACAAGCGCGTCAATATCTAACTTTCTCTTTCTTTTAGGTGATTTCTTCGTCAAAATGTGGCGAGCGTGAGAATGACCACGCTTTATTTTCCCGTTCGCCGTTATCCTAAAACGCTTTGCCGCTCCTTTATGTGTCTTGAGTTTGGGCATACTCTCTCCTTTCGTCTAAAAAATTAGATTTTCTCAAAACAATCAACAAAAGTCCAGCTTTAAAGGCAACCTTTGATAAGATCTAAAGTCTTGACAAATTTTCTGAAAATCTGACTCAATTGCTTATTTTCGTTTATTGCGAATGTTGATAAAAGTTAAAACAATAAGAAAATCTTTTACTATCTTCCTTGCTTTGATTTTGCTTGCTTGCAACTCAAAGCAGGAGTATTTAAGCCTGGGCGAAGATTATATTAAAAGGCGGAAATTTCCCCAAGCCATAATGGCGTTTCGCACTGCTGCCGATATTGACCCAAGCAGCTACGAAGCTTTTTACGGACTCGCAAAAGCCTACCAAGCCGTAGGACAGATAAGTGAAGCAATAGCCTCTTTGGAAAAGGCGGTAAGGCTAGCTCCAGAAAATTTAGAGTTAAAAATACATCTTGGAACGCTTTACTTACTCGCTAAGCCACCGCAATTTTCTAAAGTTAACGACCTTCTAAACGAGCTATTTGCTACCCGAGACGACTACATAGAAGCCTATCTTCTAAAAGCAAATTTTCTCAGCCTACAAGGCGCATCCGAAGATGAGGTTTTAGCCACTTTCGGCAAAGCGCTTCAGCTAGATGAAAACTATCTAAAAACGCATCTTGCAATTGCCAGGTACTATGAGCAAAAAGGAAAACTGCAACAAGCAAAAGAATGGTTCGAAAAGGCTACTTCCGTAAATAAAGCTTCCGCCTTAGCCTGTCTAGAATACGGACGTTTCCTACACCACACAGGAAGAAATGAACAAGCCGAAGAAATGCTTAAAAAGGCTATAGGTCTTGACCCGCTTTTTTACGAAGCTCACTTAGCTCTTGCAAACTTTTATTTCTCACACGGCGATATGGTAAAGGCTGAACAAGCCTATAAGCAATTAGCCGAAACCTTAGGAAACTCAGCGGAAGGAATTTCTGAACTTGCTAATTTCTACAAGCAAACAGGAAATACTGAAATGGCAATTACCGCTCTTGAACAGGCACTTGAGAAAGAACCAGAATCTGTTATAGCCAGGTATCAATTAGCAGACATCTACCTAAGTCTCAACGAACCTGAAAAAGCGAAACAGCAAACCGAAGCATTGCTTTCCTTCGATAGAAAAGACGTTCAAGCTCTTGTTCTTTACGCTAGAGCGTTATCACAAGAGGGCGACTACGAAAAAAGTAAAGAAACACTCGAAGAAGCCTTAAGGATTCAGCCTACTTCAAAATCGGCTCTCTTCTATATGATTCAAACCCTAATAAGTCTTAGCGATGCGGAAAGAGCAAGAATGTTTGTAGCCGATCTAGAAAAATATTACCCAGAATACCTTTACAGCAAACTACTTAAGGCTCAGATAGAAAACCTAGACGGTAATGCGGAAAAAGCATTACAAGAAACAAGCTCACTGCTACAACTTCTTTCAAACTCGCTTGAAAACAAGGAAATAAAGAAGAAAACTCTTTCATTTCGTGCAAAAGTATTACTCGAACAAGGCAAAATAGCAGAAGCTGAGAAAGAACTAAAAGAATCAGCTAGAATAACTCCTAATTCTCCATCGGATTTCATTGATTTAGCAAATGTCTATGCCTTAAAGCGTAATTTCAATGAAGCTATCAGCCTCTATACAAAAGCTCTTGAAATGGAAAAAGACAGCCTAGAAGCCATTACTGGAATTATCAACATATTGAAATCTCAAAGAAAATTCTCTGAAGCTTACCAAAAGTTAGACTTATTTAGTCAAAAACTAGAAAACATAAATCTTCTTTCGGCTACCTATTGCCTGAAGGCACAGGTTTCAAGCGCTGAAGGAAGATTTGCCGATGCCGAACAAACCTTAGAAAAGGCTATTAAACTAAACGAAAATTACTTGCCGGCCTATGTAGCTTACGCAGATTTGATGATTTCTCAAGGTAGGAAGAGCGAAGCCATAGTAAAGTATCTTAAAATAGCTGAAAAACGACCTTCTTCTTCCATTTACACCCTGATAGCCATGCTAGAAGAAGCAAATCAAAATTGGAAAGAAGCAGAGAGCTTCTACAGAAAAGCTCTGGAACTTAATAAAGAAAATTCCGTTGCACTTAACAACCTAGCATGGCTTATAGCAACGCAAACAAACGGAAATCTTGACGAAGCACTTGCCTTAGCGCAAATGGCAATAAATAAAAATCGCAAAGAAGCTGCCTTTTATGATACGCTTGGCTGGATCTACTTTAAGAAAGGTTTACTATCACAGGCAATCGAAAATTTCAGGCGAGCAATTCTCTTGGACGATCAAACACCATCTTATCGTTTGCGATTGGCTAAAACTTTGATAAAGCTTGGCGAAAAACCTTCAGCAAAAAAAGAGCTGGAGATGACATTAAAACTTGAAAACCGACTCAGTCGCCAAGAAGCAGAAGAAGCCAGAAATCTTCTAAGGAGTTTATGAGTCTATGGAAAATTTTGAACTATTCTACACGATAGTTTTCAGCATCGTCTTAACCACAATGGCCTTCGTTCTCCGCAGAATTCTTAAAACGGAGCAGCAGCTATGACAAAGGAACTAAGACCTAGGAGTTTAACTGAAATCTTACAGATTCTAAAGCACCATACGTGGTTGATCGTATTACCTACCTTAACCATCGGCATATCCGTAAGTTACGTCGTACTGAAGCTTCCAAATCTTTACGAATCCACCACTTTGCTCGTTCTAAAGCCACCTAAAATTTCTGAAAAGGTTGTTCAGTCCCTTTCAACTGAAGACATGTCTCAAAGAATTCAAGCCATAAGCCAAGAGGTGCTTTCAAGGTCTTCTCTTGAACCAATGATTCTAAAATACGGCCTCTTCGAGTCAGAAAGACAAGCCGGAGTGGATATGGCTTTGATAGTGGAAAGAATGAGACAGAACATAAAGATTGAAATAGAAAAAACAGACAACGAAAAAATCCCAGCCTTTAGAATCTCCTATCGAGATCGCTCTCCGGAAGCAGCCCGAAACGTAGCGGCTGAGCTTGCTAGCAAATTCATAGACGCTCAAATTGTGACCTCAGCCCAAAGTGCCGAAATCACCCGTGAATTCATTGAGCAGCGCCTCGCAGAAGCTAAAAAAGAGCTTGACGAAATCGAAAAACAAAGACTTGAAGTCATGAGCAAAAACGTCGAAGCTCTACCAGAATCTTCTCAAGGATTGATAGCACAACTCGAAGGGCTAAGAAAACGCGAAGAAACTCTAGCAAAAGAAAAAGAAACCTTAATCGTAGAAAGAGGCAGACTCAATGACAGCTTACGCGCGCTAAATAGTCAGGCAAGACTTATAGAAGATTTTAGCCAGGAAGAATTAAGAATAGCCCGCGAACAAGCTTCAAAAATAGAAGACACTCCTGCCTATGCCCAGTTAATACAAAAAAGAGCTGAACTTACGGCTAAACTAGAAAACTTGAAACTTACCTTAAAAGACAAGCATCCTGAAGTCATCGAAACAAAAAATCAGATCGAAAAAATAAACGAAGAGCTAGAAGCTTTAAGAAAGACCAATGAAAAACGAGTCGAAGAAGCTACGAAAACCAGCAGCCGCAAAGTAGAACTCCAAAAGAAAAGCCTTGAAATCGAAAAACAAAAGATAGAAAGTCAAATTAAGCAAATAGAAGATCAGCTAAAAACAAAGGATGCAGAGCTCATACAAAACGCAAAACAGATAGAAGTAGTTGAAGCAAAAATAAACATGATTCCAAGCGTAAAATTAGCACTAGAAACATTAAATAATCAATATCAAACCGCAAAAGCCACTTATGATGAGCTTTTAAGAAAAAGAAACGAAGCAAATCTTCAAGTAGAAAGAGAGTCCAGTGCACAGGGTGAAAAAATCGAAGTCGTTGATCCGGCAAATCTTCCGAAATCGCCTGTAAACGCATCAAAGCGATATTTTGCCGTCTTTGCAGGGTTCGTAGCAGGAGCATTTCTTAGTCTCTTTCTTGTAATCATTCTAGAGCTACCAAAATTCTTCAGAATCCAGAATGTTGAAGATGTGAAGCATTACACAGGACTTCAGGTTCTTGCTTGCATACCACCTCTTCTCACTCAAGAAGAAATTTTGTGGAAAAAGCGCTTTCGATCAGTTAAAATTTCTATCGGGATTTTGATTTCTCTGGCGAGCATTCCGATCTTGGTTTTCATCTTACAAGCTTCCAGAATTTTTGAAAAATTTGTTTCCTAAGGGGTCGAAAGATGTATAAAGAATTTTATGGTCTCGAAGAAATGCCTTTTAGCCTAACACCTGATCCGCGTTTCATAGTCTTTACACCTTCTTACAATGAGGTCTTGGCAACACTTTATTACGGTTTAGAAAACTCCAAAGGCTTAATAGTTCTAACCGGCGAGGTAGGAACAGGAAAAACAACAGCACTACGCTGGATTATGCGTCGGCTAGATTCTTCCGTTCTCGCAACTTATATCCTAAATCCGCACCTTTCCATTGAAGAATTCTATCACCAATTAATGCAAGCATTCGGACTTACAGACTGGACAAATAAGGCTGATTTAATGCTTAACCTCGGCAAGTTACTTGAAGAAAGACACAGACGAGGCCTACGCACCGTAGTAATTATCGATGAAGCTCATGAGCTGTCTGACGAGGTTCTCGAGGAAATAAGACTACTGATGAATTTTGAATCCGACGATGCAAAATATCTGCAAATAATTTTAACAGGTCAAACCGAACTTAAAAGCAGACTTAACCAGCCAAATCTCAGACAATTAAAACAACGCGTAGCCCTAAGATGCCAAATGCACCCACTTCCAAACGCCGAAGAAGTCGAACGTTACATAACTGAAAGACTCGTTATAGCCGGAAGTCGCAATCCTAACATCTTCACACCGAGCGCCATTGATTTCATTTTTCAATGCTCCGAAGGAATACCAAGACTTATAAACAACATCTGTGATAACGCAATGCTCGCTGGATACGCAAACGGCGAAATGATAATCGGTAGAAAAATCATCGAAGAAGTTGCCGAAAATCTGGATTTATTACCACAAAAAGTAGCTGCCACTTCTGAAAAGCCTACGGTAAAACCTAAAATTTTAACTGAAGAAGGTGAGCAAGAGTTCTGGAAAAACCAACAAATCGCTAAAGAAAACCACAAAGAAACTCAATACGAAAGGTTTGATGAAGACACAATTTTAGAAATCGAGGAACGTCACAGTGCTTGAGATATGAAAATTCTAAAGGCCTTACAACGTAAGAAACAAGAAGAACAAAGCAACATAGTTCCGCTTAGAGAAGTTAACAAACACTACGAAACTTCAACTTCCTTTTTACCTGAAGACATAAAAATCGGAACACCTAAAATAATCACCGAACAAGAAGAATCTTTCGTAGAGTCGCAAAAAATCAAAATTCCAGAATTTGCTAGCTGGCCAATCCAATTAGAAGACTTAGACCCGAGGCTCGTATCCTTAAAGGCACCTTCATCTGTTTACTGCGAAAATTACCGCAATTTAAGAACAAAAATTTTCCAAAAGAGTCAGAGAAACAATCTAAAGGTAATTACAATATCAAGCATTAACCCAAATGAAGGTAAATCAATAACAGCCCTAAATTTAGCTTGTTTAATGGCACAAACCGAAGGTAGCAATACACTGCTAATAGATGGCGATCTTCGCAAACCAAGTTTAGCAAAATATCTCGGATTTGAAACCGATAAAGGTCTTTCTGAACTAATTTCCGGAGAAGCGAAAATCGAAGAAACAATAATTTGCTTAGAACCTACGGGTCTTTATCTACTTCCAGGTAGTTCCCCGAACCCAAAAGCGCCGGAGATACTTTCAGGCGTAAGATTCAAACAGCTAATAAGTCAGTTACGTCAAATGTTTGACTATATTTTGATTGACTCTCCACCACTTGCCATCTGTTCGGATGCTGACGTGTTGACAAGCCTTTCGGACGGAACTATTTTTGTAATTCGTTCTAACTATACTCAGTATCTTGCCGTTACTCGTGCTTTGGAGATGTTACCGCAAGAGAAAATTCTCGGAGTTGTACTTAATGAATCAGAAGATTCTCTGAAAAAATCCTATTATGACTTCAGCAGCTATGATTCAAACGATAGAGAAACACTATGAAGGCAAGTCACTTGCGCCACCGCATAATTGCTTTGCTGATTTTTGATGCCATAATTACTTACTCAAGTCTCATCTTAGCTTTGATCCTAAGACTAGGCGTTGAAGGCACTAAATACCAGCTAAACGAAAGAAATGGATGGCTAAAAGCAAGTTTTATCACCTTAGTTTGCATTCTGTCAATGCATCTTTACGATCTTTACGAATACACGGTCATAAAAAACCGCCTGGAGCTTCTTCTAAGACTTGTTCAAGCCGTTGGTGTAGCATGGATTTTCTTGGCTATTTTTTTCTACTTCGTGCCGGAAATGATGATAGGAAGAGGCACCTCCATTTACGCAGTCCTTCTGGTAATAACGTTTCTTTCTATTTGGAGAGTGAGTTTGCATTTTTTGCTTGGTCACCCTGACATAGGCGAAAGGGTTGCAATTGTAGGAACAAACAAACCAGCCATTGACACAGCAGAAGCTATTTTGCATCGTCCCGATGCTGGTTACAGGCTTATCGGTTTAATTGCAGAAAATCATTCAGTTAAACTTGAAAAAAAACCAGAAATAAAAATTCTCGGCTCTGTTGATGAGCTTTACCAAATAGTCAAGCGCGAAAACATAGACCGCCTTGTAATAGCGGTGCTCGAACGTAGAGGAAATTTCCCGACCGAAACCCTCTTAAAGCTAAGCCTCGCAGGAGAAGTCCTAATTGAAGAATGCGCTTCGTTTTATGAGCGAATTACAGGTCAAGTTCACCTTGACATGCTACGCCCTTCATGGCTTATTTTTAATAGTCGCAGAAAACAAACTCGCTTCAGCTATATCTTGCGCGAAGTGGTTCATCGAGCGCTTGCTCTCATTGGACTAATAGTTTCTCTTCCTATAGCCATTATAACGGCTATTCTAATAAAAATTGAGTCCGAAGGAGATATCTTCTACAGGCAAGAACGCACTGGTAAAAATGGAAAAACCTTTCAGCTGATAAAGTTTCGCTCCATGCGGGTTGATGCTGAAAAAAATGGGCAACCTGTCTGGGCGCAACCCAACGATGATAGAGTTACCAGAGTCGGCAAAATAATTCGCAAGGCAAGAATTGACGAAATACCACAATTTTGGAACATTCTCAAAGGTGAGATGAGTTTTGTTGGACCTAGACCCGAAAGACCACAATTTGTTGAACAATTAGCAAAGCAAATCCCTTTCTATGAACATCGTCATTTGACTCAACCAGGACTTACAGGTTGGGCACAAATAAACTACCCTTATGGTTCATCAGTAGAAGATGCAAAAAAAAAGCTCCAATATGATCTCTACTACATAAAAAATCAAAGCTTAACACTTGACCTCGTCATAGTTCTCGAGACGATAAAAACAGTAATTTTTGGAAGAGGCGGAAGATAACATTGCTGGAATATATAAACTTTTAAGCGTTTACTTGTAAGTGAGTATGAAAAAGTTTATCCTTTTCGCGCTTCTGTTTGCTAATTGGAGTCTTGGGCAAGATTCATCACAAACTCCCGCGCGAAATGAATCCACTTCTGAGGAAGAAGCTGCAGTCTTAACTTACTACAACAATTACCTAAAAAATTATCGCCTTGGTCCCGAAGATGTAATAACCATAGAAGTCTTTGGTCAATGCCCAAATTATTGCATTTACAACAAAACTATCCCACCTACGGCTAAAATTTCTTACCCACTGATTAAAGAAGGAATCTTCGTAGGAGGAAAAACCATTGAACAAGTCGCCGAAGAAATAACTCAAAAACTAGAAGAATACATAATCGAACCTAAAGTCACCGTAACTTTGGAAAAGGTTGGTTCAGCACGTTACAGCGTAATAGGAAAGGTTGCTCAACCGGGCGTAAGGCTCATGACCAGAAGAGTAAGCGTCTATGAGGCAATAACCGAAGCCGGCGGAATTACGAAAGATGGTAATCGCAAACGCGTTATAATCTATCGCCAAACCCAGACAGGCTTAAAGCCAATCGTTGTTAATCTTCAGGAAATAGAACAAGGAAAAGCTGAGATGATCTATTTAGTTCCGGGTGATCAGGTCTTCGTTCCAGACTCGGGAAATAGATTAAGCGCTAGCAGAATCTTGAAAATCTTAGAAACTGCAAGCATAGTTAGGTTTCTTTTTGGTGGAGTTTTTTGAAAAATGAGCTTTCTATTAATCATTCCGCTTTTCCTGCTTCAAGTGACAGAATTCAGCGGATGGAAAAGCATTGACTTGAAATCCTTTGCATGGTTGCGTTCGATACATTTTGTTAACTCCGAACGCGGATTCGTCGTAGGAAATAAAGGTGCATTCTTTGAAACAGTAGATGGCGGCAAGAATTGGAGACATAAAAGCATTACAGATGACAACATCCTCGATGTTTACTTCTCGGACGAAAATACTGGCTGGCTTCTTTGCGAAAAAGACATCCTTGCGGAAACAATTTCATACATTTTGAAAACTTCAGATGGTGGACTTTCATGGCAAAAAATAGAGTTCGACAAGGAAAAAAGAAGATTTAGTAAGTTTCTAAAACACGGCAAAACTGAAAAACTTTTCGTCGTTGGCGAAAGCGGTGCTTTTTACGAACTATACGAAGATAGACTTAAAAAAATCGAAATTCCGACGCTTTACCGGATTACAGATGGGTTTTTAACAGCTGATCTTATGATTTTGGTCGGTGGAGAAGGTCTAATAATTACATCGCGAAACACGAAAGACTGGGAAAAGGCTATTTTTAATGTTCCGCCTCAGAATCGCTTCAACGCCGTTTTCTTCGTTGATGAAAAATTAGGTTGGGCGGTCGGAAACCGTGGTCAAATTTACTTTACTACAAATGGCGGGCGACTGTGGCAAAAGCAAGAGTCTAACGTACTGGAAAATCTCAATGATGTTCTTTTCATAAGTAAAAAAGAAGGCTTTGCCGTTGGAGATGGCGGGCTTATTTTGCAAACGAAGGATTCAGGAGCTAGTTGGAATAAAACAAAACTCCCGACAAATAAAAAGCTAGAGAAACTCTTTTTCGTAAACGGCAAAATTTTTGTTGCTGGATTCGGCGGGGCATTTTATTCTCTAGAAACATCTTCAAGGTAAATCAGGAATCCAAAAATCAGGCTCAACTTTTTTAAGACCGAGACTTGTGAGCTCTTCTTCACTTCGCCCTAAGAAAGTAAAATGAGGCTCATCCGACAAAACCGTCCGAAACCATCCATGGCGGTTCATTATTTGGCGAACTCTTTCGTCTTTGTACTCATTTATATCCAGAGCAAGCATTGAAAGGTGCTGAGAAGCTCCCGGTGCTGCAACTGATCTTAGTATTGTTCCATCGAATCGGGTGCTAAAGAAAATTCCTTTTTTTTCAAGATTTAGGACTTGTTTAACCTGTTCTCTTATTGGCAGGCTTTTTAGATGATTTATCTGTTCATCGGTAAGCATTCCCTTTTCTTTCCAGTATTGACAAGCCGGCTCAAAGCGCGAATTCCAGAGCCTCAAGGTATCAGCGAAATTTCTTCTAGCAGCTTCTTCGCCTCCACGAGGAGTTATATCAACCCCTTGCTTGATTGCCTCCTCTCGCGCTGCTAGATAAGCTAACATCGCCTCAACTTGAAGCTCTATGTTCACACCGACTATTTCTTGACTCATTTTTGAGACTGAGTTTTGGAACTTTGACACTTCATTCTCATCATTAAAAATACACTTTTCCGGAATTTTCACCCTATCAGAAGCTATGAAAAGCGCACCATATTCACGTAAGACTCTACCTTCTAACTCATCATCGAAATTACAAAAAAAGTCAAATTCAATGCCTCTTTGTTTCAGGTTATCTTCAATTACTTGCAAAAATGTAACTTTGCCAACTTTCATATTGAGTTCCTTTTTCGTAGCTTCTTCTGAACCTGTATCATTAGCTCTTCGACTACATGAAGCTATAACCAGAATTATCGAAGCTAAAGTAATTAACCTACGCATCAATCAGATGATAAAAAAGCAAGAAAAAGACATCAAATCCTTTTATTCTTTTCTAACCACCCTTAGAGATGGTAAAATTTTAGTTAGTAGCTGTAGTCTCTCAAAAAAGCATCAAAAGCTTTTGGGAGCGGAAGGATTTATGATGTCAGACTTAGAAGCATACAAAGACAAGTTTAACGAAAGCGGAAAGCGTATTCTCGAAAGCGCTATAAATGAGTCTCGCAGACGAGACCAGAATTACATAGCTGTTGAACACATACTCTATGCTCTGGCAAACGAAGAGACAGAGCTTTTTAATGAAACAATGCGTGATCTTTCCATAGATCCGAGAACCGTTCGTCTTCAAATTGAAAAACGCCTAGAACACTCTCGGTCACACACGGGAAGAGGTTTTAGAATTGCCCCAGAAACGACCGAGCTTTTTAAGCGCTCGATGGATAGAGCTCGAGCATCGGGTCGGCGCGTCATAGATTCAACTGATATTTTTTACATACTAACTCATGATGAAACCAGTCTTCTCAACGATATACTGAGCGATCTTGGAGTTCCTGCTTACGAAGTCGCACAAGCTGCACGGACAAGACTCAAAAAGCGCGAGCAAGAAGCAGAAAGACTAAAACGAAAATACGAATTACCTTCTTACCTAAAACACTTCGGAGTTAGCCTCAATAAGCTAGCTCGCCAAGATAAACTACCGCCAACTATCGGTAGAGAAAAAGAGATCCGTCAAATAATAGAAATCCTCTCTCATAAAGAACGATCAAACTCGCCGATGCTTGTTGGCGAACCTGGTGTAGGTAAGACTGCCGTCGTCGAAGGTTTGGCACGCCTGATCGAACTAGAGCCTGAAAAGGTTCCAGTGTGGCTCAGAAATGCCCACATAGTCCAGCTACAGATGGGTGGAATTGTAGCAGGCACAATGCTTCGTGGAATGTTTGAAGAAAGAATCAAAGGTATCATTGACGAAGTAAAGGAAAGACCTGAAATCATACTATTCATTGATGAAGCTCATACGATCATTGGAGCCGGTGCTGCCATTGGAGTGTCTTCAGACGCAGCAAATATGTTCAAATCTGCACTAGCAAGAGGTGAGCTTAGAATAATCGGTGCTACCACTTTAACCGAATACAAAGAGTTCATTGCTGAAGATGAAGCACTAGCTCGACGCTTTCGTTTAGTTAAAGTTGAAGAACCTAGCATAAGCGAAACTAGAGAAATTCTCCTAGGATTGAGGCCCAGACTTGAAAAAAACTACTCTGTCACAATTTCAGATGAAGCAATAAACACCGCGCTCGAAATGGCTCCGAGATATTTGCGTAATCTACATTTGCCAGATAAAGCTATCGGTTGGTTAGATACGGCTTCCGTAAAAGTTAGAATTAACGAGCCTGATTCTATGATTGTAAAACCCGAGCATATAATCGAAGTCATTTCGCAAGAATCTAGAATACCAAAAGACATGGTCTATCGAGATACCTCCGATAGATTCGCGAAAATGGAAGAGGCACTTAGCAAAAGAGTAATCGGCCAACAAGAAGCTATACGAGCCGTAGCTCAAAGACTCCGACTAAATAAAGGACCACTCAAGGAAAACTTCTATAAACCTGACGGAGTCTTACTTTTCCTCGGACCTACTGGCGTTGGGAAGACCGAATTAGCAAAAGCTGTTGCTGAGTTCATGTTCGGCGATGAAAAGAAAATGATCAGAATTGACATGTCAGAGTATGCCGATGGGACTGTGGGAATAGAAAAACTAATTGGAATGCCACGCGGAATAGTAGGTTCAGAAAGAGGGGGAATTTTAACTGAACAGTTAAGAGAAAATCCCTACACCGTTTTACTGCTTGACGAAATTGAAAAAGCCTCGCCATATCTGATGCATCTTTTTCTACAAGCATTTGACGAGGGTTGGATCACGGATGGGCGCGGCAAGAAGGTCTATCTTTCAGATGCTATAGTCATAATGACTTCAAACTTAGGTTCAGAAAACTTCAGAAAATTTGAAAAACCACTTGGTTTCGGTAAAAAGTCACTCGGAGATATAAAGGCTATAAAAAACGAAGTCCTAAAAGCCGCCGAACAAAGATTTTCACCTGAATTCCTGAATAGAATTGACGAGATAGTTGTTTTCTCGCCTCTTACTATGGATGAAGTAAAAGAAATCTCAAAACTTTACCTAGATAAGTTAAGCCAACAGATGGAAAAATTAGGAAAGAGAATCGAAGTTACAGAAGAGGCTTTGAATCTGTTAACCGAAAAAGGATTCAGTGTGACCTACGGAGCTCGCTTCTTAAAACGCCACATAGACGAAAAAGTCAAATTGCCAATTACAAACAACTGGAAGTCTGCTTCTTATTTTGTAGTTGACGTAGAAAACGGCGAAGTTGTTGTAAAGCCTGAGACAAAGCCGTATTCACTTAACTGATACGCCGAGCCTGCTCGTCGCAGGCTCGATTATCTTTCTGTTCTTTCTTGTCTAAAGTTAATTGTAGCAGTTGAGCTTCCTCGAAAAAGCGGAGTAAAAACCCATTTGGAGTGATTTTCAATACCGTAATAGGCAATGATAGATTTTGCCTTACTCTGACTTACCACACCAATAAACGGACGATTGTCAGTCGTCAAATCACTGTAGCCTAAATCGGTTTCATCAGCCGATCCTTCTCTTTCTTCTTCTGTTCTCGTATCTACACTTGTAATAAAAACTCCAAACTGATTGACTATATTCGGATGAACATTTTCAGATGAAGGCAAGGCTCCTCCCATATAGTTTTGAACTCTCCTAGCAAAGTTTCTCAGCACGGGGCTATCAATGCTTACCAAAAGCCACTTTCCATCTTCGCTAAGTGGATCGACTGCCGCAGACGGACGCAAAATCTGCCTTCTTTTTGTTCCTTGCGGCAACCCTTCGAGAAGATCATCAATGGAGCTTGGAAGTCGAGTCCCTTGATAAAAATTCACATATTCACGTATTGCTTCGGCAACTTCTTCGCCTCGTCTGATAGCTTCTAACTCTTTCTGACGTTGAACCTCCTGTTGAATACTAGGAGCTACAGCCAAAAGAGCAAGTGTAATCAGCGTCATTGCCGCCATCAAAGCTACAAGAGTGTAGCCATTCTCACTTTGTTCCGTCTTCATCATCGTCATCATCCTGACTTTTTTCCTCCTTTTTTCGCTGACCTGGCGGTATGTAACGCGGTATGTTTGGAGGAATGCCTGGAATAACCTCTTGAGGCTGTGGTGGCACAGTAGGATTAACTGGTGGAGGAGCTATCACGATATTCGGTGGAAATCCCGGCGGCACTACTGGCTGCTGACTACCACTAGGCAAAGAAGATTCTGTCAAAGGCAAGCGATGACGAAATCCTAGCTCAATATCTTCAAAAACAACCTCTTTAGACGAAATGCTGATTAGTCTAAATCTTCCTGATACTACATCTCCTAATCTTGCTCCAAATGGCGTTTTGTCTCCTTCTTGGAAATATGCGGTGTCGTTATTGTAACTTCGCCGCGCAATCAACCCGACATACTTAAACTGTGGTTTCGGCGGCGATTGAACATTGAAAACTACTGGCAAGGAATAAAGTCTGCCATCAATGGAGCGAACCTCTATTTGTCGCACACCTTCTCGAGCAAGGAAGCTAGCTGGAACGTCCGCTATCAGTTTTTGAGAACTTATGTAGGTGGTTGGAAGCTGATCTGCATTCCAAAAAACATACGTTTCCGGCGTAAAGCCACTACCGTTTACTTCAATGCGAATTCCTTTAGTCCCCGCATAAACGCTCTGCGGATTTATAAAGGTTATACTTAAAGGAGGTGTCGGAGTTTGCTGCGGAGTAGGTATTTCTGTCGTAGGTGTAGGCGTAGGTTGATAAGGCGTTGGCGGCGGTGGTTCATAAAAAGCAAAAATGTTTCTTCTCGGCTCTGGTGCAACAAAAGAAGACGGGCTATAAACGACAGGAGTCGTAAGCCATTCGGATTCTATATCGGTTTGGCTTGGAAGGTCTTCATTCGGCTGATTTTTTCGCTCTGAAGTGCTGATATTTGTCACAGGAGGTGTAATGGCTTTTGCTTTTCGGCTTACAAAGATCCCGCTAAAGGTGTATGTCAAGGATGCCAAAGCTAAAACTCCCAGCACAATCGCTACTATGATTTTCTTTTTCTCAGCATCACTTTTGTTCTCAAAAACTTTCATCGAAAACCTCCTCGATTATTTTAACACTTCAGCCATACGTCTAAAATATGCAACCATTTCCACCTTCAAGCTTATTACATCTCCGATCATTTTGCCTTTAGGCTTTGTTTGACTTTGAGAAAAATTATCTGCTGGACGGCTGAAAGGCTGATTTGTAAGTGCCTGATTAGTATTGGCTTCCATTGTGTTTTGTGCAACATCACTATCAGAAGGCTGAAGCTCTAACATCGTTATTATGGTAAATTGATCGCCAGCTTCTAGTTCCCTGATGAAACGACGCAAGTTTTGATAATTTCCCTCTACGGTCATCGTTACATAAACTCCCGGGAAAAGACTCCGATACTTGCCTCTACCTCTTTCCTCAGTTTTTTGTCCTGTCTCAAGCGGAGCATATTCTGGACCGGAAACATTTACAAGACTGTAAGCGTTGATTAGATAGTTTAATCTTTGATAAAGAGCTGTTCGACCAAAGTCTGCCACAGGCAAGAATTTCATCTCAAAATCTTCAACACTCTTCATGAGGTTTTCAATCTGAGCTTCTGTCCCTGTGTAACTTTGATATTTCAAGCTTTCTGCGTAGAGCTCTTCTTCGAGTCGGCGTTTTTCGTCAGTAATTTGTGTTAAACTCGATTTTTCAGGCACGGTAAAGAAAAAATGAAACAAGACAGCCAATAGGAAAAATGCTCCTGCCATGCTGACAAAGAACATCTCCAATCTTCCAAAAGCTCCTTTTTTTATTCGCCGCTCGGGCAAGCTACCTTTCATCTTTATTCTCCTTTTTGCGCAACTTCACTGTTTACCGAATAAGAAAAAGGCTGCTTGTAAAGGATGAAAAGCTTGTATTCGGTAAACGCAAAGTAATCTTTCTTTTGCAAAGATTGGCTTCTTAACTCTGCCCGAAAAATGCCAGAGGAATTCATCGCTTCAATCATATTCACAACACTTCGATAATCTCGGCTCAATACGCCTAGTTCTAACTCTGCAAGAGTTCTGTCATTTTGGCGGAAGATGTTTTCAACGCTTATCCTTGAAACACTAACTCCGGACGGAATAATCTGCTCTAAATCACTTAAAAGACGAGACCAACCGAAGCTTTTTTGAGAGACTAGCTTATGAGCGGCTATCAACAAAGCCTTCTGCTCAGGAGTTAAATTCTGCCTTACCTGTTCGTTTCTAGCTCTATACTCGTTCAATTGTTCACGAATTTCTTTTATCTGCGACCGCAAGACTTCATTTTGCTTACTTGCTTGCCTATATTCTGAAAAAGAAAACAAAAGCATGAGACTACCGACTGAAAGAAATAGAAAAGCAAGCGAGTAAGGCAGTTTTCGGTTCTTGAATGGATGTGTTGCAAGATTTAGATTTTCTAGCCTCATTTCAACGAAAAATTTAACATTATTCACGCTGAAACTAAAAACTTAGTTTCAATTTTCTAGCCTTCTGCTCCATGACATTTTTTGTATTTTTTCCCAGAACCACAAAAGCACGGGTCATTCGGCTTTATTTTTGGCTTTTCACGGACGAAAGGTGTATGACGCTTTGCTTCTTCACCTGCGGCAGCAACGCCTTCGTAAGCACTTGTATAAGCGACAGCGGCTCTGCGTCTTGCTCGCTGTTTTCGCAGACGCTCTAATCTTTCAAGCTCTGCTTGCTCGTTTGATTCAACTACCTGCAAATTGAAAAGCGCTCGAACCGTATTTATATCAATTCGATCAAGCATCTCTTCAAACATCTGGAAACTCTGCTTCTTAAACTCAACCAGAGGATCTTTCTGCCCGTAGCCGACTAACCCAATGCCCTGTCTTAAATGATCTATCGAAAGAAGATGATCTTTCCACTGCGAGTCAATGATGTTGAGCATTATGTAACGCTCATAAGCTCGCATTGTCTCAGCTCCGATTATTTTTTCCTTCTCCTCATAGTTTGTATAGGCTTTTCGCCAAATAGCCTCTTCTATTTCTTCAGGACTCATGGTCTTAAAGTCAACGCCAGCATCAACGGCAGGATCAACTCCATAAATACTTTCAATCTCGGCAGCATAAGTTTCTACATCCCAATTATAGCGCGGTAGTTTCGGATTAAGATACATCTCAGTCAGATCATGTAGAAGGTCACGAGCAACACCATGCTCACCGACTAGATATTCGCGATGATCTTTTTCAAACAATAGCTGACGACGAAGCCCATAGATTGTTTCACGTTGGCGATTCATTACGTCGTCGTATTTAAGAACATACTTACGAGCCTCGAAATTGCGAGCTTCAACCGCTTTCTGAGCCCTTTCAATCTGCTTTGTAACGGCTTTTGATTCTATGGCAACGCCTTTTTCCATTCCAAGCCATTTCATCATAGAGCGGACTTTATCACCTGCAAAGATTCTCATCAGATCGTCTTCAAGCGAAATGATAAAACGCGAACTTCCCGGATCGCCTTGACGACCTGCACGTCCCCGAAGCTGATTGTCTATTCTTCGAGATTCGTGACGCTCTGTACCGAGAATATGCAATCCACCTAAAGCTACAACCTCTTCGTGTTCCTTTTCAACTATCTCTTTTGCCCGTCTTAAGGCTTCTTCGTATTGTTCTGGTGTTGCTTCGTCAGGATTGATTTCTTGACGCTTTAGGAACTCGCGAGCAAGAAATTCCGGATTACCGCCAAGCAGTATATCAGTTCCGCGGCCAGCCATATTGGTTGCTATCGTTACTGCACCTTTACGCCCGGCTTGAGCAACTATCTCTGCTTCTCGCGCGTGATATTTTGCATTAAGGACGTTATGCGGTATCCCAAGTTTTTTGAGCCTTTCTGAAATTAATTCAGAGTTTTCGACTGAAACAGTTCCAACTAATATCGGTTGCCCTTTTTCATACTTTTGTTTAATTTCCTCGATAACCGCATCCCACTTCTCCTCTAAAGTTCTGTAAATAACGTCTGGATAGTCCTTACGGATCATAGGCTTATTTGTCGGAATAACAATGACGTCAAGATTGTAAACTGTTGCAAATTCTTCTGCTTCTGTCTCAGCAGTCCCTGTCATCCCTGCAAGCTTTTCATACATTCTGAAGTAATTTTGTAGGGTTATGGTCGCAAGAGTTTGATTTTCGCGCTCTATCTTAACCCCTTCTTTTGCTTCTACTGCTTGATGAAGCCCATCCGACCAGCGGCGACCATACATCAGCCGTCCAGTAAAATCGTCAACGATAATAACTTGCCCGTCTTGCACAACGTAATGATGGTCTCGCTTGTAAAGCGTGTGAGCCTTAAGAGCTTGCTCAACGCAATGTAGCATCTCCATATTAGCCGGGTCATAAAGATTCTGAATCCCTAGCAACTTTTCTACCTTTGCAATTCCCTGTTCTGTTAAAACTGCAGTGTGATTCTTCTCGTCAACGATGTAGTCACCCGTCGTTACCTTTGTTTCTTCATCCTTATGACCACGTTCTAGCTTAGGAATTATATCGTTAGCAATGTAGTACTTATCGGTCGCTTCTTCAGAAGGACCAGAAATGATAAGAGGCGTTCTTGCTTCATCTATTAAAATTGAGTCAACTTCGTCAACTATTGCGTAATAGTGACCTCGCTGAACTAATGACTCAACGTCAAATTTCATATTGTCTCGCAAATAATCAAAACCAAACTCATTGTTTGTTCCATAAGTTATGTCACAAGCATAAGCTTCTTTTCGCTCGGCATCGTCCATGTGATTCTGAATGCAGCCTACCGTAAGCCCGAGAAAACGGTAGATTTTCCCCATCCATTCGGCATCGCGTGAGGCCAAATAGTCATTTACAGTAACCACATGAACACCCCTTCCGGTCAGGGCATTTAAGTAACTTGGCAAGGTAGCAACTAGAGTTTTACCTTCACCAGTTTTCATCTCGGCAATTCTTCCCTGATGAAGTGCAATCCCACCGATTAGCTGAACATCAAAATGCCTCATTCCCGTAGTTCGTCTTGAAGCCTCACGCACTATGGCGAAAGCTTCAGGTAACAGCTCGTCCAGTATTTCCTGCTCTCTTATTCTCCTTTGATCTTTATCTTCGATTCCCTCGAGTTCCTTGGCAATCCTTTCCTTAAAAATAAAGGTTTTCTCTCTTAATTGCTCGTCAGAAAGCTTTTGAACAACTGGTTCAAGTTCGTTTATCTTATGTACTATTGGTTGAACCGCTTTTAAGAATCTTTCGCTGGTTGAACCAAAAATTTTTTTGAAAATTTTATCTACAATTGGATTAACTGGCATATCTAACTCTCCATGTTCTATTTTTTGAGGTAACTCAAAACTTTCAAAAATTTAGTTTAAGCCACCTGAAAGCAAGCGTTAAGCTCTTTCAGTGAAATTCCCAAAACTCATTTTCTACATGATTTTTTCGATGCAAGCACGCGGTAGGTATGTCACAACTAAAATTTTATCTCTTTCAGAGAAAGCTTTGGTATTTATGGCAATTTTTTTTAATGTATCACTTTCCGTGAAGGCTGCTAAAGCCTGATTAAACCAATCAACGAAAGACTTCGCTTTCGAAAAATCAGCCTTCGAAAACTGAAGATTAATCTTTAAGCCTTCTTCATCGAAAACTAGCTTCAAACTATAATCTTTACAACTAGCTCCACCGTAGTCAGCAAAATTGCGAGTTTTACTATAAATTCTTACTGCTAGACGATTTAATGCCTCAAAAAATTCAGTTCTTTCGCTAATGGAAAATGAGGATTCAGCCCGCTCAACACAAAATTTTTCGATGATTTCTATTACAGTTTTCTCTTCACTGCTATTAGCAGCACCGCTTTGGTTTATCTCCTTGATAAATTCTATAATGGCTTTGCAAAACTCAAGTCTAAAAAATTCCAGAAAATCCTTCTCATCAGACCCCGAATAATGAGAGCCGTGACTTGAGGAAGCCCCAAGCAAAATTAGGCTCAACAGTGACAAGGTTGTAAGAAAAGGAAGTTTTTTACTTCTCATCTGACTTTTTCTTTTCCAATTGCTTCACTTATTTCGCTAACTTTTTTCAGCTTTTCCTGCAAGCTACGCAGATTTTTTTCTATCATTTCAACTTTTTCATTGTGTGGAATCAGAAAATTAACAATGAAAAAGCTTCCTTGGGTGGTTATTTCGGTTTTACTAATCAACTTGGCTTCGTCCGATTCAGGATTCATGTTTGATAAAGCGGCGCGAATTGCAATGTTAACGCTGCTTTGGATTGCACTGGCTCTGTTTGGCGTTCCGGCATCTGAAGTTATTATGGCTTGAAGATGATCTTTGTCTTGAGCAAACTTGATCGTCACGGATTTTACCCCAGCATTATAAAGCGTCAAAAGTAGCTGTGAGTCGCTAAATGCTGATATGGCTTCTTTTGCAAGCTCTACCATTTTAGGATCGCTTCCTTGTTTTACGGTCATCGTCGGCTTTACGAGCTTACCATACTCGTCTAAACCAGCTTTTACTTCAATTTCAAAAGGAGCATTCAAATCAAGTTCTTTATCCAAAATAGCTTGTCCATACTTAAAACCAAAATCCTCGAGAGGCTTTTTGTTAAAAAGCTTTTGCGGCTCTAATCCACTTTGTGTTACCGTCTCGTTAGCATCTTGAGTTTGGCTTACAACCGGAGCAGTATTCTGATTCAGATTCGCATTTGCCGTGATAGTAGGACTCGGTTTTTCTTCAATAACGTCAGAAAATGGGCGATTAGGTACTCTTTTTCTTTTCACAAACGAATCTTTTATCCCGTTTGATAGCTTTGGCGGCTCCGGCAGATTTCCGACTACAGGATTAGGATTAGGTGTTGGCAAGGTTTGAGGCTTGTTTATATCAAGTGAAGAATTATCCGTTTGCAAAACATCATTTGTAGAAGACTCTGGATCATAAGCGCGAACCGTTTCAAAATATCCCGGAGGATAAGTAAACTGCTCTCCAACATCAATAAAAGTAACATCATACTCTTCAGGTATTTCAGTCTTGGCATACTCCCTCGAAGAAAATTCAACGTCAGTCCCCAAAAGTACATTTCCGGCAACATAAGCAGTTTCTAGAACCTGACAAACCTTGTTTATGTAAGGACTATCACAAGCTTTTGTTCCGAAGAGATCAATCTGCGATAACGCAACCAAAAAAAGAATATGGATCATTACCGAGATGATAAAAACCTTATAAAGATCGTTTGAAAAACTCCAACCCTTAATTTCGTAGTCCTGAAAAATTTCTCTCATATATCTCAAATTTTCTTCAAATTAGACGCTTTGAAAATCCTATAAGTTGCGAAATCTGATTTTATCATAAATCAAGTCTTCTTTTCGATTGTTGTTTTGCAAAATAGCGGTTAAAATTTTATTTTATGCATTCTCAAAAACGTATAAGATCGGCCCTTACGAAGCCATCGAGAAAAGACCAAAAAAAACAAAACGGATTTGCATCTTTTTATACAAAATCACAAAAAGACGCTCTAGAAAGGCTTCTAGAAGGAATAGGAAGTCCAGAACCCACCGCTTTCAAACCAGATAAGTTTCAGCTTGAAGCTTTGCAAGCAATTGAGCATGGAGACGTTCTCGTAACTGCACCGACAGGAAGTGGAAAAACCTGGATAGCTCGCGAAGAAATAAGAAGACTTCTATATGAAGGCAAACGAGCATGGTACACAACTCCGCTTAAAGCCTTAACTAACTCGAAATACATCGAATTTTGCGAGGAATTCGGAGCGGAAAATGTTGGCATACTAACCGGCGATAGGAAGGAAAACGTCAAAGCTCCATTGATTGTAGGAACGACAGAAATCTACAGAAACCAGCTTTTTGATGCTTTAAGGCAAGGCGAAAATGTTCGCACAGATTTTTTAATTCTAGACGAAGCACATTATCTTTCTGACGACGACAGAGGACATGTTTGGGAAGAGTCTATAATACTGACTCCACCAAGAATAAGGATTCTCCTTCTTTCTGCAACTATTGGAAATCCTGAAGAATTCGCCGCATGGATAGAAGAAGTAAGAGGTACAAAAGTTAAAATCGTAAGAGCTACGAAGCGACCCGTCGAACTTCGTGCCGCTTTCATCGCCCCTAACCTTGCACTTATGCCCCTTTTCAATAACAAAGGCAAAATCAATCAAGATATTTTCGCCTTTTCGGATTTTCCTTCAAGAGAACCTCTGAGACTCCCCGAAATTCCGCCAACTAAATTGATTTCTGCTTTGCGTGAATACAATCTCCTGCCTGCGATAGTTTTCATGCCCACTAGAAGAAGATGTGATGAAGCAGCGCTCGAAATTTTACACAGAACTACAAGCACCGATAAAGAAAAGAAACTATTAAGAGCTGAGTTTATAGAGAAATTTGAAGCTGACTATCCAGAAATTCGAGAGCATCGCCATAAGAATCTTGTAATTCAAGCAGGCGTGGCTTCTCATCATGCAGGACACCTGCCTGCATGGAAGCTACTAGTAGAAAAAATGATGTCAAGCGGGCTCTTAGATGCCATATTTGCTACTTCAACCGTTGCCGCAGGCGTTGACTTTCCAGCAAGAACTGTTGTCATATCAAACGCAGACACTAGAAGCAGTCAAGGCTGGCGCCCCTTACAAGTGAATGAACTCCAACAGATGACGGGTAGAGCTGGCCGTCGTGGTAAAGACAAGGTTGGCTTTGTGGTTCTAGCACCGTCAAATTTCCAAAGTCCTACAAAGATCGCCTCTCTCTTAAGGTCTGAACCAGACCCAATGCAAAGCAAATTCAAGGCTACTTATTCGACGCTCCTCAATCTGCTAGATGCCTATGGAAGCTTTTGGCAAGTAAGACAAATTGCAGAGCGAAGCTTTGCCTTTCGCGACACTGCGAAAAAAATTACAACTTTAGAAGAAAGGCTCGACAAAAAACGACTAACTCTAAAAACGCAAATTCAAACTGCCGGTCTAGAAAAACTCTCTGTAGAAGACGTTTGCGGGTTCGAACGCCTCATGTCTGCACGAAATAGGTTATTTGAAAAACCCACGTTTAATCACCAAGAAAAAAAACTCCAATGGCTAAGAGAAACCATTAAACCAGGAATGATAGTTTCCAAAAAGTCTAGCGCGAAAAGACTTTTTCTTGTTCTAAGTGTAATCGGTGACAGGATAACAGCGATAGAAGAAGATGGCGGAAGCGTAAACCTGCCACTAGGAAGAATAAAACAAGTATTTAGGAAAGTTTATCCTTTGGACATCGAAACCATATTAAAAGCCTTTGACGAAACTATCCGTGGCGAAAACCCACCGATAGAAAAACCTGATTTTGCCCAAAGCCTGAAAGATGAAATTGATGAAGCACTTTCACTTCTAAATAAGCTTATGAGCAAAATCATAAAGCAAGCATCAAAAGATAATGAAAAGCAGGTTGAAAAATTTCTCTGGGAGCACGTTAAAGTAGCCGAATCTATTGAATCTTTACAAAGAACAATAGAGCAATTAAGAAACGAAATCTGGATTCCGTTTGAAAAAAAGGCAAGAGTTTTAAGCGAGCTAGGTTACTTGGACTTTGAAAGAGAAACTGTAACCGAAACTGGCAGATGGCTTGCCGATCTTAGAGTAGATCGTCCGCTTTTTATCGGTGAAGCGTTAAGAAAAATAGACTTTCAGCATGTAAGTGTAGAAACCTTTGCCGCTTTCATAGCTGCTATTGCTGCAGATAGAGAAAGAAACTACGGTGAAATCGAAATATCAGACGAAACCCTTGAAATACTGACTACATTTGAGGAAGTAATTTTTGACGTTGCGAAAATCGAGATAAAATATGGTGTTCCGACCGAAACGGATATAAATTTCTCAGCCGCAGCTGCAGCCGAACAATGGGTAAAGGGTGTTAGTTGGAAAAAACTAGTTAGCGACACAAGAGCTGAAGAAGGCGATCTTATAAGACTTCTTTCAAGAACTGGCGAGGTTCTGTTACAAATTGCAAACCTGAAAGATTCAAATCCGAAAGCATCTGAGCTTGCACGCTTTGCCTCAGAATTGATTCTGCGCGAACCAGTAAGGTAAGTTTATGAACAAAATCCAAATCCTACCAGAACTTATAGTTAACCAGATAGCCGCTGGCGAAATCGTTGAAAGACCTGCCTCAGTCATAAAGGAGTTAATCGAGAACTCAATTGATGCAGGCGCAAAAAGAATTAGAGTAGAAGTAGAATCTGGTGGCAAACGATTGATGCGTGTCATAGACGATGGATGTGGAATGTCAAGAAATGACGCAATACTAGCTTTTGAAAAGCATGCAACCTCGAAAATAAAATCTCTAGAAGACCTCACTGCAATAAAAACTTTAGGTTTTCGTGGCGAAGCCTTAAGTTCGATAGCCTCCGTTTCTCGCGTCGAGCTCATTACGAAAATTGATGAGGAAACTTCTGCAACCAAAGTCAAAATCGAAGGAGGTAAAATAATTGACGTCACAGACGCCGCAAGACCTAGAGGAACGACTGTCACCGTAAAAGACCTATTCTTTAATACGCCAGCACGCAAGAAATTTATGCGTTCGGAAGCAACCGAAAACTATCACATAATAGCGGTTTTGCAACACTATGGTATCGCCTATCCTGAATTAGCCTTTTCTTTAACAAAGGACGGACGTGAAGTTCTTAATCTGACTCCTGCCAAAAACCTTAAAGAAAGAATTTTTCAGATTTTTGGTGCTGAGTTAGTCGAGAATCTTCTACCAGTATCAAATGAGTCAGATCTAAAAATTTTCGGCTATGTTTCAGCTCCACATGAAAGGCGTTTCACTCGTCAAGATCAATACTTTTTCGTCAATAAAAGATTCATTCGAGACAAAATCATAGCCAGCGCCGTTTCAGAGGCTTTCCGTTCCATCTTACCCGAAAACACGCATCCTGTAGTTTTTCTTCTTTTGGAGATTCCTTTTGAGGAAGTTGACGTTAACGTTCATCCAGCAAAGACAGAAGTTCGTTTCCGTAGAAAAGAAGCAGTAAAACAAGCCATTATCAGAACTATTCACAAAGCATTGAAAATACCTCTAACAGAAACCATATCAGCAAAAAGCAAAAGTTATAAAATTCGCAATAACCCTTCTTTAGACGGAATTCAGAGCTTGGTAAGCTTTCTTACTCCACTTGAAGCTGAAAAATCGCTAGATTTCTCACTCACCATGGATGCAAAAGCTGAAATAGTTCAAACACAAGAACTGCATGTTATTTCGGAGCCTCTTTCTGAAGAAACAAATATTGTGCCAGAACCAGAAACAATACAAAAAACCGAAGCTATACAGCCCTTGCCCTCTGTCGGTAAATTTCTCAAACCTGTTGAAATATCCGAAGTCGAAGCGTTCAAAATAGTTCCAATCTGCCAGATTAGGAATAGCTACATCGTCGCAACCGATGATAAAGGGCTTTTACTAATTGATCAACACGTAGCCCATGAAAGAATACTTTTTGAAAAGCTCCGAAAAACAAGAAAAATTGAAACTCAAAATTTACTCGTTCCTGAAACCGTAAGTCTAACCGTAGCTGAAGCTCAAACTCTAAACCTGATCAAAGCAGAACTGGAAGACTTAGGTTTTACAATAATGCTCCTTTCAGGTAGGACCATAGCCATAAAGGGCGTGCCGCGCGAGATACCGCCTTCAGAAGTTCGAAACATAATAGCCGAAATCATAAAGGTATCAGAAGAAGAATTGAAAAGCTCAAAAGAAAAGTTGAAGGATGAAATAGCTGCAAAATTAGCTTGCAAAGCCGCGATAAAAGTAAATACACCCTTGACGCAAGAAAAAATGCAATGGCTTATTGACACTCTACTTTACGAAACACAATCTAATTATACTTGCCCACACGGAAGACCTATAATTTTACGCCTTAGCATAGACGATATAGAACGCGGCTTTCACAGAAAGTAACACAACCTCAAATGCTCTGTATTTCATCAATCTTTTCAAAGCTTTCTTATGATAAAAAAGTTGATAAAGAAGTGCACGGCTTTCATTTTGTTGTTTCTAATTAGCTATCTGTCAGCTCAAGAACAAGAAAAGCCTGAACGCATAACGGTTGAAGAAATTCAAATCAATTTTTCTGCTTTCGACAGTAATGGTAGCTTCGTGCCAGACGTTCGACTGGAAGATTTCGTCATTTTGGAAAACGGCAGAATTCATCAACCAGTAAGTGTTCGATACCTGCCAGCAAACGTGCTAATACTAATTGACGTCGGAAGCGAAATGCCTTACGCAAAGCGTCGTAAAATATCTGCTCAAATAGCCCGAGAGCTTGTCAATTCTCTACGAAAAGAAGACCTAATTGCAATAATGCAATATGCCGAGAAAATCAGTTTGGTGTCCGATTGGACTTCTGACAAGAAAGCTATCATAGAAAAACTCGACGAACGAAAACTCGACATAGGTAAGCTTTCAAACTTTTATCTTGCCATAATAGAAGCGGTAAAGTTTCTACAAAAAGCAAAAAGTAATCGTCATCTCGTAATCATTACAGATGGAGTTGATAGCTCCAACCAAAAAGAAACCATGAGAACTGCTCTAAGAGATTTGCTCTCTTCAGACGTTAATGTTCATGTAATAAGCTGGACAAGTCTTCAGAAAAGAGCCATTGAAGAGAGTCTGAAGGTTTCACCGAGCATCAAGAAACCTCAGCTACCACCCGGAGCAGAACCACCTATTCAAGGCAGCACTCCTAATTTCCCTGTCTTAACCATAAACCTCGATAGAGAAATGATAAAAAAACGAAGACAAGACATAGAAAAACTTAAAAAAAGTGAATCATTTCTTACAGAAATAAGCGAAAGCACAAATGGTGAGCTCTTTTTGCCTGATTCTGAAGAAGAAATGTTGACAAAAGCACCTCAGCTTGCCTTAAACATTGATTCACAATACACTGCTACCTACATTCCTAAAAGCCCCTTAAGCGAAGCTCAGGACGGTGAGGTCCGAATCATAGAAGTTTTTTCAAAAAGACAGGGGTTACTCGTTCAAGGAAAAAGAAAACTAATCGTATCAAAGACTCCCTGAAGCCCTTTCAAACGATCCAGTAGTTAAGAAAGAAGTTTTTTGTTTTTCGATCTCTTCAGCTACAACCCTGTTTCGACCAGCTTCCTTTGCTCTGTAAAGATTTGCGTCAGCTTTGCGAATGAGATCCTCTATAGAATCCGACTCTGAAAAAGAAGCGACACCTGCACTTAAGGTAACATTCAAACTGGATCCTCCAATTCCTATTTGCGACTGCTCAATTTTTCCTCTAATTCTTTCCGCCACGGACTTTGCCTTTGCAAGTTTTGTGTTAGGCATTAGAACACAGATTTCCTCACCACCGTATCTTGCGACAAAATCAGTTCGTCTGACATTTTCTTGAATCACTCTACAAACCTCTACCAAAACTTTATCACCTACTAGATGACCATATTTGTCATTAACCTCTTTGAAATGATCAATATCGAATAGAACCAGTGAAAGAGCAGAAGAATACCTTTTCACTTTTCTTACTTCCTCATCTAAGCGGCGAAACAGATAACGACGGTTGAAAATACCTGTCAAAGGATCAGTTATGCTTTCCATCTTTAACTTTTCTATCTGACGGATGTCAAGGATGGTTTTCACAGTAACTTTATTCGCAATCCAAACAAATAAAGAACCCAAAAAGAATATCACCGCTACTAGAATGTCAGCAGAGGTAACGCTTGAAGCAACAAGAAAAAATGAGAAGTAAGCTACGTAACCAATAAGAAAAAACAGTGTAAGCAAACACATTAGCTTCCAACGATTTCTTGTCCTCCCCTTAGGCAGCAGATAAATGACCCGTCGGCAAGGAAACAAAGAAGCCACCAAGATGGAAGCTCCTGCGAGAACTAATATCGAAAAAACTGCAAAGGCAATTTCCGAAAGCATAAGAGCCAGCCCGCCGCTACGAGGCGCTCTGAAAGCTTGCTTTCAGAGCCCACTCAAGAATTTACTTTCTTTTCTTCATATTGTCAATGTTTCGTGGTATTCACCCCAAACTTTTCTAAGTCGGTTCGATATTTCACCAACTGTAGCGTAAGACTCGACACATTCAAGAATAATCGGAAGGAGGTTTGTTGTTCCTTTTGCTGCTTCTTCAAGTTTTAGAAGCGCTTGCTCAACTTTTGCTGAATCTCGGCGATTTCGTACGGCTCTTAGTCTTTCAATTTGATTTTTTTCTATTTCAGGATCAATCTTCATTATCGGGATTGTTTGATCTTCTTCAATCTGAAACTTATTTACTCCGACAACTATCGTTTCACCACTTTCTACCGCTTTTTGATACTGATAAGCAGCTTCTTGAATCTCTCTTTGTGGATAGCCAATCTCTATAGCTTTCAACATGCCGCCTATCTCGTCAATTTTTTGAATATACTGAGTAGCAAGCCTTTCAAGCTGGTTTGTAAGTTCTTCTATTGCGTAACTTCCGGCAAGAGGATCAACAACATCAGCAATACCAGATTCATAAGCTATTACCTGTTGAGTTCTCAAAGCAATGCGCGCAGCATGTTCTGTGGGAAGTGAAAGTGCTTCATCCATGGAGTTTGTATGAAGGGACTGAGTTCCGCCTAAAACAGCCGCTAATGCCTGAATGGTTGTCCTGATTATGTTGACCTCAGGCTGTTGCGCAGTTAAAGTTGAACCTGCCGTTTGAGTATGGAAACGAAGCATCATGGACTTGGGATTTTTCGCTCCGAAACGATCGCGCATGATCTTTGCCCAAAGGCGACGTGCTGCTCGGAACTTAGCAACTTCTTCAAGCAAATTATTATGAGCATTGAAAAAGAACGATAACCGCGGCGCAAATTCATCAACCTTTAGTCCAACCGAAATTGCGGCTTCTACATAGCAAATCGCATCAGCTAGCGTAAAAGCTATTTCCTGCGCCGCAGTCGCTCCAGCTTCTCGAATGTGATAACCAGAAATAGAAATCGTATTCCAGTTTGGGACTTCTCTAGCACAAAAAGCGAATGTATCAGTGATTAACCGAAGTGAAGGCTTAGGAGGATATATGTAAGTCCCACGAGCAATGTATTCTTTCAGAATATCGTTTTGAATTGTTCCATTTAGTTTATCAAAACTTACGCCTTGCCTTTTTGCAACTGCTAAATAAAGACACAGCAGAATTGCTGCTGTAGCATTGATTGTCATAGAGGTAGAAACCTGATCCAGCGGTATCCCGTCAAGTAAAATTAGCATATCTTCGAGCGAATCGATTGCAACGCCGACCTTTCCAACCTCGCCTGCCGCAAGCGGATCGTCTGAATCAAGTCCTATCTGTGTAGGAAGATCGAAGGCTATTGAAAGACCAGTAGTTCCCTGAGAAAGTAAGTATTTGTAGCGCTTGTTTGATTCTTCAGCCGTAGCAAATCCAGCATATTGGCGCATGGTCCAAAGTCTGCCTCGGTACATATTGCGCCGAATGCCACGAGTATATGGAAACTCTCCAGGATTGCCTAGATCAGTTTCGTAATCAAAATGGGAATTTGTAGGGTTAAAATCATTCGGCAATTCAATGCCCGATGAAGTAAAAAACTTTTCGCGCCTTTCCATAAGGCTTTAGTATAGAACGAAACTCAAAGGAAGAGAACTGCAAGCAAACGGAAAACTCAGTTACACTTCTTTGTAGATCTCTGCTCCGAAAGATACAAATTCTTTTGCCTTTTCTTCGAGTCCTGCCTTAATCGCTTCTTCTTCAGAAAGCCCTTTTTCAGCGGCATATTCCCTTAATTCTTGTGTTATCTTCATCGAGCAAAACCGCGGTCCGCACATCGAGCAAAAATGAGCCAGCTTAGCACCTTCTGCCGGCAAAGTCTCATCGTGATATTCACGAGCCAGATGTGGATCGAGTGACAAATTGAACTGATCTTCCCATCGAAATTCAAATCTAGCTTTTGATAAAGCATTGTCATGATACTGAGCACCAGGATGACCCTTTGCAAGATCAGCCGCATGTGCCGCAATCTTATAGGCTATCACACCATTTTTAACATCTTCCTTATTTGGTAATCCTAGATGCTCTTTCGGAGTTACGTAACAAAGCATCGCGGTTCCATACCAACCAATCATTGCTGCTCCAATCGCAGAAGTTATGTGATCATATCCGGGAGCAATATCTGTCGTTATTGGTCCGAGCGTATAAAATGGTGCTTCCCCACAGATTTCAATCTGTTTTTCGACGTTTTCCTTTATAAGGTGCATCGGAATGTGACCAGGTCCTTCAATCATTACCTGACAATCCATCTCCCAAGCTATTCGAGTCAATTCACCTAAAGTCTCCAATTCAGCAAATTGAGCCTCGTCATTTGCATCCGCGATAGAACCGGGACGCAAACCATCGCCTAAAGAAAATGCTACGTCGTATGAACGCATTATTTCGCATATTTCCCGAAAATGCGTATAAAGAAAGCTCTCTTGATGATGGGCAAGACACCACTTTGCAATGATTGAGCCTCCACGCGAAACTATGCCTGTCATCCGCTTCGCGGTAAGTGGAATGTGAGCAAGTCGTACTCCAGCATGAATCGTAAAATAATCAACCCCTTGCTCGGCTTGCTCTATAAGAGTATCACGGAAAATTTCCCATGTTAGCTCCTCAGGCCTACCGCCAACCTTTTCCAAAGCCTCATAAATTGGGACTGTTCCTATTGGAACAGGGCTATTACGAATAATCCATTCACGAATCTGTTTTATATTTTTCCCTGTTGAAAGGTCCATGACAGTATCAGCACCCCAAAATATAGCCCAACGCATTTTCTCAACTTCCTCTTCTATTGAAGAGGCTACAGCTGAATTTCCTATGTTGGCATTTACCTTCACGAGAAAATTACGACCGATTATCATCGGTTCCGATTCAGGATGATTTATATTTGCAGGAATTATGGCACGTCCTCGAGCAACTTCCTGACGAACAAACTCAGGTGTTACATATTTTGGTATGCTTGCACCGAAGGATTCTCCTCGATGTTGGTAATAAAGCGATGAGCGATCTCGTCCAGCTTGTTTCTGAAGAGTCTCAAAGGCTATCTGCCTTCCCAGATTTTCCCTGATCGCTACAAATTCCATCTCAGGGGTAATGATGCCTTTTTTAGCGTAATACATCTGAGTTACGCATCTTCCAGGCTTTGCCCGCAAGGTTGCACGCCTCAGGCCTGGAAAGTCCTTTCTTCTATCCTCAACCCTTGCTGACTTATAACCCTCGTATTCCTCCACGTCGCCACGAGATAGGATCCATTCAAGCCTTAGCGGCGGAAGTCCCGAATGGATATCACACTTTGCGTCCGGATCAGTCCACGGACCGCTGGTGTCATATACTCTGACAGGCAAATTCTCCTCTAAGGAACCATCTGACCTTCTCGTTGGGCTTAATTGGATTTCACGAAAAGGAACTCTTAAGGGATGGCGACCGTGATTTATGGCGTTTCCGTTCGTTTCAACATAAACTTTTCGAGAATTTGGAAATCTAATTTCGTCTGTCTTCATAGGTTTTCTCCCTACGTCGGCATTACCCGCATCAGGTTTTAAGGGTCTTCGGAAAGAACCGAACTCTCAGCCACATCAGGCTCCCCTGAAAACCTCTACCAATAGAAAAACATTTTTGAGAAAATTTTGCAAACTAATCAGAGCTTAACTCCAATCCGTTTCTTGAGAGCTTCCAATCTAATACCTTAACACCATCAACTTCAGAAAGTCGCCTTTCTAACTTCTCTTTATAGCCTTCCTTGCAAAAGAAAGCAACACATCCGCCGCCGCCCGCACCGCACACTTGCGCTGCGACCGCTCCGTTTCTAAAAGCCTCTTCTATTATTTCATCCATATGCTTTGTAGTAATGTTTTTAGATAGCCTTTTCCGTTGAGAATGAGAAAACCTTAAAATCTCAGCTACAGCATCCCAGTCTCTTTTGAGAAGAGCATCCTTCATGCTCAAGGAAGCGTCACGAATCTGCTCAAAGGCATCGAAAATTTCGCCTTCACCGTCAATATGACGCTTTGTTATCTCCCAATTATTTATGCCTGAATCCCTAGGCTCTCCGGTGTAGGCAATCACGAAGCGAGACTCTAAAGCTTCAAAGTCGGTTTCTATATGCTCATGAAATATACCGTCAGGGCGAAAGTGAATCGCAGAAACTCCTCCGTATTGAGCCGAATAATAATCTTGATAGCCTGTAGGCACTCTTATAACCTGACATTCAATAGCCGCTGCAATTGGAATAAAACGCTCTGACGAATATCGTTCTCCCACAAGCCTATTCAAAGCCGCTATACAGGCAATGTTCAGAGTTGACGAACCAGCAAGCCCTGCTCCAGCAGGAACTTTCGATTCTACGGTCATCTCAAACCCAATTTCAGGCTTGAAAAAATAAATAAGCTTTGCAATTAGCTCGAGTCTCTTCTCATGTTTGAGCATTTGAAGCTGAGAAACCGAGCTTTCTAAAACTTCATTTCGATCAACGGATTCAACCAAAAATCTATCGTCTTTGCGTGTTTTTATACGACAATAAGCACGAAGACTTATGGCAAAGTTGATTGTAGATGCGCCTTCATGAAAAAGATAAAGGGGCGGTATGTCAATCGTTCCACCCGTAAGATCAACCCTCGTCGGAGCACTTGCTTCAATAAACATAAGTTTTTTGATTTTGTAACTTTTCTTTTCAATTTTCAAGTCAGTTCTTTCTCGTAGCAACGTTCTTTTTTTCCTTCTTTTGATCTTCGACGTCTCCCGAATCGGTCAGATGGAGCTTTTCTGATAAAATGTGTAGTTTTTCGTGAGCAACTTCTTCAACCGTGTGCAGTTTTTCTTCTATCTTATGAATCAGCTCAGGCTCGGCCTCTTCAACTTTTCGCGCAATCCAAAAACGCTCAAGCATGTAGAAACAAATAACACCAACAATAGCAATCACGACCAAAACATAACCTATCTGATGAAAATCACCTATGATTTTCGTAATAGCACCGCTGAAAAAATAACCGCTTCCGGCAAGAATTAAAACCCAAAAACCACAACTTATGGTATCAATAAGAACAAATTTATGAAAAGGCATTCGACATGCACCTATTGAAATGCACATTGCAGTTCTTATTCCGTAGATGTATTTAGAAAGAACTAGAGCAAAAGCTCCAAATTTGTTGGTTAGGCTATCTATTCTCGGCTTTGATCGCTGGTAGAAGGCTGTGTTTTTTATCGTATGATTGAAAAATCTTCCTATTAGATAGGCTACAGTATCACCAACCACTCCTCCGAAAGTGCCTGCAATTAAGACTTTAATAAAGCTGTATTGCCCAAAAAAACCGTTATGGGCCATTAAACCCGATAAAATCAAAGTTAAATCGCCTTCAATGGCGCAAAGAGCAAACACCGCATATATCCCATAAGTTTCTATTAAGTGCGAAATATAGTCCATTTCTTCGTTACACACCAACAAGAAAAGAGTAACTTTCTTTTCGTCACTCAGTCAAAGATAGAAACTTTTATCAGCTTGTTTCCTAAAACATTCAGTTTAGATCGTTCGGCTTTTACCTACTACTTAAAGTAAGGCTAAAATTAGCTTTATGTCCAAAGCTGTTGTTAATAATAGATGCAGCAAGCGAATTCGTAATGGACATCTCTGGGGCTATAAAGGCGACATAAAACACATTGAGGCTTGCGGAGGAGACGTTGTATCGGTTTACGATGAAGCAAACAACTTCGTTGGAAAAGCCTTCTATTCAGATTCTTCTGAAATAGCTCTTCGCTTTTTCACGAGAAAGGACAAGAAAACAGATGAAAACTTTTGGAAAAGCCGAATTAGGCAAGCAATCAGCTTACGTGAAGGCTTAGTGAAAAATTCAAACGCATTCAGGCTAGTTAATGCTGAAGGCGATCTTATCCCCTCTTTGATAGTTGATTACTACAATGAAGTTTTAGTCATCCAAACGCTCTCTCAATCAACCGAAAAGCTTAAAAGCACATTCGTAGAAATACTAAAAGACGAGCTTAAACCCCGTTCAATAATCGAAAAAAACAACACTACCGTAAGACTTCTCGAAAACCTAGAGCTTAAGGAAGGCTTAATCTACGGTGAGAATGTAGAGGAAGTAACAATCAATCAAAACAATCTAAACTTTTTTGTTTCCTTTGGCACGGGTCAAAAAACCGGGGCTTTTCTCGATCAAAGAGAAAACTATCTAGCGGCAAGAAAACTCGCAAAAGGACGCGCATTAGACTGTTTCTGCTTCGCCGGCGGTTTTGCAGTAAACATAGCAGCAAATTGCCATGAAGTTCTAGCAGTTGACATTTCAGAAACGGCTATAGAACTAGCAAAGAGAAATGCACAACAAAACAACTTATCAAATATAAGCTTTTACTGTTCGAACGCTTTTGATTTTCTAAAGGATCTCGATCGTGCAAAAGAGCGTTTTGACATTGTCGTATTAGACCCCCCAGCCTTTGCAAAAAATCGTCAGTCTTTGAAAAAGGCTATTCGTGGCTATAAAGAAATAAACCTGCGAGCGATGAAAATTCTCAATTCCAACGGGATTTTAGTTACCTGTTCATGCTCTCACCATTTTACGGAAGAACTATTTGCCGAAACCTTGCTTTCTGCTGCAAATGATGCTAAAAAACGAATTCACCTAATCGAAAAAAGATACCAATCCCCAGATCACCCAATACTTATGGGAATGCCAGAAACACTTTATCTGAAATGCTTTATTCTGAGAGTGTTCGGCTAGCCAAAATTTTTAAGTATTCCTGTTCTTTCCGCTAGCTTTTTAGCTTCCGGCAAAACTTCAACAGCTTTTCGCACTTGTGGATCTATTTCCAAGAAAACCTGTGCGCCCGCTTCGCTAGAATAACTTGCCGTGACTATCTCCTGTCTTAACCGCACCTTTACGTAATCTAAATTTTTGTTTATTGTTTCAACTGTAAGTCCATCCAATTTATCCTTTTCTACAAATTCACGAAAGGCATTAAGAAGCTTTTCGGTAACTGGGAATTCACCAGGCTGAACAACAGAAATGTTCTTCTGACGTTCAACACGATAACTTTCTAAACCTGCAATTTTACCTGCCACCAAAAGTCGCGTAAAGTAAAATATGGATTCATTAATCCGATAGCGTGTCGGATCAAATTCAAGCGGTTCAACCTTTACGTCTGGTGTAATTCCACGTCCACTGTAAAAAGTTCTTCCATCAGCCGTTCTTATAATCTGTCCTTCATTGACCTTTTGTTCTTCATCTTCAAGATGATGAACGTAGTAATCGTAAATCGAACCATTTGAGTAATCTCTCTGAAGCGAACGCCCAAAAGGCGTGTAATACCTAGCAGTTGTAAGCGTAATAGCTGCTCCCATGGGAAGTTCAAAAACTTTCTGAACAAGTCCCTTGCCAAAACTTTCCGTTCCGACAACAAGACCTCTTCCGTGATCCTGCACGGCTCCAGCAACAATCTCCGAAGCAGAAGCCGAGGCACCATTTATCAAAACAACCAATGGAAATGTTTCAATTCTATCTCTTCTAGAAAGAAGGTCTTCTGAAACGGCATATCTTGAACGACCTTTTACTGAGACAATAACCTTGCCTTTCGGTATAAACCTGCTAGCAACTTCTACTGCTTGAGGCAAAAGCCCGCCAGGATTATTTCTAAGATCGAGTATTAACTGTTTCATTCCTTGTTTCTTCAAGCTTTCTATGGCCTTGTCTAACTCTACAGCAGTCGTTTCCTGAAATCCGCCGATAAGGCCAATGTAGCCAACATCATCTTTTAACATGAAATAATTTCTTATCGAAGGAAGAGGAACACCATCACGCACTATTTCGAATTCCAATGGCGTCGCCTCGCCAGCTCTTTCCATCTTCAGACGAACAGTCGTTCCACGCTCACCACGAACATTCTTAGAAACCTCCGCACTTGACCAACCAGTAGCATCTTTACCATCTACTTCCAAGAACTTATCTCCATACCTTAAACCTGCTTTTTCAGCTGGTGTTCCTGGTATAACCGATTGAATGTAAACACCATCACGATGACGAAGAATTGAAACTCCTATGCCAAAAAACCTAGAAGACTGCTCCTCACGAAGTCGCTTAAATTCCGCCCGATTCAAAAATGAAGAATGAGGATCAAGCGACCAAAGCATGCTCTGAATTGAGCTTTCCGAAAGCTTTTCATAATCTATTGACCCAGCATAATTTTCTTCAATTACGCGTATTGCCTCTTTGTAGTCAGATTTAATCGTCTCAGCACTAATACCACCCTCTTCCGTAAATGTTCCTGAGCTTGGAATCCTACCAAAAAAACCACCTATAAGAGAAGAAACCGAAACAACCAGAAAACCAAATATAACTACAAACTTTCTATCCATCTTTTTCTGAAAAAATCATATCACACGCCTACCTTAGATTGAAAAAATTTGAAGCTTCTAGAAAATTATTTTACACTTTGAATTTTAAGTTTGAGTAAATCGAGACTCTTACAGATGGACAATCTGATCTCAATTGTAATTCCAGCGTTCGACGAGGAAAACAGGCTAAACGTAACGGTTCGGAAAATTTTAGATTACATAAAAGAAAACAATTTAAATGCAGAACTGATAGTCGTTGATGACGGCTCATCAGATCGAACAAAAGAAGTTGCCGAAGCAGAGTTCAAAAATTTTCCTGAAATCGCCTGCAAAGTTATTCGTTACGAAAAGAACAGAGGCAAGGGCTATGCAGTAAGAATTGGCTTAATGCAGTCAAAAGGCAGTATTGCAATTTTTTCTGACGCTGACCTTTCGACACCAATAGAAGAAATGCCCAAGCTAATCGAGCCTATAAAAAAGGGCGAATTTGATGTAACCTTTGGCTCTCGCGCTCTTGATAGAAGCTTAATAGGAATCCATCAACCTTGGCGACGAGAACAAGGCGGAAAGATATTTAATCTTTTCGTTCGCCTGATTACTGGATTACCCTTTTGGGATACGCAATGTGGATTTAAGGCTTTCAACATGATAAAGTTCCGACCACTGCTAGACTTGATGACAATTGAAAGATTCGGATTTGACGTTGAATTTCTTTATGTTGCTTACCATAATGGTTTAAGACTAAAGGAAATTCCAGTAAGATGGAATCATGACGAAAGAACCAAGGTTAACGTCTTTCGCGATAGCCGCCGAATGCTAAAAGAAGTTATTCAAATCAAGCGTAATGCCAAACTTGGACTTTATAATGGAAAGAAAGTATGAAGACAAGACTTAACGTAAACATAGATCACGTTGCGACAGTTCGCCAAGCCCGTCGGACCATAGAACCAAGTATTGTCGCCGCCGCAGTCGCCTGTGAAAAGGCTGGAGCAGATGGCATCACGGTTCATTTAAGACAAGACCGACGGCATATTCAGGATAGAGATGTTCGTCTTTTGAGAGAAATTCTAACGACTTACTTAAATGTCGAGATGGCTGTTCATCCCGAAATGATTTCAATAGCTCTAGAAGTAAAACCCGATGCTGTTACGCTCGTTCCAGAAAAGCCTCAAGAAATAACAACCGAAGGCGGATTAAACATAGCCGAAAACTTTGATGAAGTTCAAAAAACGGTTGCAAGATTAAGAGACGCAGGAATTTTTACAAGTATATTCGTCGATCCAGACACTAAGCAAATAGAGCTAGCAAAAAGAGCAGGGGCAAATCAGGTGGAACTTTGCACGGCTCAATATTCCGAATTTACACTTCCAGGCAAATCAGTTCATGGTGAAGGCTTGATGAAGGCTAGAAGCGAATTAAGACGCTTAGCAGAAGCCGCTCGTCACGCCACCAATTTAGGGTTAATCGTTGCCGCAGGACACGGACTTACCTACAGAAACGTCGGTGCTATAGCCTCCATAAAAGAAATATCCGAACTTAATATCGGTCATAACATAATTGCACGTTCAATTTTTGTAGGTCTTGAACGTGCTGTCAAGGAAATGCTCGAAGCAATAAGACGAGGGAAGCAAGAAGGAGCTATCTGATGAAAATAAAACGCGCAGTTTTTCCCGGTTCATTCGATCCTCTTACAAACGGACACCTTGACATCATAAAAAGAAGCATTCCAGTTTTTGACGAAGTCATCGTAGCGGTTCTAAATAATCCTGATAAAAAGCCTATGTTTACTGTTGAGGAAAGATGCTCGATGATTTCGCTAGTTCTAAAACAGATAGAAACAGAAGACTGCAAACTTTCAGTTGACAGTTTTTCGGGTTTAACGGTCGATTTCGCTAGGAAAGTCAAAGCCACAGCCATTGTAAGAGGTATAAGAGCAATTTCCGATTACGAATACGAACTAAGAATGGCGCTTATGAACAGAAAACTAGCCCCAGAAATTGAAACCGTTTTTCTGATGGCGGCTGTTGAATTCTCCTATATTTCATCAAATCTCGTAAAGCAGATATTTTCGCTAGGCGGCTCCATCGATAGTCTCGTTCCACCGCTGATAGAAACAAAAATGAAAGAAAAATTGCTCAATCCTTAATCTCCATCCAATTATCGCCGGCTTTTATCTCAACAGTCAGAGGTACGGATAGTTCTACCGCCGATTCCATCTTTTCTTTAATCACTCGCATCGCTTTTTCTACTTCTTCTTCAGGAGCTTCAAACAAAAGTTCGTCGTGAATTTGCATAATCATCTGTGTCTTAAATCCTCGTTCTTTCAAAGCCCTATCAGTTTTTATCATTGCAAGCTTTACTATGTCACTTGCTGTGCCTTGAATCGGCATATTTATTGCTTCTCTTTCAGCTCTTGCCCTTACGCTATGGCTCCGATCATTTATTGAAGGCAGATAGCGCCGTCTTCCAAATATAGAACTAACATAACCTTGCCGTCGAGCAATTTCCGGAATCTCTTTCATGTATCTTCTTACGCCCTCGTAAGTTCTGTAATAATTTTCTATTAGCTTTTTTGCTTCAGTTCTCGTGATACCTACGCGCTGGGAAAGTCCGTAAGGTTCGACTGCATAGGCTATTGCAAAGTTTACAACTTTAGCCAAGCGTCGTTTTTCTTTTAGCTCTTCCGCCGTTTCAGCTCCAAAAACCAGTCTTGCTGTTTTTGCATGTATATCTTCACCTTTACGAAAGGCATCTAGCATTACTTCATCTTGGGTCACATGAGCAAGTATTCTTAACTCAAGTTGTGAATAATCAGCAGACACTAATTTGTTACCTTTTTCTGGCACAAAAGCTTTTCTTATCTGCCGTCCCAGCTCTGTTCTTATAGGAATATTCTGAAGATTTGGATCTGAGCTACTAAGTCTTCCCGTCACTGTTGTAGTCTGATTCAAGTTAGTATGGATCCTGCCGTCATCATCAATAAGTTCCGGCAGGGCATCCGCATAGGTGTCTTTTAACTTTTCCAGCTCTCTATACTCTACGATAAGCTTCGCGATTTCATATTCTGCAGCGAGCTCATTTAAAATGTCCTTACTTGTTGCAATCTGCCCCGTAGCTGTCTTTTTCCCTGTTTGAATTCCTAAACTCTGCAAAACTTCAGCTACTTGCTTTGGAGAATTTATATTAAAACTTCTTCCAGCTATTTCATAAATCTTTTGCGCAGTTTTTTTAATTTCTTCAGCGATAAACACTGAAAAATCATTTAGTGCTTTAACATCTACCTTTATTCCTGTAACTTCCATCTGATAAAGAATCGGCACTAGTGGCAATTCTATCTCTCGATAAACTCTTTCAAGATCGTGCTCTTTGATTTTTTCTTCTAACCTAGCAGCCAGCCGAAAGGAAAGATCAGCTTGTTCAGCCGTTTTATATTGATCTTCTGTCCAGCCCTCCGGAATAGTTCTTTGCATGTCTAAACCTAACTCCATCGAGGCTATGGTTCTAAGATCATACCTAGCACGCCCCGGTTCAAGCAAATAAGCTGCCAGCATTACATCATTTCTCAAACTTTCTACCTCTATACTAGCCTTTTTCAGAACAGCTAGATTTCTCTTGTAATCATAGGTAGCTTTTTCGAGAATACCATTTGAAAGAATATCACCAAGCAAAGCAATAGCCTTACCTTTATCACCATCGAAGTTTTGTATATCAACGTAACGAGAAACCCCTTCTTTCCAGCTGATCGCAACACCAAGCGGCGGCTTCTTCTTGTATGAGTTCTTATGATCAGAATTTGAATCATCAACCATAAAGCTCCAACCGTCATGTTCCCAAAGAATCCTAATGAGCTTTTCCAATCCTTCAACATTGCTTATCAGCTCGTAATCAAACTCATCACTTTCAACACTAACTTCCGCTGGCTCAAACTCATGAACTAAGCTCGAAAACTCTAGTTCACGAAAAAGCTCGTAGGCTAATTTCCTGTTTGGTTCCTTCAACCGTAGGTTCTCAAGATCCAGTTCTATCGGCACGGAAGTATCAATTTTGGCAAGCTCTAGCGATTGCCTTATAAGAGCTTCATTAAGCTTTAGACTTTCCCTATACCTTTTGTCTCTCACTTCATCGGCGCGCTTTATAGCCTCCTCTGCGGAACCAAATTGAAGAACGAGGCTCAAAGCACCTTTTTCGCCAATACCTTTTGCTCCCGGTATGTTATCTATTGGATCACCCATAAGTCCAAGAAGATCAACTATTTTTGATGGCGGCACCCCAAATTTCCTCTTAACCCAGGCCTCATCGCACCACTCAATCGGCGGAACCGGCACTCGCCTTTTGATATTCTGTGGATTGTGTCTTAAACAGACTATCAAAGGGTCTTTCACAAGCTGGCAAAAATCTTTGTCATTAGATACGATAACGGCTTGAACGCCTTTTTCTGCCGCTTTCACAGCAAGCGTTCCGATAATATCATCTGCTTCGTAGCCAGGCATTTTTATTACAGAAACATTGAAAGCTTCACAAACCTTGAAAATGTAAGGCATTTGAGACGCAAGCTCTTCTGGCATTTCATCCCTATTAGCTTTGTAACTTTCGAAACTTTCGTGCCGAAAGGTTTTTTCCGCAGAATCAAAAACAACGGCTATATAATCTGGCTTTTCTGAAACAAGAAGTTTACGAAGCATGTTAGTAAAAATAAAAACCGCCTGCGTAACTTGTCCTTTTGAATTGCGAAGAGGCTCCTGGCGACCAGCTACAGGAGCAAAAAAGGCACGAAAAATATGTGACATAGCATCTATAAGAAAAAGTCTCTTCCGGCTTTGATTTTCCTCCATCACAAAACGAATTATCACAGAATCTTGTCAAACTTGTAAACAGACTAAATTCAAAATTTCAGCAAGTAATCGGTTTAACTTAGATTTAAGGCCATTTTGAGAATGAGAAAATCTCGTTTCGCTATGTCATTTTTGCAAATTGTGATAATTTATTTCTAAACGCCATGAAAGCTGCCAACTTTAAGATTGCTTTTTGGTTAATACCCTTTCTTTTCGCTTTCGTAAATAATCAGCCTGCTACGGGTTATCAAGAAGTTTCTCAAAGCATTGTAATCAGCCAGTTTTATGGAGGTGGAGGAGTTGCTGCAAACTCCCCCTATTCGCATGATTTTGTTGAGCTTTTCAATCGCTCAAGTCAACCAGTAAGCCTGAATGGCTGGTCAGTTCAGTATGCTTCTGCTACTGGAAGCAACTGGCTCGTCACGCCTTTACCTAATGTAACCTTGCAACCCGGACAGTATTTTCTCATTAAATATGCTGGAAACGGAGCAGGCGGAGCAGAACTGCCTTCTCCCGATCTAAACGCTCCACCAGTTACCGTAGGAACAAATACCTTTGTCCCTAACCTTTCCTCTACAAGCGGAAAATTAGCACTAGTAAACTCAACAGCTCAGCTACCTGCTTCTACATGCCCAGATTCTCCATCAATAGTAGATTTAGTCGGATATGGAAGTTCAGCCTCTTGCTTTGAAGGCGAAAGAACTGCTAACTTAAGCGCAACTACGGCAGGAATAAGAAATGGTGGCGGATGCGTTGATACTAACGTAAATTCATCCGATTTTACAATCTCAGCCCCATCACCTCGCAACAGCTCAAGTCCCACGAACCAATGCAATCTAAGTAGTAATCTTCAAGCAGGCGGTTCTGTCTCACCAAATACAACTACACCCGGCGGCACAGTTTTATTCCGAGTAACTGTGTTTCCAGCTACTACTCCGCCAAGCACAGGAATTTCAGTTGTGGCAAACTTGAATTCAATCGGAGGCATACAAAATCAACCCTTCTTTGATGATGGAACAAATGGTGACACTACAGCTGGTGATAACGTCTTTTCTTTTCAATACACAATTCCTAACAATGCCACAGGCGGCCAAAGACAAATTCAAGCGCTCGTTACCGACGCTCAAGGACGTTCAGCAAGTCCAATAATAAACTTGAATATTTCAGCGCCACCGCCAAATGACAATCCTCTCTTGCTAGGTAACCCCAGCAATGCTACTTCTGATGTCTCAAATGAAAATAACTACCTGATGATAAAGCCGCAATACACTCTTTCATATAATCGCAGTAGAGCAACACCGAACTGGGTTGCATGGAGGCTAGACCAAAGCTGGCTAGGTAGTGCCCCAAGGCAAGATGACTACCGTCCTGATCCAGACCTGCCATCAAGCTGGTATCGAGTAGTTCCTGAGGATTATACAAACTCGGGATATGACCGCGGCCACATGTGTCCTTCTGGCGATAGAACCCGCTCTATCGCTGATAACTCCGCTACGTTTCTGATGACAAACTTCGTCCCACAACTTCCTGCAAACAATCAAGGCCCATGGGAAGACTTTGAAACTTACTGTAGGACGCTTGCAAACCAAGGATACGAGCTTTATATCTTCGCCGGAGTCTATGGCAGTGCTGGCACGATAGCCCAGGGTCGCATTGTGATTCCTCAGTTTACATGGAAAGTAGTTCTAGTGCTTCCAAATGGCGATAACGATCTTCAAAGAATAAATAAAGCCACAAGAACAATCGCTATACTCGTCCCAAATCAGCCACCACTGAATCAAAATGCACCATGGCGGCAGTTTCGCGTCACAGTAGATCATATAGAAGCTATCACAGGATACAATTTCTTCTCCAACGTTCCTAAAAACACTCAAGAAATAATCGAAAGAAGGAAGGATAACCTATGAGTTTCAAAAGATTTCCAATTCAGCTAGCTTTACTTCTTTTCGTATCTACTACCTCTTTTTCTCAAAGAGGTATCGTGCCAATTCATCAGATTCAAGGTGCAAGCAATATTTCTCCTTACGACGGCAGAACCATCACAACACGTGGAATAGTTACCTTCATAACCCAAAGAGGTTTTTTTATTCAAACACCAGATAACGAAGTAGACTCTGACCCGAAAACTTCTGAAGGCATCTATGTTTTTACGAATGATGTAATCCCGCAAGGCGTAGCTATCGGAAATCTGCTGGAAGTAACAGGCACTGTTACTGAATACCGTCCTCGAAACGAAAGATATGCTTTGACAATGACCGAAATAGTTAATCCTGGTATTAAAGTATTGTCTCGTAATAATCCACTTCCTTCTCCTATAAAACTGACTGCCGAAGACCTAAATCCACAAGGTAAAATCGATCAGATTGAGCGCTTGGAGGGCATGCGTGTAAAGGTTGACAGCCTAATAGTCGTAGCTCCGACCGGAGGATTTGAAGATAGAAAAAGTGGTTGGGTAGTTTCCGACGGTGTTTTTTACGGAGTTTTACCGGGCACACCTAGACCTTTTCGTGAGCCGGGAATAAGTCTTCTAATGTGGCTCATTGACAAACTACCACAAAATATCCCCTATTTTGACATGAACCCAGAATTACTACGAGTTGATAGCGACGCTCAAGAAGAAGCCAAACCAATAGATGTAGCCGTCGGAATGACCGTAAAAAATCTGGTTGGGGTCATTGATTACTCGCGTCGCGCTTATACGTTACTTGTTGATTCAAAAAGCGAGCAACCCATAGTAGAGGGCGAACGAAGTTTCATAAAAGCAAGTCCAGCAAGTTCTAAAGAAGCTACCATCGCCTTTTTCAACATGGAGAACTTCTTCGATGATGAAAAAAATTCCGACAATGTAAAGGAAGAAACCATTCTTCCAAAAGAAGTCTTCCAAGCTAGACTAAACAAAGCATCTTTAGCCATCCGTAACGTTCTCTCTATGCCGGATGTGTTAGGAGTAATAGAAGTCGAAAACATAAAGGTCCTCAGGAAACTGGCTGAAAAAATAAATAACGATGCTGTAAAAGCTAACCAACCAAATCCACAATATGAAGCCTTCCTTGAAGAAGGCAACGACGGAAGAGGTATTGACGTAGGATTCCTGATAAAAACTTCAAAAGTAAAAGTTTTAGAAGTCAGCCAGCTTGCTAAGAATGAGAAAATCAACTTCGGAAATGAAAAAGATCGTTACCTTTACGATCGTCCACCTTTGCTGATAAGGGTTGAAATACAAGACGAGAAGAAGCCAGTTTTCACGGTGATAGTCAATCATTTTAAGTCTTATCTCGGAATAGATGACCCTGAAAACGGTGAATCTATTCGCAACCGCCGACGCCTTCAGGCAGAATGGCTGGCAAACTACATAACAGAAAGACAAAAAGCAAATCCAGAAGAAATGATAGTCGTAGGCGGTGACCTTAACAGCTTCCAATTCAATGATGGCTATAACGACCTGATAGGAATTCTAAAGGGCACTCCTAGTCAGAATGTTCTCACACCATCGAAAAGCTCTTATCAAACCGGACTAGTTAATCTTGTTGATTTGATCGATCCTAGAAACCGATACTCTTATGTTTTTGAAGGCTCTGCCCAAGTTCTAGATCACATTCTGCTAAATAAGCCTGCACAAAAAAGAGCGCTAAAATTCGGCTATGCAAGACTAAACGCTGACTTCCCTAAAATTTACTCAAACGACGCAAACCGACCAGAAAGATTGTCAGACCACGACGTTCCGATTGTTTACCTATCACTTGAGCCGCCTCAATAAAAAGGAAAAATTCCGCAAAAGCGGAATTTTTCCTTTTTTAGAGAAGACAGATCGGCAAAATAAAAAAGGCGCGAAGAAGAATCGCGCTTTCGCTTGTGGAAAACTTATCGATCCTTCTTCGATGCTTACGAGGTTAGCTGTCGGGCTAGGAACGAAGAAGTTTCCCGCGTCACAAAGTGACGCTACGCCCCAGTGTTTTGCAATCAGCGGTTGCAAAACTTTTTGGGTCCCCCGTGTCGCCTTTCAAATACCTCAAGTTTAAACCCCTCTCTTGGGGCGGCGACTTCAGCGATCGCTTCGTGCTTTCAAAAAGCACGAATAAAAGCCATCTTTAATATATCATTTGCTAAATATTTTTTGCAAGATTTTTTCTTGAGAAATTAAATTAGTAGTAAGAAATTTCGACGTGCATCGTTTACTTAAGTCAGCATAGATTGGTTAAAAGCGCGCTTATTTTAAAATCTCAGCATTTAAAACGAATGAGTTTAGTTAAGACGCTTTTGCCTTCGGCATTTTTATTGCTTGGCATTCGCACTAGGTGCAGCTTATAAAAAAAGTAGCAGGTAATAATGACGGCACTTGAGTGCAGATTTGTAGTCTTCGAAAGGTTACGGCCGCAGCTAATTCAAAATTTGCAGACGATACTATTCAGCTTAACACTTCCAACACAAATCCGAGTTACTCTGGACGGTATTTCTGTTACGTGGCGAATTCCACTAGAATGCTTCTAATGAAAGAGATTATTAGTTACTCTACTTCTGTAACTTCTTCGCTGACTTACATTTTCACCTTAACCTGCTAGCCTCTTAACATCTAAGCCTTTGCCTCTACGTTTGATTCACTCATCAGTGCTTTAATTTTCTTAATAAGCTCTTCTTCACTTTCTTTATCTTCAAGGAAAAACATAAAGAACTCATAACCTATCTTGAAGCAAACAAGACCGTTGCCAAAAAGCCAAACTCCTTCCAAGACTGGATTACCTCTTAAAATCCAACTTATCGGCGCTCCCGTTATCCTGCCGGGCGAGAAAATGTTAGCCCACATCATTGCTCCTGCGGCAAAAGAAAAAGAACCAAGAAGTGGAGCTCCAACATAACGCGCTATGTCTCGCTCAAATTTTATTCTTTCTCTTTCAGCAGTATCTAATTGTTCTTTTTGAAGCAGATTTTCTTGATTTTTCAGATAGTCTGTAAACTTCTCCCCTATCTTTCTTAAAGACCAAACTGGCAAAGCCGAATTAAAAAACCAGTGAGAACTTGCTATCGTCATTCCAGCACCCAACCCTGCGCCGATAACCATTGAAAATCCGCTCAAAACGGCATTCAGCGGATTTTCTGCTACCCAATTGGCAGTGCGTTTTACGGTTTTCATTGTTGAATTGAGCTTTCCCGCAAAGCTAGTTCCGTATTCAAATTTTCTCGAAATTCTCTCCGCTGTTTGATTAAATTCTTCCTTTGTCTTACCAAAAGCCTCTCCCACCTTCTCCTTTGCTAAGTTGAAAACCTCACTTGCTTTCTCAGTCGCCTCTTCAGCTATGTGACGAATTGGCTCGCTCGTCTCCCAAGCAGACTTTGCAGTGTCGGATGCCACTTTAACTACGTCTTCAGCTAGCTTCACGGCTTGACGTCCAACTTCACTTTTCATGGCTTCGTCCTTTACACGATCAATCCCCTCGCGCAAACCCTCGGCTCCCTTTTGAGCGCTTTCTGCCAAAATTTTCGCACTTTCTTCTATTTTCTCTTTCAATTTGTTGTCTATCTCCTCGAAAGTTTCCTTTGCCTTCTTCTGCCATTCTTCAAATTTTTCTTTATACTCGGTCATAATTTCACCTCATACTAGCAAACTAATAAAAGAAAAAGCTCACTTTTTCATATTACCATAACTGCACAAGTAGCTAGGCTAATTTTCACAAAACTTAAAGAAAAACTTTAATTTTTGATTGACACTTCCTTAAAAATCTTGTAAAAAAGAAACTTCAAGCTAACAGAACTGAAGGGACGCTCTTGATAAGCCTTCATCTAAAGATTGCAGGTTTAGAGAAGGTGTCAAGTTTGATTTCTTCACCGTCGGTAACGAAGCTAATAGTTCCATTTTCGCCTGTAGTAAGCACAAAGGCTCCGTGTTTTCTCCATCTTTCGACAACTTGTTCGTCTGGATGCCCAAAAGGCGAGTTCTTCGGGGCAGATATAACTGCAAATTTTGCATTCACCGCCCTTATAAAACTTTCTGTAGAAGATGTCCTACTTCCGTGATGAGCAACCTTTACAACGTCAGCTCTCAGGTCCTCCTCTAACAAATCATACTCTGCTTGACGCTCAATATCTCCAGTTAAAAGAAAACAAACTCGACGATAGCACAACTTAATTACCAACGAAGCGTTATTGCCAGCAAGGTTTACATCTGATTCTCGAGGATTCAGAATTTTAAATGTTACATTTTCGAATCTTAGCTCGTCTCCCTTTTTGATTTTTTCAATATTGACTTGCTTCTTAATTAAAACTTCATAAAGACTAAGAAAATCCTCGTTATCAAAAGGCATACTTGCAAAAAAAGCCGTCTTAACCTGGAAATTTTTAGCTACGTTCACTAGTCCTTGAATATGATCCGCGTCAGCATGAGTTGCTATTATAAAATCAACTTTCGAATACCCTTTCTCCCACAAAAAAGGCGAGACAACCGTTTCCCCAATTCTTTTTATCTCCGGCTCAAAAGTCTCTATTTCCCCTTCTTCATTACCTACATAAAGCTTCCTGAGATTCTGTCTTCCGCCCCCATCTATTAAGAATGTCTCACCCGTAGGTAGCTTAATAAAAATTGAATCTCCTTGCCCAACATCTAAAAATTCAACATGAAGAAGCCCATCGGCAGATGGTTTGCTAAATGGATGAAATAAAATCAAACCAGCAAAAACTATGAAAGAAAGAAAAGAAAACAAAAGTCTCTTGTTCAAGGCATCTGAAGGCTTAAAAGGATTCCATTTATAGATTAGAAACGAAAGATAAGCCACAGGCAAAAAATACAAAAAATAAGCGGCTTTCATTAAACCTGAGTAGTGCGCTAATCTAAAAGCCGCTACATCACGAACAACAAAAAAGCGCGTCCCTTCTAAAATCAGAAAATTAAGAGCTTCAGTAATAAGAATGAAACTAAAGGCTAGATAGTAACTCACTTGAGAAATTAAAACAGAAGCAATTGCCGTCAAGCTCTCAAGCGACATCAAAAACCCAGCCCAAAGGTTCAAAAATATGCCAGCAACTGAGACTCGATGAAAATAAACTGCCATTAATGGCAATAGCCATATCTGTATCGAAATTGTCACAACCAGAGCCTCAAACAGGTATTGCAGAATTTTTTGAAGTTTCAGATTTTCCAGCTTTTCTGCTAAAGGAGTTTTGAAAAGATGACAACTCCAAACATTTTGTTCAACTTCATATCGCCATCTTTGTTGGCTCCAGTAAAGAGCCTCACAAAAAGCTTTCAATTGGTCTGAACAAAAAGGAGGACTTGGTGTCTCCTCACAAAGACGCCACTGACCTATTCGACGAAAGTTCTCAATCAGAGGCGAAGCCGTCCCAGCAATCCCCAAAACGCACAGAAAAGTCAACTGAAAAGATGGATTAAACAAATCTAGCGGGTTCAAGACCAAAAGAATAAATCCAGATAAAGCAAGAAGATTTAGCATCGTTGACTGACGAAAGAAAACTCTTCCTAGCAAAACAACCGTCAACATCACAGCGGCACGCACAACCGGCTTTTCGTAAAAACCAACCGACAAAGAGTAAAGCCAAATGAAAACGCTTGCAACTAAAAACAACAAAAGGCGATCTCTTATAAAAAAGCTCAAAATTAGAATTAGAGTCACTCCAATGAACATAACCTGCAAGCCGCTTACTACAAGCACATGATAAATGCCACCCTCTAGAAATGCCTCTGAAGTATCCGCATCGAGAAAATAAGGATTGCCAAGAAGAGAAGCTACTAGAATACCTGCCGTCTTCACTGAAAAAATCCTTAGTGCTTCGTCAATTATAAAATCCCTTAACTTCAAGACTTCGAAAAACGGATTCCAAAAACTCAACTCATCCCTCTTTTCAACAAGTAACGGACTTTTCAAACTACAAGTAGCATCTATGCCTTTCTGGTCTAGAATAAACCTTGTTGGAACGACTCCTTTATTTTTGAACTCGTCTTCTCGCTTTAATAGACAAAAAACAGCAATTCCCGAGCCATAATCTATTGAAAGCTTCTCATAATCAGCTATCATCTCGCGATTATGCGTTGGTAAAAAGATTCTAACAAACCCTGAAGTAATTATTTCCTCACCTTTGAATATGACTTTGCTCGTATCTACGCCGAGAAAAAGACCATTTGGCGACTTTTCTTTTCTGACAACTGTACCAAAAATTTCCACAGGCTTGCCAGATTCAAGTTTCCCATCCTCATAAAGTCCTCGCAAGCTATCTAAAAGGTTTCTTTTTTCAACACAAAAACAGAACGCTCCAGCGCTAACAAAACCGAAAACTAAGAAGACAACGACGAAAGAATTGCCCTTTTTCCAGAACCATGCCGACAGCAACAAAAATGCTGATGCGCTCAAAAGCCAAACCAGAAACCCGAAACCCGCATAACTTTCTAAAAGGATACCTAAAGCAAATGAAGCGAAAAGCCAAAGAAAAGGATTTAGAGAAAAGCTCGATGCCATCGCGTTGAAAGCCTTTACCCTACGGCTCTTTTCGATCTACCACCGTTACAAAATCTTTTATTTTTCTAAACTTTGCATCACTCATGCCCCTTACTAAAATCAAATGTTCTGCCCGTCGGAAATGCCCATAAACTTTACGATGCTCGACAATTCTTTCCGCAAGCTTCCTCCCGACGTGCGGAAGCTTTTCTAACTCATCTACACTCGCCGAATTTATATCAATTGCTTTTATTGAATGCGTTTTAATTTCTCTTAATGTCTCTTTTGGCTTCTCAGACTTGTAACAGCCAGACAGAAAAACCGTAAAGATACAACTCGCTAAAAGAATTTTTCGATGCATACAGAAGTGTGCAAAATGGTATGTCATGCCGAAATATCAATAATTTAGCCCTGTGGAAAACTTTTCTTCCACAGGAGTTTTCCACAGATTTTGTGGAAAACTCCCTTTATTTTGAAAAATGATCAGAACCTAGGAAAGACACGAATTATCGAGTCGGGGAACCACCCATTCAGATTTGCCGTTACGGCGTCTGCACCACAGGAACGTAGTGTATGTTCATCGAAAGTATTTTTAACTGCTAGAGTCTTCATGCCAATTGACTTAGCTGCCTCTATTCCCTGTGGAACATCCTCAATAACAAGGCATTCGTAGCGTTCTAAAGGCAGATGATTCCTTGATGAACGAATCTTGTCAATCTGCCGAAAGGCTTTCAAAAAACATTCCGGATTCGGCTTGTGATTTTTAACGTCTTCTGCTGAAATCACCACATCGAAATATTTTGCTAGACCAGTTTCATCAAGAACATAATTTATCTCTTCGCGATTTGCCATGCTTACAAGTCCTAAAGAAAAGCGGTGACTGCACTTTTTAATAAAGTTTTCCACCCCTTCAAAAAGTGGAATCTCGTCACGCAGGCCTTCTCGCCATTTTCCAGTCTTTTCTTTTATAATTTCTTCCAGCTTTTCATCGCTTATTTTTTTGCCTGCGCGTCTAAACTGCTCTTTAACGAAAGCCCGATCATCCATGCCAGTGCATGAATAATAATCTTCCTCAGTAAGTTCGATACCTTCCCTTTTTAGACAATCAGCGTAAGCCTTCATCTGTAAAGGCTCATCATTGATTATCACACCGTTAAAGTCCATTAGAATCGCTTTTATCATAGCTCTCACTCCGATATTTTGTAAAAAGCCGCTCTAATCGAGAAACTTCGTATCGAAAAGGTTTCCTCTGCCAAGAATCGCATTTGGATCGAATGTTTTCTTAAAGGCAACCATTTCGTTTATGTATCTTTCGCCCATTTGCATATAGAGATATTTCCTCTTATGCTTACCGATACCATGTTCAGCTGAGATGGTTCCACCAAGCATTATTGCCTGAGCAACGAAGCGACCATAGACGTGCCTTGCTTTTACGGCTTCTTCTTCTGTTTTCGGCAACAGATTAACATGAAGATGATTGTCGCCTATGTGTCCGAAAATCACGTAATCCAGTCTGCTTTCTTCTAACTTTAGTTTGTAGAACCTTAGAAGGCAAGCAAAATTCTCATCCGGCACAGCCATATCAGTTCCAACTTTGCGTTGATTGTATCTTGCAATAGTTTCGTTTACTGCGACTGGTAATGCATGCCGAAAGTGGCGCATTCGATCTCTATCCTGCTCGTTCGTCGTAAACCAAGAATCTTCAAGCAAGGCATTGTGTTTTTCAAAAAGTTCTAGCCACATCTGAAGAAGCTTATCTTCGCTTTTTTCGGTAGTTTCCTGTTCGAAAAACAAAGCTGAGCAAGCTTTACCTGGAACTTCAGGAAACTTTTTGGCGATAAATCGAAGAGCTTGTCGGTCAAAGTATTCAAGAAGTGTTGCGTCTATACTATCAATCTCACCGCTTCTCGAAGCAAAAGAAAGATTGCGAGCCTCGTTCACACATGCTAAAAGATCGGTTTCTTCTTTGAAAAAGACTATTCCGCTGAAAAAAGCTTCGGGTTTGTCAATCAATTTAAGCTCCGCCTCAACAACTAAACCAAGTGTTCCCTCACTTCCTATGAAAATATCTACAGCATCGACCTTATCCGCTGTGAAATAACCGCTTGTATTTTTACGCACCATAGGTTGACGATACGTTGGTAGCTTCGCTCTTATGACATTACCTTTCGATGTTTCAAGCTCGATGATTCCGTTTTGAGAAAAGATTTTTCCTCTCTCTATATCTAAGATACTGCCATCTGCCAAGACTATCTTGAGCCTTTGGACATAAGGACGAGTCGCGCCATATTTGAAGCTACGGGCGCCACTGGCATTGGTTGCGATATTACCTCCTATTTGGCAGCTCCATTCAGTCGGATCTGGCGGATAAAATAAACCTTCTGATTCGACGATTCTTTGAAAATCTTTCAAAATTAATCCGCTCTGAACTGTAGCTTTCTTATTTTTTCTATCTAGCTCGAGCAGTTTATTGAGCCGTTCGAGCGAGATAACATAACCGCCAAAAGGAACGGCACCACCAACAGTGCCAGTTCTTGCCCCTGCTATCGTTACAGGAATTCGATCAGCATTTGCTTTAGAAATGATTTCAATTATTTCATCCGTCGTTTCAGGAATAAACACTCTATCGGCATAGCCAACTAAATTGCTTGCATCTTTTAGATAGCTCTCAAATTCGTCTTTGTAAGTTTTTACCTGCATAGTTCTATGATAGCTTCGACGATAGATTCTTTACGAAAATCACAAAAAGGCAGTTTCAAGCGTCTTTAGATGATTAAGCCATTCTTCCACCACTGAATCTTTCACTATAATGGTCTGTTCTCTTTCGGGTCCTGTAGAAATCACACCTACGTTAACACCTATTGACGTTGATATAAACTCTATGTAGTCTCTTGCTTCCTTCGGTAAATCTTCAAATCGCTTAATACCTAAAGTGCTAGTCCGCCAACCCCTTAAAGATTCATAGATAGGTTTTACGCTTCTAAGTTCATGAACCGAAGCAGGAAAATGATCTATTCTTTTTCCATTAAGCTCATACCCGACGCAAACTTTTATTTCGTCTAACTCATCGAGAACATCAAGTTTAGTTAGCGCAATCGAGTCAAAGCCATTCAAGTTAGCGGCATATCTAGTGGCAACAGCATCGAACCATCCGCATCTACGAGGTCTTCTGGTCACAGAGCCATACTCATTACCACGCTGCCTGATAAGGTGAGCTATATGTTCCTCTTCTCCTAACATCTCAGTTGGAAACGGTCCTTCACCTACACGTGTCGCGTACGTGCGAACTATTCCTAAAACACCTGTAATGTAATGCGGTGGAATACCGGCTCCAACACAAGCCCCGCCTGCTGTAGGATTTGAAGAAGTAACATAAGGATAAGTGCCGTGGTCAACATCAAGAAGAGTAGCTTGCGCACCTTCAAGTAGTATTCTTTTACCTTCTTTTTTTGCTTTGGCAAGAAAATCAGCTGTTTCACAAACAAAAGGCCTCATTCTTTCTATAAGAGGCGAGACTTCATCAAAAATCTCATTTGAGCGCAAAGGTTCTCTACCGAAGAGAACTATTATTCGATTAGCCTCTTCGAGATTTCTTTCAATCTTGCGGCGCAAAACTTCAGGCCAAAGAGCATCCGCCACACGAATACCGCGCCTGCCGGCTTTATCTTCGTAAGCAGGTCCAATTCCTCTTAAAGTAGTTCCTATTTTTTCATTTCCTAGCCGCTCCTCGCTCGTATGGTCAAGCGCCCGATGATAAGGCATTATTAGATGAGCACGACTCGATACCTTCAATCTTTCTGAAGTTATCGAAATACCTTGCTGCTCGAGCTGTTCTATCTCTTCAAAAAACGCTTTCGGGTCAATCACCATACCGTTGCCAAGCACACAAATCTTATCTTCATGGATTATACCGGAAGGAAGAAGCCTCAAAACAAAAGACTTTCCACCAACATGAACCGAATGCCCGGCATTGTGACCGCCTTGGTATCTAACAACTATGTCAAACCTGTCAGAAAGCAAATCAACAACCTTTCCTTTGCCTTCGTCACCCCATTGAGCACCTATCACAACAACTATCATCTTCACGGATTCCTACCTTTCGCCATCAAATATAATTCCAAGTATTTCCTCGCTGCGTTCTCCCAAGAATTGTCCTCTTTCATTCCATTTGTCTGGATTCTCTGCCAAAGCTCTTTGTCATGATAGAAGAAAAGAGCTTCATAAATTTTTTCAAGAAACGCAGCCGAAGTAAATTCGCGAAACTTAAATCCGTTCCCTGTGAAGTTCACGGCATCAAAATCTTCTATTGTATCATCAAGTCCGCCGACAGCGTGAACTATCGGCACAGTAGCGTAGCGAAGCGAATACATCTGATTAAGTCCGCATGGTTCAAATCTAGAAGGCATCAGGAAAATATCGGCCCCAGCCTCAATTTTATGAGCTAGCTCTTCATTGTAACCTATGTATACGCCAACTTGATCTGGCATGTGATCTCGCAACTGTTGCCAAAAGTTTTCATATTGCCACTCACCCGAGCCAAGAGCAATAATATAAGCCCCAGTTGAAAGAATCTCACCTGACACATTCATTATCAAGTCTATTCCCTTTTGAGTAGTTAGTCGGCTTATGGAAGCAAAGACTGGTTTTTCTAGATTTGAGGGCAAACCGAAACTTTCTAAAAGCTTTTGCTTGCAGATGATTTTCCCGCTAAGATCAGATAATCTGTAATTTGCTGGTATTAACGGATCGGTCTCAGGATTCCAAACTTCGTAATCTATACCATTGACTATTCCAAAAAGTCTATCAGCTCGAAGCCTCAAAAAGTAATCAAGCCCGTGACCAAATTCAGGAGTTTGAATTTCAAGACTATATCTTCTTGAAACCGTTGAAAGTAAATCGGAAACTACTATTCCGGCTTTCATTGCTGAAGCATATCCGTTATAAAGAAAAGCATTTATTTCAAATTCTCTTCCGAACCCAAGCTTCCAAAGCTCATCTGCGTTGAAACCTCCCTGATAAGCAAGATTATGAATAGAAAAAACTGTTCTTGTATTCTTCCAATAAGGATCAATGTGACGAAACAAGGCAAGCTTTACTGCTGCAAATCCAGTGTGCCAATCGTTCAGATGAACAATGTCGGGTGGAGCGCCGAGTCTTTTAATTAGGCAAAGCGCTGCATAGCTAAAAAAAGCAAATCTTTCGTAATCTTCTCTAAAACCGTAGATCGAGGAACGATGAAAAAACTCAGGGGCATCTATTAAAAACGTCGGCGAACCGTTTGCTTCTGAATAAAAGGCTTTTGCTCTATATCGAAAACCTCTCCAATCAACCCATAAATCATCAATAGCAACGCTCCATAAATACTTACCCTTAGTTTGTAAATAACACGGCGTTATTAGAACAGAATCCAGACCTATCTTCTTAAGCGCCTTTGGCAAAGCTCCTGCAACGTCTGCCAAACCACCAGTTTTTGAGTAAGGGACGGCTTCAGCCGAAAGAATCGCAACACGCATAAAAACTCAGGAAATTATAAACCAACCGCTCGTAAAAGAAAAATCCCGCCAAACGGCGGGAAAGCTCTCATTTTAGGCGAACTATTCTAACCCGTAAAGCGTAAAACTTTTTGCTCGATCAGAGCTTTTAACCCTTCCACAGGCATGAGTTTGGGGCGTTCCAACCATAGCAGTTTGATTATCTGCAGCAATATCAGTGGGTCAAGCTAAAATTCATCTCTGCGTCGTTGTAGCAAAGTTAGTTTTGCATTGAGGCAAGAAATTCCGCATTGGTCTTGGTCTTGCTCAGTCTCTCTAAAACGACCTCCATCTGCTCAACGGGTGAAAGCGGATTTAGAACTCGTCTCATTACCCAGATTTTGTTTAGGTCTTCCTTAGGAATTAAAAGCTCCTCCTTGCGCGTTCCTGAACGCTGAATGTCAATAGCCGGAAACAATCGCTTATCACTTAAGCGCCTATCAAGGTGAATTTCACAATTACCCGTGCCCTTAAACTCTTCAAAAATCACATCATCCATTCTTGACCCCGTGTCAATTAGTGCTGTCGCAATTATGGTAAGCGAACCTCCTTCCTCGATATTTCGCGCTGCACCGAAAAATCTTTTAGGTCTTTGCAGTGCGTTTGCATCAATACCACCAGAAAGGATTTTTCCTGAAGGCGGAACAACCGCATTGTGAGCCCTAGCAAGACGAGTAATGGAATCAAGCAAAATTACTACATCTCTTTTATGTTCGACCAAACGTTTTGCTTTTTCTATGACCATGTCAGCAACTTGAACATGGCGAGTAGGTGGTTCGTCAAAAGTGGAACTTATGACTTCACCTTTGACGCTCCGCTGCATGTCTGTAACTTCCTCTGGTCTTTCATCAATCAGCAAAACTATCAAAATAACCTCAGGGTGATTTTGAGTTATTGAATTTGCTATCGTTTGAAGCAACATCGTCTTACCGGTTCGAGGCGGTGCCACTATCAAAGCGCGTTGCCCTTTACCAATAGGCGTAAGCAAATCAATAACTCTGGCAGAAATGTTATCAGGTGTCGTCTCCATCTTCAGTCTTTCACAAGGATAAAGCGGCGTGAGATTATCAAAGAAAACTTTATCCCTCGCATGCTCCGGAGCTTCGAAATTTATTGCTTCAACCTTGATCAGGGCAAAGTAACGCTCTCCTTCTTTAGGAGGTCTTATTTGCCCGCTGATAGTATCGCCTGTTCTTAAATCAAACTTACGAATCTGTGATGGACTAACATAAATGTCATCAGGTCCAGGCAGATAGTTGTATTCTGGTGCTCTCAAAAAGCCAAAACCATCAGGAAGTACTTCTAAAACACCCTCAGCAAAAATAAGACCACTTTTCTCCGTCTGCGCCGCAAGAATCTTAAAAATTAGCTCTTGACGACGCATGCTTGAAGCACCATCAACTCCAAGTTCTTTAGCTACATTCGTAAGTTCTGAGATAGACATCTCCTTCAAAGTAGCAAGATTAAAAACAGGTCCCTCAACTTTAGCAGGCGCTTCCGTCTTAGAAGTGCTCGTTTTTTCTAAGACCTCCGTTCCATTAACAGAAACATCCTCGATAACTTCTTCTACTTTTTTCTCTTCAGCTTTAGGTTCTGTAGAAATTTCCAGAGTATCAGCGTTGTTAATCCCATTTTCCGCTGCTTTTGTTTTTTTCGTTCTGCGTTTGGTCGTTTTGGTAGCCATTTCTAACTTCCTCTTATAGAGAATTTTTATAGATAAACTAGTTAGGAAAACTTGGCAAGATTTCTAGAAAACACGACAGGAGTGCCGACCTGAAGCTTTCCCGAAAACCTCTCGGACAACAACATAAGGTTAACTTATTTTGTCTAGAAAATCAAAACAACAAACATTACCTTCTTACAGCCAAATTTATCTCCTGCCAAACCAAACTCTTGCCTTCACCAGTAAAAGAAGAATAAGGAATTATCTTGCTTTCCGGAAAAGCCCGCTGAACATTTAGGAGGCTTTTCTGTAATTGGTTTTTAGAAATCTTATCTACCTTTGTAGCAACAATAATATGCGGTTTTTGATGAAAAATCAACCACTCATTCAACTTTTTATCAAGCTCGCTCGGCTCATGTCTTGCATCAACGAGATGAACCGAAAGCTTTAGCTGACTTCTTTCTAAAAGGTATTCTTCCGCTATCCTTCCCCAAAGGTCACGCATCTTTTTCGATACCTTTGCGAATCCATATCCCGGCAAGTCAACGAAGTATAATTCGTTGTTTACTAAGAAGAAATTTATGCTTTGAGTTCTGCCAGGAGTATTTGATGTTCTTGCCAATCCTTTCTTTCCAGTCAAAGAGTTTATAAGTGAAGATTTACCAACATTAGAACGCCCTAAAAAAGCTATCTCAGGCTTTTCATCATTCAACCAATCTTTCTTTCCAAAGGCACTTCTGACGAAAACAGCGAAAACCATCCTATTCTAAAGGAATAGAGACATCTGAGGTTTCTGCACCGCCTTCAGTCCAGATAGGTTCTCCAACCTCTAAAATATCATCTTCTCTTTCAACATCCAAAGCCAAATCCAAAACTTCATCAATTGTTTCAACAAAATGAAGAAGCAAATCTTCACAAACTTCCTCAGGAACTTCTGAAAGATCCTTTTCGTTATCTTTTGGCAGAATAACAGCTCTAATCCCGAAGCGATGGGCAGCTAACAACTTCTCTTTTATACCGCCAACCGGCAAAACTTTTCCACGAAGCGTTATCTCACCAGTCATAGCTACGTCGTGCCTAACCTTCTTTGCCGTCAAAGCAGATACTATCGCTGTTGCCATAGTTATACCGGCGCTCGGTCCGTCCTTCGGTATGGCACCTTCCGGAACATGAATGTGTATATCTTTTTCGCTGAAATCCTTTTCATCAATACCAAGCTTCTCTGCTCTAGTGCGAACACAGGTTAAAGCTGCCTTTGCCGACTCTTTCATTATATCTCCTAATTGACCAGTCAAAATCAATTCGCCTTTGCCCTTAACGGTAGTAGCCTCTACTTGTAACACATCTCCACCTACTTCAGTCCACGCAAGCCCGTTAACAAGCCCTACTTCACTTTGTCTCGAAATATCCTGTTTGCGATAACGAATCTTCCCTAGTAGCTTTTGAACCTTATCAGCATCAATAACCTCAAGAAAGTTCTTTTTATTCTTTGCAACTACGTACTGTCGTGCAACCTTTCTCATGCAGGAAGAGATTTCGCGTTCCAAATTTCTTACGCCAGCTTCACGTGTATAATGACGAATTATTTCCAAGATTCCATCTTCAGTAAACTTTACTTTTTCTATTGTCAATCCAGTATTTTCAGCTTGTTTTGGTATTAGATGCCGTTTTGCAATTTCTACTTTTTCACGCTCAGTGTATCCGGAAAGTCTCAAAATCTCAAGTCTATCTTGAAGTGCAGGTGGGATGGTGTGAAGAACATTCGCCGTAGCTATAAAGAAAACTTGAGACAGATCGTAATCGACATCAAGATAATGATCTCTGAAAGTGCAGTTTTGTTCAGGATCTAGAACTTCCAACAATGCCGCAGCAGGATCACCTCTAAAGTCACGACCTATTTTATCTATTTCGTCAAGTAGCATCACAGGATTCACAGTTCCAGCGCGCTTTAATAGCTGAATGATCTGCCCGGGCATTGAACCAATATAAGTCCTACGATGACCGCGAATTTCAGCTTCATCATGAACTCCTCCCAAACTTAAACGAACGAATTTTCTGCCCGTTGCTCTAGCAATGGATTTCCCTAGACTTGTCTTACCGACACCGGGCGCACCAACAAAGCAGAGAATTGTTCCTTTTGGTTTCTTAACAAGCTGACATACGGCTAAATACTCAAGTATTCGCTCTTTGATCTTCTCAAGCCCGTAGTGATCTTCATTCAAAATTCTTTCAGCTTCGCTTAAATCTTCTATTTCTTCGCTTCTATTTTTCCACGGAACACTGATAAGCCATTCAATATAAGTTCTGCAAACCGTGCTTTCAGCAGACATTGAAGGCATAGCCTCAAGACGAGAAAGCTCCTGAAGCGCCTTCTCCTTAGCCTCTTCGGTCATGCCAGCTTCTTCTATTTTTTTCCTTAACTCCTCGAACTCAGCGCGTTCGTCCTTACGACCCAGTTCCTTCTGAATAGCTTTTATCTGCTCGTTCAAATAATACTCGCGCTGGTTCTTGTCCATTTGCTTTTTGACTCGGTTTTGTATTGCTCTATCTATCTGCTTTTTTTCTATCTCTATCTCAAGGATTTCTATGAGTTTAACAAACCTTTCTTGAACCGAAAAAGTCTCCAGCAATTTTTGCTTTTCTTCAACCGGGATGCGGAGATGAGAAGCCATTGCATCGGCTACCTGAGCTGCTGAAAAACCTCGAAGCGAAGCCTGTAAAGCCTCAGTGTATGCATCTGGCGATAACCTAGCTAATTGCTCGACGAGGTTATGTAGTTTTTGCAAAAGGTTATCTGTTCGAATACCTGACTCGTCAATCGAAGAAATGCGTCGAACGACTGCAAAAAAAACTCCATCCTTGCTAGTTTCAACCCGTAGAGAAACTGCCCGCTCTCTTCCCTCAACAATCACCTTTATCTGACCATTATCTTGCCTTTGTGCTTGAAGAATTTTGCCTACAGTTCCAACCTTGTAAATCTCCTCAGGCTTCGGCTCATCAATAGAAGCATCATGTTGAGTAGCAAGAAAAATAGTTTTATCAGAATGCAAAGCATGCTCAAGTGCTAAAACAGACGTGGGTCTGCCAATCTTAAAGGCTACCTTTGTAAATGGAAAAATCACAACGTCACGGATAGGCACCATTGGATACCTACCTATGTCTATCGGCATCTGGTCAGTGAATTCTTGCATTTTTTTCGTCTCTCGTCCTATGAAATTTGCTCCTTGAGAAATTGCCAGCTAATTTGATAATTGCATAATTTCATTCCTGTTACAAGATTTTTATTCAGATTTTATCACCTTCGAAAGCAAAGATTTAACGATTTCTTCCGTATTTTTCATGACTCGAAACCCAATCATTTGAAGAAATTGCGGAAGCTAAAGATATTTCACCTGCTAAAGCAACCGCAGTTATTATTTCGGCAAGCTTATTAACCTTGCCCTTGCCGTAACAACCTAAAATTTCCAAACATTCACGCTGTGTAGCAAGTCCGGTTCCGCCACCGTAAGTTGCAACAATGAGAGATGGAATTGTTAAGGAGATGTAAAGATCTTTCTCCGGCGTTAACTCAGTATAAACAACTCCTGCTGACGATTCAGCGACATTCGCAACGTCTTGTCCCGTCGCAATGAACATAGCTGTAACAGCGTTCGCAGAGTGACAGCCGTTGTTATTAGCACCTGAAAGAAACGAACCAACATTTGCTACTCCCCAGTGATAGACGAGTGATTCAGGCTCAACGCGCATATGTTCAATTAAAACTTGTCTTGGAATTACGGCTTCTGCAGTCACACGTTTGCCACGAGTTCTCATTATATTCACTTGCGAAGCCTTCTTATCCGTAGCAAAATTTGATTCAAGATAAAAATGCCTTATACCCTCGTAATTATCCAAAATCCAGCTACACGCCGCAAAAGTCGCACGACCAACCATGTTCTGCCCCGCCGCATCTCCTGTTCTGTAATTAAATCTCAAGTAAACAAACTTGTTAGCCGTGTAAGCTTCAATATCTTTCAGCTTTGCGACACTCGATGTAGCTTCTGCTTCTTCACGAATCTTGTCTATGTTATCCCAAACCCAAGAAACAAATTTTCTACCTGCTCTCGCATCATCAAAAACAAACACTGGCGCCCGTTGCATAGCATCAGCAACGACCGTCGTCTTTACACCATTAGAAAGATTCAGGACCTTTATCCCGCGATTATACGAAGCAACAAGCGTCCCCTCGGTCGTTGCCAGAGGTACTAAAAATTCACCTTGTGCAAACTCTCCATTTACTTTTATTGGACCCGCAAAACCTATAGGAATTTGAGCTACCCCGGTAAAATTTTCTATGTTTCCCTTTGCAATATGTGGATCGAAAGAGTAATGGGTTATGTGTTTGAGCTTAACACCACTAAACCGCTCGACAAATTCCTGCCGTTTCCTAATAGCTTCTTCAGAATAGTCGTCTTCTTCGCTTCTTGGAACCTTAACCTCTAGCGTCCGAACCTCAGCAATTCCGTCTTCTACATCGAACTCCAACAAGCCATAATCCTTGACCTTAAAGGCTATTTCTATGTGATGCTTCCCATGATCTAGGTTTTCCATTTTGCAGTTTACGAGGACTACCTTTCTTAATGGAAATTTTATCGGCTCCTTGAGCTCATCAGCTCTTAAAAGTTTGCCATCGCCCCAATCTAGCAATATGTTCTCTTTGGCAATCTCTTTGCCGTTTATCTTAACAAATACAAGCTCTAAAAACTCTACGTCCATCAATCTATTCTTAATGGCAAACTGCACGCCATCAGCCGTATTCTTCAAGCTATTAAAAGTATAAAGCTGTCGGAGTAACATTCTAGGTATCTTCATTGAAAACATAGTCGGCTCCTATACCTGAAACTCATCCACAATCATCTACAAGCGATTGTTTCCCATAAATTCTAGCACCAACTCAAATCGTTTCAAAATATGGGCATGGCAATCCAATTGCTTATGGAGGCTGCCAATCCTGCCGTTGCAAGTAAACTTTTGAGAATTTGTTTTCTTTTTATAGAAAATTCTTGCGTTTGAATAGATTCTAGCGAGTCGTGATTTGATAGCGGTTTTCTTCGCCATTATGACGTCATTTTCTATCAATCTTATTCAAGAAACAATTCGTTTTCCATCTTGTAGAAAAAGCTTGATTTAGTAAATAATAGAGAAGAAAATCGAGCTTATAGGCTTTTTAGAAGACAATGGAAAAAGAAAAATTTTCTCAACTACTTGGGCTTGCTCTAGTTTCTTTTTACGGCGGTTTCATAGTTTGGCTTTATCTAGCCAATCCTTCAAATCTTGAGGAGCTTACACGAAAGGCGCGACTTACGGTCGAGCAAGCTTCTACAGGAGCAAAAATCTTGACGAATACTTACGAAGCCGATGAAGAAAACTTCCAAAAAGGCTTACAGGCTTTCCGTAATGAAAATTTTGTTCTAGCTAGAGAATTTTTTGATAGAGCTGACCCAGCAAAACGCAGTGCAAAAGTTCAATTTTACATTGCCTACAGCTTCTATCGTCAAGGCTGGGGTAAAATATCAAATGATGATCGACTATTTAAGAAAGGACTTGAAACTGCAGAACTTGTAATAAAACTTGATAGCAGCTTTCATACAGACGACCCAGACTTAAAGCTAAAAACTCCTTTTGAACTAAAACAAGAGCTTGAAGATGGCTTAAAAATAACGGCTTCAGACTTCAATCCATTAAAATTTTTTAGAGAAAGGAAATGAAACAAGAAATAGAAAAGGCTAACCTTTCCCAGACATCTGAAATCAATAAAGTAGCACCTCAAAAAGTCTATGTTTTGATCCCGTTTCTTTTTTTAACAGTAACTTTGCTGGGCGGAATGCGTATCTCCGACAAAGGTTTTCTTTTCTTAAAACCAGATCTTGTGTTTTTCGTTCTCGCAGCTTTCCTCATAGCCTTATTTTTCAAGACAAATCTAATCAGCCTAGAAGACTGGCTCTTCGGACATTCCTCTCTTCTCAAAACGGTTTCAAACCTTGCTATCCTTGCAACTTTATTTTCAGCCTCCATTCAAATTTTCAATTCTCTAACACCAGAAAATGGACTAGCCTTCTGGATAATTTCATTCTGCTTCTTCTGGGTCTTATGGAACAATCTTTTCCTCGAGCTTTCACCGAAAAAGATGATTAGAAGTCTTGTAGCCCTTTTTAGCTTCGCCTTTGTGACGAAATACATTTTCCTAGCAAACCTCACTGCTCCAACTACAGAAACTTGGTGGCAGGCTTTGTTAGAAAATCCCGCAAAACAAACACTGACATGGCTTTTGGATTTACCAAGGTTTTCTCCGGCAACTGGATATTTACAGTTTTTTAATCTAGCTATTTATCTAATAGCTTTATATCTGTTCCCAACTTCGACAAGGGAAACTCTTACTGCAAACTCCTAGAAAGTTTTTCTCTCAAAAACGGAAAGACTCCGAGAAGCTGACAAGCCCTTAAAACCACATTTATCATCGGCTTTATAAAGACTGAGTAACCCGATTTTCCGCGTAATGCTATTTGATAAGAAAATGTCCCGACCGCCTTCAGGCATCTTTGTATGCTTTGAAGATGAAACTCTTCGATAAAATCCTCTTCGTTCAAATCTTCAAAGCCGAGCTTTCTTCTTTCTTCAAGAAAAATCTTTCTTTTTTCTGAAAGCCATTTTTCCGACGGTATTTCAGTTATTCTATCCAAAAGAAGTGAAACAAGATCATAACTTACAGAACCGATTCTAGCGTCTTGATGATCAATGATCTTGATTTCATCGTTAAAAAACATCAAGTTCGACAAATGGTAATCTCGATGAGTTAATACCATAGCCCGAGCATCAAGCATACGAGAAAGCGATAAAAACTCTTCCGAAAGCTTCTCATCTTCTTCTTTTGAAAGAGGAGACTTGAGAAGGCTTGAAAAATAGTGCGTTTTGAAAAAATTTAGTTCCCAAAATAGCTTTTCAGTATCAAACCTAAGGCGAGAAGCTACGGAGTTAAGTTCATGTGCTAGAGCTGTTGCTGCCTGTATTTTTGCTATCAAGGCTATGGCTTTATCGAAAATTTCTTCTCTTTCTTTTTCGTCGCTCAAATCCAACTTGTCGCGTAAAATCAAGTCTCCAAAATCTTCATGAGCTATTATGAGACTGCTTTCGTCATAAGAAATAATTCTTGCAACCGGCAAATTAGCTTTCAGAAAAAGATTAGTAACATCCAGATAGGCATTAAATTGAGTCCTCCCCAACTCATCATCAGGATATACGCAAACTATCACGGATACCGATTCAGTCCAAACTCTAAAAAACGACCTAGTAGAAGCATCCGGAGTCAAAGCTTCAATTCTCGACGCGATAAAGCATCGCTTTGAAAGGAAGTTCTCCAGTTTTCCTAGCATCCGGTTCATAAAACCTGAAGGATCAATCCATCCTTAGCTTCTACGACTTCACAGCCGGGTGAGAGTCTTTCAACCTGTTCTTGGAAAACAACTGCGTCCCACTCAGGATAAAAGTGTGTTAGCATTGCTTGCTTAGGCTCGGCACGCCTTACAAGATGTATTGCTTCTGAAAGCTGAAGATGTGTCTGAACGGGCTTCGATTCCACAAAAGAACACTCGAGTATGAAAAGCTCTGCCCGACGTGCGAAATCCGCCAGCTTAATATCGTATCCCGTGTCTGAAGTGAAAACGACTCTTCTACCGATCCGATCCCTTATGCTTATGGCAAGGCTTTCTTCGGTGTGAGGAGTTTTGAGCGCAACCGCCACGAGATCATCAGCAATTTGAAATTCCTGTAAGCTTTCAATCTCATGGATTTCAAGACTGAAAACTTGTTCAAAAAGCCTGTAGTTATTCACAGAGTCAAAATTTTTAATCAGTCGTGTTAAGCCATATGGACCGAAGATACGAAGCGGCTTTTTTCTTGATTGAGTTTCAGGTGAATATTTTAAGCTGAAAAGCAAAGGTGCAAGCCCGCCTACGTGATCCAGATGAAAATGAGAAATCCAAATTGAATCAATCTCAAACCACTTAAGATTTTCCTGTGGCATACGGCAGATTGCCGAAGGCGCACAGTCAATCAAAATTTTACTAGTCTCGCTTTCGATCCAATACGCCGAGCTTGTCCTCTTGGCATGAGGAACTGAACTCCCCGAACCCAATACAACTAACCTCATTGACCATCTCCTTTTAAGATCGTAGGAAGCGTAAGCAAAATTATCTTTAAGTCAAGCCATAACGACCAGTTTTCAATGTAGTAGAGATCTATCTTTACCATTTCTTCAAAGCTTAAACGATTTCTGCCTGAAACCTGCCACAGACCTGTTATGCCCGGCTTCACATCTAGCCTTCTTCGATGCCAGAGACGATACGATTCAACTTCATAAGGTATTGGAGGACGCGGTCCAACTACGCTCATTTCTCCTTTGAGAACATTTAACAGCTGTGGCAACTCATCTATGCTAAAGCGGCGAAGTATCTTGCCAACTCTCGTAATTCTTGGGTCGTTTTTAACCTTACCGAAAACTGGTTTATTCTTATTCCCTGCGTTCGCCTCATCAAGCAAACCAGCAATGTTTTTTCGATAAACTTCCCTATGCAAAGACTCATCTGCATCAGCTTGCATAGTACGAAACTTATAACAAAGAAATATCCTCCCGTCCATTCCAACCCTTTCTTGCTTGAAAAACACTGGGCCGCGTGAATCCAGCTTTATCAAAATTGCTGATATCAACCAGACAGGTGAGGTGAAAAAAATACCGAACAACGAAAACAAAAGGTCAAAGCTTCGCTTGATAAACCTTTCTGCATCTGACAAAGGTTCGCAAAAAAGCCTTACCATCGGCAAAACGCCTACCTGCTCAATACTTGTCTTTTGTGGCATCATAAAAAGCGCCGGCGCAAATCGAAATTCTACACGCCGCTTCCTACCTATTTGCATCATCGCCTCAAAAAGTCTTTCACTTGAAACCTTTTCATCCGTGATAATGACTTCCTGAATCTCAAGCTCTCGAATTAACTTAGGAAGACTCGATAAATTTCCAAGAACAGGAAAACCCAAAAAACGCCCTTTTTCTTCTCTTTTCAGAGAAACTACCCCTAGAATCTTGTAGCCCAATCTACTTTGCTTTGTAATCTCTTTAATAGTAGTAGCCGCCTTCTCGTTGGTTCCAACTATTAAAGTTGGTATTAAGTTTATACCCCTCGCTCTAAAAACTGTCTGCACGTATCTTATTAGAAGATGAAAAACGGAGTAAGCAATAAGCGCAAAAGCAAAGTCTAAAATAAAAATACCTCGAGAATAAGAAAACTCTCTATATGCAAAGCCTCCTCGAAATAGAAAAGTAAAGGCTATGAGAAAAAGCGAACCGACTGAAACAGCTTTCAAAATCTTTATGAGTTCAGCAAGGTAAGAAAATGCACCCTGAAATCTATAAACTCCTTGATACGCTAGCATCAAAACGCGAATTGGAACGGCAAACAAAATCACACCAACATAGGGCAAAAACTCTCTTGCCCAGCCACCTTCAGAAAAAATCGGACGTCCTTCGCGAACAAAGTACGCCGTAGCGAAACAAGAAAAGGCTATTAAAGCATCAGCAAAAATTATTAGAACTTTCACCGAGGGCAAAACCCATCGAGGAACTCGATTCTCTGCCCTCTTAATCCTAACTCTTTTCTTTGTCTCCATTCAGTGATGAACCTTCTTATCCTTAATGAGGTTTATTGCATGCAAAAGTATAGGCTTGATTATATCAAAACACTCCTGAACTGCTTTTGGCGAACCCGGAAAATTTATTATCAGCGTTCTATTACGAATTCCACAAACCCCGCGTGAAAGAATTGAGGTAGGCGTCTTCTCCATCGTTTTTAAACGAATTGCCTCGGCAATGCCAGGAATCTGCTTCTCCAAAATACTCAACGTCGCCTCTGGAGTATTGTCACGCGGGGCAATACCAGTTCCGCCAGTAGTCACTATCAGATCAATGTCGTCTCGGTTAGAAAAATCAACTAAAGTCCTTGAAATCTGTTCTACCTCGTCACGAATAATAACCTTTTCTACCACCTCCGCACCGATGGAAAGAAGTAGTCCAACCAAAGTAGTCCCCGACAAGTCATCCTCTTCATGGCGCGAATCACTAACTGTCACAACGACTGCCCTGATCGCATCCTCCATAAACTAAAATCTTCCTACTGAAAGAATTCCTTTTTTGTATTTAGCAAAATCTCTTGCCCAACACCTATCCATAACAACCATCAACCCGGCAGATTCAGCCCGCTTGGCTGCTATCCCGTCTATGACTCCTTCTTGCATCCACACAGCTTTCGCTCCAACCCTGATGGCTTCGTCAACCGTCTCACCAGCTTTCTCAGAACGACGAAAAATACTGACTAAATCAATCTTCTCCAACACTGAAGAAAGGTTCGGAAACGCCTTCTCACCCAGCACCTCAATTTCATTTGGATTTACTGGAATGATACGATAGCCATTCTCTTTCATAAAGGCTGCAACGCTGTTAGACGGACGATAAGGATTCGAAGATAAACCAACAACAGCTATAGTCCTGCACTCTCTAAATATCTTCTCTATTGTCTGTATTTCATTCATCTAGCCTCTAGGAGCCTGAATTCTTAAAAGATAACTACAAACCTTTATCATCATACCGGGAAATATTTGAACCTTTTGTCCTAGCGGAATCTGCTTGTTCTCTACAAATGTCGGATTTTTTCCTTCTGCTACAATGTAAAAGTTTCCGTTCTCATAAATTATTCTTAAATGATTACGACTAACTTCAAGATCACCTTGAAGAGCAACATCTACTGGTTTTGTGCGTGAGCCACGCCCAACTATTATTTCAGGCTGATATATCGGTAAAACATTTTGTCTTACGCCGTTCCACCATACTTCCAGCTTATAAAACTCTGTTATTCTTTTAGCTACTCTTGTTGCCTCATCATCCTCTTCCGGTTTAGATGAATCCACCAGAGTCGGCTCGACAGTTTCGGAAACAATAGTTGGCTTCTGCTCAAAGGCCCTAGGCTGAGGCGCCGAATGCACAGTTTTTGGTTTTATATCAGATTCGCTAATCACTTGAACGCCCCTTTGTCTAGCAAAAACGCTTGTATTTCCACTTGAGCCATCATCCCAAGTGTGTTGAACTCTTATTTCTCCTTTTTCCAAAGAAGCGTCAACTCGAACATCTATCGTTAAACGTTTGGTTTCAATCTTTTTCCCTGCGGCGAGCTCCTTTGCTCTCCTACCCAAAATATAATAGAGGGCTTCCGTTAGAGCTTTTCTTTTTACTCCTCGCCATTCAGCATCGTCTTCTTTACTCATAAAAACCACATATTCGCTCGGTATAAGAATCGTACCTTGAGGAAGCCTTACAAGCTCACGGCTTATCACTTCTTCTATAGCACGCGCTATGCGCACAATGAACTCTTCAGACTGGCTTTTCGGATTAAGCTCAGATTCACGAATTACATTCTCCAAGGCCGTCTCTGCTTCTTCACCATCTATCCAACGCCTTATTTTTTCTAGTAGTCCCATCTTTAACTATCTGATTTTATCTCAATATACTTCCCGTTAACCCATCCCCTATCAGCATCATTTTTGTCTCTTTTTGGACGACTATATTCTATCACATCAATTTCATACCAGTTATCCTGACTACGAATTATCCTCACTTTTGAACCTTTCGGCACGACGCCTACGGGGGCTTCCCTAGTTCCGGGGCTTGGACGAATGTTAACGTCTGTCATTGCGATACCTTCTACTTTAGTAAGACTTTGCGTTTCTCTAGAAACAGGGAAAATTGTTTTCAGATAAAGCTGCACGGCAAAAAGAGCAACTGCAAAAATGGCTAGAAAAACGATCGCCTTTGCAATTTTTGCTAAAATGGGCTGTTTATTCTCCTCTTCGTAGCTCTTAAGTTGATGAATCGCTATAGGCTCAGCAGCCCCTTCTAAAGATGCGGTTTTGTTCATGTCATAAACTGTTTCAAATCGAGCAATCTCCGGTATAGTGTCTGTGTAGCCTGCAGACACTCTTTGACTAGGAATTAAATTAGCTGTAAGAGCCACTGTCTGCGTATTCATTCGGCAAAGCCTCGCCAGATCAGTCCAGAATTCTTGAACCGTTTGATAGCGGTCGCTAGGATTATCTTGCGTAGCCTTTTCTAAAATTTCTAAAAGCTTTAGATTAGTGCTTTCCTTACTGAATTCTTCGGGCAAACTGGTGATAGGTCTTAGGATGAACTCTCTAGGAGCTTTTCCTGTAAGAAGGACATAGGTCGTCTTTGCAAGTGAATAAATATCAGATGCAGGAGTAAGCTTTCCATCCGAAGACGCATTCTGATTAATCGGGCTATGCTCTGGTGGGGCATATAGATTAGTGCCAACCCTCGTTATGGGTGCAACATTTTCAGCAAATCGGGCTACTCCGAAATCAGCTATCTTTACGGTTTCTCTGTCAGCTGTAAGCAATAGATTCTGAGGCTTTATGTCACGGTGAATTATGCCTTTTTCATGGGCTTTCATCAACCCAGCGCAAACCTGTTCAAGATAATAAAGAACTCGATGCAATGCTAATCCATTCGGTCGGCAAAGTTTCGACAAATCACCACCCGGAAGATACTCCAAAATTAAGTAATGAAAGTAGCGATTATTTCTATCTCGACTGGTTCCGTGCCCTAATCGGCTCACTATGTTCGGATGTCTGACTGCGTCTAAAATTCGCGCCTCTATTTCAAAGTTTTCCACCAAGGTTTTTATGAGGGCTTCATCAACATCTTCTTGAAGATAAGGATTCAAGGCTTTTATCACAACTTGAAAGTAAGGCGAACCTAAAGCAGCATATTTATCTCTAGCCACGTAAATTTCAGCATAGCTACCCCTTCCGAGTCTTTCTTCAACGATATATCGCTCGTTTAGTAGAACACCTCTTAGATCAAGCTCCATGCTTAAAATCCCGCTTATATTCTAAAATAAATCAAAAGAAAGCAAAAGCTTTCTTCAAAAATGAGATGCCATCGGATAAAAGTAGCCCTGAATCGAAACCGATAAGAAAACTTTTGAAACGAGAAATTTTACTTCCGATTGAGATAGCCCAGATAAGGACTTTTGGCACAAGAAGCCAAAAGTCCTGTGTTTAGTTTTCTCTTTTTCCGGTAAAGCTAAGAGGCGGTAGCCCCGGAGCGGAAAGCGTGCCCTGTATCTTACCGCTTTCATCAATAAAAGCGTCAAATTCAAAATCTAAAGTTTGTCCCTGTAATTCAACCTTAAGATTCCCTTTCAGGTTTTTACCACTGACCTTGCCATTGTCGAGTCTCCCGCTACCAACCGCAGACGAAATAACTGCATCGAAGCGACTATCTTTCTGATTGATTTCAAGCGTGACTGAAAGCGTTTGTCCCATTGCATCTAGTGTAACCAGCCATTTGCCGGTTGCATTAACATCGGCAGGCTTCGTAATATCCACAGTCTTTGGCATGGTGACCGTCTTTATGTCAACCGTAATCTCTTTAAGACGTTGCATAACCTCAGGTGGACCGCCTTGCTGATAACGCCCGCCTAGATACTTCGCTAGAAACTCCTCAGCGCGAGCATATAAAGCCATTGAATTTACTGGACGCAAGAAACCATGCCCCTCATCGGGAGCAACTATGTATTCAACAGGATAGCCTCTTTCGCGAAGTGCAACAACGATTTGATCGGCTTCGCTCTTTTTCACTCTCGGATCATTTGCACCGTGCGCAATAAGAAGTGGCGTCTTTATCTTATCAACATGTGTCAAGGGAGATTGTCTAATAAGCTGTGCTCGACCTTCCGGCGTTGACGGATCACCAACTCTTTCAAGAAAAATCGTTTTAACGGCGGCCCAATAAGGCGGTATCGTTTCAAGAAGCGTGATCAAGTTTGAAGGAGCAACGAATGCAACCGCTGCCGCATAAAGATCAGGCGTGAAAGTAACTCCAGCTAAAGTCGCGTAACCTCCATAGCTTCCACCCATTATTCCGACTCGCTTCGGATCAGCTATACCTTCCTCTATCAGATACTTAACACCCCAAGTTATATCGTCCTGCATCAGATCGCCCCATTGCTTGTTTCCAGCATTAAGAAATTTCTTTCCATAGCCAGTCGAACCTCTAAAATTTGGCTGAAGCACAGCATAACCGCGATTTGCAAGAAATTGAGCAATCGAATTATATCCCCAAACATCACGCGCCCAAGGTCCTCCGTGTGGAACAACAACTAAAGGTAGTTTTCTCGGTTCAACCCCCTTAGGCAAGGTCAGATAAGCAGGTATTTCCAAACCGTCCGATGATTTATAGCGTATAACTTTCATCGGAGCAAGCGCCTCTCGTGGTAATCTTTCCCGAATACGATAAAGAGGAGTTACCTTTTTTGTCTTCCTATCGAAAAGCGCTGTTATGCCAGGCTCAGTGTCGCTATAGGCATTAACTATCATTAGATCCTCATCCTCAGTCATAGAAACAAAAGAAATGGCTTTATCGTCGCCAAAATACTTTTTAAGTAGCTTGTAGTCTTCTTCAAAACCTTTGTCCTTGAAGTAAACACGTGGTTTATCGTCAAAATAAGTTATTGATATAATCTCCTTTGTTTTGTTGGAGATTCCAACCGAACCTATGTCAACACGATTTAATGGGTCTTGTTCGACCAATTCTTCTTTTCCTGTTTCTAGATCGAGAAGAGAAAGTCTTGCTAGATTAACATCATCACCTCTATTTGTTATCACATAAAGACGCTTGTTGTCTTTGTGAAAGGCTAAGGCGGAACAACTTTCAAAAACATTGCAAGAATAGATTTTCTTCAAACTACCATCCGTTTGAATTGCTAAAATTTCAGTATCACCTTTTTCTGTGTTTCTTAAAGCCATCCTCAGCCTATCATTGTTGTCAAAAAGCCAGCCAGTTATTCGATTCTTGTTTTCGCTAATTAAGGTCTTATCGCCGGTAGAAATTTTGATTTTATAAAGATCGTGCCATGCTGGATCACGATCGTTTAACGCCACATAGATTGCGTCCCTTTCGCTTTTAGGAAGATGTATGATGATAGCTCGCGCCTTTTCTGCCTTAGTAAGATTTCTTGCGACAGGAATCTTCCCTTCTGCAGCTTCTGCTGGATTTACAGCATAAACATTGAAGTTTTCATCGCCGTCATTATCTTTGACAAAGAGAATGTATTTGCTGTCGAGACTCCAAAAGTAAGAAGTAATAGGACGCTTGGTTTCACTAGTTATTACTCTCGCTTTATCAAAGGGCTCGTCCTTTTCCTTTACCCAAATGTTCCTGACTCCGTTGTATGGCTTGATAAAGGAAACATACTTACCATCAGGTGAAATCTGTGCACCAACTATTTCCGGATTGCCGAAAAAAATTTCACGGTCAATCAACGGCGGCAATTGTGCATCTAGTTTTGCGACAAACACCACTAGGAAAGTCAGCAAAACGGCTAGTCTTTTCATCTTGTCTCTCCTTTTTGAAGGTTTTTCATTTACGTTTACGAAAAACTTCTATTGTAAGTTTCAACATCCCAGCCATCTTTTCTTTTTGAATTTATCTTCACTGAAAAAATCCTTAATGAGTTTTATCTCCAATTTCGGATTCAAAACAATGCTCACCGCATCGTAACGAAATTTTACATCCTTTAATCCCATCAGTTTTCTATACATTTTCGCAGCACGAATTATCTGCCTTTGTTTTCTTACATCAATAGCAGTTAAGGGCGACGCAAAATCTTCACTCTTTCTTGTTTTTACCTCGATAAAACAAAGGTAGTCTTCATCATAAGCCACAAGGTCTATCTCAGCCGTAACCGTTGCACCTTGGCGATTTCGCCCTACTACAACTTTGAAATTTGCACATACAACTCTGTAACCTTGCTTGCGCAAATGTTCGTAAGCAATTTGCTCCCCTATTTTCCCTAGGTCTTCAGTTAAAGTCATTGTTCAAACTTGATGCTAGGTTTTCAGTTTATCATAATTGAAAGAGTGAAGTTAGGATTACGTATTCTGTTTGGACTGATTTTCCTTATATTTGCGATCATTCAACTTATAAGACCAAGTTTCACAAACCCACAGACAGACGCATCCTTAAAGCTAGAAAATCAGATCAGTGTCCCTTCAGAAGTAAATTCCATCTTGGAAAGGTCTTGTAAGGATTGTCATTCAAACGAAACTGTTTACCCTTGGTATTCTAACATTCAACCTGTCGGCTGGTATCTTGCAAATCACGTCGAGGAAGGACGCCACGAACTCAACTTTTCAGAGTGGGGAACTTACTCACAGAAAAAGAGAAAGCACAAGCTAGAAGAAATCTGTGAACAAGTCAAAATAGGCGAAATGCCCTTACGTTCATATCTTCTCATACATCGAGAGGCAGTTTTGTCAGAGGAAGATAAAAGGATTCTTTGCGATTGGACAGACAATGAGATTTCAAAATTACCTTCGGAAGAGTAGCAAATGGAAGACGAAAGAGACAAAAAATTCATGCTTCGCGCTATAGAGCTTGCTCGCCAAGGCGTTGATTCTAATCTTGGCGGTCCTTTTGGTGCAGTTATTGTTAAAGACGGAAGAATAATCGGTGAAGGATGTAATCGAGTAACTTCAACAAATGATCCGACGGCGCATGCCGAGATAGTAGCTATAAGAAACGCTTGTCTTCAGTTGAATAGCTTTTCTCTTGAAGGTGCAGCTATTTATACATCTTGCGAACCTTGCCCAATGTGTCTTGGTGCGATTTACTGGGCAAGAATAAAGAAGATTTTTTACGCATGCACGAGAAAAGACGCTGCTTCGATAGGCTTTGACGATGACTTCATCTACAAGGAAATTAACTTATTTCCAGAAAAAAGAAGCATCAAAGGCGTAAACTTTATGCGCGAAGAAGCCATGAAAGTCTTTAAGATGTGGGAAGAAAAACCTGACAAAATCCCTTATTAAGGTTGGAGAAGAATCAGCAGTTTATCAGCCCATTCAGAACGTTGACTTCTTAAGATTTCATATTGAACTAAGGCTGATTCCCTGTTTCCTAATTTAAGATAAGTCCTACCAAGATTATAACGCGCGCGATCGAGCGAAGGGTCAAAGCTCAATGCGGAATTAAAAGCATCTACGGCTTCACTCACTTTGTCCATCTCGAAATAGCACTCTCCAAGATAATTGTAAACGTAAGCATCTGGTTTATAGTTTTTCAATAACTCAAAAACTTGCAAAGCATCACTAAATTTTCTCCGTTTCAGATAGGCAAGACCTAATTTTTCAAGTGCATCTGTATGATCTGGTCTTATGGCGATAGCTCTCTTATATGCCAGCACTTCCTCATCCTGGCGATTTAACTTACTCAGAGCCAATCCGAGAGCATAAAAAGCGTCCGGATTTGACGGGTCGATCTTCGTAGCTTGCTTATAAGCCTCAGCGGCTTCTTTGAATTGTCCTAAAGCAAAGCTAGAAGTGCCAACATTCAACCACGCTTCAGCCCAATTTGGTTTTAGATAAACAGCACGCTTTGAAGCCTTTAAGGCTTCTTGATGCATCTTTAACATTCCGTAACAAAAACCAGCCTGATACCAAGCTTCAGCATACTCAGGGTCTATCTCCACAGCCTTTTCAAAAAAGGTTACCGCTTTTGCGTAATCGTCTAAAGAAAGCCTTGCCAAGCCTTGAGAGTATAAATTCTGGGCAGTTATGCGCTTGCTTTTTTGCATTTCGGCATTAAAAGAAGCAAAACTTTTTCCCGCCGATGGCTTAAGTTGTAAAATTCTCTCGCTTGGCACAGCAAAGTTTATATTTTGCCCTTCAACTGCTTGCAAGGTAGCAACCCCTATTACCTGACCACGCATATTAACAACTGGAGAACCAGACGACCCAGGTGAAATTGCCGCAGTTATCTGAATGATTTTCCCATAGCCGGGTATCTCTCTAATTGCTGAAACTATTCCGTTCGAAACTGAACCCTCTAAACCAAATGGATTACCTATGACGACGACCGATTCTCCTTCTTGCGGAGTATTACGTTCTATAGGCAAAGGAAAAACCATTGATGCAGGAACTTCAACCTGCAAAAGCGCAAGATCGCTTTCTGCATCTACAGCTAAAATCGCCTTTACTTCAAATTTTCTGCCATTTAATAGACTAATCTGTGCGCTTGCCGATTTTTCAATAACGTGCCTGTTAGTAACTATCTTATCGTAAGCTATGAAAAACCCGCTTCCTCGTGAAACTAGGTTTCCCTTTTCGTCAAAAGTCTCTATCGCAACTGCAGATGGTTTTATTCTGCGAACAAGCTCAGGAAGATTATCTTGTGCTAAAACAAAAGCCCAGAAGAATAACAGTAGAAAAGCTTTTCCTGCCTTTGCTTTCACTGTCAAAAATTATAAATCTTTTATCGAAATGCAACAAGCCTTTACAAATTTCCTTGTGCTTGTTGTCTTGCATGGTAGGAGCTTCTCGTAAGTGGCGAAGACTCAACATGTTTAAAACCGAGACTTAATCCAATTTTTTTCCATTCAGCAAATTCTTCTGGCGTTACATATCTTTCCACAGGAAGCCTTCTTTCATACGGCTGCAAGTATTGTCCGATGGTCATTATGTCACATTTGACTCGCCTTAAGTCCTTCATCAATTCTACCACTTCCTCGAAAGTCTCTCCAAGCCCAACCATTATGCCGCTTTTCGTAAGCATGGAAGGACGATGACGATCACGCCAGCGGGATGCTCGCTCTAAAAGAGTGAGCGATTGCTGATAGTTTGCGTCAGGTCGAACTCGACGGTAAAGGCGGGCTATCGTCTCCATATTGTGGTTTAGAACATCAGGTTGAGCCTCCAAAACCGTCATCAACGCTTGCTCATCCCCATTAAAGTCAGGAATTAGAACTTCAATCTTACATTCTGGGTTTAATTGCCTAACCTTACGAATTGTTTCAGCCCAGTGAGCTGCGCCTCCATCAGGCAGATCGTCTCGATTCACAGAAGTTATGACTGCATGTGCTAAATTCAGATACTTAACCGCTTGAGCAACATGAATAGGCTCTTGTGGGTCAAGCGGCTGCGGCTTCCCTTTCTTAACGGCGCAAAAACCACAATGACGTGTGCAAGTATCACCACCAAGCATAAAGGTTGCCGTTCTATCACTCCAACACTCAAAAATGTTAGGACAGCGTGCTTCTTGACAAACTGTGTGAAGATTCAAACCTTGAATGAGTTTTAGAACCTCGTTTTGATTTGCCGGATCACCAAGCCTTATTTTCAACCACTCAGGCTTTGGTAACCGGTTTTTCTTTCTTTCGACAAATCTCTGAATTAAAACCTTTTCTTCCATTCTTCCTTCAATTTGAATTCTATCATTTTGAAATTGAAAAAGCTTCTGCGCTACAAACTTGATGTATCTGCTTAAGCTGATTGATAAGTTTTTCAAGCCTCGCTAGCGGTAGCTGATTGGGTCCGTCCGAAGGAGCCTTCTCAGGATTATCATGAACCTCCATGAAGACAGCATCCACACCACAAGCAACGCCGGCCCTTGCAAGATACTCTATAAACTCAGACTGCCCACCAGTCGCCCTTCCAAGTCCACCCGGCAACTGAAGCGAATGCGTAACATCAAAAACGACAGGAACATCAAAAGAACGCATAATTGGAAATGAACGAAAATCAACCACGAGATTGTTGTAACCAAAACTTACTCCTCTTTCCGTTAGCAAAATTTTCTCTGCCCCGACAGAACGCAACTTTTCAACTATGTTTCTAGCATCCCAAGGCGCAAGAAATTGACCTTTCTTCACATTAACGGGCTTGCCCGTCCTAGCCGACTCAACAAGCAAATCCGTTTGACGGCATAAGAATGCAGGAATTTGAATCACATCAACAACTTCAGCTACCCTTTCAACCTGCCATGTCTCGTGAACATCAGTAGTAACGGCAATATTTAGCTCTTTCTTAATCTCAGTCAAAACTTCAAGACCAAAGTCCATTCCCTTACCGCGAAAACTAGTAATCGAACTTCTATTAGCCTTGTCAAATGAAGACTTATAAATGAACTTCACATCAGCACGTTCACAAATACTCTTAATCTGCTGCGCCATAAAAAACGCATGCTCAAAGCTCTCTATGACGCAAGGGCCAAGTATAAACGCTAGTTCGCCTTCACCAAAGCTTATGTCCTTAACTTTGAATCCTTTCATAGCCCAATCTTACCGTAAGACTATCCAATCCCCAAATCTTTATCGCTAGCACTTTACCGAAAATTCGGATTCTTATACCAAAAGCCAACATCAGGAAGCCTGTGTTGCTTGTTTTTCACCTACTATTTCACCTAAATTTTCGTCTTTGAATCTATTTTGCAATGCGGCCTTAATGAAAGCTACAAACAAAGGATGCGGAGCTAAAGGTTTTGACTTGTACTCAGGATGGAACTGACAGGCTATAAAAAATGGATGTACTCGGCGATCAAGCTCAATTATTTCAACAAACTTTTCATCGGGCGAAATACCGCTAAAAACCATTCCCTTTCTTTCCAATACTGACTTATACTCAGGATTAAACTCGTAACGATGACGATGTCTTTCGAAAATTGTCTCAGAAAAGCCGTAAATCTCCCAAGCGAGACTATTCTTTTTCAACTTGCATTCCCAAGAACCAAGCCTCATTGTTCCACCAAGTTCTTCTACGTTGACCAGATCACGTAACTTGAATATGACAGGAAAAGGAGTCTCAGGGTTAAACTCTGTCGAATCAGCATCTATCAGTTCACATTCGTTTCTAGCGAATTCTATGCAGGCTACTTGCATGCCAAGACAGATCCCCAAATAAGGCGTTTTCGATTTGCGAGCATATTTGACAGCTCTTATCATCCCTGCAATACCGCGTTTGCCGAATCCGCCTGGCACCAAAATAGCATCAACATCACGAAGGTGCGCCTCGTAATCTTCTTTTGTTAACTTCTCCGATTCTATCCATTCGAGCTGAACCCGCAAATTTTCATTAGCTCCTGCATGAACCAAAGCCTCACGAAGCGACTTATAAGAATCTTCCAGCTCAACATACTTGCCAACTATACCGATTTTTACAGCTCCGCCAGTTGGTTCCTTTATCACAGAAACTAAATCGCGCCATTTCTTCAGATCTGCCTCAGAACATTTCTCCTTTAAATCAAGCATCTCCAGTATCAACGAATCCAAGCCCTGTTCATGGAAAAACAAAGGAACCTCATAAATAGTTTGCACGTCAAGAGCAGAAATAACCGCCCTTTCTTGAACATTACAAAAAAGTGCGATTTTTCGCCTTAAGTCGAGAGAAAGCGGTCTATCTGACCGACAAAGCAGTATATCCGGCTGAATACCAATCTCTCGAAGCTCCTTAACAGAGTGCTGCGTCGGCTTAGTCTTCAGCTCCCCAGCAGTAGCTAGATAAGGCACCAACGTAACATGAATAAAAATAGCACTATATTTACCCTCTTCGTTTCCAATTTGCCTTATAGCTTCTAGAAACGGTAAAGACTCAATATCTCCAACAGTTCCACCTATCTCTACAATTAAAACATCACAACGCTCTTTCTGAGCTACATCTCGAATAACAGATTTTATTTCGTCGGTTATGTGTGGAATTACTTGAATTGTTTTGCCTAAATAAACGCCGCGTCTTTCTTTCTCAATTACAGAAAGATAAATTTTACCGCTAGTCCAGTTATTTGCTTTAGACATTTTGGCGCTGGTAAAGCGCTCGTAATGTCCCAAATCCAAATCTGTTTCAGCTCCATCGTCTGTAACAAACACTTCTCCATGCTGAAAGGGCGACATTGTTCCGGGATCAACATTTATGTAAGGATCAAGCTTCATCAGCTGGACCTTAAGCCCACGCGACTCCAGTAAACAGCCAATCGAAGCCGCTGCCAAACCTTTACCCAAACTCGAGACCACTCCCCCCGTAACAAAAATATATTTCGTCATAACCTTTAGATTACCAGATGCCCTTCATTTTGAGAATATACCGACATCAATCTTCTCGTTTTCAAGTTGAAAAGCCAAAAAAAAAGATGTATCTTATCGTTAAATTCTCATAGGAGGAGCAATATGCTGAGAAAAATTTTAATAGGCGGAGAAGATTCTATATCCGTCATAGGGAATTTAGGCTTAACACTTCTTAGAGTTTTTACGGGAATTGGACTCATATCTCATGGATACACGAAGCTTCCACCAAAAGAACAGTTTGTTCAGCTAGTTGAAAGTATAGGGTTTCCCGCTCCAAGCTTTTTCGCGTGGGCTGCTGGACTTTCAGAAACCGTCGGTGGAGCGCTATTAATTCTTGGATTTTTAACAAGACCAGCAAGCTTTTTTGTAGCAGTAACGATGATAACTGCTTTGATAGGAGTTCATCTAAACGATCCATTCTCAAAACAAGAGCTAGCATTTCTTTATTTGTTTATAGCACTATGCTTCCTCCTTCTGGGTTCTAATTCTTGGAGCGTCGATGGCTTCCTTCGCAGAAAAGAAAACCTATGAAAAATATTGTCTGCATAGCGAGTGAATTCAAAGGAAATGAGTTCTTACAAGAGTGTCACTCGGCTGGCTGGAATGTAATTCTCGTAACTAGAAATGACATAATTAACTCACCTTGGGCATGGGAAAGCATCAGCGAAGTAAGAACGGTTGAAAAAACAGCAACTCAAGAAGACTACATAAGAACCATCACAAACATCTTCGGAAGCAAAAAGATTCATAAAATTGTTGGCTTGGATGAATTTGATATTCTAACAGCGGCAAGAGCTAGAGAACATCTACAGTTAGAAGGTCTAACCAGTAGCTATGTCTTAAGATTTCGTGACAAATTAAAAATGAGAAACCTTGCACAGAAAACAGGCATCCCGTGCCCAGAATTTACCAGTGTTTTCAACCAAGATGAGATAAACGAATATCTTGAAAGGACTACTCCACCGTGGATAGTTAAGCCTAGAACAGAAGTATCCGCCTTTGGCATTCGCAAATGCGAAACGAAAGAGCAAGTATGGAAAGTTCTTATGGATTTAGACCAAAGGAACGTTTGGCGAGACCACCCTTCACAATACTTAATTGAAAGATTCATAGAGGGCGAAGTTTTCCATGTTGACTCAGTTGTTCACAACGGTAAGATCGTTGCTGTTGGTATAGGCAAATATGGGGCTCCACCTTACAGAATCTCTCACTACGGAGGCGTATTTACAACATCGACACTCGATTACGAAAGCACTGAAAGACAAAAACTCGAAATTCTCAATGAAAGTTTACTAAAAAACTTTAGCTATCAACAAGGCGTCACTCATGCTGAGTTCTTAAAGTCTTATGAAACAGGTGAATTTTACCTGCTTGAAGTTGCTTGTCGTGTTGGCGGTGCTTATATTGCAAACATGCACGAATACGCAAACGGCTTCAACCTATGGCGAGAATGGGCAAAGCTCGAAATTGAAACAGAAGAAAGAAAATACGAGCCACCCAATTTGCGTAAAGAATATGCAGGAATTTGCCTTGCACTAGCGAAGGTCGAATATCCCGATACCTCCGATTACAAAGACCCAGAAATAGTTTTTCGCATAGATAAACCAAATCACATAGGTTTTATCTTCCAAACAAAAGAAAAAGATAGACTAGAAAAATTACTCGAGACTTACACGAAAAGAATCACTAATGATTTTCTTGCAGTTGCCCCCGCAAAGGAACATTACGACGATTAAAAATCGAATTTGTAAAACATCGCATTTGCCGATAAAATCTAAGTTTAAGAACTTTCAGAAAGGTTTCTCATGGAGATAATAAGTTACAACCAGGTGAATATCGAAGACGAAATGAAACGCTCGTATCTCGATTACGCCATGAGCGTAATCATTGGACGAGCCTTACCTGATGTGAGAGATGGATTAAAGCCTGTTCACAGACGCGTTCTCTGGGCTATGCACGAGCTAGGCAATACACATAATAAACCTTACAAAAAATCAGCTCGCGTCGTCGGTGAATGTCTCGGTAAATACCATCCTCACGGAGACATGGCAGTTTACGAAACGATAGTCCGAATGGCACAAGATTTCTCAATGCGTTATCCGCTAATTGATGGACAAGGCAACTTTGGCAGTATTGATGGTGATGCGGCGGCTGCTCAAAGATACACAGAAGTCAGAATGTCCCGCATAGCAGAAGAACTACTAGCAGACATCGAAAAAGAAACAGTTGATTTTCAACCAAATTACGATAATTCACTATTAGAACCTAAGGTCTTGCCGGCACGCTTCCCAAATCTTCTAGTAAACGGCTCGGAAGGTATCGCTGTAGGAATGGCTACCAAAATTCCTCCTCACAATCTTTCAGAGATTATTGATGCAACAATCGAACTAATTAAAAATCCGAATATTACAATTGACGAACTCATTAAATACATTCCAGGACCTGATTTTCCTACAGGTGGATTCATCTACGGTCGCGAAGAAATATACAAGGCCTACCGTGAAGGTCGTGGCGTGATACAGCTTCGAGCTCGTGCTGCTATCGACCGCATCGGGCGAGGAAGTAGCGAAAGAGACGCTATCGTAATAACGGAGATTCCATATCAAGTGAATAAGGCTAAACTCATTGAAAAAATTGCAGAACTAGTGCAAGAGCGAAAATTAGAAGACATTGCTGAGATACGAGATGAATCAAATCGTGAAGGAATGAGAATTGTTCTAGAACTTAAAAGATCGGCTGTGCCGCAAGTGATTCTAAATAAGCTATACAAATTAACTCCTATGCAATCAAGCTTCGGAATAATTAACCTCGCACTGGTAAATGGGCAGCCGAAAATTTTAAACTTAAAGCAACTTTTAGAGGCTTTCGTTAATTTCAGGCGTGAAGTCGTAAAAAGAAGAACAGAATACGAGCTCAAGAAAGCGCGTGCAAGAGCACATATTCTTGAAGGTTTAAACAAAGCGATTGATGCACTCGATTACATAATCCCTCTCATAAGAAACTCCCGATCGACGGAGGAAGCTAAAAATTGGTTAACAGCTGATTTTTCAACACTTTATGAGGTTAGAAACTGGCGTGGCATCCCGCAAAACAAAACGCTTGCAGGTTTTTTGAGAGAATTACAAAAGAAGATATCCGAACTAGGTTTCTCCGAAGCTCAAGCACAGGCAATTCTGGATTTGCAACTTAGAAGGCTGTCTCAACTTGAGCGTCAGAAAATAATCGATGAGTTAGAAGGACTTCTTAAACAAATATCCGAATATGAAGCAATCCTATCAAGTGAAAAACTGCTCAGACAAGTCATCATCAAAGAATTACAGGAGGTAAAGAAACAATTTGGTGATACCAGAAGAACTCAGATAGTTGATGCCGGCGTTGAAATTAAAATTGAAGACCTGATACCGGATGAAAACGTTGTCATAACGGTTACCAAAATGGGCTACGTGAAACGCACGCCCGTTTCATCCTACTCAAGACAAGCCAGAGGAGGAAAGGGTCGCTTCGGAGCAAAAGCGAAAAATGATGATTTCGTTGAGCATCTTTTCATAGCATCAACACACGCTTACCTGATGATTTTTACTGACGATGGGCAGGTTTACAAAATCAAAGTTCACGAAATCCCCGAAGCTGAACCTTCAGCAAGAGGAAAAGCTATTGTAAATCTAGTGGCTATTCCTTCCGACAGAAAAGTCGTTTCTGTAGTCGCGGTGCGCGATTTTCCTGAAGATAAATACCTTACTTTCGTCACAAAACAAGGTATCATAAAAAAGACCTCTCTTTCCGAATATCAGAACATCCGTTCAACAGGGATAAATGCCATAAACATTGACGAAGGAGATGAACTAATAAAAGTCATTGAAACTGACGGCAAAAAGCAGATTTTTATAGCAACGAAAGACGGAATGGCTGTTAGATTTAACGAAGATGAGGTAAGACCAATGGGACGTTCGGCAAGAGGCGTCCGTGGCATATCTTTGCGCGAAGGAGACTTTGTAGTTTCAGCCTGTGCTTTATCTACGGAGGGAGAAGAGAAAATTTTATCAATTTCAGAAAAGGGCTATGGCAAACAAACTCATGTTGAAAACTATCGCCTAACAAAACGAGGTGCTTATGGCGTGATAAACATGAAAACCACAGAAAAAACAGGAAAGGTTGTAGCTGCTTTTCCCGTTGACGAAAACTCTGAGGTGATGATAATCACAAAACAAGGCAAATTAGTCAGGCTCGGAGTTGACAAAATTCGTGAAACAGGGCGTAGCGCACAGGGCGTAACTCTCATTCGCACCGATGATGATGATGTAGTAACCAGTGCCTCCGTTCTCAAAGAAGAAGAAGAAGAAGAAGAAGAATAATTTTAACCTGACTGTTCGGAAGAAAGTATTTGCTCAACTTCTTTCTCTTCTCTTACTCTTGGATCGGTAGTTTCTATCTTAGATTTTTCTTTGATATATAAGGGAGGGCGCGCAAATGGATCAATTTCAGGTAGCCCATCCTTTTCGAGTCTATCAGTAATTATCATAGCTAAAAGTTTCTGCTCAAAATCTGTTATGTCTAGAAACTTCGCTCCTATACCTTTGCCAGGAAACTTGTATAAAGCACGCGCCTTAAGTGGAAGAAAATTCCCCCTTGGTAAGGGAATCTCCAAACGAAATTCATCACCAACGAAAATGTCGTCACTCCAACCGACTAAGCATCCACCTAGACTTATCTGGTGAATTAAAATTGGAATTTTTTCTCCTCTTTCGCTCCTGCGAATTGCCGGTATATCGAGCGAAAATCTTAAATATCGCCTTTGCGGAACCTCAGCAGACATTGTTAAATCCCAAACGGAGAAACTTAAGCCTATTTTACAGATTTTAGTTTCAGAAAACAATCAATAATTATCGTTCCCGCGTTTATCTTTCTTTTCTTGCCTTTCTGGCTCGTTTTTCTTTACTGGCGGTGGTTCTGTAACCAAAGGTTTATCAATAGGCTTTAGAAGCTCAGGTTTAGTTTTCTCCTCGGTTTGCTGTTTCTTCTGCTCCTCTGTGTTTTGCGTTGGAGTGGAATCTTGAGCATCAATTTGTTCTTGCAAAACTTCACCTGTCTTTGTCATTTTCTCGTCAAGTCCTAATTTTGCCGCTTCTTCTTGAGCTTTCTCAAGTCTTTCCAAAGCTTCGCGTTTACGAAGCTCAACTATTGCACGTATCTCCACTGGCATTGGTGGTGGCTTCGGAAAGCTTTCCTTTTCTTTATCCTTCATAAAAGGAATCATAAATGCGTTGAAGAATGGCACAGCTGCAACTCCACCCGTCATTCCCTTACCAAGAGAGGTTTTTCTTTGAGGATTTCCCATCCAAACGCCTGTAACATAGGTTGGAGTAAAACCTATAAACCATACGTCTGTATGATTATTAACTGTCCCAGTTTTACCTGCTAAGGGATGCCCGCCTGCACTCGCATTAGAAGCAGTTCCGCCAGGTCTTACAACATCTTGCATCATGTCAACCATTGTTAAGGCAACGTATTCACTTGTAACTCGCGAAGTTGTTTGTTGCCATTCCTCAAGCACTTTTCCATCTCTATCTAATACTTTTCTAATCAGATGCGGTTCTACTCTAACGCCCCTATTTGGGAATGCTGAATAAGCCGAAACCATCTCTATAAGCGGGACTTCCGTCGCCCCAAGAGCTGACGGAAGATACGGAGCCATCGGATTGGTTATACCGAAACGACGAACCATCTGAGCAACAGTTTGAATACCAACCTGATCCATCAGATGAACAGCCGCAATGTTATAAGATTTTGCCAATGCAACTCTCATCGGAACGTTCGGGTGACTTAATGAACCGTCGTAGTTTCTGGGCTGCCAACCACCACGCTTAATTGGCGCACCGCTGACGAGCATGTCAGGTGTCATTCCCCATTCAAGCGCTGCAGCATATACAAAGGGCTTAAATGCTGAACCAGTTTGCCTCATCCCTTGAGTTGCATTGTTAAATTTGTTAGTAGCAAAATCATAACCTCCAACCATTGCAACGATTTCGCCTGTCTTCGCATTAAGACAAATCAAAGCGGCTTGCACCTCGGGAACTTGCGAAAGTTCGACTTTAAGTTTTTGATTCTCTTTATCAACAGCCTTTATCTCAAATTCAGCCAAATAGCCGGGCTTTAACTCATCTTTTGGCTTTCTCCGACTACGCCCCATGTCTTTTTCCGTAACCACTGCAGTATATTTGCCAAATCGGATTAAAGCCTCGTCACGTTGTGCATCAACCGACATGACTAAACCTTTAATAAATTCTCCCTCTTCATAATCATTCCCATACCAATCAGGATGCTTATATGCCTCTAATCTTCTTTGAATTTCTCTAGCGTCAGTTATTGGACTATTATTTTCATCAACCAAAATGTTCTGATAATCAGAGCGCCACGGTCTTGAGCGATCGTATCTTCTCAATCCCTCTCTTATTGCCTTTGTAGCAAGTTTTTGAGCTTCAACGTTTATAGTAGAGTAAACCTTAAGTCCACCTTGAGCGACTCTTGTGGTGTATTTCTCTTCCAGATATTTGCGTATTTCTTCCATCGGATAATCCCATGCTGTGGACTTCGGCATATCCCGATAATAAGCCGTATCTGCTAATTTTATAGGTTTTGCCTTTGCTGCTTCTATGGCCTCGGCTGGATATTTCTCAGGAAAATACTTTCCCATCTGATCAAGAACGATGTTACGCCTTTCTAAGGCTTTTTTCATGTTTCTTGTAGGAGAATACTCAGGTGACTTAGGAATCGCGGCAAGTAATGCAGCTTCCTCCAAAGTTACATCCTTCAGAGGCTTACCGAAATAGGTTCTGGCACCAGCTTCAAACCCGTAAGAACCAGCCCCAAGAAAAACGTAATTTATATACATTTCCAAAATCTGCCGCTTTGTATAAAAACGCTCTATCTGAAGTGCCATTAGCCATTCAGTAACTTTTCTGGAAATGGTTTGTTCGCGAGAAAGAAACAGATTCTTTGCAAGCTGCTGTGTAATCGTGGATGCACCTTCGACTCTTCCTGTGGTTATGTTTTTTATAGCTGCACCGACAATTCTGTAGGGATCAATTCCTATGTGGTCGTAAAACCTAATGTCCTCAATGGCAAGCAAAGCATCTTCGACTACTGGTGGAATATCCTTTTCTTTTATCGGAATTCTTTTTTCAAGCGCAAATTCTGCGAGAACGGTTTCACCATCATCAGCATAAACAACCGTAACTTCCGGCGGGCGATACGTCGCAAGAGCAGAAACTTCGACAACTATGTTTGAGTTATTCATCTGATAAGCAATAAAAATTCCTGTTAACAAACCAGCCGATAAAACCAGTGTCAAAGCACAAAAGAATTTTGTTAGCCCACTTAATTTTTTATCGCCACTGAAAGCTTCTATTTCTTTAAGTTTTTCGTTCGACCCCATAATGCTCTGACCCTTTGTCAATAGTTTACAAACCTTCTCATTCTAACACTTAAGACGAACCCTATTGCTATAAAAGTTGAAAGTATCGAAGAAAGTCCTGCACTCATAAGTGGTAGCGGAACTCCAATAACAGGCACCATTCCCATGGTCATCCCGACATTTATAAATATCTGAAAAGTAAGACCACCTACAAACGCCATTATGAAAAGCATACTCGCCCTGTCGGGAGCATATCTTGCGCCCATTATCAGTCTCGAGATCAAAAGCGCGTAGGCTAAAAGTAACGATACACAACCTACAAATCCTGTGTTTTCTGCAGTTACAGCAAATATAAAATCTGTATGTGGCTCTGGTAAAAACTTCAAAGCACTTTGTGACCTTTCCGTATCCCCTTTGATGCCAGTTATCCCACCTTGACCTATTGTAATCATTGATTGCAAAGTATGATAACCGTATCCCCTCGGATCAGCACTTTCCGGGTCTAAAATTACATTTATTCTTTCAACCTGATATTGCTTAATTTTGCCAGTCTTCACCCCGATATAAAACCCCAAAGGCAAAAGAATCAAGCAAGCAGCAATTGACAAGATTACATATCTTATCTTTATGGAGGACAAAAAAAGCACGACTGCAAGAAGCGGCATATAAGTCAAGGCTTGCCCCGCATCAGGCTCAAGCAAAATCAATCCTACGGGTAAAGCGATAATAGCTACACCAACCAAGGTTTCTTTGATAGTTAAAGGGCTGAACTTATTTCTCTCGTTAAAGTATTTAGCAAACATCAGCAATACTGGTATCTTGACGAATTCAGAAGGCTGAAACTGTCCAACTAAAGGCAGTTTAAGCCAAGCCTGTTGTCCTTTGACCTTCACCCCTAAAGGTGTAAGAACTAGTATCAGCAAGATGATTCCTATAACGTAAAAAACGGGAGCATAATAAACCAAAACCCGATAATCAATAAAAGCAACCAAAATTGCGAGAAAAAGTGCTAAAATCAAACCTATTATCTGCTTTTGCCAATAAATTTCTGTAGGCTGAGCGTTATAAATTTGCCAGATACCAAAACAAACAATAGAAACTGCTAGTGTAAGCAAAAGCCAATCAAATTCCCTAAAATTCCTCTTTTCTACTATTGCCATCATAATCGCTCATCTTGTTTGCCAAGAATCGAAGGATGATATTTTCTGAGATAAGCTTCATAAACTCCTTTCACAGCAGGTGCGGCATGTTGAGCACCAAAGCCTGAGTTTTCAATTATTGCCATCACAGCAATTTCCGGTTTGTAAGCAGGCGCAAAACTTACAAACCAAGCATGGTCTTTTGGTCCCTTTGTTCCCAAAGCTGCGTTTTGTGCTGTTCCGGTCTTACCTGCAATGTCAAAGCCGGGGATTCTAATTCCACTTGCTGTTCCACCAGCATTTACAACTCCCCACAATCCCTTCATAACTAATTCTTCCTGCTCACGCGTCATTTTTATGATTTTGGGTTCAGAGATTTCGTAAACAACACCAGGTCTAGCTGGGAAATCTCCAACTTGTCCGATTGGCTTTATTTCTTTCATCAAATGAGGAACATACATCTTGCCATGAACTCCTATCGCAGCAATAGTTCGGAGCATAGCAATCGGGGTAGCCTCTACTGTGTCCTGCCCTATAGAAGCGTAAACAGTGCGAATGTCACTCCACTTACCTTCCCTTCGTTCCACGTAAGGTTTCCAGTATTTTGGGGTCCGGGTAGCCTTTTCATTAGGTAGATCAATACCTGTAGGCTTATCATACTCGAACTCCTCAACCATTTTTATTATTCCATCAATACCCATCTTCAACCCCAAACGATAGTAGTAACCGTCGCAGGATTTAGTTATTGCATAGTCTAGAGCAGGAAATCCATGATTACCCATACAACGTGTAAACTTATTACCTATTGTTATTCCACCACCACAAGCTATTCGAGATTCTTTTACCGTTATTACATTCTGCTGAAGTCCTGCAACCGAGAGCGGTATCTTCCAAGTAGAACCCGGATGATACCGACCCTGTATAGCTCTATTTAACAGAGGGCGATTTTCGTCTGTGTAGTATTCTTCGATTTTCTTCCTACCTTCAGCCGTTCCAATGCCTCTTACGAATACATTTGGATCAAAAGAAGGCGAAGAAGCCATGGCAAGTATTTCACCATTATTTGGGTCCATGGCAATTATTGCGCCTCGCTTCGTAACAGATTTTTCTAGCTGTTGCTCTGCTGCAATCTGAAGGTCTATATCTATCGTTGTAACCAAATCCTGACCAGCTTGAGGTTCTACGACTTCTAACTCTGCTTGTATTCTACCTCGACTATCCACTAAAACTTTCCTGTATCCCGGCACTCCTCTCAAATACCTGTCATAATAACGCTCAAGCCCTGCCTTGCCGATTATATCACCCGGCTTCAAATCAGCATATTCAGCCTTTTCTAACTCCTTCGGGCTTATCTCGCCAACATAACCTAGAACGTGAGCCAGCACTTCTCCATAAGGATAAAATCTCTGCGGTCTCAACTCAACCTGCAGCTCGGGAAATTCGAGATTATGAGCTTCAACCCAAGCAATATCTTCAATCGTAGCGTTCTCCTTTATAATCATCGTTTCAAAACCGGGTTGCTTTCTTATTAGATTCAGGCGTTCTATCAAATACTGCTTATCCAGTTTAAGCCCTCTGGCGTAATCATCTACTCGCTCATAAGGATTTATTCTTTTTATCTCCTCAGCAGATAGAGTGATTATGTATGTTGGACGCGAGTCAACTAAAATTCTACCGTGTCGGTCAAGGATTGCACCACGAGGTGCAGGTATCTTAATCAACTTTACTCTCTGACTCTCAGCCCTTTCGCTATAATAATCTCCTTTGATTATTTGAAGGTAAAATAGTCTCACCCCCAAAAGAAAAAGCACCAGATAAGCGATCACCTGAATAATCGCTATCCGCAATGCAAGGTTTTGCGAGTAATCAACTATCTTCATCTTACCGTAAAATTAGACGTCAAAGACTTATTAAGCCAACTTAGAGAATAAGGCAGGAGATCGATAATTTCAAACTTTTCTTCCTAATCGAATGGGATTTCTCCTTCTAGCCTGCCGACGCGAGCTGAAAAAGTCAGTTTTCCTTGCTTCTCTTAATTTTTCAATCGTTAAGTTATCAAGTATCAAAAAGACTGGAAGCCCTGCAATCAAAGTCATAAAAACCATATAAGGCAGAAAATTAAAAACCTCATCAGAAAAAGCCTGTCCTAACAATCTGTGCGAAAGATAGTAAATGAGCACACTTAAAGCGCTGGCTCCTGCAAGTGTTAGAAGCTTAAGCAAGATGTTCTCAAGATAAACTCGCCGAGCAATCTCCGAAATTAGATAAGCTACTAAGGTTTTTGAAAAACCACTAGCGCCTAAGAGTCCACCACTTAAGGCATCTACTGCTATTCCTGAAATCGTGGCAAAAAGAAGAGCACGAATTGTATTACCTTGCAAAGCCGTGTAAACTACAACGATTAATGGCAAATCCGCGAGAGCTAAAGGCTCAGCTACACTTCGAGCAATCCACTGGTAAAGTATCGCAAGAACCAAAGCTATCGTTGTTCTGGTTTGGTCCAACTATTTTCGCCCTCCTTTTCCTTCTGCTCCTTGCAAAATCTCTTCATCTAACTTTGGTGGCTCATAAAGCAAAACAGCGACTTCTTTTATCGAACTTAAATCAGCCGTCGGCTTGACAAAAATCAGATGCGGAGTAGTTGTCGAGCCCTTTACTATGTCAACGACCTCACCAATTTTTAGACCGTGAGGATAAATCCCGTCTTGCCCGCTCGTATAAACCGAATCGCCTATGTTTACCTCAACACTTCCAGATACATAGCGCATTTCAAGCAAATCTCGCTTACCAGTTCCCTTTATCACCCCAAGAGCGCCTGTTTTACCTAACTCAACTATCAAGGCCCCAGCACCCGACTTCTCATCCGTTAAAAGCATAACTTGCGAGGTAAGTAAAGTAACTGTTGTTACTCGACCTACAACTCCACCGCTTGTTATTACTGGCATATTAACCTTGACACCGTCAGAGCTTCCCCTATCAATTATGAGGGTTCCAAACCACTTCAGAGGATCACGTGCTATAACATTAGCCATTCTAATTTGGTATTTTCTGCCTTCTTTCAGTTCTAAAAGCTTTTTTAGTCTTTCATTTTCAGACACCAAAAGTTCATTTTCCTGCAAGCGCATTTCCAACTCATGAAGCCTTTGTTTTAGCAACTCGTTTTCACTAGCAGCGCTCCGAAGCCTTAAGTAAGAATCCACATAATCGTTAACCCTTGTAACGATAAACGCAACTGGAGACTGAACAAAAGATGCAAAAGACTGAATCCAAACTCGAAGTATTCTTTGATTGGACTCAGTTCTTGCATCCCATGCCATCAGTATAAAATTTGCTATGAGAAGCGAGATAGCAAGCCAAGGTGAGATTCGCCATATCTCCTTTTGGCTTCGTTCGACCATATTACAAGCCCGTTATCAAGGAGCTTTCACATTTTACCCGCTTTAATAGTTCAAAATCTGAAAGCATCTTTCCAGCACCCAAAACCACAGAAGACAAAGGGTCATCAGCTATTACAACCGGCAAACCAGTTTCTATTGAAAGACGCTTATCTAGATTTTTTAAAAGCGCACCACCGCCAGTCAAAACAATGCCCCTTTCAACAATATCAGCCGAAAGCTCAGGAGGAGTTCTCTCTAACGCCACTCTAACCGCATTAACTATTGTAGCAACACAATCTGAAAGAGCTTCTCTAACCTCTTCATCGGTTATAGTTATCGTTTTTGGAATTCCTTCAATTAAGTTTCTACCTCTCACCTCCATCGAAAGTGGCTCATCAAGCGGAAAAGCCGAACCTAAAGCAATTTTTATAGCTTCAGCAGTCCTTTCTCCTATCAAAAGATTGTATTTGCGTTTAATGTATTGAGTTATAGCCTCGTCCATCTCATTTCCAGCTACTCTTACCGAACGAGAATATACTATGCCGGACAGAGAAATAACCGCTATATCGGTTGTTCCGCCTCCTATGTCAACAACCATGTTTCCGTGAGGCTCAGTTATCGGCAAGCCCGCTCCAATTGCTGCCGCCATAGCTTCTTCAACAAGATAAACCTCTGAAGCCTTCGCCTTGTAAGCAGAATCTTCCACAGCACGACGTTCAACTTGAGTAATCTCCGAAGGTATGCCTATAACCACGCGAGGACGCACCCAAGTTCTGCCGTTGTGAGCCTTGCGAATGAAATGCTGAAGCATCTTTTCGGTAACTTCAAAATTCGCTATAACGCCATCTTTCATCGGACGAATCGCAACAATGTTGCCGGGCGTCCTTCCTAACATTTCCTTCGCTTCTCGCCCGACTGCTTCAACTTCATTTGTTATCTTATTTATTGCTACGATCGAAGGCTCTGATACGACTATACCACGACCTTTAGCATAAACGAGTGTATTAGCCGTTCCTAAATCTATCGCCAAATCACTGGAAAAAAAACTAAACAAAGACCTAAGTGCCATTTGACCTTTCTCTTTTGTAACTGAATATACTTCAAACTTTTAGGATACAACGAAATCAAACCGATTTTCTAGCTAAAAATAAACGCCCTCTAGAAAAATTTTTTCTGCGAAAGCTACCTTTCGATGAGATTCCAAAAGTAACCATCAGGAGCTACAAATGTAAAGCTTTTTTCTCCGAATTCATTTCTTAAAATGTCTGTGACGTTTTGAGCTTTACTGCTCTTGACCTTCTGATGATAAAAATCTATTCCATTGACGTTGTAAGTATAAAGCGAATAACCGAGGCTGCCAGGACGACTGTAATCTAATTTATTATCTAGCTTTGATTCAGGCGAAAACCAAATTATTTTCAGTCTTCCTGATAAAGCTTTCATCGGGTCTTTTGAGCTTTTTGGATTATCAAAGTCTGTAACTCCGTAACGCTGATGCTTTTCTAGTTCAAAAATAGCTCTTGCTGAAGCATCCTCATAACCAGACTCGTAATCAGAACTCTCACGAACTTTCAAAAGCCCTAGAACCTCTCCGTAAAAATCTATGTTTTCCTGATTGCGATAAACAACCAAACCAAAATGCGTAATCTGAGAGGATTTGAAAAAGGAATTAGGATTTATTTTTCCGTAAAAAGGCAGCTCATATCCAAAGCGCTGAAAAATTATTTGTCTTGTAAGAGGCTGAATAAGACACATTTCCCGCACGACTGCATAATTTTCCAAAAAAGGAATCGGTCTTTTTTCAAGCTTATAAATTTCTGCTCTTTGAGGCGGCACGTAACGAATCGGATAACCTTGTGCTATGGCTTCCTCAGTGTGATTTTGAATATTGTAAATATCAGCCGTCATCATCGCACCCCAACGATTACCTATGACTCGCATCGAAGCAAGACCTAAACCTTCATTTAGCGGTTTGTCCCAAACCATTATGCGAATCAATCCATGATCGGCATCTTGATGATAAAGTCTTATTGAACGCAGTTTCGATCTTACGCCATACAGCGCTTCGGCGGCCTCTTCGTTCAAGTTTCCGCTTTCTCCAACTCTATAACCAAACCTTTCAAAATATGCAATCAGAGGCTTCTCATCAATCGCACCGATGCAGACTTCGTAAACACCACTTATGCTCTGCCCCATAACTACCCCCGCAAAAAACAGAATCAATACCGCTTTCATAAGAAACCTCAATCAGAAAATCTCAAATCTTTTATCTGTAACTGAATTTTGTCTAGCCCATTCCACCTATTAAGTCCAACGTCATAAACAATATCTATTTTCTTCTTCATCAGAGAATTTTCTCCATCAAATCCTCTATGCCCGCGACAAATAGCTTCAACCTTTTCAACTCCATTCCAAAAAACAGCTTCATGAACACCAAGACCCTTAACATCAACTAACCTAAACTTCAGGTGTTTTTCTTTCATTATTTTCACACTTTCGGCTGAAACTTTGCTAGTTAGAAACAAGGGTTTCGGATTTCCTTGACCAAAAGGCTCAAAATTTTTAAGCTCGTTAAGTAACTGATAGTCTATAGTTGAGAACTTAACTAGCGCTTCAACATCAAGTCTGCAGGAATAATCCAGGTTATTTTCGTAAGCATATTTAATTAACTTCTCCTCCAAGATAGGTATGTTTTCGACTTTGATCTCAAAACCTGCAGCTGACTTGTGCCCACCGTATTTTTCCAGAATGTCAGAACAGTATTCCAGAACAAGCTTTGCATCAACGGACGCAGTGCTTCTTACAGAGAATCTAGCTTTTCCATTTTCCAAACAACCAACCATCGCAGCTCGATTGTACTTTTCCATCAGCTTCGACGCAACCAAACCTGCAACGCCCAAATGAATGTTTTCAGAATAGACCATCAGAATGTCCGGAATTTTTCCAGTCCTTTCGATTTGCTTTTCAATCTTTGAGCAAGCCTCTAAAAGGCTGTTTTCTTGAATAACCTGTCGTTCTCTGTTTTTTTCATCTAAAACCTTAGCTATCTGGCGTGCCTGCTCAATGTTATTAGTTTCTAAAAGTTCAACTACTATCTTTGCATGATCTAGCCGACCAGCAGCATTTATTCTCGGGGCTATTCTGAAACCAATTTCATACGAATTCAATTCATTTGTGCAATCAGCCACTTCTATCAAAGCGCGAAGACCTAAATTTTTTGTTTTATTCAAATTCTTAAGACCGCAGGAAACTATTGTCCGATTTTCGCCCGTAAGCTCCACAACGTCGGCAATTGTGCCAACGGCAGCAAGTTCTAGTAATTCATCAATTTTATTGTCTAAATCAATACATCCGAGACGTTCCATAAGCCCGCTAGCAAGCTTAAAAGCAACGCCAACCCCTGCAAGCGATTTATTCGGGTAAAAACAACCTGCCTGATGTGGATTTATGAAAGCATAGGCTCCGCTAGGAGCTACACTTACAGCGTGATGATCTGTAATTATCACATCAATACCACTTTCACGAGCTAGTCTAATCGCCTCAAAGCTTGTGCTACCAGTGTCAACAGAAATTATAAGTTTAACTCCTTCGCTGATGGCTCTTTTTATGCCTTCGCAGTTTATTCCGTAACCCTCTTTGATTCGATGAGGAATATAAACTGAAGTTTCAAAACCAAAAAACCGAAATGTTTTTCTAAGAAGCGCCGCACCAGTTGTCCCATCAACATCATAATCGCCCCATATCCAGACATTTTCTCTATTTCTGATGGCTCTAATGATTCTCTCAACCGCCTTTTCCAAATCTTTCATCAGAAAAGGCGAAATCAAGTCAGATTTGGAAGGATAAAGAAACTCATGTGCTTTGCTCGGATCATCAAATCCACGATTAATCAAGCAAGCAGCAATTAGTTCCTTAACACCTAGCTCGTTAGCAAGTTTGCGGATTCTATCTCTTTCTTCTCGCGTATAACTGCGGATTTCCCATAGACTCTGCCGCATTAAGGCAGAATAACTCCTTTCCACAACATCACAAGAATAACAAAACCCACGACTATTCTATACGCAATGAAAATAAAAGTAGAATATTTTCTCAAAAAAGCCAGCAAAAACCATATAGAGGCATAGCCGGTCACACCGGCAACGACCGATCCGACCACAAGTGCCAAAATATCGTCTTGAGAAAGAAGATAAATAGCTTCCCTTAGCTCAAGTAGTCCACTCAAAGTAATAGCAGGAATCATAAGCAGAAAAGAAAACCTTGCAGCAGCTTCACGCTTTAAGCCAGCAAAAAGTCCGCCCATTATCGTTGAGCCAGAACGAGAAGCTCCCGGAATTAAAGCCAATGCTTGAGCAAAACCTATTATCAATGCTTCTTTGACTCCTAATTCTTCCATTCCCTTGCTACGACTACCGAAGACTTCCGCAAAAACCAAAAGAATTGCTATTACGATCATCATCGAAGCTATAAGCCATAAGTTTTTAGTTAAAGGACCTTCGATGACTTCCTTGAAAACTATCCCAAAAACGCCTATTGGCACAGAACCAATGATTATAACCCAGCCGAGCCAAGCGTCACTCGAAAGTTTAGATAGGCGCTCTCTATTCAAATTACCTTCCCTTACCAAAGACCAGTTTTCTACTAAAAAGCTCCTAGTTATATTCCATATATCCGAAGCAAAGTAAATGAAGACAGCAAAAAGCGTTCCCAACTGAATAACTGCCATAGTGGCAGTTATCTTTTGCGGATCTTGATTATAGATATTCGTCCAGCGACTTGCGAAAACCAAATGAGCCGTCGAGCTTATAGGTATGAATTCTGTTAATCCTTGAACGATGCCCAAAATTATCGCTTGCCAAATATTCATAAAAACATGAATCTTTTATTTTTCAGCTTTTTTATCATATCGTCAAAATACAAAAGCTTTTTATTTCGCCTTTTACCGGGCTTGCCACAAGGTTAAAATAACTGTTAAACTTCTGTTAAATGTCCGATTTGCCTCTGGTAATCGTAAATCCTAAATCCGCTTCAGGCTCGACTAGATCGAGATGGACTGAGATTGCTTCTGACTTGCGTGCTCATTTTGGTGCTTTTCGTGTCGCTTTTACCAAAAGCCAAGGCGATGCAATCAAAATAGCTTTCGAAGCGGCAAAGCGCGGGAAAAAATTTATTATCGCTTGCGGCGGTGATGGAACAGTTAATGAAGTTGCAAACGGGATTATCTCTTCAGGCGAAGACGTAGAACTAGGCGTCTTGCCTTCTGGAACAGGTGGAGACTTTAGACGCTCGCTCAAAATATCAACTGAAATTCGACAAGCCGCTAGACAGTTACGAGAAGGTCAGACGCGCCGTCTCGACGTTGGTAAAATCAGCTTTATAAATTTTAATGGCAAAGGCGATGTTAGATATTTTCTTAATGTTGCATCCTTTGGGCTTTCAGCCTCTGTCATTAGAAGAGTAAAAACCGGCATACGTTTTGATTGGCTACCGACCGAAATAAGAGGTCGAGTAAGCTTTGCTCTTTCAACTTTGCAAGAAATCATCTCGGCAAACTCGGTTCGACTAAGAATTTGTCTCGATTCAGATAGAGAGGGAATAATCAACACATTAAACTTCTGTATCTGCAACGCCAGATTTTTCGGCGGAGGAATGAAAATAGCTCCCAATGCAAAGCTTGACGATGGACTGCTCGATGTTGTAAACATAGGCGACATAGGCACCCTCAAAATCTTGTTAAATTCATACTCGCTTTACGCGGGAACACATCTAAAGCTTCAGGAAGTTAAAGCTACTTTAACAAAAACAATCGAAGCTGAGCCATTTGACAAGAAAAAAATACGAATAGAGGCAGATGGAGAGTTGATCGGTAGGCTACCAGCAAAATTTGAAGTCATCCACAAAGCTCTCAAAGTTCGTGTCCCTTATGCCGAAGATATTGCCTCTTAATGAAAATGCCTTGTTAGTTGACTTTGGACAGGTTATTTCCGAAGAATTAAATGACCGCGTCCTTAGCATCGCCCGTTTTTTTGAAGAAAAATCATTCTCGGGAATAGAAGAGGTTTGCCCCGCTTACAGCTCTGTTGCAATTTTTTATCAACCAATGAAAATACGCCAGAACTTTCCAGAATCCAAGAACGCTTTTGAAGCAGTTAAGAGTCTGGTAGAACAGGCTCTATCAAGTGAAAACCGACAAAAAAAGCATGAAAGGCTCATTCAAATACCTGTCAGCTTCGACAACGCTCCAGACTTGGAATTTGTAGCAACATGGAGTAACTTAAGCTGCGAAGAAGTAATAGAAATTTTCTTATCAAGAATCTATAGAGTCTATATGCTTGGATTCTTGCCTGGATTTGCCTATATGGGAAAAGTCTCAGGAAAAATTGCTGCTCCTAGACACAAAACCCCAAGAAAGCTAGTTGAAAAGGGAAGCGTTGCAATTGCTGGAAGACAAACCGGCATTTATCCTTTCAACTCACCCGGCGGCTGGCAAATTATAGGAAAGACCGAAATCGAAATGTTTGACCCCAAAAATCCCGAAAACCCCACCTTTCTTAAGCCTGGCGATTCGGTTAAATTCATTAGAGTATGAGCCTTTTTGTGATCGAGTCAGGCATTTTAACTACCATACAGGACCTAGGCAGAAATGGTTTTCGCCGTTTCGGAATAAACCCTTCTGGCGCTATGGACAAAATGGCTGCTTACATAGCTAATTTGCTACTCGGTAATCAAGAAACGCAAGCAGTGTTAGAAACGCATTTTCCAGCTCCTAAACTACAATTTGAAAAACCTACAACGTTTGCCCTCTGTGGCGCAGATTTTGCTGCTAAACTTAACGAAACGGAAATAGAAAACTGGCGACCGATAGTTGCCAAAGAAGGCGACATTTTGACATTTAACGAAAGACGCCTCGGAGCAAGGCTTTACCTTGCTGTCGCAGGTGGCTTTGAAGTTGAAAAAGTTTTCGGTTCAGCAAGCACAGATCTAAGAACTGGACTCGGCAAGCTCGTAAAAAAAGGAGATCGCCTTCTTTTCAAAGAAGAAAACCGAGTTATAAGGAAAAACTACAAAGTTTCTGAAAGCCTTATACCTCGCTACAGCCATTTTCCGACTGTTCGGATATTTCAAGGTCCAGAATTTGACAAACTAACAGCCATCAGCGTAGAAAATCTTTTGAAAAAAAGTTACAAAGTTAGTTTGAACGCTGATCGCATGGGATTTCTTCTTGAAGGAGAACCGCTTTACTTGATTGAGGATTTTGAAATGGTTTCTTCACCTGTTGATTTCGGAACGATTCAGCTTTTACCCAACGGGCAAATAATTGTCTTAATGGCTGATCATCAAACAACTGGAGGTTATCCACGCATTGCACAGATAGCAAAGGTCGACCTGCCAATAGTTGCGCAGCTAAGTCCAAATGACAAGCTCTATTTTGAAATGATTTCCTACGAAAGGGCTGAAGAACTTGCACTTGCTCAACAGATAAATCTCAACATGCTAAAATGGGCTGTAAGACTCGGATGATTACGATTGACTTAAATTGCGACATAGGAGAAAGCTTCGGAATTTGGAGAATGGGAAATGACGAAGCCTTGATGGATTGGGTTTCCTCTGTGAATGTCGCTTGTGGCTTTCATGCCGGCGATCCTTCAGTAATCAGAAAAACTATTCAGACCGCAATTCAAAAAGGCGTAGCCATCGGTGCTCATCCTTCATTTCCAGACCTGCAAGGCTTTGGTAGAAGAGAGATGAAACTTCCAGAAGAAGAAGTTTTTGACCTGGTTCTTTATCAAGTCTCAGCTCTAAAGGGCATCTGCGAAGCCCTTGGCGGACAGCTTCATCATGTCAAACCGCACGGCGCTTTGTATAATCAAGCAGCAAAAAATTCTTCTATTGCACGAGCTATTGCCGAAGCTGTCAAATCTATAGACAAAAATCTTATTCTTTTTGGACTTTCAGGAAGTTTCCTCATATCCGAAGCTGAAAATTTAGGGCTTAAAACCGCATCCGAAGTCTTTGCCGACAGAACTTATCAGCCCGACGGAACCTTAACGCCAAGAAATTTTCCAAACGCCGTCATCAAAGACACTTCGCTTGCCATAGCTCAGGCAATTCAGATGATTACAACTAAAACTGTCACAGCAACAAACGGCGAAAAAATACCAATCAAAGCCGAAACCGTCTGCATTCATGGCGACGGTGAAAAAGCCTTAGACTTTGCTCGAAACATCAACTTAAGCTTGAAAAAAATAGGTGTAACGATAAAACCGATTGCAAGATGAAGAAAGCGTTTTTTTCCGGTGCTGCATTCTTGATGGCAACTTCCGCCGTTGGACCTGGATTTTTGAACAACACTAGCAAATTCACGCAAGACCTGCTAGCAAGTTTTGGATTTGTAATCTTATTGTCAGTCATCCTTGACATTTTCGCACAGCTAAATATCTGGCAAGCAGTAATTGTAAGTGGAAAAAGAGCGCAAGAAATAGCAAACGAGACTCTGCCTCTAAGCGGCTATGCACTTTCAGTAATGGTTGCAACTGGCGGGCTAGCTTTCAATATCGGAAATGTAGGCGGAGCTGGACTTGGTTTAAGCGTTTTGACAGGGCTTGACGTTAAACTTTGTGCTGTGATTTCAGCCTTGTTTGCTACTAGCATTTTCCTTTCAAAAGAATCAGGAAAATTACTAGACTGGTTTGTTAGATTCTTTGGGCTTTTGATGATTCTATTGACTTTGTATGTAGTTTGGTTTTCAAAGCCTCCCTTAACAGAAGCCATTTTGAGAACCTTCGTCCCAGAAAAGGTTTCAGCGCTTGCCGTAGTTGCCCTTGTTGGCGGCACTGTTGGTGGATACATCTCGTTTGCAGGAGCTCATAGATTGCTTGATTCTGGCGTGATCGGCAAAGATAGACTAAACGAGGTAAATGAAAGTGCAGTAAGCGGAATTTTGGTAACGGCAGTTATTAGATTTTTGCTCTTTCTAGCTTCGCTCGGCGTAATCGTCTCTCTCGGCAAACAACTTGATGAAAAAAACCCAGCTGCTTCCGTCTTTGAGTTTGCAGCCGGCGAGATTGGCCATAAAATCTTCGGGATTGTTATGTTTTCAGCCGCAATTACATCAGTTATCGGAGCTTCTTACACTTCCATTTCTTTCATTAAAACGCTCTTCAAACTAAACGAAAATAAAGCCATTATTTTCTTCATAGCTGTTTCAACTCTGATCTTCATTCTTGTTGGGCAACCTGCAAAGGTTTTAGTCATCGTAGGAGCCATAAATGGTTTCATACTTCCCATATCTCTTAGCTTGATTCTTTTGGCAATACGAAAAAACAAAAATGACTACCAACACCCGCTTTGGCTTGAAATCGGAGGTTGGATAGTGACACTCATAATGACAGCATTCAGCATTTACACAGTTATAGAGTTTACGAAAACTTAACTACTCAAAATTAGGCGAAAAAACCGCTATTTTCTATAATGAGCATCAAAGGAGCGACTTACTATGAGGAAAGCATTTTTAACCTTTTTGATCCTTTCTTGTGTTTGCTGGCTGGCAAAAGCCCAAACAACATTTTCTTTAACTACTTCCCCATACACACAAAATTTCGATGGACTTTCAAACACTGGAGCTAATAACACATGGACAAACGGTGGTGCTCCACCACAAAGCCCCGGTGCTGGCTGGCAGTCTAACAGGATAACTTATTCTGCAAATAACGGTTCTTCAAATGCAGGAAACCTCTATAGCTACGGCAGCACTGGTTCGACCGAAAGAGCTTTAGGCTCGCTTGCAAGTAGCTCGACAGGGACTATAATTTTTGGAGTTTGCTTTACAAACAACACTGGTTTTTCCATTTATAACCCAACAATAAGCTACTACGGAGAGCAATGGAGACGGACTGCTGCTAATAATGATGTTTTACTCTTTGAATATCAAGTCGGGGTAAACAGTGTAACAGCAAGCAGCGGATGGACTGTAGTTCCTCAGCTAAATTTCACCCCACCGCAAGCAGGTTCTGACAGTGCGATAGACGGAAACCAACCAGAAAACAGAACCCTTTTAAGCCAGACTATCAACATAAGTATCCCACCGAACACAAATTTCTGTTTTCGTTGGTCTGATGAAAATAGCACTGGCAACGATAAGGGAATGGCTATTGATGATTTTCAGTTAACCTTCCAGATAACTTCGGCTGCAAGCGCTACCATCAGCGGGCGAGTCATAAGTAAGAACGGCAGAGGCATAAACGACGCTTTTGTTACCATAGCAGGCGGAAACCTTCCTCAACCTATAACTAAAAGAGTTACCTCTTTCGGATACTACACATTTGAAGACATACCAGTAGGCGAAACCTACATAATTTCAGTTTTCTCAAAAAGATACACTTTTAGTCAACCAAGCAGGGTAATAAATTTACAAGAAGACCTTCAAGGAGTTGATTTTGTAGCTGACGATAGATAAGCCAGTAAAGCGTCATTGACTATGATGATTTTATTCCTCACATCCTCCTCACCCTCCCTCCTCTCATATCGAAAAATAATTTACATTAAACCGTCGAGGTTTCCGATAGGGAGCTTTATCTAAACTTGAATAAATAAATGCGAGCCCTGAGATAGGTATCAAGATTGCTAACAAAATTGATAAGCATCAACTTAAGCGTAAGAAGCCATCATCCTTGTTTCCCTCATCTGAAAACTTCACAATTCACTTTTATTATCCCGTCTGCCAAAAATAGGAATCAATCTCAAAAACCTGATAAACTTTTCTTAAGATGAAAACAGACTTTGTAGTAATCGGCAGCGGAATAGCTGGTCTACGAGCAGCAATAGAAATATCCCGAAGCGGCGCGCAAGCGATAGTTTTAACAAAGGACAGAGCCGAAGAATCAAATACCGAGTATGCACAGGGCGGTATCGCTGTAGCACTTTCTGAAGAAGATAATATAGAGCTTCACGAAGAAGATACAATCGCAGCAGGAGATGGACTTTGCGACCTGCAATCAGTTAGAACTCTAGTTTCTGAAGGACCAAAATACATAACAGAACTCATTCAATGGGGAGCAGAGTTTGACCAAGAAAACGGAAGATTACTCTTTACCAAAGAAGCGGCACATTCAAGGCGTCGGATTCTTCATGCTCATGGTGATTCAACCGGAAAGGAAATTGTTCGAGCACTTATTGAAAAAGCAAAGACAATGAAAACGCTTTTACTCATGCCATTTGCCCAAACCGAAAGTTTGATCCTGAACGACAACAGATGTATAGGTGTAAGGTTTCTAGACCCAATGCTACGAGCGCCCCGTGAAATTTTTGCAAAAGCCGTTTTACTATGCACTGGCGGCGCCGGCCAAATCTATCTTCATACAACAAACCCGGCGGTTGCAACGGGCGATGGTATTTCAATGGCTTATCTAGCTGGTGCAGAAATCGCCGATATGGAATTCGTCCAATTTCATCCAACAGTGCTTTGCTTGGAAGGAGCACCCAGATTTTTGTTGTCAGAAGCTATGCGTGGTGAAGGCGGAGTTTTAAGAAACCTTCATGGCGAAAGATTCATGCAAAACTATGATGAACGACTAGAGCTTGCACCACGCGACATAGTCTCCCGCTCGATCGTCGCAGAAATGCGAAAAACCGGCTCAAGATATGTTTTTCTAGATATGACACACCTAAATCCTGACTTCTTACGCCAACGGTTTCCAAAGATATATGAAACTTGTAAATCTTATGGTCTTGACATCACAAAAGAACTTATTCCGGTTTCTCCTGCGTCTCACTATTTTATGGGCGGAGTCAGAACAGACCTCTGGGGTAGAACGAACATTGAAGGTCTTTACGCAGCCGGCGAAGTAGCTTGCACAGGCATTCACGGAGCTAATCGCCTTGCCTCAAATTCGCTTCTTGAAGGTTTGGTTTTCGGCGCAAGAGCCGGGAAAGCTGCCGTTAACGATAACCTTAACTTTACAATACCAAACGTAAAAGTTAAAGCAAACGATGAATTCCGGCAAACTGTTATGTTTACTACTGCTGTCAAAAAGCGAATCAAACGCATCATGTGGGAAAGAGTTGGAATAATACGTAACCAAGAAAAACTTCAAAGAGCATTAGATGAAATCCATCAGATGGAACAAGCAAAACTAAGTCCACAGTCAAGAAACTTTGTTACTTTAGCCAAATTAGTTGCTACAGCAGCAATCTGGCGAAAAGAATCCCGCGGCGGACATTTTCGTTCAGACTTCCCAAAAAGAAATGATCAAGAATGGCTTTTTCATTCAATTCAAAAACTCGGTTCAGAAATCTCCCCTGCAAAGCAAATTTCCTCAGGCGAGGTCAGCAAAACTCACTCCAGCTTAGAGACTTAGCCTAAATCAAACTTTAGTATAATCAGGCTTTGGGCATTGCATTGACAAGAGCTTACTTTTTCTTCACACTCCAAGTTCCATACTGAGTGTTTGGATAAAGGTTAGGATTTGACGTCGCAGCCGTATATGTACCGCTGATGCTCTTGCCCCTTACCTTTCCTTCCCAATAAATCGTTAGATCATATTCTGCGTTATAAGAAACAAAATAAACTTTATCGCCGTCAAAAGCACCAGAAATTATGCTTCCCGAACCAACAAAAGGCTCTGCAATGATAACTCTTCCACTTATAGAGTAACCTTCTTGAATCAAACGAAACGTTACTCCGCCAGAGCCACCTACTGTTTGGTTTCTCAAAGCCCCGCTATACGTGCCAGTAAGGGTTCCTTTCTCTTCTTTAGGCTTATCGGCTACTTCTTTCTGAATTTCTGAGTCTGCTGACTCATCACTTGAATTCAATTGCTCGCTTGTATCTTCTCTTAAGCCTTCTTCGTCAGAAGAAAAGTCTTCTGCTATCTGAACATTCTTGTTGCTAGCGTTGGCTTGCTGAGTATTTACACTAGAAACGTTAGGAACATATAAGTTAGACGCACTGTTGGTATTTGCGACGCTTGCTGGATTTGTATTTGAGGTTAATCGCATACTAGAAAAATAAAGTAATAATGCAAGGGAGAGACCACCAAAAAGCAGCAAAAAGATTCCGCCAGTTATTAGAAGAATTATCTTGAGAGTGCCTTTCTTCTTTGGAGTAGTAACCTTTTCTATTCCAGCCGTAGAGAAAACTGTCGCCTGAGTCTGGTAAGGAAAGCTCTGCTCGGGAACACTCGAAACAAGGAGTGATCCATCTTCCAAGCAAAAAGTTAGGTCGTCAGTGTAGTTACGACCACATTTTGGACAATACTTTGCTAACACACCCCAAAGCCAAAGCCCTCAACTTTCTACAAAGTGCTTAAATTTTAACACTTATAAAAACGCATTTCAAACTTTTTCCAACTCAAAACTTCACACCTTGACAGCGCAACCTATCTGATTTGAGCGCTTAGCTGCATCAAGAATTAACTGAACTTTATAGCCATCTTCAAAAGTTGCCGCTCCTTCTACTTTCCTCTCACCGCTAATCAAAGATTTAACTAAAACCTTCGCAAACGCTAGAAAGGCATCACCCCAACCAGTGTTTTTGACGCCTTCCAATCGCTCATCAAGCTCAACTTCAACGGCTTGCCACTCTTCTTTTTCAGGCTTTCCAATAAAGAGCCGACCATCAAATTCAATACGCAAAGAACCTCTCGAACCAAAAATCTCTATCCGGTTTTGATAGATAGGATACTCAACCATGGATGAAGATATGTTAACGGTCGCATCTTCGGTTAACTCATTATCGGTAAGTCTTAAGATAAGATTTGCTTCATCGTCGCTAGTTACTTTCCGCATGAGACCTGAGTTATCGCGCCTTTGCTTTATGTGAGTTTGGAGTTGACAAAAAACTTGACAAACTTCCGCGCCAGAAAACCAACGAATAGAATCGAAGACATGGGAAACAATAGCTCCAAGCACACCCCCACCTTGACTCTCATCATACCACCAATTCCACGGTAACTCAGGGTTACCGCGATGAGGAGCTCGGAAGTTGTATTTTATATGGCGAATTTTACCTATTTGACCATCTCGAATCAGTTTGTAAGCAATTTTTCTTCCATTTTGAAATCGCAGCTCGTGATCTATCAGGCACAGCAGATGAGCCTTTTCTTGTGCTTTTTCAAGCATTTTCTTTGCCTGCTCGGCATTCATCGCCATAGGTTTTTCACACAGAACATGTTTTTCGTGCTCGAGCGAAAAAAGCGTCATCTCCTCATGAAAAATCGGCGGGGTAGTAACGCAAACTAAATCAACGTCCTTGTGACTAGCTGTTTCTCGCCAATCATTAGTGAAATGCTTTATTGAAAATTGTTCCGCCGTTTGTCTAGCCTTTTCCAAATTCGCACTTGCTACCGATACGATTTCGGCGTTTCCAGTTTTTAAGAAGCTTGGTATTTGAACGTTCTTTGCAAAACCAGTTCCTATTACTCCAATTCTAAGTTTCTCCATAGATTCAGCCGATCAGATCAAGCAAATGCCCCATCTGCATTTTTTTAACTCGCAAATAGTCAAGAGCATGTTTTGGCGGTTTATAATTCATCTTAAGCCTTTCGACTATTTCTAGTCCGCCGTCACGCATGGCTTGTATTTTTTGAGGATTGTTAGACATTACCTGAACCTTCTTTACACCTAGGTCTTTTATGATTTCAACACACTGATCGTAACGCCTCAAGTCTGCTTCAAAACCCAGCATCAAATTCGCCTCAATCGTATCAGCTCCTTTATCCTGAAGAGAGTAAGCACGTATTTTGTTTATTATCCCAATGCCTCTGCCTTCTTGTTGTTGATACACTATTACGCCTCTACCCTGCTTTTCTATGGTTTCTAAAGCCCAGCGAAGCTGAATTCCACAGTCACATTTAAGCGAATGAAAAACGTCACCGGTTAAGCATTGAGAGTGAATTCTAACCGGCGTTGGAACCTCTGGATTCAAATCGCCTTTGAATAAAACAACAAACTCTTCGTCACTTGTTAAAGACTTGTAACCCGCGATGCGAAAATCTCCAAATTCAGTTGGCAAGCTAGCTTCTGCTACTTTCTCAACCGTTTTCACCTTTGCTAAATCCTTATGACCATTGCTAACTGACTTTTCTCGTATCATAATTTTGCTTTACTTCCCCTTGCTCGCTTTTTGCCTTCTGCATTTATTCTATCCTTTCGATAAAGCCAAAATCAATTTTAATATTCAATGCAGAACGGCATTAAAAAGCAAAGGGAAAGTTACGAGCGATTGCCCTCGATACTGTGGCCTAAAACCAATTAAAACAATCTTACCAGCTCCTAACTCTACCTCAACCCACGCAGCCCTGCCATTTATCTTTTCAGTGCCTAGTGCCCAGCCAGAAAGTAAGATTTGATTAGAATCTTGCGGATACCTAGCAAAAATCTTCACATTACTGCTATTTACTTCGAAAACAGGCGAATTTTCAAACCATATTGGAATCTTTTTTCCGTCAGCTTCGACCTGTAAAATCGAACCTGGAATAAAAAACTCACGGCGATTGAGCCCCTTTACAACGTTCCTGACAGGCAAGTCGAACTGCTCAATCGCAAAGTCCGAAGAACGGTTTAAAAATACGAGTTTACCGCCTTCTTCAACAAATCGTCGCAAGCTTTCAATTCCTTTCGCTCCAATCCCGCCTACGTATTCGCTCGGCATCGAACCTTCAGAGAAACCTTGAAGAATCTGACTTGGACTCTGATCAGGAAAAACTATAACATCAAAATTTTCTTTCAGGCTCATCTGCTGAATCTGCGGATTTGTTAGAGAAGAGTACCTGATGCAATTTGAATCAAAAACAAATCTGGTCCATCCTTCATCCATTGAAGGCACAAACGATTTGTATATAGCTATTCTTTTTGCTTGACTGCTACTGTTACAAGGGGTTTCTACAAGCTTGGAAATTCTTTCTCGCTTTTTAAGCTTTATGGGTTCATAAAGCTCCCTTACTTCTACTCCATAAAGCAAGGAAAGCGTGTGAGCCGTTACATCATAGGGCTGAATTGGATTTCCGTTTTTATCTTTTAGATTCGGATAAACTTGCTTTTCTAAAAGTGCTTTTGCAAAGGCTGCGTAGGGTTGATTCATCTCTATAAGCTCGCCTTCATCAGTTTTGTAAACTTCTACCCCACCACGAATCAGCACGTTGATAAGTCGTTGTTTGTTTGGCGAATTTCCTTTGATTATAAAACCAAAGAGCTCCCCCTTCTTGCGTTCTCTTACTGCTTGCCGTCCTATCGAATAAAAACGTCTGAGCCACTTTTCACGGTTGTCTGATGCGTGCCGAAGCAATAAAAAAGTAGACGTTGTCATATACTCAGTTATATCCCTTAGCTTCCATTCACCTCCCTTCCAAGGATTCGGAAAATTTTCAGATGCTTTTTGAGGATCGTAATTAGAATTTTCGCTACTACGCAATTGTGAAAATTCTACCTTTATGGGCGAAGCTAATCTGGCAGATGCCGTTTCCGTAAGTATCCTGACTCCGCCGTGATAATGAGAGTAAGCACGAGCAGGCGTCCAGATGTCGAAAATTGCATTTTTAACGACTCCCGAAAACCCCATTTTGTTCATCTCGTCGAAAATAAATGATCCTAACTCTGTATAAGCCTCAACGATTTGCTCTGGAACATTAGGTTCTATCGGCGGAAGATAAGGTGGGACGAAAAATCTTGCCCCATAAGCTCCCATCTGATGAATGTCGTTTACTATGTGCGGATGCCACTCGTTGTGGATTTTATCAACCGTAAGCTGTGTCTCAACTTGAGTAAAGGCATACCAATCGCGGTTATTATCGTGACCCGTGTATTTGTGATAAAGCTCGGGCGGTTCTGTTCCCTCAAAAGCAGTTCCTAAAGTTCGATCGTACCAATCTTTGACAATATCAACTCCATCTGGATTAAGCGAAGGGACAAGTAAAATGATTGTATTGGAAAGTATCTTGCGGATTTCAGGAGTATCTTCTGATGCAAGCCTATAAGCAATCAACATTGAAGAAAGATAACTCCCTACCTCCGTAGAATGAATGCCGCAGGTAATTAAAACAATCGCCTTTCCTTTGGCAATCAACGATTCAGCCTCTTTGTCTGTGATTTTTCGTGGATCGGCAAGAGACTTGTTTACCCGACGGAAGGAGTCAAGCTTTGCTAGATTCTCCGGTGAAGAAATCACCGCATAAATAAATGGTTTGCCCATAGTCGTCCGTCCAATCTCAAAAAGCTTGACTCTTTCGCTTGATACGCTTAAACGTTTGAAATAGTCAACTACTTGATTCCAAGAAGCCAGACGCCTATCATCTCCTGGCGTAAAACCCAAAACCTCCTTCGGTTCAACTGTCTTTCCATAAACAGAAGTCAAAATGCAAAAATAGCAGATAATCCAAAGCCTTTTCATATTTCTTCCGAAAAGACTACTTTAGCAAATTCACTCAAAAATTTCTTTTCGCAGATACTCATTTTCTCTTCTACAAACTTGATTAAAACAGTTATGCAAGTTAAATTAACGCAAGTTTGGAAAATCTTTCTGAAGGAGATTTATAGATGAAAAACCCTTTTCTAGAAAACTTCAAGCCCTATATTCCCGACGAAAGCTCTCTTAGAGAGCTTACACCCTTTCCATTACTAGTAGGGACACTTCTTGGGATAATTTTCGGTGCATCTTCGCTTTATTTAGTGCTTAAGGTCGGCATGACCGTTTCAGCTTCAATACCAGTTGCTGTAATCGCCATCACACTCTTTCGGATGCTTTCAAAAATCGGTTTCAGAGATGCAACCATTTTAGAAGGCAACATAATGCAAACAGCCGGAAGCGCTGGCGAATCAATCGCATTCGGTATAGGCGTTACAATGCCAGCTATCATGATTCTAGGCTTTGACTTAGAAATCTGGCGTGCGACTTTGGTTGCAGTTCTAGGTGGAATACTGGGAATCTTAATGATGATTCCATTAAGGAGAGCACTAATAAGAGATCAGCACGGCTACCTGAAATACCCAGAAGGAACAGCTTGCGCAGAAGTTCTCAAAGCCGGAGCTTCAGAAGAATCTCGTCGCGCTTCCGCGCAAACAGATGACACAAAGCAAGACAAAGCATCTCTGCAAGGCGGTAAAATAATACTTACTGGATTTATAGTAGCTTTCGTTTTCAAAACATTGATGCAAGTCTTCAGCTTCTGGAAAACAACTCCGGAGAAAAACCTTGATAACATTGTCAAAGGCGGCAAACTAGAGATTGATAACGATCCGACGCTACTCGGCGTTGGTTACATTATTGGACCACGAATTGCGGGATTAATGATGGGTGGCGGTGTCCTCTCCTATCTAGTTCTCATTCCGCTGATAAAATTCTTCGGCGAAGCCTCGGCTCAACCTATAGCTCCCGAACTCAGCAAAAAAGTTGCCGAGATGTCAACTTCTGAGATACGAAGTGCCTACATTCTCTATATCGGAGCCGGTGCCGTAGCCATGGCTGGCATAATTTCACTTTTCAGAAGCGCTCCTATAATATGGCATGGCCTTCGTGCAGGGCTTTCTGATTTCCGTCTCAACTCAGAAAACATAAACAACCTTCCCAGGACCGAAAGAGACATACCAATGAAATGGGTTGTCGCAGGAATAATCTTCCTTATCGGTGCAATTATACTATCTCCTCAGCTCGGTCTTTATGTTTTCGATGATCCAATAGTGGCTCTTGTGGGAGCTATCCTAATAGTTGCACTTGGATTCCTCTTCGTCACAGTTTCATCAAGACTTACAGGTGAGATTGGCTCTTCGTCAAACCCAATTTCAGGAATGACAGTTGCTACGCTTTTGATAACATGCCTTATCTTTCTGGCTTTAGGCTGGACTAATCCTGATCCTTACTTTGTAACTGCTCTATCAATCGGCGGAATCGTTTGCATCGCAGCATCAAATGGCGGAACAACTTCGCAAGACTTGAAGACTGGATTCTGGGTTGGCGGCACTCCTTGGAAACAACAAATAGCAATAATCGTCGGCGCATTATCATCAGCCTTGATTCTTGGATGGCTTTTAATTTTTCTCAACGACTCGAGAACTTATTACAAAAGACTCGAACCTAATTCCCGCGAAGCTCAAATAGTAGTTACTGAAGACCAATTATCAAAAGAAGACGGCAAATTCAGATCGGAAAAACCCGGCGGAAAATACGCTTCCGACCCTGCGAACTACAGGGTTTGGCATAACACAGACCCCAATGTTGGGCAGGTAGGCAAATATCTAGTTGACATGACAGGACACCCTGTGTATTTTGTTGACCCCGGCATAAACGGCATTCTAAAGGTCGATGAAGAAGGAAGACCTCTCGAACGCTACGACGCACCAAAAGCGACACTGATGAGCTACATAATCAAAGGAATTTTGAGCCGAGAGCTGCCTTGGACATTAGTAATTATCGGAGCGATGATAGCCATCGTTTTGGAACTATCAAGTATCTCCTCTCTAGCTTTCGCCGTAGGTTTATACCTGCCCCTATCTACTTCTGCTCCTGTCTTTGTCGGCGGAATGGTAAGATGGGCAGTTGACTTATATCTAAAACGCAAACTAGCTAAGAAAAACCTTACCGAAGAACAAATCATAGCAGAAACAGACAAATCAAACGGAGTGCTTCTCGCTTCAGGCTACATAGCTGGAGGCGCAATAGCAGGAATCTTAATAGCTGCTTTCGCCGCAGTCCCAGCACTTCAGCAAACTCAGGAAGCTTTTATGAAATGGGCTGAAGAAAAAAATCCCTTCTACGAAGGAGCAAATGCCGATTGGCTAGCTTTGATACCTCTGTGGTTACTTGCCCTTTTTCTCTACTACGTAGGACGAGAAATGCTTCTTTCTGCAAAAACCAAAGGTTGAATAGCTCAAGTTTCAAAAATTTTTTACAAGCCAGCAAGAAAAAAGTTATAATTCTTGCTGGCTGTATTTTACTTTCCCGCTAATCGCAGAAAAAGGAGACCAAAGAAATGTTTCAGAAACTCATTCTTTCAGTCATAGTTTTGAGCATAATTGGTAACGCAGCAAAAGAAAACATTCAATCAAAGCCTAACCTGATTGAGCAGTTCGAAAAAAACATACAAACAAACGTTGATTCTCCAAGCGAAGTAGTCCGCAAATTCTACCAAAACCTTCGCGAAGGAAAATTTCGCCAAGCGTGGATGATGACAAACCTAAAACCGGCAATTGAACAAATGACAGATGCTGAGTTATCAGAATTTAAGGAAGATTTTGAAATAGTGGCAAATAAAATACCAGAAACCTTGCAAATTACAGGAGAAATTATCACTGAAAATAGCGCAACCGTTACAATCAAGGTATTCGATGAAGATACGAATTCGCTTGAAGACAGAGTCTTGAAATTACGTAAAGAAAAGGATTCTTGGGTGATTTTGATAGTTGATGAAGCGGCTGAGTCTTTTGTAAGACAAGAAGGAAAAAACTACCTTTATCAACTCAAAATCGAAACGCATGAAAGCGAAGCCCAAGCAATGCTTCAAAGAATCGTAAAAGCGCAGGCCGTTTACGCACTACAAAATTCAGGGCAATTTGCTGATCTAAAAACATTGGTCCAAATAGGACTCCTACCCGATGACATTCTCGACACAAAATCAACAGGTTACAAATACAAAGTTGTTCTTTCCTCAGACAAGAAACGCTATTATGCTTCTGCAGAACCTGCTATTTACGGTAAAACTGGCAAACTATCATTTTTGTTAGAATGCGAAGGTATTAACAAAGAAACAAAACTACAAAGCAAAGATAACAAGGGAAAGCCTATAAAGGATTAGTCCAGATTCTTCAGGATTTCAAGCAGAGTTTCCTCACCCAATTCATAAGTTTCATTACAAAATCCACAGGTTATTTTTGCACCTTTGTCTTCTCTTAACATTGATTCTATTTCCTTTTTGTCGAGAGCTGAAACCATGGAAATAGCCCTTTGCATCGAGCAACCACAGTCAAATTTCACCGTAGTTTCTTGAAGAATCTGAAAAGATATGTCCCCAAGTCCCATCTTTATTATGTCTTCTACGGAAGCTCCCTGGTCTATGAAAGTAGTAAGTTGAGGCGCTTTCTTTATAGTCTCTTCTATTTTCTGGACCACTTTTTCGTCGGCGCCGGGCATGACCTGAATCATTAATCCGCCACAAGCTCTCACATAAGGTTCTTCCCTTTGTAACAAAACCCCAAGCAAGACAGCCGAAGGAATCTGCTCAGATTTTGCAAGGTAATAAGCAAAGTCTTCTGCAATTTCACCCGAAATCAAAGGAACCGAACCATAGTACGGCTCACGATAAAGTCCAACATCAAAACCTTCTTCTCTTATAACGTAAAGCGTTCCTTTTCCGACAACACCACTTACATCAAATTTACCATTGTTCTTCAGAGGCAAATCGGCAAGCGGATTTTTAACATAGCCACGCACTTTACCGTCAGGTTTCGCTTCTGCCGTAATTCCTCCTATAGGACCGTCGCACTCTACTTTCACAGTTAAGCGATCAAAATCCTTCAAAGTAGAAGCCAGAAGAACCGTCCCAGTCAAAACCCTGCCAAAAGCTGCCGAAGCAGTAGGTGCAGTTCTATGCCGACCAATGGCTTCTGCAAGCATCTCAGTTGTTATAGCAGCCATCACACGAATAGTTCCTTCTTCAGCGATACCACGTATTACCCTATCCACAAGTTTTTAGTTTCAATTTCGTCTTCGATAAAGTCAATCCTGTCAGGATTGAATTTTAAGCCTTATAAAAGCAGCTAACTTGCCTTGATAAGTAACTATACATTATTTTGTTAATTTTTGATTTGATTAGCCAACATATTGTATATAATTCTTGAAAAACGAGAACTTTTATTATAGACTCAACAAGAAACAAAACTGTTTTTCAGGGAGGAGAAAATGAATTTTGAGGTTACATTAAGAAAAAGTCTTGAGGAAGTAAAAGAAAATGGTTTTGCTCAAACAAGCCACAGACTTGGACTGAATGCCCAAAAGGTAGTCGCTAAAAGATACAGCATGAAAGATGCGGAAGGCAGTCCAATCGAAACATGGAAAGATATTGTGCGTCGAGTCGTTGGAGCAGTTTCCCGTGTAGAGACAGACTTGCAAAGAAAGCATTCGTTTTACAAGGCGATGACTGAGATAATGTTAAAACGTGAGTTTATTCCGAACACTCCCTGTCTAGTTAACGCCGGCAAACCACGCGGTCAACTTTCGGCGTGTTTTGTTTTGGAAGTTCCGGATTCTATTGAAGGAATAATGGAGCATGCAAAACGCTGTGCCATAATTCATCAAAGCGGCGGCGGAACTGGTATGACCTATGAGTTTATTCGACCAGCAGGAGCTTCAGTAAGTTCTACTCGCGGCATAGCTTCTGGTCCAGTAAGCTTTATGAATATCGTCAACACGATGACCGAAGTAGTAAAACAAGGTGGCGTCCGTCGAGGCGCAAATATGGGAATGCTCCGAGTTACTCACCCTGACATATTGCGCTTTATCCATGCAAAAAACGATCAGACTAGCTTAACGAATTTCAATATATCCGTAAACGTAACCGATGAATTCTTAAAGGCTGTTGACAGAAAAGAGTGGTTTCAAACTGAATGGAACGGCAAAGCTTGGGAAAGACCTGTTTTTGATCCCGTAACCGAAAGTGACTATGCAATCTATAAAAGACCCAATGGTGATGTTGTAAGTTTTGTTGACAGACAGGCATTTCTCGAAGCCGACCTTAAAAACCTTACAAGGCAAGAACCGCCTAGACCCGGAATGGTTTACGCTCCCGACGTGTGGCGTCGCATAGTTGCTTCTGCCCATAAATATGCTGAACCGGGAATCGCTTTCATCGATCAAGTTAATCGGCATAACCTACTTAGAAATTCGATGGGACCGCTTTATTCATGCAACCCTTGCGCTGAGCAATTCTTGCATTTTAACAATGCTTGCAATCTAGGTTCAATTGACGTATCGAAATTCGTTATTGAAGGCGAAGGCGGGAATTTGCAGCACAGACTTGACTGGAGAAGACTCGAGGAAGTCGTCAATTGGTCTGTAAGATTCTTAGATAACGTGATTGACGCTGGGCATTTCCCGCTACCAGAAATTACAGATGTTGTGAGACGCACCCGTCCCATCGGTCTTGGCATAATGGGCTTTGCCGATCTGTTAATAAAACTCGGTATAACTTATGGCTCTGATGAGTCCATTCATGCAATGGACAAAATAATGGGATTCATAAGGCATGCTGCGTGGCAAGCAAGCTTCAACTTAGGAAAAGAAAAAGGTGTTTTCAATGAATTTGAGCCTAATCGTGAGCTTTACGAAGAGTTTTTCCGAAATGAACTCGGATTTTCTAAAGAAATGGATTTTACTCCTAGAAATTACGAAGTAACTACGATCGCACCAACAGGGACTATTTCTCTGGTAGCGGAAACTTCGTCAGGAATAGAACCGAACTTTAGCTGGGCTTATGTTCGACAAGATTCTCTAGGAACCAGAACCTATGTCCACCCGTTAGCAGCTCAAGCACTTGGAATAGAAGTTGACTTCAACTCGGAAGACTCTATCCGTAAAGCTGCTGAATACATCGTTGAAAATGAGCACCGTTTGCCTGAATACTTCGTTCCTGCACATAAGATAACAGCAGAACAGCATGTAAAAATCCTTGCAGCAGCACAACGGCATGTTGATAATTCTGTATCGAAGACTTGTAACGGCGCATTCGATGATACCATTGAATCAGTTGACAAGCTTTACAGACTGGCCTACGAGCTTGGATGCAAATGCGTTTCATACTACAGAGACGGATCACGGCAAGGTCAAGTTCTAAATCAAGTCTCGAAAGAAAAGAAAGAAACTACAGAAATCAAGACGGAAGAAAAGACAAAAACAAGCGTTGAAAGGCTCGACCGTCCTATCGAATTACAAGGCTACACGTGGAGAATTCCATTTGACGGACGAAACCTCTATGTTACAGTTAACCACGATGGGCAAAGAGTGCTAGAAGTTTTTACAACAGGCCCGATTAGCGCAAGCCTAGGACTTTTAGCGTCAAAGATGCTAAGAGGCGGATTTACGGTTGAAGAAGTAGCAGAAAGCCTAGAAAGAGTCTATGGAACTCACTCGGTCTGGTTTAATAGCAGACTAATAACTTCGCCCGAACAAGCCGTTGCTGAATGCTTGCTCATCACATACCGTAGAATCAATGGACTGCCCGATTCTCCCAAAAATGAGAAATCAAGCCAATCAAAAAAGCCTGAAATCATTATGCCCGTCGGCGAGAAGATAGCCTGCCCTGAGTGCGGCGGCGAGTTGCGTTTAGCTTCAGGTTGTGACATTTGCTACGATTGTGGCTACTCAAAATGTAAATAACTACCTGAAGATTTAGTATTTATCTTTACGTTTGCGGCGTGTTTTTCTAAAACATGCCGCACGTCTTATTCATTTCCGTCAACACAGCTCGAGGCCCCTCGAGTTAAAAGCTTAGCTTATAAGTAAATGTAAGTTCCGCTACATCTTGCGTTTTAATTCTAATTCGTAAAACCAAAAGTCATCATTTGGCTGGTCTATTTTTATCTCATCAGGCTTTCCATTCTTGTCAATTCTGAAAGTCACCCAGCCAAGTGGAAAGTTATAATTTACCGAGTCGCGCCATTTTATTAGGAAAGTGTCATAGTGCCAATGCTCGAGATCGGCAACAAAGTTTGGTGCTGGTAAAAAACGCATTACTAATTTGCCGTTTTCTTCGGTTATTTGAACTTCGCCATACATCTGGCTTGAATAGGTGCCTTCATAATCTTTCAGAGCAAGCGAAGGTTTAGTGTTAACGGCACGTTCGGACAAGGCTTTTCTTTCTTGCTGCTGACGCAAGGAGCGTCTTTGTTCCGCTAACTTTAGATACTCGGCGTTCCAATCCCTTTTCTCTTCGCTAGTAAAAACATCGAGAATTTTGTTGCGCATTACAAGTGCAGCACTTGTCTCACTATTTGTCAAGACGACAACACCTAAGTTCTCGGCAGGCATCATGGCAGTTTGCGAAATCATGCCATCAAGACCGCCGCTATGAAACACGAGTTTTCGCCCACGGTAATCGCCAATAAACCATCCAAGCCCATAACCGAGAAAAATCTGTGTTGGTGCTTCTTTTGGTGGGAACGGATTTATACCAACGATCACGCACGGCGACCACATTTGACCGGCTTGTTGCTCGCTAAAAATCTGTTTACCTTCATACTTTCCTTTGCCAAGCTGAAGACGAAGCCATTTAGCCACTTCGGAAACTGAAGAATTAAGCCCGGCTGCACCTATTGCATTGTCTACGTTCCCGAGAGGCAAGGGTCTTAAACCTCTCCCGCCCGATTCATTATGAGGTGTAGCATAGTTATCTTTGATATCTCGGACGGTAGTTGTCGTTCTATTCATCCCGAGCGGCTTCAAAATACGTTCTCTTAAAAATTCTCCCCAACTTTTACCTGATACTTTCTCGATGATTCTACCTGCAGCTATAAACATCAGATTTTGATAACCATATTTTGAACGAAAGCTTGAAACAGGTTTTAAGTATCTAACGCGACGCAAAACTTCATCAGGTGTATATTTCGTTTCGTACCAAAGAAGATCGCCGCTAAAGGTGTCAAGCCCGCTGCGATGACAAACAAGGTCTCGGAGCGTAAGTTCTCTAGTTACATAAGCATCATACATCTGGAATTCCGGCAAAAAGATCGAAACCTTTTCATCCCAGCCGCTTATTTTTCCTTCATCCATCAGTATAGCCAAGGCTGCCGTTGTAAATGCTTTCGAGTTTGATGCAATTGCAAAAAGCGTGTCTTCGTCAACCTTCTCAGGTTTTCCGAGATGCCGAACGCCGTATCCTTTCGCAAAAATAACCCTATCATCTTTAACAATAGCTATAGCCATCCCGGGCACTTTCCAGTCCCTCAGAACTTGTTCAGCATAAGCATCAATTTCAGCTATCTTCGCAGCATAATCCTGCGCAAGAAAATCACTTGCAAATAGAATAAGGACAAACAAGACTGAAAGAGTTTTTCTCATACAAACCTCTTCAAGCCTTCAAAGTCGTAACTTCTTCTGCTAATTCCCGATTAACATAGTTATAGAGAATATCACGCTGCTGCGGGCGGAATCCCGCTTTGCTAATCTGATAACGAAGCTCCTTTTCATTCGCTTTGGTGTTTGCTCCGGCAGCCGAAATAACGTTTTCTTCAATCATGATCGAACCCATATCGTCAGCTCCAAAATGAAGAGCAGCTTGTCCGAGCTTTATACCTTGTGTAAGCCAAGAAGCCTGTATATGTTGGATATTATCGAGAAAGAGTCTAGAAACAGCCAGCATTCTCAAAAAATCTACACCCGTTGGTTCGTGGGTAATCTTTCGTCCAAGTGCCGTATTTTCTCTTTGAAAAGTCCAAGGAATAAACGCGGTAAATCCACCGGTCTCATCTTGCAAATCCCTTATTCTCTGCAAATGCCTTACCTGATGCACGATACTATCGCCTATTCCAAACATCATCGTAGCAGTAGAACGGAGCCCCACCTTGTGAGCAGCACGCATCACTGCCAGCCATTCATCGGTAGTGCATTTTGTCGAAACTCTTTTACGCACCTCATCGTCAAGTATTTCGGCACCTCCTCCAGGAAGGCTACTCAATCCAGCTTCCTTTAGCCTTCTTAGAATCGTCTCGTAATCAAGTCCCGAAATTAGATGAATATTATGAATTTCAGGCGGAGAAAAGCAATGTAGCTGAAAATTCGGATACCGAGCATGAAGTCTTGAAAGCAAGTCTTCATACCATTCAATTCCCAAATCTGGATGTAATCCACCTTGCATCAATACTCCCGTTCCGCCTAAAGCAATTGTTTCATCAATTTTTTTACATATCTCCTCGAAAGAAAGAAGATAGGTATCAGGCTTGCCGGGCTTACGGTAAAAAGCACAAAAGGTGCAGACTACATTGCAGACGTTTGTGTAGTTTACGTTTCGATCGATAATATAAGTCACAACATTAGGGTCATTTTTACGCATGCGAATTTGATGCGCCGCTGCTCCAATCTTAGCTATATCATAGCTTTCAAGTAGCACAGCGCATTCTTCAGCAGTCATCCGTTTGCCGTCTAGCACTTTGTCCAAAATTCTCTGAACTTCACTCATAAGCTATTCTCTTTTTGCAAATCTAAAATGGCAAATTACAAATTTTGCCCATAAATTCTACCAATATGACTTCGTATAGCAATTTACATGCCTATAAACTCAATTCTCCTGTTGCGACTGGTAAAGCCATGCTTTCTAGCAAGTCGAAAATAAAGTTCTAGCCCCTTCAACATAGAATCTTCTACTTCATAAGCTATGTTTTCTAAATAAGAAATAAATTCTTCCCTGCTTAAACCTATGCCTTGATAATTAGAAACTATTTCTTCTAAGTGCTCTAACCCTTCATCTCTCGCAGAGGCAAAGTCTATACTGCAAGAATCTCTTTTTGTCATCCACATAGCAAACACAAATCCAAGACCAGTAAAATCATGCCAAAGCTTGGCCAAATCGAACTTTTTACAATCTTGAATCATAAGAGCGGGATCTCCAATAATTAATGCTGCATCGGCTTTCTCCAGCATTTCTTTAGGATCCGGCTTGAATACCATCCACTCAGGCTCAAATCCAAGAAACTCCAGAAAAATAATCTTCGTTAGAACTGCAGAAGTCTTGGATGAAATATCCAAGGCTACCTTTCTAGCGTTTTGCAATTCGCAACCATTTGTAATTATGCAAACGCTACCTACAGATTGCCTCGCCCCAATGCAAACATCGGAAACGAGCTTTACGCCTTCAATCTCTTGGTATGCAACGATTGGAACAAGAGCAAAATCAACTTTATCTTGAGCAAGTAGTTCGGCAGAACGAGCAGGAGCATTATCCAGAATAAGCTCATACTTACCTCGATTTTGCCCGTAAATAAAAGACCAGATAAGCGGTGCGGTATTTGAATAACTTGAAGCTGAAAGACGCTCAGCTCTCACCTTCTTCTAAAACGTCCGGGAAATTACTCTCTATTTGAACTTTCGCAAATGGACAAAGCGGACAAATTTTCAAACCACTCTGCCGAGCATACTCTACACTTGCTCTAACAAGACTCTTTCCCATGCCAGCTCCGCGAAACGGCTTCTCAACAAATGTGTGATCGATACTTATCTTTTTCCCCGAAAGCAAAGTATAAGCAAGCTCCCCTGCACGGTTTCCGCTTTCTTCTATCACAAATTCACCGCCGCTATCCGTCTTAAAGTGCTTTATCTCAATCAACATATTAGAAGTTTAATTCACCGAACCAAAAAGCTCAAAACTCCATCTTAAAGACACGAAGATTTTTTCTTGTAATTCTTTAAGTTTTACTGTATAAATCTAAGTAAGTTTTGAATTTCTGGAAAAGGAGAAAGATGATGAAAAGAAAACTTCTATCTACTTTCTGGACTGTAGCCCTTGTATTGAATGGCTTTCTGATACTAACTTTTGAAACTCTCTCTCAAGAACTTGCTATTTACAGAGGATACCGAACTGGTTATTCAGATGGCTACACAGCTGGTTACACAGATGCGACCAAAGCATTATCAAAAGATTACGAAAGACACCAAGCATACAAACAAGCCGATCGTAACTATAAACCAGAAATTGGTTCTATAGAAGACTACAAGGACGGCTATCGTCAAGGGTTTGAAAAAGGATACGATGACGGCTACGCCAGACTCCCATTTAACAGCGAAGTCCCTGAAAATTTAACAAAACGAACCTCCATAAAGGTAGGCCTAAAAGATGAAACCACTAAAGCAGACTCCAAAAACGATGTTATCGTGATACCCGCCGATACTGAGCTAATCATAGAACTTCAGCAAGAAGTATCTACGGAAAAAAATCAAGAAGGCGATAAATTCATCGCTAAAGTTCTATCCCCTAGCCAACTTCAAGGCGCTCTGATAGAGGGAAGAATAAATAAAATTCAAAAGCCTGGCAGAATAAAGAGAAGAGCCGAAATGTTACTTTCTTTTGACATAATAAGACTAAATGACACTCGCTGGGCAAACTACAATGCTATGGTCATAGAAGTTCTACCCTTGAAAGGAGATAACGTAAAGCGGGTGAATAATGAAGGAACTGTCGAAGGGAAAAGCTCAGTTAAGGAAGATGCAATAAAGGTTGGAGCTTCCGCTAGCGTTGGGGCTGTAACTGGTGGAGTAATCGGTGGTCCAGTTGGAGTAGCTGTCGGAGCGGGCGTAGGCGCAGCCTTCGGATTAGGAACAATTTTTGTTGAAAAAGGTAAACACATAAAATTAGCCAAAGGGCAACAACTTAGAATAAGAACTGCTTACGAAACCAGGATAAGATGAAAATCATTACTCTACTCACCGACTTTGGCACTAGAGACTACTTCGTCGGTGCAATGAAAGGAGTAATCCTTTCTATAAACCCAAACGTGAACATAATTGACATATCTCATGAAATAGAACCCCAAAGAATCCGTTCAGGTGCTTTCGTTCTTGAAAATTCATACAGCTACTTTCCAAAAGGAACCATTCACGTTGCTGTAATTGATCCAGGCGTAGGTTCTCAAAGAAGAGCCATCTTAGTCCAAACGGAAGACTACTTCTTTATAGCTCCAGACAATGGAATTCTTAGCTTTATCCTAACGAAGTCTAAAAATCCAAAAGTTTTTTCCCTAGAAGATGAAAATTACTTTCTTAAAAACCCAAGCAGCACCTTCCATGGAAGAGACATCTTCGCGCCTGTAGCCGCTCATCTTTCAAAAGGCGTCTCACCCAGCTCTTTCGGTAAATTCATAAATGATCCAGTCATTATTGAATCCTACGCACCACAATTTATTAGCTACGGCAGGTTCATCGGAAGAGTCATTCACATTGACAGATTCGGTAACCTCATCACTAACTTCAAGGCAGAAAATTTACCAAAAAGATTTGTTCTAAGGATAGGAGACTTCACGATTGACAAACACTTAAAATTCTACTCACAAGCCCAAACAGACGAACCATTTTCCATAGTGGGAAGCGCCGGACTTTTGGAAATCTCCGTCTTCAAAGGTTCTGCAAAACAAATTCTAGGAGCTTCAATAGACCAAGCCGTTGAACTACAAACCATAGAATAAACTCAAGATGTCTTCTTGTCAGCGATCGCTTTATTTTGTTATCTTTTAATTAGTGAGCCAATAAAAAGGCAAATTCTTGAGCGAGAAAAAAGACTATGGTATCAGAAAAGGAAGTTTCAACCTCGACGGCAGTAGCTGCTGGACTTAGAGGTGTAGTAGCAGCTCAAAGCTCAATCGGAGATGTTGACGGAGAACGTGGCATTTTAATCTACCAAGGTTACAATATCCACGACCTTGCCGAGCATTCAACCTTCGAAGAAGTTATTTTTCTACTTTGGCACGGACGTCTGCCCAAGAGGCAAGAGCTAGAAAATTTGCAAGAGTCCATACGCGAAAACTACGAAATACCATCGGAAATAATCGAAATAATGAAGAGCTTTCCGAAAGATGCAAATCCGATGGATGTCTTACGAACAGCTGTTTCGGCTTTAGCTTTTTACGATAAGGAAGGCCTTAAAACTGATAGAGAAACAGCTCTTAAAACGGCGGTGAAATTGACGGCAAAAATAGGGCCGATCGTGGCCACATGGGAAAGAATAAGAAGTGGCAAAGAAGTCATAAAACCAGATAAATCCTTGAACATAGCTGCCAACTTCCTTTATATGATGCGCGGTGAAAGAGCCGAAGAAGATGAAGAGCGTATCTTTGATGTGGCTTTGATACTACACGCCGATCACGAGCTTAACGCTTCAACTTTTACTACAAGAGTCGTAGCCGGAACTTTAGCAGACATGTATGGAGCGGTCACAGCCGGAATAGCAGCTTTGTCAGGGCCTCTTCACGGCGGGGCAAATACTGCTGTTATGAAGATGCTCCTTGAAATAGGCAGCGTCGAAAACGTCGAAAAATGGTTAGAAAATGCCTTAGCCCTGAAGCAAAAGGTAATGGGATTTGGTCACGCAGTTTACAAAACAGAAGACCCACGTGCCACTTGGCTTAGGAAATTCTCGCGTCAAATGGGAGAAAAGAAAGGTGAAACCAAATGGTTCGAGATTTCACAAAAGCTAGAAAAACTCATGCTCGAAAAAAAAGGGCTTTATCCAAACGTAGATTTCTATTCAGCTTCGACATACTACCTAATGGGAATACCTCTTGATCAATACACACCGATTTTCGCAGTGTCACGCATTTCAGGCTGGACAGGACACGTATTAGAGCAGTACGCAAATAATAAGCTGATTCGCCCACGTGCAGAATATATTGGACCGCGTGGTTTAACCTACGTTCCGATCAATCAGCGCTAAATATCAAAAAGGAATTCTAAGATGAAACTCTACAGCCTTATGCTTTTGTTATTAGGAATTTCGCTTATGACCCTGCAACAAGAACTGCCTAAACCTCCAGTAGCTAAAAAGGAACCGAAGGTTCTGAAAATACACGGTTACGAACTCATAGACAATTACGCATGGCTCAGAGACAGAAATGAAACAAAAAGACCAGAAATTATTGAATATCTCCAAGCAGAAAACGCTTATACTGAAGCTTACATGAAACCCTACAAAGAGCTAATTGAAACCCTATACAAGGAAATGCTTGGAAGGATAAAACAAACCGACATCAGCGTTCCCTATAAGCTTGGTAAATACTGGTATTTTACACGCACCGAAGAAGGCAAGCAATATCCTATCTACATGAGAAGCACCCACAAAGACGGACAAGAAGCTGAAGTTTTGCTCGATCAAAATGAAATGGCTAAAAACTATAAATACTTCGCCATCGGCATTTTCAAACCAAGCGATGATGGAAACTTGCTGGCATTCTCAACTGATACCACCGGCTATCGGCAATATACGTTGCAAATAAAAGACTTAAAAACTGGCAAGCTTCTACCTAACAAAATAGAAAGAGTAACCTCTGTAGAGTGGTCAAACGACGGAAAGTTCCTCTTTTACTCGCAAGAAGATCCCGTTTCTAAACGCTCCGATAAGGTCTGGAGACACGAAATAGCTACAGGTAAAAATGAGCTATTATACGAGGAAAAAGATGTTTTGTTTGTCGTTGGCGTAAGACGCTCGCGCGACCGAAAAATGCTCTTTATAGGCTCTTTTGCCAAGACAATGAATGAGTTTAGGTATCTTCCTGCTGATAATCCCCTTGGAAAATGGAAAATCCTTGCCCCCCGTCGTGAAGGACATGAATATAGAGCCGATTTTAATAACGGCCAATTTTTCATTATAACAAACAAAGATGCTGAAAACTTTAAAGTCGTCCGTGCCCCATTAAACGCCCCAAGCGAAGAAAATTGGGTTGATTTCATACCTCATAACCCGAAAGTCAAAATAGAAAATATAGATTTTTTCAAAGATTATGCCGTAGTTTCAGAAACTGAAAATGGATTAGAGTATTTGAGAGTAGTTGATCTTAACAACAATCAATCATCTCGTAGAATTCCGACACCGGAAGAAGTTTACACGATAAACCTTGACTTTAACCCCGAGCACGACACGCAAGTTATCAGATATAACTACTCTTCCATGATAACCCCGCTTTCGACTTACGAATATGATTTCAAAACCGGCAAAAGCACTCTACTAAAGCAACAAGAAATTCCATCAGGATATGACAAAAATCAGTACGAAACCAAAAGAGTCTGGGCAATAGCTCGCGACGGAACAAAAGTGCCTATCTCAATGGTCTGGAAAAAAGGCGTAAAATTTGATGGAAGCGCCCCAATGCTGCTTTACGCCTACGGGAGCTATGGAATCTCCATGACCCCGAACTTTTCCATTGCCCGTCTTAGCCTCCTAGATAGAGGCATGATCTATGCTATAGCTCACGTTAGAGGAGGTTCTGAACTAGGCGAAAAATGGCGACAAGAAGGCAGAATGTTCAAAAAACTCAACACTTTCTATGACTTCATAGATTGCGCAAAATGGCTCATTGAAAATAAATACACTTCTAGCGATCGTTTAGTCATTCAAGGCGGAAGCGCTGGCGGAATGCTTATGGGCGGCGTCGTAAACATGGCTCCTAATCTTTTCAAAGCTGCAATACTGCAAGTTCCCTTCGTTGACGTGATAAACACAATGCTTGACGATACACTCCCACTTACAACAGAAGAATGGATAGAATGGGGAAACCCACATGAAAAAGAAGCTTTTGACTACATGATAAAGTATTCTCCTTACGACAACATAAAGCCGCAAAACTACCCAAGTATGTTAGTTGAAATCTCACTTTACGATAGCCAAGTTCCCTATTGGGAAGGCGCAAAGTTTGTTGCTAAAGTAAGGGAGATGAAAACCGACAATAACATCGTCCTTCTCAAAACCAACATGAGCGCAGGACACGGAGGAGCTTCGGGTAGATACGATAGATTAAAAGAAATAGCCTTCACTTACTCTTATGCTCTTTCACAAGTAGGAATAACAAAGTAAGTCAAAAGCGAATCTTTTTGTTTAACAGACAAAAAATATCTTGTATTGTGTTTAGATTTTGCTTATACTAATAGAGGCCTTACGAAGGGTCAAGGCACAGGGACACTAGAAAAGGGAGAAAAGAAAATAATGCTTACAATTGCAGTGCTGCTATGCTTAGTTATTTTAGCGTTTATCAGTTTTTTGCAAATTTCTAAACTAAAAAAAGACTTTGAAAGAAACCTAGAACTAGAACGTAAGCGCTTTAAAGAGGCTGAAAAACAAATAGTTGAGCTTAAGGAGAAGTTAGAAGAAAAGGAAGAAGCAAACAAAGCCTTAAGAGAGAGCCGTGAAAAACTACGTCGAGCTTTATATCATGACCCCTTGACTAACCTGCCAAGAAGAGAGCTTTTTCAAGAAAATCTTAAGTTCTTTTTCGAGAAACGCAGAGCATCTCGTTTTGGTCAAGATTTTGGCGTTATTATTTGTGAGCTTGGAAGACTCAAAAAAATCAATGAAGCCCTTGGCAACATAATAGGAGATAAGATACTTAAAGAAGCAGCAGAAAGACTGAAGGACTTTATTAGAGACGGCGACTTTATTGCTAGATTTGAAGGAACGAAGTTCGGCATTATTTTGTCGAATTGCGATGAAAGTGAGCTTAAAAGAATTTTAGATTTATTAATCCACAAACTCCAGCAGCCATATAAGTTTCGAGAACAAGAAGTTCGAATAAATCCCTTCTTTGGAGGAGTTTTGGTAAGTGAAGTTTATTCACAAGCAAACGAAGTCTTAAGAAACGCTGAACTTGCCTTACAAGATGCAAAAGAGAAAAACAGAAACTATGCAATCTTCAGTAAAGAAATGCATTCAAGGCTACTTCAAGCTCACGAATTTGAGATAGAAATTCAAAATGCATTGAAGAAAAACGAGTTTACACTTTATTTCCAACCTATTGTTTCTTTGCAGACCTTACTTCTATCTGGCTTCGAAGTTCTTATTCGCTGGAATCACCCGAAAAGAGGACTTGTTCCACCGTCTGAATTCATAAGCTTTTCGGAAAAGGTCGGCTTAATTGAGCCAATAACCTATTGGATTTTAAGACAAGCATGCAAAAAGCTTTTTTACTGGCAGGACCTAATGCCTGAGCTTACAATCAGCGTCAACCTATCAGGAACACATTTTTCAAAGGACGATCTTTTTAAGGAAGTAGAAAAAATAATCTATGAATCGAATATTACTCCAAGTAGTTTGAAACTTGAACTGACGGAAAGTGAAATAATGGAAGATGCGGAAAAGGCAGTTGAAACTTTGAAAAAGTTCAAAGCACTTGGAACTCAAATAATGATAGACGATTTTGGAACTGGCTATTCTAGTTTAAGTTATCTTCACAAGTTTTCGGTTGATACGCTCAAAATTGATCGATCCTTCGTGAGCGGAATAGAAGAATCTTCAGAAAATGCAGCCATAGTTCGCACGATCGTATCTCTCGCAAAGGGATTAGGTCTTAGCGTAGTCGCAGAAGGAATTGAAAACATACATCAGCTCGAATACTTAAGAAGCCTCAGCTGTCAGATGGGACAAGGTTTTCTATTTTCAAAACCGTTACCGGCAGAAAAAGCTGAAAAACTTCTTTTCGATAAGGTAAATTGGCAACATCTTATGGGTATACCTTCTGCTCAAAAGCCATTCATCTTTAAGGAAGAGGTGGAAAAACCAAATACTCAAAATGTCCCCCTTCTTCTAGAATTTGAGGAGGGTAAAGTACAGTAGCTATTTTTGAACATGAACTTTTGGCTTTGCATCGAGAGGAAAAGCTGTTTCATAAACATTTGAAAGATTAAGCAGCAAATCTTCAGCCCAATATTTTCCGAGTATCTGCAGGCCTATAGGTAAACTTTCTTTTGACACGCCGCAGGGAATCGAAATCGCTGGTATTCCAACCAAATTAGCGGTAACAGTGTAAATATCACTAAGATACATCGAAAGCGGATCATCAGTTTTTTCACCGATGCGAAAAGCCGTAGTTGGAGATGTTGGCATCACTATACAATCGCATTTATCAAAGGCTGCTTGGAAGTCCCTTTTCAGCAAGGTTCTCACCTTTTGCGCCTTTGCATAATATGCGTCGTAGTAGCCGCTTGACAAAACATAAGTTCCTAACATGATCCTACGCTTTACTTCCTCTCCAAAACCTTCCTCTCTCGTTTTGTAATACATCTGCCTTAGTTCATTAACACCTTCAGCACGAAATCCATAACGAACGCCATCATATCTTGCAAGGTTTGACGATGCTTCAGCCGTTGCTATTATGTAATAAACGGCAATGCCATATTTAAGCAATGGCAAGTCTATTTCAACTATTTCCGTCCCCAGCGAAGCAAAACCCTCAATGGCTTTCTCAACTGCCGATTTCACCTCCGAGTCGAGCCCTCCGCTAAAAAGAAGTCGTGGCACGCCTATTTTAACGCCCTTTATGTCTCTATCAAGCAGCTTTAGATACTCAGGCACTCTAACATCTGCACTCGTAGCATCTTTTTCGTCTCTTCCAGATATAACCTCGAGAACTTGAGCCACGTCGCGAACCTTTTTCCCGAGCACCCCTATCTGATCCAAAGAAGAACCAAATGCTACTAATCCGTATCTTGAAACTCTGCCATAAGTTGGCTTTATACCGACAACACCACAAAAAGCAGCAGGTTGACGCACCGAGCCTCCCGTATCTGATCCAAGCGCCACCCTTACTATACCAGCAGCTACAGCTGCAGCGGAACCGCCTGAGCTTCCACCTGGAACTCGTTCTATGTCCCAAGGGTTCTTAACTAATCCGAATGCGGAATTCTCATTTGACGAGCCCATCGCAAACTCATCCATGTTTGTCTTGCCAATAACTACCGCACCAGCCTTGTTTAATCTTTCAACTGCAGTAGCGTCATACTGAGGGCGATAACCCGATAAAATGCGAGAAGCACAAGTTGTTTGAGTCCAACTGGTGCAAATGTTATCTTTTACAGCTATTGGTATTCCATGCAGTTTCCCGTGTGAATCTGCTCCTTCGAGCTTCTCAACTCTTCTAAGAGCATATTCACGATCTATGGTCAAAAATGCATTCAAAATACCATTAAGACGTTCAGCGTTTTCTATCGCTCTTTCAACCTCAACCCTGATTTCACTCATCTTTCTATCCCATCTATAAGCCAAGAATTTTGCTTTCTTAAAACGAAAACATTTATTTTTCTTTGCTCGGCTCTATTTTCATCTTTCCAAAATAATAAAACTTCAACCTTAGCTCTGTTTTCTTCAATCACCTCACACCTACCTATACTAAAGGCTTTAGGAAAATCCGTATCTCCGGTCGTGAATACATCTCCGTTAGTTTGTATCTGATTTAAGCTCTCTGAAAAAGTTTCAGTCAAGTATCTTTCCTTTTCTTTTAGCTTTTCCGCTGAAAAATTCATATCTTCAGCAAAGTGATAAGAATAAAATTCCTTTACGATTTCTCTTGCTTCTGAACATGCTGGATTTTCTAGATTTGGAATGCTGCATGCGCAAGCAAAAAGGAAAAAGAAAAGAAAATTCCTCATGCTACAAGACTTTTGGAACGCGAAAATATCCTGAATGCCGATCGGGAGCTTGAGAAACGGCTGCCTCTTGACCGAGTGGCTTATGAGCTAAATCTTCGCGCACCGTCTTTGTGGCTTGACCTTCTGGCGTCAATGCACCTATCACTGGCTCCACGTCTTCTGTATCCAATTCTTTTAACTGCTCAACATAGCTTACGATTTTTTGCATCTGAGGAGCATAAATTTCTACTTCCTCATCTGATACCTCAAGATGAGCTAGTTTTGCAACTTCTCTCACGTCCATAGCTAGAAGATTAACACAAAAAGATAAAATAATTTAGCTAAAACATCACTTCAAGAGACTTGCAGAAAAGAAAATTTTTCTGTAGTATCTTTATTTCGAGCCGGTGTAGCTCAGCTGGTAGAGCAACTGACTTGTAATCAGTAGGTCGGGGGTTCAAGTCCCTTCACCGGCTCCATTGATTTTAGATATTACTTCCCAAACCCTACCCTAAAGACAAGAAAATGCTTCAAAACCAGCCAATAACAATAGAAACTAAAAAGAAACTCAAAAGTTTAAGTCGCTTAATGTCGCACTTTCATAAAATACTTCTTGATGATGCCAAAGAAGAATACGAAAAGGCTAACGGAAACATACCCAATGTTTACCTGTATTTTCAACTTGTTCTAGAAGATAAACACTTTGCGTGGCTTAGAAAAATTTCTTATCTCATCGCCCTAATAGATGAAGCTACTTCTGTAAGACATCCCGCAACTGAAGAAGAGGCCCGAAAACTTTTGAAAAAGACTCACTCCGTTTTGAGCCTTTTAGATGAAAGCGATGAGTTTTTTAACCAGAAACTTCAAAAAGCGCTATCAAAGAACAAGGCTGCAAGTCTTATTCACAATGAAATTTTGAGTCTTTTAAGGATGAAATCTCAATTAAAAATTACCAGGGCTAACGAACGAGACGCAGAAGCACTGGCAAAACTAGCAAAACAAACCTTTTATGAAGCATTTGCCAATGACCCCAGAAACTCTCCAGAAGACATGAAAGCATACACTGATAAGGCTTTCTCAGTCGAGCAAATTTCAAAAGAGCTTTGCGATGAATCTATTTTTTATTTTTTAGCCAAAATTGACGAAGAGTTAATAGGATATGCTAAATTAAAACCACTATCTCAGATTGATTGTGTTTCGGCTGAAAGACCCATAGAACTTTGCCGCCTTTATTTGTTACAGAAATACATAGGCAAAGGCTTTGGTAGAAGTCTAATGAATCACTGTCTAAGCCTAGCCCGAGAAATGAAGCACGACGTTATGTGGCTAGGCGTTTGGGAATATAATTATCGTGCACAGAAGTTCTATGAGAAATTTGGCTTTGAAAGAGCAGGAGAGCATATTTTCCAATTAGGAAACGATCCACAAACTGACTGGATAATGCAAAAAAGACTATAAACCACTCCTTACAATATCGTGTAGTCTAACCAACCCCACGCATTTTCCGTTTTCAACTACGGGAAGAACAGAAATCTGCGAAGGACGATTCTCCATAAGTTTCAATGCATCATAGGCTAGCATTTCTGCTTCAGCCGTAATTGGTGAACGCGTCATCATTTGTTCTGCTGTTAGCGAAGAAAGTTTTTCAGGAGCGATTCTTTCAACGGTTCTTCTTAAATCACCATCAGTAATTATTCCAAGAAGCTTTTTCTTCTCATCAACAACAGTCGCTGCACCAAGAGCATACTTGGAGATGATGCTTACTACCTCAAACCAGCTAGATTCTGGCTTAACGTCAGGACTTGCATGCATAAGGTCTTTGACACGAAGGGTTAGACGCTTACCAAGTCTACCTGCAGGATGATTAGCAGCAAAATCTTCTGCAGTTAAGCCTTTCGCACTCACCAGCGTCATTGCAAGAGCATCTCCAATCGCTAAAGCAACTGTCGTGGAATTGGTAGGAGCTAAGTTCAATGGACAAGCTTCTTTTTCGACTGAAGCATCCAAGATAACATCTGCCCTACGGGCTAAAGTTGAGTTAGTATTGCCTACGATTGCTATCAAAGAAACATTGCGTCTTTCCAAAGCCGGTAGCAACATCAAAATTTCATCTGTCTCACCAGAATTGCTAATAGCGATAACACAATCGCCTTTAGTTATCACACCGAGACCTCCATGAAGCGCATCAGTGGGATGCAAAAAAACTGCCACTGTTCCTGTCGAGGTCATCGTTTCAGCTATCTTGTTAGCAATCACACCAGACTTGCCTACTCCTGTAACTATTACCTTACCCTTACAATCAAGAAGTATCTTTACAGCTTTTTCGACAGCGTCACTTTTTAGTCTCTGTGCTATTGCTTCTATCGAGCGCGCCTCTTGAAGTAAAAACTCTCTAAAGTAAGAATAGAAGTTTTCACTCATATTTGACCTAGAAATCACCTTAACTATATCTTATATGCTATGTATCAGCAGACTCAATTTCGAGAAAACTCAATTCTGCCTACAGACTGCATAACTAATTCTTGGGAGGTGGTTAAGGAAAATTTTGGGATATTCATTCTAGCTACGCTGATATTTTACATAATGATAAGTTGCCTTTCTGTTTTTGGACTATTTTTATATGGGCCTCTAATGGCGGGCGTTTACTATATGTTTTTGAAAAGAATGAATGATGAGTCATTTTCGTTAGGCGACTTATTCAAGGGATTCGAGAATTTCCTGCCCACGATGACAATAGGTCTCTTAAGATCGATTCCCGATCTGATCTATCTTTTAGGTTATCTTTATATGGTAGTTTACCTCGAAAAACCTGAACTTACTCTACTGATAATCCTTCTTTTGATCTATATTTTACTAACCTTAATTTTCAAAATTTTGATGTTTTTCTCAATCCAACTTATCGTTGACTACCAAGTTTCAGTCGTTGAAGCTATCAAACTCAGTATAAAAGCATCTCTTTCAAACATCGGTGGAGTAGTGACTTTAATTATTTTTTACTTTCTTCTTTCTATACTAGGCTTGCTTGCCTTTTGTATTGGAGTTTTTATAACCTTACCGATAGCATGGGGCGCAGAAGCTTTTGCCTATCGTCAGGTCTTTCCAAAGCAATCAAATCCCATCCATACACCGCCACCACCAACGGTTTATGGACAAGAATTCGGCTCACCACTATAGTCTTGCAAATTAACTGTGAATTAGCTTAACTCCCGAAAACCACAAAAACTATTAGCAGCACTTGACAAAATACTATAAATTATAATAAATGCTTAATGTCGGTTAAAATACAACAGCGAGAGGAGAGGAAGAAAATGAAGTATAGACTTTTGCTATTGCTATGTACAGCTTTACTGGCTTTCCTTATAGTAGAGGTTGCAAGTCAGGGGACAACATCAAGAGTTACAGGTGTGGTTACAGACACGACTGGAGCAGTTGTGCCTGGCGCTACTGTAACTTTGACAAATGAAGCAACAGGCACTAGTGCAACAACACAAACAAATGCAAGCGGCGTATATGTTTTTGATCTCGTTTTACCGGGAACATACACGGTAACAATCGAAAGGCAAGGATTTAAGCGCTTTGTTTCCAAAAACAATCAGGTTTTCGTAAATCAGCCAGCCACAATTAACGCTTCTTTAGAGGCAGGAGACGTTGCTGTCACAGTGACGGTTGAAGCAACAGCAGAAATAGTTCAAACAAGCACTTCAGGTAATGTTGGTGGAACGGTTGAGCAAAGAGTAATTGAAAGCTTACCTATCGTAGGCGTTCGTGGAAGGAATCCTTTGGATGTGTTAATTTATCAGCCTGGATTCGTCATCGGAGCTAATACTGGAGGAGGTGTTCATGTCCACGGCTCGCGCGATAGGGCTTTTAATTTCACACTCGACGGCATTGATATTAACGAATCAACGGCTGGTGGTTCAAACTTTACTCCTATCCGCATTAATCCTGATTCAATACAGGAGTTTCAATTCGTATCAAGCAATTTCACCGCTGAATTAGGAAGAAGTAGCGGTGCACAAGTAACCTTCGTAACAAGAAGCGGAACCAACCAATTCAGAGGGAATATTTTTGAGTATTATCAAACTCCTCAATTAATTGCTAACGAATACGCCAACAATCTAAACGGCCGTCCTAAAAATCAATTCGTGCAACACATTTTTGGTGGAAGCTTAGGCGGTCCTATAAGAAAAAATCGGATGTTCTTCTTCTTTAACCTACAGATGTTGAGAACTTCTGAGAGCATTTTAGTTACTCGAACTGTCTACACTCAAACAGCAAGACAAGGCATTTTCCGTTACGTCCAAGGTGGACAGAACGCTCCGGCTGGAACTACCACCCCGTCAGTCGACGCAAACGGCAACCCGACACTACCAGTTTGTGGTGGCAGTGTTACCACAAACTGCATAAACACATATAACATCGCCTCTAATCCAACAGGAGTAGGATTAGACCCGACACTAATGAGATTTATCAATGCTACACCTCTTCCTAATAACTTCTTTGTAGGGGATGGATTGAATACTGCAGGTTACAACTTCGCTGCACCTCAAAGAGAAAAACAGTATGATCTTGTTTTCCGTATAGATTACAAGTTTTCCGAAAGTAATACACTTTATGGACGCTATGCCCAAGGCAAACAAGATACTTTATGCGACAACGTCAATGGTGGCCTACAACCATTTCCAGATACCCCGTGCATAGTAAACACGGAAAGAGACCCGAGAAATCTTGCCATCAACTGGCGCTGGTCACCCTCTTCTAGCATCACAAACGAGTTTGTCGTAGGATTTAACTACTTCAAATTTTGGTTTGGCAACCCTAGCCCCAGAGATGATTTCCCCTATACTTTCAATTTAATTACGAATCCTTACAGCAATTTTACATACAATGCTAGAAGTGGCCGAACAATACAAATAATAGATAACCTGACATGGGTTAAGGGCAATCACACTGTAAAAACAGGGATAAATTTCCGCTTCGGTAGACAGGTTGATGATCGCTCGTCTGTAGCAGGTGCGGATATAACTCCGCTTGTCAACTTTAGTGCTTCTGTAAATAGTAACTTCGCAGCCTTCAATCTTCCATCTACAGGCATAAACTCAAACGATTTAGCTCGTTTGCGCAGCATGATAAACGATCTTCTTGGAAGAGTAGGCACAATAAGCCAAGCCTTTGTGGCTCAACCTGATGGAAGTGCATTTGCTCCCGCCGGAACCAGATGGGACTTTCGTCACTACTATCCAGAATATGACTTTTACATTCAGGACTCTTGGAAATTTTTGCCAAACTTAACTTTTGATATAGGTTTGCGATATGAAATCAAAATGTCTCCAAGCTCTAAGGGAAGACCAATACTTCGTCCAGATGGTCAAATAAATTACGGCTCCGCACCAACGAACACACTTCGTTGGACTGAAGGCAAACTCTTTGATGACGACTATGATAATCTCGCCCCATCGGTCGGTTTTGCCTGGGATCCGTTCAAAAGCGGCAAGACTGCCATCAGAGCAAACTTCCGAGTAAACTATGATCGATTCCCAACTTTTCTCTTTGGAAGTAGCATATTTCAAAGTGCTCCCGGAAACAACATAGGGGTTTTCAATAGCTCTTTCGGACAAGGTGGAGGTTTATTAAGAAATGGACTACCTTCACTCGCTCCAACTACAACACCTAATGCGCTGCGTCAACCGCCTACATTTGGAACAGGAAGCATAACTGTTGTTGATTCAGACTTACGCTATCCAGAAGTTTACTCCTGGTATGCAGGTTTTCAGCGCGAAATATGGGACGGAAATGTCTTAGAAGTAAACTACATCGGCAAACGCGGGGTTCATTTGCTTGGTGGTTACGACGCAAATCAGGTTAATATAAATGCTAGAGATCCTCGCTTCAATACTACCTTCTTACAAGAGTTCATACAAATCAGAAACAATCCTTCATACAACAGCCCCTTCATAAATGCACTCTACACGGGTGACCCTAACAACAACAGTGGAACAGCTACTTTCCGCTCAACAAACTCAACAAACATCACACAAGGAGCGGTAGGTGCTGCTGCTCTTTCTGTTTCTCAACGCATCGTTGGCGGTCAGCAGATGATTGCGGTAAATGGTTTTAGCCCTTTCCTCTTCCAAAAATTCCCTCAATTTACTGGAGCTCTAAACGTCATTGATAGCAACGACCTTTCAATGTATAACGCATTAGAGATCATTCTCAAACGTCGCATCAAAAATGGTCTCGGTTATCAAGTTAGCTATACACTGTCTGAGTCAAAGGATACTCGTTCATTCGATCCAACCTTTACGGTAGTATCCCGCGGAAATGTGCAATCAGCTTCCAGCACACCGTTTGACATAAATAATCGTTTTGCAAACTGGGCGTGGTCTGATTTTGACCGCCGCCATGCATGGCAAGGATATGTAATTTACGAACTTCCTTTCGGTCGAGGTAAAACATTTGCTTCCGATATTCCTCGTGTAATTGACTACATAATAGGCGGATGGCAAGTCGCTGCCATGTTTAACTACGCCTCCGGAAGACCTTTCACGGTCTATTCGGGTGTGCTGACTTATGGTAATGTTGTTCAATCAACAGCGAACTGTAATGGGTGTTCAAGAAGTATGGGACGCCTAATTCAAGAAAGCGGAACGAATTTCTGGTTTGATGCTCAGCAGCGAAGTCTGTTTAGCATTCCAGCCCCAGGTGAGCTTGGAAATACTGGAAGAAACTTCTTCATCGGTCCTCGCCGATTTGACTTCGACGTTTCGCTTTCAAAGCGGTTTAGAATAACTGAAAGAGTTAGTTTTGACCTTAGAGCAGATATGAAAAACTTCTTCAACGTCCCAAGCTTTGGTCTGCCAACTGCCATTGCTAATTCAACCATCTTTGGAAGAATCCGCGACAGCGTCGTCAATAACGCTAGGAGAATCCAACTCTCTGGTAAGCTAAGCTTCTAGTCTGAAATTACCAACCCTCGAAATAAGAGCTCCTGCCTTTAGACAAGGCAGGAGCTTTCATCTACTTGTGTAATTACGTGAAAGAGTTTATTCTATTAGTAAGCTCTATAGCCGTTATTTGTTTTACTTTTCAAAAGGGCGATATAGGATTATCTAAAAACTGAATTAAAGGGGAAAATATGGCTAAGAATGATGTTAAGACATTGAAGATTGCGCAAAAAGTTTGGAAAAACGGAGAGTTAATAAACTGGGAAGATGCCCGCGTCCATGTAATGGCACATTCGCTTCATTACGGTTCGAGTGTTTTTGAAGGAATACGTTGCTACTCAACAAAGAAAGGACCAGCAATTTTTCGACTAAGAGAACATATTCAGCGGCTTCTTAACTCAGCTAAAATTTACAGAATGGAAACAAAATTTGATTGTGATGCTCTCTGCGAAGCTGCCATAAGAGTTGTAAAAGAAAGCCAGTTAGGTCAATGCTACATTCGACCAATAATGTTTCGCAGCCTAGACGAGCAAAATCCTGCATTTGGAGTTAATCCCTTTCCCAATCCCGTAGATTGTTTCATTGCAGCTTGGGACTGGGGAAAGTATCTGGGCGATGAAGCCGTAGAAAACGGAGTAGATGTTTGTGTCTCAAGCTGGACTAGAATCACCTCAAACTCTTTACCTGCAATGGCGAAGGCATCTGCAAATTACATGAACTCGCAACTTATCAAGATGGAAGCAATTCTAAATGGATTTGCTGAAGGAATTGCGTTAGACGATCGCGGTTATGTTTCAGAAGGTTCAGGCGAAAATATTTTCGTGGTAAAAGACGGAGAAATCTACACACCACCGCTTGGAGCCTCTATACTGCCTGGAATTACCCGTGACTCGGTAATCAAGATAGCTCGAGAACTTGGAATCAAAGTGCATGAAACCTCGATTCAACGTGCTGCCCTTTATGTAGCTGATGAAGTCTTCTTCACAGGCACTGCAGCTGAAATTACACCCATACGCTCAATTGATCGAATAACCATAGGCTCCGGAAAAAGAGGAGAAATCACGAAAAAACTACAAGAAGCCTTTTTCGAAATTGTCCACGGCGAGCGACCAGCACCTAATCAAGAAAAATGGCTAACTTATGTCGAGGATGCAAGGTTTTACCATCGAGTTTGACGAAAATTAAGTGAAAACTTGAAAACCACGCTATATTTCTTGTGAAACTATACGATGCTGATGCGAATGCAGTGAGAAACTGCCCATGCAAGCAGTTTCGATTTATGAAGCGCTGGACGTTATTAAGTAAATTCGGACAGCTTCGGTTGAGTGTTCTTTCTTTTTTATGAGCATCTTTTAACGAAACCGTCCATTTCTTCTTTGACAGGAAGAACAAAGTTTTATTTTAACAACAAGCAAACTAGTAATCGCCTTTTTAAGTAAACTTTGAATCTTGCCAACCTCTCATCTTGTAATATGTTGACTGATTAGAAAGCTATCGCAAATTTCGGCTTTAAGGTTTTTTCAGTTATGATACTTGCCGACCGAATGAGAGTTCATATTCCTGTGCATCCTGTGTATTCGATCCAGCTTTATCTACCTTTGATCAAACTCATAGCTTCAGCTCTAGTTCTTGCGTCGCGACGGAAATTTCCTAAAACGCTTGAAGTAACTGTTTTAGCACCGGGTTTTCTTACCCCTCGCAGTGTCATACAGGTATGCTCGGCTTCGATTACTACCATAACTCCCAAAGGTTTTAGATTCTCGAATAACGTATTTGCTATTTGCTGTGTCAGGCGTTCTTGAACCTGTAATCTTCTTGCAAAAGCTTCGGCAACCCTTGCTAATTTAGATAGACCGACTATGCGTCCATCTTTCGGAATATACGCTATATGACACTTCCCGACGAAGGGTGCTAAGTGATGCTCGCAAATCGAGGCTATGGGTATATCTTTAACAATAACCATCTCATCATGAGAATCTCCTGGCAAAGGACGCACATATTCAGAAGGATCCTCCCACATCCCTTCGGTAAGCTCAGCATAGAACTCCGCCACGCGTTTTGGAGTCTCCTTTAATCCATCCCGTTCAGGGTCCTCTCCTATCCCTTCTAAAATCAGCCTTACTCCTTCTGCTATTTTTTCAAGATTAACTTTACTCTTGCCACTCATTGTTTCTAAGATCCCTTAAAACTTCTCTTTCTACTTCTCTTATCGGCTTATTAGTTCTTTTTGCAATCAAACTTAAATCATCATATTCAGGCTTTATGTTTAGGACTTTTCCTTTTAGTTTTGATTTTTTCAACCTAACTAGTCCGTATTTTGACTCAAAGCGTATATTCTCACGAACAACAGCCTCTCTTTCAGTATCCGTAATTCTAATCCCAAGTGAACCGGTCTCTCTAAAAATAATTTCGCAAAACTTTTCAACGACGTCTTTACGACAAAGAACCGATACTAGAACAGCTGGTCGGTTTTTTTTCATTTGAATCGGTGCGAACCAGCAGTCTAATGCTCCTTCTTCCATTACCCGCTCCATTAAAAATCCTAGAGTCTGAGGCGACGCATCATCAACGTTCGTTTCAAGCAGTGCTAAGGTTTCACGATTTGAGTCCTTCGATACTAAGTCTCCTAGGAAAACACGTAAGACATTCGGAAATTCTTTAAAATCCGTAGTGCCAGCACCATAGCCTATTGCCTTGAGTTTCATCCTTGGAAAATCGCCAAAACTTTCACAAACAGTAGAAATCACAGCTGCCCCCGTAGGCGTAATAAGCTCACCTTGAACGCCACTTGAGTAAACCAAAGCACCTTTAAGAAGTTCACAAGTTGCAGGCGCCGGCACGGGAAATTTTCCATGTGCCATCTCTACAAAACCACTTCCAAGATTTATTGGCGAGCAAAAGAATTTTTCGATCTCAAGAGCTTCAAAGCCAATACAAGCTCCTACCACGTCAATTATCGCATCTATAGCGCCGACTTCATGAAAATGCACCTTTTCTAAAGGTATTCCGTGTATTTTTGCCTCAGCTTCAGCTAAACGTCGGAAAATCGCACAGGCTTTTCGCTTTACTCCATCAGACAAATTAGAGTCCTGAATTATTCTTTCAATCTCTGGCAGATGCCTATGTTTTTTTTCATCTGCAGCTTTAACGTCCACATAAACGGCTGAGATGCCCGATTTTTCTTTGCGAGATATATCAATTTGAAAATTTTTTACTTTCAAAGATTTTAGCCTTTCGATTAACTCTTCAGAACTAAGACCTAGGCTTATCAATGCGCCTAGAATCATGTTTCCACTTGCACCCGAAAAACAATCAAAATAAAGACATTTCATAAAACTTACCTCACAAACCTTCGTAAGAATTCTAAGGCTTGGCTTGCTTTCATTCTGAAAGATTTATGGCATAAGCTAGTCATTGGGGTTTCTTCAGGATTTATCTCGATCAAGAAAGCTCCATTAATCTTTGCAACCTCCGCTAGTCCTGCAGCTGGATAAACCAAAGCCGAAGTGCCTATTATAAGAAACAGATCGCATTGAGAAGACTTGCGTTCAGCTTCTTGATAAACACTTATCGGCAAAAATTCTCCAAAAAGCACAACATCGGGTCTTACCCTCGAACCACATTCGTCACAAATCTCCGGCTTATGCGGTATATCTGTTTCATTCATTTGAAAGCGTTTCTCGCATTGAAGGCATCTTGAGCGATTTATATTGCCGTGAAGCTCTAAAACCTTTCTAGAACCAGCTTTAGTGTGCAAACCATCAACGTTCTGAGTAATCAAGGTAAAGTCAAAAAATTTATTTTCCCATTCCGCCAGAATGTAATGCGCTAGATTAGGACTGCAATCCTTTAAAATGTTTCTTCTATAATCAAACCATTCCCAAACCTCATCGAGATTTTCTCTAACCATTCTGGCTGAAGAAATCTCATCGAAAGGCATTCCTTTCCAAACTACACTCCCGCCACCTCCTCGAAAAGTTGGCACACCTGATTCAGCCGAAATACCAGCTCCAGTTAAGACACAAATACTTCTAGCATCTTGGAAAATCTTCTCCAAATGAGGCGAATCTTTCATAACTACCAATCTTATTTACAGCCACTTAATGCTATTATGATTGATACAAACGAAAAAATGCAAAACATAGAGAAAATTCTCTTGAAATGAACTTTTGCGGAACTTTAGGTATCTCCCCTTTCGTAAAAATGATTTTGAAGGCTGAAAATTGAAGCTTCGGAGATGACAAATTGGCAACGGCGAAAGTGATCAGCAGTTTCGAAGACGAAGAACTTGTAAGAAGATGTCGTGCTGGGGATGTTTCAGCTTGGGAACTGATAGTCGCAACTTATTCTAAACGAATTTTCAACTTAGCTTATCGCTTTACTTTCGACGTAGAAGCAGCTGAAGACTTAACCCAAGAAGTTTTTGTAAAAATTTATAAAACGCTCGATCAATACAATTCAAATCAAGGAGACTTGTCAAACTGGCTGATGAAAATAGCTAGAAATCTAATAATTGACGACTACAGACGCAGGCAAAGAATGCCGCAAGATAGCGATGCCGAAAATATTGAAGATCACATATTTCACCTTCGTTCAATCCAAGAATCCCAGCAGATCGAGATCGAGCGACAAGAACTTATGGAACAGATTCAAAAGGCAATAAAGAAGTTACCACCAGACATGAGAATCTGCGTAATTTTACGTGATGTTGAAGAATTAAGCTATCAAGAAATAGCAAAGCTGCTGAAAGTTCCAGAGGGAACTGTGAAGTCTCGTATAAACCGTGGAAGAATTGAACTAGCGAAAATTTTACGAAGAATGCGTGTTGTAAATATATGAAAAAACAAGAAATAACATGTCAGAAATTTGAGCTTCTGTTGAGTGATTACCTAGAGGGTTCGCTCGACGACGCAACTTACTCTAAAGTTGCACAACACGCTCTTCAATGCCCAATATGCCATAAATTACTCAACGATGTGAGAGAAGTTACTCAACTATGTCGAAAAATACAACCGCCAGAAATATCTTCTGCTCAACTTGAATCCAAAATTATCCTAGCCACCATTCCCGATGCCCGAATGTCTTGTGAGGAGTTTGAAGAATACTTAACGGATTACCTTGATGGTTTCTTGCCAGCTCCTATTTTTCATCGCTGGGAGCGTCATGCCTTGCTTTGTCAGAAATGCACTGATCTACCCGGGTTAGTAGTTCGCTCAATAGCGGCTTGTTATTCCTTCAAGGAAGAAGAACTAAACATTCCAGAAACTCTGACTGAGAGAATACTAAAAGCGACATCTTCAGAAAGACAGAAGCACAGTAGTCTAAGAGTTCAAGCACTTATTTTTACTCTAAAACGCTGGCTTTATCAACTGACGCCTCAGCTTACGCCCGTTGCAACCATTCTTTTGTTCTTTATATTTGTCTTGATACAAACTACTGATGGCAACATAATCGGTCTATATCGAAAAAGTTTCGAGCTAGCTGAGCAAACTTATCGTCAAAGTGCAAATATCGTTTTAGGTCAAGAAAAGCAGACGCTCGAGAAGGTAGAAAAATGAACTGTGCTTATCACATGGAAAACGAAGCAATCGTGAACTGCAATGGATGCGGTAAGCCTCTTTGTCGTGCCTGTGATCACCGTATAAAGGGTTTTCCGTTCTGCCAAGACTGCATAGTCACTGGAATCGAGCTGTTACAAAAGCACAGATCAGTAAATTCTATAATATCCAAAAGAGCACCGTCACCTTTTGTTGCTTGTTTGCTCTCACTCATTTGTCCGGGACTAGGTTCTGTCTATAATAAACAAGCACTGAAAGCATTGATTTACTTTTCTGTATTTGCAAGTTTGTTCCAGCTCGCAATAATAACTTCGTTCCCTGTTTTCGCTTTTGGATTTTTGGGCACATGGGTTTTTTCAGCTGTAGATGCTTGGCAGACTGCTAAAACAATACGTCTCGGAATGCAAACCGAGGGCTTCGGAGATTGGCTTGTAAGATATTTCCAAGACAATCCTAAGGTTTGGGGAGTGCTACTCTTAATTCTCGGAGCAACCCTCCTTTCTCACTTGATTTTTCCTTTTAGATTTTTCGAAAAGCTTGTTTTTCCTATTATTCTAATCGTTCTCGGAATCTACGTATTGCAAAACCACCTGCAAAAGAAAGAGCTCGGTAAAAACTACACTTCTTACCCGAAAACATCTTTTCGGACTGGAGAATTTGAACTCAAGAAGTTCGACAACAAATAAACTTTGTATTTTTGAAAATTAAGCTTAAAATTTAATCTAGGAGAGAGAATATGTTAAATGCTCTTAAAGTAGCAGGTAAATGGGGTAGCATACTTTTATTGATCACGGTTTTGATTGCTTTATTAAAGCAGATAATAGCTTTTATTGGCTTTTTGATGAACGTAATAAAGATTCTCATCGTTTTAGCTTTTGTTGCTCTACTAGCTTTCATCGGCTATTTAGTCTTCCGGGCTTTTGTCGAAAATCAAAGAAGGAGAAAAGAAGAATAGCTACTCCCATTCGATCGTGCTAGGCGGCTTTGATGAAATGTCGTAAACTACCCTATTCACGCCCTTCACTTCAGAGATAATCCTAGAGGAAACCTTCTGCAAGAAATCATGAGGAAGCTTTGCCCAATCTGCAGTCATCCCGTCTATTGAGCTTACTGCCCGCAAAGCAACGACTCGATCGTAAGTGCGAAAATCCCCCATTACCCCAACGGATTGAATAGGCAGGAGCACGGCAAAAGCTTGCCAAACGCTATCATAAAGTCCTGATTTCTTCAGTTCTTCAATGAAAATCTTATCCACTTTTTGCAATAATTTAACTTTTTCAGGCGTAACCTCACCTAAGATTCTTACGGCAAGACCAGGACCCGGAAATGGATGGCGTTTCAGAATTTCCTCAGGTATTCCAAGCTCTTTACCTATTCTTCTTACTTCATCCTTGAAGAGTTCGCGAAAAGGCTCTATCAGCTTCAGATTCATCTTTTCGGGCAGGCCACCAACATTATGATGCGTTTTTATAGTCACGGAAGCCCCTCGAAGCGACACGGATTCAATGACGTCTGGATAAAGAGTTCCTTGAACAAGCCAGCGTGCATTTTTTATTTTGCGAGCTTCTCTTTCAAAAATTTCTATGAATTTATGCCCGATTATTTTACGCTTTCGCTCTGGATCTTCAACGCCTTTTAATGCCTCATAAAACTCTTCAGAAGCATCAACACCGACAACGTTAAGATGAAGTTTTTCTTCATAAAACCTAAGTGTTGTTTCAAACTCTTTATATCTCAACAAACCGTTATTTACGAAAATACAGACTTGTCTATCGCCTACAGCTTTATGAACAAGCACTGCTGCTACCGTAGAATCAACCCCCCCAGAAAGTGCACAAACTACAGATTCATCTTCAGCAATCATCTGACGAATTTTCTCAATCTCCTCTTCCACGAAACTACCCGTAGTCCAATCTCCTTTGCAACCACAAATATCAAAGAGAAAATTTCGCAGAATCTCCTGCCCAAGCGGAGTATGAGAAACTTCTGGATGAAACTGAACCCCGTAGATCTTCTTTTTCTCATTCTCAATCGAAGTTACAATCTCCCCGCTCGTAGAAGTGGCTTGAAAACCATTCGGTAGTTTTACTACGTGATCACCGTGACTCATCCAAACCCGAAGTTCCTGAGGAAGACCAGAAAAAATACGGCTTGACGAATCCAAAACTTTTATCTCTGCGTGCCCATATTCACGTTTATCTGATGGAGCAACCTCTCCTCCCAAGTCCCTAGCAAGCAACTGCATTCCATAACAGATACCAAGTATCGGCACTTTAACGCTAAAGTAAAAACTTTCTTCAACCTTTGGGGCATCACCTTCATAAACCGAATTTGGTCCACCAGAAAAAATTATACCTTTCGGCCTGCGCTCTAAAATCTGCTCTAAACCGTAGTAGAAAGGGACTATCTCGCAATAAACCTTCAGCTCGCGAATCCGTCTTGCAATCAATTGAGTATATTGTGAGCCGAAATCAAGGATTAGGATGAGCTCGTGTGACATAGACAACTTTTAACTTCACCAATCAGATAAAGCGAGCCTGTAACTAAAATTACGCTCTCTCTAGGAGTTATTTGTATTGTCTTTTCCAAAGCCTCATTTACGCTCTGTGTAACTATAATTCTGTCAGACGGTAAAAATCTAGATGCTACGTTTGCTATTTTTTCCGCCGGCATTGACCTTTTTTTCGATATCGAAGCATGCTTGTTTACCTCAGTTAAAACCAAAAGGTCGGCTTTTGGAAAGAGATACTCAGCAATCTTTTCCAGATTTTTGTCCTTCATGGTAGCGAAGATCATCGTAATCGGCTGATTAACAAATTCGTCAAGAAAATCTCTCAGCGCTTTCGCGCCTGATTCATTGTGGGCACCGTCAAAAAGAAACTGCCCCTTGAACTCTAGCCTGCCTTCATGTTTTGCCTTTCTAAGTCCAGAAATTATATCCTCCGCTGATATAGGCTTATACTTTTGTAATTCCTCAGCTGCAAGCAAAGCTGTGAGTGCATTCTCGATCTGATGCCGCCCAAGAAGTCCCAATTCTACGTTCTGGTATTCACCTTTTGTCGTCCTGAAAAAGAGTTTACCATCTGAAATTTCAGTTTCTACTTCAGTTGTAAATCTCGCAGGAACCTTGAACTCCGCTACACGATTTAATATAACGCTCATAGCCTCAGTCGGTTGAGCCGAAGATATTACGTAAGTTCCAGGACGAATAATAGCTGCTTTCTCTTCGGCTATTTTTTCTATCCTGTCACCTAAAATGTCTTGATGATCTAGATGGATGGGCGTAAAGACAAGGATTTCAGCCTTCGCTGCAGTAACCGCATCAAGCCGTCCGCCAAGCCCCGTCTCCAAAATAGCAACTTCAACGTTTGCATCGGCAAAAGATTGTAAAGCTATCGCAGTTACTTGCTCAAAGAAGGTCGGCATAGCCTTTAGCCTTCCGTTTTTTAAGAGTTTTTCACTAGCGGCTCTGATGGCTGTGGCATACTCAGCAAAGTCTTCTTTGGAAATCTCCTTTCCGTTTATCCGCACTCGCTCAGTTATCGAAACTAGATGAGGAGATGTATTTAAGCCCGTTTTTATGCCAGCTTCAAGGCATATAGACTCAAGAAAAGCACACGTAGAGCCTTTTCCGTTTGTACCTGCTACCTGAATTTTCAAAAATTTTTTCTGAGGAGAGCCTATTTCCCGAAGGAGCTCCGTCACGTTCTCTAGTCCCAGCTTCATCGCTGAAATCTCAGCGCCTAAACTTAAAAGGTATTTTTCCGCTTCAGCAAAGTTCATTTCCTAGTTAAGGAATCATTCATCATGAAATCAAGAAGACGAATAATTGTTTGGCGCATTTGTCTTCTGTCAACAACCATATCTAGCATACCGTGCTCGAGCAAGAATTCTGAGCGTTGAAAACCCTTTGGAAGCTTCTGTCTTATGGTTTGTTCAATGACACGCGGACCGGCAAAGCCTATTAAAGCCTTCGGCTCGGCTATATTTACATCACCAAGCATTGCAAAACTTGCCGTTACCCCACCGGTAGTCGGATCGGTCATAACAGAAATATAAGGTAAGCGTTCTTCGTGAAGTCTACCTAGAGCAGCAGAAATTTTAGCCATCTGCATAAGGCTTAATATACCTTCCTGCATTCTTGCACCGCCCGAAGCTGAAAAAATTACAACCGCGCCTCGCTCTTTAATCGCTCTTTCAATCAATCTGGTAATTTTCTCTCCAACGGCTGAGCCCATCGAACCACCAATAAAACTCATGTCCATAACACCAGCAAAAACTAAGTGCCCACCTACAACCCCTTTACCCGTAACAACAGCTTCAGGCAATCCTGATGCGGCTTTTGCCTCTTCTATCCTCTGCTTATAAGACTTTGAATCAAAGAATTCCAGTGGATCGCTCGACATTACACCCTCGTCCAAAGGCTCATAAATGCCATTATCAAAAAGCCTTTTAAGACGCTCTCTAGCGCCCATTCTAAAATGGTATCCGCACTTTGGACAAACATACTCAGATTCTTCAAGCTCGCCTTTATAAAGTGCAGCTCCGCATTCGGAACATTTAATAAAAACTCCTTCCGTCCTAACGGTTCTTTCTTTATCGTCAACTAATTCAGTTATTTTCGGCTTTTTTCTTCTAAACCAAGACATCTTTACTCATGAAAAAGCTTAAAGCTAGAGATTAACACAAAATAAAAACTTTGAGGAAATTCGGTTGATAACTTCATACCTGAGTGTTAAGATCTTTTCTCAAGAATCTATGAGAGCTGGAGTTTTTATCGCATTTCTTATCTTTTTCAACGTTTCTTTCAGCGCAACTAGAGTATGGGACGGTGGCGGCACAGACAATAACTGGCAAACCGCAGCTAATTGGGTTGGAGACGTCGCACCTTCGGCAGGTGATGATTTGGTTTTTCCAGCTACTGCCTCTCAGTTTTCAACAAACAACAACTTCTTCCCACTTACTAGTTTTCGCTCTATAACCTTCGAAGGTGGAAATTACACCATTAGCGGAAATCCTTTCAGACTCACAAACGGAATCGTTGTTAATGGAGGAACTCAAACCATCAACACTGGTATAACCTTAAGTGCCGCACAAACCTTTTCAGTAACCCAATCAACAAGCACAGTTACCATAGCTATTCTTTCTATCGGAAACTTTCCACTTACCATCGATGGAAATGGCTCTTTAGGAATTGGAATTATCTCTGGCTCAGGCTCAATAACAAAAAACGGCTTAGGTGCTGTGTTTCTCGCTAGCGCTAGTGGTTTTAACGGCCCGCTTAATCACAACGGAGGCGTGTTCGTTGTTGATGCAAATATACCAAGTAGCACCGTTACAATCAACAGTTCAACAGTCGGTGGACAACTTGGCTTCAGCGGATTTGGAGGAACCGGAACCGTCGGGGTAGTCAATGTCCAACAGGGCATAATCAGTGCTGGAACTTTAACATCGCCTACAGGCATCTTAAACACAGGTAGCATCACTTTCTCACCGAACGGAAACTATGTTTGCAAAATAGGTGGCGCTACTCCAGGACAACACGATCAATTAAATGTAACCGGCTCCATTACACTCAATAACGCCCGACTGATTCCGATTCCATGGAACAACTACCGACCTGCAATAGGAGACTCATTCCTTATTCTTAAAAATGACGGTTCAGACCCTATAAACGGCACGTTTTTTAACGCTCCGGAAGGAGCTGTTTTCGGTGGAGCACTTAACACAGCATTTCGGATAACCTATCAAGGTGGCGACGGTAACGACATAGTAATAACTAGAATTAACAAAACTAAGTCTGATTTCGACGGAGATGGACGCACTGATATTGCAGTATATAGAAATGGAACATGGTATGCTATTCTTTCAAGCTCTAATTCTCTTTTAGTAAGACAATTCGGGCAAGGTAGCGATCATATAACTCCTGCTGACTTTGACGGTGACAACCGCACCGATTTAGCAGTTTTTCGCGAGGGAGACGGAAATTGGTATATCCTAAAAAGCTCAGATTCTTCATTTTCCATAGTTAGATTCGGTAGTAAGGGTGATCGTCCTACCCCGGCAGACTATGATGGAGACGGAATAGCCGATATAAGTGTCTTTCGCAAGTTAGAAGGAACCTGGTATCAAATCCGTAGCTTAACAGATCAAGTGTACTCACGACAATTCGGTAACTCCCAAGATAGAGCTGTTACGGGTGACTTTGACGGCGACGGCATCTTCGACATCGCCGTCTTCAGAAACGACGGCAACTGGTACATTCTGAAAAGCTCAGATAACACTTTTTATGGCATAAGATTCGGTCTAGGCACTGACTACCCCGTTCCTTCTGATTACGATGGAGATGGAAAAACTGACATAGCCGTTTTTCGCGCATCAAGCAATCCTTCTGACCCTGATTTTTACATACTCCAAAGTTTGGATAATTCTCTACGCGCTGTGCCATTCGGTATTCCCGGCGATATTCCAGTAATTGCTGATTATGACGGCGACGGAAAATCCGATATAGGTGTCTTTCGCGAGGGTACTTGGTATCTTCTGAGAAGCTCGGCTGGCTTTACCTCCATTAGATTTGGACTAGCAGGCGACGTGCCTATTCCCTTCGCTCCTTCAGTTTACTAGTTTTACAAAACTCTTACTGAAAGCGGTTAAAAAATAGACTATTCTATAAATCGGTGTGCAAAGGAAACCACACCGATTTTTTATTTACTTTTCAGGAGTTTTTAGTGAAAAAAATAAGGGAAATGACTCGAACAATTGAGCTTAATTGGTCGACAGTGATTGCTGTCATAGTCTTTCACGTTCTCGCTCTTGTAGCTCTTTTTAATTTTACGTGGCAAAATTTTGCTATACTTGCTTTGCTTTGGTGGATTTCCGGAAGTTTAGGCATAGGCATTGGCTATCACCGGCTTTTGACTCATCGAGGTTTTAAGGCGCCGAAATGGCTCGAAAGGTTTTTTGCTCTCTGTGGCACGCTGGCTTTGCAGTCAGGTCCTATAAGCTGGGTTACCACACACAGACTTCATCATGCTTTTACAGAAACCGACAAAGATCCCCACACAGTTCAAAAAGGACTCTATTGGGCACATATAGGTTGGATTTTCCAGGGAACGGCTCAAATGCAAAGTGAAGAAACTAAAAAACGGTATGCACCTGATTTGGTTAAGAATCGTTTTTACAGATTTCTTGATAGATACTACTGGCTTAGCTCCGTCGTTTTGGGGCTAATTCTTCTTATCTTCGGCGGTTGGCAAATGGTTCTCTGGGGAATCTTTCTGAGGACAGTTTTTGTCTGGCATGCAACTTGGCTTGTAAATTCTGCTACTCACAAGTGGGGTAAGCGCCGCTTTCAAACCGATGACTCTTCGACCAATAACGCCTTAGTTGCAATGATAACTTTTGGCGAAGGATGGCACAACAATCACCATGCTTTTCCACGTTCGGCAAGACATGGTTTTACGAAGCTTGAGATTGACCTTAATTGGCTCCAAATAAAACTTCTTGAAAAAATCGGTCTTGCAAGTAATGTTTATGCTTATGATCTAAAGAGGCAAAGATAACTTTCGGGAAAGCTTCGTTTCACAAAAGACCGAAGCTTTCATGGCTAAATAGCTTCATTTGCAATTATCCGGTCTGTCTCAATGCGGAAAACTACTTTCTGATTAAATAAAGACAGATGCTTATTGCTGTCGCTAAAGAAGTTATAATCAAAAGTTCATCATTATCTACTTCAAGCTCGCAATGATGAGCTTGACTTATAACACCGCCTTTCCAGAAAAACTGTCCTACCTGCTTTCTTTCTACAGCATCTACGATTCTATACTTGCGCTTACTAAAACAGTTCCAACCGCTAGACTCCACCTTAACAATAGCCTTAATCTGGTTCAGAGGTGTTTCTATCCTTATAATTCGCTTGAAAAAGCCGTCTCGAAGCTTTGCTATTAGTCTTCCTGAAGGATCTTTAACAAAAATCTCACCTCGAAAAACCCAGTTACCAGGTCTTTCAAAAACGAAAAAATTTTCACCATTGGGTTTTTGAACGACTATCTTCAAAGGAAGGAGCCCTCTAAGAACGGTAAAGTTTGCGATTTTAGAAACAAATCCCTCAACTTCGTATGCATGGGCTTGGAAGTCATGCCCCACACCTTTTATGTCAAATTCTGCTTTGTGGTTAAGAAAACTACCTATACGACGGATTGTAAATTTCTTAGATAACTGTTCCATCCGCAATCACAGCATTTTTTGGTATTATCACAATCCCATCACGAATGTAATAACAACCATCCTGACTGTCTTCGTTCTCAGCTCCTCGATTATTGACAATCTTAACGTTACGACCAATTCTAGCGTTTTTATCGATGATTGCTTTGCGAATCAAGGTGTTCTCACCTATGCCAATGTGTGGTGTGCCATCCTCAATGTTTCTTCTTAAATCCTCCAAAGTTTCAAAATAGTCTGCTCCCATTAAAATGACATTCTCAAGACGCACGCCTTTGTCAATACGACTTCTTAAACCAATGATGGAATTTCTGGCGTAAACACCATTCAGAATGCACCCTTCACTAACAAGCGAATTATCAATATCGCAATTATGAACTTTCGACGGTGGCAAGAAACGGCTTCTCGTGTAAATAGGAAATTCAGCATCAAAAAAATTGAATTTCGGTAAAGGCGACGTCAAATCCAAGTTTGCCTCATAAAAGGAACGTATCGTTCCAATGTCTTCCCAGTAACCATTGAAAAGATAAGCCTGGACGTTTAAGGTTTTTATGGCTTCGGGTATTATTTCACGTCCAAAATCGACCCATTCAAGATTTTTTTCTAAAAGCTCAACAAGGCGCTCGTATTTGAAGACATAAATTCCCATCGAAGCTAAGAAAGGTCTCTCCACCGCCTCTTTTTCACTAAGTCCAAATTCCCTAGTGTCAACCCACATCTCGTCTAGCTCTTTACCTTTCGGCTTTTCCTTAAATTCAACGATTCTACCGCCCTTATCAGTCTTCAAAATGCCAAAACCTTCCGCCTCTTCGCGACGGCAAGGAACTACCGATATTGTTACATCCGCATTTTGGTCGTAGTGTCTTTGCAAAAACTTTCTGTAATCCATTCGATACAGATGATCCCCAGAAAGTATTAGAAGATTTTTCACGCGCCAGTCGCGAATATGCGGCAAAGTTTGCCTTACAGCATCAGCTGTCCCTTGAAACCAATGAGGACTGTCACGTCGCTGCTCTGCAGCTAGAATTTCGACAAAACCAGTAGAAAAGTTTGAAAAACGATAAGTTCTCGCTATGTGACGATTCAGTGAAGCAGAATTATATTGAGTCAAAACAAAAATCTGCGTAACGCCAGAATTTATGCAATTTGAGATGGGAACGTCTATTAAACGGTATTTCCCGCCCAATGGAACCGCTGGTTTTGCCCGCTCTTTTGTCAAAGGAAAAAGCCTCGTGCCAGCTCCTCCTCCCAAAATAACGGCTAAAACTTCTCGCATAAAACTTGCCTATCGAAAATATACTGAAAATCTAACAAATTTCAAGTTTAAGCGTAATTAAAGGTTATCTAACAAAGCATAAATGCCATATTTGGAAAAACTCAAACGCTTCAACACATTTAGATTCAAAAGCGCCTATTTTCGCAAAATGGCTTGAACTCTTCTAAGATCCTCTTCCGTGTCAACTCCGATGGAGCTTCCTTCCGTCTGTAGAACCTTTATCCTAAAACCATTTTCTAACGCCCTTAACTGCTCAAGACTTTCTATTTTTTCCAAGGGAGTTTGACTTAACCGAGAAAATCTTAAAAGTGCTTCGCGCCGATACGCGTAAAGTCCCGTGTGTTTATGAAAAAGCTGCAACAACTCAGGTTCTTCCTTCAAAGCACTTTCAAGCGAACCATACTTTCTTACAGATTCTCTTGGAAACGGAATAGCAGATCTGGAAAAGTAAAGCGCAAATGACTGAGAATCAAAAACTACCTTAACAACATTAGGACTTAAAACATCTTTGATCTCTGAGATTTGCTCGCAAGTCGTTACTATATCAGCTTTATCTTCTCGGCATATAACTTCAATAACCTTTTCGATTACCGAAGGGCTTATCAAAGGCTCATCGGCTTGCACATTTATAATTATCGAGTCAGTTGGCAAGCTTTCGGCAACTTCTGCCACACGATCACTTCCTGATTGATGGGTCTTAGAAGTCAAAACCGCTCTATCACAATGACTTTCAACAACCTCAAGAATTTCTTCACTGTCACTGGCAACTATTACGGCTTCAGCATTTATGCTGCTAACTCTTTCAAGCGTGTGAAGAATAAGGGGTTTCCCTTCTAAAGGAAGGAGAAGTTTTCTTTTCAATCGAGATGATTCCAAACGAGCGGGTATTACGACAAAAACCTTTTTATCATTAGCTTGCACCGAGTGCTAGCATAGCATTAAACAGCGGTATCATCAAAGTTCAGCAGTTATGAAAATTTCCACGCGCCTATTTTTCATCCTGCTCAAGTTATTTGCATTAGAAGCTACTGGCATGCTTGCTCCGAATCCTTTTGCTTCAATCCTAGAAGCTTGAACACCGCCAGCAACGAGCTTTTCTGCTATCAAATTTGCTCTCATTTGAGTTAGGTTTATTAGTTCAGCTGGTTCGCCTCTATCGTCTGTATGCGCGCGAATGCTTATTCGGTAATATGGGTTGCTAGACAGTAGATTAGCCAAATTAAAAAGACGAACTTCATGTTGCGGTTTAAGAGTAGCGGATCGAATTCCGGTAAAGTAATCTTCAGAAAGCACTAAAACCAGACTCTCGCCTATTTGTTTTACATCACCATAGACCTTAAGAGATTCAATCAGAATTGGCAAGTTTTCCCTTATTGCTCTTTGTTTTTGTTCTTTTTCGAGCTGAAGAGTTAGATTCGACTTTTCCGCTTCTAAAGCTGCAAGTCGCATTTTTGCCTGTTGAAGCTCAAGACGTAAGGTTTGATTTTCATCACGAAGCAGTCTTATCTGGTTAGAGAGATTGGCAACATCACGTTCGGCCAGCTCTCGGCTCCTTCTTTCCCTTTCAATCTCTTCTTTCAGCGCCTTTATTTGCTCCTGAGCCTGGAGATACTTTTCTTCGGCAAGTCTAATTTCGGCTTCTGTTCTTGCTCTTTCGTTTCTTCTTTCCTTGGCCGCTATGCGCTCTTGCGCTATTTCCTCTGCTTTTACGGCTGCACCTATTGCTCGGCGAGCTATTATCTCAACTTCTTGCTCAGAGCGACCAGCTTTCCACGCTTCTTCAGCTCTTTGAAGTAAATCTTCAGCTTCCTGCAGCTCCTCCGTAGCCTCACTCGATGCTCCCACATACTTCGCCAAGGCTATGGCTTGCCTTGCCTGCAAAATGGTCGAAGGAGTCTTTTCGTAGTCCTCCTCAGCAATTGACGGCGTTCTTAAATCATTAAAGAAATCGCTAGAATTGCCAAAATAGGTTATGTTCGCACCAGTTTGCAAAATCTTGCCACTTTTTGCAACCGCCGTTACGTTTTCCAACATTATGGCTCTACTAGGACGGCGCACTAGAAAATGTGGTTCTGCCGTAACTATTAAAGCAAATGTTTGTAGTGGCGTAGTGACTCTTATCTTCGAATCAAACTCGAAAAATCCACGTCTTTTTATCTCACCTAAATTGCTAATCATGCCATCGGGTGAAATAGCCCAAAGCACATAAGTTGCGTAACCTGCACCAAGTTCAAAAGGTCTCGGCATTTTTGAAACAGATAGATTAATTTCAGTCGTATTACGGTCAGTTCTCTTTACGATCGCCTCACCACTCATTCTCGGAAATTGAGTTGTTCCACGAAACTTTACCGTTATTGTCTCGCCTCTAGGATAAGTTATTGCCAAGGTTTGACGCGGTATGTCGTATTGCGAATATGTAAATGTGGAAAGCAACAGAAACAACACCCCAACGAAAACCACTCGCTTAACCATCTTTATCCTTCCTAGAACACAATAGCTTAAAGATTAAATGATGCTTCATCAAAAGAGAATGTTGTAAACTTTACTAGAACATTTTTGAAGTTAAAATAAACTTTAGCTTCGAGAATCCGAGAAAATGAAAGATTTTCAAAGACTATTAAAATATCTGAAACCGAATTGGTTCTTATTTATTTTAGCAATTCTATGCATGAACTTAGTAGCTGCTTTTGAAACTGCTACTGGGGCGCTGATCGTGCCAATTACCGATGTTGTGTTTGGAACGAACGTAAGTGCAAAAACCCAAACTCTTTTTAATCTTCAGGCTCTAATTCCTCAAGACGACTGGCTAAAACAATGGGCCACCATCTCGATAATGCTCATAAGTTTTACGCTTCTCGGTGGAATAGCAGAATACTTTTCCGTGTACTTGATGGCAAGAATAGGACAATCTGCTGTTCTACAGCTCAGGAAAGAACTCTACGATCATCTTCTCAAGCAATCTTCTGCCTTTTTTGAAAAACACAGAACCAACTTTCTCGTCTCAAGACTCGTAGTTTCGGCCACAGCAATCGAACTTGCAGTATCAGCAAACTTAAGAGACGTCCTAAAAGAAAGCTTTGCTTTGGTGTTTTTTGTCGCTGCGGCCTTTTACTACAATTGGCGTCTGATGCTAGGAGCTTTGATCATCGGACCAATAATAGCCCTCATAACTTCTAAATTCTCAAAAACCTTAAGGCGGCTGTCTGAAGAAGCCTTTGAAGGAAATAAGGTTTTAACCGATACAGCACAAGAATCACTTTCAAATCAGCACATAGTTAAAGCCTATAGAGCCGAAAAAAGAGAAAGCCGGCGATTTGCTAAAGTGGCAGAAAGGATTGCGCAAGCAAATCTTCGTTCAGGAAAAATATCTGCTTTCTCTCCACCGACAATATCGTTGATCGGAGTTTTACTTATATCGGCATTGCTGTTTTTCGGTTTAAGAGACATAAGCTTGGGTAGAATGGAAGCATCCGAATTCTTTGCCTTCCTTTTCTTTCTTTTTCGTAGTTATGACCCTATCAGAAAAATCTCAAGACAGCATAATGAACTCAACAAAGCATTCGCAGCTACGCGCGATATCTGGAATATACTCGACGAAAATAGCGTTTTACCCGAAAAATCAAATGCTATAGAAATCAAAGACCTTCACGATAAGATTGAATTCAAAAATGTTTCATTCAGCTATAAGCCTTATGGCAAGAAGGTTTTAGATAATGTGTCGCTTCAAATTCCGAGAGGAAAAGTCATAGCTCTAGTTGGCGAAAGTGGTAGCGGAAAGTCTAGTCTAACAAAACTTATCCAGAGACTTTACGACCCCACGGAAGGTTCGATTCTTTGGGACGGCATTGATTTGAGAGACATTAAAGTCGCCTCTTTAAGAAAACAAATCGCATTAGTAACGCAAGAAACGATCCTCTTTAACGACACAATTCGTTACAACATTTCATACGGAAAACCAGATGCTACCGATGAAGAAATCCAAAAAGCTGCCGAGATAGCCTACGCACATGAATTTATTAAATCTCTACCTCAAGGTTACGACACGATCGTAGGCGAAAGAGGACAGTTTCTTTCAGGCGGTCAACGCCAGAGAATTGCCATCGCTAGAGCAATATTACTAAACGCACCAGTTCTTATCCTCGATGAAGCAACTAGCTCACTCGACGCAGAAAGCGAACATTTGGTTCAAAAAGCACTTGCAAATTTGATGAAAGATAAAACCTCAATCATCATTGCTCATAGATTAGCTACCATCAGACAAGCTGATGTTATTGTAGTCATGGAAAAAGGAAAAATAGTCGAAATCGGCTCCCATGACGAGCTTCTTAGCAAAAAAGGCATCTACAAAAGGTTTTACGACTTACAATTTCAAACCGCCATGTCTCGATGATCATCACGGAATCACACCTTT
>JANWYH010000005.1 GCA_025054715.1 Pyrinomonadaceae bacterium
ATAGGAAAAGTCAAGGTTTCAAGTGATACCAGTAGGGTTACTTTATGAGACTCACTCAAATTTGTAAGACAACTACCAAAATATCCCTTATCTTCGTCTTTATCCTTCCTTTGCAAATACTCTTTGCTAGTTTTCCTTTAAGTTTTGTTTTTTATGCACTTTGACTCGGCTTATTCAAGAAAGGCTCTAATTTTCTTTCCCGCTACTTCACTTCACAAAAATTTTGTATTATAAAAGCTATGAAAGAAAAAATCACGGTTTACGAAAAGCCGACGTGCACAACTTGTCGAAAGCTGGCAAAATGGCTGGAAGAAAAAGGAATAGAACATGAAAAAGTCAACTACTACATCGAACCATTAACAGAACAGAAACTGCGCGAGCTTCTCAAGAAAGCTAACCTTAAAGCCTTCGATCTGCTTCGTAAAAATGAAGCTGCTTTCAAGAAAAAAGGTTTCACCGAAGAAACTCCTGAAGATGAAATAATTAAAGCAATGCTTGAAAATCCTGATCTTATTCAGCGTCCGATCGTTGAAATCGGTGATAAGGCTGTATTGGCAAGACCTATCGAAAAAATAGAAGAGATTCTATGATCACAAATGGTCATCTCCCAAAACCAAAAAATGTTCTTGGTGGTGAGCTAAAGCGTTGTTGTTTGAAGCCTCTTACAGGATTCTACAGAGACGGATTCTGCCGAACAGGCCCCGACGACATAGGAAGCCACACGATTTGCGCCGTAATGACTGACGAGTTTTTAGAGTTTACACTTTCAAGAGGAAACGATCTAATAACACCCCGACCAGAATTTAATTTTCCGGGTCTTAAAGCTGGCGACAAGTGGTGTCTTTGTGCCTTAAGGTGGCGCGAAGCCTTAGAAGCAGGGGTTGCTCCACCAGTGATTCTACAAGCTTGTCATGAATCAGCATTAAAATTCGTAAGCCTCGAAGACCTAAGAAAATACGCACTGAAAGACTAAATGCAAGAACAGATACAATTTGATTTTTACAATCTCCAACCACAAATACAAGAAGATGGCAGAACATTAAGAATCGGTGACTTCGCAGGCCCTCTCGATTTGCTTCTTTTTTTGATAAAACAAGAAAAGGCAAATATATTTGATATTCCCATCGCAAAAATTACAGATGAATATCTGAGATACATACGCTTGATGGAAAAATTAGATATTGCTGTTGCAAGCGAATTTCTCGTAATGGCTGCCATTCTAATTGAAATAAAATCTAAAATGCTCCTGCCTCAACCACCGACAGAAAGTGGAACTGATCTGTTTGAAGACCCTCGCCTTAAACTTGTTGAGCGCTTAGTCGAATACGAAAAATTCAAAACTGCCGCTCAGATGCTGTGGGAAAAGGCTACAATTGAACAATCTATTTTTAGACGAGGCAAAAACAACTCTAAAGAACTAATTATAAACGCAACTCCTTTTGACCTATTTGAGGCTTTCCAAAGACTTCTAAAGCGTCAGATTAAAGAAAAGGAATCCTCGATTGAAGTTGAAGCCGAAAAAATTTCTATAGAAAACGTAATCAAAAATCTAAAAGAAAAACTCATCAAGAATAAATCTTTAAGCCTTTTTCAGCTTGCGAAACAAGTAAGTAGCAAACTCGAATTTATAGTTAGTTTCCTCGCTATTCTAGAGATCGTTAGAACTGAAGGTGTTGTTATTATTCAGAAGCGTCCTTTTGGCGATGTAATCATCATGCTCTCTGGAAATTAATAGGCTTTTCGAAGAACTTGGAAATTTCTTCCGCATTCAAAGGTTTGGAAAAAACAAATCCCTGTCCGAATTGACATCCGTAAGTCTTAAGCATCTGAAGTTGAGTATCTTCCTCAATTCCTTCGGCTACTGTATTCATTCCCAAACCTTCACCAATCATAAGAAGAGCCTTAACAACAAGCTCGCTTTTCCTATCCTTATTAATTCGACTTATAAGACTTCGGTCTATTTTCAGCCACTTAAACGGAAAACTACTCAGATAACCTAAACTAGCATGTCCTGTCCCAAAGTCGTCTGTAGAAATCATGATGCCGATTTTATCTAATTCATTTAAGATTCTTCCTGCAAGTATTTCGTCCTTTAGAACGGCACTTTCCGTAAGCTCTAAACAAACTGAGCTAGGTTCCAAAGAATTGTCATGAATCAATCCCTTTATCTTCCGAACCAAAGACACGTTGGCAAGTTGTTTAGCAGAAAGATTTACGCAAATGAAAAGCTCCTTATCAAATTCATCTTTCCATTTACGAAGCTGAGAAATAGCTTTCTCTAAAACTAATCCCCCTATGGTAACTATTAAGCCCGTCTCTTCGGCAACGTCGATAAACTCTTCAGGAGGCAGTAATCCTAACTCTGGATGCTTCCAGCGAAGTAGTGCTTCAAATCCTCTAGTTTTACCATCCGCCAAAGAAACTATCGGCTGATAATAGACATCAAATAGTCCCTCCTTTATGGAATGCCTCAAATCACTCTCCAGTCTCAAGAAGTTATAACCTAACGCTTTCATCTCATGACTAAAGACTTCATATCCGGACTTACCTCGCTCTTTTACCTTATACATAGCAATATCGGCGTCTCGTAAATAGTCCTCAGGAGTCTTTCTTTCCTCATCTGAAAAAACAATGCCGATGCTGGCCGAAGTGAAAATTTCGTTGTTTTTCACTTTAAGCGGCTTTGAAAGAGTATCCAAAATTCTATCTGCCACCTTAAAAACATTTTCTTTTGAATTAAAACCATTGAGAAGAACCGTGAATTCATCTCCTCCGAACCTTGCTACAACATCACGAGGCCGAACGCATCTTTTTATTCTTTCAGCGGTTATTTTTAGATACTCATCTCCTACGCCATGACCGAGACTGTCGTTAACTACTTTGAACCTATCTAAATCTAAAAACAAAACCGCAAAGTTCGATAGGACTTTTTCTTGTAGTTTCTCTATAGCCTTATTTAGTTCCGCTACAAACTGCGAGCGGTTAAAAAGACCTGTTAGGCTGTCATGCTTTGCTAAGTAATCTAACTCCGATTCAGCAACTTTTTTGTCGTGAATGTTTGTACCTGTTCCAAACCATTTCACAACATTTCCTTCATCATCTAGGTAGGGAACGACACGAACAGCATGCCACAGATACTGACCATCTTTACGCTTTAACCTAAGCTCTACGTCAAAAGCTTCACCATTACGTAATGCAGTAATCATCTTCCTAAAGCATTTACGTAAATCTTCAGGATGCACCCTCTTTTGCCAGCCACCATTTTCCAAATCTTCCAAAGAACAGCCAAAATATTCCTTTACCCTGCTATTGACAAACTCTATCTTTCCATCAGGAAATACTGACCAAATTTGATGCATCACACCTTCAGTTACCAAACGATAACGCTCTTCACTTTCCTTCAAAGCTCTTTCCATCTTTTTTCGTTCGGTAATATCCCTACCTATTCCTTGAACCCCAACTGGCTTACCGTCTCTATAAATGAGTCTCGTCCTCAGTTCTAGCGTAATCCTGCGGCCATCTTTCGTAATTACATCCAACTCATAAGTTGTTGATTCGCCCGTCTTCAGCTTTCTTCTAAAAGCCTCTTTTGCCCTGTCTAAATGTTCTGGAGCTACAACTTGAGTAAAGCTCAATCCCTTTATCTCTTCTTTCGTATAACCTGTCAAAACTTCCGCCATTCTGTTCGCTTCAGTGTAATTACCCTGAAGATCGTGTGTGTAGATTAGATCATTGGCATTTTCAAAAAGCTCCCGATAACGCTCTTCGCTTTCCTTTAGAGCCTGCATTACGAATTTCTTTTCCGTAATGTCCCTTAGAACCATGACTACACTCGTTTCATCCAGGGGCGAAAAAGTGACTTCGTAGAAGACATCATCCCTTCCAACGTAAATTTCGCTTTCAAAGCTTACCGGCTTAGACTTACGTAGGCTTTCCCGTATCTTCAGTAAAAAGAAATCCAGATGTTCTGCAAGAATTATCTCCTCAATTGACTTGCCAACTAGCTTCTTCAAATTCTCATGAAATGTCGCTGAGCCCCTAGTCAAAAGCGTTTTTATGATTTTTCCATCGTTGCTAACCACAAAAACCATTTCGGGAAGTGCCGACAAAATAGCTTTTATTTCTCTTTCAGAACTACTTAAAGCTTCAACTAGCTTTCTTTTCTCAGTAACATCACGGGCAATTCCTTGAATAGCTAAAGGCTGCCCAGATTCACCCCAAAGAAGACGGCTCTTGATTTCAAGAGTTACTCTCACTCCATCTTTTCTTATAAACTGAACATCATAAGTCGTTTCGCTGGAGTCACCTTTTGTTTTTTCTTCAAGTTTTTGCTTTACTAATTGCAGATACTCGGGAGCAACAATATCTTCAGTCCTTAACTGAGTTAATATCTCGTCTCGGGTATAACCTAAAATTTTTTCAACTGCAGGATTGACTAAAACCCATTTACCTTGCAGATCGCTTAAGTAAACTATATCGCTTACATCCTCAAAAAGCTTATAATAAAAATCTCCGTCGACACCTAGTAAGGTTTTGATAAACTTGTAATCTATAGCTTCAATTAAAACTCCGTGAATTTTATCATCTATAAAACATGAGTGATCAAAAACCTTATGAATCTCACCGTTTTTTCCGATAATCCTGTATTGAGAAGTTTTACTCTTCTTTTCTGTTATTAACTTCAACTTGTCAGCTAAAAACACCTCTCTATCTTCAGGATGTACAAACTTACTCCAGTCTAAGTTTTTAACCTCGCACCATTCATGAACGGAATGTCCGAACCTTTCAATTGAAGGACTAAAATAAATTGGAGTATAAGTAGGTTCAGAGCATAACACGTAGAAAACTGTCAGAGGTTGAAAACTCCCTCTTTCTTCGCTGCGAAATTTTTCTATATCTTTTACTTTCATCCTTCCATGTAGCCAAATAAATTTTAGTCTTTTTAGACAAAAAACAACAATAAAAATTTTTCAAGCCCTCACAAATCTATGAGAATCTGAAAGCATTTTTTATTCCATTTTAATCGTAAGCGAGGTTTATCTTCTTCTTTGCTTTGGGTCTAGATATTCTCTGATCCCATCACCTATGAAGTTGAATGCAAGGACCGTAAGAGCAATAGCAATACCGGGAAAGAAAAGAACATGAGGCGCATTGTAAAGGGTATCAAGACCACGAGCTTCTTCTATCATTGTTCCCCATGAAGGCGCAGGTGGTGGCACTCCTAACCCTAGAAAAGAAAGAGAAGCTTCCGAAAGAACAGCTCCAGCCATTCCAAGAGAAGCCTGAACTATTATAGGTTGAATCGAATTCGGCAAAATATGCACAAAAAGAATCCTCAAATCATTTGCACCGAGTGCTCTTGCCGCTTGCACAAAGTCCATCTCTCTTACTTTGAGAACCTGTCCACGCATAACTCGGGCATATCCAACCCAACCTATTACACAAAGCGCAAAAATCACCTTCCAAATTCCCGCTCCTAAGAAGGCAACCAGCGCAATCGCAAGTAGCAAGCCCGGAAAAGCAAGAAAAACATTAAAAACGTAACCTGATAGAATCTTGTCAATTACTCCTCCATAATAACCCGCAATCGCACCTATGACCACACCAAGAAAAGCTGAAATAAAGGTTACCGTTACTCCAACTTGTAGAGAAATTCTCGCTCCGTAAACGATTCTGGAGAAAATGTCTCGTCCTAAAGCATCAGTTCCAAACCAATGCTCTGCCGACGGCGCAGCAAAACGCATCGCAAGATTCTGCACGGTAGGATCATGAGTTGCCACAAAAGGCGCAAAAACCGCTACAATTATTAAAATCGCAACTATGAAAAAACCTATGTAAGCTAATCTATTCATCAAGAAAGCCTAATTCTAGGGTCAAGCCAACTGTAGATCAAATCAGTTAACATGTTTGCCAAAATATAAGTCAAACTAATCACCAAAACACAACCTTGAACGAGGCGATAATCTCGCTTAGCAATCCCTTCGTCAAGAAGCAATGTTCCAAGTCCAGGCCAGCTAAAAATCTTTTCTGTAATTATCGCACCAGCCAACAAAACACCCAGCTGCAAACCTAAAATCGTAACCACAGGTATTAAGCCATTTTTTAAGACGTGTTTATAAATAACAACTCTTTCGCTCAAGCCTTTCGCCCGTGCTGTGCGGACATAATCCTCGCCGAGCTCCTCGATTACAGAGCTTCTCACCATTCTTGTCAAAATCGCAGAAAGCGCTGCACCGAGCGTAACTGCAGGCAAAACAATATCTTCAGGATTTGTGCTACCAGTCGGAGCAAACCAGTTTAGCTTTACTGCAAAAACATAAACCAAAAAAGGGCCCGTCACGAAGCTTGGAAGACTTATCCCGATTAAAGCAAAAATAGATGCAAAATTATCAATCAGCGAACCTTTATGCGTTCCAGCTAGCACACCAAGCGGAATAGCTATCGCGACAGCTACTAACATAGCTGCAAAGGCAAGCTTTATCGTGTTTGGATAACGCTCGAGTATCATTTCGGAAACAGGCCTATCCGTCCGAAAAGATCTTCCCAAATCACCCTTCAAAATTCCTAGAAAATAGTAAGCATAACGATTATCCAAACCATTCCAGACCAAACCATCACTAAACGAAAAGCTAATGAAAAAGGCGGGTTTATCCAAACCGTGCTTTCTCTCAAATTGCTCTATCTGCTCCGGCGTTGCATTCTCGCCTAGAATTGCGGTAGAAGGCTTTCCAGGAATTATCTCAATCAGAAAAGTTACAAGTGAAACTACAGTCCAAACAACCAACAAAATAAGACCTATCCGACCAATGAACTTCTTAAGCCTTACATTAATCGTCTTGCAAAACTTCATAACTTCCAAGCACAGTGAACCGCTGCAATTCCCCCCGTTAGGTTTTCGTACTCGACCTTACTAAAACCAACATGCTCCATCATTCTTTTGAGCCCATCTTGATCAGGAAAATGAGAAACCGATCTAGGTAGATAAGCGTAAGCTTCCATTGACCTAGATAGAAACCCACCAACAAACGGCAAAATCTTATTAAAGTAAAAATCGAAAACCTGCTTAAACCCAGGCACAACAGGCGTCGAAAATTCAAGAACGACCAGCCTACCAAAAGGCTTTAATACTCTGTAACTTTCTCGTAAGCCTAACTCCCAATCGGCAAAATTCCTAAGCCCAAAGGCTATCGTAACAGCATCAAAACATAGATCCTCAAATGGAAGATTAAGCCCATCACCTTCGATAAAAGGCACTGAATCAGTTTTTTGCATTGCAAGCTGAAGCATAGGATGACAAAAATCAACGCCGAAAATTTTAGCTTTACCTACATTCTTCAGCTCTATAGACAAATCTCCAGTCCCACAAGCTAAATCCAAAACGACCGCAGCCGGATTTTCTAAGATATCATCTAGCCGCCGACAAACCCGTTTACGCCAATGCCGATCTATGTTGAAAGAAAGTAAATGGTTCAGAAAATCATATCTTGGAGCAATTCGTGAAAACATCTCACGAATGGCGGCCGGATTTCTTGTCTCCAACTTTCGATAATTCATCTTTTAATCAGAACAACGTTAACAATCGGTCTTTTGCGAAATTCCTCAAGCAAGCTTACAACATCCTGTAAACTTACGCTTTCGGCCTTCTTTTTCTCCTCTTCTAAAGAAACAAGGCCATAAGTGTCTAGATCGAGCCACAAATCATAATGCGGCGTAGCGTTGAAATCTTTCAAAAAGTCACTCTTCGCCTTCTCAAATTCTACTGTATTTATGCTTTCCCTCATTAAATCTGAAAGGCTGAATTTGGGCAAAAATTTTTCCGAAGAAAATTCTTCGTTGCTAGAGGCTTTACTTAGAGAAAGCTTAGAAATTAAAATTCCGGGTAAGAAATACCCTTGATGAATAACGGCAGAATTGTCTGATTCGCGCTTTAATCTTTCTGATAGAACCCTAGCAAGAATCTGTGCGGTAAAAAAGTTCTTGTCGCTTCTAGCCACTCCACGCAATGCCGAACGGGCTTCTATTAAGTTGTCATCTGTAGACGCCATCTCAAGCAAGGAAGTATCAGGCTCGTCTGGCTGGCGAAAACTGTAAGGAATTGGTCTTTCAGACTTCTTCCACGGGCCGAAGATTCGCCTCGCGGCCATGTAAACAAAATCCGATTTCAGATTTCCGCTAATAATCAATGTCGCATTATCAGCCGTCAAATACCTCTCTTTTGCAAAAATCAAGTCAGCAAGTTCGATATTTTTTAGACTTTGAGCTGTCCCTTCAATGCTTCTACCATAAGGAAAAGTTCCTAAAAGTCTCTTTCTGACTGCAAGATCGGCAACATAAGAATCCTTTTTCTCTAGATTCTCTATCTTTGCAAGCCTCGCTTCATACACTTTCTTAAAATTTTCCTTCGTAATAGGCGGATTTATCAGCGAATTCGCTAGTATTTCAAGCATCGCTAGGAAATTTTCCGTTTTTCCCAATGCATCAATTTGAATGTAATCGTAATTTACCGTAACGTCCAATTTTCCTGCAAAATCTTCACGGAAGAGCTTTTCAGACTGCCCGTCGGCAAAGAGAATGTCACTCAGCAGAGCCATCATTCCTTCTTTGTCTTTAAGGTCAAAAGCCGCTCCTTTGTGAATTCGCACTTTTACCGTCATTTTGTTGGCTAACCTGTCTTCCCAGATTAGAAGTTTTAAGCCATTAAGTAGCTGCTCTTGACGAGGTAGCTGTTGCGAAAAAATAATCGTTGAAGTTAGTAAAAAAACTCCAATAGTAAAACAAGCTCTTCTCATAATTCCACAATAAGCTTAGATTATAAGACATGCACAAATCGGCACAAAAATACGCTTTGTAAACTTCGATGCCTAAAGCAAGCGTTTAGCTTCTTACGGAAAATTTTTGAGGTTTTTGCCGTCAAAAGCTATAATCGAAAACGTGCAAGAAATCATCGGCGTAGTTGCCATTGCAAAAAACCTTGCTATAGGCAAAAATGGTCAACTTCCTTGGCATTGCGAATCAGATTTGAAGTTTTTCAGAAAACTCACCACAGGACACACCGTTGTGATGGGCTATAAAACATGGCTTTCCATTGGAAAACCTTTGAAAAATAGACTAAACATAGTTCTTAGTCGCTCACACATATTAAACAACCAGCCTAACTTATTACTAATGCGATCAAAAGAAGAAGTCCTCGCAATCAGACGATACCTAAACTGCGACATCTTCATCATTGGCGGAGCAAAAGTTTATTCGACCTTCTCTAGAGAAATCCAAAGATGGTTTGTAACTGAAATACCTCTTGAAATAGAAAACGCTGATACCTTTATGCTTGAAAACTTCCTCGAAGATTTCGATCAAATCAACACGATAAATCTTCAAAATGAAGTAACAGTAAGAGTATATGAACGACGCAAACCCCTTTCCGAACCAAATTTAACAGCTTCCCTTTAGTTTTATACCTCTAAACCCGCTTTCAAAAAGCAAGTTTCTATGCCAAAAGTGGCTCGAAGATCACGTTTTCCTGAAGTTTTCTTTTTCTACTGCTGATTTGCTCGCCCTGTAAATTAACACCGTAGTCTTCAAACAACTGGGATTCTTGTTTACCATCGAAATCTCTTAGTAAACTTTCCAGTATAACTAAATCTACAGGACTGAAATCCGAGATACCCAAAGCATTACTCAAATTAAAATCTAGAACCTTTGTGCTCGCAAGCTGATCTACCCAGTCAAGAATTTTTTCCACCGGGTCTGTATTAGGAAAGCGCTCTTTCACAAGTTGAAAAATTCTCTGTTTACCCTCAACATTCATCAGAAGGGCAAGAAAAAATCTCAACTCATTATCTACAACGAAGCTTCTTCTACGTGTAATTTCCTGTATTCTCTCTTGATAATGAAAAATCTCAGGCAAAGAATTCGCAACCGTCCCGTGCTTGCGCTGAACTAACTCAACTAGCTCTTTGAATAGTTCTTTGCCTCTACCAAAAATCTTGTTAAAGCGATTATTGTCAATGTGGCTTTTAATCGTGGAAAGTATAAAATAAGATGTTTGAAAGTCCGAATTTTTTAGCATCTCCGAAATAATCTTAACGTTTTCAGCTAAGTCTAACCTAAGAAGAGTTGAAATGACTTGAGTTTTTCTAGTTATATTTGGTTCATCGAAAAATGGATCAATAGCTAAATTCGGTTTTCTATAGTCGTATTGAGGAAGACAAAGCGGGCTGCGAGTCGTTCTAATTACTATGGTTGCCGAAGGTTGGTCAAGATGAAATAAAGAGTGAATGAAACTTCGTCCGGGTAAAATCTTTCTTATATCGTTTGCTTTTAGTAGCTCACAGTCAACAAGTTTAATTTTACCCAACTCTGTAAAAACGTTTATTGACTCTTCAAGCTCGAATTCATAAGTGGTATGTATGCTTGAACCGTGAAAGACCTGAAAAGCTCCACAGAAAGAATGCTGATGAATCGAAGTCGTTCCATCAAGCCAAAAATACACGTCAATATGAAAGCGTGGGCTGTTGTAAATAGTTATCGGCGGATCACCAAACTTAGCAGCTAGATCGCGCTGCTCTGGTAAATATGTTGTCTGAATCACCCATTTTAGAACATCATAAGCAGACAACTTCTTCGGTAGCTCAGCCTCTTCGAGGGCATCGGCGCATATTTCAGGAAAAGTGTTTTCAGAGTAATTTTTCGATCGCCATCTCTTTTCGACTGTTTCACCGAGCTTCGCAACTTCCTTCATAACTTAACTTCCACCTTGCTTCTTTCCGTCTAAATAATTGACTATGGTCCAGACACCTAAAAGACTAAAAAACTCCGAAAGAAACATGACTAGAACCATGAACCTCTTAACTTCCAAAAAGCTACTTAAAATCAAAAGCGTAAAGACCACAATCAAGAATTGAATCCCCAGATAAGAAATAATTGCTGCTAAGACCCAAAAAAAAGACGATTGGCCAGCTTGTTTTGTCAACCTATGAATTTTCAGCGTAAGCAAAACCATTATTATTAAGCCGATCATTTTCTCCTCCTCTTAATAAACGTGTGCAAAATCAAACACTACTCAAAAACTACTCTCTTCAGAATCCATCCTCTCGGATCGACTTTTATTGAAGATATTGGATATTCGATTGCCCCTTGTCCTCCTTTCATTTCTAAACGTATGATTTTACCTTCAACTTCAACTTCTACTGGCATAGGAAACTCAGTTTTGTAAGGCGTCTTCCAGAATATTTTAGTTTTCTCGTTCGCTTGTTGCACAAAAAGCTCAGGAAGTTCAGGCTGCCTTAGATAAACATTAAAAAACCATCGAAGCTGCATTCCAGATTCTCGCTCAACAATGTTGATAAACTCATCCGTAGTCACAAATCTTGCTTGAATACCTTTTTTCGACCTTTCCATTTCCTCTCTCGGATAAGCCATTCTCCTAAGAGAGCGAAAAAAGACTTCATCTCCTATCAAATAACGCAAAGTATGCAAAACACAAGCGCCCTTGTCGTAAATGTCGCCATCACTTTTTTTGTAATCTGGCTCAGCCATGTAAACTTGATAGGCAAATTTAGGTTCTAAAGGAGCAATGGCTTTTTTGTTTTTTACTCTGTTCATCCTTTCTCTCATTTGCTCAAGATAAGCCTCTATGCCGGCAACTTCTTCAACATAAAGAGTATCCATAAAGGATTGAAATCCCTCATGCAACCAAAAATCTCGCCAGTCAGAAGCGGTAACCAGATTACCCCACCACTCATGACCAAGCTCATGTAACATTAACCAGTCAAAACCGTATTCGTTATTTTTGAAATCGCTTCCATATGCAATTATTGTTGAGTGTTCCATTCCTAGATACGGAGTTTCTGCTATTCCAAGCTTTTCTTTGCGAAATGGATAAGGTCCGAGATATTTTTCATAAAAAGCGAGAAACCTTTTAGTTTGCGACACTATATCCTTTGCTTTTTCGTAACTTTCAGGTAGGGCGTAGAAAATAATTGGAAAAACCGTTCCATCAATACTTTTATACTTGTCCTCAATCAGTTTATAAGGCGCGATGTTAAGCGTAATATTGTAGTTATTTATAGGGCTAGACATTTGCCAATAAAAGGTGCTTTTGCCTTCTAGACTGCTTTCTATTTTTCTCAATTTTCCATTTGAAGCTACATACAGTCCTTTTGGAACCGTTACTTTGAGATTGACTCGATCGGGCCTATCTGAAGGATGATCCTTGACAGGAAGCCAAAGATCGGCACCATCACCTTGACAAGCAACACCGATCCAATCGGATCCATCAGCCGTCTTCGTCCAAACAAAACCACCGACCCAAGGCGGATTTGGAGCTACACGCGGAGCACCTGAGTAAGAAATTTCAACAGAAACAGATTCTCCAGGCTGTTTCGTCTCCATGAACTTTATCCACAGCTTTCCGCCGCGTCGTTCAAACTGTAATTCCCTATTGCGCTCCAACACCTGCCTTACATCAAAGTTTTCTTTCAAATCAACCACAAACCTATCCACAGGCTGAACAATTTTAGCCCTGATCAAAACCGAAGCCGAAATCTTCTTGTCCGAAGGAAAAACCTCAACGCTTATATCATATGAAGTAACATCATAAGCAGCTTGCTCGTAAATTAAAACCCCGCCTGACTCATCAGGCCTATCCTTAAACTCTCTTTGCGAAAAAGACGAAATATTTAAGAAAAACAATAACAAAAGTAATCTAACTAGCATAAACAAAAAACCCTAACTCTTTCTTCGGAAAGGCAGCCTAAAAACTGCTTTGCAATGATCACCAATGGAAACACTTACGAACTGTTATTATAGACAACCTCAAAACTTTTGACGATCCATTTAGCCAAGAAAAAGCACCTCATCCAGACAAAAGCAGAAATGATACCGTATAAAGCGCTTTTCTTTCGATCTATTCTATAGCAATTCATCAGTCCTTCTTACCTCGTAAGATGTTATGATATGCTTATGATGACTATTCTTCACTTATTGGCTCTTTTTTTGCTAGTGCTGTTAGGGTTTTACATTTTCGTAGAGAACCCTAGAAATCGAGCACATCAAACCTTCGCCAGCTTTATAGCTTTACTGGGACTTTGGACAACTAAAGATCTGTTTTTTTGGAATTTCGAAGAATTACAACGCTTTCCCGAAATCTGGGCTGCTACCAGCTTTATTGTAGCACTCTTCATGCAATACACTTTGATAGTCTTCGCCTGGGTATTTCCAGAAAATTCACGGACGCCGCGCCGAAAAGCGGCTATATTTTTTTCTCCGGGATTGGTTCTCATTCCCGCCACTATCACCGGTTTCTTATGGAAAGAGATAAGCTTTGATGATGGAAAACTAAGAATAGAGCTTACCACGGTCACATATTTTTTCGTTTTTTACATCTATCTGCTTTTCAGTTACGGTTTTCTCGTACTTTTTAAGAAATACCTTCATTACCGTAAAAGTCAGGAAGGAAAACAACTCGGAGCTATACTCTGGTCAATCGGAATTACAGTGATTCTGAAAACATTAGCAAATGTCATTTTGCCTTTTCTTGGAAACTACGATTTTCTTCCCATCTCATCACTATTTGTTCTGCCTGGGGTTTTAATTTGTGCATACGCCATATCGAACTTCAATCTTTTTTCACTCGAAACGGCGCTTGATCAATTCAAACTCTTTCCGCTTACATACAAGATAGCTCTAATCGTGGCAGCGATCGCCGCGGCTGGATTCTTCGTTTTCCAAGTGCCGATAGTATGGTGGGTTTTTGGAAATGGCGCTGACTTCGAAGCATGGCGTAAATATCTGGTCTTCAGCATTGTTTCAGCCTTACTCCCTAATTTGCTAATCGTTCTACTGATAATTCGTGCTATTTCTAGACCGCTACAAAAAATCACCCTTGCTGCAATTCAAGTAATAAATGGTGAATATGGAACTCAAGTTGAGCTACGCAAAACAAATGATGAAATAGGCATTTTGGCGGACGCTTTCAATAAGATGAGTCAGAAAATGGCTGATGACATAGAGCGACTTCGTAAGCTACATGAACACCTAATTCAAACCGAAAAACTCGCTGCCATGGGAACCTTGACTGCTGGTATAGCTCACGAAATAAACAATCCTCTCGCTTCGATTTCATCTTTAATTCAGATAATCCAAAAAAATAAGAATTTGGACGAAGACGTAAAAGAGAAGCTGAAAATTATATTATCTCAAATAATGCGTATCAAGCAGGTTACATCTGACATGATGGAGTTTTCACGCGTTCGTCCTTCTTCTCGAACACTTCTAAACATAAATTCAGTCTTGGAAAGCAGTTTGCGGCTTGTAAGCTTTGATAAAACCTTTCAAAAAATTGAAGTAAAGAAAGAATTTGATAACTTCTTGCCTGAAGTCTATGCCGATATAAATCAAATGCAACAGGTTTTTCTAAACATCTTGCTCAATGCTCGCGATGCAATGCCTAATGGAGGTAAATTAACAATAAAAACTCTAGAAGAAGAAAATTTTGTTGTCATAGAGTTTACAGATACAGGAATAGGAATCGAAAAAGAGAATTTAAGGAAAGTTTTTGACCCATTTTTCACAACCAAAAGCAAAGGCACAGGATTAGGATTAGCAGTTTGTTACGGAATAGTCACGGCTCACGGCGGTAAAATTGAAGCTCAATCAGATAGCGGGAAAACAAAATTTATTGTTAGGTTACCAAAGAATAAGGCTCGGAAAAGTGAACCCGAGCCTTTATAGCTCTACCAATTAGGCACGGCATATATTTTGCCGTTTCTCGCTCTGTAATAACGATATCCATTCTTTGTGTAAAGATAAGTTGCCCCAGCACCTATAAGGCTTCCTATAATCATTCCTTTCTTGCCGCCAAGATAGCCACCTACACCTGCACCTACCAAAGTTCCCCCGGCTATTTTTGCTATTCGGCGATAGTTGCTACCATATGCTCTTCGTTTTGTGCCCTTACGGCTTGAAGCATAAAGAAGTCCAGCTCCAGCACCTATCATCGCACCTTTACGACCGCCTATCAAAGCTCCTGCAGCGGTGCTACCACCAACTATTGCAATGTTCGTTGCAAGCCCAGGATATTTCTTCTCTTTTCTAACTTGAGCATTGCTAATGCCTGCCAAAGCAAAAAGCAACAGCGTAAATAAAATCAACGTTTTTTTCATATTGCCTCCTTTTTACTAGGAATTGACTTCTTCAACCCAGAGCAACTGGCGTGCCAACAAAATAGCTAAATTAGATTAAATCTTCTCTTTACAATATAATAGGCTTTCAGTGCGCAAACTTTTCTTTGAAAAATTTTTACGCAAAACGTAAAGAAAGACACGATTTCGTTTGTTTTTCTGCGGTCAATTTGATTATTCTGAAACATAAATCCCTGCTTTTCAGTAAAAGACTTAGCTCTCTTATGAAGGTTCGAGGAGAAGAAAAATTATGAAGAAGCTTACTTTGATTTTTTTCTTGGCTGTAGCCGTTGTATGCCAAGAGAAACCGGTTGCGTTTGTCAACGCAAAAGTAATTCCTATAGTGGGACAACCCATAGAAAAAGGCGTTTTGATAATACAAAATGGTAAAATAGTCTCAGTTGGAGCTGTCGGCAGCGTATCAATTCCAAAAGATGCCGAAATCAGAGACGTAAGCGGTAAGGTAATAATGCCCGGACTCGTTGATACGCATAGCCACATCGGTGAAGTGTCAGGAGCAGATGGTTCAAGTCCGATTCAGCCCGATGTGCGCGTTTTGGACTCTATAAACGTGCGTTCTTCCAGCATTCAACGGGCACAAGCAGGCGGAATAACCACGGTTAATGTGATGCCAGGCTCAGGTCATCTAAATAGCGGTCAGACCCTTTACCTTAAATTACGAGACGGCGCAAACAAAATAGAAGATCTCCTAATATACACGGACGAAGGAAGAATTGCTGGCGGGATGAAATTTGCTAACGGTACCAACAGCCTTAGAACCGGTGGAGGCAACTTTCCTGGCACTCGTGCAAAATCGGCAGCACTTTTTCGTGAGCAGTTAATCAAGGCTCAAGAATATAGAGAAAAAATCAGAAGAGCAGGAGACGATAAGTCGAAACTGCCCGCACGCGATCTCACAATGGAAGCTTTGGTTGAAGTACTCGATGGCAAACGCATAGTTCATTTTCATACGCACCGACACGATGACATAATCACGGTGCTACGTCTTCAAAAGGAATTTGGGTTCAGAGTAGTTTTACATCACGTTTCAGAGGCATGGAAGGTAGCCGAAGAAATAGCAAAAGCAAAGGTACCATCTTCGATAATCATAATAGATTCGCCTGGTGGGAAACTCGAGACTATGGATATTTCAATGACAAACGGTGCCGCACTTGAAAAAGCTGGTGCTTTAGTAGGCTTTCATACTGACGATTACATAACTGATTCTAGGCTCTTCCTGCGGTCAGCTGGTCTTGCAGTAAGAAATGGCATGTCAAGAGAAAAAGCTCTGTATGCTATGACAATGGCTGGAGCCATCATGCTTGATCTTGAAAAACGCATAGGCTCGCTAGAACCCGGCAAAGACGCTGATTTTATAATTCTCTCTGGCGATCCATTAAGCGTTTATACAAAGGTTCTTGAAACCTGGGTAGAAGGAAAAAAAGTCTTTGATCGAAGCGATCCGAAAGATTACTTGATTGCCGTAGGTGGCTACGGAGCTTCTGAAGATCGTCACGCTCACATAGATTGTTTTGAAGATGTAGGAGGTGAAAACAAATGAGAAAACTTCTTGTAATAGCTATTACGTTTTTCGCTCTTGCTAGAATTGATGCGCAAATTGCAGTTAAAGGTGAGATTATATGGACAATGGCTGGTGAAAACATTCAAAACGGAGTTGTTTTAATCGGCACAAATGGAAAGATAGAAGCTGTAGGACCTGCAACTCAAATCAAAATCCCTGCTGGCTATAGGGTTTTATCTGCAAAAGTAGTAACACCCGGCTTAATTGACGCTCACTCTGTCATAGGGCTTTCAGGTTATCTTAACCAACCTCACGACCAGATGCAGCTCGATGCCTCCTCGCCCATTCAACCAGAGCTTCGAGCAATCGATGCATATAATTCCGAAGAAAAACTAGTCGAATGGGTAAGACAATATGGCGTCACAACGATTCATACAGGACATGCTCCAGCGGCTTTGGTTTCAGGTCAAACAATGATTGCAAAAACCTTTGGACGCACGATAGAAGAAGTTACCTTAGTTCCTACAGCGACGATTGCCGTAACGCTAGGTCAAGCCGGTCTTGCAGGACAAGGTCGCTCGCCCGGAACAAGAGCAAAGGCAGCCGCTATGCTGCGCTCAGAACTCATAAAGGCTCAGTCTTACAAACCTGATTCTTCAAGAGACTTAAAACAAGAAATGTGGCAAAAAGTTTTGAAACGAGAAATTCCGCTTCTCGTAACTGCCCACAAAGCTCAAGACATAATGACCGCTCTCCGCATAGCGAAGGAATTCAACATAAGAGTAATTCTCGATGGAGCTAGTGAAGCCTATCTTTTAATTGATGAAATAAAGCAAGCAGGTGTGCCAGTAATTATACACCCGACAATGTATCGAGCAAGCGGCGATGCGCAAAATCTCTCTATGGAAACTGCAGCAAAGCTTCGAGCTGCTGGAATTCAGGTAGCTCTTCAAAGCGGATATGAAACGTATGTTCCGAAAACTAGAGTTGTTCTATTTGAAGCTGCAATAGCCGCAGCAAACGGACTTTCTCAAAAAGATGCACTTGCTACTATCACAATAGATGCGGCTAGAATCTTAGGAATAGCTGACCGTGTAGGCTCGATCGAAGTAGGTAAAGATGGCGATTTAGCGCTTTTCGATGGCGATCCATTTGAATACACAACTCATTGCATCGGAACCATCATCAATGGCAAAGTCGCTAGTGACGTTGTTAGATGAACTTTTACAGCTTTTTAGCTTTGATGTAAAATTTACCTGAAACCAATTAAAACAAAAGGGAGAAAAAATATGCCTAGAGCTGCGGTTATCTGTGGTCTATTACTCGTTCTAGTCGGCGCAATCGGCTACGGTTATGGTTTGGTTGAAGGCTCGGCAAGCTTTACTGCACTGATACCGGCAGGCTTCGGCGTTATCCTTCTTATTCTTGGCTTTCTATCTGAAAAGAAAGAAAACCTACGTAAAACACTAATGCACACTGCTGTTCTAGTAGCCTTTATTGGCTTTCTTGTTCCACTGCTTAGAATACTGTCGAATATAGGCAACTTCACCTTCAACTTTGCGGCTTCAATGCTTATTGCAATGACCTTGATATGCCTCGTGTTTGTAATCCTCGGAGTCAAGTCATTCGTTGAAGCACGCCGAAAATCTTAAATCTTTCAAAAACTTTCAAAAAAAAACTCTGTCCTAGGGCGAAAATTTTTCGCCCAATCTTTACTTTTTCGTGTCTTATAAATTAGAAACGGTAAAAAACCGTTGAAAATTCCGAAGGAAAGGAGAAAGACTTATGCAAAGAGTGTTTTATGCATTTTCGGTTTTTATTCTTGGATTGTTTTGCCTGAATTCTACCTTTGCTCAAAAAGCAGAGCGAAAGATGCCAATTTTTAGCGACAAATGGGCTGAACAAGTCGGTCTTACCGAAGATCAAAGAAACCAAATAAGGCAAATTCTTGAAAACGAAAGAGCCAAACTTCAGCCTCTTAAGCAAGAGCAACGCCAGATCCTATTTCAAATGAAAGATTTAGGAAAGAACGGATACTTTGACGAAGCTCTTGCTAATCAGCTCGCAACAAGAAAAGCCGAAATAGATAAGCAAATCACAATTGAGCGCCTTAGAACCAAAGCTTCTATCTTTTCGTTATTAACTCCAGAACAAAGAGAAAAAGCTCAACAGTTTCGACCTCGTTTCGGGGAAAAGTTTCAAAAATTCCGAAAAGGCAAAAAAGAATTGCCTCCGATGGAGCAATAACAAAGAAAGCTCTACCCTCAAAAAGACAGGCTCCTTGCCTGTCTTTTTTTTGCATACAAGCAACCCTTTTTTCACTTTTCATCTTCGAAAGGATTTGTAGTTTTTTTATAGAAAAGATGCCAACAAAGATAACGCAAGTAGAAGATACGGAAAGAGGAAAAACGATCTTGAGAGTCGAAGGTTCTCTGACACTCGAGGATGCTATTTTGCTAGAAAAAATAGCCCTCGAAATGAGGGAAGAGCTTCAAAGGAATATAACACTCGACCTTGCTGACATTGATTTCCTTGATAGCGAAAGTGCTTCCGTCTTGAAAAAACTATCGCAAGAAGACGGATTTGAAATAGAAGGACTTGAGTTTTTTCTTCAAAATGCAATCTCTCAAGCTGAAAGGCAAGGCTAGAATGATTGATTTAGTTTGTGCTTCGAGACGATTGAATATCTCGAACCTTCTCTCAAAAGTTGACTTTCATAGATAACCACTTCTGAAACCTGAAATTCGCCGCCTAAGAAGCCTCTTCTTAAATGTTCCTGCAAAAGCTCAGAAGCTAGCTCCGGTTGGCGAATTCTACCTATTGTCAAGTGAGCCTTAAAATCTCTATTTTCAGATTTAAATCCGACTTTTTGACATTCAAGATCCAAAATCTTTTGAAGCCGCTCCAAACATCCTGAATTATCGCTCACACCAAGCCACAAAACTCTAGGGTAAGATTTTGAACCGAAAAAACCTGTCCCGGATATTTCTATTGTGAAAGGAGTAAAATCTCTAGCAACGTCAGAAACGACCTTTTCAAGCCATTTTACCTTCTTTAACTCTATCTCGCCAAGAAATTTAAGCGTCAGATGAAGTTTTTCCTTGCGCTCCCAACCAACCTTCAAGTTACTAAAGGCTTGTCTTAACTCTTCGATGTATTGAGCAACTTTGAGTTGTATCTCTTCAGAAAGATCCACCGCAACGAAAATTCGCTTTTTCATTTTCAGAATTAGCCTACGCTGACAACGTTTGGAACATCACTTTCAATTTTTCCATCTCTGATTGTTATTATTCTGTGAGCACGCGCAGCAATGTCTTGTTCGTGTGTAACAACAATAATCGTATTTCCTTCTGCATGTAACTTCTCAAACAAAGACATTATTTCTGCGCTAGTTTTCGAATCAAGTGCTCCTGTCGGCTCATCTGCAAGTAGAATAGAAGGATGGTTTACAAGTGCTCTTGCAATTGCGACTCTTTGACGCTGTCCTCCCGAAAGTTCGTTAGGACGATGATTTGCTCTATCAGTTAACTCAACAGAATGCAAGGCTTGAAGCGCCATTTCGCGACGCTGAGAAGCAGGAATTCCAGCGTAAATTAGCGGCAGTTCAACATTTTGAAGTGCTGTAGCTCTAGGCAGTAAATTAAACGTCTGAAAAACAAAACCTATTTCTTTGTTGCGTATTTGGGCTAGCTGATCATCATTCATTTCGGATACAAGAGTGCTATTTAGCCAGTATTTACCTTTTGTAGGCGTATCTAAGCACCCTATTATATTCATCAAGGTAGATTTTCCTGAGCCTGAAGGTCCTACGATCGCTACGTACTCACCTTTTTTAACCTGAAGGTAAACTCCGCGTAAAGCATGAATCTCCTCGACCCCCATCTTGTATGTGCGCCAAACATCTTCCATTTTTATTAACACTTTATCTGTTTTATCAAACATATCACGAATCGTTAGAACCCTTTTTGATCTTGACAAAGTCACCGTCTTTTATGGTCCTGAGGGTTTTGCTAGGACCAGTTATTAACTCCTGACCTTCTTCAAGCCCTGAAGTAATCTCTATCTCAGTTTCTCCTGACACGCCGGTCGTAACTTCAACAAACTTAGCCCTGTCTCTTTCGACAATATAAACTCCCTTGGGAGGTTTGGTTTTTTCCTCTGCTTGCTGAGGCGTCGGAGTTTCCACTTGCTTTTCTACTATGGCTTGGATTGGAATAGCAATCACGTTTTCGACAGTTTTCGTAAAAATAGTAGCCGTGGCATTCATCCCGGGTCTAAGACCATCTTTGACTTTGTCCGGAATTTCCTTTAATTGAATAACTACTCGAAATTCTTTAGATTCCTGCACATTTATATTTGTAGAAAGTCCGCCTGTAGTTTGAGATTTCCCCAATGCAAGAGGGGTTTTTTGTGTTACTTCACCCAAAATTTCTGTTTCTGGAAAGGCATCTACACGAATAGTTGCCCTTTGCCCGACTTCTACCTTGTCAATTTCAGTTTCGCTTACCTTCACTTCAACGTTTATTGTGGACATATCCGCAATTGTAAGAAGCGGAGTTGTTGAAAGTCCTGCAACGGCAAAAGTTCCCACTTTTGAAGGAATGTCTGCGATTATTCCATTGATTGGGGCAAGCTGTAAGGTCTTATCTCTTTGGCTTTTTTGACCTCGAAAGAGTGCAGCTTGCTGCTCAGCCCTTTTTGCGCTTGATTCGGCATTCAGATCGGCAGCTTTGACGGCTCTTTCAGCATCCCTTACTGCAACTTCTTGCTGAGAGACTCTAGCTCGAAGCTCCTTCACTCTTGCTTCCGCCTCACTTACGGCCAACTGTTGACTTCTTAGTCTTGCTTCAGCGTTTCTTAAAGCCGTTTCAGCGGTAGCGAGACGATCTCTGGCTTGATCATACTCAGAACGAGAAATTACGTTGCTTTCTAAAAGTTCTTCAGCTCTTCTTAACTCTCTTCTCGCTGCATTAACTTCGATTTGCGCTCGATCTACCTCCGTTTGCGCTGTAACAACTTGTTGACGAGCCGTTGCAACTTGTTGAACGGCTGCATCTACAGAGGCTTGAGCTGCGGTTAATGCTTCTCGCGCTTGTGATAATTGATTTTGTGCAGCGAGAACCTGAGAACGAGCTACCTGAGCTTCTGTCTGTGCTGCCTGCAAAGATGCAAATTGTGCATCAGTGCTATACTGAAGCTGCGTCGGATCAAGCCTTACAAGCGGCTGACCTTTCACGACATAATCGCCCTCTTTAACGTATATCTCCTCAATTCTTCCTTGGACTTCGCTCGTTAAATTTATGAACTGTATTGGACGAACTTCTCCCGATGCGGTCACAGTTGAGACCAACTTTGCTTTTCTAGCAACCTTAACAGTAGTCACTTCCGCAATATCTTGTCTAGTCGCTAAAATTGCTCCTATTATCAGAAATAGAAGCAGTATAGACACAACAGTTACAATAACTATTTTTCTTTTATTCATAAGCTTTTGGCATTGATTTTTGCTTCTGTCAGAAGTTACGATTTTACGAGTCTAATGGTTTCAAAAAGTTATTCCCGCGTGTCTAATCTTATGCCCAGCTCTTTTAATTGAGATTCTTCTACCAAACTTGGTGAATCTATCATCAAGTCCTGCCCGGATGAAGTCTTTGGAAATGCCATCACATCACGGATATTTTCTGTCCCACAGATTATCATGCAGGTTCTTTCTATACCCGCAGCAAATCCTCCATGAGGTGGCGCTCCGTAGTCAAGAGCTTCAAGGAAAAAGCCAAAGCGCTCTATAGCGGTTTCGTTGCTCAAGCCTATAGCTTTAAAGTTTAGCTCTTGTAGCCTTCTTTGATGAATACGTATCGAACCGCCGGCACACTCGTATCCATTGATTACGGCATCATATGCCTTTGCTCTTATCTTGCCAAGCAGTTCGCGTTCGCCTTTTTCGACAGCTCGATAAAAAAGCTCTACATCCTCATCCATGGGAGCAGTAAACGGATGGTGGGCTGCTTCATATTCGCACGTGTCTTCATTATATTCAAACATAGGAAATTCAGTTATAAGGACGGGTTTATATGAATTTCTATCTATAAGATTTTCCGTCTCGGCTATTTCTGTTCTCAAGGCTCCTAGAGATGATGCAACCACCTTCTTTTTACCCGCAACTATCAAAACCGCATCGCCTTTTTCTGCCTTTACTTTAGAGGCTATCTCTTCAACCTTTGCCTCACCTAAAGCTTTCATCAAAGAAGAAGAAGTCTCATCTGCTAGTTTTATCCATGCTAATCCTCCAGCACCGTAGCGTTTGGTTAGCTGTTGTAATTCATCGAGTCTTTTTCTAGAATAATCTGCGCGCCCTTTGACGACTATTGCTTTTACTTGACCGCCGCTTGCAACTGCTGATGTAAATGGAGCAAAGCCGTCATTTTTGAATAAGTCTGATATATCCTGAAGTTCCATTCCGAAACGTAAGTCAGGCTTGTCAGTCCCGAATCTTTCAATCGCCTCTTTGTAAGTCAAACGTGGAAATTGTTCTGGCAAATCAACATCAATTAGTTTAAAAACACTTCTGAAAACACCTTCAATTATCCTGTAAATCATTTCCTGATTTGCGAAAGACATTTCCACATCTAACTGCGTAAACTCAGGCTGGCGATCAGCACGTAAATCTTCGTCTCGAAAACATCTTGCTATTTGGTAATACCTATCTAATCCGGCTATCATGCAGATTTGCTTTAGAATCTGCGGAGATTGAGGAAGAGCATAAAATTTTCCTTTGTAAACACGCGACGGAACAAGAAAATCGCGAGCACCTTCGGGCGTTGACTTTAGCAAGATCGGAGTCTCTATCTCGATAAACCCTAGTGAATCCATATACTCGCGAATTTTACGAATCACCTGCGCACGCATTATTAAGTTTTTCTGTAGTCTCTGTCTTCTAAGATCAAGATAGCGATACTTCAATCTCAACTCCTCACTTGCTAGATTCTGCGAGCCGGCTTTTTCTATTTCAAAAGGCAAAGTCTTCGATTCATTCAAAATCAGAATCTCATCCGCTAGAACCTCAATTCTGCCAGTTGGTATTTTCGGATTAACGGCTGAGTCCGAACGTGCTACAACAGAACCCTTAACTGCTACAACATACTCATTTCTTACTTGCTTTGCCTTTGCATGAGCTTGAGGAGCTACATCTTCACTAATAACAATCTGCGTTATTCCCTCGCGATCCCTTAGGTCCAAAAAGGTAAAGATACCAAAGTCGCGCTTTCTTGCAACCCAACCCATTAAAACTACTCTTTCGCCAACATTTTTAACGTCAAGCTCACCGCACGTGTGAGTTCTTTCAAGATTACCTAGACTGTCAAGCATAGAAAGTTTTAATTTTAGCATAGCACTAACGGAAAAACCGAACCTACAAAAGCATCATTATTAAGTTGACAATAACACTAGAAAAGATAAACTTTTCTTTGGGGAAGATGATGAAAAACCTAGGTTCGCAAGTAGAGAATATTTGGAAAAACTTGCGACCTGTCACGAAAGAAATAATCGTAGGAGCATTGAAAAAAAGCTCCTCTGTTCAGAAAAAGATTTACGATGTTCATTCCGACTGGGAATTGAGCAGGCTTCTTAAAGCTCTCGATGACCAACTGAAAAAGACAGACGGGAAAAAATTAAGGGAAATTCGTAAATTAGCCGATATATGCGCTGATTTGCTGCAGTCTCAGACAAAATCCGCTGAAGTTTTCATTCAACTCGTAGAAAGAGCATTAAAACAGCAAGACTTTGCGAAAGTAGAAGCGCTATGCCAAATTTTAAATGAGAGATTCCCAGTATCAGAAGTCTGCGAAATAATAAGGCAAACCGAAAACCCAACCATAAAAGCTCTTGCTTATGAGGCGCTTTCACTTTTCCCAACCTCTTCGTTACTGTCGCTGATTAACGACCCCGTCTATGCAGACATAGCAAAAAGCGCTTTAGAAATACAAGCCTTTGATTACGATCTCGAAGAAGCTAAAGAAATATTAAGTCAGATCGAAGGAGAAATGTTTTGAAAAATCAGTTACGGCTGTTTTGAATTTGCTTAAGTTTTACCTCTAACCTACCAATGTTAGTGTAAACCCTCGACAAAACCGGAATTCTTCTCTCGTTGTCGGCTATCCAGATTATCATTCTTCCTTCGCGTTCTATGAGCCTACCCTGACCGAAAACTTGAGGCTCAACCAGAAAGCACCAAACATTACCTAAAAGAGTTTTTCTTTTCTCTTTTCCAGTGACCTTAACCGGAATCTTGTAAACAAGCCCAGAATCGCTAACCGTAGTTTCTATAACCTTGCCAATCTCTAAATTAGACTGCCTCAAACGATAAATTCCTGAAACTAAATCATGCGTTTCCTCTTCTATAGTAGAGGCAATTTTTCTTGGTGGTTTTAAGGGATCGTTAGGATCGGTCTCAACAAATACAACTTTCTTTTCTTTGTAATCAAAAACGGCTTCTGAATCACGGATTCGATTACCTTGCTCATCCCGCTTTATAGTTTTCAAGATGCGGAATTTCTCGGCATCAACGCTGGATTGAAAAATTTGAAGGATTCTCTGTCCGAAAAGCCTTACGAACGTGCCCTTTGATCTACCCTCAAATCTTATGTTGTAAACCCCTTCCGACTTGCTAACCGAAAATGTCAAAGTTCCTACGTCTATACCTCTTAAAATGCCATAATTGTATTTCACCTCATAAACAAGAGTTTCGCCGTCAAATAGAAACTCAGGTTTTGGCGGATTTGACTGAGAAAAAATGAAACTGTAAAGGAGCAGTATTAAAACGAAAGCGTTTGAGATTTGCCAGAAAGTAGCCTTCGTCGAACCGCCTCGAAAACATGATCTACAGATATATTCATACATATCCAATTGCCACAACTCCTGCGATGACAATTTACCCGACAAGCGATGTCTCTTCTCTCTACACATATATCTTCCCGATATGGACTACCATTTCGCCACCATTCGGTCGGACCAAATATCCCGACAATTGGCGTTCCTGCAGCTACAGCAATATGCGTAGGTCCTGTGTCACCGCCAACATAAATTTTAGCTTTTTTTGCAAGCTCATAAAATCCCTTAAGCGACAAACTAGCTAGCACCGTCTGTTTAGTCTTACTCGCTTGCAACACTCTTTGGGCTAGATCATATTCATTTCTTGCCACAGACACCACCGATCTTATACCAAATTCCTCCCAGAGCCTGTCGGCTAGAAAACCAAAATTTTCAGCGTTCCATAATTTCGTCTTCCAGGCAGCAGCTGGATTCAAAATGGCAAAACTCTCACCCACCAATTCAATCACAGAAGTAGCCTCCCTTTTTTCCGCCTGCTCAGTGAAAATAGGAAACTGCAACCTCTCAGGGAGCAAATCAAAACCAAACGCTTTGCTTACCAATAAAAGATTTTTCTTTATCACGTGAGTTTTTTGCGGTATCTCGACTTGCTCGCTCAGAAAGAACCTGCTTTCCGGTTCTCTTAAAACATCACTTGCAAAACCGATGCGCCTTTTTGACCCTGAAAGAAAAGCTAGAAAGGATGACTTCAAAAGCCCTTGAAAATCCAGTGCTACGCTTGCTCCTAACCTACGCAAATTGTAAACGCTCTCTAAGAGAGCACTGATAGACCTGCTTTTTAAGAGAATTATTTTGTCAATTAAAGGATTTTTCTCTAAAATTCCATAAGCTTTCTCTTCAACCGCCCATATAATCTCTGCTCCTGGCAACTTCTCGCGGATATACGAAAGCGCGGGCAAGCAGTGAACAACGTCTCCGATACTTCCCAACTTGACTATAAGTATTCTCACCTATATTTTCATTAAGACGGGGTCATCTGGAAGCTCCTCAAACCATTCAGAGAACCTCTCCTGAAGCTCAGCTCGACTCATAAAGCTTTCATCTTCCGGAAGCTCAATCATCAACATGGGCGAAGCCTTTATCATGCTTACGGCTTTTTTCAATACTACCATTTCTTTGGATGAAAGCAGCGGAAAATCACGTCCTGACTGAAGTATATCTACAAGTTCTTGAGCTACTTGCTTTTCCTCTTTCTTTTTTGATTCCTGGATTATCTGTTCCAACATCGAGACAAGCGTATCTCTTAGAACTCTTATGACTTTGCGATAGCTTAGACGTCCCCGTTCTACCACTTCCCTTAGCTTGTCAGGAAGCTTTTTCCATTCTTCAGCCATCGAAAGTCGAAAAGAGCAAGAACAAAGTGGATACCTTTTAAGCACCTCACGAACATCAGCTTTGCAGTTTAATTTTTTGCCATTAAAGTAAATCATTTTTGCTCGATTGTAGTATGTTTTTGGGAAAATACTGATTTTAGAAAGGTTCTCAAACTCCCACCATTCATCGCTGCCGATTATCTCTTCGAATCTATCCTGCAGCTCAGAGTTTCTCATAACAGCATCATGCCTAACAATAAAATAATCAGCATACTTTTTCTGAAATTCATTCCATTTCTCTTCAAATTCCCTGTTTAGAGTTTCGCTCGGTGATTGCAGCGACTCGACAGTAAATTCAAGTAGTTGCTTGCGCAAAGCTTCTATTGTTTCATCCGTCGTGATCTCACAAAGAGACAGATACTTCCAGACTTGACTACGAAGGTCTGCTCCTCTTAGAAAATCCTCAAGTTTAACTAGGTCTTTCGTTCTGTCTATAAAAATTTTCTCCGAGTTAGAAAAGGCATCAGCAATTGTTTGTAAGCATTCTTCTAGAGAGATTGACTCTTCTAAAAGCTCTTCTATGGAACTTGCAACGCTTCCAAAAGTTTTTGCTACGTTAGTAGCAAGCCTCCAAACACTAGTATTAAGCGCATCTTCTGGAAGTTTTTCAAACCGCTCCAGAACGGCCTCTGACCTCCAGTCGTTTAACCAACTAGAAAGAGCTTGACGAATTTTTTCTCTATCTTTCGGATCGTCTAAAGTCCTAAACGTATCAACAGCAGTAAGCGTCCTCGCCCAATCAACAAGCTCTACGCTCGAATATGAAACCGTTTCAGGGCGAGAAATACCAACTATATCGTCCCAAATTATCTTCAAATCCAGCGAACGATGATTTATACGATTACCTTTAGAGGTTACAAATTCAATCCTTCTTTTTGCGACAAGAGCTGAAAGATAAAGCTGCACTGCTTCCCGCGAAAACCCAAAAGGCTTTTTCTTTAATTCTTGGTAAATATCTTTCAAGGGAAAAACCTCATCATTATTTTCATTTATTCGAGAAAGAATTTTCTGAATAGGAGCAAGCTTTAATAGCTCTTCTTCAGAGGAAAGCACTAGATAATCACCTCGTAAAGTTACAAGACCTAATGGCTCAGCTAAATTTACAGCTAAAGTCTGCACCTCAGGCGACGAAACTTTTCTTGCTCCAAAAAGCTCATTAACTATAGAAGAAACCTCAGCTATTCCCAAAGTTCCAGTCAAAACGGGATGATCTGCATAATAAGACTCGAAGATTTGATTTAATATCTCAATAAAAGCATCACTTAAGTGCCGAGAGTTCTTTGCTGACGGACTAAAACTATAAACTTTTCCATCAACAATTAAACTTCCCTCTTCAAGAAAGATTCTTTCCCAAATCTTTCCCACAGTTGTCATCAAGGCATGCCCAGCTATACTAATTTGATCTTTGAACTCTTCAGCTATTGATTCGTCAGTGACCAAAACATGGTAACGCAGAATAGTCTCAGCTTCTTCGGGCCTAAGAAGAGCAGGTTGCCAGAAAATTCTGGGAATCGCCAAGTTCTGGTCGAAACTTGGTTCTTTCCCAGGCTTTACTATCACAACTTCCCAATCATAAAAGTCAGACTTATGCCCGTCTGGCTTTAAGTCATTGTTCCAATTCCAAATAATTCTTCCCCTTCTGATGGTACCTCTCCAAACTACATTGCAATCCACCGAATCAAAAACTTCGTTCTCTGTCAACAAAACCCAGTCGTTAAATCTTTCACTAGCAAAGCGACGCAAAACCTTCGGTATAACTTCCGATGAGATGCCAAGAGCTGCTTCTCTTAAGGCTTGGTTTAGACTGTCTTTACCAGCAACCTTGAAGCAATATCTAATTTGTCCACTTTTTTCCTCATAGCGATTTAGCTGTTCTGGAATCAACTGGGCAAACCTTTCAAGTATCTCTGCGACAGAAGCACTAGGATTTTCAGAACCTTCATCAAAAACAAGCGTAGCAGCGCTTATCTCAGAAGCAGTCGCACCCTCTCCGCTTAAGGACATAAGAAGCAAAGCTTTCAAAACTAGCTTTGCTTGTAATCTTTGAAGAACTGGTATTTGGTTTATGACTTCACTGCTTACCTTATCGAAGGCATCAAAAACTTCCTTTAACTCCTCAGATTTCCTCAAACCAGCTTCAACTAGATCAAAAACCTCATCCAAGCAAATTAGAGAATTTGCGGGTCTTCCCAAAATTTTTGCTCCTGCTTCAGAGGCAAATCCCATCAAAGCGAACTCTTTTACGTATAACCTCACAAAAGGAGCTATTTCTAAAATCAAAGGATGCAGCGGATAAAGTGATGAAAACTTCTGCTCACTCCATTGAAAGGCCGGTAAAACACTACGAAAATACTGATAAACCTCTTTTAGAGACTGTAACTCTTGAGTGTTTTTCGGAAAAACATAGTTATTAACGATTCTATAGAGGTGGTCTTGATCAAGATAATCTATAGAGTATGTTCTTGCTATAGCGGCATTTACTCCATCAGCTCCTGCAATGTCATCATCTAGAGCAACAGCAACAAATATGTTTAGATTTTTCCCGATCTCAGCAATCTCTCCGAGCAAAGGACCGTCATTTCTTGCAACTCGCTTGATCCTTTCTTGAGCCGTGTCAATTATAAATACAAAAGGTAAATCACCTGCTTTCGTAGCAGCCATTTTTAACAATTCTTCAAGTGAATCACTAAGCTTAGCCCTATCAATCTCTAGAGACTTTGCAAGTGAATCTTTTAACTCTTCAAAAAGATCCTTATTCGTTCCACGCCTCACATAAGCAACAGGATGACGACGCCTTTTTAGCTGTTGGGCACTGGAAGCAACCAACGGATCAACTATCTGTGATCTCAGTTCAGGATTCGAAACTATCGCTCCAAGTGTTGCAAGAAAGTGGCTCTTTCCAACGCCACGATAACCAGCTAAAGCCTTTGCAGCACCGCTTTGAGGACCTACTTCGGAAATCTTATCTAACCACTTCGCCATCATTTCCGAAGTAGCTTCAGTAAAAAGATAAGCTGCAAGCGTTCTCGCTGGGTCTGAAAAATAATCTAGCAGGCTACTATAAGGTTTTACCTCAACTAAATCCTTTACCTTTTTATCTGTTCTGTACATCTTCGTTTCTCTCTCTCAAATCTTTCGCCTAGACACTATAATTTACCAAGTTTTACGCTTTAAGTTAAACACTTTTGAGCAAAAATTAAAGAAATAATTACTAAAAATCTCACAACCTTCTTAGCCAAACTATCATCAAGAAAAATGTTGCCTCGCAGATAATCGAGTAGTTAAAATTAAAGTAGGAGAAGGAGGCTGCGATTCAGAAATGTTGAAAAATCTAAAAAAGCTATTGTCTTTGATTTTATTGACGTCCTTCTGGCTTAACTTCGGTGCCATCTCGATAGTAAGGGGACAGGACGTTCAATCCAATCAGGAAAAAAAGCAAGAAAAAAACGAAAAAAAGGAAAAGCAAGCTGAAAAAGGTAAGACTGCTCGTCCGCTTTCCGAAAAAGAAGATCCTTCAAAGATAGGTAAAAGAAACATAAACAAAGGAGGTGATAGTTTTTTTGGTTGGCTTGGCGGCTCTCAAGAAAAGGAAATAGCCATCGGTCGTCAATTAGCTGCGGAGATAGATCAGCAAGTCAAACTAGTAGACGACCCAATAATCACCGAGTACATAAATCGAGTAGGTCAAAATCTAGTCCTACACTCAGACGCGAAAATCCCTTTTACCATAAAGGTCATAGAAAGTGACGAAGTTAATGCCTTTGCTCTTCCGGGTGGATTTTTCTATGTAAACACCGGTCTTATCTTAGCAACTGACACAGAGGCTGAGCTTGCTAGCGTAATGGCTCACGAGATTGCTCATGTTGCAGCACGCCATGCAATTGAAAACTTCGGTAAGAGCAGACTTCTAGGGATCGGCATAATAGCAGGCATTATCTTTGGTGGCGGAGTCACCTCAACAATCCTTCAGAATGTCGGAGGGCTAGGCGAAGGGCTAGCTTATCTACATTTTTCTAGAAGCGCTGAAGAAGAAGCTGATATGCTAGGCGTCCAATATCTTTATGCGGCAGGCTACGATCCGACCGCTATGGCTACGATGTTTGAAAAACTTGCTGCTCAAAATCGAAAAAAACCAAGCGCACTGAAAAAACTTTTCTCGACTCATCCGCCCTCATTAGAAAGGCGCGATAAAGTGTTAGCCCTAGTAGCAAGATTTCCAGAAAAGCAAGAATACATAATCAGCACTTCAGAATACCAGCGCGTGAAAGAGCGATTGATGCGAATGACAAATGTAAAAGCTTTAGTTGCTTCTGATGGGCAGCAAGAGGACACACGCCCAACACTAAAACGGCGTCAACCTGAACCTGATGATGCAGAAAAAAATGATTCACCACCTCAATTGAAGCGGCGTTCTCCTGAACCCTCCCCTTCTCCAACCCCCAGCAATTAAAAAAGCCTGCCTTCTGGGCAGGCTTTTTACATTCATAGCTCTTAGCCTCTAGAAGCTAAACCTGACGCCTAACTGTAGCTGACGCGGTCCGCCGAAACGTGCCGTTGAAGGCGCTGTGTATGGCACACCAGCCGTTATCGAAGGAAATGTTCCAGAAGGACAAGTAATGTTAAGGCGATTTTGCGTGTCAATAAGAGCCGAATTTGTGGTGCAAAAGTCAGAAATTGCATCCACTCCAAAACCGCGATTTGGGCTTCTCGTCACGTTGAAAACCTCGGCTGAAATCGCAAGACGACCTAATTCACCAAGCTTGAAGCTCTTTAATAGTCTCAAATCCAGGTTGAAAAAATTGGGTTGGCGAAAAGTATTCCGTCCCACTACTTTTCCATTAACTATCGCTCGATCATTTGCATCGTTGCCGTCATTTTGAAAATCCTCGCCGTCAATTATTCTAGCCGTATAAGGCAAGCCGCTTCTCGCAATTAGAATCCCGCTTAAGGTGAAACCCCAACCTAGATCAATAACCCCAGAAACATTGAAATTATGCCTTATGTCTTGCTTTGAAGGTCCTGCCTCTAGTTTCAGATTGAATGGGTTGAGTGTTGTTTCACGTGAAAAGTTCCTTTCGTTCGAATCATCATCTCGATTTTTTGAAAAGGTGTAATTTGCCTCAAATTGAAACCTTTTAGTGAACCTTCGCCTTACAGACATCACTAGAGCATCATAGCTGGAATGAGCTGTTGATTCATTTACAGAAAATACGCCTATATTGGGATTTGGCCTCAATGTTCCACCTTGAGAATTTACTGGAAATACAGGGAACCCGCTTGGTTGAATGGTTGGAGCAAATAAATTCCTATCAATTCTTCTTTGCAAGTTCCATGCTGACGTCCTCAAATAGCCGATAGAAAGCACCGTAAATTCATTTATTTCTTGCTCCCATGTTATTGCGGCTTGGAAAGTTCTAGGATTTTTGAAATCCGGATCAAAACCGAAGACCCTAGTCAAAGCAGCACCGTTTCGAGTCGTAAAAGCAAGAAATGCAGGATTGTCGAGCTGAGTAAGAATGTTCGGATAAGTAATCAAAGCCCCGCTTCCTCGAAAGTAGCAGTTTGAAGGAATCTGGGCTGGGTTTGTTGCAGTCCTGCAAGCACCACTTCTTTCATCTATACGCATATCACGCGTTACAACATCGTTATTCACGAAAACTCTGTAGAAAAGAATCGCTGGTGTTCTTGCAACATAAAGCCCAGACGAAACTCGCAAAACAGATTTTTTGTTACCAAAAACATCCCAAGAAAGCCCAAGTCTAGGTTGCCATTGATTGAAGTCATCAGGTATCTTTTGCGTTTCTGGCAAGTTTTGGTTAGGATGTGTAGGATTTGGATTATCTAGCCCTTCCCAGCGAATTCCTGCCGAAAAAGTTAAGTTTTTTGTCAATTTAATCCTGTCTTGCATGAAAAACGCATACTCACGTTGATAGGAACTCACAAGCAATGCATTCGGAATAAGCGGTATAGCCTGATCAAAGCGTCTAGGAATTAGATTGATGTAGTCTTGCAGGCTATTGAATCTCCAAGTTCCTTTGCCGTTTGTTACTCTTTGCGCTTCCCATCTATTCACATTTACATCAAAACCCAATTTGAACCTATGATTACCTCTGATAATGGAAAACGTGTTCGTCACTTGATAACGCGTTGTGTTAAATATTCTGGGACGACTATTTGAACCGCCAATGCGCCCCACTCCAGAAATCCTTATATCGGGACCTGGAAAATTTGAATCTTCTCGGCGATTGTCTGTAGCTACTTGAGCCCTTAGTTCATTTATCAGATTCGAACTAAAAACTGTTACAAGCGATCCCTTAAGACCATTGCTTGAGCCACGTCTTAAGACATTCTGCGTAGCTGCTATGTCTGTTTTTACAGTCCCCTCATCGATCGTGACAAAATTTTCAGCCCTTAATCTGGAATAGGTATATTGAAGGTTCAGTGTGTTTTTGGAATTGATGTAAAAATCAAATCTTGAGAAAACAGCAGTCGGATCGTTCGTTGCGATCTGTTCTCCCTCTAATTCAGCAAGCTCTCTTGGCAGGGCAATTGTGGTAGGTGCAAAATCAACAAAATACGGAATTCTCAAAAAATTCTGTTCTGCCCCAACAAAAAAGAAAGCTTTTTGCTTTACAATCGGTCCTCCTACGGAACCTCCAAAAAGATTCTGATTGTTTGCTCCATCATTCCCGAAAGCGTCTGGAGAAGTTAGACGATCATTACGATTGAAGAAAAAAGCCTCTCCCCGAAATTCGTTAGTTCCAGATTTTGTAACCACATTGACAAAGCCCGAACCAGTTCTTCCAACCTCTGCTGACGCTCCGCTTCGGACAACCTGAAATTCTTTCACTGCTGTTTGTGGAAAGAAGAAGACAGCATCGTTTCCACCTCTTTGATTACCTTGAAGAGCATCGTTAAAGTCAGCACCGTCTATTGAGATATTAGAATTTATCGAACGTTGACCGGCAATTACGAGTCCTTTTCGATCCGATTCTTGAATGACTCCGGGCGTTAACTGCACAAACTCTGGAAAATTACGTCCTCTAATTGGCAAGTCAGCTATTGAACGTTGCGGTATGGTCGTTCCCGTAGAAGCCTCTTCTTTTTCTATTACCTCGTTTTCCGCTGTGACAACAACCTCTACTTCCGCTCCTTTCGGACGCAAAAGAATAGATACCGATGTTGTTTCTCCAACAGTTAAAATAGCTTCCTGTTTTGCCTCCGTAAAGCCTTCGGCTGAAACAGTTATAAGATAACGTCCGACAGGTAAAATAGGCACAGAAAAATTGCCACCAGCGTTGCTTACAGCTTTTCTTTCTAATCCTGTTTCTACGTTCTTAATTGATACGAAAGCGCCAGCAATAGCCGCACCATTTACGTCTATAACTATCCCTTCGATAGAAGAGCTACCAAGCTCCGACTGACCGAAAACGTTATAAGTTATCAGCATTACAAAAAGAAAAAACATTTTCCTTGCCATACGGTTCATAACCATTCTCCACGATGAATTAATAGCGAATTTTAAAAGAGATGGCATTAAGAAGTGATTAAATCGAGGTTAAATTAGAATTAACTTATTAAGGGAAGCTCGATTCTAAATCTCGTTCCTTGAGGCAGGTTCTTATGCACAGATATTTTACCACCATGTTCTACAACGATTCGGTTAACGATGGTAAGACCAAGTCCCGTGCCTTTGTCTTTTGTTGAAAAGTAAGGCTGGAAAAGCTTTGGGAAAAGCTTTGGGTCTATACCAGATGCGTTATCAGAAACTTCCAACACTATTTTTGAAACTTTTCGATCAACGAAAGTTTTTATGATAATTTGTTTTTCTAACTGAGACATTTCAAAGGCTTCTATTGCATTATCAATAAGGTTAACTAGCGCCTGCTTTATTTGCTGCTCGTCTAGCATGCAATCAGGAATATCTCCTAACAAAAGCTTTATGTCTACATCAGCTCTATCCTCATAAAGTAAAACGGCTCGTTTAATTATCTCATTTAGATTTTTCTGCTCCAATTTGGCACTTGGAAGCCTTGCAAATTTTGAAAATTCGTCAACCATGGATTTAAGACTCTTAACTTCGGAAAGTATTATTTGAGTACCTTCTTTTACAACCTTTTTGAGATGCTCTAAGTTATTTCTTTGCTCAAGTTCAAGCTGAAACCTTTTCGCAATCCTTTCGGCAGAAAGCTGTATTGGGGTTAGCGGATTTTTAATCTCATGAGCCATTCGGCGTGCAACCTCTGACCATGCGGCAAGTCTTTGGGCTGCGATCAACTCTGTAAGGTCTTCCATCACTATAACTATGCCACTTTCTTCAGGCAAAGCTGTTGCCGTCAGAGCAACTGGAATGCTATCACTGCCCTGGCTATCAGAAAATCTGTAAAGTGTAATCTGCTCAGAAGCTATCCCAATCCTTTTAGCTCTAGTTAATATCTTTTCAAATACAGGGAGATTTTCTTTTTGAATTAACGAAAAGAGTTTCATCCCAGAAAAATCGGCATTTTCAAGCTTTAGTATCTTTTTTGCAGCTTTGTTTATTGTGGTCAGGCGATTCTCAGCATCTACTGAAATTACCCCTGCAGAAAGCGATTCGAGAACAGTTTCAATGTAATTCTTTCTTCTTTGAAGTTCTGTGGCATTTGCCTGAAGGCGCTCCGCCATCTGATTGAAGGAAGCTACTAAAATGGCCAGTTCATCTTCAGCCAAAACGTTAACCCTGTGTGAAAAGTTACCACTTGCTATTTCGTTTGCTCCTTCGGCAAGAGCTTTGATTGGCTCGGTCAAGCCCCGAGCAAGATGAAATGCAATCCAACCCGATGCAAAAATCAGTAACAGTGTAAGAAGCCCTAAAGTAGAAAGTCCTATTTGACGAACAGTTATTTGCTGAGCCTTAAGCTTATCGAATTCTTCAAGTGCACGTTCTGCCATCTTGTCTGATCGCCATTCTGACACGGCATCAGAGAAAGCCAACAGCTTCTTACCATCAGAAAAATCAGCTCTTACAACAAATTTTCCTTGATCCATCTGAAACAGCTCACCCTCTAATGCAACATCAAGACGCTCATCTTGTAAAGGAGCGCTCGAGGATATAATTTTGTTCTCTTTAGAAAGCACTACAATCCTAGAAAAACCAGCTTTTCGAGCAATTTCAGCAAGCTTTTCATCCGTTATGTCCTCTCTTTCTAAAACAAACACAAGAAATTGCGCCAAATTAACCAAACTTGAAAGACGCTCCCTATTTACATCTTCCTGCATCTGATATGCCCTGCGAACGACATTTTCCGGGATATTCGTAAACCATCTTTCTATGGCACGATTCATAAAAAGATAAGAAAAAACAGCCATCGCAATCGTCGGCATCAAGCTTACCGCGAAAAAATAAATCAGAAGGCGTGTCTTTATCTTTGAACCAAGCTGTAAATCCTTCCTTTCGCGTAAAAGCTTCAATAGGTTACGGATAAAAATAAAGACAAATATGACGAAAGCCACGAAGTTAAGTGACGAAAGAGCATAAAGCAAAAGAATGTCTGCCGCAGTTTCTACTACAAGCACCTTCCATAGATTTGAAGACTGAAGCAAAACTAAAAACGAAAAAAGTATCAGCGAAGACACGCCAAAAATCCATAAAACCAGACGCCTTTTGTTTTTTTTCTCTTGTTGAGTCACAATTGCAGTTTAGCACAAACTCATTATGAATGACCTATTATTTGATTCAGACAAGAAGCTACGCAGCGGTTGGCGTTTCGTTCTGTTCTTTACTAGTTTTGTAATCATTTCCAGCTTTGTGCAGCTAGTGCTTATAAGCGCCTTTAAAGAAGCGGCTTTAAGTTTCATGATAGTCTTAATGCACAGCGCTTCTATCATTATCTCAATCCTGCTTGGTTGGTTCTTTGGAAAAATCTTTGAAAATCTACCTTTTAAGGCTTTGGGAATATCAGTTACCAGAAATTGGCTAAAAGATTTTTCTCTCGGCTTACTCTTTGGTTTTTTTTCTATTTTCCTCGCAATCCTTATAGCCTATGTCTTCGACGCCTTGAAGCTCGAGGTAAGAAAAATAGACACTACTACCTTTTACTCTTTGTCATTCAATTTTCTTATTTTTCTAATTGCGGCGATCTCAGAAGAGACTCTTTTTAGAGGATACATGCTTCAAACATTCATCAGGGCAAAATCAACTCTGACGGGAATCATTCTAACGTCTCTACTTTTTGCTTCGGCTCATAACCTTAACCCAAGTGTAAACATTCTGTCTCTGATAAACACCTTCATTGCAGGTATTTGGTTATCGGTAGCTTACCTAAAGGCTCAAAATTTATGGTTTCCAATCTCAATCCATTTGTCTTGGAATTGGTTTCAAGGACCGGTTTTTGGAATAAATGTAAGCGGAATCGAAGAATTTTCTAGGAATTCAATCCTGCAAGTGACCCAAAAGAACTATGAGCTTATAAACGGAGGCAACTATGGAATAGAAGGCGGTTTAGCTTGCACCGCCTCGCTCATCGTTTCTACAATTCTACTACTTCTTTTTCATCAAAAAATCAATATAGAACCCTCTGAGGCAAGACCTGAGTAAAACTTCTTGCTCCTCCTGTCACTATATCGAGAATGGTTTCACCGATGTTTTTCTTTGACTTTCCAACTTCGACTATATCTTCGGGTTGAAGCAGTATATCCTTTTGTTCGCCTCTTCTAATAGCATCATAGTTTACCGTAATTATCTCTCTATCTTTAGAATTCGGTTTTAATCGTCTTATACGAATTTCGCTGGTTTTGGCTTCACGACTAAAACCACCTGCTTGAGCGATTGCCTCAGTTAAGGTAAGGCCATTTTCCGTAATTGGAATCTCTCTTAAAACCATAACCTCCCCTATCACATAAACGGGCGATGCTCTTTGAACAATAATTATATCACCTGGATAAATTATCGGATTTGATTCTTCTTTTCCTTGTTTAACGCTGGTAAGGCTATAAATCATTGATGGAAAGCCAAGCTCGCTGCTCGTAATTTCTTTCCAGTTTTGAATTTCCCTTTGATCGGCACAAAGAGGCGGTTGAGTCCTGAAAATCTGAATTATTCCACCTGCTTTTTCCGTAACTCCACCGGCAAAGGAAAGCACTTCAAGAAGTCTTGTTTGACGAGTCAGAATAATTTGTTGTTGCTGACGAACCTCTCCATAAACAGTCGCAGGTGGACGGCTCTTTCTTTCAGTCACTCTAACGCTAACTTGTGGATTACGAACATACTTTGATACAAGCTGTGTTATGTCGTTTCTAAGTTGCCGCTCTGTCTTACACATCGCCACTACAAGCTCTTCAAAAAAAGGCACCTGAATTTTGCCATCTTCGTCAACGGTGGCTATAAAATTAAAATCGTCCTCACCTAACACTTTAACCTCTACGACGTCACCAGGACCTATTAGATAGCCTCTCTGACCTGATTCAGAAAATCCTGGTTGAGCAAAAATCACTGTGCTCAAAAAAAGTATTAAAGAAACTACTCTTAACATCTTCTCCAACCCCAAAAATATTCAGATTTAATCACAAAATTTAAAGTTGCTTTTTGGGAATAACAATTTCAAATGCCGTCCCTAGGCTTCCAGTTTCAATTTTAATCTTTCCGCCTACATTTTCGATCATTTTTTTTACTAAGTCTAGACCCACTCCCCTACCAGATATTTCCGAAACCTCATCAGATGTAGAGATTCCTTGATAAAAAACTAGCTCCAAAATTTCAGCCGATGAAGGCTGCGCTTCATCCGAAATCAATCCCTTTTCAATCGCTCGCTCCCTCACCTTTTCAAAATCCATACCAGAACCATTATCCGATACCTTAACTACAACTTCTTCGCTACTCTCCGTAACTTGAATAACTACCCTACCGACCTTTTCGATTCCATGGTCAATGGCGTTACGAACAAGATGAATCAACACATCAAAAATTAATCCTGAAAGTTGCCCTGGAAGAGCCTTCAAACCTAGTTCAACTTCAAACTCCACTTTTTTACCAAGCTCTTCGGCAATTTCTCTGCCGTGATTTACTACTCTTTCAATAATGTCAACTAAACTCTTATCTAAATAAAATTCATCTAAAATCTGAGCATCTTCAAAAACAGGCTTAGTTGACGGCACAAAAATAACCTCGAGGTCAGAAACCGAACTAGGCAAGAGCGCCAATATACTCCCTCGACGAGAAATTTCCTTCAGGAAATCGTTAAGCCTACTTGAAAAATCTTGCACTCCAAATGACTTTCTTAGCAGCAAAACCTTCCTACCACTTAAAAGATAGAAGCTTAGACGTTCTTTCTCTTGACTTGCAAGTCTGTTTGCTAGCTCAATAGGCAAAATAGAGACCTTTATTTGGGCTCTCCTTAACTTACTAGAGTTTTCCTCAAAATCGCCTTTCAAAGCTTTAATCGCTTGTTCAACGCACGAGATTATCTCGTGCAAATTACCTTTTCGAACTGAGTCTTCAGCTAGATGAATAATTCCTGCTAGCTCCCTGAATCCGAAAACTCGCGCTCTACCCTTTATAGTGTGAAAGAAACGAAAAAGTTCTTCCAAACGTAAATCTGATAGTTCTTCTTTTTCTTTCAATTCAGATAGGAGTTTTTCCAGTTGTAAGAGAGCTTCAGAGCAGAAGTCTTCTGACGTCATAGATTCTCTTTTATAAGTTTACAAAGGGTTGCCATCTCAACTGCTGCTAAGGCAGCTTCATAGCCCTTGTTACCTGCCTTACCCCCAGCTCGATTTGTTGCCTGCTCGACTGTGTCAGCTGTAACTATCCCAAAGATTGCTGGAATACCCGTTTTCACTGAAACTAAACTGATGCCTTTCGTAGTTTCACCAGCTACATACTCAAAATGAGGGGTCTCACCACGGATAATTGTACCTAAGCATATTATGGCATCAAACTTCCCGCTTTCTGCAACCTTCAAAGCTATCAGGGGTATTTCGAAGGCACCCGGCACACGGAAAATTTCGATGTCTTCTTCCAAAACACCTAGCTTTTCCAGCCCGCCTAATGCACCTTCTATCAAACGAGAAGTTAAAAAGTCATTCCAACAAGAAGCTACAATTGCAAATCTTAAACCCTCAGCCTTCAAACTTCCTTTATGAATCCTTGGTTTCAAAGCTTTCCTCCAGATTCTTCAGATTACGAAAAAGTTTTAGTAAATCGTGAGCTTAAATCTCAGATGACAAAACCTTTCTTTAGATGATATTCTAAATTTTCTCATGGTTTCAAGGTTCAGTCTCAATGAATGAACTAGAGCTTATCGAATTGGCCAAAATGGTCAGAAATCGGGCCTTTGCTCCATTTTCAAATTTCAAAGTCGGAGCAGTTTTAGTCACATCAGATAATAAAACCTACACTGGCTGTAACATAGAGTCAGCAAGCTACGGACTAACGGTTTGTGCCGAAAGAGTTGCAATCTGGAAAGCTTTATCCGACGGCGAAAACAGTTTCAGCAAACTCATCGTCGTAACCGATGTAGAAAACCCTGCACCGCCTTGTGGGGCTTGTCGTCAAATAATATGGGAATTTTGCGGAAACATCTCAATCGTATTGTCTAATTTGAACGGAAAAACAAAATCTTTCAAAATGAAAGAACTTTTACCAAATCCATTTGGCAAAGAATTTCTGGAGTAAGTCTATGAAAAAAACGATTATTTTCCTAATAACTTCGTTTTTCTTACTAAACCATGCTCAATCTCAAGAAAAACAGCCTGCCGACTTGTTGATTTTTGGCGGCACCGTTGTAACAATGAATCAAAATCGGGAAATAATCGAAGACGGCGCAATTGCAATAAAAAATGGAAACATCGTTTCCGTCGGAAAATCATCAAAACTGCGCAGCCTATACAAAGCAAAACTCACGATAAATGCTAGCGGTAGGGTCGTCATTCCCGGTCTTATCAATACTCATACGCATATACCTATGGTGCTTTTTCGCGGCATAGCCGACGACATGGATTTGCAAGACTGGCTAACAAATTATATCTTTCCGGCAGAAGCCAAAAATGTAAATGAAGATTTTGTTAGAGCTGGAACAAGGCTCGGTCTTGCTGAACTAATAAAGGGCGGAACTACGACCTACTGCGACATGTATTACTTTGAAGATGCTATAGCTGAAGAAACAGCAAAAGCGGGAGTCCGAGCCATTTTGGGAGAAACTCTTATAGACTTTCCTGCTCCCGATAACAAAACTTTTGAGGATGCTTTAAAATACACTGAGAATTTTATCAAAAAATGGAAAGGGCACCGATTGATTACACCTGCCATTGCTCCTCACGCACCATACACAGTTTCAAAAGAACACCTTCTTTTAGCCCGCCAGCTTTCTGACAAATTCGATGTTCCGTTGATTATTCACTTAGCTGAAGCTGAAACAGAAACCGAATTTACTTTGAAAAACTTCGGCCTTCGTCCGATAGAATACCTAGAAAAAATAGGCTTTTTTAACAAGAAAACTATTTTGGCTCACGTCATTCAAGCAACGGCCGAAGAAATTTCGCTTTTGAAGAAATACGACGTTGGGATTGCGCATAACCCTCAATCGAATATGAAACTTGCCGCAGGCATTGCTCCGATTCCTCTCATGCTGAAAGAAAACCTAAGAGTTGGACTTGGAACAGATGGGGCTGCCTCAAACAATGACTTGAACCTGTGGGAGGAAATGGATACCGCAGCAAAGATTCATAAGGTTTTCAACAAAGACCCAAAAGCGGCTTCCGCAGTGCAGATTTTTGAAATGGCAACTATTGGAGGCGCAAGGGCTCTGCACCTTGAAAAATTCATTGGCTCGATAGAAGAAGGTAAACGCGCTGATATCGTCCTAGTTAACTTTAATTCTTTACACCAGACTCCAATGTATAATCTTTACTCACATCTGGTTTATGCTACGAAAGCAAGCGATGTCGATACGGTAATTATTGATGGAAAGATAATAATGAAAAACGGACGTTTGCTTACTTTGAACGAAAATGCTATAAAAAGAGAAGCTAATTTCTACAAACAAAAGATAGTCAAAAGTTTACGCTCTAATTCTAATTGAGGTGAGATGATGCTTAGAGTATTGGCAGTTTTCCTTTTGCTTTTCAGCACAAGCTTTTCGCAATTGATGAGTTCGGCTGAGGCAGAAACAATTAGAAAAGCTAAAGCATATTTTGCTTCTGGAAATTGCAGTGCAGCGTCTGAAGAGTTAGGAAAGATGAAGCGAGAAAGCTCAGATGAAGTTATCAAAAGCGCTGCTGACTCGATGCTTGCTGAATGTTATGTAATCCAAAGCGATTACAAGGGTCTTCAGAAATTGTTAGAAGAATCTTTCCAAACTGCTAAAACTCAAAATAATCTGCAAAACTACATAATGGTATCGGCGCAAGTAATTAAAAACATAAAAAGCAAGATCGAGCGCTACAAGATCTTAGGAGTTTCTTTCAATGACACTTCCCTCCCCAAAGAAGTAACTAAAGACATAGAAAAAATGAGAGAAGTCCTCGAGAAAGTAATCCAGCAATCATCCTCATTACAAGACACCTCTTTACTTGCCTTAATCGAAGAATCTTGCGCCACCCGTTCTAGCTTAGCAAAAGATGAATACGATTCCAACTATTGGAAAGAGCTAGCTGAAGACATAAAAGATGAACTCAGAAATGGAAGAAAGACGATCGCCGTAGTTGAAGAAGAAGAAGAAATAAATACAGACAAAGCGGTTGGACCTACACTTCAGAACCGTCTCCTTAACGCTTTTCAAAGCACGACAAAAGAAGAAACTATAAAGGTTGGTTCTTTGGTTGAATACGCCATTAAGAAAGTGTCGCCGGTTTATCCAGCTGTAGCAAAACAACTTAAGATTTCTGGTTTGGTCAGAGTAGAAGTAATTGTTGACGAATCAGGGAAAGTAACAACCATAAAAAGCGTTTCGGGACACCCGATTTTACAGACTGCTGCGGTCGAAGCCATAAAAAAATGGGAATTCAAACCTTTTACAAAAGAAGGGCGTCATGTTCGAGCTGAGGGCTTCGTAATTCTTAACTTCGTAGATGAATAACTTGCCTTAAACTCAAAAAGCTGTTATCATGTTTTGAGCAACTTTGCGTGATGATTAGCGTAGAAAATCTCGTAAAGGGTTTAATCGAAATTCCGGACGAAGAATTTACATTAGAAAACGTTTATGAATTCCTTGCTTGCAATCCAGTTGACGTAAGCTCAATAGAACCTTACCTCTTCTGGAGCAGCAAAAACTATACAAGAAACTTGATTTACAAAGATGAACGCTTTGAGCTAATGGCTCTCTGCTGGGAAGTAGGACAGGTGTCCAGAATTCATAATCATGCCGATCAGAAGTGCTGGATGACAGTCCCAATAGGCAAACTATATGGGCAAAACTTCCGTATAGCTGAAATTGACGAAAGTAGAAATTACTGTAAGCTCGAAAAAACCGAGTCCTTTGAGCTTTCAAATTGGCTTGCTGCAAAGGTTGAGCTCGAAGAGCCAATCCACCAAATCCTAAATCTTCCAGAGTACGGAAGTCGTGCTGTAAGTCTTCACATCTACTCAAAACCTTTCGATAAGTGCCTTTCCTACAACACGGAAAATAATTCCTTCCAAGAGGTAAAGCTTTTTTACACAAGCATCTACGGAAGCCTTTGCGATGGCGTAAGACTTTGACGCAAAAATTGAACAAATTCATCAGGATCCCGAGTCATTCCTGGAAAAGTGCTTACGATTGTTTCGTCAGGTTCGATAACTGCGTAGAAAGGCAAAGCCACTGTTTTGAATTTCTCTTGTTGAAACCTTTGGTGCTTTTCGTAAATTTCACCCTGACCGTCAGTAAAGAGCTTTACAAGAACAAACTTTTTAAGTTCAGACTTGACAGCTGGCTTTGTAAATATATTTGCCTCCATCCATCTGCAATTCGTACAGGTATAGCCCGTAAAGTCAATGAATACTCTTTTTTTCTCTAGACGAGCTATTTGTTTGGCTTTTTCAAGATCGTTATTTATCCATTCGCTTTCTTGCTCTTTATAAAGCAATGATCTCGGCTTATCTAGTTCAGGCGGTAAAAAGGACTCAAGCTCCCCAAGAGAAAAGCCGAATAAGCCAGTAAAAAGATAAAGACTTGCGGCTAAGGTTACAATAGCAGCAGTTAAACGCAGCGAGCCTATCTTTTCTGTCTTTGAATCATGGAAAAGATGAAATTTACCGAGAAGATAAAAGGTCATTATTAAACCAATAGCAACCCAAAAAGACAAAACAACAGTGCGATTAAAAATACCCCATTTCCAAACTACGTCGGCATTTGAAATAAACTTCATCGCTGCGGCGACTTCTAAAAATCCCATAGAAACTTTCAAAGAATTCATCCAACCACCTGCTTTTGGGAGTGACGCCATATACTGCGGAATTAGAGCCAAAACGAAAAACGGAGAAGCAAAAACCAACGAAAAAGCAAACATTCCCAAAAGTGGCATTTGCCAATCACCTTGCGAAGCTGAAACCAAAACGGTCCCAACAAACGGAGAAGTGCAAGTGAAACTAGTTAGAGTAAAGGTTAGTCCCATCAACAAAGTCCCTAAAATTGCTCCACCTTCACCCTCTCTCGTTCTTGCAACCCTGTCTAACCAAGTTAAAACGCCAGAAGGTACGCGGATTTCATAAGCACCGAAAAGGTTAAAAGCAAAGGCAATAAAAATCGCGGCAATTAAGATATTAACCCAAGGATTTGCGGCAAAAAGGTTTATCCCAGCAGCGCCAACAAAAATCGCTATTAACATTCCGAGAAGTGTGAAAGTTGAAATTATGCCTAAACAGTAAATCAAAGCAAGTTTCAAAGCTTTTACTCTGTTTTTTTCCGCATGATTGGTAAAGTAAGAAACGGTTATCGGAATCATTGGAAAAACGCAAGGTGTAAGAAGCGACAGTGCACCAAGCGTTATTGCAAGCCACAAAAAACTCCACAAAGGCGTTTGACTTGAACTTTGAGAAGCTTCTGTAGTAGGTTCTTTTTCACTTACAACAGCTGAAAATGAAACTAAAACCGTTTTTGGTGGAAGACAAACCGTATCGTTACATGCCTGATATCGAACATTTAAGGCTAAAGAATCCGATTGAGTCTCATTTACTGCCCTGAGAGGAATCTTGAAAACAGCCTCTTTTACTAAAAACTTGCTTTCTATTTGAAAATTTTGATCAAACTTAGATAAAGGCTTTGGCGCGTCTATCGGACCATCAAATACGAAATCCGAATTTTCAGGAAGCGAAATCCTCATCGGAACTGGCCCGCCCTCATCGGGTTGCTCAATGGCATAGATATACCAGCCTTCATCTATTTTTGCCGAAAGTTTTGCCTGTATTTTCTCGTTTACTTTTATCCTACCAGTATGAGAAGATTCTATCTTCCAAGTAACCGGATTTTGCCCTTGTGCGCACAAAGACGCAAATGCAAATAGAAGCAAAAAATTCAAGCTTTTTTTCATATTACAAAATCTATCTTATCATTTAGCTTCTTTTCTACAAGCTTTTGCAGAACGCCTCTTAATCTCATATAATTTAGTTTTGTCACTAAAGCCGACTAAACTTACGGAGGATTTCGACTTTTGCCAAAAGAAGCAGCAAAAACAAAGCGGAGCGATTCTCCTTTCAATCATAAAGCGAGAGCTATCGAGCCCGTAGATGTTTTCGACCCGGACGAAGCTCAAGCCGAATATCTCAAACGTAAAAAGTCCCAGCTAGCACTCATAAAGAAAACCGATAAAGCACTTCTTGAAGAAATGCTTTATCAGATGATTTTGGGAAGGATTTTTGAAGAAAGGTGTGCAGAAGTTTACCGTCTTGGCAAAATAGGTGGATTTTGTCACCTTTATATCGGTCAAGAAGCTGTTGCAGTCGGTGCAATAACTGCAATTGACAAAAAGCGCGACTATGTAATTGTTGCTTACCGAGATCACGTTCAAGCAATGGTTGCAGGCATCAGCCCAGAAGCTGTCATGGCAGAGCTTTATGGAAAAGCAACCGGATGCGTTAAAGGTAAAGGTGGTTCAATGCATCTTTTCTCGAAGGAACACGGCTTCTTTGGAGGTCACGGAATTGTTGGTGGTCAAATAGGTGTTGGCACAGGTTTGGCGTTTGCCCAAAAATATCGAAACGATGGTGGCGTAACACTTTGCTTTTTCGGTGAAGCTGCAGTTAATCAAGGTATTTTCCACGAATCCTTGAACATGGCTCAACTGTGGAAACTGCCTATCGTCTACATTTGCGAAAATAATCAATACGGCATGGGAACTTCGCTAAAGCGAGCTATGTCGCTTGCAAACATTGCAAGAAAAGCTGATAGCTACGGAATGTATGGTGAGTTTGTTGATGGAATGGATGTTATGGCCGTTCGTCAAGCCACTATGAAGGCTATCGAAAGAGCAAGAAATGAGAGTTTGCCAAGTCTTCTGGAAGTTAGATGCTATCGCTATATGGGGCACTCCATGTCCGATCCCGGTAAATACCGAACAGTTGAAGAAATAAAAAAATATCAACAGCGTGATCCGATACTTCTTTTCAAAGATAGCCTTAAGGAAGCTGGTGTTTTTGACGATTCTGAATTTGAGCAGATCGAACAGCGAGCTAGAAAAAGGGTAGAAGAAGCAGTAGAATTCGCAGAAAAAAGTCCTTTTCCAAGCGAAGACGAACTCTTAACGGATGTTTTGGTGTGAGTTATGGCTGAACTTACCATGCGTGATGCGTTAAATCAAGCGCTTCGTGAAGAACTTTTAAGAGACGAACGCGTGTTTATAATGGGCGAGGAGGTCGCACAATACGATGGTGCCTATAAAGTAACTCGTGGTCTATGGCGTGAATTCGGCGACAAAAGAGTCATAGACACGCCAATCAGCGAACTTGGCTTTGCTGCAATAGGTGTCGGTGCGGCAATGGCTGGTCTTCGTCCCGTAATAGAGTTCATGACATGGAACTTTTCCATATTAGCCGCCGACCAAATAATTAATCACGCCGCTAAAATGCTATACATGTCTGGCGGTCAATTTAACATACCAATTGTTTTTCGTGGTCCAAATGGTTCAGCTTATCAAGTTTCCTCACAGCATTCTCAGGCATTGGAAGCAATGTATGCAAATTTTCCAGGACTTAAAGTTGTAATGCCATCAACTCCTGCTGATGCAAAAGGGCTTCTAAAATCCGCAATTAGAGACGATAACCCGGTTATCTTTCTCGAACAGGAAAAATTATACGGGACTAAGGGCGAGGTTCCAGATGACCCCGATTTTACGATTCCGCTCGGTGTTGCCGATGTAAAACGACAAGGAAAAGATTGCACAATCGTAGCAAGATCACTTACCGTCCCGATAGCCTTACAAGCAGCAGAAAAAATAGAAAAAGAATACGGTGTATCTTGTGAGGTAGTTGACCCGAGAACTATAAAACCGCTTGATATTGACACGATAGTAAACTCCGTTAAAAAAACAAATAGGCTCGTAATCGTTGAAGAATCTCATCAGTTTTGTGGTGTAGCTGCTGAGATAACTGCTCAAGTAAATGAAAAAGCATTTGATTATCTAGATGCTCCTATAAAACGCATTTCATCTGCAGAAGCTCCGATGCCATACGCACGCAACCTAGAAGCAGCAGCTCTTCCTGATGTTGCAAAGATAGTGGCTGCAGTCAAAGAAGTTTGTTATCTTTAGAGATTTCTGGAGTTTTTATATGGCTAGCAAAATTTTCATGCCAAAACTTTCTCCGACTATGGAGGAAGGTCAGATCTCAAGATGGCTTAAAAAAGAAGGTGACGAAGTTCAATTAAACGAACCTATAGCTGAAGTTGATACAGACAAAGCCACAATGGAAATGACCGCCCTTGAATCGGGCGTTCTACTTAAAATCCTCGTCCCTGAAGGTGCAAGCGCAAAACTTGGACAAATCATCGGTATAATAGGCAAGAAAGGCGAAGATATATCTCAAATTTTAGCTGAAATCAATTCAGCTGAGTCCGCCGAGAAAACAAGCTTCGAAAAAGAACCTGCTCAACCGTTAGAAACCGCAGAAACCGTCTCAGAGCAACCCTCCACTTCAACAACAACCGTAGAGGACGGAAGAATTTTTGTGTCGCCAATCGCAGCTAGAATGGCTGCCGAACATGGCATTGATCTAAAAACTGTAAAAGGCTCCGGACCCGGCGGCAGAATTATAAAACGTGACATAGAACAACTACTCGCAAAAGTAGAGCATAAAAAGGAAATCCCTGCTGTATTACCACAAGTCTTCAAACCAGCAGAAGCAACCTCTGTAAGCGCATATCGAGAAGAAGCCACAACCCCAATGCGCCGTACTATAGCAACACGTCTAGCTCAATCCATCGGTCCGATACCTACATTCTACCTTACGGTTGAAATCGAAATGGACCGAGCCATAGAATTCCGTCAGCAAATTAACACTCGCTTGACTGAAGAAGAAAAAGTTTCTCTAAACGACATAATAGTAAAAGCTGCAGCGATGGCGTTGATGAAGCATCCGTTTGTGAATTCTTCTTACCGGGACGATAAAATAAGATTTTACGAAGATGCAGACATCGGCGTAGCAGTAGCAATAGATGAAGGCTTGATTACCCCCGTAATTCGCAAAGCCAATCGAAAAGGTATTTTAGAGATAAGTCGCGAAATAAAACAGCTAGCTACAAGAGCAAGAGAAAAGAAACTCCAACCCGAAGAATACACCGGTGCAACATTTTCAATTTCAAACTTAGGTATGTTCGGGATTAAGCAATTTACGGCAATAATCAACCCGCCGGAAGCTGCCATTTTAGCCGTAGGAAGTGCAATGCAAATACCCGTAGCGCGAAATGGAAACGTAGAAATACACAGCATTATGCATGTTACGATGAGTTGTGACCATCGCGTAATAGACGGTGCTACTGGAGCACGTTTTCTACAAACCTTCAAGCAAATGCTCGAAGACCCGATCTCTATGCTACTTTAAGTTCCTTCTGTAATCCTAAAAAAGGCTTTGCATTTGCAAGGCAAGTCCTTTTTGAATAAAAATTCTGTTTTTGGAATGTTTAAGCTTCAACGTCTAGAAATAACCGGTTTTAAGTCGTTTGCTAATCACACTGAGATCATTTTTGATGATGGTATAACGGCGATTGTAGGACCGAATGGCTGTGGGAAATCAAATATTTTTGAGGCGATCTGTTGGGCTTTAGGAGAACAACGAGCAAAACTCCTACGAAGCAATGAAATGCAGGACATCATCTTTCAAGGCACAAACTCGCATCCACCTGCATCAATGGCAGAAGTTACCTTGCATCTTCTCTCTACGAAAAATGACATTTCAGAAGAAATCGAAAAATTCGATGAATCAATTCAGAAACTAAACGAAAGAAACGATTCAAATATCGAAAGGAAAAGCTGGAAGCCCTACTTTCAAAACTTGCAAATAAGTGAGGGAGAGACCGTATCAATAACAAGACGTCTTTTTCGTTCAGGAGAAAGCGAATATCTACTGAATGGAAAGCCTTGCCGCTTAAGAGACATTCAAGACCTTTTTTCAGGAACCGGTCTTGGTAACGTCCGCTATGCAATTATCGAGCAAGGTTATATTGGACAGATTCTTTCAGCGAAACCAAGCGAAAGGCGTGCCTTAATTGAAGAAGCTGCCGGTATTTCAAAATTTCGGATGAGACAAAAGACCGCCGAAGCGCGCTTAGAAACTGCCCGCACAAACCTAACCAGAATAAACGACATAATTCGCGAAGTCGAAACTCAAGTTTCTTCACTACGCCGGCAAGCCTTAAAAGCTGAGCGCTATAAAAACCTTAAAGAAGCGCTCCGACAAAACCTAAGGAAAATCTACACAATCGAAGGCATATCACTTATAAACTTCATAGAACAAGCAAGAAAGGAACTCGAAAAAATCGAAGACTCCGAAAAACTCCTTCTTGAAAAGATCGAAGAACAAAAAGACTTACTCAGTAAAACAAAGTCTGAACTCTATAGAGTCTCCGAAGACTTAAAAGAGCTTGAAAACCTGCGAGTACAAAACATTATCCAAAAAAAAGAGCACGAGAAAGAAATAGAAAATCGAAAAGAACAAATAAAATCCCTTAGCGAACGTCTTGAATCTATAAGAAGAGAAAAAAATGAGGCGGAGGTAAAAATTCGGACTCTCGAATCAGAACTACAATCGTTAAGACAAAAAGAAACTCTTGAAATAGAAGAACAACAAAAGCATCAGATGGCTCTACGACAAGTAGAATTGCTACATCAAAAAGAAGCCCAAACAGTAAAACTTCTAGAAGAGGAACTTAAGAAAAAAGAGATCGAAAAACGACAGCACATTCTTGCACTAGAGCATCTCAAAAGCCTTTATCGTCAAAACGAAAGCACTGTTGAAAAACTTATTGAAAGACGTGAAGGTCTCATTAGAGAAGGTGAAAGAGCTGACAAGAATTTTCATGAACACAGCAAAGAAATTTCAGTCTTAACTGATGAGATAAAAAAACAAGACAAAATAAGACAAAGTACAAGCGCCGAACTCGAATCGCTTATAGAAAAAGAATCCAAAGAAAGACAACTCCTAAACGAAATCGAAGAAAACTTATACGAACTAAGACAAAGGCTTTCCCAAAACCAACTTTTGCTTAAAAATCTGAAGGAATTGGAATCAACGGGAAAGATTTACGCGCCGGCGGTACAAAAAGTTTTTGCAGAACAGGAAAAGATAGGTGTAAAACTTGCCGGTATCTTAGCTGACAAACTTAATGTTCACCCAGAAGTGGAAAACATCGTAGAAAACATTTTTGGAAGTTATCTCCAAACATTACTCGTAGAGACAGTCTCACAAGCTTCAAAGCTAATAAAGTACATAGATGAGAACGAAATCGGGCGTGTTAGCATCTTGATAGTCCCAGAGAAAATAGAGTCCAAAAACGATCGCGAAAACTCATCCCTAATAGATCAGCTTTTGGGAACTACCGAAAATTTAAGCTCAATCATGAAGGAAGTCTTTGCAAGAGAAGCTTCTGCAAAGCTCGTTGAAAGCATAAGTCCTGAATCTTCAAACGGTGAAGTCTTAGTAGATCGAAAGGGCAACCTCTCAGTGTGTGGTAAACTTTTCATCGTAGGAAAACATAAGAAAGACGACTTTGCATCCATTCTCTTCTTCAAGCGGAGAATCAGGGAGCTTCAGTTAGAGATCGAATCTTTGTCAGAAGCAATTAAGCAAAAAGAAACCTTAGCAGCAAAAGCTAAGGGAAACTTAGAAAACTTAAGCGCTGAAATAAACTCCAAAAAAGCAGAGCTTGATAAAACAGAAAAACAGATTCTTTCACTATCAGTTCGCCTTGATTCTCTCGAACAAGAAATAAAAAGAACCGAAAGACACAAAAACGTAGTGGCTGAAGAGTTAAAACAACTAGGAGCTGATCTTATTGCTAGCCAAGAAAAATTTGAAGAAATCAGCTTAAAAGTAAAAAATGCAGAAGAAACACTAGAAAAATCCAATCAAGAAGCCTCTGAGCTACAAAAGAAACTTGAAAAATTTAGAAAATCCCTGACAGAAATACTAACAAGCCTAAACCAAAAGAAAACTGCCGCACAAATAGCAGAAGAACGTCACAAAATAACCGTAAACACAATTCGTCGCATAGAAGCTGAGTTTTCAGAAACTAGAAAACGTCTCATCCAGCTAGATGCCGAATCAAAGGATAATGAAGCGAAACAGAAAGCCCTTATAGAAGAAATCTCAGAAATAGAAAAGAAGCTTTTATTCCAAACGGAAAAGATAAGCAAGACCGAGCAAGAAATTAGTCAAACCAAATCCAAGTTCGAAGAACTAAACCATGAAAACGAACGAATAAATGCTATTCTTGAAAAAAGCAACGATCAATTTCTGAAGCTAAAAGAAGAACGCTCTAGAATTGAGATAAAAATTGCAGAAGCAGAAGCCGACTTAAAAAACCTTAATGAAAAATGCCTGCGAGAGCTAAACAAACCCTTGAGCGAGCTGATCAGGCAAACAGAGGAAATTGTAGATTCCGAACTAAACGAAGCCTATGTCCAAGCCGAACAAATAAGACAGAAACTTGAAAATCTAGGCACCGTTAATCTGCTTGCACAAGAAGAATTAATAGCAGCAGAGGAAAGATTGAAGTTTTTAATCAACCAGCGAAACGATATATCCGAGGGCATAAAGGATGCACAAGAAGCTCTTTCGGAAATAAAAAGCCGCTCAAAAGAAAGGTTTATCAAGGCGTTTGAAATCATAAATTCAAACTTTACAAAACTCTTTAGCGACCTTTTCGGCGGCGGCACGGGCGAACTTCGATTGATAGAAACAGATGAAATCCTAGAATCCGGTATTGAAATAATAGCGCAACCACCTGGAAAACGCCTCCAAAATGTGCTTCTCCTTTCTGGAGGAGAAAAGGCTATGACCGCAATAGCTCTCATGCTTGCAATCTTTGAGTTTCAGCCATCACCATTTTGCATACTTGATGAAGTTGACGCTCCGCTAGACGACTCCAATATATCTAGGTTTATAGAAAAGCTGAGACAGATGGCATCGGAAATACAGTTTCTCATCATCACTCATAACAAGAAAACTATGGAAGCAGCTGACCGTCTCTACGGCGTCACAATGCAAGAAAAAGGCGTATCAAAAATCGTGTCCGTAGATTTGAAGAGGATATGAAAAACAAAAAGCTTATCGGCTTAATACTAATCATCGTCGCATTCACAGGAGCTCTTAATTCTCTCGGACAAACTAAGTCTAGAAAAAAACTCAAAAGGCAAGTCGAAAAAACAGAGCAAACCGCACCAATAACTGATAAACCGTCTGAAACGATAAATACTGCCGAAAAGCTCAACAAGAAAAATCAAAGGTCTGCAGAGGAAAAATCAGAAGAAAAACACTCCACAACGGAAAGTAAAGAACTCTATCTTTACGAATTTGAAGCAGAACAATTTCGCATAAAACGCATTAGGATAGAACACGACGAAGCCGGCAGAGGCAGTATAAGCTTTTGGAAAAGCGATGTAGAAGAAGAAATTTCTGAACCTTTGAAGCTTTCAACGTCAGTTCTTCAGAAAATTAAAAATCTGTTTAACTTGCTTTCCTTTCTAGAATCCAATGAGGACTACCAATCAAAACAGCATGACTACAAACATCTAGGAACAGTAAAAATCAGCTTAAAAGTAAACGAAAAACATCGCTCTGTCAGCTTTAATTGGACAGAAAATAAAACTGCGAAAGACCTCGCCAACGAATACCAAAAAATTAGTAACCAGCGTATATGGATATTTGAAATGAATCTTGCAAGAGAAAACCAACCTCTTGAAGCTCCTGATCTCATGAAAAAACTTGAACTTTACGTGTCAAGAAACGAAATATCCGATCCGACAGAACTCCTACCTTATCTAGAAGAACTTGTCAACGACGAAAAAATCCCTCTCATTGCGAGAAACCATGCTGCACGAATCGCAAAAAGGTTGAAAGAGAGAAAATAGTAAAAACCGAATGGCCTTTTTGAAAATTGAATAACTTTATAGTAATATAAAAATTGAGATATGAGAAAAGTTGCTGATCTGAATCTCGTAGATTCCGACAAAGATTCATTTTCTCTTAAAAGTTTCCTGCCAATACTGGAGTGGTTACCTAAATACAGAAGTGATGATTTTGTCCAGGACCTTATAGCTGGACTCATAGTCAGCGTAGTGTATGTTCCGCAAGTGATGGCTTATGCGATGCTGGCTGGCTTGCCTCCATACATAGGGCTTTACGCAAGTCTTTTGCCGCTTATAATCTACGCGATTTTTGGAACTAGTCGGACGTTATCGGTAGGTCCGGTAGCCATAGTTTCGTTACTTACCTTTAGTAGCGCATCAGCTTTTGCAGAACCAGGCAGTAACGAATTCATCTCAATTGCAATTACCTTGGCTCTGTTAACTGGTATTATTCAGATACTGATGGGGCTACTGAGACTTGGTTTTCTGACTAATTTCTTAAGTCACCCCGTGCTAGTTGGATTTACAGCTTCTGCTGGTTTAATAATAGCTTTTAGCCAGATAAAGCACTTGTTTGGAGTTAAACTACCTGAAACGAAGTATCCTTACGAGCTTATATTTCAAACCATTTTGCACATACCAAATTCAAATCTTGCAACCACGGCAATAGGCGCTCTTAGCATACTGATTTTGCTATATTCTCAAATTTATGGCAAAAAAACATTAGTCAAATTAGGCTTATCAGATTTTTCAGCTGAAGCTTTCAGCAAACTCGGTCCGTTGATAGCCGTTTTAACTACAACACTTCTAGTTTGGGGAATAGAGTTAGATAAAAAGTGGGGTGTAAAAGTTATTGGAGAGATTCCTGCAGGTTTACCACCTTTAACGATTCCCGAAATTGACTTAGCGAAAGCTACTTCACTGATAATGGCAGCTACTGTAATTTCACTAGTCGGTTTCATGGAAAGCAATGCAATAGCTACGGCTCTTGCCAACAGAAGAAGACAAAAAATAGACCCTAACCAAGAACTCATCGCCTTAGGAGCAGCTAATCTAGGAGTTTCCTTCACAAGCGGTTATCCAGTAGCTGGAGGATTAGCAAGAACGGTTGTAAATTTTAATGCAGGCGCTAAGACTCCTCTATCTTCGATAATTACCTTCATGTCAGTCGCCATAGTTTTACTCTTCTTCACGCCTTTATTCTACTATTTACCACAGGCAACTTTAGCTTCAATTGTTGTTGTTGCTGTTGCTAAGCTGTTTGACCTTAAAGCTATCAAAAGAATTTGGGAGTATAGTAAAGCAGATGGCACATCTATCTTAGCGACACTTTTCGGCGTTCTCATTTTTGATGTTGAAATAGGTATCTTGATTGGTTTAGCCACATCAATACTACTTTTTCTTTACAGGACAAGCAAGCCACATGTAGCAATTGTTGGAAGAGTCGGAAATACCGAGCAATTTAGAAACGTTTTGCGGCACAGAGTAAAAACTTGTCCTGAAACTCTCGCTATTCGTATAGATGAAAGTCTTTATTTTGCAAACACAAAGGAATTAGAAAGATGCATCATGAGCAAAGTGGCTGATAATCCTGAAATCCGAAATGTCGTCTTAATCTGCAGCGCAGTCAATTTCATAGATGCAAGTGCTCTTGAAACGCTTGAAAAAATCATTGATGAACTTCGCTCAGCAGGAATCAATTTTTATTTAAGCGAAGTCAAAGGTCCCGTGATGGATAGGCTTGAAAAAATTGGTTTTGTTGAACGTTTTGGAAGAGAAAAAATCTTTTTAAGCACACACCAAGCAATGGAGTTTCTCGGATGCAAATAAGCGCATATGCAACAAGTTGAAACTTATTCGCTCTTTTGAAAACAAAGCGTTAAAATAAAATTGTGATAGTTTTAGGCATAGAAACATCTTGCGATGAAACGGCAGCTGCAGTCGTTTTCGATGGCAGTCAGATACTTTCTTCAGTGATTTCTTCCCAAGCGGAGCTTCATAAGCCATACGGTGGAGTTGTTCCAGAGATAGCTTCTAGAGAGCACCTTGAAAAGATAGAACCTGTCGTTAATGAGGCTCTTCTGAAGGCAAAAGTTTCCTTAAAAGAAATAGATGCGATAGCCGTTACACAAGGTCCTGGTCTTGTAGGCTCGCTACTTGTCGGCGTTTGCTTTGCTAAATCATTAGCTTTTGCAATTAACAAGCCCTTTATAGGAGTAAATCACATCGAAGGACACATTTTTTCCGTAGTGTTTGATAATCCACCGGTTCAATATCCCGCACTTGCGCTCATAGTTTCCGGCGGACATACCAATCTTTTTTTCATTCCAGAAGCAGGAAAGTATAAGCTTGTAGCTCGCACTCGTGACGATGCTGCAGGAGAAGCATTTGATAAGGTTGCAAAAATGCTCGGTCTTGGTTATCCGGGCGGTCCCATAATCGAAAAAATAGCTAAGGAAGGAAACCCGAAAAAAATCAAATTTCCAATTCCCAAAATAACAGACGGAAAGCCTGATTTCAGTTTTAGTGGCTTGAAAACTGCTGTTTCTAGATACATCCGGCAAGAAGGAGTAGAACCTGCAAAAGATGGTTCGGTCAATCAACAAATAAAGGATCTTTGCGCAAGTTTTCAGCTTACTGCAATTCGTTCGCTTATTTTACCAATGGAAAAACTCGCCCGAGAGCTTAAGCCCAAAACCCTCATAGTTGCAGGCGGAGTTGCGTGTAATATGCTTCTAAGAACGGAGGCAGCAAAAGTTGCCGAAAAACTAAAAGTGCCCGTTTACTTCCCTTCACGTCACCTTTCAACCGATAATGCAGCAATGATTGCCGCTGCTGGCACTTTTCACCTAAAAAGAGGTGAAAAATCAGACCTTTTGATGACGGCTGACCCAATGATGCGACTTCAAAATATTGAAGTAGATGACGAAAAGTTACGAAAAAAGGTTAGATACAGACTATAAACTAACTTGCGACCGAAATCGGCTAGATATATTCTATTTATACTATGCTCATAGGCGTTCTAAAATCGAAAATTCACTGTGTTACTGTTACCCAAGCTGAACTAGATTATGTCGGAAGCATAACAATAGATGAAGAGCTGATGGAAGCCGCAGATTTATTAGAAAATGAACAAGTTCACGTTCTCAACAAAAGAAACGGCGAAAGAATCATAACTTACGTGATAAAAGGGGAAAGAGGGAGCGGAACAATTTGCCTCAACGGTCCTGCTGCTCTAAAGTTCAAGGTTGGAGACGTGGTCATAATCATTTCCTACACGTGGCTTACTCCGGAAGAAGCACGAAACTTCAAGCCAAAAATCGTTTTCCCAGATACACAAACAAACCGACTATTGAAATAGAAGCTTTCTATTCACAAAGTAAAGAATTGCCTAATTGACAAAGGCTGAATAAGTGTTATCATTGCTATTAGGCTGATAGCCAAAGCCGATACGGTTGAAGTAACCTCAACCAGAAAAAAGAGGCAGGCAAGCCTCGTCAGAATGAGAGGTTTTCATCCTTAAGATGGCTTACCAAGGAGAATTACGACCATGAAGAAGTTTTTGTTACTAGTTTTATTTTTTGCTGTTTCTACTGGATTTTACGCCCAGAGCAAAGAAAAGGATGAGCTTTTCAACAAAATTGCAAAGCTTACCCAAAAGAAAAAACCCGAGGAGATTGATAAAGCCTATCAGTTGAGTAAAGAGTTTTTGGCTAAATTCGGTAATGACACTGATGAAAAAACCAAGAAAATTCAAGAGTTTGTGTTAAATTACCGGTTGATGAAATTTAATCAACTGCTTAACCAAGCAAAAATAAAAGAAGCTATTCCTTACGGGAAAGAAATACTAGAAAGCGATCCTGAAAATTCCTACGTTACGATGAACATTGCCTACGCAGGCTACGAGCTCTATACAAAAAATCAAGATAAATCTCTGGCAAAGGAGGCAACCGAGTACGCAGCAAAAACCATACAGCTTTTTCAAAACGGAAAGCTGCCAAAAGAATTCGCCCCTTTTAAAGATAAAGACGAAGCTGAAGCACTGATGCACTATGTAATAGCCACTTTCGCCGTGGACTCAGACATAAAACAAGCAGCAAAGCACTTTTATCAATCAATTCAATTTAACTCACAAATTAAAACACAGTTCTATCCTTACTACGTTATAGCTTTCTACTACGAAAAACTTTACGAAAACTCAATCAAAGAGCTAAATCAAAAGCCAGAAATAAAACCTGATGATGAATCTAAAATTCGCGAAAAGATCAACACGATAATCGACCGCATGATTGATGCCTATGCAAGAGCGGTTAAGCTCAGCGAAAACATGGATAACCCACTGAAAGTTGAATTGAGAAACAGACTCATTGAAGCTTACAAATTCCGTCATCAAACGGAAAAAGGCATAGAAGAATATCTTTCTAAAGTCGTGAATACCCCAATGCCAGACCCTATGGGCATCTAACCGCCAAAGATGGCAGCTGAAAGCTTTAACTTTCTCTCCAGCACCATCGCTAATATATGGCACGCTCAAAAGGAACCACACTCTTACGAGTGGTGGTATTTTGATGCCCTGTCAGACGATTCAAAAAGCGCCATCATAGTGATTTTTCTTGATAACTTTATATTTTCACCCAGATACAATCAAGCTGCTAGGCAAAAGGTCACTGAAAATTTTAAGCGTTTCCCTGCCATTGCCTTCTTTTATTACGAAAACGGTCGTCCAGTGTATCGTGCGATAAATGAGTTTTCTGAAGATCGTTTCAAAGCCGAAAGTGATAAACCAGGCTGCAAAATTGATGAAAATCGCTTTAGTTTTGAATGTGCACCTTATGGTTCAGGTTATCTTGTTGAAGTAAATACAAAAACTTATGGCAATCAAATCTTAAAAGCTCGTCTAGAATGGCTTTCGGTAGAAAGCGATCTCACAACAGAAAAAAGATTTCAATTTGTCGGGAACCAACATAATTGGAACCTAGTTGTAGCAAGAGCCGATGTAACCGGCAAAATACAAGCTTTTGACGAAAGTGGTAAGGTCCTATTCAATCGAGATTTTCGTGGAACAGGTTATCATGATCACAATGCTGACTCAAGATGGCTACCTGAAACCGTTTATCAATGGCATTGGGGAAGAGCACATTTCAACGATTCAACGGTGATTTTTTACAACTATGAAGAATTCGATTCCCCTCCGGTAACAAAATTGATTGTGGTAAAAAACGGACAAACAAACGTTCTTGATGCAAAGCTTCAAACAAGCGATTTTAGAATGAGTATTTTTGGTCTTATCTATCCAAGAAGGCTAACCTTTCTAAGTTCGGAAAAGGGGTTTAAGCTCGTAGTAAAACAGAAAGTCGTTGATGCAAGTTTCTTTTATCTTCGTTTTCTTAGCGAAGCAGAAATAGAGTATCCCGATGGTCAAAAACACTTCTCTACTGCTATCTCAGAATATCTTTTTCCAAAAAGGCTCAAGAAAAGCTGGTTCGACCGCTTGATTGATATGAGGATAGGAAAAAACGGTATTCCTGCAAGCCTTCCTTGAGCCTTTCAGAAGTCAGTCTCCTTCGACTTTCTGCATCATTCTTTTCATAGGCACGGCAAGAATTAGCAAAACTACGCCACTAATAACTAATGCCAACGTTGTATAGGTAAACAAAACAGGCATCTGATCCAGCTTTTCTGGATCAACATGCCCACCAACAAGCCCCGCAATTAAATTTCCTAACGAGCTTGCCAAAAACCATATTCCCATAACCTGACCTACATAACGACGTGGGCTTAATTTTGTCATCGAAGATAAACCAACAGGACTTAAACAAAGTTCTCCTATTGTTTGAAAAACATAACTGAAGGTAAGCCAAAAAATGGAAACTTTGACTGCACCATTGCTTTTTAAAACTTCCCAAGACGCAAAAATCATGATCAAGAATCCAACAGCAGCAAAAAGTAAGCCCAATGCAAATTTCGTCGGACTCGAAAGATCAAGTCCTTTCTTACCCAAAAAAGTCCAGATTGAAGCAAACACTGGAGCTAAAATAATAATTAGCAGCGGATTTATCGATTGAAACCATGTCGCAGGAACTTCAAATCCCATTATATTTCTATCGGTAAAATCCTTAGCGAAAAGATTTAGCGAAGTCGGAGCTTGCTCGAAAGCAGACCAAAATACCGCCGCAGCAACGAAAAGAACTACCACGACAAGCATTCTCTTTTTCTCATCAGAATTTAGACCACCAAGCATAAACAAATATGCAAAGTAAATAACCGCAACAGCTACTAGTAGATAACTCATATAAGTTCCTACCACTTTTGCATCAATTGTTATCAGACCCAAAGAAGCGAAGATGAAAATCGCCGCTAAAATCAAAATACCAGAACTCACTACTGCCTTAACTCGCCATTCTATCTTTGCTTGCTCCACCTTATCTGGATGTTTTGCTGGATGCAAACCAATCTCACCTAAAGTTTTCCTTCTTGAAAGAATGTAAATCAAAAGACCTAAAAGCATGCCCACGCCGGCTGCTCCGAAACCCCAATGCCAACCATATTTTTCTCCTAGAAGCCCAGTGATTATCTGCCCTGAAAAAGCTCCCAAGTTTATTCCCATGTAAAAAATAGAAAAACCAGCATCACGCCTTGCTCCACCTTCCGGATAAAGGTCTCCAACTATAGCAGATATATTTGGTTTCAGCAGTCCAGTTCCCAACACAATCAAAATCAGTCCAAGAAAAAATGTGGCTTTACCGGCAAAAAAGGCAGATAAGCCAATTGAAATATGCCCTGCAGATATGCATATCGCTCCGTAAAGAATAGCCCTCTGAAGCCCAAGCAGTCGATCGGCAACCCAGCCACCCGGCAAACTCGCCAGATAAACGCTAGCAGCATAAATGCCGACTATCGCCGATGCCTGCTCACGCTCAAAACCAAAACCACCATCTAAAATGGCAGCGCTCATGAATAAAACTAGAAGCGGTCTTATGCCATAATAGGAAAAACGCTCCCACATCTCAGTAAAAAAGAGCGTTGCAAGTCCGCTTGGATGCCCAAAAAAGCTACTCCTTTTCGTTTCTTCCATTTTCTACCTCCGATTTTTGAGAAACTAAGTAAGTCGAAAGAAATATAGCAAATTTTTCGCAAAGCCAAAAACCGGATGATTCATGCTTTTTGTTGCAGGCTGCGAAGGGACGACGTTTAACGGTATAATCGGGCTCTATCGCTAAAAAGATTAAGGTAAATGTGAGCTGGTGCCGGAGGTCGGACTCGAACCGACATGGGCCGTTGAAAGCCCGCTAGATTTTGAGTCTAGTGCGTATACCAATTTCGCCACTCCGGCACAACATTAAGAATATAACCTTATTTCAATCGAACGTCAAATTTGACTCGATCAACTAAGCAAAGCATCACTTATCATTCAGAGCTTCTACTCCCGGAAGCTTTTTACCAGCTAGAAATTCAAGAGTTGCTCCGCCACCAGTTGAAACATGAGAAATCTTATCGGCGACGCCTGCCTGCTTTAGTGCTGAAATGGAATCCCCACCTCCAACTACCGAAACAGCCCCATTTTCAGTCGCTTCTGCTACTGCCTTTGCAATTGAAACGGTGCCCTCATCAAATGGTTTTTCTTCGAACATTCCCATCGGACCGTTCCAAAAAATTGTCCTCGCACCCTCTAATTCCCGTTTGAAAATGGCTACTGTTTCCGTTCCTATATCTAACCCTACGAGCCCTGCAGTTGTAAACTCAATCGGAATGACGCGCCTTGAATGTAAAGGATCATAAGAATCAACGACTTGATGATCCGTAGGTAAAATAAGTTTAACACCCGACTTTTCTGCGCTTTTTTCTATCTCCAAAGCTTTCGGTATCATCCCGTCTTCAACCAAAGATTTTCCAACCGTCAAGCCGTGAGCTTTGAAAAAAGTATATGCCATAGCTCCACCTATCAGAATCTTGTCAACACCCTTGCTAATCAGAGACTCGATTACAGGAATCTTATCCGAAACCTTTGCACCACCTAGAATCGCAACAAATGGCTTTTCCGGGTTATTCAAGATTTTGCTGAGATAATCCAGCTCCTTTTCCATCAAAAATCCCGCAACTGCCGGTTGAAGAAATTCCGTTATGCCTGCAGTTGAGGCATGCGCCCGGTGAGCCGCACCAAAAGCATCATTTACGTAGATTTCAGCAAGCTCGGCAAGCTTTGAAGCAAACTCGCGATCGTTTTTTTCTTCGCCTGCGTGAAATCTCAAATTTTCAAGCAGAAGCACATCTCCTGCCTTCATCAGTGAAACCTTCTGCCTTGCCTGCTCACCGATGCAATCTTCTGCAAACAAAACTTCTTTATGTAAAAGCTCAGAAAGCCTGACGGCTACGGGCTTAAGCGAATATTTGCTTTCATCGTAGGTAATGCCTTTTTCTTCAGCCTTCTTTTTATCTTTCAAGGGGCGTCCAAGGTGCGAAGCCAGTATTACTTTCGCGCCTTTTTCGATAGCATAGTTTATGGTCGGCAAGGCTGCTACTACTCTTGTATCGTCTTCAACTTTACCATCTCTTACTGGAACATTGAAATCTACCCTAATGAAGACTTTTTTTCCGGAAATTTCAACGTCTCTTATAGTCTTTTTGTTCATAACCCTCTCGTAGCTATGTATTTGATAAGGTCACGAATGCGGCATGAATAACCCCATTCGTTGTCATACCAAGCCAAAATTTTGATTGTAGTTCCATTTATCACCTTAGTATTCTCTGCATCAACGATCGAAGAGTGCGGATTACCGCGAAAATCTATGGATACTAGAGGTTCCTCACAGAAGTCTAGAATACCCTTTAGTTCTTCGTTCGCAGCATCTTTGAGAGCTTTGTTTACTTCCTCGACGGTTGTTTCTTTTTCAACATTTATAACGACATCAACCAAAGAAACATTCGGAGTAGGAACTCTAACGGCAATCCCGTCAAATTTGCCCTTCAATTCAGGAATAACCAAAGCAACTGCTTTTGCCGCACCCGTAGAGGTTGGTATCATCGAAAGAGCTGCCGCGCGTGCCCTTCTTAAATCCTTATGCGGTAAATCCAAAAGCTGCTGATCGTTCGTGTAGCTATGTATAGTGTTCATTAAAGCACTCTTTATGCCAAATTTTTCGTGAATCACTTTAGCAACCGGAGCAAGGCAGTTAGTCGTGCAAGAAGCATTTGAAATTATATGGTGCTTTTCTGGATCATACATGTTTTCATTCACGCCAAGAACGATCGTAATATCCTCACCCTTTGCAGGAGCTGAGATTATAACCTTTTTAACGGGACCGCGAAGATGTTTCCTAGCATCTTCGGCCTTTGTAAACTTACCGGTTGATTCAATAACAATTTCAGCACCTACTTCCTCCCATGGAATAGCAGCGGGGTCTTTTTCAGAAAAAACTCTGAATTCCTCATCATCAACGATTATGGAATTATCCGTATAGGTTATGTTGTTTGGTAGATTTCCTAAGATAGAATCATATTTTAGAAGATGTGCAAGTGTCCTTGTGTCGGTTAAGTCATTAACTGCAACGAAATCAATATCCTCGTCGGACAAACAAGCCCGAAAGACATTTCGCCCGATTCTACCAAAACCGTTTATTCCTACCTTTATCGCCATGAAAGTAAACCTCCGATAAGTTTTTCTTATAAAGACAAAAAGATAACGCTTTTATCAACTACTAGCAAGTCTGCGAAAGAAGGTTCACAGAAATCTTGAAACCGTCAAAGAAACTTTTACGTAAATAGAATTGATTTCACAAAGGAAGTTATGAAAAAAGCAATAATTTTTTGGATTTTTATCCTGATTTTTCCTGTAAAATCACAAGATTTTCTTTCTAAAGCCGAAAATCCAACAACCAGAGTAGGAGTTCAAAGCGACGCTACGCCTTTAGTTCTGAAGCTAGAAGAGGCAATCAAACTAGCCCTTGAAAACAACAACGAAATAGAAATCGCACGTAATGAAGTCAAACTCCAAGAGTCTCAATTAAAGTCATTGCTTGGCACTTTTGATCCTGTATTTACGGTTACTCCGCAATTTACTCGCACTTCAACTACAGGCTCAAGAGCAAGCGATGACTTTAGAGTAAACGCTGCGATGACAAAATTTCTTCGCTACGGTGGTGGAAGCTATCGCATATTTTTCAATAACGTTCAAACCGAAAACACATTTTCACAGGCACAGATTAGCTCGGGAGCCGCAAGCGGAACAAGTAAGCTTTATTCATCAAACTTGGGAATCTCGATAACCCAACCCCTATGGCGTAACTTTTTAATTGATGAGAATCGAAGGCAGATAAAAATCCAACGAAAGAGGTTGACTCAATCTGATGCCGATTTCCGCCGTCAGGTCATTGAGATAATTTCAAGAGTGCAAAAAGCTTATTGGGATTTAGTATTTGCCCTTAAAGACCAGCAAAATAAAGTTGCAAACCTGAATCTATCAAAAGAAAATTTGCGTCAGATAGAAGCAAAGATAGCAGCCGGTTTATCTGCTCCTATAGCAAAAGCAGAAGTAAATACAGAAATAGCTAATCGTGAAGCAGAAGTTCTGCTAGCTGTCCAACAAGTTTCGATAGCAGAGAATACACTAAAAGGTCTGATTTTTAAGGACACAAACACAGAAGATTGGAAAAAGAGCATAATCCCGGTTGATGAACCTATTTTTGACGAAAACGAAAAAGTTGATCTAGAAGATGCCATAACGCAAGCTATGAGAAATCGCCCGGAGCTTAAACGCTTGAAGTTAGAGCTAGAAATCAACAAAATTGACAAAGATTTCTTCAAAAACCAAACCCAACCGCAGATTGATTTGACAGCAAATTTGTCTCTTAACGGATTTAGCTTCGGAAAAATTAACACTCAACCTCAAACCTTACCTATAATTTCAGGCAACCCCGCTACGAATCCAGACGCTTTTCTACTTCAGCAAATAAACTTGGTCAGAGCAAACTTGAATCCTTCGCTTCCACCCGTCTCGAGTCCGGTCGTTACTATTCCTGGATCACCCAACTTTCTTTCGGGAGGATTCAACCGTTCAATAGCAAATATGTTTCGTAAAGATGCTCCAAATTATTCATTCGGACTTACTATCTCGTTTCCCTTTAAAAATCAAGTAGCTGAGGCGAATCTTGCATCTTCTGAAATTAACAAACAAAGGATAGAGGCACAAATAAGAAGCACTGAGCAAGGCATTCTCACAGAAGTTAGAAACGCAGTGCAAGCGGTAGAAACTGCAAGACAAAGAGTACTTGCTGCAAGACAGGCACGCAAAAACGCTGAAATCCAACTGGAAGGCGAAAGAAAGCTCTTCGAGGCCGGTCGTTCAACAACATTCCTTCTCTTCCAAAGAGAAAACGCCCTTGCGAACGCAAAAAATGCCGAAATAAGAGCAGAAACCGATTACAAGAAAGCAATCGTTGACCTTCAAAAAGCGACTTCTACGATACTTCAAGCTAACAATATCGAGATACGTTAATTTGGAATACAAGAAATGAAAAACAACGACAAATCATCGCTGACAATCACGAGGAGACACCGTTTATCAACCACATCGTAAATGAAAACTATCTAGCATTTGAACTGTTCAATGCAAACTTGCAACTATAATGGTCTCACTAAGAAACGCTTATTTTGAACTTTACAAACGCATAGGCAATTTCGAGAAAAGATCCGAAAAAGCGTGTACCTTAATTGGCATGAAAATGTTTGCAAAGGATTTTATTTACCAGAAGGACTTGTCATGCTTAGGCTATGATAGAACAAAGCTTGATGTTAAAACTTCAATTTGTTATGTTCGAAGTGTGTAAAGCAAGGCAAGCTGGAAAAGTGATGATTAGCAAAACTGTGTAATGTAGGCGAAGCTGGCTAGCCGACAGATGAAGTTTACATTAGAATCAGAAAAATCAAGCGCAAGCGACGGTTGTTCTGGCGATTTGATTATGCAACAAGCCGAGATGAAAGCAGAATGCCTTATTGCATGCGATCTGTGCAATTCAACAGACTCAGAAGAAATTTCCTTGATCGATCGTGATGGTGATTACCTACGCACGGTGATTTGTCGGCAATGTGGCCTAGTTTATTCCGATCCTAGACCGAGTTCAGAGCAAATTCGAAATTATTACAGAAGCGGTTATCGTGTGGACTACAAAGCGACGTTTCAACCTAAGCCAAAACATGTTTATCGGGCTGGCAAGACTGCTTTAGAGCGCTTTCGCAGGATAGAGAGAATCTTGAAACGGAGCTGTCGAGTTCTCGATTTTGGTGCTGGTAGCGGAGAGTTAGTTTTCGTGCTGCTTGCAATGGGCTACGAGGCTTCTGGTTTCGAGCCAAACGAAGGCTATGCTCGATTTGCATCAGAAGTTCTTGGTTTACCAGTTGCTGAAGGATTTTACCAAGACGTTCAGATTGAACCAGAATCACAAGATGTCGTAACCGCTTTCCACGTTATAGAGCATTTGGAAAGCCCTTATGATGCATTTAAGCGTGTAAGAGATTGGCTTCGGCCGAATGGGCACTTGTTGGTCGAGGTGCCCAATGTTGAAGCGGTTTGTCAATGGCCCCACAGTCGGTTTCATCGGGCACATCTTTACAATTTCAATCTGGCTACTCTACAGATGCTTGGCAGAAAAGCCGGCTATAGCGTAGTTAATAGCTGGATTTCTTCTGATGGCGGCAACATTATGGTGATCTTTCAAAAGAACAACGAACTAGCTCCAGTATCAGTAAAGATTCCAGGCAATTACGAACGCGTGAGCTGCATCATACGCAACCACACTTATTTGCGACATCTCTTTACTTATTTTCCCTATGTTCGACCTTTTCAGAAGATTGCTGCAAGGATAGAAGAGCAACGAGCGGTTCGGAAACTAGAATCGCCAAGGGAAATACTAGATGCTTTGGTTATGCGTGAATTACTGCGCAAACGATCAAGTGTCTAAAAACGAATTAGATTCAAGACTCAACTGAAAAGATAGAGAGACGTTTTTTTGGCTTTGGTTCATTTTTATCTGCACAGCTTGAAAATAAGGCAAAATTTGAGTAATTCTTGTGTCATAAAATGTTAGCTATCAACTTATGACAACAACTCAAAAGAATAGACTAATAAGCATATCAACTCCTCTCGGAGAAGATTTTTTTCTACTACAGAGATTCACGGCAAAAGAAGCTATCTCAGAACTTTTTGAAGTAGAGGCCGAACTTTTGCATGAAGAGAAAAATTCAGGTCATCAAACTACTCAAATAGATGCAATATCCTTGCTAGGTCAATCTGTAACAATTAAAATCACACAGAAAGACGGTGTAGAACGCTATTTCAACGGCATTGTTAAGAAATTTTCGCAAATTGGTCGAAACGTCAGATTTTCTAGATATTATGCAACAATCGTTCCAAAGGTATGGATTCTTACGCAAAACATTCAAAGCAGAATATTTCAACAACTATCCGTTCCAGAGATTCTCAAGAAGATTCTAGAAGGATTTGAAGTTTCTTTTCAGCTTCAGAATTCCTATGAACCGAGAAATTACTGCGTTCAATACAGAGAATCAGATTTTGACTTCGCTTGCCGACTGATGGAAGAAGAAGGAATCTTCTACTTCTTTGAACATACTTCCAATGATCACAAGATGATAATATCCGATACATCTCAATCACATCAACAATGTGCAAAAAGCTCTATTCCTTACTTCATAAATGTTGAAAGAAAAGAAGATTGGATAAGTTCCATACACAGATGGCAGATTGATTATAATTTACGAAGTGGAAAGATTACACTATGGGACCACAACTTTCAACTCCCACACAAAAGCCTAGAAGCGAGCAAATCTAGCCGATTTCTCGTTAGTGCAAATAAAGAAACTGAAATCTACGAATTTCCTGCAGGCTACGCAAGGAAATACGATGCAATTGACAAAAGCGGTAGTGAAAACTCATCCGAGCTGCAAAAGATTTTTAACGATAATAGACATACAGCACAGATTAGAGCTGAAGAGATAGACTCGCAATACAAAGTTATCCATGGCAACTCTGATTGTGCAGCTCTTACAGCGGGTTTTCGTTTTAAGCTGTATAATCATCCTGATCAATCCGCAAACGGTGAATACGTTTTGACTAAAGTAACACACGAAGCTATGCAAAGCCCCTCCTATGTAAGCGAGGAAGAAGTAGAAGACGCTTATAAAAACAGTTTTACTTGCATACCCTACGGCGGCATTCATCCTACTTTTCGACCACCCAGAAAAACACCAAAACCGATAATACACGGCAGTCAAACCGCCTATGTTGTAGGACCAGCTGGTGAGGAAATATTTACTGACAAGTACGGGCGTGTTAAGGTTCAATTTCATTGGGATAGAGACGGAAAGGACAATGAAACTAGCTCTTGCTGGCTTAGAGTTGCGCAAAGTTGGGCCGGAAATGGTTGGGGATCGGTTTTTATTCCTCGTGTTGGAATGGAAGTTATAGTTCATTTTCTAGAAGGGGATCCAGACCAGCCAATCATTACTGGTTGCGTCTATAATCCGACAGCAATGCCACCATACAAACTTCCAGAAGAAAAAACTAAATCAACCATAAAATCAAATTCATCAAAAGGAAGCGGCGGCTTTAATGAAATACGCTTTGAAGACAAAAAAGGCGAAGAACAGGTTTTTGTTCACGCACAAAGACGAATGGACGTGCGAGTAAGAGGCTCTTTGTATGAAACCTGTGGCGGAAATCGCCATGAAAGAATTGGTGTCCGCAGCGATAACCAACCCGGCGGAAACCTCGTCGTAACAGTAGGTGGAAGCCACGATCTGCATATCAAAGAATCGTTTTACATAAAAATTGATCAAGATTTGAATGAGTCCGTAAAGGGAAGCGTAGTCGAAGATTATCAAGGCAACCTCTCAACCATTGTTAAAAACAAGGTAGAGCTAAATGCACTAGAAATAACCATCGAAGCCAAGTCAAAGATAAGCTTGAAGGTTGGCGGAAATTGCATAATGCTTGACCCAAGCGGCATAACTATTGCAGGAACAATGGTTAAGATAAACTCTGGCGGATTTGCTATGGGAACAGGGAATCCACTAATCACCGAACCATTAGATGCAGAGCCCGCCGATACGGGAGAACCGGGCTTTTTGAATAAGAGAAGAGGAGCTACCGGAAGAGGACGAAACCAAAGAAGATTAGAATCGCAGCATTACGTAGCACCTCCAAGACCAGGAGAAGACCCGAGAATAACTGAAATAAGAAATACGTTACAACATTCAGAAAGAGGACGCCATGCTTTAGAAGTGTACGATAGACACGGAGTAATTCCATCCTTCAACCCAGGAAAAGGCTCTTTCTTCAATGGTTCAACAAACACTGTGAATCTAGACCCAAGTCAAAATACAATTACTTCTGCTCTTACGTTCGTTCATGAAATGAATCATGCCGAAGAGTATCATGAACGTAGAACCGGTGATGTTCACAAGCAATCTAAACAGGACTACATAAATGAAATGCTGCAGGAAGAAGTTGATGGAACAGTAGCTAGCATCGAAGCAAAGATAGAGCTAAAGCAAAACGGTGTGGACGTTTCAAACGCCCACTTTCCGCTTGAAAATGAATACCTTCAAGCTTATCAAGACGCCGTCAATAGTGCAATAAATAATAATCCCAACTTGAGCGAGTCAGAGCTAGATGCAATCGGAAGAGCTGCAGGAAGAGATAGAGTAATGAAAGGTTTTCAAGACGGAGAAGTTGTCACTTCTACAAATGGGCAAAAATACCCGGATTATTATGGTAGCTACTGGGATCAAGTTAATGGAGGCGGTAAAAAATAATGCAAATAGCGGTTTTGACCTTAATTTTATTACTTCAACAAGTTTGTGCGAAAAGTCAAAATCACACTGATAACTCAAACATGGAGAGGAATCAAATGAACCAAAATGAAATAGTGGAAAGAATAAAAGAAGCAGATGAGCTTCTAGCAGATAAAATTACTAGACGAGAAGCAACTTTAGAAAAACGAGAAACACCTTTCTTAAAGAACGGAACCATCTACCGAATCGCTGAATTCAACCCAACGAGACCTATAATTCACCATATCGTTTTTTTCAATGACAGAAAGGTAGTAATCCTTGAAGGCGACGAACAAAGCTTTTATTCGTCTGTAAGAGAAGCTGGTTTGGTTCTTGACAAAGCCAACGAGCGCGTTGAGTATGTAAAGGCTTACCTTGAAATAGTATATGCTAGTGGTAAACGATTGCAGATTCTTAACGACATAGATGAGATTACAGAAAGACCAAACCTCACTGAAGAAAAAAGAAAAATTTTTGCTGAAGTTAAAGAAAAATATAGATCGCTCGTAAAACCGCCTTCATGCTCTTTAACGAATTGTATTTTATTTGCAGTAAAGGGACAAAGTTTAGTCAAATTTGACTTGAAAATCTCAGGCGACGGAGAGATAAAAGTAGAAGAGGAAGTTTTGGAAAAAGAACTACTGATACCCTATACAATTTGATTTGATATGCCGCAAGGTCCAGCCGCAAGAGCTTTAGTTGATACCGTAGCACACCCGCTACCACCTGTTTTATCGCCCGGACCAGGAAGTCCAAACGTCTTAATAGGCTTTGCGCCTGCGTGGCGTGGTATTCCGCTTGCTGCAGTAGCAGCTCTTCAAGCAGCTAAAACAGCAGCCGATACCGCAATTCGCGCAGCAGAAGCAGCAACTGCCGCCGCTGCCGGCACGCCTGGAGCTGCAGCAGCCTATGCAGCTGAACAAGCTACAAAATCAGCAGCTTTATCTTCAATGTCAAGTGCAATAACAAGTGCTGCAGCTTCCGGAGCAGATATTCACAACTGCATGACTCCCACGCCTGTTCCACCTCACGGACCCGGCGTTGTGATTAACGGTTCTGCAACCGTAATGATAAATTTTCTTCCGGCAGCAAGGCAGGGCGATACAATCCTTGAGGCTATAGGCCCTGCAAACACGATTACCAAAGGCGAACCAACAGTTATAATTGGCGGATAAAGCAAAAACAAAGGCTTATTTTCTTTCACCGAATATCTTGGTTCCGATTCTGACATGAGTTGCCCCTTCTTGAATAGCTATATGAAAATCATGACTCATACCCATTGAAAGCCCACCGTTAGGTAAAAACTTATCTCTAAGAAATTTTAATCTTCTAAAAAACGGTCTTACCTTTTCTGCGTCTTCAAAAAATGGCGGCAAAGTCATCAGGCCTATTGGCTTCAGCTTATCACACTTTCTTACAAAGTCTACAAGTTCTTCCAAGTCGTTTTCACTTACGCCAGATTTTGTCTTTTCACCAGATATATTGACTTGGATAAAAATCGGAAGCTGAGCTCGATTTTCCTCTTTGCAGGTTTGATTCAAAAGCCGAGCAATCTTTATAGAATCGACGCTGTGAATTACATCGAAAAGTCTCACGGCTTTTTTAACCTTATTTGACTGAAGATGACCCACAAGGTGCCATTCAATCTGATGTCCAAGGAGGGCTATCTTCTTTTCGGCTTCCTGAACTCTGTTCTCTCCAAAAATTTTTATACCTGCCTTTATAGCTTCCTCTATTAAAGCAACTGGTTGAGACTTACTTACAGCAACAACTACGACTTCCTCAGGTTTTCTGCCACAACTTCTGCAGGTTTCCTCTATTTCATTTCTTATTTTTTCGATATTAGCTTTCAAGAGGTGCATAGACAAAAGCTTAACCTAGAAGTATTATAAGTTGAATCTAAGCATCTACCCATGATATATTTTTCTCGTGCGGACGTGGCGGAATTGGTAGACGCGCAGGTCTCAGAAGCCTGTGGGCTTTAGCCCGTGGAAGTTCGACTCTTCTCGTCCGCACCAAGCTTTGCGACGGCGCAAGCCAAATTTACCAAAAAAGGGCGGTATAAAAACCACCCCACCAAGCTAAACATCGTAATACATTGCAAATTCAAATGGATGCGGTCTTAGGCGCATTTGGCTGACTTCTTTTTCGCGCTTATAAGAAATCCATCTTTCGATTATCTGTTCTGTAAAAACACCGCCTTTAAGTAGGAAGTCGCAATCGTTTTCTAGGGCTTTTAAAGCATCGTCTAAGCTACCCGGTAAAGACGGAACATTGGCGAGCTCTTCTGGTGGAAGATCGTAAATGTCTTTGTCTAAAGGCTCACCTGGATCGATTCTATTCTCAATTCCATCAAGCCCGGCCATCAGCATCGCCGAAAAAGCCAGATAAGGATTACAGGAAGGATCAGGCGGACGAAACTCTATTCGTTTTGCTTTTGGAGATGCCGAAAACATAGGTATTCTAATAGCTGCTGAGCGATTCCTTGCCGAATATGCGAGATTGACAGGTGCTTCAAAGCCGGGAACTAAACGCTTATAACTATTTGTTGTTGGAGCAGCAAAGGCTACAATCGCTGGTGAATGTTTTAACAAACCGCCAATATAGAATCTAGCTAGTTCGGACAACCCGGCATAACCATCGCCAGCAAACAGAGGCTCTCCATCTTTCCAAAGTGACTGATGACAATGCATTCCAGAACCATTATCACCAAAGACTGGCTTCGGCATAAAGGTAGCCGTCTTACCAAATCGAATAGCCGTATTCTTTACTACATACTTGAAAAGCATCAGGTTATCAGCAGTATGTAGAAGATTCGAATACTTAAAATCAATCTCACACTGCCCAGCAGTTGCAACTTCGTGATGATGGCATTCAACCTTTATACCTACCTCTTCTAAGGTCAAAGAAATAGCATTTCGTAGGTCAACAAGCGTATCCAAAGGAGGCACAGGCACATATCCTTCTTTACTACGAATATGATAGCCTCTGTTCGAAACTCCGTCCTCGTGGCTAGAACGTCCCGTATTCCAATGACCTTCTTCAGAGTTAACCATATAGCCGGCAGAATGCTGATTATTGTGATAAAAAACCTCATCAAATACGAAAAATTCGGCTTCTGGACCAAAATACGCAGTGTCGGCGATACCCGTAAATCTCAGATAATTCTCTGCTCTTAGGGCAACACTGCGTGGATCAAGACCGTAACCTTCTTTCGTAATCGGATCAACAACATTTGCAAAAAGGCAGATTGTAGTTTCATCAGTAAACGGATCGATCCAAAAACGCGATGGGTCAGGAATCAAAAGCATGTCTGACTCGTTTATAGCTGCCCAACCCCGCAAACTCGAAGCATCAAAACCAAATCCGTCTTCAAAAGAATCTTCCGTTAGCTGATCGATAGGAAAGGTTAAGTGGTGCCACGCACCTAGAAAATCCGTAAATCGCAAAGAAACGAATTTTACCCCGTGCTCTGCTGCATAGTGTAATATGTTTTTCGTGTTGTTCATGTTGCATGCACTCCTGTGAAAGTTTTACAGGAGTTGAAGGAAGGATGTTAAACGCGCAAGATTTGATGGTAAATTTACTAACCCTGAAAGTCAAGTCATCTATCGTAGATTTCTACCTTTCCTTCGTAAGCCTCTGCAACGGTAAGACCATTGTTGTTCAAGAGAAAGACCTTGCTGAAATTTCTCTGTTTACCGACGTTGACTAATTTTTCAACCATTGCTTTCTTTTCACTATCGTTCAGAGTCTTCCATTTGTCTGTCACGACACCAATCAAAAGCTCATTACTTATTCTACCTGCTTTCAGATAACCTTGGAATTCCGTGTTTTCAATTTGAAATATCTCGACATTCTTCTTCGTCACGCCGCTCATCCCGAATTCTACATAGACGTAAAGCGCCAAGGCCAAACCAATCGTTAGAAATAAAACCACCAGTAACCATTTGTTTGTGATAGTAAAGGAAAAACTCGGGATAAATGGAGTAATTTCCTGCTTTTTCTTTTCTTTCTTAGGTTTTTTCTTAACCAGAATTTCCGTTTGTGTCTCAGGTTCTGAAAACCTTACTACTTCTTCCCTTTTTGCATCCACAATATCAGCAACGTTAAAAGTTTTAGCTATTGCTTCAGATAAAATATCGTCAATAGAAGCACCGTATCTTGACTTTACAGCTTCTGCACCAAGCACTTCTTTTTCACGCAAAACAAGCTCGACACAATGGTTCCCAAAAGAAACATTACAATCCACAGAAGCGGCCAATACGTAAGGAGCTAGAAATTCTTCTCCCAAGCTTGCTTTGAAATTTAGAAGTTCGCTATGAATGCCACTTTGAAGCAGCTCTCCGAGAGTATTGAAATTTTTAGCTCTTTCAACAAATTCTCTAAATCTTGCTAGAACCTCGTCCTTTTGCTCAGAAAATAAAGGAGCATTTGCCCATTCTTTGTAAAAGCCTTCAAATTTCATTCTTATTTCATCAGTCGAAGCTACAAGCTCACGGCTCTTATTCCAAGTTTGCGTGCTAAAAAGTTTTGTTACCAATACATCCAACTTAGAACGGATATGTTCGGAGAAAGGTAATCCAGTGTAGAACCTAATCAGGGAAACTAAAGCCTGAGGACTTAAAGGTGGTTTTGAATTCTCGCAGTATAATCTAAATTCGGAGGGCATGATTTTCTTGTCTCTTTGCGCCAAGGATAAATACCAAAGCTCTATTTGCTCTTCTATTTTTTCCTCGATTTCTGATGTTTTTTCCCTGTTTTCGGACTGAATCGCTTTCGAAAAGTCATGCAGAATGCTTTTTAGCTGTGATACATTAAACCTTTCGTCAGAATTAGCCCCTTTGCCCTTCTCTATACTAGAAAAGATATAATCAACTAGCTGGAGAGAGCTTACCTCGCTTTCAAAATCGCGATAAGACTTTTCCATATTTTGATAACCATCAAACATCTTTTCTCTTCACGGCATAATTTCAGTTATTTGTCCTGTATGGTTTCCTGAGATTGTATATGGCAAATCAATACCGCCGGGCTTTGACGCAACAATGGTAAATTCATTTCTTAGTTGCGAATCGGTCGGATTTACAGGAACCATCTGAAACGTAAAACTACCACGGTAAAGAGTGTTTCCCGATATTTCACCGAGTCCACCGCCTTGGTGAGCATTCAATTCATCAAGCCTAGCAAACCTTGCGTTCTGAGAGTAATAACTAAACTCAGCAGATATGATAGTTCTCATAGTAGCGTAGGCATTTGCATTCTCCGCAGCACTTCTTGCCCTACGCAAGAACGGAAAAACTATCACGGCTAGTATCCCTAAAATTACCAAAACTATTAAAAGCTCGACCAAAGAAAACCCCTTCTCTTTTCTCATCTTTCTATTTCTCCTTCCTAAAAAATGACACTTTTTGGCACCTAAACTGACAAATATCTGCACTAAGCTTTTCTGAGATTTCGCAAAAAATCATTGATTTTCAAAATTTTTCAAATAATGCAAGGCTTCATTAAATTTCTCCAATTCACCTTTGGCAAATCTTATGCCAAAAAATTTCGTTTATACGCGGAAAATAATTGTTGATGAAGATTTCATTTTTTGCTAAATTTTTGCTATTCATATAAGTTTTAGGCAATAATTCCAAGTTTGGGGTAGTTGAATTGACAGCAGTCATCGAACAGATAACAGAAAAGTACGGGATCGAAAATTGGGGAGCAGGCTACTTCAGCATAAATCGAAAAGGCAATCTAGTTGTTCACGCTTCAGAAGGCGATACTCGTGGAGCCGATTTGAAGGAAATTGTAGATGATTTAAGAAAACGTGGCATAAATCCTCCTATATTGCTTCGCTTTCCTCAGTTAATTGTTTCTCAGATTCGTCGCCTTCAAAGAGCTTTCAAAAATTCAATAAAAGAATACGAATACAAGGGTAAGCACGTTTGCGTTTATCCGATGAAGGTTAACCAAAACCGAGCAGTCGTAGAAGAATACCTTAAAGAAGGCTCTAAATACGACTTTGGACTTGAAGCAGGTTCAAAAGCAGAGCTATACGCAGCCTTAGCAATGGAGCAGTCCGAAGATTCGCTTCTAGTCGTAAACGGCTTTAAGGATGAGGAATTCATACAACTTGCCTTCACTGGAGCAAGAATCGGCAAAAGAGTCTTCATAGTAATAGAAAAACTAAGCGAGTTAGATATAACTTTGAAGCTCGCCAACGAAATCAAGCGTAAGTACCCACACGCAAGCCTTCCAATGTTAGGCATCAGAGTAAAGCTCTACTCGAAAGGCTCTGGAAAATGGGAAAAATCTGGTGGCGAAGCGGCAAAGTTCGGTTTGACTACAACAGAAATTCTAGAGGTTATAAGACGACTTGAAAAGGCAGGACAGAGCAATTTATTGAGACTACTCCATTTTCACATAGGCTCACAGCTTACCGACATAAAACGCATAAAATCAGCAATGAGAGAAGCTGCCAGAGTCTATGCCAAAATACGTCAGATTGGACTTCCAATAGAATATCTAGACGTAGGTGGAGGAATGGCTGTCGACTATGATGGCTCAAAAACCTCTTTTGAATCATCGGCAAATTACAATGCTCAAGAGTTTGCAAACGACGTAATTTATTCAATAAAAAATATTTGCGATGATGAAAACGTCCCCCACCCGAACATAATTCAAGAATCGGGGCGTTACATGGCAGCATATCATGCAATGTTGATAGTCAACGTCCAAGACGAAATAGAAACCGTAGTAGAAGATTTTGCCGAACCGATAGTCGTTACCGAAGACGACCCACAAGTAGTTAAGGAGCTATATGATTTAAGGGAACATATAAACGCTAAGAATTACCAAGAATACTACCATGACGCACTAGAAAATCGCGAAGAATTATTTACAATGTTCAATCTAGGTTTAATCTCACTTGAAGATAGAGGCAAGGGTGAAGTTCTTTTCTGGGATATCTGCGAAAAGGCTGATTATTTCGCTCAAAAGAAAAAATATGTTTCGGAAGAATTCGATGAGTTAAGGCGCCTTCTTTGTGCCAAATACTTAACAAATTTTTCGGTTTTTCGCTCTGTTCCTGATAACTGGGCTTTAGAGCAACTTTTCCCTATAGTTCCCATACATAAACTAAACAAAAAACCGACTGAGTATGCTACTCTTTGCGATATAACTTGTGACTCCGATGGAATAATTGAAAAATTCGTTGATCTTCATGATGTAAAGCGAGTTCTCGAGCTACATGAACTCGAAAAAGGAGAGCCCTACTATCTTGCAATATTACTTATAGGCGCTTACCAAGAAGTCATGGGTAATAATCATAATCTTTTCGGTTTCCCGCACGAAGCCCATATCCACATTGACGAAGACGGATATATAATTAAAAAAGTGCTACATGGTTCAACATTAGCAGACATGTTAACCCAAGCCCGATATGACATTGCGCACCTACAGGAAAATTTCCGCCGTTATGTTGAGAAAAAAGTTAAGGAAGAGGAGCTTTCAAAAAAGGAAGCAAATGAACTAATAGAGCTTTACGAAAAAAAAGCAAATTCTTACACTTATTTGCTACCAAACTATCAGAAATAATTTTGGAGAACCTATGATGCAGAAAAAAGCAAAACTATCGAAATTTCTGACTGTTCCAATTCAGCCTATCCCAATCGATCGAGACCGCTCCGTTGCTGGACTACTAGAAAAAATGGAAAGTGCCGGATTTGGGGCTAAGCAAATCGCTGAAGCTCATAGAATTTGGCTGGACATGCTTGACGATAACACTACCATATACCTTTGCGCCTCCGGTAATCTCATACCTGCAGGCATGAGAAGGCTACTAGCATATGTAATTAAAAACCGTTTTGTTGACGTTTTAATTGTTTCAGGAAAAATCCTTTTTCACGATATACATGAAACGTTGGGGAGAAATCACTATCAAGCCCATCCGTCAATGTCCGATGAAGAACTCGAAGTTAACGAGGTTTACAGAGTTGGTAATGTCCTTGCTAACCTTGATGAATATCGAGAAGCCGACGAATGGATTGGTAGCGTGATAAACCAGCTTGACTTGAGTCGCTCATATACCGTCAGAGAATTTCTTCACGTTTTAGGGAGAGAACTGTCCGAAATTGCAAATGAGGACGGCATACTAACTTCAGCTTTTAAGGCACGCGTTCCTGTCTTTTGCCCTGACATTTCGGGAAGTGAACTTGCTGTAGGTATAGCACGCGAACGCTTCGAGAAGAAAAATCACATTTATTTCGATACGGCTCAAGACACTATTGATTTAATGCTAATAGCCCAAAGAGCTAGAAATTCAGGACTAATAGCTTTGGGAAGCACTAACAGTCAAGAAATGCTTGCAATAGCTGATTTTTCCTCGTATCTAAACCGCATAAACGTTCGAGGGCATAAATATGCAATCTCGATCGTAACAGATGGGTTTACGATGGATACTAGAACTCCCTCAATCAATGCAAGTTACAAAACCGTATTCGGCAAGCTAGCAAAGGGAGCGCTGACCGCCTATGTTCCATGCGACCCGTCCATAGCTCTTCCATTGATAATCACAGCAATGTCGCAAACAGCTGCCAAATACATGAAAGCTCGTAAACGTCCCTCTTTTTCATTCGCAGGAAAAGAACTAACCATTGAAATTCCATAAAAACTATGACAGAATCGGCAAATTTACCAATGATTTTCGGCGGAATAGATGATGAACGATACTCAAACTTTGATAGCGCACGCGTTCTTATATTACCAGTGTCCTACGAAGGAACGGTCTCGTACGGAAAAGGAACGGGAAAAGGTGCCATGGCTATAATTGATGCCTCAAGAAATATGGAGCTCTACGAAGAAGAAACGGATGCCGAAGTTTATAAAATCGGGATTCATACACTTGAGGAATTCAAGCCACGAACCTCACCTGACTCAATGATGGCAGACCTTTACGAATACTCAAAGAAAATACTTGAGTCAAATAAATTCCTGTGCACGCTCGGAGGCGAACACTCCATAAGCGCTCCTATAATCAAAGCACATGCAGAAAGATACCACAACTTAAGTGTCCTTCAAATAGATGCTCACGCAGACCTTAGAGATACCTACGATGGAACACCACATTCACATGCTTGCATAATGGCACGTGTTGTAAAAGACCTCAAGATACCGGCCGTGCAAGTAGGCATCCGTTCACTTTCGGCTGAAGAAGCAAGAAGTCTCAAAGACTTACCTCATACAAAGATTTTCTGGGCTAAAGACATAGTTGGCAAAACCGACTGGATCGAAAATGCAATAGGTGCGCTCACCGAAAATGTCTATCTTACGATTGATATAGACGGCCTAGACCCAAGTCTCGTTCCAACAACCGGCACTCCTGAACCCGGCGGACTAGGATGGTATGAAACACTTGCATTGATTAGAAAGTTGGCTAGTGAAAGAAAAGTCGTAGGAATGGATTTGGTGGAGTTTTCTAAAGTAGACTCTCTAGATGCGCCAGCCTTTTTATGCGCAAAACTCATTTACAAATCTCTTGCATACATATTTTCTTCGGAAACACCTAAGGTTTGCAGAGAAATATAAACGGAGAGGCTATAAAGCCCTCCGTTTAGAGAAAACTACTCGCCTGGTTGAATGGTGACATAAAATGTTTGATCTCCTCTTGCTACCAATAAGACAAGCGGTTTGTTGCCTGCCCTTTCTAACACAGCTTCAACATCTTCAAATTTTTCTACTGGTTGGCGATTTATGGAAATTATCACATCGCCTCGCTGAATACCCTCTTCGGCAGCAGGTCCAGAAGGATCAACACCAGTTACCAGCATCCCCTTCGTGTTGGGCGGAAGTTGAAGCCGCTTTGCCATTTCAGACGTTAAAGGTTGAAGTTCCAGTCCGAGTTTACCTCTACTTGCTGATTTTTTCTGTCCTGAGTCACTTTGATTGCTTCCTTGCAAATTGTCCTGTAGCTCATCCAAAACTGCTTTTACTTCAATTTCCTTACCATCGCGCACAATCGTTAAGGTAACCTCCGTGCCCGGCATAGTTTCTGCCACTTTATTTCTCAAAGCATTTGTATCTTCAATTCTTTCACCGTTAAAAGCTACTATTACATCGTCGCGTTTGATACCGGCACGTTCAGCGGCGCTACCTGGTCGGACTTGACTTACAAGAGCCCCCTTTGTATCTTTGAGCCCAAATTGCTCTTTTATCGCTTCGTTGATCGGCTGAATTATAACTCCTAATTGACCGCGCCTCACTTTTCCTGTCTTTATAAGTTGCTCCATTACAGACTTTGCCATGTTTGATGGAATGGCGAAGCCTATGCCTATATTGCCACCAGAAGGAGAGAGAATTTGCGAATTTATGCCGATTAACTCGCCGTTTAAGTTTATGAGTGCGCCCCCTGAGTTCCCTCGATTTATCGGAGCATCCGTTTGAAGAAAATTCTCAAAGCTATCGGAAAGCCCCGTTCTTCTGCCCTTTGCGCTAATGATACCTGCCGTTACGGTCTGACCTATACCTAAAGGATTTCCTATGGCTAAAACAATATCTCCCACGCGAACACGATCAGAATCACCGAGCGTAAGAAATGGAAGGTTGCTAGCTTCTATTTTCAAAACTGCCAAATCGCTTAATCTATCAGTTCCTACTACTTTTGCTTGAAAAGTTCTCTTATCGGTAAGTTCTACCGTTATCCTCTCGGCTCCTTCAATAACGTGATTATTCGTTAAAATGTAACCATCTGGGCTTACGATAACACCAGAACCTACTCCTCTCTGAACCCTAGGTCTTTGTTGTGGAACCGGCAGTCCAAAATCCCTAAAAAAATCATCTCCAAAAGGAAAGCCTCCTAGTGAACTAACCTTCTGCTCAGTGCTTACATTCACGACGGCTGGCGCTGCCTTTTCAACTATGTCCGCATAAGTAGTGCGGGTACCATCAGCCAAAATAATCGGCGAAGAAGACTGTGCTTGAACTTGGTTTGACGGCGAATCGCTTTTACACCCTTGAAAAAAGATGGAAAAGGAAAAAATAAATAAAAACCATCTTAGAAGTCTCATAAATCTAATTCTCCATCTCAACATTTCTCTGAAAATATTTTAGAACAATTTACCTTCTACAAAAAACTTTTTCACAATTTCTGAAAGCCAAACTGCCAACAAGTTAGCTTACTCTACTTCGGCTTTTCATGTTATAATCAAGGTGCTTTTACTCGTTGAAACTGGCAAAAAAGATGATAAACTACTACAAAGTCCTAAGAGTGCCCCCAAATGCAACAGATGCTGAGATAAAACGCGCCTATAGACGACTTGCCAAAAAGTATCATCCGGATTTACACGGCGGCTCAGAAGAAGCAACCAAAAGATTTGCTCTTATAGTCGAAGCCTATGAAGTTCTCAGTAATCCACAAGAAAGGGCCTACTTTGACAAACAATTAGCAAAAGCTATTTACGGAGACGAGTCAAAAGGTTCAATATTCTCCTCCGACAACTATTATGCCCGAAAACTTCGCCAGATAGCTCTTGAAAAGCGCTACAACCAGATAATAGATGAAATAATTAATGTCGAAAGAAAAGAAGTCCTAGCACTTCAGAAAATCATATTTCCGCTCGTTGGACTTTTCCTTTCGATTTTCTTCGTCGCAATCTTCAGACCTAGATTTTTTGCAAATTCAAATCTTTTTACAAAAATTATTTTGTTTTCGCTTTTCATTACCGGAACAATTCACCTGTTAAGCAGATTGAAAGATGGTATTCAAAAATATACCTATAAGGAGAGACTACACGACTCGATTTTTGAAGAATTCAGCGAATCCCGTTCCTATTCACGCGCAACTGCGCTTATGTTTATTCTTTTCGGCATGGCTATCAGCGCAACTACGGGCGTTTTGATAGGCAACTATATAGAAATGTTTGTCTCTTCTTCGATGCCGGGGCTTTTTTCACCTACCTTTCAGTTTGAATTTATACTTTATCCGCCTATAATCGTTTTATTAGTTGATTTTATTCACTCATTCACTTCTAGAGATTGATCTTCTATCAGGACAGTTTAGTATGAATAAAAATTTTAAGGTTCTAATTGGATACGACGGTTCAAGTTTTGCAGATGCTGCAATAGATGATCTAAAAAATGCAGGATTACCCGACAATACAGAGGTTATAGTTTTAACTATCGCAGAAGTTTGGCTCCCTCCACACGAGGAGGGAGAGGAAATTGAATTTACTACGGAAGAGCTCAGACAAAGATTTGAAAAAAACTTGCAAATTTTGAAAGAAGCTGAAAGAAAAGCTCAACAAGCATCTGAAAGAATAAGGAGAAACTTTCCTGGTTGGACAGTTGAAGCAAAGGCAACATATGGCTCACCTGCATGGGAAATCCTATTTCTTGCAGAAAGCTTGAAACCAGATTTGATTATTCTAGGAGCACAAGGTGTGTCAGGATTGAAAGGAATTTTAATCGGTAGCGTGGCTCAAATTGTAGCTTCCGAAGCAAGCTGCTCAGTTCGTATTGCCCGCGGAAAAGTCGAAGTAGAAAACTCCGCTTTACGCCTTCTCCTAGGCTACGACGCTAGCAAAGGCGCCGAGCTTGCAGTAGAAAAAATATGCCAAAGAAAATGGACTGACAAAACAGAAGTAAAACTTGTGGCTGTAAAAGATGAGCAAATTTTCTCAAGCCTTTTACGAGCAGAAAACCCTAATCTAGAAAATGCTGTAGAAGAAGCTGTCAAAAAACTTAAAAAATGCGGACTCGAGGCTTCCTCTGTTGTTTGCACTGGTAATCCAAAAAAGGTCTTAGTCGAGCAAGCACAACAATTCGCAGCCGACTGTATTTTTGTAGGAGCGACAAGCAATGAGAAAACCATTAAGCGCTATCTTCTGGGAAGTGTCGCATCTGCCATCATTGCAAGAGCAAATTGTTCAGTAGAGATTGTCAGGTAAACTACTTCCCATCTGTAGAGGTTAGATTAGGAGTTTGTACTTTGTGCGGTGCCTTATCTCATCAGGTTCCTGTGCGGAGGCTGTTACGTATTACGTAGCCTCTAAAGGTACTTTTGCTAAAACTCTGAAATGGTGTAGCTAATCTCGTTCTAGCTCTTGTTAAGCCGTTTCTATGGTTGATCTTCTGACTTGAGTGTTCATAAAAACTATTAACGAGCTGTTGTAGGTGACATGCATAAAAAGTAACTTAAAAGTGTTTTCCAGAACGCAGACATTTTTAGAGAAGAGACGATGACAAGCGATCAGAGCAACTGCGCATTTACCGGAAAGCAAATGAAACAAAGTCAAGAAACATCTGTGCTCAACTTGAGACTATATCCTCTGATGAATTCGCATCATCGAGATCTGTAGTTTTGTCGCTTTTATGAGAAAAAAGAAAAATCTCTATGTTATTTTCGCTTGTATTGCGAAGGTAAAAAGTACTTGGCGGCGTTGAAGAAACTTGGGATTATTTATTCTGTAATTATTTCTAATATCAAGTCTTGCATTTTCATCGAAAAATGGGTAAAAATTGATAAGGCTGAAAAAGCTTTTCTTCAAGAGTACTTTTTCCACAATTTAGTTTTAATAGGAGAAACTTGATGAAAAACTTTTTACTAGCTTGCCTTTTTTCATTCTCTTTTGTCAACATAGTTTCTAGTCAAGCAATCCGTCCTAGAATAGTTGAAACCATCGAAGCAAAACGCCCCATTGAAGTGCCCGTAACGAAAACGCTCATAACACAACCAAAGGTTAATCAGCCTGTTGAAAATCGTCCAATGATCAGTAAAACAGCAGACGTAAAGCCAGTCAGTTCGCCCGTAAATTTCGATCTAGTTCCAAAAGACATCCTAAAAAACTCTCTTTTTGACTCTTACACAACTTCGCTTCTTTTTTCATCAATACAAACAAAGCTCGGTTTTCCCTACCGCTATGGTAGTGAAGGACCAGACAGCTATGACTGTTCTGGATTCATCTGGAGCGTTTTTCAATCGGCCGGAATTGATTTTGAAAGAACAAGCGCAAAAAAGTTATGGATTATAAGCGAGCCTGTTTCAGAAGAGGAAAAATATAAATTCGGCACTTTAGTCTTCTTCAATCGCCTAGGTCATGTCGGAATCGTAGTAAACGAAAAAGGTTTCTACCACGCCTCCAGAACCAAAGGCATTGTTTATTCGCCATTTGCCGGATACTGGGAAAAAAGAATTGTCGGCTTTAGAAAGCTTAATCTTCGTACCACGGAGCCTGAAAAAGAAAAAGCGGATTTGATAAGATAGACTTATGTCACAAGATTTCAAGCCGGGCGATTTTTTGATTTTCCAGCTGGAAAGTGCTTACGGCGTTTTGAGAATTCTGGATATTGAGAAAGATCAGGAAAGCACGATCTGGCATCTTGCAGCCTATAATGAATTTTTCTTGGACGTAGAATCAGCCGAAGAAGCCATAAACAAAGGAATACTCACAATTAACATTCCACACGTTGCCCTAACCAACCGAGCATTCTTTGCAACTCAAACTGCCAGAATGTCAAATCAGTCTTTAACAGACAAAGAACTTAAACCACTTCATGATTGGAAAAAAGATCCTAATCATCAAGTCCATGATCGATCGATAAGGCTAATGATAGGAATAAGATGAATGTAAGACTTTCGACAGTGCGGACCTTTATGCCTTGACTTAGACTAGCCTTTTGTATTCGTCGAATTTGCCTTGAAGAATATCATTTCTAATACTATCCAAAAGCTCTGTAAGTTCTTGCTGCATCTTTGCTTTTAAGGTAGATTTACTGACTCCGGTTCCTCTAATAACTTCCGAATTACCAACCTTTGCAAAGGCTTCAGGCTTGAAATCCTCTAGAAACTCATATCTAAATGCTAACGGCACTAGAATCAGATCTTCAACAGCTTGGACGATTCTAACAACACCGCTTTGAATTTTAATTGGACGAATATCATTAGGTTCTATCTTTCCTTGAGGGAAAATTAAAATGGCGCATCTTTTGTTTTGCTTCATCAAATTAGAAGCATATTCGAGGCTTTTCAGAGCCTGTTTTGGACTGTGTTTCGGAACCGAAAAAGCCCCTAGCCACCGAAAGAAAAAATACTTTCTTAGCTGACTTTCTTGCATCATTACGAACCAATCAAGTTTTGTATGTAAGGAAATCTCATAAGCTATCAATCCATCCCACCAGCTAGAATGATTTGCATAAACTAAACAAGGCAAATTCTCCACTAAATCTAAATTTTCCAAACCAGCAACTCTTAATGTGTTAAAACGCCTGTCTATAAGATTTCGATTATAGAATGCGAAAACCTTCTCAAAAAATACATTCTTACTAGCCTTTATCATCTCGATAAACTCTGTAAACTCTTTTACTTATTCCACATGTTATTTCATACGAAATGGTGCCACAAATTCTTGCAATGTCCTCTACGCTCACTTTCAAGTCACCTTTTTCTCCTATCAAAATCACCTCATCACCTAACCGCACTCCTTTAATATCAGTCACATCGATTAAAGTCCAATCCATCGAAATGCGGCCAACCACTGGAGCATAAAAATTCTTTAGTATTACTTTTCCTCGATTTGAAAGCAGCCTCGGATAACCATCGTTGTAACCAACTGGAAGAGAAGCAATTACTGACGGTCGCTCAGTTCTAAAAGTCAGGCCATAGCCTATTGGCTCGCCAGCAGGAATGTCCTTGATAAAGCTAATCTTAGTGTGAAAGCTCATAACTCGCTTTAGTTTCGGTCTCTCAACCCAATCAGGTAATATATCCTCCCAAATACCATAAATTATCCCGCCTAGCCTAACCATGTTTCCTCTAGCTTCCTTATATCCAAGGCTGGCAGGTGAGTTTGCCATATCAAAATAGATTGGACTAAACCCAAAGCTCCTAAAAATTCGTATAGATTCTTTAAATCGATCTATTTGAAGCATCGTAAAGCTTTTGTCTGAATCCGCCGCAGCAAAATGAGTCATTAAACCCTCCACCTCAAGGTTTTCAAAGCTTCTAAGTCTTCTTGCAAAAGTTTCTGCTCGGTCGAATCTGACACCAACTCTATTCATGCCGGTATCAATTTTAACGTGTATCTTTACGGTTTTTCGCAATCTTCCTGCTAAGTGATTTAATTTTTCTGCCTTTTCTAGATCAAAAATAACCGGTGTTATGTCGTATTCTAATATTGCTTCCTCTTGCCCTTCCCAAAAGCTACCCAAACACAAAATAGGTTTGTTAATACCATTCAGTCTAAGCTCGATACCTTCTTCAGGAAGAGCTACAGCAAACCAATCAACGCCTGCTCTCTCAAGACATCGAGCGCATTTAACAGCACCGTGTCCGTAAGCATCGGCTTTTACTACCGCCATGTATTTTATCTGCTCACCTAAAAGACTTTTTATTGAAAGAAAATTGAAAGCAAGATTTGAAAGGTTTATCTCAACCCATGTGGGCCTCTGCATAATTTGAAATTACCATAAAAGAAGCGATGCACGAAGACTTGATCCAACCTTGTAAAGATGATATTCAAGAATCTGAGGTATCGAGCAATGGGTAGGGATTTTTTTAGAGATATTGAAAGCTTGGTTTCCGAGTTTTTTGAAACTATAGCCGATGTAACCGTAGGCACTGCAGAAACTTTACGAGATGGCTCTGAATACGAGCCTGTGAAATTACCTGCAGACCTTGCTGCGCATCGCAAAGCTCAAACCGAATGGTGGTATTACACTGGTCACTGCAAAACAGAATCAGAAAAAGAATTCGGATTCGAGCTAGTCTTTTTCAAGCGCAGAACCGACATAGATAAATTTGGACCCGTTCCGTTGAGATTAATTGGCAACCCCATATACTTTGCCCATTTCGCAATAACCGATCTGCACAACAAACGATTTCGATATGCTCACAGGAAAAGTGCAAATAACCTTCTAGATTTCCCCGCTTCAGCCAGCGAGAAGCACTTTTTCGTCAAAATAGGGGATTGGTCAATCCGCGAATCCCCCGATGGACATATTTTAAGGGCTTCTATGGAAAACACATCCTTTGAGGCAACTCTTACTCCATTAAAACCAGCCATTCTAAACGGAAAAAATAAAGACGGTGTTTCCTTCAAGGACGAAGGTGAAGCCTCACGTTACTTTAGCTATACAAGGATGAAGGTCGAAGGCTTTCTATCTGAAAACGACAAGGTCGAGAAATTTGTTGGCTCTGCATGGATGGACAGAGAGTTTGGAACATGGGCACCGACGGAAAAACAGAAAGGATGGGACTGGTTTTCTATACAACTCGACAACAACTGCGAATTGATGTGCTACCAGCTCCGTGATAGTAATAATCAAGTCTCTGAGTTCTCTTGCGGAACCTATGTAAACGAAAAAGGCGAATCCTTTTTCCTATCAAATGAAGACTTTAAGATAGAGACTCTAGACTTCTGGAAATCTCCTCATACAAACGCTGTGTATCCATGCAAATGGCAAATAAAAGTTGACAGTTTCGATATTGACCTAGTTATAACACCATTCCTTAAGGACCAAGAGTTAGATACGCGAGGCACTACAATGATAGTTTACTGGGAAGGTGCCTGCAAAGTTGAAGGAAGTCCGTCGAATGGTAAAGCCTATGTTGAGTTAGTCGGCTACGATCGTTCACATGAAAGCCCTAATTTGGCATACTTTCTAATGGGCAATGAATTTGTAAAAAACTAGTTCGACTCGGATGAAGGCTTTAGAAAAAGCAATAAAACTTCTTGCAATAAAATACTATTCCGCTTCGGAATTGCAGCAGAAACTTCGTCAGAAAGGTTTCTCTGATGAGGAGATCAAAGACGCAATCAAACGCCTAGAAAGATACGGCTATCTAGACGACGAAAAATTTGCCCAAAACTTTGTCGAATCCAAAATCAAGCAAAAACCCATTGGGAAGAAGTTAGTAAAACAAAAACTCAAACAAAAGAAAATACCGGACAAAATAATTGAAAAAGCCGTAAGTGCTATCAAAGAAGAAGAACTTATAGAAGTAGCTTTAGAGAAGCGACTGCAACAAAAAGGCTGTCCTAAAAATCAAAAAGAAGTTAAAAACCTATATAATTATCTGTTAAGACGAGGCTTTTCAGGTGATATAATCATGGAAATGCTACGAAAAGCCGATATATTCAAACTCACCGACTAGCAAGGCTATTCTCGACTAATCATGGATTGCTGAAAAATATTCAAAGAAAATAAACCGCAAAAGCTTTAAGAATTTTCAAGTGCCTAGTCAGTTCTTGGAAAGCAGAGCTGCCACCTTTTTGAGGAAAAATTCTCCGGATACAAGTCTCAAATCCGAATGATATAAAATTGCAATTGCAGAAGTTGCATCTGCATGTTCATCCTACAAAGGAACCCCATGCAACAAACTTCATGAACTTGACCTAACCAACCAAATCTATTGTCAAGCGATTGATTACGTTGAAGTTTTCGATTTTTCACGAACAAAAAAGGATTTTTTTGGATGGATTTTGTGGAGGCGGCGGTCGGAATCGAACCGACGAATAAAGGTTTTGCAGACCTCTGCCTTACCACTTGGCTACGCCGCCATTAACTATAAGAAGCAGAAGCGACGCTTTTAACGTTAAAAGCGTCGCTTCTAAAACTTTTGGAGCGGGAAACGAGGCTCGAACTCGCGACCTCAACCTTGGCAAGGTTGCGCTCTACCAACTGAGCTATTCCCGCTTACTTTTCAATCTTACTGACAAATTTTATTTTACAACCTTCGTTTCTGTTGTCAAGTGGCGGAGAGGACAGGACTCGAACCTGCAAGCCCGTAAGGGCGGCGGTTTTCAAGACCGCTGCGTTACCAATTACGCTACCTCTCCGCTTTTCAAATCAGTCCGAAACAAAAATGATAGCTTAAACTCGCCAAAAATACAAACCCGCTTCGATAACACTTCAACCAAATAAACTTTTGATATAATCTTTTAACGTGAATCTGATCGAAACAAACAATTTAATTTCATGCCCAAGATGTCACAGACTTTCGCCTCCAACAAGACATAACTGCCTTTATTGCGGCACAGAAATAATTATTTCGAACAACTCATCGAAAAAACATCGTAAACCAGAACCATGGGAAAAAGGATATAATCTAGTTATCTTAAACTACTTTCAGGAAAACTATTTTTCACAAAAACCGCATCAATCAATCGACATAGACCCTGAAGACTTACAAAGTTTGATAAATCAGAAAGCAAAAGCTCCTATTAGTCGCGTTCTTTCTCGACAAGAAGCAGAAGAACTTGCACGAGCGCTGGAAGCTATCGGGCTTATCTGTGATATAGTTCCAGACGTAGCTCTGGAAAAAATGCCAAAGAGACTCCGTAGAATTGACTTTCAAGAGGAAAAAACAATATTGACCCTTTTTAGCGGCAAAGTCTTGGAAATTGACAGAAATAATCTGACACTTGTGGTCGAAGGTAAAGTATTTAGAAAACGCATCCATGCGGTAGAAGAAAGACGAAAAAAAAGAAACCAACTAAAAGAAAGCTCCGAATTTGACGAAGACGAACTGTTAGCCGACATTTACATAGATGAACATTCAACAGGTTATAGAATTCTACCGACAGGATTTGATTTTTCTTCTCTCGGCTCGGAGAAAAGAAATTTAGCAGTCGAAAATTTTCCTATTTTGATAGAAAAACTCATTAAAAGCTCTCCAAAAGTCCATTTCATAAACAACTATCCAAAGATTCGCAAAACTCTTGACAAAATCTGGCCAGTAGAAGAAAAACATAACCGAATACGCTGGCGAAGGAAGAGCTTTGGCAGTTATGAGTTTGAAAATGAAATCCTGTTTAGCAATCTCGAACAGTTCAATAAATATTCAAATCTGCAGTGGTATCTAACGAAAAGATGAGAAATGAGAGAATAATCTGCGGAGTAAACCCCGTTTTAGAATTGCTACGTTCAAATCCGCAAAAAGTCACCAAGGTTTTTATTTCAGAAGGCAGGACTGGCAAGCTTTTAGACGAAATTTACTATCTTCTTCGCTCAAACAACATTCCCTTCCAAAAGACGCCACGTCAAGCACTGAAAAAATATACGAATCAAAGTCACCAAGGCGTGATTGCGATAGTTTCTCCTTCAACTTATCACAGCGAAGAAGATCTATTAAGCAAAATTGCCCAAAAACCTACTTCAATAAGCATCATTTTAGACGGTATCGAAGACCCGAGAAACTTTGGCTCTATCCTAAGAACAGCCGAATGCGCAGGAGTTGATGCCGTGTTTATACCTGAAAGAAGGTCAGTCGGTGTAACTGAGGTGGTCGCTAAAACTTCCGCCGGCGCTGTCGAATATGTGCCAATCGCAAGAAGCTCAAACATTAACCGACTCATCGAAAAAATGAAAAAAAACAACATCTGGGTGGTAGGAACTGACGCAAAGGCAGAAATAGAATACACGGCTTGGAAATGGGATGCAAAAACTGCATTGGTCTTAGGAAGCGAAGGAAAAGGATTACATGAGCTCACAAGAAAAAAATGTGATGCATTGGTTAAGATTCCAGTATTTGGAAAAATAGAAAGCCTAAATGTCGCCGTTGCTGCTGGTGTGATTTTATATGAAATCATCAGACAAAGAAATTTCCAAAAACATTCTCAAAATGCGATAATAAGATAGTTTTTTTCGTTAATCTCAAAGCATCTAACTAAAAAGAGGTGCAAAAACCATGCTAAAAAATGTGCTTGTTTTCTTTTCGTTTCTTGTTTCCTTGCAAAACTCTCTTTCGCAGGATACCCGCCGGACAGGCCTAGACTTTGATATTGTAAACTACAAGGTTGAGGCTAGAATTTTTCCCGAACAGAACCGCCTCGATGTTCAAGCTGACGTTTCTATCTTGCCTCTTTCAGACACAAGAACGGTAATCTTTGAACTAAATGGAGCATTGAAGATTGAAAATGTAACGAAGCTCATAGATTTACAGCCATCTCCAACGCCTCAACGAGGAAGACCAACCCTAACACCAACACCACCGAATAAGATAACGTTCATTCAGGATCAAGTCGGAGTATCTGAGCTCGGACCAAAAGTTACTATAGATCTTGGCGAAATCGTTACAAAAAATACTAGTGTTACTCTAAGATTTAAGTACTCTGGAATTTTGGTAACGCCTCAAGGCGGACCTCTCCTTACTAAAAGACTTGCTTTTATAGGCGATCGATACGGTTATCTAACTTACGCCTCCCGCTGGCTTCCCTTTCATGACTACGCAGCCGATCGTGCCACTGCAGATATCACAGTATATTTGCCAAAAGGTTATAACGCTGTTGCTTATAGTGATTCTTCTTCTGCCGAACAAGGAAAATATCGCTTCATATATACCAATCCGAATTTCATTGGCAATATAGTCTATAGCAATTACTTTCTTACAACAAAACTAGACCAGGAAGGCTATGAATTTCTTTTTTACACAAAACCTGGAACGGAAAAAGCTGTAAAGTCTTTTTCTGATATAATTAGTAAATCGTTTGATTTCTACACTAAGCAATTTGGCTTACCTGACTGTGGTTCTAAATTGATTATAGCCCAGACGGATGATGAAACTTTGGATTTTTACACAGGACAAGGAATTATACTCATCTCAGACAAATTCTTCGACGAAACAAACGCTGTCACTGCTGAACGATTACCTCGTGAAGTTGCATATCAATGGTGGGGATACACCGTAGGATTAAAATCTTTCGATGATGCTTGGCTCTCACAGGGACTTGCAGAATTTTCTGCTATAAAATTTCGAGAAATCGGAGCTTCTGAAGCAAAGCTTGAACAAATAAGGCGTGAACTCTTAGAAAAAGCCCTCACCTTTGAACAAGTAGCCTCGCTTACGCGCGCACCGGCAATACTAGATGATACCTCAACCGCCTATCAATACATAATGTTTGGCAAAGGTGCTTTAGTTTTCAAACTTCTTGAGGAAACTTTGGGCAAAGAAAAGTTCAATCTTCTTTTGAGAACTTATCTCCAAAACTACCGCGGTAAAAACGTCTCAATTGCCGAATTTGAAGACCTTACCTCGAAAATCGCAGACGAGCCAATGAGATATTTCTTTGCAAGATGGGTCGAAAGCACAGGGGTTCCTGAATTTTCAGTTGATTATGTGATCCTACGAACTCGCGATAAAAAATTCATTACCCGCGGCACAGTCAGACAAAACTACAGCAATCTCAGGCTTCCTGTAGATATTCAACTAGTCACAGAAGCAGACACCTCAACGTTAATCAAAACCGTTATGATTGAGGACGTTAGCGCAGACTTTCAAATAGAATCAGAAACAAAACCTCTTCAAGTAGTCGTTGATCCAAAGTTTAAGCTTCTTAGAACGTCCGATGAATTAAAAGTTTCCGCAATAGCTAGACGTGGCATAGAGCTTTTCAAAGAAGGCAACCTAGCCGAAGCACAGCAACAATTTGAAGCTGCACTCAAACTCGATAGAGGCAACACTTGGATTTACTATAACTTGGGACTGCTTTACCTAGAACAACGTAACTATGATCTTGCAATTGACAACTTTAAGATAGTAACACAAGCCGATAGAGAGAGAGTTCGTCCAGCATGGATTTACGTATGGTCATTTATAAAGCTTGGTAATGCCTACGATGCAAAAGGCGACAGAATAAGAGCAACTGATGCTTATAAGAAAGCTCTCGACGTAGGCGATAACTACGACAATGCACAAGAAGTAGCAAAACGCTTTCTTGCAGAACCCTTCGATCCGAGGAAGAACCAGCTCGGTAGCAACTAAGATGATCGGGGCGAGAGGATTCGAACCTCCGACCTCACGGTCCCGAACCGTGTGCTCTACCAGGCTGAGCTACGCCCCGATAAGCCTAGATTTTATTTTATTTGATAAACCAAAGTCAAACAGAGGGCTCTTGTGTAACTTCAACCGATTTAAGCCCTTTTCTCTTTCGCAAATACTTTTCTTTAAGATACTCGTAAAATATCGGTGTAAGAGAAAGAAATATGACCACAGCTACAAGCTTTTCAATATGATCCTCGAGTTTTATACCAAAAATTCGCTCAACTGCCTCGCCCAAATAATATCCTGTAAGAAGCATGCTTACAATCCAAATGAATCCACCAGCTACGTTATAAATAAAAAAATCTCTATAACGCATATCAGCTGCACCGGCTACGATTGGGGCAAAGGTTCTCACTATAGGAACAAATCTCGCTAAAATAATAGTTTTGCCGCCGTGTCTTTTATAAAACTCATGCGCACGCTGAAGATGTTTCGGATTAAAGAACCTAGACTTCGGACGCTTAAATATAGCAGGTCCTATTTTTTTACCCGAATAGTAGCCGACAGCATCTCCCGTAACTGCAGCTATAAAAAGAGTAATCATCATTATCCAAAGATCAAGCTTTCCGGCAGCCGCAAAAAGTCCAGCTACTACGAGAAGCGAATCACCCGGTAGAAAAAACCCTATGGCAAGACCAGTCTCAGCAAAAATAATAAGAAAAAGCCCAACATAAGCAAAGGCACCAAGCCAACCGAGAAGTGTTTCAATTATTACTTTCGGATTAAGATAGTGCAGAAGGTCGTTCAAAAACTCCATAATTTTCAGGATAAAATATCTTTCCGATTTTTAAAAGAAAGAAAATTTCACTTCCAACCATGCTCACCAATTAACGGAACAAAAGCGCAAGCACCGAAATCTTCATAAGTGAAATCCACTTGTGTTCTCGTTATGCGTATAAGCCTTTGTGCTTGTTTTTCAAAACCTACAGGTAGAATCATCTTGCCGCCAATTTTCAATTGTGATAGAAGTGGCTCAGGTATTTTAGGACTTCCAGCAGTAACTATTATCGCATCAAAAGGAGCATAAATTTCCCAGCCAAGTGTTCCGTCACCACAACGAATAACTACATTTAAGAATCCAAGTGACCTAAGCCTTTTTTCAGCCTCTTCGGCAAGCTGTGGTACTCTCTCAATTGAATACACTGACCTGGCAAGAGACGCTAAAATAGCAGTTTGATAACCAGACCCGGTTCCTATCTCTAAAACTCTATAGTTAGGTTCTATTTGAAGTAGCTCCGTCATCTTTGCAACTATGTAAGGTTGAGAAATCGTCTGACCTGCTGCTATCGGTAAAGCATTATCCTTGTAAGCTTGGGATTTCAAGGCTTCAGGAACGAAAAGCTCTCTTGGCACTTGTTGCATCACTCGAAGAACTCTTTCATCCTGAATATGATAGTGTGACATTAGATGCTCAACCATTTTTGAGCGAAGAATGGCAAATTCTTCACTTTGAGGCTTATCTTGAGAAAAGATTTTTTCTTTCACTGCAAAGAAATTATAGGTTTAAGAGAGAAAAAATGAAAGACTAGTCAAACTATAAGCCGATCCCAAGATTTTAGGGCTTCAAACGCTTTATAATCCGTAAGATCACTTTTCATCGGAGTAATAGAAACATAACCTTCCTCTACGGCTTCAAAGTCGGTGTTTCCTTCACGATAATAGCCGTTTCTTTCTTCACCAATCCAATAATAAGGCTTTCCTCTTGGGTCTGTGTGCTCGTAGATTATAGGTCTAGCGTTCTTCAGCCCTTGTTTCGTGATCCTTACTCCGAGAGGTTTGCCTATGGGTATATTAACATTCAGAAGCGTGCCCTGAGGCAAGCCCTCTTCTAAAACTTTAAGAGCTATCTCTCTCGCTACACGGGCCGCCTCTGTAAAATCCTCATCATTGTTGCTAGTAAGACTAAATGCCAAGGCTGGCACCCCCAAAATTGCTGCTTCCATGGCACCTGCAACCGTTCCTGAATAGGTTGCATCATCACCAAGATTCGATCCGTGATTTATTCCTGATGCGCACAAATGAGGTCTTAATTCAGGTGGAATGATTTTGTTTATAGCAAGCGTCACACAATCCGTAGGAGTGCCATCAACAGTCCAACGCCTTTCACCTACTTGTCGAATCCTTAAGGGTCTAGATATTGTGAGGCTATGTGACGCAGCGGACATTTCGGACTCGGGAGCAACAACGAAAACCTCGCCAATTTCCCTCAATGCGCTTTCTAGAGCGTTTATCCCTGCCGAATGAATGCCATCATCATTTGTGACCAAGATTCTAAAAGACATTCCTAGCCTTGCCCATTTTGTAGCTTCTTGTTACGCTTTCTGTTGCGTTTCCGAGCAAGTGCCGATTTAAGTTTTCTCTTCTGACTGGGCGAGATGTAATGAGCATGCTTTTTTAAATCCTTTATGATCTCTTCACTTATCACCTTACGCTTGAAGCGCCTAAGAGCACTCTCAATTGATTCACCTGGTTCTAAAACTATGTAAGCCATCCTTCTTTTCTCAAACTCCTCAGTAAAGATTTTCTAACGAAAGCCGAAAGTAAAATTAAACAACATACGAAACACTAAAGGCAAGTTTGCCAAGCTAATTTTTCTACGACGAGAAAAACTTAAAGAGCCTACTCAAAATGAGTAGGCTCTTCGGTTGAAAACTTTGGGAGAAAACTAAGCTATTTCTACCTTTTTCTTTCTCTTCAAGCCTGTTATCTGAACAAGCTCTTGTCCTTTTATATTATTTTTTTCGAGCACCATCTTCTGGTAGAGCTTGCGCATCATCTGCAGTTCTTCAGCAGCAGTTTTTGGTCCTTCCATAGTTGGTTTATTTGGTCTTTGTAGGTCAATTTCGTTTAGAACAAGGCTGTGCTTAGTATCTTCAAGAGGCACATTCTTACCCTTAGCATAAATTTCATGTCTTCCATACTTTTTATACCACTCAGCAACTGTAGCATTTTGGTGCATATGTTCAATTATCTGTCTCCATCCAATCCCTGTATTATAAGCACAGAAGCTTATTTCACCTTCCTGAGTTCCGTAAGGAATTATGCACATTTCAGTTCTACGGAAGTCGTAATTAAACAAGTCTTGAAACCACATTCCAGCAATAAACAAGAAATTCCATGGGTCTTGACGACGCTTTTGAATGTCCTCGAAAGTCCTGTCAGGGCCAACCTTTCCGTAATCTTTACCTGTCAACCCAAAAGATTTATCAAACTTCTTAAAGATATCAATCAGTGTAAGGCTTCGTGGAGCTCCGTAAGGATTGTAATTTTTCAAAAGAGCAAGCGCCATCATGAAGTTCGAAAACCACTTGCCACGATTCGTATCAGTTATGTGCTGCATGTCTTTAACTAACTGCTTTATATTCAAAAACTGAGGCACTGGAGCCATTTCTTTTGTTTCTTTGTGAATCATAACAGCTGTCCCGACTCCACAGTTCGGGTGACAGCCACATGACACTTGCCCCCATTCGGCATCGGGACCGTGAACCATGTCAGCAAAATCCGCAAAAGCTCCCATCAGTGAAAGCGGGAACCAATCACGTGTAGGTTCTGTTATTCCAACCTGCTTTTTAACATCATGCGCAAGATGTGAAAGTGTATATCGCTGCTGAAGCCGTCTTTGCTCAGTTATGTGCTCGTCTCTACCGGTAAAAGAAACGGGTTGAAACGCCACAAATGCTATTTTCTTCGGATTTTCAAGGGCAAAACGAATAACTGAACCAACCTGATCATTGTTTACGTTATTTACGATCGTAGTAACCAAAACAATCTCAACACCGGCTTCATGCAAGTTCTCAATAGCCTTCAGCTTAACATCAAAAAGATTCCCAACATGACGGTGAGAATTCGCATCGTTACCTATACCGTCAAATTGCAGATAAACAAATCTTAATCCAGCTTCAGCCGCTTCGCGACAAAATTCCTTCGACTTTGCAAACTCAATTCCATTCGTAGCTGCCTGAACCGAATTGTAACCTACTTTTCGAGCATATCTTATGGCCTCTATGAAATGAGGCGAAAGCGTAGGCTCACCACCAGAAAACTGAACTGAAAGCTGGCGACGCGGCTTTATTTGAATGGCATTATCAAGTATTTCCTTTATGTCTTCCATCGAAAGCTCATGAACGAATCCCACTTGGTTTGCATCCATAAAACAGGGATCGCACATCATGTTACATCGATTAGTAAGGTCAATCGTCAAAACAGCACCACGTCCATATTTGATCGAAGAGCTACCGTGATTATGCAGCTTTTCGTCATTGTGGGCAGGCATGTCTCTGCCTGGAAACAACGATTCTATGTGTTTTAGAAATTCAGCATCTATAGCCATCAGGTCTTCAAAATGTCCATGAATAGGACAATCCTTTATCATCCATATTTGACCATCGCGCTCAATTATCTGAGCCTTTATCTCTCCTACCTTCTCATTAAGAAGGCTGGAAATATCTCTCTTGCCGCTTAAAATTTCTTCTCTAGCCTCTATGACACACTTCGGGCAAAGAGAATCAGTAGTTCTTGGAAAACCCAAAGTTGGCTTTGACTTTTCCCAAGACTTCAAAAGCGGCCTGTCTGCCCATTTTGGTGTAAAAGAAGGATTTGGACGATACTTGTTTACTGCCTTTATCGCGTTAAACAAACCTCCTGCTATCAAGGTTAAACCTTTCTCGAAATGCTTTATCGGACGATGTTTCATATTTTACTCCAAGATCTAGTTTTTAAGATTTGATATCCTGCGAATTGCTAGGCAATCTACATACCACAAACTGAGAATTCTCAAAAACCCTGTCATATCAATTATTTAGCTTTTACAAAAAACAAAAATATATGTATCATAATGACTCATAATTGCATTTCAAGCTCAATGTGAGCTATTTTGATACACGAGTTATTATCAGATTAACTTTAGTACTTTAAACTCATGCTTAAAAGTTTTCCACATTGTTACAAATGTGGATAGAAAGAAATACGCAATAATAAAGCTCAAAACATCAGTTGCATTTTTTGCGGATTTTCGTTCGTTTTTTGTTCGCTTTAAGCATTTAGATTAAATAAAACTTGAGATATTGCTTCATAAATTATTGAAAATAAAAGTATTAAAGAATGTAAAAAATCTCTTTACAAAACATGATAAGTGTGTTAATTTATACTCACTTTTGATTTTTGAGGGGGAAGTAGAAATGCTAAGAGCTGGTTACCTGCCAAGAACTAAAATAGCCGCGAATGAAACAATAAGATTTCGCTATCAAACAAGAAAAAGTAGGAGCGTAGAAAGAAAAATCATGCACTCCTTCTGGCTTACGTTTTGCTTGATAGCACTTTATAGTTTTATGTTCTGCTTAGCAGCAAACCTGCGAGCACACAGAGAACTAAAAGAGGAAGCTCAAAAATATGAGGTTTTAAGTAAAAGGGCAGAAGCTTTGCGTCAGGAAAATCAAATGCTAGAGGAGGAGATAAATAGACTCAAAAGTGATCCTGCTACTATAGCCAGAGAGGCAAGAAAATTAGGCATGAGTAAGCCGAATGAAAAAGTTTTTGTGTCGGTGGAGTAAATCTTGCGGAGGGTTCTTCACCGATACAATTAAGCCTGCTTTCAAGACCGCCTCTTGCCTGCCTACTCCGCAACGCCCGCAGCCCTTCTCCTGCCAACCTTTGCGGCTTGTGATTCCCGAACACAAGCCGCAAAATCATTCTTCCTCGAAGAATTCTTTGTGAAGCTTCTTCACTACTTTATCAGCAACATCTTCTTTAACAACAAAGGTCAAATTGACGCTTGAAGAGCCATGTGAGATTAAGGAAATGTTAAAATCTGATATCGCCTTAAAGATTTGTGCGGCAACTCCGGCAGTTTCTCTCAACCCAGCTCCTACAACACAAACGACCGCATTTCCTTTCTCTACTTCGACCTTGCCTATTCTTTCCAGTTCTTTAACGATCTTGTCCAAAGATTCCGTATTATCTAAAGTAAGAGAAACTGAAACTTCCGAAGTAGCCACTACATCTACAACAGTTCTATACTTTTCAAAGATTTGGAAAATGGCACTCATGAAACCGTATGCTCCGAGCATACGTGCAGAGATAATTCTCAAAACAGTTATTCCCTTCTTAAAGGCAATGGATTTCACCTTGCGAGGAGTTGACTGAGATGAATGTAAAATTAAAGTTCCATCTTCTTCAGGTCGAAGAGAATTGCAGACACGAACGGGAATTCGCAAATCTACCGCTGGCTGAATTGTTTTTGGATGCAAAACCTTTGCTCCGAAGTATGCAAGTTCGGCTGCTTCTTCATAGGACAAAGTCTTTAAGGTTCTTGCTTTTGGGCAAACTCTCGGATCTGAGGTTAAGACTCCGCTTACATCTGTCCATATTTGAATCTCATCGGCTCGAATTGCAGCACCTATCAATGCTGCCGAATAATCCGAACCACCCCTTCCTAGGGTTGTTGTCTCTCCACTCCTATTTGCTGCAATAAATCCTCCCATTACGGGTATGTATCCTTCTTTTATGAGTGGCAATATCTCGAGGCAAACTAACTCCTTTGTTTCTTCCCATAATGGACAAGCTGCTCCAAATTCGTCATCCGTTACAATTAAACATCGAGCATCAACGTGATATGACCTTAAGCCTGCAGACGAAAAAACTTCAGCCAATAACTTTGACGAAAGCTGTTCTCCGTAAGAAACTACTGCATCTTTTAGCATCAAAAGCGGAAGGCTTCGCCTCGAAACACGATTTAGAAGGTCTTTTATATCTTCTTTTGCTAATTCCAACTCCTGAAGAAATCGCTTTTTACTGCTTTCATCGAGAAGCTTTTCTGACACCTTTTGATGACGTTCAAAATGCACGTCTAAACTTTTAAAAGCTTGGTCTGTAGCCCCTTTTTTGGCTATCTCAAAAGCTTCGATGAGCGCATCCGTAACCCTTGCCATTGCAGAGGTTACAACTACAGGCCTTGCCTCGACACTTTTTTTTTCAACAATACTTAAAACTCTTTCAAAAGCTTCCGTATTCTCTACGGAAGTGCCTCCAAACTTCATTACGATAGTTCTCATCCTAAATTACTGACCTCTCCCACCTACAAGTCCGGGTCTTTGATGACTTTCTCTGATTTCCCAAACAGCAGCTATTTTGCTGACTGCAACATAAACGTTCCTGTCTTCTTCATCTTTTAAATGCAAAATACCATCTTTAATGGATACTATCTCGCCTCTTATAAAAGTGCTCTCACCACAAGCAATATCCACCTTTCTACCTAACATTTGAAGTAAAAAGTTTTCCATAGTTTTCTCCTGTTAAAATCAGAGACGATTTGCAAAAGTAGCAAGTCTGCCTGCGATTTGCCATCGACTCTGAAATGCCTCTTGTTGAGGCTGAGACATTTTCTTTTTGCTAAATTTTAAGGCTGAAGCAATTATTGCCATATCTTTTTCGAGCTGAGAAGGTGCGAACCTTTTGCGTCTCTGCATCCAACGCGATATAAATCCTGTGTCAATCAAGCCTTCCTTAAATTCTTCATCCTCAATGATTTCTCTAAAAAACGGTAGTGTAGTTTTTATTCCGCCTATCTCGTACTCCTGCAAGGCACGTCTAAGTCTGCGAATAGCTTCTGCTCTGTCACGACCATAAACGCAAAACTTTGAGATCATCGGATCATAAAAAATAGACACTTCTGAACCTTCATAAACTCCGCTATCATCTCTTATGCCGTTTCCTTGCGGAACCTTTAAGCGCGTAATTTTGCCAGGCGAAGGCATAAAGTTATTTTCAAAATCTTCCGCATAGATTCTGCATTCGATAGCGTGACCAATCCATCTTATATCTTCTTGACTAAAGGAAAGCTTCTCTCCGGCCGCTACTTTTATTTGCTCAACTACAAGGTCTATACCGGTTACAAGCTCAGTTATGGGATGTTCAACTTGAAGACGCGTGTTCATCTCAAGAAAATAAAATTCTCTCGTTTCATCGGAAACTAAAAACTCTACAGTTCCCGCACCAACGTAATTTACTGCTTTTGCTATCCTAACGGCACATTCACCCATTTTAAGGCGAAGCTCATGATCGTTTATCGGTGATGGGCATTCTTCTATTACTTTTTGATGTCTTCTCTGAATGGAGCATTCTCTTTCGCCTAAATGAACATGATTTCCGTGCTTATCCGAAAAGACCTGTATTTCGATGTGACGTGGCCTTACAATGGCTTTTTCAATATAAATAGAGTCATCACCAAAAGCTGAACGGGCTTCTCCTTGAGCCGTCTCAAAAGCAGACTTCAAATCTTCTTCTCTTTCGACCAGTCTCATTCCCTTGCCACCGCCGCCAGCCGAAGCTTTCAGCATTATCGGGAAACCGTATTTCATCGCCGTTTCTAACGCATCTTCAAATGACCTGACAGGCTCTGTCGTCCCAGGAACAACTGGAACTCCTGCCTGAATCGCTATTTTTCTTGCAGATATCTTACCGCCCATTGCCTCCATGGCTTCAGGCGGCGGACCTATAAAGACAATACCGTTATTTTCTACTTCTCTTACAAAATTTGCATTCTCAGACAAAAAACCATAGCCGGGATGAATTGCTTCAGCTCCGGATTTTTTTGCAGCTTCGATTATCTTGTCACCTCGAAGATAGCTCTCCGTAGAGGGCGATGGCCCTATGTGATATGCTTCATCTGCCATGCGAACATGAAGAGCATCTTTGTCAGCATCAGAAAAAACTACCACTGTTTTTATTTTCAAATCTCTACACGCACGAATAACTCTACAAGCTATCTCGCCACGATTTGCTATTAGTATCTTACTGAACATAGTCCCCAACTTAAAAGGTTCAGGAAGCTCCTAAAGGTCCTATTCTAAAATAGAATTACCATGATTTTTTGGGTCATATCTAACACTGACTTTCGCACCTGGAGCATACTTTAATGGGTCTTTCAACCTATCTTTGGTTAAAACCTCAGAACTTTCAAAATCAACTCCTTGAACGCTATAAGCATAGAAAACCAGTTCTCCTTGAGGCAAAGTTTGGCTATCTAGAATAGTTCCTTCAGTTACCCTGCCTCTTTCCATTAAATAACGTCTTCTTGCCTTTTCCGGTTCTTCCTTTTTTCTTGTAAAAATATCAAATATTCCCATTTTTAGTCCAAGATCAAAGGAGGTTTTCCAAATCTTGCGCGCAACTTGTTTATTGCCGCTTTGATTGAAGGACGGTTTATTATTTTAGCCTCTATAGGGCGCTTCCCCGGTATATCAAGCATTATCAAACCCAAAAGAATAGTAAGCAACCCTTGACCAGGAATCCCTGGAAGAGAAAGCAAAACTCCCAAAAGTATCAAAAAGACGCCTAGAAGGTTTTTCAAAATTACGGCTCCCCAACGAACAAAAAAAGGGCTATCCATCATAAATTCCTGCCGATAATGGGAGCTAAAATAATTTTCTGGTATTTTAACCACCACTAAAACAATTGCAGCAAAACTTATTATCAGTGAAAGCATGAATAAGCCAACACCAATTAGAACTTCTTCCCATGAAAATTCCTGAAAAAAACTCCAAAGCCAATTCATTTTTCCTGCTTCAGCTTAATCCAAGTAAAATACATCCGATGAATAAATGTCCAAAACGAGCCTATAGCCAAAATCCATAGAACCTGTGGCATTCTATTGGCAAAAAAGTTATCTGACTCCCAGTGAGTAGATAAAGCTCCGAGTATCAAGAGAACTATTCTTTCTGGTCTCTGCAGAAAACCGACATTTGCTTTCACACCGACTGCCTCTGCTCTTGCCGTCGTGTAACTTACCATCACCGAACCCATCATAGCAACCAAAGCTAAAAATGCATTTAGAAGCGATCGCTGTGCAGTATTACTTGCATAAAAGAAAATTATTCCTGAGAAAATTACCATATCTGACAGCCGATCAAGCGAAGAATCAAGGAAGGCACCAAAGCGAGTAACATTACCCGTTACTCTAGCCACACTCCCATCAAGCATGTCAAAAAGATTGGCTCCGATAAGCACTACTCCTGCCCAGAAAAATTCGCCAACTCCAAAAAGGATCCCACAACCGACATTTATGATAACACCCGTAGCCGTCAGGATATTTGGATGAATTTTAGCGGCAACAATGCCTTGCACCATCGCATTTATGATCCGCATTGCGCCGCGTCCAATACTTGCCCCAACCATTCTTCAGCTTTCCTGTTGATCGTGAATCGTATAGATTCTCTTTATCTCAAAGTTTCTCCAGCCCTTCGGAGTCTTTACCTTAACGGTATCACCTTCTTCCTTACCCATCAAAGCTTGACCGATGGGCGAAACGGTAGAAATTAACCCCTTCTCTGGATCGCTTTCCTCAGAAGTAACAAGTTTATAGGTTATCTCTTCATCGGTATCCAGATCGTAGAGAATGACTTTTGAACCATAAGCAATACGATCTTTTGGAATCCTGGACAAGTCAATTGACTGAACTTCGACCAAGCGCTGTCTTATTTGCATGATACGTGCCTTTACTATTGATTGTCTTTCAAGTGCCGCTTTGTATTCGGCATTCTCCCGCAAATCACCGTATTCACGGGCCTTCTGAATCTCTTTCGGAAGTTTGTTATGTAGCTCTTCTTCTAATTGCTTCAATTCCTCTTGCAGTTTCTTTCTTATTGCTTCCATAAAACTTGCCACATAGAAAAAACTGTTTTTCTTGTTATCCCAAAGCTCTGACCTTACAGTATCTCTATTTTGGAAAAATCTTTTTAAGTTTGCAATAAGCAATGCATACTTGACCTTAAACTAAAAGGGCAACAATTTTCATTATTCTCCACAAACTGATAAAATTAAGTTTTGTCAAAATGACCGATCAATCTGGATTAAAAGAGATTCCTAAAGTCTTCAGCTTCTTAGGAAGAAAGTTCACAAACAATCCTTTAGGCTTCCTATCGGAAATATCCAGGGTTGGCGATGTAGTCAAATTTAGAATTGGAACTCAAGATATAATTTTTCTAAATCATCCTGATTTTATCAAGGATGTACTCGTAACAAATGCCCACAAGTTTATAAAGGGAAGAGTCTTGCAAAAAGCAAAAAAGGTGCTTAATGAAGGGCTTTTAACGAGCGAAGGCGAGATTCATCTAAAGCACAGAAAAATGATTCAACCCGCTTTTCACCGTCAACGAATAGCCGAATACTCAAAAATTATGACCGAGTGTGCAGCAGAATGGGTTGAAAAAAGATTTGATGGAGAAATCCTTGAAATTGACAAACAGATGAATCGACTAACCTTAAAAATTGTAGCTAAAGCACTTTTCAGTGCAGACGTAGATGACGAAGCCGATGAGGTAGGAAAAGCCTTAACTTCTTTGGTTGAAATGTTTAAGTATGCACTTCTTCCCTTTTCTGAAATTCTAGAAAAACTACCTTTGCCTCAAGTGAAGAAAATGAAAAGAGCAAGAGAAACTCTCGACGAGGTTATTTATAAAATCATAAAAGAACGCCGCCAAGGCGGTCACCGCAAAGACGATCTTCTTTCGATACTATTGCAGACCCAAGATGAAGAAGATTCAACTAAACTAACCGATCAGCAAATTCGCGATGAAGCCTTAACACTTTTTCTCGCCGGTCATGAAACAACCGCAAATGCGCTGACGTTTACTTGGTATTTGCTTTCTCAAAATGCGGATAAAGAAGAAAAATTACACCAAGAATTGCAGGAAGTATTGAAAGGAAGAAAGCCATCGTTTGATGATTACAACAAGTTAAAGTACACAGAGGCTGTGTTTGCTGAAGCCATGAGACTATATCCCCCAGCATGGGCACTTGGAAGACTCGCAGTAGAAAGCCACGAAATAAACGGTTATCAAATACCAAAAGGTTCTCTCGTCCTAGTTTCAACGTTTATTACTCATCGTGACTCAAGATTTTGGGAAATGGCTGATGAGTTTCTACCCGAAAGATGGGAAAAACTCTCCATCCGAGAAGTCTCGTCCCGATTTATCTATTTTCCTTTTGGAGGCGGCGTCAGACGCTGTATCGGGGAAAATTTTGCTTGGACAGAAGCGGTCATGCTAATTTCAACAATTGCTCAAAGTTGTAGATTTAGAACAATTGACCCCGAAGCGCTTAGGCTTAATCCTTTGATAACTTTAAGACCAAAAAATGCCGTTAAGATGAAAGTAGAAAAAAGATGAAGCAGGTATTTATCGGCTGTCAAGGCTGGAATTACAAAGACTGGATAAGCACTAGCGAAACTATTTTTTATCCGCGTAACACCAACTCATCTCAGATGCTCAGTATTTATTCAGAAGCATTCGACTGTGTTGAAGTTGACTCTACCTTCTATGCTATTCCCTCTGAGATGACCATTGAGGGCTGGTATCGTAAAACTCCTGATAACTTCAAGTTTGCGCTGAAACTACCTAGACAAATAACTCACGAAAACCTACTCTCCGAGGCTAGTTACGGAATACTTGATGAATTTTGTGAAAAAATATCGGCACTGAAAAACAAACTTCTAGCTGTGTTAATTCAACTGCCACCGCAATTTGAAGCAGATCAACGTAATACAACAAGGTTGCGTCGGTTTCTATCAAGATTACCTAAAGATGTAAAGTTTGCGATCGAGTTCCGCCGTCGGGAATGGCTCGTTGACTCAATATTCGAAGAATTAGAAAAGACAAACACAACCTTATGCCTAGTTGAAGGCGAATGGATAGCAAGAGATGTGATGTTTCAAGCAATTGAAAGGCTTATAGACGAATTTTCATACATTCGGTTTATGGGAAGGCGCGACCTTGTAGAATTCAAGCGCGTCGTTCGTCCGCAAGATGAAAATCTGAAAATCTGGAAGGAAAACCTAGATCGGCTAAAAGCAAATAAGATTTTCGTATCCTTCAGCAACTTTTATGAAGGCTTTGCTCCAGAAAGTGCAAATAAAATGCGAATTCTCTACAATCGCCCTCCTGGAGTGCCTTCAGAAAAACAGCTATCGCTCTTTTGACAGAAGGTTTTATATGACTTCATTTGAATTAGTAGCTTTGATACTTCTTTTCTTTATAACAAGCCTCGTCGGTGTGGTAACAGGAAGCAATTCGCTTATAACCGTGCCTGTAATGTTTAGTTTCGGCATTGACCCAAAAGTAGCTGTGGCAACAAACATGTTTGGACTTACCTTTATGAGCATCGGAGCGAGCATACCGTTTACGCGAAAGCAAATGATTGATTATCGAAAGGTTTTTCCTCTAATTCTTGTGACCTTGATCGCCTCGACACTTGGTGCAATCATTGTAATTTTAATTGAGCCTCAAAGCATAAAGTTTATTGTTTCGATCGCAATGATAGCAGTAGCCTCATTCATTCTGATTGACAGCAAAAGCAAGACTAATCATCAAAAGACTGTTTCGTCGAAAAAGACAGGATGGATTACAATCCTCTTAACTTTTTTGCTAGGAATTTACGGAGGAGTTTACAGCGGAGGATATGTTACGATTTTGACTGCTGTTTATGTCGCATTTTCAGGAATGAGTTTTTCGGAATCCGTAGCCACGACAAAACTTATAAATGTATTTTCTTCCCTTGTTGCAACACTTGTCTTCATCTGGCAAGGCTTAGTTGATTACAAACTAGGAATTATACTGGCCTTAACGATGTTCATTGGTGCCTACATCGGTGCCCTCTTTGCAACGAAGTTAAACGAAAGCATACTGAAACGAATTTTTGTTGCTACAGTCTTCATTCTAGCTATAAAGACTTTCATTGATGCTTTATGAATGAACTTAAATACACACCAGAAGTTATAGCTCACATATTTAACGAGATCCACAAAGTCATTGTCGGTCAGGATGAGGTAATCCTGCAAATTTTGATTGCTTTACTTGCCGAAGGACACGTTCTCTTAGAAGGCATTCCTGGAACGGCAAAGACCCTTACGGTTAAAACCTTAGCAAAAATCATCGGAGCAAAGTTTACAAGAATCCAATTTACGCCAGACCTGATGCCTTCTGATATAACAGGAACAAATGTATTTAACATGCAAACGTCTCAATTTTCATTTCGTCACGGTCCTATCTTCACTGATATTTTACTTGCAGACGAAATAAATCGAACGCCTCCCAAAACACAAGCAGCTCTTTTAGAAGCAATGGAAGAAAGACAAGTTACAGTAGATGGAGAAAGCTATACATTATCACCACTTTTCACGGTTCTAGCAACAGAAAACCCTATAGAATATGAAGGCACTTATCCGTTGCCTGAAGCTCAACTTGATAGGTTTTTGCTCAAAGTTCTGATCGACTATCCTAACCAAGAAGAAGAACAGAAGATCATAGCTCGTTGGGACATGGGATTTAATCCAAGACATCTCGAGCAGATTGATTTAGTTCCAATTGCAGACATTACGGCAATCCAACACTGCCGCCATGAAATCAAACAAATGCGCACTGAACTCGGCGTTCAACGATATATTGTTGAGATAGTTCAAAAAACACGTAACCATCCTTTGATTCAATATGGAGCAAGCCCTAGAGCTTCAGTAGCACTTCTACTCTGCACTAAGGCACTTGCTGCAATTAGAGGAAGAAACTTCCCAACTCCAGACGATGTGAGAGACGTTGCTCTTCCAGTTTTAAGACACAGAATTGCTTTACGAGCAGAAGCAGAATTAGACGGCGTTAAAACCGACTCTGTAATATCAGACATAATTAAAAGCGTTGAAGTGCCAAGATAAGCCATTCTGAAGTAAAGGCTCTTTACCTTCTGTTGATAACTTCCAAGAGCCTTGCCGCTAAGTTTTGATCAATTCTAAGTAAAGCGTCATATTGTTCGCGCGCAAGCTGTTTATTCCCTGTAAGAACGTAAGCAATACCAAGATTGTAACGAGCTCTAGCAAAATTCGGCGAAAGTGCTAAAGACTTTTTGTAAGCCTCTATGGCTTTTTCCCGCTCATTTACAGCAAGATAAGCGTTTCCAAGTAAATAGAACCCGTCTGAATAATCAGGTCTTTCACGAGTAAATTCTATCAACCCCTCTACAGCCTTTTTATAAAGATCATCGGCCTTTTTTCTGTTTCCGAGAAAATCATAGGCTCTGGCAAGATAAAAGTTAGTCTCTCCGTCATTCGGTTTTATTTTTAACGCTTCGTTACAAGCTTGTATAGCCTGATTGTACTGTTTTAGATCGTTGTAAGCGCGACAAAGATTAGTATAGCCCATGTATTCATTCGGCAGAAGCTGTGTCGCCCGCTGAGCTGCAGCTACAGCCTCGTCGTGTCTTTCAGCAAGACTATACATCCAGCTAAGATTTACGTAGAAGCTTCCGTCTTCAGGATAAAGGGCTAAGCCCTTTCTTAAAACTGCTATTGCTTCAGTAAAGTTATTCAAAATTCGATATATATCGGCAAGGTTAAAATAAATTTCCTTAAGTTCCGCCTTTTCATTGAGGGCATTTTGATACGCCCTTATAGCATCATCGTATCTGCGAAAAAATTGAGCCGACTGACCGGCATAAGTCCAAGCTTCTGCCCTATAACGCGTTCCTTTTCTTAAAGCTTCAAGGGCAGCTTCACCTTGTTGAGCATACTCACCAAGCGCATTATGACAAACTGCCATGAAGAAATAAATTTCAGGGTTTTGTGGTTCAAGCTCAGAAGCTTGTTTGTAGGCTTGTAAAGCCTTGCGAAAATCTTGCTTTGCTCGATAAATGTCGCCTAAAGCCGTGTAAAAATAAGAACTCTTAGGCTGAATTTGCAAAGCGTTAAGCACATCCTTTTCAGCTGAATCGTAATCTTTTTTCCAATAGTATGCTTGCCATCTGACCGTATAAACATCTATGGGACGATAACCCTGCTCTAAAGCCGTAGAAAGGTCAATGATAGCTTGCTCAAGCTCTCCGAGATTATAATGAGAATAACCTTTTGAAAAATACGCATAAGGATTTACAGGCAAAACCGCAATAGCTTCCGAATACTTCTTTATAGCCTCTCGATAATTTTTTTGGCTGTAGAATTTGTCTCCTTCGGCTATCAGCTGCCTTGACTTTTCTATTTTTCTTCTCTCTTGCCTGCTCTGAGAGTAGCTAAAGTCGGCAAATACAAGAAAAAACAGCAAAATTACTGCTATTCTCCCCATATCACCTCTCCTATTGCAGAATTTCTAATCTATCAGGCGCCTTAGCTGGTGTAGGCTTCGTAGTAGTATTTTTTGGTTCCTTCCTTGGCTTTTCCACTGATTCTTGGCGGGTTACAGTTCGAGTTCTGTCTTGCTGTTGTTGCCTTCTATCTATCTGCGACGGCGCCGAAGAGCTGCTTGAAGTATCCGTAATCTGGTTGGCATTCGAAGTATCTTGATTACCATTTCTCAAATCAAGATTACCTTCAGTAGGCAGTTCCTCCTGACTTAGAATAGGCGTTTCACTAAGTTGTGGCGTAACTTCAGGTGTCGGTATAAAAACAGGAGTCGGAGCAGCAGTAGGAGTCGTAGATGAGAAAATCCTATCTCCCAAAACATACAAACCAAAACCGACAATCGTAGCTCCTAGAATAAAAACAACAAAAGCAGATAGCAAAATAACTAAGGCACTCGATCTTGATTTTACATTCTGCGATGAAGCTACAGGTGTTGCTTCAGTGTGTGGCTGATTATATGTTCCTGTAACGGAAACGGCTTCTTGACGGAAGTCTTTGTCTTCTAGCTGAGCTGCCTCAAGCTCGTTTCGCTCACTTACTTGAAAATCTGTAGTTTCAGTCTGAAAATCTACTCTGTAACTTGTAGGTTGATTTTCAAAATCTCTTATTTCTTCTAGCTTAAGCTCCCCAGCTCTCTCTACTAGTTTTGCCTCCTCTGAGAACTCATCAAATCTAACAAGTGGAACAGTGAGTTCTTGCTTGTTCTGCAGTAGTTCTTCCTGTCCAACGAGTGGAACTGTTAACTCCTGCTTTTCCTGAAGTAGTTCCTCTTGTTGAACGAGTGGAATCGTTAACTCCTGCTTTTCTCGAGGTAAATCCTGAGAAACGACCTTCGGGAAAATTTCTTCCGGAATAACACGTGTTTCCTTTTGTGACTGCGAAAAAGGTGTACTTTCAGTTAAAGTTCTATTGCTAAGCTGTAAATCTTCCAAAACTAAGGTTTTCTGCTCGGACTGTTTCCTCTTATTATCAACCGCTTCTACGTTTACTTTAGAGTGGCTTACGCCTCGGTTTTTTATAGTAAAAAATGCTTCTCGTAAAGCCTTCTGCATTTCTTTTGCCGAATCATAACGAAGATTCGAAGCAACGCTCATCCCGCGCATTATTACATCTGAGATTTCTTCAGGAACTTCAGGGTTTAGCTTGTTTATTGGTTCTATTGGATCAGGCAAATTGTTCAGCAAACGATCGGCGCGAGTCACAGAATCAATCGGGTTTTGAGCAGTCAGAAGAAAGTAGATAGTAGCTGACAGCGAGTAAATATCGCTTCTCTCCGTTGTCCCCGACCTTCTTATCTGTTCTATCGGAGCATAGCTTGGTGTATAAGCTATTGTGCTGCCATCAGAAGATACACGTGTCTTTTCCCCTACAGAAAATTTAGCTAATCCAAAGTCTAGCAAAACGACGTTATTGTCAGGTGTCAGTTTTAGATTCTGAGGTTTAATGTCACGATGAATAATCGGCGGTCGTTGAGAGTGAAGATAATTTAGAACCTCCAGTAATTGATCGGCCCAGAAAAGCACCCAATCTAGAGTAAATGGTTTTCCGTTTTCCTTTACCATCCTGGCTAAATCACTGCCCGCAATATACTCCATGACCAAGTATTTCGCCCCGCCTTCTTCAAAATGGTCTATAACTTTCGGAAGATTCGGATGTTTCAACTGCGCTAAAATCTTAGCTTCTTTTTCAAAAGCTTGAGCTAACCTTTCTTCATCACCGAAAAAGGCTCTTTTTATAGCAACTTTATTGCCCAGTCTCTGATCCACGGCTAGGTAAACTTCACCCATTCCTCCGCTTCCTATGAGACTGACTATCAGATAACGCCCTTGTAAAACCGTGTTTCTTTCCAATGCCTTCGCTTGTATCATAAATGCACCTCAAGGAATCTTGCTAACGAGTAGTTCTTTTTGTGAAAGCATAGCCGGCTGACCTCTATGTTGCCAGCATCTTTCTGTTCCTTTAACCTTACGCCTGCATGGCGTTCCCCTCTTAGTCATTGCACCACAGAAGTAAATTTCCTCTTCAATTTCTAATGAGTTTTTTCTCGATTCAGTCACTAAACCACTACTGGCATTCGTAACTTTCGTTGCTTCTATAGACGCTTTATTCTGAAGCTGAATTTGTCCGTCTTTTTTTAGCTGTTCAAACTGCTTTTCAGTTGCAAGATCTGATTTCAAAACAAAGCTTTTGGGCTTTTCCGGTTCTTTTCCACTCCAAAAAAAGCCTCCTATTCCAACAAATCCAATCAACAGAATTGCCGTAAAAGTGCCTTTAACAAAGAATTCATGAGTTTTATTTTCAATCTCACAAATCTCACAAAAACGGCGACTGGTCCATAACTTCCACTCTTTTCTGAAAATCCTATTTCCGCATTCGCAACAAAAGTTCGGTTTATAGAGCATCGTTTGCAGCCAGCCGCCTCATCTGAAATTTTTCTGACTGAAATTATACACCAAACGAGTTTGATTTGTTAACATTTCAATTAGAATCTTATGAGGCTCGTTGTCATCGTTTTTACTTTAATGCTTCCAATTTTGCAAGTATTTGCCCAAAATGATGAAGTTATTAGAGTAAAGACGGCATTAGTAAGGCTAAATGTCGGTGTAGTTGATCAAAAAGGAAGGCCAGTTTTTAATCTCAGCAAGGAAGACTTCTCAGTTTATGAAGACGGCGTCAAACAGTCAATTTTAAGATTTGAGCCAACAGAATCTCCTTTTTCAATCGTTCTTCTTCTTGATATGTCAGGCTCAACAATAAGCATTCGACAAACCATCAAAACAGCCGCAATTCGTTTTATCAACGCACTTTCTGCCGAAGATCGAGTTGCCGTGGTAGAGTTCTACGACAAAATAAACTTAAGAAATAATTTCACAACAGATCGAAAAGTTATCTTTAATTCGATCAACGTAGCAAACGGAAGAGGTAAAACGCAGCTTTACAAAGCGATTGACTTTGCTTTAGACAAGCTAGAGAAAGAAAAATCTTCACGCAAAGCCATTATCGTGTTGACTGACGGAGTTGATACAGATTTAAGAAATAATGACCGCGAGATGTTATCTAAACTTCCTGAAGATAGTCTTCCTGAAGTAATAGAAATTGAGAAAGACCAAGTCCTAAGTAGAATAGTTACAAAAGCACAACAACAAGGTGTAACCATTTATCCACTTGCACTTCCAACGGGCGATCCTTCACGTTTGCCTGATCCTTCGCCACTTCAAATCGCACTATACAAAATCGCACGTAACAGACTCGAAGCTTTGGCTAAAAATACCGGGACCTCCCTTATAAGCATAAACCGCATTGAAGAACTTGGCAAAATATACGCGTCTGTAGCTGCAGAAATTCGCACACTTTACACGATAGAATACCAACCAACGAATGACAAATTCGATGGCAAGTGGCGAAGTATAAAAATTCAAGTAAGTGACCCAAGCCTAACAGCCCGAACTAAGCCCGGCTATTACGCAAAATAAATCAACTGGCCTTAAGCATTTTTCTTGCTTTTTCCGGAATTTCGCCAATTTGTTCTACGACTTCTACGCCTGCAGACCTAAGCCTTCCAACCTTGCTTTGCCATGTTCCTTGCCCTGCTTCGATTATCGCTCCTGCGTGCGAATAGCGAGTCCCTGTTTGTGCAGACCTTCCGCCGATATAAGCCAAAATAGGTTTTTTAATCTTCCCCCTTTCTACTAGATCTGCAATTTGTTCTTCTTGCAATCCTCCGATCTCTCCAATAACAACTATCAATTCCGTCTGATCGTCTAGCTCAAACATCTCGACTACTTGAGGCATGGTCAGCCCAACAACTGCATCTCCCCCGACATGACAAATTGTTGAAACGCCTAAACCAGTTTGACTAATATAATAACCAGTTGAAGCTGAAAGCCCGCCGCTCCGAGAAACTATACCAACGCAACCGGTTCGAAACCAACTACGCGCCGCTTCGGCACTTCCTCCTATCATTCCTAATACGGCCTTGCCAGGAGAAATGATACCAACCGTGTTCGGACCGACAAATTTCGCTCCTTTCTCGTCAGCCACTTCGCAAATTTCTAAGACGTCATACAGAGGAACTCTATCGGCAATCAAAGCTAAAAGCGGAATTCCTGCTCCGATCGCTTCCATTGCAGCTTCCTTAACTTTAGGAGCAGGAACGAAAATTACGCTAACATCAACTCTACCCAAATTCCTTACGGCTTCCTCGACCGTATCAAACACTGGAAGTCCGTGAACTTGGGCTCCACCACGCCCGGGCGTACAACCTCCTATAACCCGTGTTCCATATTCAAGCATTAGTTTAGTTCTAGCAGAACCTTCTCTACCAGTTATTCCCTGCACGATTACTGACTTGGTCTCATCAATTAGAATTGCCATCTTCAAGTCCTTCAATAGGAAATTCGACTTTCACACCACCAAAACCTTTTTCCCAGCTAGCAAATTCACAGGCTAAACACTCTATACATTTCCCGCGTTCAGCATCCGCAGGGTCAATCGCAAGAATCGGTAAACCTTGCTCGTCCTTTTTTAAAATCTTCACAGGACACGCCTCCACTACATAAGAAGCATCCACCTTTTCAAAAATCGAATGATTAAAAATTATCCTTCCCGTTTTGGTCTTAAACTCATAAAGTTTTCCTTCGAAGCTAAAAGCTGGAAGCTCTTCAAAGTTTGAATTTTCATTTGCTTCTTCTATTAAGCTTCTCAATCTTGAAGCACAAAAGTCTGCTGAATGATTCTTTTGATAAGCTTCAATAGGCATCGGTAAGAATTTGCCAAAATTTTCTACTATCTGTTTAGCAACTTCTTCACCATTGCCGCCAAGTCTCAATACAGCCGGTATTTTCGGCCTTTCTTCCAAGAAAGCCTTCAAAACTCCCCTTGCCAGAATAAACTGCTCCTGGCTAGCAACGCCTGATCCAGAAAGAAAATAACCTCGAATGCCTTTTATGGAAAGAATTATTCGAGCAGCGCGATAAATTTTCGATGCCGGCGGATTTCCACTAGTATCAACATAACATGCCGGTCTTAAGCCATTCCTCTCTGCAGCATCAAGCGATGCCATTGAACCTCCACCACCAGCCCCATGAAAACCTATTTTTATCCCCGGTTTAAACTCATCATCAATTTCAACAAAGTAAAAGGTCCCCCTATAGTCATTTTTTTCAACCTGCCAAGCCAACTTCTCAAGTCTTGTCGGCGTGTGACCAAGTTCGCGCGCTACTTCTATGTCCAAATCTTCGTGCCTGAAAACCGCGTAATCATCAACCGAAATTCTGCAATCAAGAGCAACAAAACTTCTATTACCTGAAAGCACTAAAGGATTTATTTCCGCACTTCTTGCTTCGTACTCTCTAGCTAATCTGTAAAGCTTTTGCAAGATAGCAGCAACTCCTTCATCTGAACAGATCGTCTTTATCTGCTCAATCGTAGGCTCATGACGAACCGAGCAAACAAGTCTCTTGGTCGTCTCAGCCCTATCCTCTATTCCACTTCCGCCAAATTCAGAAAAAAGAAGAACAGGTCTTTTTAAAACTGTGTCAATTATAAATCCCAAATAAAACTCCTTTTCGATCTCAACTTTTTCCTCAACAAGCAAAGCTTCACAGAGATTATTGTCAATGCGGCTACCCAAAATTTCTGATGCTATCTTTCGAGCTTCTTCAGCCGTTTTGGCAAATTTTATGCCGCCTTTTGACGCTCTCGAAGTCGAGTGAATTTGCGCTTTTATGACACATTTTCCACCTAGTCTTTCCGCAACATTGAAGGCTGATTCAGCATTGTAAACGACTTCGCCTTTCGGAATCTCTATGCCGTAGCGAGCAAGAATTTGTTTAGCCTTGTATTCATGTAACTTTGCCATATCAAACTTAAACTTTCGGCATCCAAGCGGGACGCTTTTTTTCGTAATTCCTTATCTCTTTTTCGAATCGCAGTATCATGTCTATATCGTCCCAACCGTTTAGGAGCTTTTCGCGTCTGAAGTCCTCTATCTCAAAGTCAATCGACAAACCGAAGTCGTCAGAAACTTTCTTTTTCAACAAGCTTACAACTAGTTCGTAGTTTTGGATTTCTTCATTCTTCCTGACAAGTTCTTCAACCGTTTTCTCTGGCAAATTTATCGGCAAAAGTCCAACGTTGAAGCAGTTGTTGTAAAAGATTTCACCAAAGGAAGGAGCAATGACAACTCTGAAACCATAATCACGCAAAGCCCAAACAGCATGTTCGCGTGAGCTACCACTGCCAAAATTTTTACCCGCCAGAAGAATCGAAGCATGCTTAAACTGCGGTTGATTTAACACAAATTCCTTATTTTGATTTCCGTTTTCGTCAAATCGCCAATCATAAAATAAAAAATCACCAAAACCAGTTTTTTCAATTCTCTTTAAAAATTGCTTCGGTAGAATTTGATCCGTATCGATATTTGGCTGAAAAAGTGCGACCGTTTTACCTCGATGCTCGATAAATTTTTCCATTTACCGAAACCTCCAATCCCTAACGTCAACAAAATGCCCAGCTATGGCGGCCGCTGCAACCATTGCTGGTGATGCTAGATGAGTCCTTCCTCCTCGTCCTTGCCTTCCCTCAAAATTTCTGTTCGAAGTTGATGCGCATCTTTCTAGAGGTAAAAGGCGATCATCATTCATTGCAATACACATAGAGCAACCAGGATTACGCCACTCAAAACCTGCTTCAACAAAAATTCTCGCAAGTCCTTCTGCTTCGGCTTGTCTTTTTACCGTTTGTGAACCAGGAACTACCATAGCCTTGACTTTAGGATTAACGCGATAGCCCTTTACTACTTTCGCTGCCATTCTCAAATCTTCTATCCGCGAATTTGTGCACGAACCGATGAAAGCTCTATCAATCTTTATGCTTGTAATCTTCTGCATCGGCTCTAAACCCATGTATCGGAGCGCTCTTTCATAAGAGCTTTTTTCCAAATCATTTTTCGCCTCTGAAGGATCAGGAACAAAGCCGTTTACGGCGGTGACCATGGCAGGAGTTGTTCCCCAAGTAACCTGCGGTTCAATTTCAGAAGCATCAAAAGACAGAACAACATCAAAAGCCTTATCTGAGTCGCTTTTCAAATCCTCCCAAAATTTCAAAGCTAAATCCCAAGTCTTCCCTTTCGGAGAATAAGCTCTATCTTTTAGATACTCAAAAGTTACCTCGTCAGGTGAAATAAGTCCCGCACGAGCTCCAGCTTCGATGCTCATGTTGCAAACCGTCATTCTACCCTCCATTGAAAGATTGCGTATCGCCTCACCGTCATATTCGACAACGTATCCACTTGCACCTTCCGTTCCTATCCTGCCAATAACAAACAAAATTAAATCCTTCGCCGTGACACTATTAGATAATCTTTTTTCAACTTTTATCAATAAATTTTTCGACTTGATCTGACGAATACACTGAGTAGCCAGGACTTGCTCCACCTCGCTTGTTCCAATTCCAAAGGAAAGCGCCCCAAAGGCTCCATGCGTGGAAGTATGAGAGTCTCCACAAACAATGATCATACCAGGCTGAACTAGACCCATCTCAGGAGCGAATACATGAACTATTCCTTGATTCTGAGTACCTAGATCAAAAAACTTTACACCAAATTTATTGCAATTTTCTCTAAAAACTTGAACTTGCTTAGCCGCAAATTCATCTTCAATGAGAGTATCTTTAGTTGGAACGGAATGATCCAGCGTCCCTATTGTTAAATCTGTCCGCCTTATCTTTCTACCTCTTTTCATTAAGCCATCGTACGCTTGCGGCGTTGTCACTTCATGAATAAGATGTAAGTCAACATAAAGTAGAGCAACTTTCTCCGACTCGTATGCAACAACGTGAGATTCCCAGATTTTGTCATACAATGTTTTCATGCTTTCATAGCAATTTCGTCCCTTACAAGAAGCTTCATCAAATCGGAAATTTTCTCGACTGATTCAAGATTGTAAATCGTCTCAAAAATTCGCTCCTGCTGTTTTTCACCCAGTGTCCAGTTGGCTAAATGTCTAAATTTTTCCTTTAGCTCTTCGACGGTCAGCTTATCTCTAGGATCACCTTTTGGAAAGCGCCGTTCTTGTTGCAAAATGCGCCCGTCGAAAGTTTTTATAACAACTCTACAAGGCTGCTCCAAAGGAAATCTTGATTCAAAACTAGGCTCTAAAACAGCTTTTATCTTTTGAATATTACTTAAAATTTTCTCGTCTCTGAGGGCTTCAGGACTAAATTCTTCGGTAGTCAATCTTCTACGCACAATAGCTGCTGCAATGCAATATGGCAAGCTGTGATCGGCAGTTTCTCTAGAATCTATCACGTATTTTTTTTCATCAGCAAGGATTTCAGCCGCACGTTTGAGAGTATAGATCTCTACAGACTCGATTTCTTCAGGCTTTAAGTTATGCTCGAAAACCAAGTCCAGAACAGCAGAGATCGGAGCATGTGTTAGAGCTTCTGATGGAAAGGGCTTTATTGAGCATTCCGCAATTTTAAATCCTTCGCCCAGGCCTTTCGTAAGCACTTCTGGATTCCATTGCTCGCCAATGGACTCGAAAAGCCCTTCACGCCCCTCAAAAATTTCTTTCGGAGCTTTGTAACCCTTCTTAGCTAGCAAAGCTGCGAAAACACCTGCTTCTGTTGCCATCGGATCAACTGTATTTTTCATCATCGTAAGCGCACCAGCCGTGACAGCACCTAAAGTAATTGAGTGCGATCCACTGATTCCTATAGCATTAGTCATCTGCTCAGGTGTCAATCTAAGCATCTTGCCAGCAACTACAGGCGAAACAAAAGCCGTAAGAGTAGCATGGTGAATGCCCAGCTCACGAAGACCTGGAAAAGCCGCTTCCATCAAGCGCATTTCAAGCTCATACGCAAGCACTATAGCTGTTAAAAGTTCCTTTCCGTTTCTACCCTCCCTTTCGCCAACGCAGAATGCTGCCGGTAAAAGATCGCTCGGATGACTCGGGTCTTGCTTCCAGTAAACATCATTGTAATCAAGCGCACGAATCGCAACCGCATTGATCAAGGATGCACTCCGAACATCTGTTTTAAGGCTGGAGCCTATGACAGAACATTCTGCCGGACCACCTATTTCCCTAAAAGTTTCTTCTAAAACACGAAAATCTTCGGTCCTGGCTCCACCCAAAGCACATCCTATGCTGTCGTAAAGAAACATCTTCGCAGCACTGATAGCTTCAGCCGATAGATCTTCGAATTTTAGCTCGTATGCATACTCAGCCCAAATTTGCGAAATTGTTTTTTTCATAAAATCAAAACGGTCTCTTCTTACTTACAAGATCAAAATCAATAAAATCAGCGTGATGAAAAATCACAGACTCATTCGAACGAGTCATGATATCACCTTCTTTAGAATGAGTGGCAATAATGTGCTGAATCTCTAGCGGGATACCTCTTAAATGACTCATCGCAACTCCTATGAACGGATGCCTCAGATGCCTGCCACGCCCCGTTCGGATTATTTTTCCATCCTGCTCCTCGTATTCAATCAGTTTTCCAACATCGGCAAGCAAAGCCCCGGCTATTAAATAGTCTCGATTCAGCTTAATTCTATCGCCATAAGAGTCTTTCAAAACGTCAGCTACTGCTATGCACATTTTACAGACGGTCCGAACGTGCTCAATAAAAGTTATGTTGCAGTCTTCAACATGCAAAGAAAACGGCATCTTTTTGATTTTCTCAATTGTCCAACCACCCTGACTGATAGCGTCTTGCCAAACGTTGATGGTTTTTTCCCTTAATTCTTCATCCGCTATCAAATTAAACTCAGGTATCAACTGAATTATCTCGTTCTTCAAACCAACCGCACTGCTCATCATTTTTCCTCACTTTGTCATAATCATAAGACTATTTAGTTTTCAAAATTTGACCCGAGTTTGTCAAATCCACTAGTTCGTCTAATTTCTTATCAAGCTCGCCTTCATATTCGTATTCTTCGACATTAACGGTTCGCATTGGCAAATTTCGCTCCTTTTCTTCAATAACATGAGCTATTAGTCCAACGATTCGAGAAGCCATAAATAGCCCATTTGCCGCTACAGGCGGAAACTTAAGCTCACAAAGAATTGCAGCTATTGCTCCATCGGCATTCATCGGTAACTTCTTGTTAAATCTTTCAACAAAAACTCGTTCTATTGCTCTAGCTTGAGATACATATTTACCTGCTATTTTCAAGCTTTCAGCTATCTCGAAAAGCTTTGTAACTCGCGGATCAGATGAATGAAAACGATGCCCGAAGCCAGAAACCCTTTTGCCCTCCTTTCTGTAGGCTCTGATAATTGCCTCTGCGGCCTCATCTTCGGTCAAAGATTCAGATTGCCGTAAATCAACAGCTCGAGAGATTGCGTGCATTGCACTCTCGATAGCTCCGCCATGATACTCATTTATGGCAAGTATGCCGGCAGCTACGGCACTGCTCAATCCCGCTCCCGTATTCGCAACGGTAACTGCCGCAACTGTAGAAGGAGGACGAACACCGTGATCTACGACCGAAACCATTATCGCTTCTATCATCCGAGCTTCTTGCTCTGCTGGAAATCTTCCGGCGAGAACTAAAAATATTGCTTCTCCCCAAGAAACTCTGCCTATCAAATCCTCAATCCTGTAACCACGAATATAAATTCTTTCTGCCTCTACCCAAGAAATTGAAGTTTTTCTTTTTTCGTTCATATTTTGTTGACATTTTGTTGACATTTTGTTGACAAAAGTTTGTTATTAGATTATAACTTTTTGATGTAATAATCAATTCATTACAATCAAATTGTCGTAGATTGAAAAGAATAATTCAAAGCAATCAAGTTATTGTTATTTTCATAACACAAATTGAAAGGAGATGAAATATGTTCTGCAAGCTAAGAAAAATCTTTCCGATAGTGCTCGTTATAGTTCTCTTCGGAAAGATTTTCGGACAAAACGGAGGGACCGTAAGCGGGACGGTAACTGACAATGCTGGAGCCGTGATTGTTGGAGGTATCGTAAAAGCATTAGACCTTGCAACAAATCGCGAGATAACTGCAGTAACAGATGGCACAGGCAGGTATCAGCTTAAAGGGTTAAGGCCTGGAACTTATAGAATATCTGCGACAGCTCAAGGTTTTGCCACTTTGTCAAGAAACGTTCTAGTAACTGAAGGATCATCGATAACTGAAGATTTCTCGTTAAGTCCAGGAGCGATACAAGATGTTGTCACAGTAACTGCCGCAAGAGGAAACATACGAGTTGCTTCAGAGGTTCCTCAGACGGTCTCAGTAACTACGGCTGAAGACATTGAGCGTCGGGTTCCACGCTCTTCTTTTGAAGCCATAGAGAGGACTCCAAACATAATTGTCCGCGAAACCAACCCATCCAGAGAAAGACCTCGTCTTAGAGGACTAGATTCTAGTCGTGTTTTGATAGTAATTGACGGTGAGCGTCTTAATAACGTTCGCACTGACCTTCAAACAGGTCTGTCACCTTCTATCATTGACATAACGCAACTCGAAGTAGCTGAAGTAGTTTCAGGCGCCGGTTCTTCTATTTATGGCTCAGACAGTTTAGCTGGAACAATCAACTTCGTAACTAAAAGACCACAGCTCTCTGATAAGGGATTAATGCTTAGCCTTAGATTCGACGGTAACTACAGCACGAATGGCAAGGTTCGACGTGGAAATGGAGTAATAAACCTATCGAATGAAAAGGTGGCTTTGCGACTTTCAGGTTCTCTATTTAGGCTCAAAAATTACACCATCGGTAATCGCGCAATTACCTTAGAAGAAGTCATAAACTTCGGGAACTTCTTCAAAAGTGTTCCGGCTGGACGTCGTCCAGATGGAACAGTCACTTTTAACGGTCCTGGCAGCTATGCCATCTTCAGCGTTCCTGCGGGTGGAGAAGTTCTATTCGGAGCCGGTCACGGATACAACGCACAAATGGACTTTTGGGTTTTCCCAAATGAGCAAAATAGTTTTCGGTTAAGATACATCAGAAGCGACCACTCAAACCTGCAAGATGCATTTTCAGGACCCCCATATGAAAGCCAGCAAAGATTTAATCCATTTCGTAACTACGACAAGATAAGCTTGAGATATGAGGGCGTTGATTTCTCAAGATTCTTGACAAGGGTTGCCGCTAATTTCTACCATCAGAAACTTAGCTTTCCGCAAGGTCAATACGACTATACTAATCAGGCTGTAAGTACTGCTTTCCCAAATGGAAGCTGGAGCGGAACCAATTTTACAGGCAATCCATCGGTTTTCACGCTTAGTACTTTTACGAACAACAAAAACACAATTACTACTTTGAATTTCGATGGTCAAGCTAACATACAGCCCTTTAGCGGTCTACTAATAACGATAGGTGCTCAGAGACTGAAAGACAGCTCAAGAGATGAATTCCTAAATCATGGATTTTTCTTCTTTGACGTTAATCAACCAAACTATACTCCTAATCCTGTAACCTTTAGCTTCAGAGGGCAAAACTTTACAGCCGCTGGGCTTCAATCAGGAGCAAGTTCACCTAACACAAACTATGAAGACCGAGCATTCTTCTTGCAAGCTGAGCTTGATAGATTCAGATGGATCAGAATATCGTCCGGATTTAGGATTGATAATTGGCGAACGAAAGCCATGCCTTCAGATACTTTTCCTTTAAGATTTGAATTCGGAGTCCTAAATGCTGCCTATCCGTCACTTCAAGCAAATCCTGGGCCACTAGCCTCTCAAGTAGCTGCAATTCCTCAACTTCTTAATCTCGCTGGAAGAACAGGCGAAGCAAGAACAAGCAAAACTTCATACACAGGAAACATAGGCTTAGTTTTCAGGCTACCATTCGGAATCAATCCTTACTTCCGATATGGCAATAGCTATCGAGAACCTTCCATAACCGAACGCTACATAATCCGAAACTTTCCAGCTTTCCCCGGACTTGTTGCAATCGTTGTCGGGAACCCAAACCTTGAACCTGAAAGAGGAAGGAATTTTGATGTTGGACTAAAGGCACGTGGCGGATTCTACAATGCTAGTTTCGGCTACTTCTATAATGACTTGAGAAACCTAATAATTTTCCAAATACCACCATTCGGCAACATTTGTGTAGCTCCAAATCCTTCGATAGGACTGCTGCCGCTTTCGGCTATCTTTGCACCAAGCGCACCTCCTTGCGCCGTAGGACAATCTGCCATTAGCTTCAACGGTAGAATAAATCAGGCTCGCAACGTAATAAAGGGTTTTGAAGGAACCGGTGAAGTATCAATACCAATTGGAGATCTAGGCAGTATCAATCCATTTGTCAGCTTCGGAACTCTACACGGCACAAACAAATCACCAACAGAACTGGATATCTTCAGACTCCAGTATCTGCAAAACCTTCAAAACAAGCCGATAGAAATAGGCGGTTCCGCAACTGACTTTCCGCTGGCAAATATCACGCCTTATCGAGTGATGGGAGGGGCACAATTCTTTGACAAATCCGGTTCTCTCTTTATCGAATATGCCTTTCGCCATCAAGGAAAAGTTAGAAGAGTTCCTCCAGGGTTTTTGACCGGAACAACTCTTGTCAACTATGGAACCTATGCAAGCCTTAACTCGTTTACACGCCACGACATAAGAGGCGGCTATACGTGGCGAACCGATAAGGGTCGCATCTCGCTTAACCTCGGAATTACTAACATAGCTGACAGACTTTATTGGGAGCACTTTCAAACAGCTCCTGCTCCAGGCAGAAGCTTTGTCTTCGGCGTAACAACTGAAATCTTCAACGTCTTCAATTTGAGATAACTAAAGAAGAAGGCTCTTCACTTTACGAAGAGCCTTTTTAGTTTTTATGAAAAGACGAGAATTCTTAGGTCTAGCCACCGCGTTCTTTCTTCAGCCAACTTCTGCGCTTATCTCGAGAACAAAAAAAGTTGTTGTCTTAGGTGCAGGGTTATCAGGTCTCGCCTGCGCCTACGAACTAGCAACACGAGGGTTTGAGGTAAAAGTCATCGAAGCGCGTTCACGACCTGGCGGCAGAGTTTTTACCTTACGCCACCCTTTCCTTGAAAACCAATATGTCGAACTTGGAGGAGAACTCATAGGTAATGGCTACAAACGACTATTAAATTATGCCCGAAGATTCAATGTGTCTTTTGCCGAAACGAGTTCTCAAATTCAAACAGGCGGAAGCATAGCAAAACTACAAGACGGAATACCGACCTCAGCTATTTTGAAAGGAAAACTTTATCCCGCTGGCTCAAAATTGATCGAAAATCCTTATCGCCTTCCCTCAACAGAAGCTGCGGAGCTTCCGCCTTCCATTCTTTCTAAACACATAGCCTCAATTCTCAAACAGCAAAATGCTTATTCAGACTACGATAATCTTTCACTAGCAGACACACTAAGAAGTCGTGGCGTCTCTGAACAGATGATAAAATTAATCGACATATCTCTTAATTACAATTCGATAGAAACAGTCTCAACGGCCTGCGTCTTATGGGATACTTTGCGCAGACTCAACGCAGGAAACATTCCAATCAAAATAATTGGTGGAAACGATACCTTGATAGACGCGTTTCACAAAAACTTACTCAAACTAGGTGTAGAATTCGCTTTTAATGCTGAAGTCAAGAAAATCTCACAAAATACAAATTACGCTTCCGTAAGCTTTCAAGATGGCAGAATAAATCAGATACAAGCTGACCGAATAATCTGCACCATTCCCTTCTCCGTTTTAAGAGAAATTGAATTTGAGCCACCTTTACCTGAAGTTAAGATAGAAGCAATCAAAAATCTTGAATACACGCAAATAACCAAAGTGTTTTTCCAAGCTGAACGGCACGAATGGGATAAAAGAAACTTAGGTTCTTCGATCTGGACAGACACACCTTGTGAAAGAATTTTTGATGCTGCTGGCAAAAATGGCGATAAATTCGGCATTTTCACTGTTTGGACCGAAGGTAGCGGAGCGTCAAGACTCGAAAAAATGAGCGACCCAGATAGAATAAAATGGACTAAAAAAAATTTCATCATCGCACTACCATTCATGAAGAACAAAATTCATAGGGAAGCAACCAAATCTTGGACTCTTGATAAATACGCGCGTGGAGCTTATGCTCATTTTACCGTTGGAAAATTCAATAGACTACACCCAGTTACGAAAATACCAATCGGAAGAATCCACTTCGCTGGTGAACATACTGCAGAAAGATACCCAGGGATGGAAGGTGCTCTCGAATCGGCGGAAAGAGTAATAAACGAAATTTTAGATTAATCCGCGCTTTAGAAGCAGCACGCCTCTCGATTAAGACTTCCCCACAATCAGCTATCTTAAATAGCCAAACCTTTATATTTTTATCGTCCGAACGAGCTTGAGGACTACTTGCTTGAATTTAAGTCAAAGCTACTTCCTTTTCATGTATCTATCAAGAAAATCTACAACTAGCGGATAGAGCTCTAATCTATTTTTGAGCTTTGATATTCCATGACCCTCATCTTCATAGAGCTTATATTCTACGATAGCGCCACGACTTCTCAGAGCTTCGACGATTTGCTCTGCTTCCGTGTATGGAACGCGCGGATCATTCTTGCCGTGAATCACGAAAAGCGGAGTTTTTATTCTATCAACTTTGTTGATTGGAGAAATCGATCTTAGAAATTCCAGGTCTCTATCCAGAAATCCATACTCTACCTCTCTTTGACGCCTCCTATAACCACTCGTGTTTTTCAAGAAAGTCTCAAAGTTAACGATTCCTACCGTGTTAACTGCAGCCGCCCAAAGTTCAGGATAAAGTGTAATGGCTGCCATTGTCATGTAGCCGCCGTAGCTTCCACCCATTACGGCAATTCTTTTTTCATCGGCATTGCCATAGGATTTCAACCACTCTACAGCATAGGCAAGGTCTTTAACTGCATCTTCTCGCTTATAAATGTTGTCAAGATGAGCATAGGATTTCCCGTAGCCGGTCGAACCGCGAACATTCGGAGCAAAAACTGCATATCCCCTTGAAAGAAAATACTGATAAAGTGAATTGAACACTGGTCTTTCCTGTGCTTCAGGACCGCCATGAACGCTTAGTATAACGGGAATCTTTCCGCTCGAGTTTTTTGGTCTATAATACCACGCAGGGATTTCTCTACCGTCAAAAGTTTTGTACTTGACAAGTTCTGGTTCTATGAAACTTGCTCGATCTATGCCTGCACGATCGCTATTCGTAACTTGTTTAAGAGACTCTTTTTCAATATCGTATAGCCAAATGTCCGAATTATATGTAGAAGCATTGAAGGTGAAAACCAGGAGCTTCCCATCTTTAGAAAAATTCAATCCTCCAACTAACCCTTTTGTGGGCAATTTGATGACCTTTTGTTTGTTTAGAATTCTAGTTTGTTTTCCGCCTTGAAACTCTCTCAAACGAAGCTCAGAAAAGCCGTCTTTGTTGATCGTATAGGCGAAATACCTACCATTCTCGGGGAAAACGATGGTTTCTACATCAAAGTTCTCAACAGGTTCTATTACTGAAATTTTTTCGATATCGTTTAGCTTTATCTGCATTATAGCAGCAAACTCACGGTCTTTATTAGAAGTAAAAACGATAGAATCAGACAAAAAATTAACATCACCAAATAGCGAAGCTTCCTTGTGTGGAGTTAGCAGAGTTTCTTTTTTTGTTTCGAGGTCATAAAGATAAAGGTTATTATCGAGACTGAACTCAACACCTGCACGAGAAACTACAAGAAAACGTCCATCATCTGAGATAGCCGCAAAGGAGTTGCTACCGTCTTGCTGATATATCAAATCCTCTTTGCCAGTCGTAAGTTCCATTGAGTAAATATCGAAAAAATTACGATTACGCTTATTAGATGCATAATAAATTTTCGTCCCATCCTTTAGCCATCCACCAAAATTGTGACGAATTCCAGGTGAATTGGTAAGTTGTTTTATTTGCTTACCGTCAACACTAACCCAAAACAATTGCGTATTCTCATCTCCGCCCCTAGCCTTTCCGAAAACCAAGCCATCGCCTTTTGGAGAAAAACTCACAAAACTTACGTTGTCTTCATAGAAGGTAAGCTGTTGTACCTCACCCGTTGATAAATCTTTTATCCAGACTTGCGATGTCCCAGAAGCGTTGCTAAGATAAGCAAGCTTTCTTCCGTCAGGAGAAAGGCTCGGTGAGCTTGCCGAACGAATCGAGAGATACTGTTGAATTGTATATTGTCCAACTGCCGCACTAAACGAAAAGACAAGTAAAAACAATGCAGTTATACCTTTCATAACACTTTTCAGAATATATTTTTTACTTTTCTAAAGCAAATTTTGCCCGTTCTTATCGAAAAGAGCCTTAAGAGCTTGTCCTGTATAAGACCTCTTAATTCTTGTAATCCTTTCAGGTGTGCCTTTTGCGACGATTCGACCACCATCATCACCTCCTTCAGGTCCTAAATCAATAACGTAATCAGCCGATTTAATAACATCAAGGTTATGCTCAATAACTATCACGGTATTACCTGAGTCAACGATTCTCTGAAGAACGTCAAGAAGCTTGTGAATGTCTGCAAAATGAAGTCCAGTTGTCGGCTCATCAAGAATGTAAATCGTCTTACCAGTAGCACGCTTTGATAACTCCTTCGCCAGTTTTATTCGCTGTGCTTCTCCGCCTGAAAGAGTTGTCGAAGGTTGACCAAGTTTTATGTAACCTAGACCAACATCAATTAACGTTTGAAGCTTCTGGCGTATCTGCGGTATGTTTTCTAAAAGCCTAAATGCCTCTTCAGCTGTAGTGTCAAGCATATCTGCGATAGAAAGACCTTTATAACGAACCGCAAGAGTCTCCTGATTGTAACGTTTTCCTCGACAAACGTCGCAGGTAACATACACATCTGGCAGAAAACTCATCTCTATACGCTTTACGCCTTCACCTTCGCAAGCCTCACATCGTCCTCCCTTAACATTAAAAGAGAATCTTCCTGCCTTGTAGCCTCTCTCACGAGCTTGGGGAAGCATCGCATATAGATTCCTTATTAAGGTAAAAAGTCCCGTATATGTCGCTGGATTTGAACGAGGCGTTCTTCCGATAGGAGATTGATCAATCTGAATAACCTTATCAACAAACTCCAGTCCTTCTATGGACTCATGCTCGAGAGGTTCAATTGCTGAACCATAAATTTTACGTGCCAAAGCAGCATACAAAATACCGTGCACAAGCGTTGATTTTCCGCTGCCAGAAACGCCGGTAACCACAATAAAATTTCCGAGAGGGAACTCAACGTCAATGTTTTTAAGATTGCGTGCTCTTGCTCCTCTGATCTTTAGAAATTTCCCATTAGGCTTGCGGCGAGATTTCGGAATTTCAATCTTGAGTTTCCCTGAAAGATATTGACCAGTAAGCGAAGAATCTTGGCTTTTTATTTCTTGGGGAGTGCCCTTCGCCACTATGTAGCCCCCGTGATTACCAGCTCCAGGTCCTAAATCAACTACAAAATCTGCCTGTTCAATGGTCTCTTCATCGTGTTCAACGACGATTACGGTGTTGCCCAAGTCCCGCAGCTTCCGCAATGTTTCAAGCAGCTTGTTGTTATCTCTAGGATGAAGTCCGATAGAAGGCTCGTCAAGAACGTAAAGAACCCCGCGAAGCTGCGAACCTATTTGCGCCGCAAGTCTGATCCTTTGACCTTCTCCGCCACTTAAAGTTGCTGACGGTCTGTCTAAGGTCAAATATCCTAAGCCAACATTTTTTAAAAAACTGAGCCGCTCCCTTATTTCTTTTAATACAGTTCCGGCTATTTTTTCTTCCCTTTCCGTAAGCTTCAGCTTGTCAAAAATCTCACAAGCTTCGTTTATGGTCAAGCTTGTAAAATCAGCAATCCCCATTCCGGCCACTTTCACAGCAAGCGACTCAGGTCGAAGACGCTTGCCATTACAGGCATCGCATTTGACGGGCAATATCAAAGTTTCAAGCGCCAGCTTTATCTTTTCAGAAGGAGGATTTTCAAGTCTATCTTCAAGAACCTGAATAGCTCCCTTCCAATCGGATTCATACTTGTAACTACCAAAGCTAAAAGTAAAGCGACCGTCTTCCCCGTAGAAAAATGCTTTTTGTATTTGCTCTGGAAGACACGCAAAAGGTGTTTCAAGATACTCTCTTACCCTTCTTTCAAACTCAATGCTTTCTTCCTTACTTCTTGGCGAAGTGTCACACCTTCCTTCGCTTCTTTCAACATACTTTTCAATGATTGCAATCAAAGCCGACTTTAGGTATCTTGCTGCTGCCTTATCAATATCCGCTAAAAAGCTAATCTCTTTAGCTGGCTTAGTTACATCTTCTATTATCTTCGACGGTTCTATTTTCATTATAACGCCAAGACCTTCACACTTTTGGCAAGCTCCATATCGAGAATTAAAAGAAAAGGAACGTGGCTCAAAATCAGGTAAATTCACGCCACAACTGATACAAGCCATCTTTTCAGAAAAAAGCTTCTCTTCACCATCCACCACCGAAACTAAAACTGCTCCGTCTGTCAATCTTAGAGCTGTTCGGACTGAATCTTCAAGCCTTTCCTTGACATCGTTTTTTATCAATAAACGATCCACGATTACCTCAATCGTGTGATTTTTTCTCTTGTCAAGCCTAATTTCTTCATCCAGCTGCCTAATTTCTCCATCAATTCTAGCCCTTAAGAAGCCCTGTTTGTGTAGCTTTTCTAGCTCTTTTCTAAACTCTCCTTTTCGCCCCCTAACAATAGGAGCAAGAATCATCACTCGTTCCCCTTCTGGAAGTTGCAAAATTCTGTTAACTATCTGGCTTTGTGATTGCTTAGTTATCTTTTCCCCACAGATATGACAATGAGGCTGTCCTATAGAAGAAAAAAGCAAACGTAAATAGTCATAAATTTCTGTTACCGTTCCAACGGTTGATCGAGGAGACTTTGAAATGGTTTTTTGCTCGATTGAAATGGCTGGCGAAAGACCCTCAATAGAATCCACATCAGGTTTTTCTAATTGATCAAGAAATTGCCTTGCGTATGCTGATAAAGACTCGACATAACGACGCTGCCCTTCAGCGTAAATAGTATCAAACGCCAAAGAGGATTTACCTGAGCCGCTTAAACCTGTTATCACGGTCAATTTGTTTCGCGGTATCTCAAGGCTTATATTCTTGAGGTTATGCTGGCGTGCTCCGCGAATAATTATCTCATTTATTGCCATCTCACATTCAAAACTTACGCCACGAGATAAAACTTTATTTTAACAGCTCAAAAATCGCTTTCAAAACAAGGCTAACAAACGTTTTTGTTCAAGAAGTCTTAGAGCTATAATCTTTTCTTATGAAACTCCGTATAAAAGGAAACTCTATAAGACTACGTGTCACGCAAAAAGAGCTTGAGCAGATCAAATCAGAAGGAATCTATGAAGAAAAAACCGTCTTCCCAAATGGAGCTGTATTCACCTATTCGCTAGTCGTAGATGAAACAAAAGAGCCAACCGCTGAATTTGATGGCAAACAACTAAAAGTTAAAATTCCGTCGGACAAAGCTAAAGAATGGTTAAACAACGAGAAGGAAGTAGGTATCTATAGCGACCGTGATGTAGCTTTGAAGATTGTCGTAGAGAAGGATTTTCGTTGTCTAGTGCCTAGAGGAGAAGATGACTCGGATGCCTTTCCACATCCGAAAGAAGGCATTGAATCTTGTTAAACTACCTCCTTCCTGATAACTTTTTTGCAAAAAAAACGCAGATACCAATGAACAAAAACGGTAAATTCAAAATGTAAAAAAGCAAAATCACCAGATATGATTTCAAACCATGTTTTCCTTTTGATAATCTTCGACTGAAAGCTTGAAAATACTTCATATATGATAAATTTTGAAGCATCAAAAAGTTTTGCTCAAATGTTGGATGAAACGGACCCGCTAAAAACTTTTCGCGACAAGTTTTATATCCCGAAAACCCCAGACGGCAAACAAGTTATTTACCTATGTGGCAATTCTTTAGGGCTGCAACCCAAAATAGCTCGAAGTTACATCGAACAAGAACTAGAAGATTGGGCAAAACTCGCCGTCGAAGGACATTTCAAAGCCAGAAATCCTTGGATGCCTTATCACGAACTTTTAACGAAGCAGATGGCTGAAATAGTTGGAGCAAAACCCATTGAGGTTGTAGTTATGAACTCCCTTACGGTTAATCTTCATCTCCTAATGGTTTCGTTTTATCGCCCAAACAAGCAAAGATACAAGATAATCATTGAAAAGGGAGCTTTTCCGTCCGATCAGTATGCCGTAAAGTCGCAAATAAAGTTTCACGGATTAGCAGTCGAAGATGCACTCGTAGAGCTTTGTCCAAGAAAGGGCGAAGTTTGTTTACAAACCGAAGACATAATCGAGAACATAAGAAAACATGCAGACACTACAGCTTTGATTCTTCTCGGCGGAGTGAACTACTACACAGGACAAGCCTTCAATTTTGAAGAAGTAACGAAAGCAGGTCACGAAGTAGGCGCAGTTGTAGGCTTTGACTTAGCTCATGCCGCCGGAAATCTGGAACTAAAACTACATGACTGGAATATTGATTTTGCAGTCTGGTGTAGTTATAAATATCTAAATGCCGGTCCGGGCGCTGTAGGTGGTGCTTTCGTCCACGAAAGGTATGCTCGCAGTTTCGATTTACCTCGCTTTGCCGGCTGGTGGGGACACAATAAAAACACAAGATTCAACATGCCACCTGATTTCGATCCGATGCCTGGAGCAGAAGGCTGGCAAGTGTCAAATCCGCCTATTTTTCAAATGGCAGCTCTTAAAGCTAGTTTAGACATATTCTGCGAAGCCGGAATGCAAAATCTTCGCCAAAAGTCCGTAAAGCTTACAGGATACTTAGAATTTCTAATCGAGCAGATAGCCGACGAAAGAATTAAAATCATCACACCACGCAACCCTGACGAACGCGGTTGTCAACTTTCAATACAGGTAAAGCAAAGCGATAAACGGCTTTTTGAGAAACTGCTGGCTAATGGAGTCATTGCCGACTGGCGTGAGCCTGATGTTATAAGAGTTGCACCGGTTCCGCTTTATAATACTTTCGGTGAAATGTTTGAGTTTTACGAAATCTTAAAGAGGATACTCTCTAAAGATGTCTAAGATCGTGATAATCGGCAGCGGTCTTGCTGGCTCGCTTCTTGCAATTTATCTAGCAAAGCGTGGCTTTAATGTTGAAGTCTATGAAGCTCGCCCCGACATGCGTAAAGTCAAAATCTCTGCTGGACGTTCCATAAATCTCGCACTTTCTGATAGAGGCATACTCGCCCTTAATCAAGTAGGTCTTGACAATTACATCTTAAAAGAAGCAATCCCAATGTATGGAAGAATGGTGCACACCTTAGATGGGCAAAATAAATTCCTACCCTACTCTGGAAGAAAAGGCGAATACATAAATTCCATCTCAAGAGCAGGATTGAATTGCGCCTTAATGGATGAAGCTGAAAAATACGGCAATGTTAAAATCTTCTTTAACAGCAGATGCATCGGCTTTGACTGCCATACAGGAGAAGCCATAATCGAAAATCTCGAATCGGCAGAAAGAAAAATTGTAAAAGGCGAAACCCTGTTTGCCGCCGACGGAGCTGGTTCAGTCGTAAGAAATGCAATGCTTCATGGCTGCGTTCCGAGATTTAATTTTTCTCAGTCATGGCTCGAACATGGCTACAAAGAACTTCATATTCCGCCTGCTGAAGATGGTAGTTTCCGCATGGAAAAAAATGCTCTTCACATTTGGGCAAGGCACTCCTTCATGATGATAGCCCTGCCAAATCCCGATGGAAGCTTTACTTGCACGTTGTTTCTAGCCCATGAAGGCGAAAAAGATAGCTTCGAATCACTTAAAGATGAAAACTTGCTCTTAAGCTTTTTTCATAAACACTTCGCTGATGCCGTTCCATTGATGCCAACGCTCGTAGAAGACTTCTTCAAAAATCCAACAGGTAATCTCGGCTCAATAAGATGTTCGCCATGGTATATTGACGATAAAGCTCTTCTTCTAGGCGACGCTGCCCACGCAATTGTGCCTTTTTACGGACAAGGAATGAATTGTGCATTCGAAGATTGCAGAATCCTGAACGAACTAATCGAAGAACACGGAACAGACTGGAAAAAGATATTCAAAATTTTCACAGAAATACGTAAACCAAACACAGATGCAATTGCCGATATGGCAGAAGAAAACTTTTATGAAATGCGAGATGCCGTTACTGACCCAGTATTTCAAAGAAAACGAGAGCTTGAAACTAAGCTCGAACAAACCTTCCCCGACTACTTTTCAAAATACTCAATGGTAACCTTTCGCGAAGACCTGCCCTACAAAGTTGCAAAAGAAAAAGGCAATGCCCAAGATAAACTGCTTATGGAAATTTGCTCAAAAATCGAAAACACCTCTGAAATTAATTTAAATGAAGTCATGGAAAAAATAAGAAAACTTAATCTTCAATCTGACAATACTTACCTCGAAAATAGATAAGCGGATTTCCTTCGCTTACTTTAGTCTTTTCTACTTCACCAACAAAAATCGTGTGATCGCCGCCATCGTATGAATGAACAAGACGACATTCAAGAACTGCTAAAGCATTAGATAAAACTGGTAAACCACGCACATTTACGTAATGCTCAACGCTCAAAAATTTATCAGACGAAGGCGAGGCAAAGTGTTGTGAAAGCATACTCTGATCTTCTCGTAAAAAATTCACTACGAATGCCCCTGTTTCAATAAAAGCGTGATGACTACCCGTTTTTTTGTCAATGCAGATTAAGACCATTGGCGGCTCTAAAGACACAGAACAAAAGGCACTTACTGTTATTCCAAAAAGATTCCCGCTTCTGTCCTTAGTCGTTACAACCGTTACCCCACTTGCAAATCTCGACAAAGCCGACTTAAATTCTTCCTTGCTAACCGACATGAATCTATTCTAGCCCAAACAAAACTAGAAATAAGGCAGATTTACTTCAGCACCCAGACAAAATTCTATAAACTCCATAACCACCGATCAAAGATAACATTCGCAAGTAATAAGACCGCAAATGTGTTATAGCACAAATAACAGAAAGAATCTTAACTATGCAAAAATAAAAGAAGCTTGCAGCTGATAAGTAAACTGTTATTCAGTTGCAAAACTCCCACTTATCACGATCTATATCTATGGCGATTCAAGTCAACATTCTTGATTCCCTTTGAGTAACCTGCGTCACTTGTCAGCCAGATAGAAGACTAAGCTAACATCTCTTTTACGAAGAGCGAAGAAAAATCTACCTCACTCTCACGTTTACGCAAGACTTAATAGTTCTGTCCTCAAGTTACAGTTTTTGCTGGATTCGTTACAGTCTTCGTGATTTGCTCAAAAGTTTATTTTCTGACGGTCGCCGCGTAAAAAGCCTTTTTCCAGAAACTAAACAAGAGATTGCAACTTTAGAAGATAGATTTCTTGACTCAACAGATCTCATTGAGTAGCAAGTCCTCAAAAGTATCTCTTTTGCGGATGACCACTACCTCACCATTGCAAGTAAGTAAAACGACACAAGGAAGGAAACGCCCGTTGTATTGGAACATTTGAGAAATCGAGTATGCACCACAATTAAGCAAAGCTAGAACATCTCCTGGCCTGGTTCCTTCGGGTAAAAACCTATAATCAGGAAGCCTTTCCTTGCCTTCTATGTCAAAATAAACATCTCCACCATCGCACAAAGGTCCGCCTAACTTATACGGCACCTTGTGCGGCTCACCCGCTCTTTCGGCATGAATTAAGTGATAATACCACTTATAGGTTTCCATCGATAGCAATATGTTAAAACCTGCATCCGTCAAAAGCCATGTGTCCTTTGGTCTGCTAGTTGATACTGATCTATGCTTTATGTTTCTCACGGTCGTTAAACAAATGCCTGCATCTGCGATGATGCTTCTACCAGGCTCAAAAATCAAGGTTATGTTTTCGAGTAGTTTAGCTCTATCGGCGAGATTTTTCCATGCATCTACCATAGCATCAAAAGGCTCGAAATCGGACGCAAAAACGCGTTTCACAGAAGGCGCAAATCCATCTTCCTGAAAGCCATAACGAAGGTAATTTACAGGAAAGCCACCTCCAAGATTAAGATGATGCAAATCCACGCCTACATCTTCTTTAACTTTCAAAAGAGTCTCTACTAGAAATTCGAGAGCTTCCGAATAAACCCTTTTATCAGGATTTTGAGAACCTATGTGAACGTGTATTCCGTTAAGCTTCAAGTAAGGTGAGTTCTTGTAATCACAAAAAGCTTCTAGGGCTTCTTCAGGCATCATCCCGAATTTCGAAGTTAAAAGCGCCGTCTGTAAGCCAGAGTAAGTTCCACTTTTAATATGCGGAACAATCCTAAGACTTACTCTAGCAGGTTTATTTAGCCTTCTTGCAGTTTGCTCGATAAGTGAAAGCTCATAAACGGAATCAACCTGAATTGAGTAAATCCCTGCCTCAATAGCATTTTCTATTTCCCAAATTTCCTTGCTATTCCCATTAAAAATTATCTGTTCAGCAGTAAATCCAGCCTTTTGAACTTTCCATAATTCTCCGCCCGAATTCACCTCAACGTCACAACCAGCCTCTTTTATTGCTCGCAAAATCCCAAGATTAGAGTTTGCTTTTGCTGCGTAGCAAATTTTAACCTCGCAATCAACTGCTTCACGGATACGGAATAACTTTTCGACATTATGCCTTATACGACTTTCACTAAAAACAAAAAGCGGCGTTCCGAATCTACAAGCCAAATCTTTTGCAGTGAAATTGCCCAAAATTAGTTGGTTTTCCTCAATCCTGAAGAATCCTTCTAGACCAATGGAACCGTAAACCATGTCTTTCATTTTTTAATTGAAAGCCCTAATCCACTCGGATAACCGGGCATTATAGTTATAGGTAGTCTTCCTCTGAAATCAATCTCGCCAAATAGCGCCAAAGCTGTTGCCCTTTGAAGACTCGGCATGTCGCCATAGGCTACGATGTATGTTTTCATTTCTGGAAATTCCCTCAAAATATACGGATTTCCGAAACTTATCGCTATAAGCTTTTTATTTTCTATAATCTGCTTGACGATTTCCTTACCTGCCTCAGGCACTTCAATAGAATTTTTTGCGCCCGATCGCACTCGGACAAAAAAACCAGCAATTACTACATCACTTGCTTCAATTCGTTTTCTTATGTCACTTATTTGGCTTGCGTTCGTATCTGGTTTTATCAAACCAAAATCAACACTTTCTAAGTCGCCCCTTACGCTGGTAGTAAGTTTTTTATTACGAAAAGTTCTGAAAAATATGGTGCTATCAGACTCTTCCGAATTCGTTATAGCCAAAAAGAAGAAACGCCGCTTGTCGTCAGCGGAAATAGGAAGGATACCGTCTTCATTCTTTACAAGCGTAATAGCGTTTTCAGCAATCTTGTCAGCAAAGTCCCGTGCCTCTTTGTTAGATACTATTTTGTCTATATCGTCTATTGAAACGGTTTTCTTTTTGTGAAGCCCTAAATGGTATTTCCAAGCTAACTGCTTTCGGACAGATTCATTTATCCTTTCTTCGCTAATTCTACCACTTGCGACGGCTTGACGGAGTCCTTTAAGGACTTGATCTACATTTGCGGGCATTAATAAAACATCTACACCTGCTTCGATAGCACGAACTGCCGCTTCATCTTGATTAAAATAAATTGTTAGTCCGCTCATATTCATTGCGTCTGTAACTATCAGTCCATCAAACCCCATTTCCTTTTTCAAAATACCAGTAACTATCCTCCTTGAAAGGGTTGCTGGAATGGTTGTTCCTTCAGTTATAACCTCCACGTCGGTATAAGTCGGTTTATACCGCTCTTTAAGTGGTGAAACAGGAAAATCATCTATTCGAGGAAGCGATATGTGAGAAACCATCACAGAAGCAACGCCTGCGCGGATCGCTTCACGAAATGGATAAAACTCGTATTCTTCTAACCTCTTCCTTGTCACGTTAATTACTGGCAAGCCGCGATGAGAATCAACGCTAGTATCGCCATGTCCCGGAAAATGTTTTGCCGTAGCTAATACTGCGCCACTTTGCAAACCCTCGATAAAGGCAACCGCAAATTTAGCAACCATCTTTGGGTCTTCCCCGTAAGAGCGAACGTTTATTACAGGATTTTCCGGATTGTTATTCACATCGACAACAGGGGCAAAAACCTGATGCACGCCTAAAGCTTTTGACTCTCTAGCAATTATCTCACCTTGCTTTCTGGCAAAATCAGTGTTACCAGTCGCAGCTATCGCCATGTTCCAAGGAAAAACAAGCGTATTCTCAAGACGCATTCCAACGCCAGTTTCAAAATCTGCAGAAATCAGCAAAGGTATATCTGCCAATTCTTGCATACGGTTTATCAGGTGAACCGTATCATAGACATTTCCCATAAAGAAAATAATGCCGCCTATTTTATTTTCAGTTACCTGTCGTTTCAAAGCGATAAATTCTGGACTATCCTGCGGTAAGAACTTAGCATTTATGCCTATGTGAATCAATTGTCCAATCTTTTCATCAAGCGTCATCTGCTTGAGCTTTTCATCTGCCAATTGCCAGGCTTCTTTTGAAGGGCGAAATTTTATTCTTTCAGCCTCTAAGCCCATAGAACTCAAAAAGAAAATCAACAAAAGAGAAATTGTTACTGATCTTCTCACCATAATTTCACCATTTCACTACGCTTTTAATTTGCTCGACTGCCTTTTTCAGATTCTCGGTTGAAGTAGCATAAGAAAATCTTAGGAAACCTTCCGCACCGAAACCACTTCCGTCCGTAACAGCAACATGTCCTTTCTCTAAAAGGTAAGAAGCCACGTCAGCCGAAGAGCTAAATCCATTCTTCCCCGTAAGTGCTCTTACGTCAACAAAAGCATAAAAAGCACCTTGCGGCATTTTGCATTCAAAACCAGATATTCTTTGAAGTTCAAAAACTAAAAGCTCTCGTCTTTTCTTGTATTCATCCAGCATTTCGTTAACGACGTTCATTGATTCGTCAAACTTTTCTGTAATTGCCTTCGCACAAGCATACTGAACGAAGCTTGTCGGATGCGACGCAGAATGGCTTTGTAACCTCACAATTCCCTTTGTCCACTCTTCATTGGCAATGGAATAACCTATTCTCCAACCAGTCATTGAAAAGGTTTTTGAAAAACTACCAGCTATGCACACAAAATGTCTTAATTCAGCAGGTAAAGTCGCCACCGTAAAAACTTCCATCGGTGGATAGACAAAAAATAAGTAGCACTCATCTGCAATAACAAAAATTTTTCGATCGGCACAAAACTCTATTATCTTCTTTATTTCTTCGGCTGAAGTCACTCTCCCGGTTGGATTATTCGGGGAATTCAAAATAAGCAGTTTCGATTTATCAGTAACAGCCCTTTTGACGCTCTCTAAACTCAAAATAAAATCGTTTTCTTCAGTCTCGATAAAAACCACTTTTCCGTTGCAAAAGTTTACTATCTCTGGAAAACTAACCCAGTAGGGCTTTGGAATCAAAACTTCATCGCCTGGATTTATCAAACTGCAAATAGCATTAAAAACTGCTTGCTTCGCTCCACAACTTGCAGCAATCTGGGAAGGCGAAACTTGTGCACCGAATCTCCTATAATAAAATTCCGAAATGGCTTCAGCATAAACTTTCAACCCTTTTGAAGGAGTGTATTTAGTATAGCCTTTACTTAGTCCTTCTATTGCAAGCTCGCAGATAAATCTAGGACTCGGAAAGTCAGGCTCTCCCACCGTCAAGTCAATCACTTCTATTCCTTGCTCGCGAAGCCTTAAAACATCTTGCATCGCCTTAAGAGTAGCTGAACCCTTCATCCTCGCTACATTTTGCGAAATCCTAAAGTCCATTGCATTCTATTTTGCCATAAGTTAGACTGAACAAAAAAGTAGATAAAATAAGAAAATCTTAAGGACATCTGAAGTTTCCTTGTAACGTCTAAACGAAGTCTTCTGTTAGAGAGCGTTTGCACTAAAAGTCAGCCGAAAACTGTTTCGATTTTAGCAAAGCGTTTCTTGACTCAAGTTAAGTATAGTCGTATCATTAAAACTTTTGACTATGTTCGAGGCGCTATCCGAAAAGATCAAAAAAAGTTTGGGAAGTTTGCGAGCAGGTCGTCAGCTTACTGCAGAGCAAGTAGATGCGGCTTTGCGTGAAATTCGGATAGCACTTCTCGAAGCAGATGTAAGCTACAAAGTTGCCAGAGATTTCGTCGAAAGAATACGCCAAAAGGCAGAAGGACAAGAAATCTGGAAAGGTCTGAAACCATACGAGCAAGTTGTAAAAATAGTCTATGACGAGCTAGTCGAGCTAATGGGTGGAGCCTCATCAAGGCTCATCTTTACTAGACAAATACCAAACGTAGTAATGATAGTAGGCCTTCAAGGTTCTGGAAAAACAACCTCAACCGGCAAGATTGCCTTATGGCTGAAGAATAATCAAGAAAGAAACCCAGTAGTTGTCTCGACTGACGTTTATCGTCCTGCTGCACGTGAACAGTTAAAGATTGTCGCTGAAGCAGTTAAAGTGCCTTTCTATGAAACCGATAGTAATGAACCTCTAGAAATAGCCCGAAATGCCGTCCGTTACTGCCAGCAACTCGGTTATGACACACTTCTCATTGATACTGCTGGAAGACTCCATATTGACGAAGACCTTATGGTCGAACTTGAGAAGATAAAGGCTGAGACGAAGCCTATCGAGATATTATTCGTGGCTGACGCAATGACCGGACAAGATGCCGTGCGTTCTGCCGAAGAGTTTCATCGTCGAATTGGCATAACCGGCGTCATTCTAACCAAAATGGATGGCGATTCACGTGGTGGAGCAGCCCTTTCAATAAAAGCTGTTACAAATCAGCCTATAAAATTTGTCGGCGTAGGCGAAAAATATGACGCAATAGAGCCGTTTTATCCAGATCGTATTGCCCAAAGAATACTAGGAATGGGCGATATCTTAACGCTCATTGAAGAAGTTCAAACCAAGCTTGACGAAGAAGAAGCAGCAAAGCAACTAGAAAAAATCAGACGAAGCCAATTCACGCTCGATGATTTTCGCGAACAGATGAGACAATTTAATAAACTCGGCTCAATGTCAAAAATTATAGACCTTCTGCCTGAGCAATTCTTCGGCGGAATTAAACCAAAAAAGGAAGACCTAGAAAAGATTGAATATCAGATGAAGCGTGCGGCAGCCATAATTGACTCAATGACTCGACAGGAAAGACAAAATTACAAAATAATTGATGCAAGTCGAAAAAATAGAATAGCAAAAGGCTCCGGCACAACTATTTCAGAAGTTAACCAATTGCTACGCCAGTATGAAAAAACGCTTCAAATGATGAGCAAAATGAAGCGTAGCGGTTTACTTGGACAACTCACAGACAAGTTTATGGGAAGATTTGGCGGTGGATTGCCGCATGCCTTTCCTTTCGAGTCCGAAGATAACCAAGAAGATTCAAAGTCGTTTGCTAAAAAACTAAAAAAGAAAAAAAGACACAAGAAAAAGAGGTGAAGTGCTATGTTATCAATAAGCTTGATGAGAATGGGTGCGAAAAAGAAACCATTTTATCGAATTGTGGTAAGAGAAAAGCGCACGAAAAGGGATGGTAAGTATATAGAAAATCTTGGCACTTACAATCCCATGACCGATCCGCCCGAAGTAAAACTCAATTATGATAGAATAAAATATTGGATAAGCGTAGGTGCAAAACCAACGGAAACAGTAGCAAGCTTGATAAAACATAACGCACCGAAAGAAGATGCATCTGAAGAAAAGCTAGAAAATGTCAAGTAGTCCGCAACAAAAGCGAGATGAATTAGTAGCCATTGCAAGAACAGTAAGAACTCGTGGACTTTGCGGAGAACTTGTTGCTGAAATTCTAACGGATTTCCCAGAAAGATTTAATCATACAAAGGAAGTTTTCTGTATCAATTCAAATGGCAATATTTGCAACCTAGAACTCGAAAGATTTTGGTTTCATAAGGATAGAATCGTTTTGAAATTTTTTGGTGTTGACTCGATTGATGAAGCAAAAAGCCTAGTAAACTGCGAAATATGCGTTCACGAATCAGAAACAGTCAAACTAAGTGAAGACGAGTTCTATGACTGGCAACTGATAGGTTGCAAGGTTGAAACTTTAGAGAAAGAAAATCTTGGTTGTGTGACTGACATTCTGAGAAATGGTGCAACTGAAATTTTAGTCGTTCAAGGCAAGAAAAAAGACTATCTAATACCATTTGTTAAAAGTATTTGCCAGATCGTTGATATAGACGAAAAGCTCATCCGTGTTGATTTACCAGAAGGATTGCTGGAGTTTTAGGAAAGATGCAGCAGCCCCTAATAATAGACATTTTGACCATCTTTCCTGAGTTTTTCAGCTCAGTCTTTGACTGCGGAATTATAAGACGAGCAAAGGCAAAGCGTCTAGTTGAAATAAATATCTGGAACTTAAGAGACTTTACGGTTGACAAACATAAAAAGACAGACGATCGCCCCTTTGGTGGCGGAGAAGGAATGGTAATGAAGCCTGAGCCAATATTTAATGCAGTTGAGAAAATTCTAGGAACCTGTAATCGAGAAGAATACGCAGAAGGAACGAAAGTCATTCTTCTTTCACCACAAGGCTCAGTTTTTAAGCAGAAAATGGCAAGAGAACTAGCTGACAAAGCTAAGAGATTGGTGTTGATATGCGGTAGATACGAGGGAGTTGACGAAAGAGTAAATGAAGCGCTCGTAACAGATGAGATCTCAATCGGCGATTACATCTTATCGGGTGGAGAGCCGGCTGCAGTAGTTATCGTTGATGCAATAGTTAGATTGCTACCAGACGCCTTGGGCTGTCCGATGTCATCTGTTCGTGAGTCTTTTACCGAAAACTTGCTCGACTATCCGCAATACACACAACCAAGAGAATATCGCGGTATGCGTGTTCCAGAAATTCTGCTTAGTGGAAATCATGCCGAAATTGAAAAATGGCGAAGGCAAAAAGCAATTGAAAAAACTATCAAGGTAAGACGAGACCTCTTAGAAAAGGAGAGTTAGTTTATGATGAACAAGCTAATTGAACTAGTCGAAAAATCGAACCTGAGAAAAGATATACCCGACTTCAAACCGGGCGACACTGTAAGAGTTCATGTTCGAATAAAAGAAGGCAATAAGGAAAGAATCCAGGCTTTTGAAGGCATTTGCATAGCCCGCAAGCATGGCGGAGTGCGCGAAACATTTACCGTTCGCAAGGTAAGTTTTGGAGTTGGCGTTGAGAGAATTTTCCCACTTCATGCAACCGTTATAGATCGAATAGAAGTAGTCCGTCGCGGTCGTGTAAGAAGAGCCAAGCTTTATTACATGCGAAACCTGAAAGGTAAAGCGGCTAGAATCCGTGAGCTTGATGCGAAAACAAAAGCCGTAACTGAAACTTCTGCTTCTAAACAAGAAAACAATGAAACAAAAGCTCAAGAAACTTAATGGCAGTTTCTTTTGAGTTAGAAAAACAAATCTGCCTCGAAGGGTTTCGACTAATAGCCGGCGTTGATGAAGTAGGTCGTGGCTGTCTAGCAGGTCCTGTCGTTGCAGCAGCTTGCATACTTGATCTTTCAAAGCCTTTTCCAGAAAGGCTAAATGACTCTAAAAAACTGTCCGTCAGAGAGCGTGAAATCTTGGAAAAATGGATAAAATCGGAAGCATTGTCTTATTCAATAGCCGAAATTGCACCAGAAGAGATTGATAACATAAACATTCTTCAAGCAACTAAAAAAGCCATGATAAAAGCGCTTGAAGCTTTGCAGCGTAAACCCGACTTCGTCTTGATAGATGCCATAAAACTTGAAGAGCTATCAAAACCACAAAAACCGGTCATTAAAGGCGATTCAATATCAGCTTCAATCGCTGCAGCTTCAATAATAGCTAAAACCTACCGAGATAGACTCATGAAAAAAATGCATGAACATTATCCGGAATACGGATTCGTGAGAAACGTAGGCTACCCGACAAAAGAGCACCTCGAGGCTTTGAGACTTTACGGACCTTGCCCAATTCACAGAAAATCCTTCCGCCCTGTCTGCCAGCAATTTCTTTTTTAGTTACGAGACTGAACAAAATAACCCTTGCGAGCCTTTATTTGGAAAGCTCCGGGACGAGCTAAATTCACCTCCAGCTTAACAAATTTTCCTTCCGGGAAATCAGCTTCAGAATAATACTCAATAAGATACTGCTTTCTTAGTTCATTTGCAATGCGTAGGAAAATCGTTGCCAACATCTCTTTGTTAAGCCTTAAGTTTATCTGATTTTGGTAAACATCCTTTAGTTTTGTTGACTGAAAGGTAGAAAGATAGGCAGTTCCGCCGGTTTCCTCTGCAAGCTTTTCCAACGATTTTTGTCCGGCTTTGCTGATTTTATTTAACTTATAGGAACTGCCAGAAAGATTTATTGAATAGAAAACTACGTCTGCACTTTGCAGTAAACTCAACACTCTCGAATTTTCTTTTGCTACAGCTTCATCTCTGAATTTCACGGTAAGCTCATAAAGAGATTTAGAATCGAGAGTATCAATCTTCGAACCTAGAATTTTATAGCCTTGCTGTATTGATTTTGCTACTTGCTTGCTGTTAGTGTCTTCTCCGTCTGTTATAGCGACTATTACCTTACGCACATGCGACGGAGCATGTAGTCTAAGATACTCCGCCGCTAAAGCAACCGTATCGTAAAATGCTGTGTATTGCTTCGAAGGCTTAATTTTTTCTATAGCCTCAACTACCTCTTGAAGCTTAGCTCTCTTTTGAAGCAACACCGGCTCTTCTCCTATCAAAAAGACTGAGGCATAATCTTCAGGCCTTACGACTTCTTGAAGAAACTGTATCAAGGCTTCTCTTTGAAGCTCATAAATTGATTCTGTGCTAGCAGAAACATCAAAAAGAATAGCGACTTCAAGAGGCGTCTGCTCTGCTCTTAGGACAGAATCTATCTTTTGTAACTTTCCCTCCTCTTTTAAGAGAAAATCGTTTTCAGTAAGCCCTTCGATAGGATTACCTTTTGAATCTAGAACTGATACCGGCACTAGAACAAGGCGCGATTCAACGCGGATAACTTCCTGTTCAGAATCTTGGGCAAAAACAGCAAGTCCAAACAATAACAACGTCAAAAGAGAAAGTTTCTTCATTGGACTCTTTGAGTATTCGGAAGTCGGACTTCAACATTCTGATTAAGACCACGGCTGACTAGAATCTTTACTTCCACCCTTCGATTCTGCGCACGCCCCGACGGAGTCGTATTGTCAGCTGCTGGTTGAAGCTCTCCGAAACCATAAGATTGACCTATTCTCCTAAGAGGTATGTTGTGAGTCTGAACTAGATAATCTATAACAGCTTTTGCGCGACGCTCACTTAAAATTTTATTTGTTTTCTCATCCCCATCTGACGAAGCAAACCCAGTCACTTCGATAATGTAGCCTTTCAAAGTCATCGCCGTTTGGGCTATTTTATCTAATTGAGCTTTTGCCTCAGGAGAAAGGGCTGCGCTTCCGACCTTAAAGTAAACTGTTGTGCTAGAATGAACGACATAATCATCAATCGCTGTTATTCTTGCATTTGTAGCGTTTACACCTTCAACAGCAGCATCCGCCGTCTCTTGTGCCGCTTTTGCACCACCGCGCGCAGCATTTGATATTGCCATTAACTCGTCTATTTGACCCGACAGCCGCTCAGCATTTTGCTCTACTTGAGAAAGGCGCTCTTCTGTAGGAGTTACCCGACTATCAACAGTTCTAGCTACTTCGAGATCGTCCTTATCAAACCTGATTTTGTTAGCTATTAGATTCTCTCCGTCTCCAATTCCTTCAACTTCAAGATTCAAGCCCCGAACTATCTGAGTAGAACCTATCTTCTCTCCACTTCTAAATAGACTGGATTTTGTCTTAATGCTTGTCGATCCAGTAATTACAACGGAAGTATCAACTCCTAAAGCGTCACGCACAATCAGTCTATCTTTGTCTCGGGCTATCACTACGCCCTTAACTTTCATCTTCTGGCCCGCAGGTACTTTCCTTATGGCATCCTGCGCTAACACACTTAAACTTAAAGCCACCCCAAGAACCACTAGAAAAATCTTCTTCACTTTTGTCACTCCTTTCATTCAAACAAATAATGATCAAATCTTTGAGAAGTTTTTGCGGTTGACAAGGTTGTCAATCAAGAAGATTTTACATCAAAAACTAATGTTTTTGAATGTTTTTCAATTAAAAGGAATCCTCAATTTCGTAGGTGGCTATACTTGTTGGTGTTTCATAACATCTGACCTTATAAACCTGAACGCGCGGATCATCAATTCTAGAAGCTACGTATTCAAGAATAAACCTAGCTATATTTTCTGCCGATGGATTAAGCTCTTCGTCAAATGGCGAAAGCTCATTTAGATTTCTGTGATCAAGATATTTCACAACTTCATCGGCAGCTTTTTTCAGATCGCCAAAATCAATCAAAAGTCCTATGTCATTAAGCTCTCTGCCGCGGGCATAAATTTCAACTTTGTAATTATGCCCATGTAAGTTTTCACACTTTCCTTTATAACCTCTAAGCTGATGAGCGCTTGAAAATTCTCTCTCTATCATCACTTCGTAAAATGCTCGCATACGCCCAAGAACTGTTTTAAATCCTCCAATCTAGAAGTAATTTTCATTTCTGGAAGAGAGTTTATGAATTTTTTCCCATAAGACTTTGTTCTAATCCTTGGATCGAGGATTGCAACTACACCTTTATCGCGCTTACTTCTTATAAGTCTTCCGACTCCTTGTCTTAAAAGTATAATCGCTTGCGGCAAGAAGTATTCATTAAAAGCATCACCACCTTGTCTTTTGATAAACTCAGCTCTTGCTTTAAGAAGCGGATCGGTTGGAACAGCAAACGGAAGTTTATCAATAATTACGCAAGAAAGCTGATCGCCTACCACATCCACTCCCTGCCAGAAACTAGAAGTAGCAAAAAGAACAGAATTTGGAGTTTGCTTGAAAGTATCTAGAAGAGTCGCTCTACTACTCTGCCCTTGAACAAAACATTGAAAACTTACTTGCCCTTTCACAAGCTCATAAAGAGCATTCATAGATTGATTACTGGTGCAAAGAACAAATGCCCTTCCTTGAGTTACCTGTAGAATCTTTACTATTTCTTTTGCCATCTGCTGAATATAGTCCGAAGAATTAGGCTCGGGCATATCTTCAGGTAAATACAGGAGTGCCTGCTTACGATAATCAAAGCCAGAACCAAGCAAAAGCGTTTCGCAAGAATCGTCAAAAAGGCCTAACCTTTTTTTAATGTAGTCAAAACTTCCCTCAGAAGAAAGCGTTGCTGAAGTCAATATGACGGTAGAGTTTTCAAAGATTCTTTCCCTTAGCAAATGCGATACACTTATAGGCGAAGCATGTAGAGTCAAACTCCCGTTCTGTCTTTCAGCCCAATACACAAAATTCTCATCAGAGCAATTTAATATTCTTTGCAAAGCAAGCCGAATTTGCTTGAGATAACGCAAGAAAGTTTCCTTTTCTGCATCTTCTTCACCTTTTTCTACCATGATTGAAAATGATAATCCGCAATCAGGATTTTCTAAAACAACTGAACTTTCTTTAATGCCGTTCTCAAGACTTTCAAGTGCTTTATCAAGAAAAGTTAGCGCTTCTCCTAAAACAGTAAAACCTTCTTGCAAATAAAGATCCGATCGCAAAATTTGCTTTTTCACTTCGTTTCCGATGAATTGTGATACCTTTTCAAAAGACTCATTTGCAGCTTTGTGAACATTTTTTAAGATTTCTGCGATTCTGTTATCATATTCAAAATTTGCTAGCTCAATAAGCTCTTCTATCTGATACTTTGAAACCTCAAAACCAAAGTAATTCGCAGCGACATCTTCTATAAGATGCGCTTCGTCGAAAATAACAACGTCGTAATCCGGCAAAACCTTTCCATACTCATTTTCACGGACCATTAAATCAGCAAATAGAAGATGATGATTAACAACAATAATCTGAGCCGACTCTGCCTCTTTACGCATTTTCGTAATAAAGCATCTATCAAAATCTGCACATTGTTGCCCCAAACAGGTTTCGCTTCTTGCGCTTATGTATTTTAAGAAAGGAGCGTTTTCAGGTATCAAAAGCTCAGCAAAATCTCCTGTTTGCGTTTCTTCTGACCAAGATTCCAAATCTCTGAATGCATCTACTTCTTCAAGGTTTTGCAGAATAGGCTGATTGCTTAGTCTCTTCATTCGATTTAAGCATAAATAGTTAGAGCGCCCTTTAATACAAACAGCCTTGAATTTTAAAATCTGCAAAAGAAATGGTATGTCCTTTTTAATTAGCTGATCCTGAAGATTCTTCGTTCCAGTAGAAATGATTACTCTTTTCTTGTTTCTAAGCGCATAATCCACTGCCGAAACTAGATAGGCTAAAGTCTTGCCGGTCCCTGTGCCTGCTTCTACAATCAAATGTCTTTTTTCCAAAAGAGCTTTACTGACCGCCTCGGCCATTTTGATTTGAGACGGACGAAATTCGTAAGCTCTCCCTAACCCTTGAGCTATTATTCCATTAACACCAAAAATTTCCTCAGAACTAAACAACCTACCTATAGTATAGAACACAACCTTTATGTATGCAGCAAGAAAGCCCTTTAAGTTTTTTAGAAAAACTTACGTAACCCAACGACAGAAACTTTCATAAGCCTTTCTAAAAAACTCTTTCGTATCCCTCGCATGCTTAATTTGAGGTTGATTCATGAAATATTATTAACCCGAGAGTAGAGATAGGTAGTGCATGTTGATAGACAAAACGTTGGAAAAGGAGGCAGAGATAATCTGTTATTTTCGGTCTCTCCCTCTTTCTGCGTTATGTTATGTCTTATACTGCAATCATATCCGAACCAGAAATAAAGATTCACCTTCAAAAAGAGCAAAAGGAGTAAAAAGATTCGTCTCGACTTTTAGAACATCAGCCAAAGGAGAAAAACATGAAAAGATTCGCATTCTTTTTGCTGTTTTCTTTCGTAACTTCAACCGTTTCAGCGCAACAAAAAAGCGTAGCTTTGCAGAAACGTTCGGATAAGAAGACAAAAGAAGAAGCAGTCTTTGTAGTTATAGACGAAAGACTTGCCGTAGTTAGAACCGATGCCAGTCTTTACGCTACGCCAATCCAAAGAATAAGAAGAGGAAGAATCGTAACTGTATCCGCGACAAAACAAGACGAAAACGGAATAAAGTTTTATCTGATTCAGCTTCCAAACTTAAAAGGCTGGATTCAAGCCGAAGCACTTGCCTTCACTAAATCGAAAACAGATGATAGAAGACTCGTAATGCTAATACAGGGTTCAAGCGGATTTGATAAGATCGAACGCGTAGCCATATTCTTAAAACACTATCCTAATTCGGAATTCAGACCTGCTGTTTTGCTTCTTTTTGGAGACTTACTGGAAGAAGCTGCCTACAATTTAAGCAGAGATGCAAATAGAAGACTAGACGAAAAAGAAATGAAAGCCTCAGGAGCACCTATCAAAAGTTTTTATCTGAGCTACAGCGGTCTAGACAGATACAGAAAACTAGGAGTAGTCTTCCTCTTCAACGAGAACACGAGAAGCTTTCATTACGACGGTCAAGCATGGAAAGAAATTATTAACCGTTACCCAAATACCTTTGAAGCAACCGAAGCGAAAAAAAGATTGGAAAATTTAGAATTAAAAATGCAGCAAACGAAATAGTCGCCGTGTTTTACGAAGGATGTAGCCCCTAGAAGAAGCTAACCCTCTCTATCGTGAAAAGTTTCCTAAACCAAAGTTAAATTCAAGTCATTTACAAATTCACTGCTTAGGAAAAATCTCTATACCCACAGCTTCGAGATTTTCTTTTACTCTAACCGCACATTCGTCAAAAACCTGTAATGTACTGAAAACCTCAGTTCTAACCCAGAAGAAAGCGGTAATCTCAACTCCTTCCGATAAAAAACTAGTCACGAAGACCTTAACTGCTCTTTCCTTGCTAACACCTTCAACACCAGACACGGCTTGCTCCGTGATTTTTTTGGCTTTCAGCAAATCAGCATCGTAAGAAATCACAAGTTTCAAAACCATTCTTTTTTCAGTTCCAGCACTTCTTATCGTAAGTGCCGTCGAATACATATCCCCATTTGGTATTAAAACCAACTCGCCATCGTCTTTTTTCAACTGAGTAGCTCTAATTCCTATGTATTCTACTTTCCCTTGATTACTACCAACCGCGACGTAATCGCCTATTTTGAATGGCTGCCGCCATAGAATCAAAATCCCAGATAATAAATTGTTTAGAATATCCTTCGTTGCAAAACCAACAATAAAAGAGGTAAAACCAAGACCAGTTATCAAATCGCCGAATCTAAGAGTTGGCACTACGACTACCAAAGCAGTTAAAAAACCTACCGAAAAAATAGTAAGAAATATCAACCTACTAAAAAGTAACCTAAGCCTGTAATCAAGCTTTGTTCTTGAAGAAAAAGACCAAAAAAGTTTTTTCAAAACCTTCGAAAAAAGCCAGAATATAACTAAAATCAGAAAACCTGCTAATATATTGGGAAGACGCTCTATTATTGAATTTAGAACTTCATTTATGGTCTTTATAGCTATATCACCTACAGTAAAAGCGTTTTCAGCAATGACTGATGGTGATGGAATTTGCATATCGAAGAATTTTAGACGAAAGGTGCTAAATTATCAAAATTCATTTGACTTTGACAGAATTTAGAATTAGAATAATTCTAAATTGGAGGAAAAGACTATGCAAATGCATAAAACAAAGAACGACATACCAGCAGAAAAACGCGAAAAGGTGATTGCGATTTTGAATCAGAGACTCTCAGATGCGATAGATTTGAAATCACAAGCTAAGCAGGCTCATTGGAACGTGAAAGGAATGCAATTTTTCTCGCTTCATGAACTTTTCGATCATGTAGCAACAGAAATAGAAGGTCATATAGACACGATAGCCGAGAGAGTTACCACACTTGGTGGAACTGCTCTAGGAACAGTTAGAATAGCAGCACAAAATTCATCACTTAAGGAATATCCGCATGAAATAACTGACGGCAGTGCGCATGTCGAAGCGCTCGCGTCTGTGCTTGCTGATTTTGGAGCAAAGGTAAGAAAAAACATTGATGATGCAGAAGAGCTTGGCGACGCTGACACAGCGGATTTATTCACAGAAGTCTCTCGTTCGATTGATAAGCTCTTATGGCTCGTCGAAGCACACAATCAAGCCTAAAAACCCCTGTTAAGTCCTTTCCTTCGCGAAAGGGCTTAACAGGTTTTCTTCTCTAAAAAAATTCACATTCCAAACCTGTTCTTCTTTCTTAACACCAAAAATATTCATTATGTTAATCTAATAAGTTGTGGTTACTATGAAACCATTTAGGATTCGCAATATAGAGATAAATCCGCCACTGATACTTTCTCCGATGGCTGGAGTAACGGACTATACTTTTCGGAGGCTAATAAAAAGGCGTGGCGGAGTTGGTTTAGTGGTTTCTGAGTTTATTTCGGTAGAAGGACTAACGAGAAGTAACCCGAAGTCATGGCGTCAGATGAAATTTGATGAATTCGAGCGCCCGATTGCAATTCAGATATTCGGAGCTCAACCAGAACGAATGGCAATGGCAGCTGAGATGGTTGAAGAAGCTGGGGCTGACATTGTCGACATAAATTGTGGCTGCCCTGCTCCAAAGGTTGTAAAACACGGTGGAGGAAGTGCTCTTTTAAGAGATTTGCCAAGGTTAGAGCAGATTTTAAAAGCCGTTAAAAAGGCGATTTCCATTCCGCTTACTTTGAAGATGCGCATTGGCTACAGTGACAATGAAATAAACGCTGTAGAAGTTGCAAAGCTGGCTCAAGATTGTGGAGTAGAACATATCGCCGTTCATGGAAGAACAAGAGAGCAAGGTTACAAGGGTTTGGCCAATTGGGACGTTATAAGACAAGTAAAAGAAGCTGTTTCAATTCCTGTCTCTGGCAATGGCGACATAACCACAATCGAATATGGTCTTAGAAAATGGCGCGAGTCGGGCGTTGACGGAATTTTAATTGGTAGAGGCGCAATGCAAAATCCTTGGATTTTTCGACAATTTCAAGACGTTTTAGAAGGCAGGACTCCTTATCAACCTTCTCTAGAGGAGAAAAAAAAGGTTTTGCTTGAATTTTTTGAGATGCTTCGCGAGGAAATGCCAGAATTTGCTGCATTAGGCAAGATGAAACAGCTTGCCGGTCAGTTTACAAAGGGTCTTGTCGGTGGTGCTCAATTTCGACAAAAACTTTATCATTCTCAATCGGCTCAAGAGATCCTAGATAACATAACCATTTATTTTGAAACGATAAGCAAGGAAAAGACCTACGGTGATGGATTGATCGAGGCAGACCCTGAGCTTGAAATTACTTCTTGTGATGCTTTTTCGATGGAAGCTGCTTGTGAGGCGTAAGATGGAGAAAATAATAAACGCTTTTATTCTAACAACTTTTTGCTTTTGCTTTGCCTTTTCTCAAAAAGAATCGAGAAAGCCCTCTCAAGACGAAGCTATAAAATCTTCGCCAGCATACGCCGAAGTGCTGTTAAGAAAAGTCGAACTAGAAGCTGAACTTGAAGACCTGCTCATGGCTTACACAGAAAATCATCCTAAAATTCAGCAAACAAAATACGAAGTTAGCAAGCTAAATCAAGAGCTGGAAAAATTTCGCGCCTTTGAGCCTAACAAAATTCAGAAGATGAGCCTATCGCTCGGCAAACTAGTAGTTCGCAAGGTGCAGATAGAAGTTGACCTTTGGCTTCTACTGCAAAAATATACAGAAGAAGAGGAGATAGTTAAAAGAACTCGAAAGAAATTAACCGTTTTTGAAAATGCCATAAAAGAGATTTTGAATAATTAAGATGAGGTTGGGAATTTTGATTTCAGGACGCGGCTCAAACATGGCTGCGATAATAGAAGCAGTTAGAAGCGGCAAGATACCTAAAAGCGAAGTTTCTATTGTAATAAGCAACAACCCACAAGCAAAAGGATTAGAAAAGGCTAGGGCCTACGGGATTGAGACTTTAGTTATCAGTCACAAAGGAATTAAGCGTGAAGAACACGAAGAAAGAATCATTACGGAACTGAGAAAAAGAAAAGTGGATTTTGTGTGCCTTGCCGGCTATATGAGACTTCTTTCGGAAGGCTTTATAAAAGCTTTTCCGAATAGAATTGTTAACATTCATCCGAGTCTTTTGCCCGCTTTTCCGGGACTCAATGCTCAAAAGCAAGCCCTCGAATATGGTGTTAAAATCACTGGCTGCACTGTGCATTTCGTTGACGAACAACTCGATCACGGTCCTATCATCTTGCAAAGATCTGTCGAAGTAAAAGAAGACGATACAGAGCAAACTCTGTCAGAAAGAATACTTCAGCAAGAACACAGTGCTTACGTAGAAGCGCTGAAACTAATAGCAGACGACAGAATAAGAATCTGTGGAAGAAGAGTGATTTTGAAGAACTGAAGGATTTGACTTTTTAAGCGTTTCAATTAACCTAATAGTTTTGAAAAAATTTTTTAAGGGAGTTCACAAGAGCATTGAGCCTTTTGCTGGAAGGAAAAAGAGCCTTTGTATCAGGCGGAACAAGAGGAATCGGAGCGGCGATTTGTGAGGTTTTTGCGCGTGAAGGTGCTGATGTAGCTTTTAATTACTTTTCTTCTGATGAGCTAGCAGCACGGGTAAAGGCAAAAATAGAGTCATATGGCCGTCGTGCGATGGCATTTAAGGTTTCGGTGACAGATAGAATCGGAATGAAAAGAGTCGCTCGTGAAATAAAAGAAGCATGGGGTGCTATAAACGTTCTCGTTAACAATGCGGCGGTTAACAAGGCTGATAATTTTGCAACCACAACTGATAAATCTTGGGACTGGGTGATCGATACAAACGTTAACAGCCTATTTGCTGTAACAAAGCCTTTCTACAAGCAAATGATAAGAGAGCGAATGGGAGCTATTTTGAATATCACTTCTGTCGGAGCAATAAGATCGCTTCCCACATCGGTTCACTATGCAACCTCGAAAGCAGCTATGATAGGGTTTACTAAATGCCTTGCCAGAGAAGCGGCTAATTTTGGAATCACCGTTAATGCAATTGCGGCCGGAATTTTTGATACCGATCTAGCACATGCCCTTCCAAAAAGACTCCTTCAAATGCACGACTTCTGGGTATCAAAAGGAAGAATGGGGAATCCTTTTGAACTTGCAGAACTAGCTGCATTTCTGGTAAGCGATCGAAATTCTTTCATGAACGGCGAAGTCGTCATAGTTGACGGTGGAGCAGTTACTTAGTTTTCATAAAGTCTTGAACAACTAACGCAATTACCTGAATGAAATTATGAAACATATGAATAAGAACGCAAGGAAGAAGGCTTCCTGAATAAGCCCTAACAAAGGTTAAAAGCAGACTAAGAGTAAAAATAAGTGAAATCGTAATGTAACTTGGAAAATACTGCGGAACGTGAATGATAGCGAAAAGAATTGTAACAAACAAGATTGCAGGCGCTATGCCAAACTTTCGCTGAAAAACTGGATACAAAATACCCCGATAAACTACCTCTTCCACAATCGGAGCCGTAGAAATAGCAAGAAAAGCTGTAAGATAAAGAGCTTGCGAAGAACTGCGAAGTATCCTAATTAGATCATTTTCCGGCTCTGGAAATAGATAAAGAAGTAAAAGTGCAATCACATTGAAGGCTATGACAGCAATTACCGCCCAAGATAAATTTACCTTTTCCAAACTCCAACCTAAAGTTTGACGAAAGGAGTATCTCCCAAAACCCGTTACAATGAACCAGCAAACCACTAAAGTCATAATGTGAGCCGGAAAAACGGCCACCAGATTTAGAATTATTGCGGTTGGATCGTTTTTTATGAATTCTTCTATGACCGCCGTTTCCTTTGTCACGCCCTTTAAGTTGAGATAAGGCACTACGAAAATGTAGGGCATTAAAGCTATCAGGAAAACGCTTAGAAGCCAAACAGAAATCGCAGCAGGCAACCCCCAAGGCGGATTGTCAGGCGTTGGTAAATCAATCCTTTCTCGCACTAGAAAAGTTTAGCTAGGAAGCATTGTATTTTGCAAACTCCCAAATCTCGTTACAAGATTCGAATTATCCCGTGCTATTATTTACCAGAAGAAGTTTCAAAAAATTAAATCGGAGTGACGAAGATTATGAAAAAGCTCTTGCTTTTTTCAATCGCAGTAGCTTTCCTGATAAACCAACAGTTAGCAAGCGAAACGGATGTTGCTGAACAAATAAATAAAGCAGTAGAAAAGATAATGCCGAAAGTTATTGAATGGCGGCGGCATATTCATCAGTATCCGGAATTATCAAATCGGGAATACAAAACCGCCAAATATGTTGAAGAGCATCTAAGAAGAATCGGTCTTGACGAGGTAAGACCAGGGATTGCGAAAACAGGCGTCGTTGGTATCTTGCGTGGTGGGAAACCGGGTCCGACCATTGCCCTTCGAGCAGATATGGATGCCTTACCCGTGAAGGAAAGAGTTAACGTTCCGTTTGCTTCAAAAGAAACTGCTGAATACAACGGTCAGATCGTTCCAGTTATGCATGCCTGCGGTCATGACGCCCACGTAGCAATTCTTATGGGAACAGCTGAGGTCTTAGCTCAGATGAAAGATAAAATCCGTGGCACAGTCGTATTCATTTTCCAGCCTGCTGAAGAAGGGCCACCTGCTGGTGAAGAAGGCGGAGCAAGCTTGATGATCAAAGAAGGGGTGATGGACAATCCCAAAGTTGATGCAATCTTCGGGCTTCATATAAACTCTCAAACCGAAATCGGCAAAATAAAATACAAATCAGGTGCAGTAATGGCTTCTTCTGATTGGTTTTCTATTAAAGTCAAAGGAAAGCAAACTCATGGTTCTCAACCATGGAATGGAATTGATCCTATTGCAGTCGCTTCTCAGATAATCAACGGCTTACAAATGATCGTATCTCGTCAATCGGAGCTTACTAAAGCTCCAGTAGTGATAACCGTCGGAAAAATAAGCGCCGGTGTTCGCGAAAACATAATCCCAGAAGAGTTAACAATGGCTGGAACTATCCGCACTCTTGATTCGCAGATGCAACGAGAAGTTCACGAACGAATTAGACTTGTTGCCACAAAAACCGCCGAAAGCTTTGGAGCCACAGCAGAAGTCAACATCGAAACGAAGACTCTAGTAACATACAACACACCCGAGCTAGTTCAAAAAGTATTGCCATCTCTTGAAAAGGCAGCAGGAAAAGAAAATCTTATTGAAACTGAATGGACGACAGGAGCTGAAGACTTCTCATTCTATGGCACAAAGGCACCAGCCTTCTTTTTCTTCATAGGCGGAATGCCGAAGGGCCAGAATCCTAAAGACGCTCCACCGCACCATACACCAGACTTTTACATCGATGATTCAAGGCTAGACGTAGGAATAAAAGCCTTCTGTCACATCGTTTTCGACATTGCAGATAAGCTAAAATGATAAAGAGGTCGGCAAGTTAGCGCCGACCTTTATTTTCAAAAAACTATTTGACCCTTGCCTACGTCAAGATCGAAAAAGCTCTCATTCTTAATAGTTTCAGGGGTTAAAACAACGCTTTGCCTCATCTTGTCACGAACGATAGTCAAAGTAACGCTACCTTCTTTCTTGCTGTTTATTATCTTTGAAAGTTCAAAAACATTTCGGATAGCCTTTCCATCAACTTCGATTATTACGTCCCCAGCCTTTAATCCAGCCTTTGCTGCTGGTGAATCAGCAATTACGTTTATTATTAAAAGCCCATTACCATCAGGCACGCCAAAATAATCTCCGAGTTGCTTTGTCAAAGACATTGTTTCAATGCCAATTCTTCGATTTGAAGTCCGCAGGATAAAGAAATTATCACCAGCTTCGGGAAACCTCTTCTCTAAATCTTCATAGAGTTTCTGTAGATTTTCAGGGAGTTTTTGTAGCCTGATAGACCGAAAGTCTGGTTTTGAGCGTCTTCCCATCTTAACGTTAACTTCCCTTTCTTTACCGTCTCGCAAGAGCTTGATTCTTACTTGATGATCGGGCGCAACCTCAGAAATCAGACGAATGAGTTTGCGGACGCTAGTCACTTGCTCTCCATTAAATTGAACTATAACATCGCCCGCTTGAAGACCTGCCTGAGCCGCCGGTGAACCCTCAAAAACTTTTTCTATGGCAACTCCTTGAACCGAACTCAACTTATAGTCTTTGTAGTTATTTTCGGTTATCTCCTGTAAGCGAACTCCTAGATAACTTTCACTACCAAAAGCATAAAGCTCTACCGTTGCCTGTTGAGCAAAAAGTTGATAAGAAAGAGCTAAGACGGCAAACAAGATAAGAATCAATTTTCTTCTCATTTTTGCCTCCTTTTACTGCAAAATTTGTAGCTTCATAACTTTTGAAGCGCCTCAAGCAAGAAATGGTTGTAGAAGGCAAAAATTTTCTCTAAATATGCACGCTAAACACTTTATCGCTAGTTGCTACTATCATTTCGTCTTTACTGGCAAAGCAGAGTCCGACGACGTTCGTACCGGATAAAATTAGCTCGGCTTGACCTTTTTCCATAGAAATTCTAACTATGCCGCGCCTTCCTCTTAAGCAAGCCGCTACATAAAGATCACCTTTTTCATCAAAAGCAATCCCTTGCGGTCTCCCAAGACCTCGGTAAAAAGCTTCCACGAGTCCCCTTCTATCAATCTTCCAAACAGTATCAAAACTTGCAAGGCTTGGTGCAGTCACGAAAAGATTATCTTCTTTGTCGAAAGCAATATGATAGGCCGCAACGGAAGGTTCCAGATTTGCAAAAATTTCTGATTCTCCGTTCTCGCTAATTTTATAAATGTTACCACTTCTATCACCTACAAAAAGTTCACCTTTACTATTGAAAGCTATCCCTGTTGCAATTCCTAAGTTGCTACTAAATGTGTAGTAACTTCCATCTTTTTCTATTTTTACAACTTCGCCACTTGCTCGATTTGTTACAAAAAGGTTTCCGCTTTTATCAAAAGCTAACCCTGTCGGATTCATTATGTCAACAGGTACTTCTTCGAGCTCTCTTTCAGGGTTCAATTTGAAAAGTGTAGAAGACAGTTTTTCGCCTCTAGCACCGGAGCGTGTTATAACGATTGAGCCATCAATAGGGCTAACGGCGGGGTTTGCTACTATGTGCATCCCTTCCGTAAGTAATTCCCCAATATGCAAACGCGTTGATGAGCTTTCACCATTTTCACTTTCGACTGTAAGTTCAACTTCACCGTATATTAAGGTGTCAGGAACGGCAACAATTATTCGATTCGAAGACGCTCCAATGATTCTACCTCTTATGCCATCAAAATAAACTCCGTAGTTTGAGCCATAACTAAACCTAAAGTTTTTGCACGTGATTATAACCTCAGCACCAGGTATAGCATAAAAAGGACTTACTTTGATTTCCTTGTCTACCATAAGCTTAAATTTTATCTTTTTTACTATCGTGAGCAATTCAAAAAGGTAAAGTTTATGATATAATTTGACCTTAGAGTAGTTTAAGGAGGGAAAAGAGCACATAGGAAACGTCAAAGGTTTCACAAAAGGTTTAAAACCCAGCCAACTTAAGAGGATCGAAAAGCTAGCAACTCGCCGTATACAGCCAGAAATGATAATCTCACCAGAGCTTGCTCGTCAGATTTCAGAAATTTCTCACGAAACTGGAAGGCAAATTGGAGTCTTGATCAACCGAAAAGGACAGGTCGAGTATGTAATGGTCGGAGATGCAAAGAAGATTGAGCTACCTGATTTCGGAAGAATTAGAACTTCGCAAGAAAGATTCCGCGGTCTTCGCTGCATACATACACATCTAAACGGTGAGGCTCTTACTCAAGACGATCTTACAGACCTAGCTCTTCTGCGTCTTGATTTAATGGCTGTAATAAAAGTAAATAAGCAAACAGGACTACCTGACTCGATACATGCAGCACATCTAATACCTACCACTGCAGAAAAACTGACAGATGAAATGGCTTATCAATTCCTACCGCCTTGTCCACCATCTCAAATAGACATTAACTTTTTAACTCTCATAAACTCACTTGAAGAAGAAGTCGCAAGAACCCGTCAAAACCTCTTCAAACAGTCGGAAAAAGATAGAGCCATTCTCGTAGGAGTAACAGATGGTCACATTTCGCAGGCAGAAGAATCAATGAAAGAGCTAGAAGAACTAGCTCGCTCGGCAGAAGTTTTGGTTTTAGACAAAATCATACAAAAACGCTCGCAGATTGACCCTCGAACAGTATTGGGTAAAGGAAAACTTGAGGAGCTTCTGATTCGAGCGATGCGCCTTAGCGCCGACCTCATAATTTTTGATACAGAACTTTCGCCCGCGCAAATTCGTTCAATCTCTGAAGCGACCGATCTGAAAGTAATAGATCGCCAACAGCTCATTCTCGACATCTTTGCTCAAAGAGCAAAATCAAGGGAAGGAAAACTTCAAGTAGAGCTTGCTCAACTACGCTACATTCTTCCCCGGCTAGTCGCAGGACAAAATTCTGCATTTTCTCGCTTAGCAGGTGGAATAGGCGGTAGAGGACCCGGTGAAACGAAACTCGAAATAGATAGAAGGCGAGTTCGCGACCGCATAAACCGGCTAGAAAAAGAAATAGAGCGACTTAGTTACCAACGCGAACAAAGACGCAAGAACCGCAATAGACGTTCTATCCCAGTAGTTTCGCTTGTAGGCTACACTAATGCAGGTAAATCCACTTTACTTAATACTCTCACAAAAAGCAAAGTCCATGCAGAGGAGAAAATGTTTGCAACTCTCGATCCTACATCAAGAAAACTTCGATTACCTCACGAACAAGAAGTCATAATAAATGATACCGTAGGGTTTATCAGAAACCTTCCTGAAACACTTATAAATGCATTTCGCGCTACGCTGGAAGAAATTTCAGAAAGTGACTTGCTACTTCACGTTGTTGACGCTTCTAATCCACTTTGTCTAAATCAAATAGAATCGGTCGAGAAAATTCTTACAGAACTCGGATATAATCAAATTCCACGGATAATAGTGTTGAATAAGATCGATCTGATGCAAATGCGGGATGTTGAATCACTAAAACGTAAATTGGAGCTTGACAAGCAAATAGAAGTAGCTACAGTATCTGCTATAAGACCGAATACATTGATTCCTTTGATTGAAAAAGTATCAGAGTCAATTAGAGTTGTCCCAAAAGTATATGAAATCTCTGCTGGAAAAAAATCTTCGCAAGTTTTCTGGGAAAATCCTTGAGTTTTCCAGGGCAAACAAACTCAGTATTAGACAAAAATTCTGGATAGGATTTTTTGCTTTAACCCTTTTAAGTGCTATTTTAATTCAGAACCCTCTATGGCAGAGACTTAACAAATATCGAGAAGGTGAGGTTCTGCGCGAAAGTATCATCTCACCATCGGACATAACCTTTACCGATGAAGCAGAAACTGAAAGATTAAGACAAGAAGCTCAAAGTAAGGTCAGACCGATTTTTGTCTTTGAAGCAAATCGCTCGGAAAATGCCGTTCAAAATTTCCGCTTATTCTGGGAAAAACTTTCAAAAAGAGAAGAAAATGCAAACGCAAATGCGAAGCCTCAGCAAGGAAAAACCGTTCAGAACACATTAAGCCTAGACCTCGAGGCTGAAAAGGTGCTACTTTTAAGAAAATTCAGCAACAATGAAGTAGAAGCTATCGTCAGAGCTTTAAGAGAAAGCACTGAAGGCTACATCTATAACGATAACGATCGAAGATACTTACAAAACGAGGTTATAGTCTTTGATCAACAAAGACCTTCTCAGCAATCCATCCAAACTTTGCCCGAAACCAACTGGATAGCACTTTCAAAAGCAAGAGAAAAACTTAAGGAAAGAATTGAAAATATACGCACACTCAGCGAGAAGGAAAAACAAGCTTTTTACACAATCTTGGAAAAATTCGTTCAGCCTAGTGTATTCTACGATGCCGATGCAACCGAAAAAGCTCGCGAGGCTGCAGCTAAAGCCGTCCCTCCTGTTGTTGTCTCACTTAAACGACAGCAAAAAGTAGCAAGCGAAGGTGAAATAGTAACTTCCGAGATATTGTCAAAGATAAATGCAATTCAAGCCTATACAGAATCTCATAGACAATGGAATCGCTTTTTCGGAACTTTGATTCTCCTCGCTGCTCTCTACTGGGTAGCTTGGAAATACATAGAGCACAGAAGTCCACATCTTAAGTCCTTTCTTTCTGCAGAAAAGCTTTTCGCCGTATTTGCAAGTGTCGTTATCGTTCAACTAATTCTTACGACTGTATCTTTTCGCATAGCAGAATTTACTGCTCTTCAGAACATAAAAGCTCCACTGAATGATCCCACTATATGGTCCTTTGCAATCCCATTTGCATTTACAAGCCTATCATTGGTTTTATTAGCTGATCGTCGCTTAGCACTTTTTTCAGGAATCTTCGTTTCTCTGCTGGTCGGTTTAGTCGCTCCTAGACCCCTAGAATTTATACTTTACTCGGTGATTTCTTCTTCAGTAGCAGTCTATGGCATAAAGCATTATCGTTCCCGATCCTCGTTAACTTACGCTGGAATATTCACGGGATTTGCAAATGCCTTGATTTCACTATCCATAATTGCTTATTTACAACAGCCTTTTGTTTTTGACACGGTTATTCTTTCGGTTTGCTGCGGTCTTCTCGGTGGCGTAATCTCTTCTGCCGTCACTGCCGTCACATTGCCCGCGCTTGAATCTCTTTTTGGTATACTAACGGATGTAAAGCTACTAGAGCTTTCAAATGCAGAGCTACCGCTTCTTAAACAACTAGCTATGAAAGCCCCTGGAACTAACCAGCATTCGCATGCAGTAGGACAAATTGCTGAAGAAGCTTGTCGAGCAATAGGTGCAAATGGACTTCTTGCAAAAATTGGAGCGCTGTATCATGACATCGGTAAAATTGCTGCTCCAGAACATTTTGTTGAAAATCAGCACGGCAAAAATCCTCACGATGTTCTCAACCCTCTTCAAAGCGCCAAAATCATAATCACTCATGTAACCTATGGAATGAAGCTTGCCAAAGAGCACAAACTACCCAAAATAATTGCCGATTTTATACCACAACATCACGGAACTCGAACACTTCATTATTTCTTGCGTAAAGCCCAAGCTCAAAGCACAAACCCAGACGAAATCGAAGAAAATGACTTTCGCTACCCAGGACCGAAACCGCAAACTAAAGAAGCCGCAATAATGATGATTGCAGACAGCTGCGAAGCCGCTGCCCGATCGCTCGCAGAACCGACACCCGAAAATTTGCGCTTCATAGTAACAAAAATAATTGACGCAATCCTAGCTGACGATCAGCTAGACGAGTGTGACCTTACACTCAGAGAACTTACTGTCATTCGTGAATCAGTCATAAAATCCCTAAACGCAATCTATCATTCGAGAGTAGAATACCCAGGATATACACCACCCAGTAAAGAAAAAAGATACGTAAGCCCGGCAGATATTCCTATCAGCAAAGGTGGAGAAGTTGAAGATGAAGCCGTTTCACCGTCTAAGCCGCAAATAAAAATAGCAAAAGAATAAATCTTCACTTGCAAAAATTTAAGAAGTGTTCTATTTTTGTTATAAAGATATTACAAATCTATTAAACAAAAAAGGAGATAAAGTATGTCTGCCGTAAAGGAAGCAAGACTAAAAGAATTTCCTGTGGTTGCCAAACATATAGGTGTCTGGGAAGGAACATACACCAGAATGGATGCAAGAACCGGACAGATATTAGATCGTCATAGGAGTCGTTTAACCTGCAAAATTTTAGATGATGGAAGCTACTGGCAGCAGAATGAGTACTTTTGGGACGATGGAAGAACAGAAGTAAAGCAATTTCCCGGTGAGTTCAAAGGTAAGGCTTTACACTTCGACAATGAAAGGTTGATCGGAGATGCTTATGAGGTTGACCCCAAAACTATTTGCCTTTTTTGGGAAAACAAGAATGAACCCGGCGTAAAATATGCTGAGATAATATCTCTGGAGTCGGATACGCATCGTTGTAGAGTCTGGCAGCATTTTGAAAATGGAGAGTTTACCAAAATAACAGTGATAGATGAAAGAAAAGTTGGCTAAAGTTATTATCTTTGCAGTTACGCTTACAGCAATAAAATCATTTGCGCAATCACCGCTTGAAATAGTCAGAAAAACCATAAATGCTTCAGGAGGTGAGGTGTGGCAAAAACCGAAAACTTTGTATCTTGATGGAACTGCAATAATATACTGGTTTGACAAGCCTAAAAGGCTTAACCTCTACAGAATGTGGCGAGTCTTTCCCGAAAAAAACATCTCTGCTCATACGGCAAATGGAAAAGTTCGATTCGATGCCTTTGAATCTGAGAAATTATTTTTCCAAATCTCTTTCGACGGCGTGAATACCCACCAGAAGTTAAGTCAAGAGGCAAAACAAAAGGAAGAGTTTTTGCGTTGGAGTAACAATTTTGGCTTTTCCATTTTCAGGTTTGTAGAAGACAAAGACTTTAAGTTGCAGTTATTACCGGAAGATAGCGTTGATGGTCACGCTTGTTACTTCATAAAAGTAACCGATCCTAGTCAAAGCGACACCTTATTCGGCATCGATAAAAAGAGTTTCCTCATACGTTACGTTGCATTTAGAACTCCAATAGGTTTTCATGAAAGATTTTACGATAGATTCATCAGAGACAAAAAAACCGGCTTTATTCAGCCCACACATTTAAGAATCTTTAACGATGGTGTGAAAATTGCTGAGATTTTCTGGAAGAGATTTGAGGTCAATAAACCAATACCCGAAGACGTTTTCCTGATTCGCTAATTAACAAGTTACTATTTCTGAAGCAAGTGCTGATGCTTGCTTCAGTTTTTCATAATCTAATCCGGTTTTTATTCCCATTTCTTCAAGCATCCATACAACTTTTTCGGTAGCTACGTTCCCCTTCGCCCCTGGTGAAAACGGACATCCGCCAAGTCCACCTATTGCTGAATCAAATACAGTCCAGCCAGCGCTCATAGCTGCGTAAATGTTCGCAAGAGCCGTAGAGTTTGTGTCGTGAAAATGACCAGCAAATCGCTTCTTCGGAAAGAACTTCTTTGCTAGATAGCAAAGCTCATAGACTTCGTTTGGAACAGCTCTTCCAACTGTGTCGTTATAAGCTATCTCATCTGCTTCTTCAACCTTGGAAGTTATTTCCAAAACTTTCTCTTTAGGTACCTTTCCTTCATAAGGACAAACCCAACAGACCGCTATTGAAGCCCTGACGCGAATGCCTAAATCGTGAGCATCCCGAATGCAGCGTTTGATGGCCTCTAGGCTTTCTTCAAGCGTCGTGTTTGCGTTTTTTCTAGACATAGTCTCAGTAGCCGATATTACGTAACATATCCAATCAACACCAGCCTGAATGGCCCTTTTGTAGCCCAAATCGTTGAGAGCAAGTCCCATTTTTTCAAAATCCGAGTCGTTTTTAAGTGCATTCATAAGAGCCTCGGCATCTGCCATCTGTGGAACATGCTTTTGAGATACAAAGGAGGTGACCTCTATTCGACGAAAACCTGCCTTTTTTAGAGCTTCTATCAAACTTAGTTTTCTATCCGTGGATACAAACTCAGTTAAACTCTGAAGTCCATCCCTAGGACTTACTTCAACTATTTCAACTTCCTTTGGTAGCTCAATCATATGACTCCTTCAGCTATCAAATCTTCATACTCATCCTTGGTTAAACCCAAGAATTCCAAATAAATTTCTTCGTTATGCTCTCCTAGCTTTGGTCCAATCCAATCCGTTCCTCCGGGCGTCTCAGAAAGAAAAGGCACCACTGCCGGAATTTTTACAGCGTCACCCGGCTCAATCTCGACAGTTTCAAACATACCTCTAGCGTTATACTGTGGGTCTTTGACTATGTCAGCAATCGAATAGACAGGCCCACACGGCACTTCTGCTTCTATCATCTTGGCATAAGCTTCTTCGTAAGTTTGTGTCAGCGTCCATTGGGTAATTGCTTCGTCAATCTCGGCTTCATGTTTTACTCTGCCGGCGTTGTTCTGCATCTCAGGATGTTCGGCAAGATCAGGTCTTCCAATAGCGTACATCAAACGCCTATAAATTGAATCTCCATTGCCACCGATTATGATGAACTTACCGTCTTTTGTAGGATATGTAGAAGTAGGAACAATTCCATCAAGCTTAGCTCCTGTTCTTTCCCTCACAAAACCGAGTTTATCGTATTCAGCAAGCATGGACTCCATCATATTGAAAACAGCCTCATAGATAGCAACATCAACTACCTGTCCGCTACCACCTTTTACGTCTCTGTGGTAAACGGCAATCAAAGCACCCAAAGCAGCGTGTAACCCTGCCAGTGTATCACCTATAGAAGTTCCCGTCCGCACAGGTGGCCTATCTGGGTATCCGGTGGTATATCTCAAACCGCCTACGCCTTCACATACGTTCGCATAACCCGGACGAGAAGCATAAGGACCTGTTTGTCCCCAACCAGAAACTCGCACCATTATTATCCCTGGATTTACGGCTTTTAATTGCTCATATCCCATTCCCCATTTTTCCAAAGTTCCTGGCTTGAAATTCTCTAGCAAAATATCCACCTTAGCCGCTAATCGTTTTGCTATCTGCTGTCCCTTAGGCTTGTTCAAATCTAGGGTTATAGACTTTTTATTCCTACCCATTGAAAGCCACCAAAGAGATGTTCCTTTATAAATTTTCCGCCAATTCCTTAATGGATCGCCCGTTTTTGGCTTTTCGATTTTTATAACCTCTGCTCCAAATCCGGCAAGCATCGCCCCACAGAAAGGACCTGCTAGAAGTTGTCCCATCTCCAAAACTTTTAATCCGCTTAATGGACGATTTGTCATATTTTTATAATCTTTCTTTGTAATTTTAACAAATTCTTTAGCAAAATTGAAAACTTACAATAACCTCTTGCTTTGGATTTTCAGCTTCAAAATGTTAGTATCAAATTTTCAAGACTATGATAGGCAAAGAAAATCAAAGTGAAGAAGTTGTTATAAAGGTAAACGATAAGAGAAAGTTTAATCTAGACGGAACTTTACGCGAAGGGGTCGTGATAGAAAAAAGCGAGCCGCAAAGACAAGAAGCAAAACGAGAAGAATCTGAAGCAAAATCAGTTAAGGAAGAAGTCAAAGCTGAAAAGAAAGAGTCGACCCTTTTTGTAAGCCTTCTTTCGACCATAGCAGCCAATATTGCAACAACGCTAGGAGTATCTCCTCATCCAGTAACTGGACAAAAAATAGTTGATTTAGAAACAGGAAAATACTGGATAGACATACTTGCGATGCTTAAGGAAAAAACTAAAGGCAATCTAGAAGAGGAAGAATCCGAGCTTTTGGAAGAGTTGCTTGCAGAATCCAGAATGCAGTATGTTCAGATGCTTCGACTGACTGAAGAAAAACTCAAATCACAGGCAGCTAAGAAATTCTCTGCAAAAGACGTTCTCGGAAAAAGATTCTGACGATGAAACTAACGTTTCTTGGAACCGGAACATCAACCGGCGTCCCTTCCATAGCCTGCCAATGTGAAACCTGTCTTTCAGAAGACCCAAGAGACAAAAGACTGCGAGTTTCTGCTCTCGTAGAACATAACGGAAAACGCATCCTTATAGACACATCAACAGATTTTCGTCAACAAGCTTTAAGGCACAAAATAACCTATCTAGACGCTATCTTGATCACTCATTGTCACGCAGATCACGTGTTCGGACTGGATGACATTCGACCGTTGAATTTTAGATACGGTGCAATGGGCGTTTATGCAAACGAAGTTGCATGGAAAGATCTAAGACGAATCTTTCAGTATGTATTCGAACCAACGCATGTAGGCGGTGGACTTCCTCAGCTGATTCCGCATGTCGTATTTCACAAGTCTCCTTTTTACATTGGCAAAGACCTTGAAATTACACCTCTTGAAGTAATACACGGCAAATTACCTGTGATTGCTTACCGTCTGAATGACTTTGCTTACGCTACAGATTTGAAAGTTATTCCTCATGACTCAATGCAGTTTCTAATGGATCTGGATGTTTTAGTTTTGGATTGTGTAAGAATAAAACCACACACTACTCATCTTTGCCTTGAGGAGGCTTTAGGTTATATCTCAAAGCTTAAGCCAAAACGCGCCTTTCTTACGCATCTGAATCACGACATACTTTATGAGCGCGATTCAAAACTCTTGCCTGAAAATGTCTTTTTTGCTTACGACGGACTGGTAGTAGAAAAATGAGGATATTTCACGGAATTAATAACGCAAGCATCGCAAGGGGAACTGTTTTAACGTTCGGCGTGTTTGACGGTCTTCATCTCGGGCATCAGAAGATTATGCAAGTAGTCGTAGAGCGGGCAAGAGAAATAAAAGCGATCGCAACCGTAATTACGTTTGATCCGCATCCAAGAGCTGTCCTTTACCCTAAAAGCGCACCTGCATTGCTACAAACCCTCGATCAGAGACTTGCAGCATTTGAAGTTCTCGGCATTCAACAGGCCATCGTTATAAACTTCGACAAAGAATTTGCATCAATGCGAGCAGAAGAATTCATAAAAAACATTATTCACGGAAGATTGCAAGCAAGAGAAGTTTATCTTGGCAAGGGATTTGCTTTTGGAAAAAATAGAGAAGGCAACATAGAACTGCTTAAAAAGATGAGTCAAGAGTTAGGTTTTTTCGCAGATGAAGTCCCTGAAGTAAGTCTTCGAGGTCAGAGAATTTCATCATCCAAAATAAGAGAACTGTTGCTTTTGGGAAAAGTCAATCTGGCAAGAAGAATGCTAGGAAGACCCTACGGAATCGAAGGTCAAGTGATTCAAGGCGACGGAAGAGGACGAATGCTTGGCTTCCCAACGGCTAATCTGCTGACAAAAAATCGTGTTATACCTAAAAATGGCGTTTATGTAACTGCAAGCTTGATTGAAGGTAAATGGCTTCGCAGTATAACAAACGTTGGTTTTCGCCCAACATTTCACAACTCCGAAGACTCACCTTCTATCGAAACACATATCTTTGGTTTCAAAGACAATCTTTACGGAAATGTTTTACGAATTAGATTCTTGCACAGAATTAGAAACGAAAAAAAGTTTTCTAACATAGAAGAACTGAAAAGCCAAATAATAAAAGACATAAACCGCGCAAAAAAATACTTTAACAGGCAAGGCGTGAAAAACTCTCTGAAATTGGTGCAGAACTATGATTGAAAGATATTCTCTACCTGAAATGAAGGCCATCTGGTCTATCGAAAACAAATTCCAAAAATGGCTCGAAGTTGAGATAGCCGCTTGCGAAGTTCATGCAGAAAACGGAGTGATTCCAAAAGATGCACTCGAAGAAATCAAACAAAAAGCAAAATTTTCAGTAGCAAGAATTGAGGAGATCGAGAAAACCATTGATCATGACGTAATAGCTTTTACGACAAACCTCGCAGAAAACATCGGTCCTGCAGCTAGATTCATCCATTATGGCTTGACGTCATCGGACGTTGTAGATACGGCAAACGCAATGCTTTTGCGGGACTCGTCTGACATTTTACTTAAAAAAATTGACTCACTGCTTGAGGTTCTCAAACGCCGTGCATACGAATTTAAGAACACCCCTCAAATCGGAAGAACTCACGGAATTCATGCCGAGCCGACATCTTTTGGTCTCACTTGGGCATTATGGTTTGCTGAAATGAAAAGAAACCGCAAACGGCTCGAAAGAGCAAAAGAAGCTGTCTCGGTTGGCAAGCTTTCCGGTGCAGTTGGTAACTTTGCTCATCTGTCGCCCGACTTTGAAAAAAGAGTTTGCGAAAAATTGGGCCTTAGACCAGATCCTATTTCAACTCAAATTATACAACGCGATAGATATGCAGAATACCTTTGCACGCTAGCAATAATCGCCTCAAGCCTTGAGAAAATAGCACTTCAGGTTCGTCATCTTCAAAGAACAGAGGTTCGTGAAGTTGAGGAAAGATTCAAAGTCGGCCAGAAAGGCTCCTCGGCAATGCCACATAAGAGAAATCCTATTCTTTCAGAAAGAATCTGTGGAATTGCCCGCACGATACGAGCAAATTCCATCGTAGGTTTAGAAAACATCGCTTTATGGCATGAAAGAGATATATCTCACAGCTCAGCAGAAAGAATTGTTTTGCCAGATTGTTCAATTGCTCTTGATTACATACTAGCAAAAACCACTTCTTTGCTTGATGCTCTTGTTGTCTATCCCGAAAACATGCTAAAAAATATCAATTTAACTCGTGGTCTAGTCTTCAGCGGTCAACTTCTTCTTGCCTTAACGCAAAAAGGCGTCTCCCGCGAAGAAGCATACCTTTGGGTTCAAAGAAATGCTATGAAAGTCTGGGACGAAGGATGTGACTTTAAAAAGCTCATCCTAGAAGACTCTCAAATCAGTTCAAAACTTGCGCTTGAGGAGATTGAAGAGATCTTCAATCTAAATTACTACCTTCGACATGTTGACGAAATTTTCGATCGGGTCTTCGTTTAAGAGTATTTTTCCGCTAGCTCACTTATGACTGGCAGCTTAAAATCTCTGCCCTGATAAGCCCACACACAACACAAGACTGAAATTACAAGGTATCCCGCTGCAAGCAGATAGTTCAGCAATCCAAACATACTAGCTAAAGCCCCTAGTAGCCGTCCAAAGAATACGGACAAGGCTGAAAGTAAAAATGAAACTATTAAAAACACAGCTGCCAGAATTATAGCTTGCAAAGCGTGAAATCTTACCACCTTATTTGCTTTTTCTGTCACCAATACAATAATCGAATAGATAATATTGAAGCAGCAAACCGGCAAGTAACAAAGTAAGCTAGCGACATTCGTTTCAAGTCCTAAAGATGTTTTTCCTGTGTTTTGCATATAAACCTCCGACTTTGATTACTTAACTTTGCAGGATTATACTTGAAGTTTTGAAAACAAGCAAAAAAGGGTTGAAGAAAATGAAGGCGAAAGTTTACGTTACGTTAAAGCAAGGAGTTCTGGACCCACAAGGAAAAGCCATTCATCATTCGGTTGAGTTGCTCGGGTTTGAAAACATTCAAGATATAAGGCAAGGAAAATATTTCGAGATTCAATTAAACGGAAGTCTGTCGAAAGATGAAGCTGAAAAGCTTGTAACTCAAATAGCAAAAGAGGTTTTGTCAAATCCCGTTATAGAAGATTACAAGGTTGAAATAGAAGATTTATGAAATACGGTGTTATAGTTTTTCCTGGCTCAAACTGTGATCATGACGCTTATCATGTTATTTCAAAACTTGTCGGGCAGCCTGTTGATTTCGTATGGCATAAAGAGACCGATTTAAGTAGATATGACGCCGTAATCTTACCAGGTGGTTTCTCATACGGTGATTATTTAAGAGCGGGCGCATTAGCTAAATTTTCCCCTGTAATGAAAGCTGTAAAGGCTTTTGCAGATGAAGGTAAGTTTGTTTTAGGCATTTGCAATGGTTTTCAAATTCTCTGTGAATCAGGGCTCCTGCCTGGCGCACTGATTCGCAATCAAAACCTCAACTTCATTTGTAAGCACGTAAGGGTTCGTGTGGAAAATTCAAATACTCCTTTTACAAGCGAAATTCCTGCTGGTTCGATACTTTCGATTCCCATAGCACATGCAGAGGGAAATTTTATATGCGACGAAGCAGTTTTAACTGAGCTCGAGGAAAACAACCAGATAGTTTTTCGCTATTGTGATGAAAAAGGTGAGGTTACAAAAGAAGCAAACCCAAACGGTTCTGTTTCAAATATAGCTGGTATATGTAATCGTAATCGTAATGTCCTTGGAATGATGCCTCATCCAGAAAGAGCATGTGAAGAAATACTAGGATCGACCGATGGGAGAGAAATCTTCCGCTCCCTTACAAATACAATCGAAAGGCTAAAGAGAGATAATCGTTAGGCTGTAATTTCAACAGAAGCAATGTAAAGAATTCTCGTGCAGCTTTCGCATGTTATAATTTTTTCTGCTCGTTTTAGTTCTACTATCATCTGTGGTCTAACTCTCATAAAGCAGGCACTACAAGATTCGCCAACGACTTTGGCGACTGCAATTCCATCTTTACTCCTATTGACAAGGCGAAGGTAAACCTCAGCCGTTCCGCGTGTGAGCTTTGAAATCAATTCTTCTTTTTCTCTTTTCTTGATTTCAAGTTCGTTCTTGTCTTTTTCGAGTTGAAGTTCAAATTCCTCAAGCGCTGCGCTTTTCTTGCCCTCAAAAGCTTCTATTTCCTCAGCCCTTTCCTTCAAAATTTTTTCAGTCTCTTCGATAATTTCGATCTTTTCAAGCATTTCAGTCTCAATACCAGACAATTGCTTTCGTAAAGAATCCATCTCGCGCACGGCTGCTTCATATTCTTTTTGGTTGTGAGAGTTTCTCAAGTTCCTTTCGGCTCGCTTAATGTGGGACTGAACTTCTGCCATTTTTGCTTCTAGTTTTAACCTTTCCGCATTTGCCTGCTTATGAGTTTGCTGGATCTTGCGAATCTCGGTTGCCTGCTTTTCAAACTCTTGCTCTAGATTTTCTCTCCTTATGTTAGCCGTTTCAATTTGCTTTGTTAACTGACGAATCCTGTTATCAACCTCTTGCAATCTTATTAGTATATCTATTTCTCTACTCACCTCGCCTGACCTCATTTTTGGAAATCTTTATTGTGGAAAAACAAAGTTTGGTGAACAAAAGCTGTTATCAGCCATCATCAAAAAGCTAGTTTAACATAGAGCTTCTCTTAAAGAAAAGATGCTTCGCTTTAGTCCCTTAAAAGCAAACTTAAATGATACTCGACAAATGAAGAATCAAACACCACCTGTCTATTTTCCGCTAAAACCCAACGCGGCAAATCTCGATTAACAAGCAGAAATTCTTGTTTTTCGTTTCTACCAAAGTGACTTATTCTGCAATAAGCCAGAGCACCTTTTCTCATGAATCCATCTTTTGGGAGTCTAGTCCAACCAACCTCAACAAAAAGCTGCCGAATACCAAAAGAGACGCTTAGGCAAAAACCAGTCAAAGTAGCACCGAACATCTCAAATTGATAAGCATCCTTGGTTTCTACCTGCAAGTTTATGTTTTCAAGCTGATCTAGTTTTTTTAAGAAAGCGTCAATGAGTTTTTTGCTTTCTCGCAAACGTATCTGATCATTACTCACTTTCAACTCAAGGTATTCAGCTAAAGCTTCATTACCCTGCTCAAACGCCTTTCTTCTAGCTTTTTCTAATCCTTCAAGCCACTTCTTTTCGAATTCACTTATCACACCTCAGCCGAAATAAAGCATAAAACCAAACTTCGAAGAAATCAATCCTAAAATATGTTATTCTTGCACTATGAGATATTTTCTTTTTTCGGTCCTCATTCTCTTTCTTCTATTTTGCCAGATCGCAGCCCAAAAACCTTCTCTTTCAGCGGCTAGAAAGACACAGAAAACTGCGGAGAAAGAAGAGTTTGAAAAAGCCATCCAAAACAACGATCCAGAGCAAAAAATTTTGGCGCTAGAAAAATTTTTAGAAAACTACCCAGAAACTAAGCACAAACCAGAGGCACTAAAACTAATATCTGAGGAACGATTAAATCTTGCAGAACAGAAGCTTTCAAATAAAGACTGCTGCGAAGAATTCAAAAAAGCGCTTCAGAATCTACCCGAACCGGTAGAAGACGAATTTTTTGCAAAAAATTTACTAAAAATTCCTAACCTACTGTATATTAATGGTTATAGAAATGAGGCAATAGAAATTGCAAAACTAATCGAGGAAAAAGCAAAGACAAACCCGAGGCAACTACTCAGCATAGCAACCTTTTACATTAGCATTGAAAATGGAAGCGAAGCTCAAAGGCTTGCCGAAAAGGCTTTAGAATTAGAAGAATCTTCCTCTGGCTATCAGACATTAGGTCTTGCACATAGACTCAATTTCGACCTGGAAGCCGCGGAAAAAGCTTTCTTAAAAGCTTCACAATTGAACACTAATTCAATCACTGCAAAAAGAAACTTAGCTGATGTAAAAAGAGCATTAGGTAAACCGGACGAAGCAGCAGCCCTTTACGAACAAATCCTTCAAGTAAGCGAAAACAACGTGGCTGCTCAAAATGGATTGATTCTTAGCCTTTTCGATTCTGGCAAGATAGAAGAAGCAGAACAATTGCTGCAAAAAATCCCAGAAGAGAACAAAAATTTCACTCTTTTTGCAAGTATGGCATACAAATATGCACTCAAGAAGGATGCGCAAAAGGCAATCAGCTTAGCAGACAAAGCAATTTCACTTGAACCACGCTACGTTTGGTCCTACATCGCAAAAGCAAGAGCCTTACTTGCACAAAATAAACCATTAGAAGCCGAAAAAACTCTCCTAACAGCACGTCAATACGGCAACTTTCCTACCCTCAACTACGAACTCGCCTTAGCAAAATTTTCATCCGGATTCTACAACGAAGTATTAGATATACTCGAGAAAAACTTTGAAATAACTGAAAACGGCTTCGTCAGGTCTCTGATCGGATATCGCATTCTAAAACAAGCAGAAAAGTTCTCGAGCTTAACAGCTTACGAGATCCGTTCAAGCCTACTTCAACCAGAGCCAATAGAAGATCAAGAAACCGAACTGCGGTTAAAACAACTTTTTGTTTTTAGTAAAAAGCTAAACTCGAACAACGAAGAAGAAGCTCTAAAAGCTGCAGAAGCCTTCATAAATGGCAATGACAAAACCAAAGTTTATAGACAAATTTTCGTATCTGATAAGCTATTAAAAGCAAGAAAAGCGGTAGATAAAGCTTTAGAAATTGCTCAAAACGCCTCTGAAAATCTAGAAGAAGCCGTTTCGATCGACTCACCTTCCTCGTTTGTCCTATCAAATGCGCTTTATGAGAGCAGGAAAATAGCAGAAGTGAAGGGACAAATGCTGCTTATTCAAGAATTACCACGCCAAACGTTATTAAATATACTTCGAGGAAGAATCGAAGAAATTATGGGTCTAGCCTTCTACGAACAAAACCGTATCTCTGACGCGATAATTAGACTTAAGAGAGCCGTGAGCATACTACCAGAAAACAGCATTTGGTGGCGATCGAGCTTGTGGCATCTAGGAACTTGTTATGAAACTAATGGCGAGCTTCGAGCAGCACTTGATGCTTATCTGAAAAGCTATAAAGGCGGAGAAGCCGATCAAATTCGATACATCACAATAGAAAACCTATACAAAAGAATATACGGAAGCACTGATGGACTCGAACAACTCATTAAATCAGACAAAAAGGAAGATTTCTTGCTTAAAAGAGCCGAGCCGGCAGCAAAATTAGAAGAGAGTACAAATGAAACAGAGTCCAAAAAGACAGAACAAAAAGTCGCCGAAGTTACAATGCCTTCAAATCTTCAAATAGAATTCAACTCAAACAGCACGAGACCTCGAATTAGATCTGACGTTGAAAATAAGACTTCTTCTAAAGAGTTAATTAAACCTGCTGAAGAAGCTTCCATAGTCAAACTTCGTGAAAGCCGCCCAAGAATCGTCGTAAATGCTAATTCCGAAACAAAGGAAAATTGCTCGCTGATCGTAGGTCAAAAGGAAGTTACCATACTCAGAAATGGGGGCAGACTTGGCGTTCTCGTTGGTTATACTGACACAAAGCAAGATCTTTCAAAGCTCAATGTCATTTCCGGCTCGCCAACCGATGTCAAAGTAGAGGTAGAACCTGAAATTGCTAAAAATCAGCTTTTTATAGTTATAAAATCTATAAGCGAAAAAACAGGGCATTTCAAGATTTTCTTGCTCTCACCCTGTGGCAGCGCAGAAATCGTCGTAAACGTAAGATGAAATCAGGCACTGTTTTTGATAACCTCAAACTATGAATGAGAAAAAACTAAAATGCGGTTATGTAGCTCTAATAGGTCGTCCAAATGCGGGGAAGTCCACCCTTTTAAATTACCTCGTAGGTGAAAAGATTGCAGCCGTCTCCGATAAACCTCAAACCACAAGACATAAAATAAAGGGCATAGTAACTATTCCAGATAAAGGTCAGATCATTTTTGTTGATACACCTGGTATACACAAACCTGGCTATCTGTTAAATCGCCGAATGATGACTGCCGTACAAGACGCCATTCTTTCGGTTGACCTTATTGTTCTGATCAGAGATGCCTCAGTTTCAACCGGTAATGGCGACAGATTTACCTTAAACCTCGTAAAACAGTCACAAAAACCCTCGATTCTTGTTCTTAATAAAGTTGACAAGTTGAAAAAAAAAGCTTCCTTATTGCCACTTATAGAATTTTACGCAAAGGAACATGACTTTAAAGAAATCATACCTATTTCGGCATTAAAGGGCTTTCAAGTTGATATTCTTCTTAATAAAGTAATCGAATACCTCCCAGAAGGTGAACCCATCTTCGACGCAGACGAATTGACCGACCAACCATTGAGAGTTTTAGTTGCTGAAATAGTCCGAGAAAAGGTGCTTCAGATGACAAAAGATGAACTACCTTACGTTACGGCAGTAATCATAGATAGATTTGACGACTCAGAAGAAAAACTGGTAAAAATTTACTGTGCTATTATCGTTGAAAAGGAATCTCAAAAAAGGATCGTCATTGGCAAAAACGGAAGGAAAATTAAAGAAATAGGAACGGCAGCGCGCCTTGAAATTGAGCGGCTTCTTGGAAAACATGTTTACTTAGAGCTTTTTGTAAAAGTAGTTGAAAATTGGAGAAACTTGGGGTATAAGCTAGATGAAATCGGCATCACAAGATAATAAAAAATCGTGGGACGTCTTTGAAGTAGAAACTTCAGCAGATGCTACCGAAGCGGTAGAATTTGGCTTAAACGAAGCTGAGTCTTTAGGAACAGAGATAGATAATCTCGGAAAGAAACAATCCGAAACACTCTTAATAAAAGGCTACTTTGAAAAAGGAAAAAAGAACAAGAAAGCCGTCCTCGAACATCTTGAAAAGGCCCTGAAGGTTTATGGAATGGACCTCAAAGCCATTCAACAAGTAAGAAAGAAAACCATAATAGAAAAAGATTGGCTTAAAATCTGGAAAAAACATTGGAAACCAGTAGAAACCGAAAAATTTATCATTTCCCCTCCGTGGGAAAAAATTGAGAAAAAAGACAAAAAAACCATCTACATAGAGCCAGCAACAGCCTTCGGAACAGGAACACATGAAACAACCAGGCTATGTCTGAGAGCAATCGAAAGATTCTACGAACCAGAAATGAGCTTTTTTGACGTAGGAACAGGAACTGGCATCCTGGCAATTGCTGTCGCAAAGCTCTCCGGGCAAAAGGCGTCAAAAATTTTAGCTTGCGATGTTGATGAAGAATCCATAATCCAAGCTCGCAAAAACGCAGTATTAAACAAAATAGAAAACATAGAGTTTTTTCTCGGCTCGATAAATAGCAAAAGCCCTGCTCTTGATTTCGTGTGCGTAAATATATCGCTTGAAGTTATCCTGCCTCAATTACCACTTCTTGCCAGAAAGGCCAATAAAATTTTAGTTCTATCTGGAATACTAAAAGACCAAAAAGAAAAAATGCGTGAGGCACTCCTAAAACTCGATTATAAAAACTACGAAATCGAAGTTCTAAACGATTGGCTGTCAATCGTCATCCACTTCTAAATGTCATATCGAATAACCAGTAAGTCTTGATTCCCGATCCATGTTTGTATCTTAATTCAGAAAAGTCACCTACAAACTTCTACGTATGACAGGCTAACTGTTTTGCACCCTGAAGTCTTTTAGCTTCAGTAATTTCCGGCGAGCTCGCAAAGCAAGCGTTGAGCTACAAGGCTTCCTTAAAACTAGAAAACCCTAAGATTTGGGATTGCTCGCTCACCAGTTACAGGGCCTGTTCCAGCAGGGAAACTCATCGTGAACTGCTGATTACTTGATGGATTTGCTGGATTAGTCAGCCAATAAAAAGTCTTGTTAGAAGGCCGATATACAGCTATGTCAGATTTGCCATTACCGTCATAATCGCCACAAACGGCTTGGTCTCTCGTCATAGGAGTGCCAGGAATTCCAAATTTAGTTATGATCAAACCTGGACCTCCATTTTCTTTTACATACCAGTATCCATCTGCAACACTACCTTTCCCTCTCCAGACGGCAAAATCTGCTTTATTGTCGCCAATAAAGTCACCTATTACATAGAAATCAGTGTTGTAGTGACCCCAGTTTTGAGCAAATATGAGAGCTCCCGTTGTAGCGTCTCCAATAAAGTAAGTTTCCGGAGGAGTGTTGTTTAACCTTAAGACCGTAAGATCTGCCCTTCCATCTCCGTTGTAGTCAGCTCCAGAAAGTGGAATATCAGTCGTCAGGCCAAAAGTAGTTGCAGCTAAAGTGTCTGTGGAACTTCTTAAAATAAACCAGACAAGATTTGCACCCGAAGTTCTTAAAACGGTCAAGTCATCTTTTCCGTCACCGTCATAATCAGCTTCATATCCTGGGGTGTCAGTGGGTAACCCCCAATATACTGGAAATACATCATTCGGATTACCTGTAGTTGAGCGACGAATATAATAGACACCACTTCGCCAAACTGCGATATCCATCTTGTTGTCAGAGTCGTAGTAGCCCGGCACGGAAACGTCACTAGAAAAACCGTATCCAATATTCTCACTACTTACTCCTCCATTACTTCTCGTTCGCCAAACCTTAATAGAGGCTTCGTTATTTATGACTCCAAAAGAGGTCTTACCTGTTCCGTAGAAGTCAAAACAGGGTTTTGATGGTGCAGTCACCGTCGAAAGTTTAGTTATGAAAGCATCTCTAAAGCCGTTTAAATCCGTATCATAAGCACCGGCAGTTACGGGATAATCACTTGAATCGGTTTCTCCTGTCACATACACATTCCCAGAAGCATCGACAGCAAGACTTTTTCCATTATCAAAAGCAGCACCTCCTAAGAAGGTGGAGTATTCTAGCTGAGACGCCGCTGAATTAAACTTAGAAACAAAAACATCTCTGTCTCCATTGAAACTGTTATCAAAAGCCCCTGTTGTCGTCGGAAAATTACTTGATGTAGTGTATCCCGATAAATAAGCGTTTCCACTGCTGTCCACAATTACTTTTTTACCTAATTCGGAAGCATCACCTCCTAAAAAAGTAGAATAGATAAGTCCAGAACCTGAAGGATTCAGTTTCGTCAAAAAAGCATCTACAACGCCGTCAAGAGAAGTATCAAAAACCCCTGGAGTAGTTGGAAAACCAGAAGAAAAGGTCTCTCCTGTTACATAGACCGCCCCGGAATTATCTAATGTTATACTTTCGACAGAATCATTTGCGCTGCCTCCAAGGTAAGTTGAGTAGTCAAGAGTTGAGTTTGCTATATTTAATTTTGTAATAAAGGCGTCCTTTGCCCCGTTGAATGTTGTATCAAAACTGCCCGTAGTTACTGGAAAACCGCTAATTGTGGTATATCCAGAGACATACACATTTCCGACATTGTCAATAGAAATCGCTTTTCCATAATCTTCTGCTTGACTACCTAAAAAAGTTGAATAGACCAACCCAGAACCCGAAGGGCTAATTTTTGTAATAAAGACATCTCCTATGCTAAAGGGATTTGTATCATTATAAGTGGTGTCGTATGCTCCTGGAGTAGTAGGGAAATTAAAAGACGATGTTTGCCCTGTTACAAATGCACTTCCTTTACCGTCAATTACAAGGTCACAGCTTTCATCTGTACCGCTTCCGCCTAAGAAAGTAGAATAGATTAAACCTGAACCTGTAAAGTTTAGTTTGGTTATAAAGGCGTCATCGTTACCATTATAGCTTGTGTCAAAGGCACCTGAAGTAGTCGGAAAGTCGCTTGACGAAGTGACGCCTGTTACATATACACTTCCTGAAGTGTCCACCTTTATAGCTCTGCTGTCTTCAGAACCGGAACCCCCTATGAAAGTTGAATAGATTAGAGACGAACCTGTTGAATCTAACTTTGCAACAAAAATATCCCCACCGAGGTTATAATCCGTATCGAAAGCTCCAGGAGTAGTCGGAAAATCAGCAGAAATCGTTCGTCCGGTAACATAAACATTTCCGAGAGCATCCACCGCAATAGCATTACCTGTATCTAGTTGGCTTCCACCCAGGAAAGTAGAATAAGGTATTGAAGACAAGGTTTCAGAAGTATCTTCCGTTCCGATTTCAAATCTAACAGTTGCTTCATTCCCTACTTCAAACCCGAAGTAAAAGACTTTATCCTCTGACTCTCTAATATGAATAGTCTCAGGTTTGGAATTATTTTGTGGCAACTTAACCTCAAGCACTCCGTTAGCAGTTACTATCGCAAGTACTTCATCGTTGACCTCGACTCTTTCAGCTCCCTCGACTTTCCACTCTATCCACCTTGGCTGATCGTTATTTTCTATTAAGCACTTTAACCCTCTTGAAGTTGTTCTCCATATTAGATTGATTTTCGGGAGAGAGTCTTTAATCTCTATTGCCTTATAACTCTTCACTTTCGTTATCCACTTATCTTTACTTCCTCTGAGATAATTTGTCTGATGTGGAAGCTTTTCAAGACCTGAAATGCTCGATGGCTCTTCTGCTCCGTTAATGCTTATGTGAACAGAAGAGAAAGAAAGTCGCTTCCTATCTTCTGTAAAAAGAAAAACTACATCTCTTGACGTTAAGAAGATATTAGAAGAGTGTATTCCTCTAACCAAAAAGCGAGCCTTCGGATTAAACTGCCCTCTGTTCTCTTCAAAGTAGCTATCTAATTGCGTTACCTTCTCTAATATCTCTGTTTCATTCTTACTAACGACTGTTGATGTTTCTGCTGATAGGAGAATCAAATTTGTTATAATAAAAAAAATCGAAAAAACACGAAATGACATTGACTCTGCCCTCCATATGCTAATGGTTTATTCTGTTTTTCCTTGATTGCTTGCTTAAGTGGGCTTTAAAGGAAAGACCTTAAAACAAGAAATCAAGTCAAAGCAGAATAAAATCGCTTGAGGATTATAAAGTACTTAATTTAGAAAGTCAAGAATACTTTGTCACGAACAGATAAAGATAATTACTACCTTACCTTCACTTCTCCTTAAGAACTATACACGTGCTACCCGCTGTGTGGCTGTTCCTTTATAAGTATGATAAACAAATGCACTAACTGTCCTATTATTTGTTTTTCCTATGTCCTAAATCTCTCCTACAATAAGAACAAAAACGAGTTACTCTATCAATCTTAATTTCCTTAAGCCCTCGACAGGCTCTTCAAATGAGCATGAACCGAAAGATATAATCGCCTTTTCTCGCAATTCCCTCAAGTGCCAATTGTCAACGAAATGCTCCTGTCGCCAGTAAATGCCATCTTCTGCAAATGTGAAGTTATCAAGAGTTTCTTCTTCTAAAATCTGCAAAAGCAAGGAAGGTCTTAGGCTATTTCTTGCGAAAGCTGCTGCGACAAAAACATTCAAAAAACCAAACATCTTACCTACTGGAGCATCGGGTTCATAAGTTAACCGGTTTTCTGACCTTAGAGGATGATGTAGGCCTGCAGTCGCCTTAAACGGAACATTAGCTGCTAAGCAAGCGCGCATGAATTTTACTATTTGATCGGCGGTCGGGAAGGCATCTTTAGTTACACCACCAGTCCTTATCTTTGCTCTTCTCTTATAAAGAGAAATGGATGAAACCAATTCCGTAAGATTTTCTTCAACTGGAATCTCAAAATAGATAGTAAAATCATCAGGTATTGTTTCGGAAACTTCTTCTATAGCCCAAACACTTTCTACTCTTATCTCAAAAACATCACACTTAAAGAGAGACTCCTGTTGATTCAGCCTACGAGCTTTTTTAATAGAAGTTTCTATGTCTTCGTCAAGAATCATACTTATCTGCCAAGGTTTATCACAGTCAGAAACAACACTTTCTGCCTCGTCGAGAAACTCCTCGAATCTTGAAGACGGAACTATGAAACGAGACAGCATCCATGAGTAAGGGCCACGCTTGTATCTCGCATAGTTTGAGACTGAATCCTTCATTGAAAGCTTTGCCGGAGGAAATAGACCAGCATAGTCTATCGTTTCAGAAAGCAGAATCCTAAGAGAAGTAGTAATCTCCATTTTAGTTTTAGGCTCTAAACTGCTCACTTTCTGTCAAATTCAAGTTTAATGATTGCCATGGTTTTCAGCAAGCCTGTAAGCTTAGAAACTGCTAAAATTCTACTCGGTGCCAACAGGTTGACTACGAGCTGCAAGCTGTCCACAAGCAGCATATATGTCACGACCTCTTGGGCGTCTAATGTAAACTGGCAAACCTTTTCTTTGAAGAAATTTTTGAAAACTCTCTATCTTCTCATCAGGAGAAGAACGATAAGCCAAAGCGTCCGCGGTATTGTGAGGTATAAGGTTTATCTTAACCTTCTTCAATTTGTAATCCTCTATCAATTTCACCAAACGCCTTGCATCATCTATTGAATCATTCACACGGTCTAGCATGACATATTCAAAGGTAATGTATTCACCTCGTTTAAGCTTCTTTTCAAAATAGCTCACTGCTTTCATCAGTTCTTCGAGATTCCATCGGCGATTTATTGGCATTAGCCTGTTACGAAGCTCATCTGTAGTAGCAGAAAGAGATATTGCAAGGTTTGGTCTTAGCTTCAACTGTGCAAATTCGTATATTTTCGGAACTATACCCGCCGTAGAAACAGTAATCCGCTTTGGAACAATAAATAACCCGTCTTTATCAGAAATTATTTCCACTGCACGAACTAAATTCTCGAAATTCAAAAATGGCTCACCGGCGCCCATCGCAACTAAATTAGTCCCGTGAGGAGTTTTCGCACCAACACCATAAACATCGTTAAGCACAATTATTATCTGTTCAATTATTTCAGCTGCAGAAAGAGAACGCAAAAGCCCAAGCTGCGCGGTCAAACAAAAATCACATTTCAAGGGACAGCCTGACTGAGAAGAAAAACATATCGTATCTCGCCCTTCGCTCGGGATGAAAACGGTTTCAACTGGAAGATTATCTTCCGTTATCATCAGATACCGTCTTGTGCCATCAGCCGACAAGAATCTCGACTCTAACTTCAGAGTCGAAACACTAGCATAGTCGTGTAGCTTTAGCCTAAAAACTTTCGGCAGATCAGTCATTTCACCAAAATTCAAAATTCTTCTCGAGTGAATCTGTTTAAATAACTGCACTGCGCGAAAACGCTTTTCTCCAAGCCTCTGAACAAAGTCCTCTAGCTCTTGTTTTTTCAAGCCTATAAGATGAGTTTTTTTCATAAATCGCCTGACTTTTATACAATTTAAGACCTTAAGAAGACTCATCCTTTCAACACACGTC
>JANWYH010000006.1 GCA_025054715.1 Pyrinomonadaceae bacterium
AAGGTAGAAGCCGCACAAATCTTAGGTATAGACCTTTCAACCTTGTACAGAAAACTAAAAAAATACAATCAATGAAACTACGGCAAAAATCCTGGCAGAATACAAAGTTTGCCTCTTTCTTGCCACAAATCAAATAATAACCAGAGCTAATCATTTGCAAATGACTTATCTTCTTCTTTCATTTGCCCGTAGTATTTTCTTTCTTAATCGGATTGATTTCGGTGTAACCTCTACCAGCTCATCGTCCGCTATAAATTCAAGCGCTTGTTCAAGCGATAGCTCCTTGATAGGCACGAGACGCATTGCTTCTTCTGCTGTCGAAGAACGAATATTTGTAAGCTTTCTCTCCTTTACGGCATTGACATCTAGATCAATTGCGCGTGCATTTTCGCCAATTATCATTCCTTCGTAAACTTTTGTTTGCGGACGGATAAATAATGTGCCACGTTCTTGTAAATTGTAGAGCGCATAGGCAGTCGCTTCACCCATTCTATCGGCAACAAGCGCGCCCGTTCTTCTGCCTTTCATCTCACCTTGCCATTTGTCATATCGAAGAAACATAGTATTCAGTAGCCCTGTTCCCTTGGTTTCTGTTAAAAACTCGTTGCGGAAACCTATGAGCCCTCTTGAAGGAACTTCGTACTCAAGACGAACACGTCCGAAACCGTTGTTTACCATTTTCTTCATTTGACCTTTACGCCTTCCCAAAGCTTCGGTAACAACACCTATAAACTCCTCTGGAATATCTATTACAACTAGTTCAATCGGCTCGAGAAGTTGCCCGTTTTCATCGGTTTTAATAATAACTTCAGGTCTTGAAACTTGAAATTCGTAGCCTTCTCGACGCATCATCTCAATTAAAATAGCAAGTTGAAGCTCGCCCCGTCCGGAAACCTTGAACTCGTCAGGTGAGTCAGTATCTTCAACCCTTAGAGCAACATTTCCTAGAGCTTCCTTGTAAAGTCTTTCTCGCAACTGCTTCGAAGTTACAAATCTCCCTTCAGTTCCCGCAAAAGGTGAAGTGTTAACTGAAAAGATCATCGAAATAGTCGGCTCATCAACTGCAATTGCAGGCATTGGTTTCGGATTATCGGGCAAAGTAATCGTTTCACCTATCTGAATCTCATCAAAACCAGCCAAAGCCACTATTTCGCCAAATCCAGCCGTTTCAACTACCTGCTTTCCCAACCCTTCAAAAACATAAAGCTCACGAACCCGACCCTTTTCAACAGAACCATCTCGCTTACAAACCGCAACTTCTTGGTTTTTCCTAACTTCACCCGAAAAAACCCTCCCAATGGCTAACCTTCCGACAAATGGATTATAATCAATGTTTGCAACAAGAATCTGGAGCGTATCATCCCGCAAAGGTTTCGGAGCGGGAATAGTTTTTACAATCTCATCAAAAAGCGGTTTAAGATTCGTAGAAGCGTCATCAAGTGAACGCCTTGCTATGCCTTCACGGGCAATCGTGTAGAGAATAGGAAACTCTATCTGCTCATCCGTAGCCCCAAGGTCAATGAAAAGATCATAGATTTCATTAACGACCTCTTGCGGACGAGCATCTTGCCTATCAATTTTATTAACCACAGCAATTGCAGGAAGATTTTGTTCAAGAGCCTTCCTTAAAACGAATCGTGTTTGAGGAAGACAGCCTTCAGCAGCATCTACCAATAACATGACGCCATCAACCATTTTAAGGACACGCTCAACCTCACCACCAAAGTCTGCATGCCCAGGCGTATCAACTATATTTATCTTATACTCGCCATAGCGCACCGAAGCATTCTTCGCCATTATCGTGATGCCGCGTTCACGCTCAAGGTCCAAAAAATCAAGCACACGCTCCTGAACATCTTGATTTTCTCGAAAAATACCTGCCTGCTTGAGCATTGCATCAACCAGCGTCGTTTTTCCATGATCAACGTGTGCTATTATGGCAATATTTCGTATCTTTTCCGACATCATCATCTCTAGAAAAGTTCTATAATGAAGCACCGTTGAAAAAAAGGCAAATTCAATTTCAAATGCTGCCCCTCTTTCAAAAGCGTTGTCCAAATTGTATAAAATTTTCAATAGATGAAAGTAGGTCTAACATATCCAACACCTGAAGGCTCTAAAACAATTTATCTCGAAGAAAGCTCACGTCTTACAATTGGTCGTTCATCTGAAGCTGATTTGCATTTTAATGAAGACGCTTTATCTCGTCTTCATGCTAGCATTTACCGAGAAAAAGATCGTGTCTGGATAGTTGATGAAAACTCAACAAACGGCACCTCTGTTAACGGGCAGCCTGTTTCAGCTTCAGGAAAACTACTAAAAAACGGAGATATCATAGAACTTGGCAAAAAAATTAAAATCACAGTTCAGGTAGAGCAAAACAGCAAAACCGAATTTTCGCTTCTACCGATAGTCATCATAGCATCTTCATTCTTCTTACTTGTTTTCGCCCTAAGTTTTATCGTAATAAAAACTCTTACATCTACAGAAAGAGAATCTTATCCAACCCGAAAGCCAACTGAGATAGAAAAAACCGATAGTTTCAACTCATTTGACTCATCGCCTACTCCCGCAAGAGCTGAAAACGCTGAAAAAGTTGAAAAAGCTGAAAACAAGGAAAGCTATGAAACTACTAACACTGTCCAAACTACACCCATTCGCACTCAGGCAAGGAAAAAATTTTACGAAATGACTGATTCGGAAAAGGACGAATACATCAAAGAGAAAGCAGAGAAAATTTCCAGAATTATTGGCAATCAAGTAGCCGAACCGATTCCACCCGAAGCCGTAAAAAGCATACGCGTTCATCTTCAAGGATACATAAACCGCATAAGACAAAACCGAATAGACGATTGCCGCCAAGGCTCGTTTACAAGAAGCGATACCGTAACCATACTTGAAAGAGCCAGTAGAAACGCCCCTTTCATTATTCGTTCGTTTTATGCGGAAGGATTAGATCCCCAAATAGGCATTTATGTAGCAATGATAGAATCTGAACATTGTCCGTGTCTTCAAAGCCCCACTGGCGCACTCGGAATGTTTCAATTCGTTCGCTCTACAGGAAGAGAATTCGGACTTCAAATAAAACAAGATGCGTCACCGACAAACCCGGATGAAAGATGCGATCCTGAAAAAGCAGCGAAAGCAGCAGCTCGCTACTTAAAATCTCTAATAAGCCGATTCGGCTCTGGACCAATAAGTTTTCCACTAGCAATTGCAAGCTACAATAGTGGTCAAGGAGGTCTCAGCCAGAATCTAGAAAAAGCACTTAAGAAAGCAGCAGATCAAGAACGATCATTCTGGACTTTAGTAGCAAATCAGCAAATCTTTGAGGGCAAAATCGGCGAGCAGTTCCGTAGAGAAAACGTAAAATACGTCCCTAAGTTTTTTGCTGCCGCAATCATTGGCGAAAACCCACAAGATTTTGGAATAAATTTAGCACCGATATCAACTTACACGAAACCGAACTATTGAAGAACAACCTTGAAAGTTTTCCCGTCACCTCTCAAAGCCACAAGGTGAAAATAGAGTTCACGCTTTATTGAAAAGGGAAAATGAATTGTTCCGAACATAAAAAGCGTTCCATTCCAGAAGTCTTTTCTAAAAGTCAAAAGTTTTTTGCACTCGTTTGTCTGAGTGTTAATTCCCCATATCGAGGCAACATTTTCTTTCTGAGAAGGAGCATTCTCTGCCGTCGTTGTAAAAAATATCCATTCACCTAATCTTTTTGAGTAATAGACAGTTCCATCAACCTCACACAAAACTTCACGCTCGCCAGTGCTTCTTTCAACTTTGTATATGTAGTTTTTGCGAAACTCGGCATCAGTGCCGTAGTAAAAGGCATCTTTGTCGAAAACGATACTTACGGCACGCCAAGTCTCGTCACCCTCACCAATAACATCAAAGTCCCGAAAGTCTGAAGAAAAACTCAAAATCCTACACTCTTCAGCCTTATCTCCTGTTAAACAAAACATTCTTCCGCTGAAATCGTCAAAATAAATTCCGTGAACGTGTCTTATTGAACCAGACGGAAAGTCATAAACGACTTCGATACTATCTTCACGAGGAGAATATCTATAGATTCGCACTGATTCTCGACTTGGGTTTGAGAGATACTCGCCAAAAAAGATATTTTCTTGCTCATCCAAAGCACAAGCTGAACGCAAAACTCTGCATGGGCGTTCAAGTGGTATCTCAAAATAAGTCTCATTTCTTATAATTCCAACCGATTTATCAAATGTTACAAAAAAGTCGCCATTTTTAAGGCAAACCACGTTTGTAATCATGAAGCGCAGAAGTCTTTGAAAGATGCGAGTCCTGCTGAATAACTCTTTCCAAAGCGGAGCCTTTACCGAAACAATCTTTTTTATTTGACCGTTTGGAATAGAAAATTTGTAGATTACATTTCGACGAGAAACTATAAGTTCATCGGAATTTGCCCATTCTACGGCATAGCCTCTTAAGTTCTTGACTTCCTCTATCTTAAAAGCCTGATCCATTGACACTATCTTCCTTACGGCAGAAGAAAGGCCCTATTACAAGAACATCCATTTTTGTTCTCAAGAAACATTCTATAGCTTCACTTGGACGGCAAACTATCGGCTCGTTTTCATTAAAGCTAGTGTTTAGAACAACAGGTAAGCCTGTCTTACGCTCAAAGGTTTTTATCAAATCATAATAAAGCGGATTTTCTTGGCGTGTAACAGTTTGAAGTCTTCCTGTATCATCAACATGGCTTACGGCAGAAAGACGACGACGCCACTTGGGCTTAATCTTGTAGACATGTAGCATAAAAGGCGATGGATGAGTGTGCTCAAAAATCTCAGCTTGATACTCTTGAAGGACCGATGGAGCGAAAGGACGAAACCACTCGCGATGCTTTACTCTGGCATTTAGAACGTCTTTCATGTTCGGAAGTCCCGGATGTGCAAGTATTGAACGATTGCCAAGTGCTCGAGGTCCCCATTCCATTCTCCCTTGAAACCAGCCTACTACTTTTCCATTTTTTATCTCTTCAGCAGTTTTGTCTATAAGCTCCTCTCTTGAGTACTCAACAAACGAAACTTTGTATCTTTCAAGCTCAGTTCTTATTTGATAGTCAGAGTATTCATCGCCGAGATAAGCATCTTTCATTATCCATCGGTTGCCCTCTTTCAGAACAACGTTACTTACATAAAGCGCTGCACCTAAGGCTAGACCCTCATCACCTGCAGCTGGTTGTATGCAGGTTTGTCTAAAGGGTGTTTCATAGAAAATCTTTCCATTTGCCACACTATTCAGGGCACATCCGCCGGCAAGAACTAGCTTTTCAGATGGCACGAAACGGTAAAGCACATTCAGCAAATGCATGTAGTACTTCTCAAAAACTTTTTGCAAAGCGTAGGCTATGTCCATGTCTCTTCTTGTAATTTCTGTGTAGGGTTTGCGAGGCTTACCAAAGCTTTTTGTGAAAATATCAGAATAAAGTCTTTGAACAATCATTTCTCCTTTTTCGTTGATTTCCACTCCTTGATTTGCTCCAAAGGGAATGAAAAATTCTGGATTTAACTCAAACCCGTCAGGTTTTTCCAAAAGACACCTTTCAAAAAAATCAACATAAGTATCCGTCCCTAAGGGAGCAAGTCCCATGACCTTTCCCTCATCACCATATTTCTCATACCCAATGAATTGACAAACGGCGGTGTAAAAAGTGCCAAGCGAATGCGGAACGAAAATTTTATGAAGGACTTTTATTTCCGATCCTACGCACTCCGAAAACAAGCAGGAAACAAAATCTCCAGAACCATCAATTGTTATTCCGGCGGCATGCTCCCAAGGTGAAATAAAGTAGGCACTAGCTGTATGAGCAAGGTGATGCTCGACATTGTGTTGGGTAAACTTAAGCTCTTCGGGTGTTACTCCACATTCTTGGGCGATAAGGCTCTTTAAGTTATCAAATCTTTGCTTACTTTCTTTCCTCATCTTTGCAAAGTTTAGAAGTCGTGAAGGATTGCTAAGAGCAAATTTCAGTTTCTGTTTAAGGTTTGCTGAAGTGTCACGGCCTATAGCGACATGATCGATATCTGAAAATTTTAACCCCGCCACCTCCAGACATCTCAAAATAGCTTGTCGCGGAAATCCTGCATAGTATTTAACACGATTCAGTCTTTCCTCAGCTATAGCTACAACCGGCTTACCATCAACAACTATTGCAGCAGCGGCTCCAGCGTGGAAAGCATTTATTCCTAAAATAACACTCATCCTAAAACTTCCCTCATCGCTAAACCTATTTCAGCTGGCGATTTTACAACATGAATACCAGCTTCTTCTAAAGCTTTCATCTTCTCGGCTGCAGTTCCTTTTCCGCCAGAGATTATAGCCCCGGCATGTCCCATTCTTCTGCCTGGAGGCGCCGTCTGACCAGCAATAAAAGCAACGATTGGTTTTCGCTTTGTTAATCCATTTTGTTTAACCCATTCTGCAGCCTCTTCTTCGGCTGTTCCGCCTATCTCACCTATCAAAATAATCCCTTCCGTTTCATCGTCTTCTGCAAAAAGTTTCAATGCGTCAGTGTGAGTCGTTCCAACAATTGGATCACCGCCAATGCCAATTGCCGTGGATTGTCCCAATCCAACAGCAACAGTTTGACCGACGGCTTCGTAAGTCAAAGTGCCAGAGCGGGAAACTATTCCAATCGTGCCTCTTTTGTGAATATGTCCCGGCATTATGCCGATTTTACACTCGCCCGGCGTAATGATTCCAGGACAATTCGGACCGATAAGGCGCACATCCTTGTCTCGTAAATACTCTTTGACTTTTACCATATCGGCTACAGGTATTCCTTCGGTTATAGCAACAATCAGACGCACACCCGCGTCAGCGGCCTCCATTATGGCATCCGCCGCAAACGCAGGCGGCACATAAACTACAGAAGCATCTGCACCTGTTTCTTTTACGGCTTCCGCAACCGTGTTAAATACAGGTACTCCCTCGTGAAATGTCCCACCTTTTCCAGGAGTTACACCGGCCACAATTTGCGTGCCATATTCAATCATTTGCTTTGTGTGAAAAGTTCCTTCCTTTCCGGTAATTCCTTGAACAATAACGCGTGTGTTCTTATTTACGAGAATGCTCAATTTTCACCACTCCTTGCAGAAAATTCGCTAAAACAAAAGAGTATATCAGGCTAGTATGCACGGGCAAAAAGCACTCTTCTTTTCGAAGGCTTACCCGAATAAACGCATCTGCCTTCTTCTTGCTTTGCATCAAGCGGAATGCAACGAATTGTTGCTTTTGTTTCTTCCTTTATCTTCTCTTCAGTTTCGCTCGTTCCGTCCCAATGTGCCAGAATGAAACCACCCTTTTCTATTCTCTCCTTGAATTCATCCCAAGTGTCAACCAAAAAAGTGTTTTCTTCGCGAAACTTTAACGCTTTACGATAAATATTCTGTTGAATTTCATCCAGTAGATTCTCTACGTGATCAACTATACCTTCAATCGGAAGAGTTTGTTTTGTCAGCGTATCACGACGAGCAACTTCAATTGTGTTGTTTTGAACATCGCGCATTCCCATCGCCAATCTCACTGGCACTCCTTTTAGTTCGTATTCAGCAAATTTCCAGCCCGAACGTTGTTTATCATCATCATCATACTTTACGGTAATACCTCTTCGTTTTAAGTCCGCAATAATTGGCTCAACACGCTCAGAAACTTTGGCAAGCTCTTCTTCTCCTTTGTATATGGGAATTATAACAACCTGAAGCGGTGCTAAACGTGGCGGCAAAACCAATCCTTCATCGTCAGAATGTGCCATAATCAATGCTCCCATCAAACGAGTAGAGACGCCCCAAGAAGTTGCCCAAGCGTATTCGAGTTTTCCTTCTTTGTTCATAAATTGCACATCAAATGATTTTGCAAAATTCTGCCCCAGAAAATGCGATGTGCCAGCTTGAAGCGCTTTTCCATCTTGCATTAAAGCCTCAATACAATAGGTCTCTTCAGCTCCGGCAAAACGCTCATTCGGGGTTTTAACGCCCTTTACTACTGGCAAAGCCATCCATTTTTCGGCAAATTCAGCGTAAACATCTAGCATTTTCTGAGCCTCTTCTATAGCCTCCTCGCGTGTAGCATGAGCCGTGTGACCTTCCTGCCATAAAAATTCGGCTGTTCTCAGAAATATTCTGGTGCGCATTTCCCAACGAACAACATTTGCCCATTGATTTATCAATATAGGCAAATCCCGCCATGATTGAATCCAATTCCTGTATGTGTTCCAGATAATAGTTTCAGACGTAGGTCTTACAATCAATTCTTCTTCGAGCTTTGCCTCCGGATCAACTATCAAACCCTTTCCCTCTGGATTAGATTTCAAACGATAGTGCGTCACAACGGCACATTCCTTCGCAAAACCCGTCGCATGCTCTTCTTCCTTTTCTAGAAAACTTTTAGGCACGAAAAGCGGAAAGTAAGCGTTTACATGCCCTGTTGCCTTGAACATGTCGTCCAAAGCTCTTTGCATCTTTTCCCAAATCGCATATCCATAGGGCTTAATAACCATGCAACCACGAACAGCCGAATTTTCAGCAAGACCGGCCTTTTTTACAAGTTCGTTATACCACTCTGAGTAGTTTTCACTTCTTTTCGGTATCGCTTTACTCATAACACTAAAAATTCAAATGATAAATCAATTTTTAGCCAGAAACAATTTGCGTTTGTATGCTATAAGTTATATGGTAACTTTTAGAGAAATGAACGACTTGATTACCAAATCAGCCCCTCTACTCAATTTTCAAGACACTGAAATTGCCTTCGCAGATAAAAGCGATGATGAACTTAAAGAAAAATATTGGCTATTTAGACTGATGAATTCTGAAGGTTTGGTTAACTTCCTAACCAGCCTCGCTCAAATCGCATTGAAACTTCACCTTCCGATAGAGCCTCTAATAAAAAGAACCATCTTCAGACATTTCTGCGGTGGAGAAACAATAGAAGAATGCGAAAAAGTTATAGAAAAGCTCGCAAACTCAAACATTGGAACTATACTCGACTACTCGGTCGAAGGTAAATACGATGAAGAGGATTTTGGGCGCACAAAAGACGAAATTATAAGAACTATCAAAAGAGCTAAAGACGATCCAAGAATACCCTTTGCTGTTTTCAAAGTCTCCGGTATAGCTCCTTTGGGAACGTTGGAAAAAGTTTCTTCTGGAATACAGCTCACAGAAAAAGGAGAGCGAAAATGGAAAAGGATTCAAGAAAGAGTTGAGGAAATTTGTAGTCTTGCTTACTCCATCGGTCAGCCAGTTTTCATTGATGCAGAAGAGTCTTGGATTCAAGGAGCTATTGACCTTCTGGCAGAAACAATGATGAAAAAATACAACCGCGAAAGACCTCTCATCTATAACACGATTCAGCTTTACAGAAAAGATAGGCTAGATTTTTTAAAGAAATCTCATCACAAAGCCTTATCTGACGGCTATTTTCTTGCAGTAAAATTAGTTCGCGGTGCTTACATGGAAAAAGAACGTGAAAGAGCCGAACAGATGGGCTATCCCTCACCAATCCACGACGATAAAACTTCGACCGACAGAGACTACGACCAAGCCATTATGTATTGCTTAGAAAATTTGAAAACCATCTCATTTGTTGCCGGAACTCACAACGAAGCAAGCATTCAGCTACTAACTAGAAAAATGTATGAAAATCGAATAGAAGTAAATCATCCCCACATTTTCTTTTCCCAGCTTTACGGCATGAGTGATAATCTTTCGTATGTTTTGGCAAAGAATGGCTACAATGTTACAAAGTATGTCCCCTATGGACCTGTAAGAGATACTATCCCATATCTAATCAGACGCGCGCAAGAAAACACTGCCGTAATGGGACAGATGAGCCGTGAGCTTGAGCTAATAATTCGAGAAATGAAACGAAGAGGAATTTATTGAAACTTTTCTCAAACCCGAACGTGAGGAAGAAACATGAAAGCAGGCCTGATCATTTTTTTACTTGTCTTATCAGTTTCATCAGTTCATGCACAAAATACAAGAAAATCCTCTGCATCGCAAATTACACAAACCGAACCAGAAATAGTCTCAACAACACCTGATTCTGTAGCAACAGACAGCCTCGTAGAGAAAATTGAAAAACTTGACAAAAAAATATCACAACTCGCCGAAAGAATGAATTCCACCGAAGCCCTACGAAAAGACGAAGTAAGTGAAACGCAACGCCGCTTAATGCTAAGCCTCGAAATCCTCTCACGCGCCGAAGAAAGAGCTGAAAACTTAAGAAAAAAGATTTTCGAGCTTACAGAAAAAGAAAATGATCTTAAATTAAAGCTAGAGCAATTAGAATTTGAGTCAAGTGAGGAAATGATAAACCGAAGCGTGGCAATCGCTGGAGGTTTGCGCCCCGAAGTTCTTCGTGAGCAACGCCGACAAACTCTTCAAGCTCAAAAAAGTACAATCACAAACCTAATCAGCCAAATTCAACTTCACAAAGCAAAACTTGAGGAAAATCTCTTAAAAGCAGACGCTCTAGTAGAAAAGTTGCGCCTGAAGCTAGAAAAGGAAATCGAACAGTTAATAGAAGAAAAATAAACTGCTATATCCTGGTGCTTCTGATGACGCCCTAGTACTATTACCGTGCCACTCTTTTCAAACTTCTATTTAAGAAAGTCACGAACTTCTTGTATGCTAAAATTATAACCTGATGAGGAGACGAAAAGCACTTATATTATCTGCCATTTTGGGCGCTAGTCTAATCACATTAGCTATTGCTCTCAACGTAGGCTGGATTCTAATAAGCTGGAGAGAATTTGCGCTCGTTGCACTTGGTATTATCCTCTTTGGACTGATAATAGCCGGACTTACTCTAAACACAACTTTTCTAATCAGAGAAATTCGTCGAAACGAATTGCAAGACGCTTTTCTTAATGCAGTAACCCATGAGCTAAAAACGCCTGTTGCATCAATTAAGCTTTACCTTGAAACCCTGAAGAATCGAGATATCCCCGAAGAAAAACGAAAAGAGTTTTATGAGATAATGCTCGCCGATAGCAACCGCTTGATGACAACTATCGAGCAAATCCTACAAGCTGCACGTTTGCGCGAGCAAAAGGTAGAGTCAAGAAAAGTAGAGCTGGTTGACTTGATAGAAGAATGTATAAAAACAACCCTTCTAAGACATAACCTCTCAGACTCAGCCATAAAATTTAGCTACTCGGAAAAGTTATTTACCGAAGGAAATAAAGAAGAGTTACAAACTGCATTTTTGAATCTGCTAGATAACGCGGTCAAATACTCATTGCCAGACCCTAAAATCCAGATTCGCATTAAAAACTCAGGTAAACGAGCCGATATTTTGATAAAGGATAATGGTATTGGAATAAACTCATCCGAGCTAAAGCAAATTTTCAAGCGCTTTTACCGTGCGATGAATGTTCCTGAAAATAGAAAAGGCACCGGGCTAGGACTCTTTATAGTCAAAACAATAATAGAAAAACACGGTGGTAGCGTTTGGGCCGAAAGCCGCGGCAATGGTAAGGGAAGCACCTTTGTTGTAAGGTTACCAAAAAAATTATGACAAGATACGAAATTGAACCGATAAATCTTGATAAAATTAGAACCTACGAGCTCGCGTCTCGTCCGAGCAAAGTAACAGCAACTCAGTTCTCAAAAGCCATAAATCCAGAAGACCGTCTAAAAGATTTTCTGGAAAAGCTGCCTGATATTCTTGCCGTCAAGCAATTGCGAGAAATAGCAAAGCAGATAAAGCGCGCCAAGAGTTTAAATAAACCCATCATTTGGGGCATTGGCGGGCATGTCATAAAAACCGGACTTTCACCTATTTTGATTGACCTAATCGAAAAAGGTTTTGTCTCTGCTATTGCGTCAAATGGCTCAGTAATCGTTCATGACACTGAAATAGCTTTAGTCGGATTTACTTCTGAGGATGTTGATTCAGCGATCGGAAAAGGCGACTTCGGAGCGGCAAAAGAAACAGGCGAAATTATAAACCTAGCTGCGAAATATGGATTAGAAAACCAAATCGGACTTGGCGAAGCGATAGGAAAAATACTATCGGAAACAAGTCCAAAAAATGCGGATATATCACTCATCTGTCAAGCTTACCAAAATAGGATACCTTTCACTGTCCATTTAACGATAGGTGCTGACATAGGACATTTTCACGCTTCAGCAGATGGAGCTGCTCTTGGAGCTACTTCACACACGGACTTTCGGCTTTTTTGTTCGCTTGTCAAACAGATGAATGCCGGCGGAGTATATTTGAATGTAGGCTCAGCCGTGGTTTTACCAGAAGTTTTTCTAAAAGCAGTAACCGTGGTGAGAAACCTAGGGTTTCTCCTTGAAGATTTCACAACGGCTAACTTTGACTTTATTCAGCATTACCGCCCGAATACAAACGTCGTAAAGCGTCCTACTGCAAATGGTGCTGGAAGAGGTTTTTCACTCACAGGTCATCATGAGATTATGATACCGCTTCTTGCTGCTCACCTCGTTATTGAATAGGCCTTGCAGGCTGAAGAGAGGGATTATCTTTTAATTTTCCACCTGCCACTCTGCCAGCCTTTGTAATGGCGATGCGCTTTTCTTTGTTAGGTCCGTCAGTAACTGTAACACCTATTCTAATAAACCTTCCGTCTTCTGTCCTATTAGTTGGATAGTATCCAACAACATACTGAGTTCTCAATTCCGCAGCTATATCTTTTGCTATCAGATCGAGTTCTGAAATCGATTGCGGAAAGTAAGCCTTTCCACCAGTCTCTTCAGCAAGCCTCTTAAGAAGTGCCTCTGCCTTTTCTCTTGGGCTTTTTCTTATAAACCCTCCTTCCTTGCTTAAATCGCTCGTGAACCCAATCGTGTAAATCTGCACATCTGTCTCCTTCAAGAACTCAAACAACTGCTTTTCAGTGTAATAACTGTTTCTATCCTCACCGTCAGAAATTAGAATCAAGGCACGGCGTTTACGTTCGTATGGGTCTTTAGCCTTTTCATATTCGTTGACCCTTTCAGCAGCCAAATAAACGGCATCAATTACAGCCGTTTGTCCGCCTTCGATGAACATTTTTTCAAGAGCTTCCTCTAAAAGAGCCTTATCGGTCGTGAAATCTTGTAAAATTTCAATTTTGTCGGAGCTTATGAATCTAATTATGCAAGTTTCGTCATCGGGTAAATTCGATCGAATCAAAATTCTTGTTGACTCTATGACTTTTTCAAGCTGTCTTCTCATTGAACCCGAATTATCAACAACGATCGCATAATTAGTAGGCACTAGCTCTTTGCTGAAGTACTCTATCTGCTGAGGAACACCATCCTCGTAAACTTTTATGTCCTCTTTTCTCAAATTCGTTATAGGTCTTCCCATTCTATCAACAACTCTGATATTTAAGATCACCAAGTCTGTCTCTATCCTAATAGGCTCGTCCTCTTCCCGCTGCTCAGAAACCTTTGGCGTCGGTGTTGCCTTCGGAGTTACGGTCGCTTTCGGATTAGGCAGGGTAGTTTGAGATTGATAAATACCTACACAAGCCAAAATGATAAAAACAAAGCTACTTAATAGTCGGCGTTGCATAGTACCCCTCTCTTGTTCTGACAATTAGACGCGGCATACCCTTAGGTGGTTTGACCTTAACTTTTATTCTCCTCCACTTACCGTCGGGCTTAAAGTTTTTAGGTATGTATCCAACGGAGTATTGATTGCGAAGCTCAATCGCTATACGCTCAAAAATTTCATCAAGTTCCACATTTGTTTTAGGATAGAATGACTTTCCTCCGCTTACCGCAGCTAATTCGTCCAAAAATGCCTGCCCTTGAAGCCCGATAACATCTCTCATGTCATTACTATCCATTATTCCGACAGCATAGATTGTTACATCCGATTCTTTCAGAAGGTTTTTCACTTCCTTGAATGTGTATCTTGAAGAGTTATCCTGCCCGTCACTTATTATCAAGATAGCTTTTCTTTGATGCGCTCCTCGCGTAACCTTTTCCACACCAAGATAAACGGCATCGTAAAGAGCAGTATTGTCTTTTGGCCTTACAAGCGTTAGCTTCCTCAATAAAGCGTCACTATCTCTGGTTCTATCCAGCAGTAACTGAGCACGGCTATTAAACGCTATCAAAAAATACTCATCCATAGGATGGCTGATGCTGACAAATCTTTCTAAAGCTTTCCGCGCTCTTTGTATTTTCTCACCGCTCATCGAACCGGAAATATCAAAAAGAATACCTATCGAAACAGGAGCATCGGCATTACTGAAGAAGCTAATTTCCTGTTCCTCGCCTTCATCGTAAATAGTAAAAGCATGTTTTTTAAGCCCTGATACGTAACGTCCGTAAGGATCGGTAACCGTCAAAGTTATGGTTACAAGATCGGTGGTAACTCTTACGGGTCTTTCCTCATTTTGTGAATAAACTGCACTTACAAAAAATGCCGCGAGACATAGAACTAAAAAGCTTTTAATTCTGCTTAGCATACCGCGCCCCCATTTTTTAATATAAGCAACTTAACAAGACCAAAACAAGCCTTTTTGCTGCTTTCGCCCTATAAGATGAAAGACAAATCGAAAGGTGTTGCAAATTGTGCAACTTTCCCCTAATCACCGCGTTTGTAACTACAGACTTTGGAAAGAAAAAAGTAAAATCATTTGTTATGGCTGAATTCATCTGTCGCTTAGGAACGCCTTCAGGAGAAATAATAACGAAAAGCTTTGAAGCCGACAAAATAGAGGAACTAAAGCAAAAACTTGAACAAGAAGGCTATAAAATCTTCAGCATATCCGATCGTAGGGGAAGCATAGGAAAGATTGTTCCGCTGGAAAAAATTAAAAAGCCGCGAATAAAGCAAAAGGACTTCTTGCTTTTCAACCAACAATTCTCGGCTTTACTAAAAGCGGGTATTCCCGTTCTCCAGGCAATAAATCTTTTAAGACGACGTTCTCCATCAGCAACACTAAGACAGATACTTGCAAACATAGAAGAGAAAATAAAAAGCGGCGCTTCGCTTTCGTCAGCTTTTGAAACGGAAGGCATTTTTCCGAAAATCTACACAGCTTCCCTTTTAGCCGGTGAAAGAAGCGGTGCTTTAGATGAAACTTTAAAAAGATACGTAAGTTACTTAAAACGAAGTGTCAATGTCGCTAGAAAAGTGCGAAGCGCCATTGCCTACCCGATATTTCTGATAATCGCTTCGATCGCAATGATTAGCTTTCTTGTGCTTTACGTAGTCCCAAGAATGTCCCAGCTCTTTAAGGGTTTAAGCACAAATCGAGAGCTTCCTATGATAACGGTTGTGGTTTTAACCGTCTCAACCACAATTGCTAAAAACCTGATATGGTTACTACCTCTCGGTTTGATTTTAGGTTTTGTTTTTTATCTCTGGATTAAAACAGAAAAGGGCAGATTATTCTTTGATTCATTGATACTTAAACTTCCGTTAATAGGAAATCTAATACGCCAAATAACAACGGCTCAGTTTACTCGCTCCATGGCAACACTTCTAGCCGGCGGGATTACTATTCCTGACTCATGGGAGATAGCAGCTGCAAGCATAACAAATACTGAATTAAGACGCCGATCCGAACAGGTTCTCCCGATGATAAGAGAAGGAAAATCCTTTTCTGAAGCGCTGGAACAAACAGGCTGGATTCCAGAGCTTGCCCTTGATATGATAAGCATCGGTGAAAGAAGCGGAAGCCTCAAAGAAATGCTAGACGAAGTAGCGAATTTCTATGATGCCGAATCCGAGGTTAGACTTGAACAGATAACGACACTGCTTGAGCCTGTGATTTTGGTCTTAATGGCCATCGTTGTAGCTTCAATACTTCTAGCTGTTTACATGCCAATTATTCAAGCAATTTCATCTGGACCCTTTGCAGGTAGGAGATAAACTTATGAGCGAAACGAAATTATTAAACACCGAAGAAATAGTTGAAAATGAACCTCCTGAAGTTAAGGCAGCAAAAGAGCTTGCAAAACGTTACCGATTGCCTTATGTAGAGCTTTTGCCACCGAATAGAAAATCGCCCATTGACTATGAAGCTTTAGCAAACATTCCAGTTGATCTAATGCTTCGCCATCACTTCGTTCCACTGAAAAAAGAAGGGAACATGCTTCATGTGGCAATGGCTGATCCGACAAACTTTGAGCAAATCGAAGAAATCGAAAGCCTGCTAAAAATGCGTCTTGTTCTTTATGTTGCACCTCAAGGTGCTATTGACGCAGTTTTGAAAAAGGGAGAGGCAACACAAAGGGTTTTACAGGAAGCCGCTTCTGGTTTTAGAATCTCACTCGTAAAAGAAACAGATCAAGGCGAAGAAGTCCTTGATCTCGATCGGCTAGCCACCGATTCCGAAATGTCTCCAATTATCAAATTGGTTGATACGATAATTTACAACGCTATGGAAAGTCGTGCGTCTGACATTCACATTGAAACCACAGACAGAGATGTCCGAGTCAAATTCCGAATTGATGGCGCATTGTATCAAAAGGTTGATCCAATTGATGTTGCACATCACCAGACTCTCATTTCTAGAATAAAAGTAATGTCCGAATTAGACATAGCCGAACGAAGAATACCACAAGACGGAAGATTCCGAGTCAAATACAAGGGAAGAACCGTAGATTTTCGTGTTTCCATAATACCTACAATTTACGGCGAAAATTGCGTTATTCGTATCCTTGACAAGGAACAAATATCCGAAGAATTCAAAAACTTAACTCTTGACGTTGTAGGTTTTGACCCAGAAGATTTGAGAAGATTCCGTATCTACATAAAAGAACCTTACGGAATGGTTCTTGTAACTGGTCCAACAGGCTCAGGTAAAACCACAACTCTGTATGCAGCACTAAACGAAATTCGCAATGACGAGGACAAAATCATAACAATCGAAGACCCAGTCGAATACCAACTACAAGGAATCATGCAAATACCTGTAAATGAGAAGAAGGGCTTGACTTTCGCCCGCGGTCTGCGCTCAATACTTCGTCATGACCCAGATAAGATAATGGTCGGCGAAATACGAGATGAAGAAACCGCTCAGATTGCTATAAATTCAGCCCTTACAGGACATCTCGTCTTTACAACAGTTCACGCAAATAATGTAATTGACGTCATAGGACGCTTTCTGAATATGAACGTAGATCTTTACAACTTTGTTTCAGCACTTAACTGTGTATTAGCTCAAAGGCTAATACGCAAACTCTGTCCAGTTTGCAAACGGCGATATGTTCCAAGCGATCAAGAGCTCATAGAATCAGGATTAGATATTTCGGTTCGCGATCAGCACGTCTTTTATCAAAACGTTGGCTGCGACGCCTGTAACCATACAGGCTACCGTGGAAGAACGGCTATTCACGAATTACTAGATATGAGCGACACAATTCGAGAAATGATTCTGGCAAGACGCCCTGGCTCAGAAATAAGACGCCAAGCTGAAAAAGAAGGACTAACGAGTCTAAGAAAAGCAGCTCTTAAGAAAGTATTCGCAGGAATAACAACTTTGCATGAAATAAACCGCGTAACTTTCGTAGAGGAATTGCGTTGAAAGTAATTTTTATCTTTGAAAAGCAGAAAAAATTGTCTAAACTTTGAGCATAAGAGAAAGGAGAGATTGAAAATGAAAATATCAGTTCGTTTGATGAGCCTTTTGCTTATCTTTTCACTTCTTTCGCCAATCGTTGCATTAGCAGGCGATGGCAAAAAGCATTTCAAGGAAGGACTAAAAGCAGAAATAGCAGAAGATTGGGATAAGGCCGTAGAAAAATTCGCACTGGCGGTTGCCGAAAATCCTAAAAATGCTGAATACAGGCTTCATTACATCCGTGCCCTCTTCAACGCCTCACAAATGTATATGAAACGTGGCAATGCTCTTGCCGAACAAAAGGACTACGCAGGAGCTTATAACGCTTACCGGAAGGCATATGCTTATGATCCGGTAAATCAGCTTGCAAAAGCCCAAATGGAAAAAATGCTACGTTTAATTGAAGAAAAGGAAAATGCACAGGTTGAAAGACCCGAAAACTACCTTCCAACAAGCTACAAACCGCAGTTACCGCCAAAGCTCGAAAAACTCCGTGACTTGCCCTTTACAAGTCCTGTTGAGCTTACATGGCTCATCAAAGAACTAGCAAAAGACTTGGAACTAAACGTAATCTTTGACAGTCAATCACGTTTAGAAGGAAGACGTATTAAGATCGAGCTCAAAAATGTAACCGCAGCACGCGCCCTTGATTACATCTTTCTGCAAGAAAATCTTTTCTTCCAAAAGGTAGGACCAAAAACCATTCTTGTCGCTGATAATAGTCGCCGCCAATTTTTTCAACAGCTAGTTCTTCGCACATTCTATCTTTCAAATGCAGACCCGCAAGAAATTGCTAAAATCGTTCAAGCAGCAATCCCTGTGCAACCCGGAAGAACACAGCCAATCCCCTTGATTGACAAGGCAACAAATAGCATCACCATACGCGATACAGAAGAAAATATCAAAATCATTGGCAAACTCATAAAATCACTAGACAAGGATCGCGCCGAGGTAGTAATGGATGTTAACATTTATGAAGTTTCCCGGCAAGACTTGTTAAAACTTGGTAATCAGATAGGTGACGAAACCCAGCTGACTAACTTGGGCGTAACCACTCCAGGTCTTGTTTTAGGTGGTGGCACTTTAACCTCAATTCCACAAAACATCCGCAATAACTACCCAACGGCAATGGCGTCAGCTATACTAGTTCCGTCCTCCACTTTTTCAGCTTTTCAAAGAAAAGGAACGACAAGACTTCTAGCTTCGACTCAAGTTCACGCATTCAACGGCGAAAAATCAACTGCTAAAATCGGACAAAGAGTCCCCGTAAGAAGCGCGCAAATCACCACCGGTGGTATAACAACACCCGGAGCAACCAGTTTCGTAAGCGATGTCATTACTTATGAGCAAACCGGTCTTACGCTGGAATTCGAACCTATAATCTTTCCAAATCAAGACGTGCAAGTAAAAATGTCCATCACTTCGCGTGATCTAGCAGGCGTAGGAGTAAACAATAACCCAATTTTTGGAGAACGAGAAATTAAGGGCTCAGCAAGAATCCAAAACAATCGTACGCTTCTTCTTGCAAGCGTAGCTCAAAATCGTGAAGAACGTGGAAAATCTGGAATTCCACTTCTCGGTTTAATTCCCGTTCTCGGTAGGTTATTCACAACTCCTACGAAAAATGACAACCAAACTGACATAGTTATCGCCGTAACTCCAAGAGTTTTAAGAGCTCCTGTTATATTGCCAGAAGACGAAGTCGAAAGACCTACAGGAAGCATCTCGACACCGACAAACAGCTCGCTTGAAGCCTTGCTGATAGAAGAAGAAATAGAAGAACAGCTAGCAAATGCTAGAAAACTCGGCAACACAGCAACCGTTCAACTCCCAGATAGAAAGCTCGAGGAAATACCAGAATATACCCGCGCACAAAATAATCAAAATCCACAAGAACCTCCGATAGCTTTTCAAAATACATTAAAGCCAATCGAAACCAATGTCAAAGACTTGCAGGTTAGAACAGTTTCGCAAAATCTAAACAGCAATGATCAAACGGCAGTCAAGCCAAATGCAGAATTAGCGATCATCTCACCATCTTTTGAAATGAAACCTGGTGAAAAAGCAAAAATCGGTGTTCTCATAAAAACATCCTCCGCTTTCCGCTCTGCGGTTCTGGGATTAAAGTTCGATCCATCGAAAATTGCCGTTCGTTCTATTCAATTTGGCGATGTGTTCGGTGCAGAAATAGCCAAAACGGAAGCAATGCCGTTTCTGAATCTAAACGGAAAAACCTTTGTCGCACTTTCACCAAACAAAAATATTTTGATTTCAGATTCAGGCATTCTGGCATACATAGAAATAGAAGCCCTGTCGCAGTGCAAGCCTGAAGTTGATTTCGATCGCGATATTTTGAATGTATTTGCAACAAACGGCGAAACTTTTGAGTTAAGGATAAAATGAAGAAAAAATTTTTTCAAAACATCAATCATAGAAAAGCTCAAGAAGCTTACACACTTCTTGAGCTTATTATAACACTCACGGTCATATCTATAATGGTCCTAATAGCCCTTCCCTTAGCAGAAAACGCTGTTAGAAGGCAAAAGGAGATGCAGCTTCGCGAGTCATTAAGACAAATACGCTCTGCTATTGATGAATTCAAACGAGACGCCATAGGTGCTTGCCCACAGGGTGCCATAACGACTATTAATCCAGCTAAAGCACAAGAACAACTCTATGTTCCTGCCGATCCAAGAAGTCGTGTTGTGATAGACGATTGCACAATCTTTAGTCCCGATAATTTAGATCGCTATCCACCGTCTCTAGAAATACTTGTCGAAGGTGTGCGTGTAAAACCTAGAGGTTTGAATGTCACTGCTCCGAATATTTTCTCAGATGAAACAAAGGTTTTTAAGGACAACCAATCACAAGAAATAAAGAAAGTTTATCTAAGAGAAATACCAATTGACCCTTTTACTGGCAAAAGAGACTGGATTCTTCGCTCATCGTATCAATCAAAAGATTCTGATGTTTGGGATGGAATAAACGTTTTCGATGTTAGATCGGCTTCCAATGAAACAGCTCTCAATGGGGAGAAATATCGTGACTGGTAAGCGACAAAAAAATCAAGGCTTTTCTCTACTAGAGCTTTCAATTGCGATGTTTATACTTATCTTGCTGATCGCAGTAGCAGTGCCAACATATCAATACACCGTCCAGAAAGCAAGAGAAACGGTTTTGAAAGAAAACCTTTTTCAAATGAGAAAAGCCATAGACCAGTTCGTAGCTGATAAAGGCAGACTACCGCAATCTTTGGACGAGCTGGTTGAAAAAAGATATTTGCGAGAGAAACCCATTGACCCAATGACAGAAAAGGCTGAATGGGAAGAAATCTTTGGCACTGACCCAAATTCTCCTGATGGACAACAAGGATTGGTTGATGTTAGAAGCCTTGCAGAAGGCGAAGATGAAACAGGTAAAAAGTATAAAGAATACTAAGTATGCTCTTTAGACCTTCTTTTCCAAAAAATGTATTTGAGTTCAGCGAAACGTATCTATCGGCAATTGCGCTTGAAAAAGTAGGCAATCAATACCAAATAGGTCGCGCATCCGTAGTCTCTTTACCTAAAAACCTGATTAGACCTAGCTTCTACGAAAAAAACCTGATGAATCCTGATGAGTTAGTTTATCTGATAAGAGAAACAACTGAATACGCAGACCTGAAAAGACGTAAACGTTGGTCTGTTGTTCTTCCAAATGAAACTGCAAGAACAGCGATAGTAACGATCGAAGGCGAACCGAGTTCAAAAAAGGAGTTATACGAAATCCTAGATTGGAAAGCTGAAAAAGCTTTTGGAGTCGAAGCTAATCAGATTCGAATATCCGAGGAGAAAATAGCCTCTGATACAGCCGGAAAAAGCCGATACATAATCACCGCCGTAAAACTTTCAATACTAGAAGAATACGAAACCATCTTCAAAATGCTAAATTGGAAAGTAGGCTTGATTCTTCCGCGCCTGCTAGGCGAAATGAAATGGCTTCTCAACTTTTCAATAGGAGATTCCATACTAATAAGCTTTCAAACAGAAGGATTTTCAGCCATTATCTTGCGAAATTCCTCACCAATCATCCTAAGGTCCATAAATTGCCAGTCTGAAGAAGCCGAAGACGAAATTTACAGATTACTCATGTTTTACAAAGACAAAATAGCTGAAAATCCTGAAAACCCAGATAGAATCCTTGTAATTGGCAATCAAGATCAGAAAGAAAAAATGGTAAACGTATTAAATGAGGCTTTAGGAACAATACCAAAAATTTTGTCTTCAGAAGATTTGAATTTTCAAATGACAGCTACAAAAAATCTGAATTTTGACGTAATAGCTGCATCAGCCGGAGTAGCAACCTTAGCTTGGGGTTGAAACTGAAACCTTTATTTTCCCAATGATCAGAGACTTGATGATGAAACTTTGCAGCGAAATATTAACCTATGAAAAGCTCTTCGTCAGAATACACCTTGTCAACTCTTTTTGGCGAAGGAGCTAAAAGAACTTCCAAAGCTCTTCTTACTCCTGCCATTATAGCTGCGAGCTCCCTTGCAGGTTCTACTACTTTCCTCTGAACAAAATCAGCTGTTAAAACGATCTGTGAATGTGTTTTGTCAATTGTTTCGCTAACTAGCTCTACCTTTTCCTTAGCAACGACCGCAGTTTGACTAACAAGTTGCTTAAGTTCTGCGATTTCATCTTTTATAAGCTCCGTTGACTCCGAAAAGTTTTTCGTAGCCGAAGAAAGATGTCTTGACATTTCGGCAAACTGTTCAGATATGACCTTTCCTTGTTTGCCGATATCATTTACCTTCTCTATCAAAGGCTCAGCCTTAACAATCAAAGGATTCAACTTTTCCTCTAAACGACGAACAGTTACAATCACCCGACGAACAACTATGGCAATAAAAACCAAGGCTATAGCCATAAAAACAAAACAAACTGCTATGATAATCGAAGCAATCATCATCCAGAACTGCGGATCTGACATGCTCATACCTCAACCTCAAAAGGCTAATCTTCTGTTGTTCTGCAACGGAAGACTAGCCTGCTAAGTTCAGCTTTGTTTTGACTTGCTTGACTTTTGGGAACTTAGATGACCTTCAGCTACTATGGAAGATTCAGTTTTTCGTTTCTCCTCTAAATAAGCTTGTTTCCCAGCTTCGATAGCTGCAGTTAGAGGATTGGTAGCTTTCGTAGCAACTTCTTTGGCTTTTTCTGTCAGTTCTTCTGCTTTTTCTTGCGCGGTCACATAAAGTTCACCCGCTTTTTCCTTGGTTATTTCGTAATACTCAGTTGCTTTCTCCTGCAAATGAGCAGCTGCTTCTTTACCTTTCTCAAGTCCTTTACGTGTAGCATCTGCAATATCGCTGCGAAGTTCTTGACCAGATTTTGGTGCTAAAAGCAATGCTACTATTGCTCCGATACCCGCTCCAATCAAAAGATATGTTAATTTTGTAGATAAATTCACGTCTTCTCTTTCGCTCATAAAATAAAAACCTCCCAAAAATCTACATATTTGAAGTATATCAGAAAAAGAAAACCAAAAACAAAACTATTTAAATGCCTTCTCTGCAATGAGGACCCGTTTTATTCCTTGTAAATCAGTCAGAAACCAAAAGTCTTGCCATCTATCATCCATCATTGCTGAAACCTGATCGGCTTGACCGAATCCTATCTCCATAACTAAACGCCCTTTACTTTTTAAGTATTCGGCTGAATCGGCAATTATCCTGCGAATTATAGAAAGCCCATCACTTCCCCCAATAAGAGCAACTTTAGGTTCATAATCACGAACATCTCTTTGAAGCAACTCAAATTCGCTTTCAGAAACATAAGGCGGATTTGAAACTATCAAATCAAATTTTTCACGAGAATCAATAGCATCAAAAAGGTTTGAATGTCTCAATTCAAGCCTTCCCATTACTTTGTGCTTTAAGGCATTCATCTTTGCTACATTTAGAGCACTTTCCGACACATCAACTCCAACCGCCTCAACATGTTCCAGATTATGAAGAATTGAGATTGCAATGCACCCCGAACCGATGCCGACATCTAGAATTTTGGCATTCTGCATGCTCCTGAGAAATTCTATAGAAGTTTCGACGATGAGCTCTGTTTCTGGTCTCGGTATTAGCACATCTTTTGACAGTGTAAACTCAAGACCGTAAAACTCTTGACTTTCTCGAATATACTGAATTGGCTCACCTCGAGCGCGTCTTTTCACATAAGATAAAAAAAGCTTGTATTCAACGTCAGAAAGAACATATTCGGAATGAGCGATCAAGAAGGCTCTATCGCGCTTTAGAGCCAAACTCATAAGTAAGCTAGCATCGCGCACTGGCTCGAGAATCCCACTTTCTGACAAAATTTTAGAACCAAGAGCTAGGCTTTCCCGAATTCTCTTCATACAAGCTTTTTTAACTAGACAAATTTCAGATGCAAGTCTAAAATTTCAATTTGTGCTCCCGTAGCTCAGAGGATAGAGCGACCGCCTCCTAAGCGGTAGGTCATTGGTTCGAGTCCAATCGGGAGCATTTTTAAAATTTTTTTGGAAACTTCTTCTGAATAATACTTTTTTATGTTTTGAAGAGGTCAAGCCAAGCGCAGTGGCAATCAAATTATAAAAGCCCTTGCTACAGCTAAAACATAAACCTTCAGAGCGCCTTTTTCTTTGAGAGCAATTGCGCAATTCGATGCAGTAGCTCCAGAAGTAAAAACGTCATCAATTAGCAATATATTTCTACCCTTTACTTTTTCCGGGGAAGCTACTGAAAAAGCTTGTTTTACAGACATCTGACGAGCTTTTTTATCCATTCCTGGGCTATGCCGTTTCGTATGAATATGCCTGATAAGAGCCGTTTCATCCAGTTTTATTTTTGTCATCTTTGACAATGGCTTTGCTAAGAGTGAAGCTTGATTAAAACCCCTTTCAGAAAGTCTGACTTTAGAAATCGGAACTGGCACTATCAAATCAACTTTTTCAAAAGGAGCCAACTGAAAAGTTTTAACAATTAGCTCTTGAAGGTATTTTGGGACAAACGGAACGTTTTTTAGATGAAGCACTGTCTTCATTAAAGCTTTTTCGTAAAGTCCAACGCACCGAACTAAATCAAAAGTATCTTCCGAACAAAAGGAGCAATAAAACTGCCTTTTCGATTCTCCTCCCTCACCAAAGAAATATGAGCACTTGTAACAACTTGTTAAGGTCCCTGAATCAAAAAGGCGTGTCTCAGCCCAGCAATTACTACATGACACACCATACGACAACCCGTCGACTTCTCCACCGCAAACATGGCAAGGTTGAGGAAAGGCAAGACAGAGTACCGAATCTAGAACCTTCTGAAGAGAAATCATCTCTCCTCTTCAATCAAACCTTGTTCAACTAATTCTTGACAGCTCAAACAATAACGTGCCCAAGGTATGACCTCTAATCTTTTCGGCTGAATAGGTTTTTTACAATTCAGGCATAAGCCGTATTTCTCATCGTCTATGCGCTGAAGTGCCTCTTCAATTAAGCGTAGTTGACGACTTTCATTTTCAGAAACAGCAAGAGTTACATTCTTTGAGTAGTTTCTTGCTGCAAGATCAACCGGATCGGGAGTTTCAGTGTCATCAACCGAAAGGTCGTTACTAGATAGCTTCGTTAGAAGAAGACTCTTTTCGGTAAGTAACCTTTGCTTGATTTTTTCCGTATCTATTTCTTTCACTTTTGATATGGATAACCTCTCATTATGGTATAAGCACGATATAATTGCTCAATCAAGATGACCCTAGCCATCTCGTGAGTAAATGTCAGAACTGATAAGGATAAACTAAAATTGACTCTTTCGGCAACTTCAGAAGTCACACCCTCAGCCCCGCCGACGACGAAAGTAACTTCTTTTATGCCCAAACTTTGCCATTTCTCAATCTCTTGCGCTAATTCTAGCGAACTAAGCTGCTTACCTTTCTCAGTTAATAAAACTACGAATTTTTTTTGATTCAAAACTCTTAAAATTTGTTTGCTTTCTTCAAATTTATCTTTGCTTTCCTTTAGTTCAGTTATCTCAAACCTTACAAAACGTGAAAGCCTGTTCAAATACTCTTCTTGTAACGCTAGCAGATGCTCATTTTTTGTCTTTCCTACCCAAAGAAAATGAAACTTCATCTAAAAAAATCCTTAGCCGCACTAAGAACTCCCTTTGAAAACTTATTGTAGCGACCGCTTAAAAACTCGATAAAAATCGGCGCTATACGCTTAACTCTTTCATCTGGCAAGTTCATTCGATTCTTTAGATGCAATATATTTTCTCTATTTCTCTCAACGAGAGGAACCAAAGCAGCATCTATTTTGCCGCAAAATTCTTTAAGCTTCGGATATTCCTTCAAAACGTCTGTCAAAATCTGTAACCTTTCTATATCTTTTTCTAGAAATTCTATTGCCTTACTGAAAGCTACTTTGTGATTGCTGTTATTACTATTTGAAAACCCGATACCTATCTGCTGCCCTTCGTGGATTCTATACTTAATTAGAGGCTTTTCTAGAAAACACACATCTGCAAGCAAAGAAGCACAAAGTGCTATCCAGCCATCGTGTATCAAGTTTGGTAGATTTTGCGGAAAAGGTAGCAAAAATTTTTTCAGCTCCGCTCGAAAAGCCATAGTAGCTCCAGTAACTACGTTTCCTCTAAGTAAAACACTAAGTATTCCATTCTTTCTAGCATCTTTTTGCTTCTTCCTAGGAAAATAAAAGTCCCATAAGCGCTTGTTAAGCGGCTTTGAAGCTTCGTCAATAAGCTCCGCATCGGTAAAAACCATTCCAAGCGACCTGGAAGAGGTGAACTTCGACTCTATTATTTCGATCTTTGTCGGATTCCAAATATCGTCTTGGTCAGAAAGGAAAATAATATCTCCTCGGCAAAGCCCGATAGCTTTCTCAAAATTCAGATGCGAGCCTAGATTCCTTTCATTTCTGTATAAACGCACCTCAAAAGGCGCTCTACTAGAAAACTTCTCGATGATTTCCAGCGTTGAGTCCGTAGAGGCGTCATCACAGACAATTAACTCATCAGGCAATCGAGTTTGATTAAGAAAGCTATCGAGCTGCTCTAGCAAAAATTTCTCACCATTATAGGTGCAAAGAGCAATCGAAACTTTCATAAACGCTTGCCTTTTAATCTATCTTCATCTTTAGGTTTTTAATCAAAAAGGCATAAACGTCTGCTTGCTCTTCGATCTGCTTTGACGTAGGCTTACCTGCACCGTGTCCTGCTCTCGTTTCAATCCGGATAAGTATCGGAGCTTCGCCAGCTTGGGCTTCTTGAAGCGTTGCAGCATATTTGAAGCTATGAGCAGGAACTACACGATCATCATGATCGGCAGTTGTAATCAAAACAGCCGGATATTTTGTTCCTTTACGAATGTTGTGAAGAGGCGAATAGGCATACAAAGCCTTAAACTCTTCAGGGTTTTCTGGCGAACCATAATCGGATATCCAAGCCCAGCCAATTGTAAACTTATGAAATCTGAGCATATCCATAACCCCAACGGCCGGTAACGCGGCGGCAAAAAGGTCAGGCCTTTGATTCAAAACCGCACCGACTAATAATCCTCCATTCGACGCTCCGGAAATCGCTAGCTTGCTTGGCGACGTATATTTGTTTTGAATAAGCCACTCGGCAGCAGCTATGAAATCATCGAATACATTTTGTTTCTTTAATTTCGTGCCTGCCTTGTGCCATTCTTCACCGTATTCGCCGCCACCTCGCAAGTTTGGCATCGCAAATACTCCACCCATTTCAAGCCAAACGATTCTCGACACCGAAAATGAAGGTGTAAGTGAAACATTAAACCCACCATAGCCATAAAGCAATGTCGGATTGTTACCGTTTAGCTTTATGCCTTTTTTGTGGACAATAAACATTGGAACACGCGTTCCATCTTTGGAGTTATAGAAAACTTGCTTTACTTCAATCTCATTAGCGTTGAATTTTACCGAAGGCTGGCGAAAAATTTTCGATTCGCCGGTTTCAAGATTGTAACGGTAAATAGTAGGTGGAAAAGCAAAACTTGTAAAAACATAAAAGGTTTCCTTATCCTCACGACGACCTCCAAAACCACTCGCCATTCCAATCGTCGGGTATTTTACATGACGCACAAATTTGCCGCTAAGATCAAAAATCTTCGTCTGGACGTAAGCGTCTTTTAGATAAGAAACAATCAGATAATTCCCCACAATACTCGCACTAGAAATAGTTTCACTTTGCTGCGAAACTATCTCTCTCCAGTTTTCGGGTTCAGGCTTTTCAATATCAATAGCAATTATTCGTCGGCGCGGAGCTTTATTGTCCGTCTGAAAATAAAAAATCTTTCCATCATTTCCAAGAAACGTATAATCGTTTTCAAATTCGCTAATTAGTTCAACAACCTTTGAGCCTTCCCTTGTCAGGTCTTTGTAAAAAATCAAGTTTCTGGGGTCAGTCCCACGCCAGACATTTATTATTAGATAACGACCATCTTCGGTGACTGTTCCTCCGAATCCCCACTCTTTATGATCGGAACGCTCGTAAACTAATATATCTTCGGATTGATCGGTTCCAATCTTGTGGTAATAAAGCTTGTGGTAGAAGTTTTGCCCTGCAAGCTTTGTTTTTTCATCCGGCTCGGGATAACGAGAGTAGAAAAATCCTTTACCATCTTTTGTCCATGAAACGCTTGAAAATTTTACCCATCTGATTACGTCGCTCAGATCGCGACCTGTCTCCACTTCACGAATGCGCCACTCCTGCCAATCCGAACCACCTGAAGAAATTCCATAAGCAAGGAGTTTGCCGTCTTCATCAACCGAAAAACCAGAAAGTGCAACCGTTCCATCAGCAGAAAGCTTGTTCGGGTCAAGAAGCACTCTACCTTCGCTCTCCAGAGAATCAGCAACGTAAAGAACCGACTGATTCTGTAAACCATCATTCTTCAAATAAAAATACTTGTTACCTCTCTTAAGAGGCAATGAATAACGCTCGTAATCCCAAAGCTCAGTCAAACGCCGCTTTACTTTCTCTCTTTCTGGTATCGAATCAAGATAAGCGCGCGTAATTTTATTTTGTGCTTCAATCCACGCCTTCGTTTCTGGAGAATTAGCATCTTCCAGCCAGCGATAAGGGTCTGCAACCTTAATACCGTGATATTCATCGACTTGATCGACCTTTTTAGTCCTTGGATATTCAATTCTTTGAGCCGCAACACTCATCGCTAAAATACAAACCATTGACAAAAAGGCAAGCTTTTTCATTATCCCTCCTATGCGTTTGTTTTTCTTAGCACGAATGCGAAATACTGCAAAATAAAGTTTAACAATTTTCAGAAAAGTAATGAAACCCAATCGCATCAATCAAGGCTTTTGACTTCGTAACGGTTTCCTCATACTCAACCGCAGGCTCGCTATCAATCACGATTCCACCTCCTACCTTGAAAGTTGCAATCTTTCCTATTACATTCATTGTTCTAATCGCTACCGAAAAATCAAGGACCGTTTCGTTACCAAAAAGACCCTCTGCGAATTCTGGATTTACATGATACCCGATTGCGCCCATAGAAACTCCTCGATTCGATTTCTCTAGAAGGTCTATTATTTGCATAGTGCGCACTTTCGGAGCGCCCGTGATTGAACCACATGGAAAAACAGCTCGCAACACATCTGAAAAACTTACGTCTTCTCTCAACTTACCAGATACGGTCGAAACCATCTGAAAAAGCGTATTATATTCTTCTACCTCACAAAGTCTTTCGACCTTAACTGAACCAAACTCACAGATTCTACCGAGATCATTTCTTATCAGGTCAACTATCATCACATTTTCAGCTCGATCCTTATCCGAGTTCAATAGCTCAGCCTTAAGTTGTCTATCCTCGCTTTCGCTATTTCCACGCCTTCTTGTGCCCTTTATGGGAGAAGAAAATATATGCCTTCCTTGAATTCTAAAAAATCTCTCCGGAGAAGCTGACACGATTTCATCCTTTCGCCTTCGCAAAAGGCAAGCAAATGGAACAGGATGCTTTTGTCGGATGTTCCAAAAAATCCGTTCGCTCGAAAGGTTTTCGTTTGCCTTAACAACAACGCTTCTCGTAAGATTTACTTGATAAGTTTCTCCCTGACAAATAAACTCTTTTACTTGCTCGACTGCATTTTCGTATTCTGCTCTTTCAAAATCAGAATAGACACGGACATTCGTAGGCTCTGGAAAATCTCTCGGTGCCACTGATTCAAGCTCTTTCTCGACTAAATCGTAAACTTTCCTATTTCCAATTAAAAACGTCTCTTGGCTTAAGTAATCATGAACTATAAGAAAATCAAAAATAGCCACAGACAAATCTGGCTCTAAACGAGACGACACGGGTTTTATTCTTTGAGAGATTCGGTTAAGTTTCAAACCAAATTCGTAGGAAACAGTAACGACAAAAGCAAAACTACTTATTCTCAAAAGCTTTTCCATTTGACTAAGCACTCTCTTTGCGGATTGTGATCTTATGTCCAGCAACGAAACAGGATTAAAGCTAGCAATAAGATACCTTCCCTTATTGCAACTATCAAGAAGGTAAAGATTCCTCTCTTTAGAAATTGCAAGAAGTCTTCTAACTAATTCATCAGAGGTGAAACTAAGCAGTTTCATGCTAAAATTTTATGAGTTCTGTTATTAAAACGAAAACCTTGAAAATATGAGTCAAAAATCCTTAATCAGAGGTATAGGAACAGTAGCCGCTATATCAATCATCATCGGAAATGTTATTGGAACAGGTGTATTCCTTAAAGCTCGTGTGATGACTTGCAATGTAGGCTCACCGGATTGGGTCTTGATAGCGTGGTTTGTGGCAGGCTTATTATCGCTTACCGGGGCACTCACCTACGCTGAACTATCGGCAATGAAGCCTTTTGCTGGTGGCGAATATGTATTTTTAAGAGATGCTTACGGTAACTTATGGAGCTTTCTTTACGGCTGGATGCAGATGTTTATTGCAAAAACTGGCTCTCAAGCGGCAGTAGCTGTGACTTTCGCTATCGGACTAAATGACTTTCTAGATGGTCAGCTAAAGCAATCCGTTCTCGAAACAAGCCTTTTAGGGTTTAGATATGAAGTTACATCCTTACAACTCATAGCCGTCGGTGCAATCGCTTTTTTTACCGTGCTTAATCTTGCTTCCGTATCTCTTAGCGGTCAAATTGCTACGATTTTAACCTTTATAAAAATTGGATTGATATTTTTTGTTGCCTTTGGTGCTTTTGTCTGGGCTTCAGGCTCTTTCTCGAATTTTTTTATGGCTGCATCTTCTGGCACTTGTGAAGGCGTAAACGATACAGTTAGATACGGCTCGGCGAGCTATTCATTCATCTCAGGTTTTGGCGCTGCGGTTCTGGGAGCTCTCTGGGGTTATGACGGCTGGAATAATTTAACCTTAGTTGCTGGTGAGGTAAAAAAGCCCGAAAAAAACATACCGCTAGCTTTAATAGGTGGCACTTTAGCTATCATTCTACTTTACTTACTAGCAAACTTTGCATACTTTTATGTCCTAAGTCCAGCAGAAATCGCTTCTGTATCGAAGGACTCATCAGTTGCAAAGGAAGTGGTCTCCAGATTTTCTGGCGGGTTATTCGCCGGACTTTCTGTTTCAATATTCACTATTGGACTAATGCTCTCATCTATAGGAACGCTGCATACTTCCATTCTGACAGGTGCTAGAGTACCTTTCGCTATGGCTCAAGATGGACTAATGTTTAGCTCGCTTGGAAAATTAACTGAAAAAACGAGAGTGCCTTATATTTCAATACTCTTTCAGGGCTTCTGGGCAAGCATTCTAGCCTTGTCAGGCTCTTTTGATAAATTAACAGATTACGTAATCTTCGGCTCTTGGATTTTCTATGCTCTCGTAACCTCATCGGTTTTTGTGTTTCGTAGAAGACTGCCACAGGCAAACCGTCCTTATAAGGTCTTCGGCTATCCTTTTGTGCCTCTTATCTTTCTTATTGGCGCATCTTTACTCCTGATAAACACACTAATCAGCACGCCTTTTCAAGCTTTGGCAGGAATCTTTCTAATTTTGCTAGGACTTCCTGTTTACTATTACCTGGCGAAATCAGAAAATCGTATTTAGAGGATTGAAGCTATGACGAGAGATAGAAGAAGTGGTAGCGATCGAAGAAAAGATGAACGATTTGAAACAAATATTGAAATAGAATGGGAGGGTCTCGTTGGACGAAGAAAAGGAGTTATAACGGACATAAGTGTTAGCGGCTGTTTTGTTTTGTGTTCAGGTGAAGTTGAAGATGGTGAAAGCGTAAAAATATTTTTTCCACTCAGCGATGGACGCAAAGTCGAATTTTGGGGCGAAGTAGTAAATCATACCTACGAAATAGGCTTTGGAATGCGATTTATTGAGCTTACCGAGGCTCAGAAAGAATTTTTAGAAAGATTTGTTGACACACTACGAAATGATTAAGACTTGTTAATGCGTTTTTTCTCAAAACCGTACTCACGCAATCTCCTATAAAGAGTTGACGTAGAAATACCTAAAATTTCAGCTGCTTTGCCACGATGCCAGCCTGTTTTCTCAAGGGCTTGAAGGATTTGAAGCCGCTCAACGTCTCGAAGTGCAAATGAAGAGGTGGCGTTCTGATAAAGGGTTTCCTTATTTGTCTTAAGCGAGTAATTAACAATTTCTGGCGGAAGTTCTCTGATTGTAATCACACCTTCATCAGCCAAAAGAGCTGCTCTCTCTAGGCAGTTTCTTAACTGACGGACATTTCCAGGCCAGTGGTAGGCTTTCAGGGCTTCCATTGCTTCATCAGCAACCTTCGGCGGATTCACACCCGCTATTCTCTTCAGTAGGTGGTTAGCCAAAGGTTCAATATCCTCAACCCTTTCGCGAAGCGGTGGTATGTGAATCTCAAAGCTATTTATTCGATAAAGTAAATCAGGTCGAAAAGTTCCTTCAGCAACTGCCTTCTGCGGGTCTCGATTTGTTGCTGCAATTAAACGAACATTCACTTCCACTTTTCTTATACCACCTACACGGAAAAAGGAACGTGTTTCCAAGGCACGCAAAAGCTTTGACTGCAAAGTCAAGGGCATTTCCATTATCTCGTCCAAAAAAAGTGTCCCTCCATCAGCAATCTCAAACAGTCCTAACTTACGACCTCTAGCTCCTGAAAAGGCTCCTGCCTCATAACCAAAAAGTTCTGATTCAAGAAGGCTATCTTGGAGAGCCGCACAATTAAGATCAACAAAAGCATTTGACGAGCGAGAGCTTAACCGATGAATAGCCTGAGCTATGAGTTCCTTTCCTGTCCCGCTCTCTCCCGTAATCAAAACATTGGTATCGCTTGTAGCAACCCGCTGAACAAGCCTTATAACCTCTTTCATTTGAATAGACTCAGCTACTATTTCAGGCACTTTCGGAGATTTTCTTTCAAGCTGAGCACGTAAGCGTTGATTATCAATCTTTAGTTTGAATTTCTCTGCTGCTTGATCGACTAAAACAGCAAGCTCCGCTATTCTGTAAGGTTTTGTAAGATAATCGTAAGCTCCAAGCTTCATTGACTCAATGGCGCTTTCTATTGTTGCATATCCCGTAATCATTATAACTTCCGGCGGATTCTGTCTTTTCTCTCTCAAACGTTTTAACAAGTCAATTCCATTCAAGCGAGGCATGTTTATATCCATCAAGATCACTTCAAAATCTTTCTCTTCCATAATCTGCCAAGCTTCCTCACCGTCGGAAGCTGTTTCAACACAATGTCCCATTCGACTCAACTCCTTTTTCACAACGAGTCGCAGATTGCTTTCGTCATCAACAACTAGAACTTTTGCCATATTTTATTCGTCTGCCAAATTTTTGTAAGCAGGAAAAGACATTGTAAAGGAACTTCCCTCTCCTGGCTTGGAACGAACCGTGAGTCGCCCTTGATGTTCTGTAACAATGCCATAACAAACAGCAAGCCCCAAACCTGTTCCCTTTCCAACTTCTTTGGTAGTAAAGAAAGGCTCAAAAATTTTCGGCAAATCATCAGGAGGAATTCCACAACCAGTATCTCGAACTTCTATCTCAACCCGATCCGAATCAGAAAAGGTGCGAAAAGTAAGTGTCCCGCCTTTTGGCATTGCATCTATTGCATTTGTCGCTAAGGCGATCACAGCTTGCTGTATTTGCCCTTCATCAGCATTGATCAAAGGAAGCTCATCTTGAAGGTCTAAAATTATAGAAATCTTTTCACTCCTTTTTTGATGCTCAAGAAGACGAGCTGAAGCTCTAACGACCAGATTTACGTCAATAGGCATTCTATTTGCCGGTTTTACTCGGCTAAAATCGAGCAGATTGTTGGTTATTACTTTACAGCGAAAAGCTTCACTACGAATCAAACTCAAATATTCACATAAATCTTCGGCTTCGGTTGGATCTCGAAAAGCGCCTTCCTTAAGTCTATTTTCCAAAGACTCAGCACAAGCTGCAATCGTAGCCAGGGGATTATTTATCTCATGAACAACGCCGGCAGCCAACCTTCCGACAGCAGCGAGCTTCTCAGCACGAGCAATAGCATGAATAGCTTCTATCCGAGCCGTTACATCCTCGCCTATCGTAATAACATGAGTTATCTCACCCGTCTTTTGGTCCCTCATCGGAACCTTGCTTATTAGCCAGTACTTTGTATTTCCTTCAGCATCAACAGTTTTCTGTTCTCTTCTTTGAATCTTACCCGTCCGAAAAACCCGCTCCAATTCAAGCCAAAGTTCCCTTTCCGGATAACGATTCAAAACCTCAAAGATCTTTCGCCCGATCACTTCTTCTTTCGGTACTCCCTGCAGACCCATTTCACGATTTTTATTCCAAGCAACTATCCTATAATCACGATCAACTACATAAAGCGAAACCGGCAAAGCGTCTAGAATTGACTCAATAAAGTTTCGACTCTCTTCTTTCACCTGGCTTAAAGAAAAGTCAATAGCATTTACATAATGAGCAGAAAGATTTAGGGAGACGGTGGTTATCTGAACAGTGGTATCAATCAGAATTGCCTTTATTTCGGTAAAATCTTCTTTACTTTCAAAGCCTACTATCAGAGCACCCTTGACTTCAGAATTGATATGGATAGGCGAGACATACTCTAGTTCATAGTCACTTGCAGAAAGTAAGAATTCATCTTTTTCCACCGTCCAAAATGAAACTTGAGGCGGTAAGGGCTTGATCCAATGCCTAAACCTTTCCTTCCTCAAAAATTCGTCTATCCTATTACCTCGCCTGTCAACAGCACTGCTTACAAGACCCAAATTGTCCAGCTCTACGACCAAAGCACAAACCTTTGCCTGCAATTTTTGACATAATGCCTCAACAACCTGTCCGGCCACCTTCTTGGGATGAACCTTATCAACTAGACTCCGACTTAGTTCAGACAGAAACTTTAAGTCATCAATCTCAGGCAGGCTGACCTGCTTTCTTGAAAACCCTGACGCTAGCATTTTCCTTCTACTGGAAGTTTCTGAGACTGTCCTACCGCCTAGCGAAAAGGAAGAAAACTTCCTTTTAAAATTGAAAAAAATTTTTAACAATTTGTCAAGAGATTATTTATCTGAACTATCGCCCTTGTAGTACTTGACAAAATCTTCTCAAGCATGTTCAAACAAACATTTAAATTCGAGTCTAAAGTTAATCACCTCGCCCGAATAGTGTACGGCTTTTCCGGTAAAATTTTGTCGGTATCACGTAGGTAAATAAAAGTTGACTGAAAGTCGAAATCTTACTACAATTTGGATAGAAATATGGGTTATCCAGCAAGCGTTATTCCAGAAAAGCTCTTCTTTAAAATTGGCGAAGTATGTGAGATAGTAGGCGTTCAACCTCATGTCTTACGTTATTGGGAAACTGAATTCCCTATGCTATCGCCACAAAAGAATCGCTCTGGACAACGCACCTATCGTAGAAGAGACGTTGAGATAGCGTTGAGAATCAAAGAACTGCTCTACGAAGAACTCTACACTATTGCCGGAGCAAAGAAAAAGCTACAGGCAGAATTAAGAGAGTCAAACAAATTGAAAGTCTTACCCCCAACTACCGATGAAAAAGATGAGAAAAAAGAAATAGTCGATTTTAGAAAATCTGAAGTAAATGAAGAAAAAATAAAAACATACAAGAACTGGCAAGAAGAGGAAGAAGACCTAACAGGCAAGCTTTATCTTAGCCAAGAGCGCCGCGAAGCTCTGCTAAAGATTGCTTCAGAATTACTTGAGTTAAGAGAAATGTTGAAAAAAAGCAGCATTGAAGACGAAACCATCCCTAAAAGATTTACATAATCGTGGTAATAATCTCCTTTATGCTTCTTTGAAGCTCTTTATCATCGGTTATCGGTGAACAAAGTGCTACTTCCGCAGCTTGAACGGGTGGAATACCTTTCGCAATTAGCTGAGCAGCATAAATCAAAAGTCTAGTTGAAACTCCTTCTTCAAGTCCATGGCCACGTAAATTACGAACCTTTTGCCCAATTCTAACCAGTTCATATGCAATTTCTTTACTAACACCTCCTTCATGAGCCACTATTGCAGTCTCAGCTTCGACGTCCGGATAATCAAATTCCATAGCGACAAATCTTTGGCGTGTTGATTGCTTCAAATCCTTCAGAATTGACTGATAGCCCGGATTATAGGAAACGACAAGCATGAATTCTGGAGGTGCTTCCAAAATTACGCCGAGTTTTTCTATCGGCAACCTTCTTCGATCATCCGTTAGAGGATGGATTATAACGATAGTATCCTTTCTAGCTTCGACTACTTCATCAAGGTAACAAATAGCACCACTTCTGACAGCTCTTGTCAGCGGACCATCGTGCCAAACAGTTTCTTCACCTTCAAGAAGAAAACGCCCAACTAAATCGGTGGCGGAGAGGTCTTCGTGGCATGCAACCGTTATGAGAGGACGTCCAAGTCGCCACGCCATGTACTCTATAAAACGCGTTTTTCCGCACCCAGTTGGGCCTTTTAGCATTACGGGGAGGCGCGCTTTGTAAGCAGCTTCAAAAATTTCAATCTCATGCTTTACTGGCAGATAATAGGGTTCATTTTCGACCTTGTATTTCTCAACCGCAAACTCCATATCTATTTTGATGATAGCATCTAGCAAGTATCAAAAGAAAAAGCGGTAGCCAGCAAAGCTACCACTTCTTAGACATTTCGATTTGTAAATTACCAACGAACAGGCTTTAGTGTTGGTCCTACGACGTGAACCCCAGAAATAACTTCACCTCTGTTATTTCTTACGCTTGTATCGTCAACCCGATACTGATGAGCGCTATACCAAACAACTATATCCTGTCCATCAAGTGATTCACCACTTACCCAAGGAGCGAGATTAGCTGCAGCACTTGTGTTAGGATCATCTAGCTCACCTGGATTATCCGGTGTTCCTTGAAATCTCAATAACCAGAAGTCTCCAGCTCCAAAGGTATCAACCAGATTTCCGAATGCATCAGTTACACTTCCATCATTCATTCCTGGTGTGATTATATAAGCTTCATCACCATTTGCATTCTGAATCAAGAAACTACGGTTAAACTGATAATCCCGAAAGATAGCTGCTTCAGTCAGGATTTGTCTTATAAATTTTCTTCCTCGCTCAACCTGATAAATCTTGTTATTAGGCTGAACAATGTCGAAGTCAAAGCGCCAGTAAACATGATGAGTTCTAGGATTACACACGCAGGAGTTAGCAGTAGAAGCAAATCCATATCGAGGACGAATCGTGCCATCAGGAGCAAATCTCCATTCCATTATGTAACGATACCAGCCTGCATTCATCTCGGTAACCAGGACAACCTCTTCCCCGAACCCAACGTCTTGGCGATAGATCGCCACTCCTTGAAAGTTTCCTGTGTCATTTCTAGTTTCGATGGCCGTGGTTGCAACCGTCCCAGGAGGAAGGATTGCTATACCACCGTTTACACCATTTGGAAAGGTAACCCCGGAACTTGGTATCTGAAAAAATCCTTCAGCATACTGCCAATCTCGATAAGGGCCGCAAGTATTGTTTACATACTGCACAGTCAATATAGGAGCATGCCCACGCTTTAAGACGGACTTACCCTTGTACTTAACATCCCTAATCTCTAGACCTGAACGTTCGCTAGGTCTTCCCGAAGAAGCCGAAGGTCTAATAACGAGCATTTCCCAAAGAGGCATACCGCCTTGAGTAACAGTAAGCTGATACTGTCCCGGAATTCCCGCTCCTGTAGCACCTTGCCCAGAATTAGGTATCCCGCAGGACTCCGGTCCTGCTTTTGATGTAGGAGGAGCTTTTTCTGCATAGCGTATAACTTTTTCATTCTTAAAGCTTACGCTTACTATTTCTTGAGAACCGGTCTTACTGTATTGCAACCCTACATTCACTAGTCTTTCACCATTTATGTAAGTCGTAGGTGGCATTGGTTCAAAGAATTCAATTTCATTTCTGTTAAAAGAGTCCGCAAAATCAGGTGATTTGCTAACAATTTCATAAGCAGCCGAAAGTTCTTCGTAACCTACACCCGGATCAAAAATCTCACGTCTTACGGAAACGTTTCTATCCGTTTTTATGTCACTTTCGACTATAATGCACTCATCATTTGTGTAGTCGTAAATAGTTAATCTAAAGCGTGTAGGTGGCTTGCTAGGCTGTGATTTATCCACGACAGAGCTATCATCGATCAACTCAGTCGCAACGATACGATACTTAATTCCCTCAAGCTCCCGTCGAACCGCTGCATCCTGCAAAACTCTTTGACGTGCCAGATCTAATTCAGCCTGTGTCGGTCCCCATGGAACGACTTTTATTTCTAGCTCTGCCCGCTTCCTACGAGTGTTTTTCGCTTCTTCTGAAGCGAAAACTGAAAAAGAAAGCACTAAAGAAAGAAAAACAGCAAGCTTTTTCATAATTCTCTCTCCTAACTATCGGCCTTTGAACACAGGTTTTCTTTTTTCAAGAAACGCCTTTACGCCTTCTTCCTTATCTTCGGTTGAAAAGCATATTGAAAACAGATCAATTTCTCGACGCAAGCCCTCATCAAGATTCGAGCGAGATGCAATTTTAACAGCTTCTTTTGCCATCTGCAAGGCTATGGGTGGTTTTTCAGCGATTCTTGAGGCTAGCTCTAAAGTTTTTTCTCGGAGCTGGTCGTGAGGAAAAACATGATTGACAAGTCCAATTGAAAGAGCGGTTTCAGCATCAATCATTTCTCCCGTCAAAATTAGCTCCATTGCTTTGCCTTCACCAACAAGCCTAGTAAGCCGCTGAGTTCCGCCGCCACCAGGAATGATGCCAAGATTTATCTCAGGCTGACCCAGTCTCGCTCTATCACTCGCTATACGTATGTCACATGAAAGCGCAACCTCACAACCTCCACCAAGGCAATAACCGTTTATCATTGCAATAACAGGCTTAGGAAAGCTATCAATCGAGTTAAATAGGGTTCTTTCCTGAAAAATTTTACGCTGCTCAACTGTTGTTTTACCTGCAAATTCGGATACATCAGCCCCAGCTATAAAAGCTTTATCGCCTGCTCCGGTAATCACCAGAACCCTTGTCGAATCATCGCGTTTTAGCTCGTCTAGCGCTGCAATTCCTTCAACATGAACCCTATAATTGAGAGCATTTAACTTATCCGGACGATTTACGGTTAAAATCGCAATTTTGTCCAACTTTTCAATCAAAATAGTCTCGTAACCACTCATTTCGACCTCTTTAATCCTGTTCTGAAGTTTGCTCTTCTGCAACCCAAGATACAAAAAGTCTTAACCAATTCTCTTTTGGCTCTAAAATAGCAACACCTACTCTGATTGTGCCATAGCTCGATGGAGCTGTCCGAACCACACGTGCTCTTACCTCGACTGGAACGCCATCAGGCCTATGCGAACGTATGTAAAGCACTTCTTCTACTTCAACCTTTTGGTTCAAATGAAACAACACACCATTAGTCGAAATATCATCGGTTTCAGTTGGTTCACTCCAAGCAGAGCCATCATCAGAACGTCCTGAAACAACTATTGGAAGGCGTAATGCCATGCGAAGAGCAAAGCGCCTCTCTTCAAAATGTGGTTGAGAATTTGTTACCATCATTGAATTTAGATTTTCCGATATCAAGTAAGTCAGAGTTTAACATAAAATCCTATCAAAACGTAATTCACAGGCTTGGTTTATAACGAAAATTTTGAAAAAATTTAGTTTATGAGTAATCTAGAAATAAAAAGATATAAGGTAGTGATCTTGGGTTCTGGTCCTGCAGGTCTTACAGCCGCTATTTACGCATCTAGAGCCCAGCTAAACCCGCTAGTGATTGAAGGTCCTCAGCCCGGCGGTCAACTTATGATAACAACTGACGTAGAAAATTATCCGGGATTTTCAAAAGGAATTTTAGGTCCTGAACTAATGAAAGAGTTTCGATTGCAAGCAGAGCGCTTTGGAACAGAATTCAGCGATATTTGGATAGATAAAGTTGACTTAAGCCGAAGACCGTTTAAGCTTTACGGCAAACCTGGTCCCATCAGCAACGAAATAACCCATCTAATCAAAGCCGACTCTCTAATCATCTCAACCGGGGCTTCGGCAAAATGGCTAGGAATACCGGGAGAAGCTCCCGTGCCTGAAGGCTTTGGTGGAAATGGGGTTTCAGCCTGTGCAACCTGCGACGGCTTCTTCTTTCGCGGCAAAGAAGTTGTTGTTGTAGGTGGCGGAGATACAGCAATGGAAGAAGCACTCTTTTTAACGCGTTTTGCTACCAAAGTTACAATAATTCATCGTCGGGACCAATTCCGTGCCTCAAAAATAATGCAGGAAAGAGTCTTTGCAAATCCTAAAATTCAAGTCTTGTGGAACACAGAGGTCAAGGAAATTCTTGGCGACCAAAAGGAAGGAGTAAACCGCATTAAAATCATAAACAACAAAACCGGCGAAGAAAGTATTTTTCCTTGTCAAGGAGTATTCATAGCGATTGGACATAAGCCAAATACGGAGCTATTTCGAGGTATTCTCGAAATGGACGAGTTAGGCTACATAAAAACAGAAGGACGAACGATGAAAACCAGCGTTCCTGGAGTTTTCGCATGTGGAGACGTTCAAGACAACTATTACAGGCAAGCTGTAACTGCTGCTGGAACTGGTTGCATGGCTGCTATTGATGCAGAAAGGTTCCTCGCCGAACACGGAGAAGCGGAAGATCAGGAAGTTGAAAAGTCAGCAGCATGATGCAGTCTGGGCTATAAAAAGTGTTGTAGCTTTTCGCAAATTTACGAAACTTTTAAATCAAGCCTTACCTTCGTCTAATCAATAAATCGCTGAAACCATAATTCAAGCATCAATAAGGTCCATAACTGAAAGGCGTGATCACGTTTTCCTTCCGTATGTTCCGTTAAAAGCTGAGTGACGGCTTCGGGTTTGAATATACCGCGTTTTAGAGCCTTTTCTGAAAGCAGAATTTCTCTTATAAAACCTTTCATCTCATTGCGAAACCATTTCCCAATAGGAACGCCAAAACCCATTTTACGACGATAAACAGCTTGACGGGGCACTAGTCTTGCCGCTATTTTCTTTAGAAACGACTTCGTCTGAAAACCGTTTGTTTTTATATCTTCAGGCAAACTTGCGGCAAATTCTATCACTTTGTGATCTAAAAATGGCGAACGAGCTTCTAGACTAACAGCCATCGAAGCAATATCTACCTTAACTAACAAATCATTAGGAAGATATGTCATTTGATCGGTAAGCAAACATTTATCAATAACTCCAAGACCATCAGAACAGGAAAACCATCTCTTTACTAAATCACATGCTTTGTGGTTTGCTACAATCTGAGCAAACTCATTAGTGTAGATTTCTGCTTTTTTCTCAGAATCAAAAACCGATACCCATCTGAAATACCTCTCTTCTGTAGGCAAATCCGCTGCTTTCAAGAATCTTTTTAAGTCTCTTAACCGCGAACGCCTTGTTTCTGATGTAGGGATCAGGTTTACAAGTTTTTCAATAAAACTCTTCCTTAGAAACTTAGGAACGCAGTTGTAAATCTCAGCAATCTTCATTGCAATATATCTTTCGTAACCAACGAAGCTTTCATCTCCTCCATCGCCGTTCAAGGCAACGGTTACATGCTTTCTGGTTTCACGCGAAACATAGTAGGTAGGAACAGCGCTAGAGTCAGCATAAGGCTCTCCATAGTGGTCAACTAGCTTCGGCAGAATTTCTAGAGCATCAGGTTTCACTATGAACTCATGATGAACCGAGCCAACATGATTTGCAACAATTCGAGCATACTTTAGTTCGCTGAAATCCTGTTCTTCAAATCCTATTGAAAAAGTTTTCACAGGTGTATCGCTTTCTTGAGCCATCAGCGCAACAACGGTCGAAGAATCTACCCCACCAGAAAGAAAAGCTCCCAGCGGAACTTCTGATATTAGCCTTAATCGAGTGGCCTCTCTTAATAAGCGTATCGTTTCTTCTATAGCTTCTTCCTCAGATATCCTGATTTTCTTTGAAAAATCCGGTTTCCAATACCTTTCAGTCTTTATCTTCCCATCTTTCCAGATAAGCCAATGTCCTGGCTCTAGTTTGCGAATTTGCTTGAAGGCCGTTTGCGGCGCCGGCACGCAAAGATAAGACATGTAAGCATCTATGGCTTCGTAATCAACTTCACGCGATGCTTCCGGATGCGATAATATCGCTCGAAACTCAGAGCCAAATATAAGGTTGCCATTATCTTGATAAGAATAAAGAAGTGGCTTTTTACCTACACGATCCCGAGCCAAAAACAAGCTTTTTTGCTCATCATCCCAGATTGCAAAGGCGAACATACCTCGCAATCTCTGCAAACAATCAACTCCGTAAAGCTGATAAAGATTAACTATAACCTCCGTATCAGAATTTGTGTATAACTCAAATCCTTTATCTAACAAATGCTTGCGTAGGTCACGATAGTTGTATATTTCGCCATTAAAAACTATCCATTTTTTTTTATCGTAGCTATGAATAGGCTGTTTTCCTCCGGCAAGATCAATTATTGAAAGCCTTCTCATTGCGAGCCCGACATTTTCTTTAACAAAGAAACCTTCATCATCAGGACCTCGATGCACTATCGTATTATTCATTCTCTGCAAAATCCCCAAATCTGCTGCTTTTCCATCTGCATTTACATAACCAGCTATACCACACATCCCTTTTTAATTCTCCCTGCCACGTATCATTCCCATCGTCTGAATTTCTCTCAGCCTTCTAACAAGAGCTTCATTCTCTCTTTTTTCCCTCGTAACAACCCATCCAACAGCAACAAAAATAAAAAGGAAAACTTGGATTTGAGTTCGTTGGCGATATGCAGTTCCTATATTTCCCTGAAAAATCGAATAGCTAATAGTAAGCATTAAGCTAAAAATTAAAATTGCCAGAGTTTCCCTGAGTTTTCTTTTGATCGAATAGGAAATCCCTCTGATTAAAAAGGGGATCATCATCCACCAAACAAGCATTTCAGGTTGAGTAAGCGCAGCTCTCAAGCTAGTCACCTGCCATGGAAAGGGTGCAAACATCAAATTCACAAATCCTGCTGGCAAAACAGCAACGGCACCTTCTACAGTCGAAACATCTGCTTCTTCTTGAAACCCAGAAGCTGCACTTCTTGCCAGATCAAGACGCGAAATGTTTACCCTTTCTAAGGTGGCATATTTTTGCAAATCCTCGCTTACACTTCGCAAAGCTCCTATATAGGTCAGCGCTGTTCCAAGCACAACGAGAGCAAAAACACGACGAAATACTGAAACGGCTGTGTCATCTGTTCTAACGCCGACTATAAAGCTTGCTAAAATGGCTACAGCTAGCATCGGGAAGATGTAAAATCTCAGTGAGATGATTCCAACGAGACTGACAAGCAGCAAGACAACGTACAGTAGCTTAAACTCCTTCTGCAACCTTATAACTAAAAGAATGGAAAGCGCAAGAAAAAACATTATCATTCCATCCTTAAGCATGAAGCTTGACCAGTTAATAAACCCCGGCATGAAACCCACTAGAAGGCTTGAAATCAAAGCAACACGACGGTTACTGTAAATTTCCCTAGCAAGCATGTAAACAATTGGAACAGCTCCAGAAGAAATTGAAGCACAAAAGAAATTACCAGCGACCGGATTTTGATCTGTAAATAGATACAGGAAAGCTATCAGATGATACATCCCCCAACCAGGTCCGCTGAAGCTGAAAAAACGATGATAAAGCAAAGGATCATTTTCTTTTGTTATGTTTATTAAGCCGCTATAGTGATCTGCCAAAATCTTCCCGAATTCATTATAGGCTCTTGCATCCGAAGCAAAATAAGTCCAAAAGTCAGCATAGTAAGCTATCGAACCGAAAATCGTGCGAGCTGCCAGTGCAAGAATGAAAAGTGTCCAAAGAGTCTCTTTTTCTCTCGAGTCACCTTCTGATAGATTGACTATCAGTGCACCAAATGGAAGAGAAAAGAAAGCGCAAACTAGAGTCACCATTAGCCCATCAGGGAAGTTGATGGTAACAGTCATAATCACAGCTAGAAAAAGAACAGGTAAAGCTTTTCTCATTTTCTTAAAACTAGATTATTTTCCAAAACCAAAGCATCAAAGCTAGCACTTTGGAAAGTTTTTATAGCATCTTGCGGTGTGCAAACAATCGGCTCCTGGATATTAAATGATGTATTCAAAAGAACAGGAATTCCAGTCAACTTTCTAAATTCATTGATAAGATTCCAGTATCTCGGATTCGTTTCTTTGCTTACCATCTGTGGACGCGCTGTTCCGTCAACATGAACAACGGCGGGTATTTTCTTTTTCCACTGTTCGGCTACTTCAATGACAGTAATCATAAACGGATCGTAGTGATCTTTTCCAAAAATTTCACACCCATATTCTTCGAGAATTGAAGGAGCAAGTGGGCGGAACCATTCACGCAGTTTGACCTTATGATTTAGAATTTCCCTCATGTCAGCACGTCTTGGATCAGCAAGGAAACTACGAGCCCCGAGGGCACGCGGTCCCCATTCCATTCTTCCTTGAAACCATCCAATTATAGCCCCTTCGGAAAGCATCTTTGCAAGCCTCGGCAAAAGCACCTCATCTGGCAACATCTCATATTTCAGACCTGCTTCATCTAAGGCTTTCTGACATTCTTCATTTGTAAAAGAAGGCCCCCAATAAGCATGTTTCATCACGAATTTTCTAGGTTTATTGAGAATCTGATGCCAAACGTAATATGCAGCACCGAGAGCACAACCAGCATCGCCTGCGGCAGGTTGAATAAAGAAGCCATTAAAAGGAGTTTCGTGAAAAATTCGTCCGTTCATCACTGAGTTAAAGGCTACGCCGCCAGCCATGCAAAGATTATCCTCACCCGTCATTTCTTTGATTTTTCTAACCAGATGAAGCCCTGTCTCTTCCAAAACTTTCTGAGCCGAAGCTGCAATATCCCAGTGTCTTTCGTTGAGCTCTTCTCCAGGTTTTCTGGGACTTCCTAACTCTCTAATGATAGGCTCAGGAAATTGGTAATGCTTTGCAAGATGATGATCTAAAACCTTTATGTTAAATCTAAAATCACCATCACCATTTTTTATGAGCACTTTCTCAGCAAAAAAATCGTAAAATCTCGGTTTCCCATAAGCGGCAAGTCCCATTACCTTCCATTCATCGCCTTCAAACATATCAAATCCAAGAAAATTAGTCACGGCTGAATAGAATTGTCCGAGACTATGTGGCAACTTTATTCTTTTGAGAACCTTTATTTTATTCCCTTTACCATGGCAAAAAAGCGTCGTTGTATCTTCGCCGGTTCCATCCCATGTCAGAATAGCTGCTGATTCAAAAGGTGAGACAAAAAATGCCGAAGCCGCATGGCTTTGATGATGCTCAATGTAGTGAAACTTGAAGTCACTAGGACCAAAACGTTCTCTAAGACGCCTCGGATGAAGAAACATTCCGAGGTAGCTATCGCTTACTTGAGTAACACCGCGATCTACCCTAGCCTTAAACATGTCACGCGAAATAAAGGCAGCCTTCAAGGCTTGCATAGCCTTATGTCGCAGAATCCAAGGCTTCCAATAATGACCGACATGTTCAACATCCTTTAATTTTATGCCTGCGTAGTCGAGGCAAAATTGAACCGCGTTATAAGGAAAACCGCTATGATGTTTGCGTCTTGAAAATCTTTCCTCTTCAGCTGCAGCTATTAACTCACCATCTCTTATCAAAGCCGCTGCTGCGTCACCCAAAGTTGTCAAACCTAAGATATACATAGCTTAAATTATATTCACAAAGCTTTACCCGATAAAAGCCTTCATCAAAAAACAAGTTATCTTAATCTTTCATCGTAGAGCATTTGGTAGATGCGATAATTCGACATTACCTTAAAAACATAATCCTTCGATTGTGCAAATAGTATTTCTGGAACATAGCGATCCGGCTCATTTGATCTTGAACGCACGAGCCAACGCAACATATTCTTTTCACCGCCATTGTAAGAAGCAACGACAGCTTGAGGCTGCCCGGGGAAAAGCTTAAAAAGCTTCGATAAATACTCCGCACCGAAAGCTATTGAAATTTCCGGATCATATAAATCTTCCACAGAGAAATTCTTCCGTCCCATTTCAGTAGCTATTTGACTAGCAGTTGATGGAATAAACTGCATCAATCCTCTAGCTGCAGCCGATGATTTTGCAGACGGCTCAAAACTGGACTCTTGCCTTATAATCGCAAGAATTAAACGTGAATCTATCCCTTTCTGTTCGGCATATTTCAAAATCAGATCGGAGTAAGCTTTCGGGTAAAGAATCTTTAGTTGTTCTTTAGGTATCAGCCTGATTTCAAAATCAGCAGGCAAGCCGCTCCATAAACTCTCCATCCATGCGATCGAGCGCCTTGGCATTTCTCCCTTCACGTAAAAAAGTGCAAGAGTATATGCAACATCAGAAGGAAATACCGAAAGCCCATTGTCCTTCTTCGCAAGTCTTTCCCTTAAAGAAGCTTCTAACTCAACGGCACCTTCGTCGTAAAGGTGCAACGAAAGTAGCTTCCTCGCCAGACGGCTATGATAGGAGCTACTTTTAGAAAGGATTTCATCAAATCCAAGCAGTCGCAATTTCGGGAGTTTTTGATATGACGGAATCAGCGAATAGGTTTTCTTAAGTAGCTCAAGCGTTTCTTTTTTCTCGGCGTCAATTCTAATGCAGTTCTGTAACGTTTTGCGAACCTGTTCGGCATTTACTTTGTTTAAGCTCCTCATTTGCTTACCTTCGCACTCTTCTAGCCTTCTCTTTATAAACGTAGCAGCTTCCGGTTGCTGAGCCAGCCCTTTCAACCTTTCATTTGCACGCCATCCATAATAACTTTTGCGACCGTCCGAAATCGAAAAATAAAGCTCTATTGATTCAGAATACTGCTTTAATTGCTCGAGACAATACGCTTTCAAAAACACAACTTCATCTTCGTTAGTTCCACCAAAAGCACCTCTCCCGCGTAAAACACTCACATCCTTCTGGAGTGCTTCTAGCACTCCCAAAGCGTTGACCCAGTTACCTTGAGCTATCAAAATCCTCGCCTTTACAAAATTAGCTAAAACAGCTGGGCTTTTATCCGGAAATTTTTCTTTGGTTTTTTCTACCCAATTCAGGGCGTCACCTTCTTCTCCCATATCTCGGAACGCATCTATTATGTTTAGATAAACCCGATCCAGTCTTTCATCTTCAGGATAAAGATCAATATAACGCCTGTAACGGGATATAGCTTCGCGTGGCTTGTTTACTCTTGAAAATGCTGAAGCTGACTGAATCAAAGCATCACTAGCAAATTCACTATTTGGAAACTCTACTAGAACACGCTCGAACCATTTTATCGCTTCATGATAATCTTCTTCAGCAAAGAAGCTTCTTCCTATAAGATACATAGCTTCTGACAGCAGAGAGGATTGAGGGAAACTTTCTACAACTGCTAAAAAATGCGAGCGAGCATCTCGAAATTCACGATTGAAGAAATAAACCTTACCGCGCTTGAGATGTTCGAGATCTGTCAAAGCCTGTTTCTTATCTAGTTCGTCAAGCCCCTTTACAGCTATTAGATCGAAATCATCTGGTCTGGATGGATCCTCGCTCTGTTGGAGAATTTTCGTAAATAGTGCTTTTGCTTCTTCCGTTCTTCCACTTTTCAGAAATGAAAGACCTAAAAGAGTTTGCATCTCGCGATCGGGGCTATAGTCCTGCTCTGAAAAATTTATAAAAACTGCGTTTTCTACTTGAGCAAAATCTTCACTTTCAAAATAACTCCTTGCTAATCTCCTAATCGTCGCTTCTTTGAGCAAACTCTTCGGCGATACGGTCAAAAGCTCATAAAGAAAAATTCTTTCAATAACTTGATTCCCTGCATCTTTACTTATACCTGCCATATGCCACAAAGCATATTCTTTCAAAACAGAAGAACGTTTGATAACCGACAGGTAATTTGCCGACGCAAGAGCAAAATCTCCCACCTTTTCGGCAACTCTTGCCAGTAAATAGTCATACTCACCCGCATAAAAAGCCTTTCTATTAGCCTTTCTTAAGTTCTCGAGGATTTGAATAACCGACTCGTAATCCTTAGCTTCAAGCCTTTCTTGAATTCTCGAAATTTCCTGACCCATTGAACCCCAAAAAAAGCAAAAAAGAACGGCAAAAAGTCGAAAAGCTCGTCTAATCATTTCGCCCTTATGGATGATTTTAATCTTTTCTTGCAAATGAACGAAAAGAACAAAACTCAATTTCCAAAAACTTCAAATTTATGTCAACATGTAGAAAGATAGGGAGATTGTGGAAAATGAAAGAAGAAGGTTTAACCGAAATAGGTGCTTCGAGAAGAAGTTTTATAGGAAAGGTTTCTGCCACAACGTTTGTCTTACTAACAGCTAACATTTTAACGGAAGAGCAAGTAAAACGAATAGAAGAGATTATAGACGAAAGCATAATCCAAACTTCGGCTTCAGACCAAAATCCCGTAACCGTTAATGTGAAAATCAACGGAAAAGCTATAAAGTTAACCGTTGACTCTAGAACTACACTTCTTGACGCCCTAAGAGAAAGACTTGGTTTAACGGGAACGAAAAAAGGCTGCGATCATGGTCAGTGCGGCGCTTGCACGGTTCTAGTGGATAATAGACGCATCCTATCGTGCCTAACGTTGATGGCAATGTGTGATGGACACGAAATCATAACAATCGAAGGATTAGCAAAAGGTAATAATCTACACCCAATGCAAGAAGCCTTCATAAAACACGATGCCTTTCAGTGCGGATATTGCACGCCTGGACAGATTTGCTCAGCTGTTGCATTACTTGAAGAAGCCAAAAATGGTGAAGTTAGTTACATAACCCCCAATCTGCAAACAATAGCAAGAAACTTAAAACTTTCGGACGATGAAATAAGAGAAAGAATGAGCGGAAATCTCTGTCGATGCGGTGCTTATCCTAATATAGTCAAAGCAATCCAGGAAGTTCAAAACAATAAAATAATATAAATTGGAGATTGAAAAATTATGAGACCTTTTAAATTCTCAAGAGCTGAAGAAGCAGAAAGAGCTATTAGGGCTGTTAAAGAAAATCCACAAGCAAAATTTATAGCCGGTGGAACAAATTTGCTGGACTTGATGAAAGAAGGGGTCGAACTGCCAAATGAATTGATTGACATCACCAAACTTCCATTCACTCAGATAAAAACTCTCCCTAACGGAAACCTGTCCATCGGCGCTTTGGCTAGAAACAGTGACACAGCAAATCATCCGCTTGTAAGGCAGAAATATCCAATTTTAACTCAAGCTATTTTATCAGGAGCCTCACCGCAAATACGCAATATGGCAACAAATGGCGGTAATCTAATGCAAAGAACTAGATGCCCATACTTCTACGACCTTTCGATGCCTTGTAACAAACGTAATCCCGGAAGTGGCTGTGCCGCTATGGAAGGATTAAACAGAACACATGCAATCCTTGGCTGGTCGGAAAAATGTGTTGCCGTCTATCCAGGAGATATGGCTGTTGCTCTAACAGCTCTCGATGCCTCAATAAAAGTCCTATCAGCAAGTGGTAAAGAAAAAAGTGTAAAAATAGAAGATTTCTACCGCTTACCTGAACAAAATCCAGAAAAAGATAATAATCTCGATCACGGCGACCTCATAACATCAATTGAAATCCCTAAAAACAACTTCTCCAACCGTTCTTTCTACCTAAAATTGCGTGATCGCGCAAGCTATGCATTTGCACTGGTTTCGGTAGCCGCCGCAATTGAGATAAATAATGAGAAAATAACCGATGTCAGAATAGCACTAGGCGGAGTTGCTCATAAACCATGGAGAGCCAAAACTGCCGAACAGTTTCTTATCGGGAAAAAGCCAACGGAAGAAAATTTTAGGCTCGCCAGCGAAGCAGAACTCAAAAATGCGAAGCCTCTTAAACACAACAAGTTCAAGATCGAAATGGCCAAACGTGCAATAGTCCGCACGCTTGTTCTATCCCTAAACTCCAAACAGGCTCAAATCTGAAAAGTGTAGTCACCTAATGCAAGTCAAAAAATGTGTAAATGTTATCTCGCGCTAGTTTTGGAAATACTGAACACTTTGATAAGATTTTCTTGTAAATCTCATAAGTAAAGATTGTAAATATGGATAAGTTTCTAATTCGAGGTGGAAAACCACTAAAAGGGAAGGTTTCAATAAGTGGAGCTAAAAACTCGGCTCTGCCATGTCTTGCTGCCACTCTTCTTACTGCTGATACAGTTGTGCTTCATAACGTTCCTTATGTAAGAGACTTGATAACAATGCGCAGACTACTTGAAGACATCGGCGCGACCGTTCTAACTCCAGAACTAAACACCTACAAAGTCAAAGCTTCAAGCATTGAGACTCTTGAAGCACCCTATCATCTTGTAAAAACCATGAGAGCAAGCGTTTTAGTTTTAGGACCTCTACTTGCTCGGTTCGGTCAAGCTAGAGTCTCACTGCCCGGCGGATGTGCAATCGGAACGAGACCTATCGATCTTCACCTGAAGGCATTTGAGGCACTCGGAGCACAAATTTCACTTGAATCTGGTAACGTAGTGGCTTACGCCTCAAAGGGAAGATTACATTCGGCAGAAATAAGCTTTCCAAAGGTCACGGTAACGGGAACTGAAAACGTGATGATGGCAGCTTCCTTAGCAAAAGGGAAAACCATTTTGCGAAACGCAGCATGCGAGCCAGAAGTAGCTGACTTAGCCGATCTTCTAAATAAGATGGGAGCTAGAATAAAAGGAGCAGGAACGGATACGATCGAAATAGAAGGTGTTGAATATCTTTCTGGTGCCGAACATACAATTATTCCCGATAGAATCGAGACTGGGACTTACATAATAGCCGCTGCTATTACCGATGGAGAGCTAGAAATTACAAATTGTCAACCATCACATCTGGAAGCGGTAATAAAAAAACTTCGTGAATCCGGTGTTGAAATTGAAGAACTAAATCCAAACGTTCTTCTTGCAAGACGCAGTAAAAAAGGCTTAAATTCAACGGATGTAACCACAAAACCGTATCCGGGTTTTCCAACCGATATGCAAGCGCAATTTATGGCCTTGATGACACAGGCAGAGGGTGTTTCTCGCATAACTGAAACAATCTTTGAAAACCGCTTTATACATGCAGCAGAGCTTGTCAGATTAGGAGCAAAAATTGAGATTTCTGGTAACACGGCTCTTGTTTATGGCAAAACAAAATTATCAGGTGCTCCCGTTCTAGCTTCGGACCTCAGAGCTTCGGCATCTTTAGTGCTTGCAGCTCTTTGCGCCTCAGGCGAAACTTTGATCGACAGAGTCTATCACATTGATAGAGGCTATGAAAACATAGTTAAAAAACTTCGCTCAGTAGGTGCTGACATCCAAAGAATAGGAGCCCACAAAACAGAAGAAGTGAAAACAGCTTGAGCACAACATAAATTTCCCGTAAAATAACAGAACTAATATGAGTCAAACTTGCATTTTCTGCAAAATAATCGCTGGTGAGTTACCTTCAACTAAAGTATTCGAAGATGAAGTTTGTGTAGCTTTTAATGATATAAACCCACAGGCTCCAACGCATATACTAATAGTGCCAAGGGAGCACTTTGAGTCATTAGATAAGGCTGAACCAAGGCACAGAGAAATATTAGGGCACATTCTATTAACTGCGGCAGAAATTGCTCGGCAAAAGGGCTTCAGTGGAAAAGGCTATAGAGTAGTAATTAACACTAACGCTGACGGCGGACAAACTGTCTTTCATTTACACGTTCATCTTTTAGGTGGTCGAGTTTTCACCTTTCCGCCAGGATAGTGCTATAATTTGCCTTGCAACCACCGATAAATCAGTAATTCGGAGATATAAATGAGAAAATTGTTTCTTATCTTTTTTCTTGCCATTTTGCCCTTAAGCTGTAGCGATAAATCAGTAATTGAAAACACTATTTCAAACCAGGCAAAAAACGCTTCTCCTATAATCTTCAGCAACGCGGACGAAGCTCTCGCTGCAGGCAAGAATTATCTAGACGAAAACAAAATAGAAGAAGCCATCGAAGCCTTGAAACAGGCAATAAAACTTAATCCCGAATCAGCAGATGCTTATTTTCACCTTGGAATAGCCCTTTCCATAAAAGAAATGGAAGAAGAAAAACAACCTGAAAGCAATACCAACATAAAAAGTGGTAAGCCTGTCATCCTAAGTGAATCCGACAAAGCTTTTAACCTAGCTGCTAAACTTTACAAGAAGATAACCGAAAGAGAGCCCAATAACGCAGAAGCTTTCTTCAATCTTGGTAGAGCATACAGCAAAGTTCAGATGGACGAAGAAGCCGAAAAAGCTCTACGTCAAGCTGTAAAATTAAGACCCGATGAAACAGAGTATTATACCGAACTTGGGGTGATACTAATAAAACTTGCGAAATACGAAGAAGCCATTCGAGTACTAAGAAAAGCTCAAGAGCTAGACGAAAACAATTTGCGAGCCTTAGACCTTTTAGAACAAGCACAAGCAGGAAAACAAAGAGTCAGTTTTACAATGAAGCCGAAAACACCGAAACCAAAACAAGAAGAACTAGAAGAAGAGCCAACACCAACGGAGGAAACTATATCACCAGAAAAAACTCCCGAATCTGAGACCGTAAAGAACGAAGTGAAAGAAAAACCGTAGAACCAAAAGATTGACAAAACGAAAGCAGTCCTTAATTTTGCTACATTTTTGGCGCATCTACCCAAGGATAAATCTGAGTCTTACGAACTTGAAATTGCTCAAACTGTTTTTGAAAAAGAATAAATAGCTTTGTTAAAGTAATTGGCTTTTGGAACAATCTCTCTTTGCTAATATAGAATTATGAGCGAAAGAAAAATCCGCGTCTTAATTGCAAAACCGGGCCTAGATGGACACGACAGAGGTGCAAAAGTTATAGCTAGAGCATTGCGAGATGCCGGAATGGAAGTAATTTACACAGGCTTAAGACAAACCCCTGAAATGATAGCTGCCGCGGCCTTACAAGAAGACGTTGACGCTGTGGGCATCTCCATACTTTCTGGCGCTCATAATACACTTTGTCCTAGAATTGTCGATTTGATCCGCAAAAACGGAATGCACGACTGCCTGATTTTCGTAGGTGGCATAATACCACAAGAAGATATTCCTTTTCTTAAATCCAAAGGTGTTGACGAAGTTTTTTTGCCTGGCACTTCAACAGAAGAAGTCATTAGAATTCTGCGCGAAAGAGTAAATAAAAAAATTCAACAAAAATAGTTTATAAGAACTTAAGATTTTCTGTTTGGCAGCGTGAACGTCCGATCTGATAAAATCTAGTTAGATGAGGAGAAACTTGTATGGAGATAATATTGGCTGAAGAATATGGTTTTTGCTTTGGAGTTGAAAGAGCTATAAACATGGTGGAAAAAGCCCTTGAAGAAGGCAATACAGTAAGAACTCTCGGACCCTTAATCCACAATCAAGAAGAAATAAAAAGGCTTGAAGATAAAGGCGTTAGGACTATCGGCTCGCCTTTCGATATTAAGGATGGAGAAACAGCTGTTATTCGCGCGCATGGAGTCCCTCCTGACGTCGAAGCTCAGCTTAAAGAAAGAGCATCAAAGGTAGTTGATGCTACCTGTCCCTTTGTAACACGTGTGCAACGACTTGCAGCAAGAGCTGCAGCACAAGATCGCCACGTAGTGGTAGTCGGAAATCCTGAACACCCAGAAATGATCGGTGTCAAAGGTTATGCGCCTAACCATGCCTTCATTGTAAGAGATGTCTCAGAAATTGAAAATCTTCCGAAACTTAAAAAACCTCTAGTAGTCTCACAAACCACTATAAAATCTCAAACATTTTACGAAGTAGCAGAAGCGGTTAAAACAAAAACAGATGATGAAGTAGAGGTTGTAAATACCATTTGCTCAGCGACAAGAGATCGGCAGGATGCGGCAAGAGAGCTGGCAGAAAAGGTAGAAGTGGTTTATGTAATCGGTGCCCGACACTCTTCTAACAGTCAAAAACTGCTTGTAGTTTCTAAAGAAAAATGCGAAAAGAGCTTCCTGATTGAAAAGGAGGATGAAATAAACCCGGAAGACTTAAAAGGCGTTAAAAAAGTTGGCGTAACTGCTAGCGCATCTACTCCTAACTGGCTTATTGAGAAAGTAATAAGAAGACTTGAAGAAATCGGTAAAACCTTAGAAGACTAATCTCCAAGCCTTCTACAAAATGCCATGCACGGTCAAGTAGTATAAACCACAAGAGTTTCTTTTTTAGAAAAGCTTAAGTTTAAAATCATCTTCCAACTGCCACGAAGTCTAAATCCGTTAAATCTTCTTGTGCGATTAAAGTGTACTCGGAAGGCTTAAAAACATGCCGCTTTGAAAAGGCAGAAATAATGTAAGCTTCTCCTGCTGTAACCTGAAGAGAATAATATCCGAAAGTGTTAGTTCTAACTTTCAATGGCGAAGACAACCTACCACCGCTTACCGTAATTATAACGTTTCTTATACCATTGCCCTTTTCATCAACTACCCTACCCGATAAAACAACATCAGACGAACTAGGAGCTAAAAGTTTTATTTCAGCTATTTGGTATCTAGCATTCTTAGTGGCATTCGGAGAAGAAAACGGTAACACGTTATCAGGTATTACAGGATGAGTATTGCTGTTACCGTCAAAGCTAAAAATAGCAGTTCCATAAAGCACCCCTGAAAGAGCTGAAATTGTCATAGGATTGCAGCTTATGTAGTTATTCGAATTGTCAACAAAGTCATCAGTAATGAGTGAACCATACGGTGGATAAAACCACGTATTTAGGTTATTAAGAACAAAACCAGGTGGTCCCCATGCTCCGTTGTTGTAGGTTTGAAGCTGATATGTGTTGTTACAAGTAGGCGAAAAGATAGCACCAGCAGTTATTGTAGTAATAGGATTATTAAGTGCATCGAGAATTTCTACGGCTCCGAACCATTGCTGAACAATTTTAGTCCAAGGATGTGTCCCTATTGAGTTTGTAATGTTTAGTTGCTGCGGCGATTGAACATCATCTGCCTCGTTATCAACTCCAAATATCCCAACAAGTCCGTTATCACTAATAGAATTGTTTCTAATAGAAGCTACGGAGTTAACATCGTCAGCATAATTAAGATAGCTTGTATTATTTCCGTAGTGTGCCTCAACACGGATACCACTTTGCCCGTTGAATGCTATGGTATTAGGTAAAGGAGTAGATGCATCATCCTCGCCTATGTAAGCAGAAGCACCAACCAATAAAATACCATTTATGCCGTTACCCCTTATCGTATTCTTGCCTATGATCATATTTGTTGAAAGAATTGCATGAATACCGTGGTATGTCCCTTCTTCAATTGTGTTATTTACAATCACAGTGTCGCTAGGTCCTGCTGGTATCGGACTCGATGTTGAAACAGTAGGAAATCCAGAGTTGTTATAATCATTCGTAACCAAAACTACAGCATCGCTCTTCCTTATAGTTGAGATATGACTTCCTGCTACGCTAGTAAAGTTAGAACCGTCATGATCTATTACTCCATTCTTGTCAGTTCCTGTTCCGACAATTTGAACACCGTTATAACGATGACATTCGATTCGATTTGTTCTTACAACATTTCCTTTTGCTCCCTGCGAAATAACAACACCATTGTTTGGCGGCAGCGACTGAGACGCACAAAAGTCTGAGTATATATGATTGAAAGATATTTCATTTTGCTGAGTATTCTGATTTCTAACCAAAACATTTTCATAGCGATTATAAGCTATCCTATTACGTGTTATAACATTATTATTTGACTGACCCGAGGCTGTAGAAACTATAGCCACTCCTGAATTCTGATTGGGAAGTATCTGAACTGGAGTATCTGTTGTCGGTCCTGTAGAAGAATTATTAGTTCCTATGTAGTTATACCAAACCGTAATAAAGCTTGAGTCTTCTATAACTACCCCTTCCTGCCCATTACTGTAGATTTGGTTCGGCGCCGGTACAAGCCCTACAAGACCTCCAACCTCGCTACCTAAGGAATTTTGAAACTTAATTCCTGAAAATCCGTTATTTCTAATTATGCTGTTACGAATATTAGCATTTATGACGCTATCAAGATAAATGCCACCACCTTGAGGATTATTCTCCACCACAAGATTCTCTAAAATAGAATCTTGAGTTGACTGAATGAATATCAAAGCTTGACCAAGAGCTGTGCTACCAAATACTCTGAGGTTTTGAATAGTTACATTATCCGCATAAACACAAAACGCAGATGCGCCATTAGTTTGAATGTTAATTTGAGATCCCCCATTGATTGTCAAATTGTTATTAGAAGCCAATATATCAATACAACCTAAATTTAAAGAGTCTAGCGCAATAGTTCCGCTTACGCTAAACACTATATTATCAGCCACTGGGCTGCTATCAGCTGCTGAGATCGCATCTCTAAGTGAACAGTTGGAAGAATCGCATACTCCGTCAAAAGAATCAACTAAGGTGTTGACCGTAAAAGTAGTAGCTTTCGCAGATAAAACATGGTAGAAAAATAGACAAACAACGAGAAGAGAAAAAAGTCTTTTCCCATCCATGTTTCTCTCCAACTCTACGCTCGAGTAATAACAAAAAGGCTAGCTCTTAAAGGCTAGCCTTTATAAAACTTACCTGCCCCCGCTTATACCGCTTGCCAATTTTCCTATGAGTGTAAATAACGGTAGATACATCGCTATAACGATGCTGCCTATCGTTACACCCAAGAAAGCTATTAGCATTGGCTCGATCAAAGAAAGCAGGTCAGCAACCGCGGCATCTACTTCTTCTTCGTAGAAATCTGCAACCTTTGAAAGCATAGCATCCAAAGCACCTGTTTTTTCACCTACTTCGGTCATCTGAATAACCATGTGAGGAAATACGTTGCTGTCTTTCATAGGCTGGACAAAACTTTCGCCGCGTTCAACTCCTGCCCGAATCTTCATTATCGCATCTTCAATTATGGCGTTTCCTGCTGTTTTCGCTGTAATCTCAAGCGATTGCAACAGTGGAACGCCTGCGCTAACCAAGGTAGAAAGCACACGAGAAAATCTTGCTACTGCTATTTTCAATAATATCTCGCCTATTATCGGAATTTTTAACAATAACAAATCAATGTTCCATCTGCCTTTTGGAGTTTTATAATAGCTCCGCAAAGCAATTGCCGCAGAAATTGTAAATATTAAAATTGCCACTCCGCCCCAACCAGCAACAAAAGAACTTATTGCCATAACAATTCTGGTTGGAAGTGGCAGGGTTTCACCCGGTCCTAAAAGCCCTAAGAATATCTGCTCAAACTGCGGAATAACAAAAACCATGATTATAGCTACGGCAATCACTGCTATTACGACGACCGCAGCCGGATAAACTGAAGCTGATATAAGACTTCTTTTCAGCTTAACAACCTTTTCAATCAAGTTGGCAAGACGCTGCAAGATCACATCCAACACACCAGCCGTTTCACCGGCCTTTACCATTGATGTGTAAAGCTCATCAAATACCTTCGGATGTTTCTCCATTGCAACGTAAAGAGCTGAGCCTTCTTCAACGCTTTGACGAACTTGATTGATTACATCTTTAAAAAATGGATTTTTCTGTTGGGCAGCTAGCGTATCTAAACACTGAATCAAAGGAAGTCCTGCATCAATCATCACGGCAAATTGCCTTGTGAAAACAGCTAACTCTTTACCCTTGACCTTCTTTTTAGCTCCTAGTTTTGGAATGCTGAATTCACTCCCCTTTTCAGAAGCCTGAACAAGGGTAATTTGCTCACGCCGAAGAATAGCTCTCAGTTCGCTAGTATCGCGAGCCTCTCTTTCTCCTGTAACAACCTGATTTAGACGATTTCGACCTTTATAGACAAACGTAGGCATCTTGACTTCTCCCGATTTGCGCTAAAATTTTAACGAATTGGTGGTCTTGTCCCTATGGGACGCCCTTGCATGTAAGGCGAAGGATGTTCTTGTGTTTTATAGGTGTTTATCCCTGCACCTCTTTCAATCAATTCTTTAAGCTCGTCTGGATTTGACGAACGTTGCATTGCTGTTTCTAAAGTGATGAGCCTTCTATGATAAAGTGAAGCAAGTGATTGATTAAGCGTTTGCATTCCGTACTTATCTTGTCCCGTTTGCATCATCGAGTAAATCTGATGAATTTTATCTTCACGAATCAGATTTCTTATTGCCGGATTAGGAACAAGAATTTCTAAAGCTAGAACACGACCGTCACCAGAAGCCTTTGGTAGCAATGCTTGGCAAAGTATTCCTTCAAGAACCATCGAAAGTTGAACACGGACTTGAGCTTGTTGCTCGGCTGGGAAAACGTCAATTATGCGGTTAATTGTTGAAGCTGCCGAATTGGTGTGAAGGGTTGCGAAAGTAAGATGTCCGGTCTCAGCTATTCTCAATGCTAGTTCAATCGTTTCGAGATCACGCATTTCACCCACTAAAACAACGTCAGGGTCTTCACGAAGTGCTGATCTTAAGGCGTTTGCGAAACTATGCGTGTCTGAACCAACCTCTCTTTGATTCACAAGGCAATTCTTATGGTGATGTAAGAACTCTATCGGGTCTTCAATTGTTAGAATATGTTCGTGACGATCTCGGTTTATTCGATCTATCATGGCGGCTAGAGTGGTTGATTTTCCCGAACCAGTAGGACCTGTAACCAAAATAAGACCTCGAGGCTTTTTACAAAGATCTGCAACCACGGGTGGAAGACCTAAAGCCTCAAAGGATTTTATTTCATAAGGAATAGCCCTAAAAACAGCAGCAACAGCCCCTCTCTGATTGAAAATATTTGCACGAAAACGTGACATCCCTTTCAGACCAAATGAAAAATCAAGCTCGAGATTTTCTTCAAACTTGTGCTTTTGTGCATCAGTTAGAACGGAGTAAGCAAGCTGTTTCGTTTGAGCTGCTGTTAAAGGTGGATACCCTGGTATAGGCTGTAAAAAACCATGAATTCTGACTTGTGGCGGACTGTTAGTAGTAATATGTAAGTCGGAGGCTCCCATTTCGAGCATTTTACGTAAAAGATCAGGAAGTGTTATCTGCACTTCAGACTGAACATTTTGTAGATTCATAACTTTTTTACCTATTTTTTGTTATCTCAATTCAGCTCTTTCGTTCGAGCGAAATCCCCTTCCAAAGGAAGCTAGAACTTTTTCCGTCTGCTCGGCTATTTTATCAGCTGTTTCAGACGAAGCATTGGTAGCCAAGCTATATATCTTCCCATCAACTTCAGTAAAGTAGAATAAACGTTGAAGAGTTTTCCCATCTGGACCCGGAGATTGAGCTACCACGACAAACACTCTTCTTCCGCCTACTTCCTTCTGATAATCGTTCACGACCCAACCTTGTTCACGCATCATTTTATCAATCACCACTCTTCTTAGAGCGCTTAAGGAAACACCGGAAAGACTTTTATTTTTCCCCCACATGTTTTCATTTTGCGGAGCGGCGGGTCCTATCAAAGAAATAGAAGCTAATCCTAAGAACTTTCCTCCCTCATCGTCAACAAAAAACTGAACTTCCTTGCTATTCGAGCCTGCAGGCCGCCAACCCCTCGGGATAGGATCTCCCGTCGGCAAGTAAGCAAAAGTCAGTTGCGCCTTTGTCTCAACTGGCTTGCCCGGTCTATATGAATTCTTCAATCTAGCCAGCCTTGCCTGCCTTGCCTTCAATGCCTTTTTTCGAGCTGCTAAAATCTGTTGTCTTTTTAGTTTCGCACGATACCATTTCCACCAGGCTTTCGAGTATTTCCTCAATTTCTTTTTCTTCTTTTTTTTCTTCTGATAAACTTTAGGACCTGCCTCTGAATAATCCGTAGAAAACTGAATCAGAGTTCCCATCGAAAGAATCAACGCCAAGCTTAAAGCGACTGACCTTAACAACATATTCTACTCCTCCCAATTACAAAACCGTTTCTTTTACAACTTCATCTACAGTCGTTATACCATCCCTTATCTTGCAAAGACCTGACTCTCGTAAAGTAATCATCCCCATCTCGATAGCTTTCCTTCTTAGTTCCATAGCAGTTGCGCCTATTGTTATAAGTTCTCTTATATCGTCAGTTATTTCCATAACTTCGTAAAGACCTATTCTTCCCTTATATCCCGTATTGTTACAAACATTACAACCACGTCCGCGATAAGTTTTTACTTTGTGTGCTTCTTCTTCTGAAAACCCTATTTGAACCAAAAAATCAGGCGGCGTATGAACTTCTTCCTTGCAATTTTGACAAATTCTTCTAACAAGCCTTTGAGCCTGAATCAAATTAACAGATGTTGCGACTAGGTAAGGCTCTACACCCATATTAACAAGCCTTGAGACGGCTGAAGGAGCATCATTCGTGTGCAGCGTGGACAAGACTAAATGACCCGTAAGAGCAGCCTTTATTGCAATTTCTGCAGTCTCAAAATCACGAATTTCACCAACTAAGATTATGTTAGGGTCCTGTCGCAAAAAGGCACGAAGAGCAGCCGCAAAGTTTAATCCAATCTGATCCTTCATCTGAACCTGGTTTATCCCAGGAAGATTAAATTCAACCGGGTCTTCTGCCGTCATTATATTAATATCGGGCTTATTCAAGGCCATAAGGGCTGAATAAAGCGTATTTGTCTTACCTGACCCAGTCGGTCCCGTGACCAAAACCATTCCGTAAGGCTTTTCAATGTTTCTTTTAAAAACTTCCAAACTCTTCGGCTCAAATCCTAGTTTCGTCATGTCAAGCATCAGCTTTTCTTTATCCAAAAGCCTTAGAACCACTTTTTCTCCGAAGAGAGTCGGAACAGTAGAAACACGAAAATCCAATTCTTTTGAACGATTGTCAACTTTTATCCTTATCTTAATTCTTCCGTCTTGGGGGAGGCGTTTTTCGGATATGTCTAGCTTTGACATTATTTTTATTCGCGAGATTATTCCATCACGAAAACTGATAGGAGGCTTCATCACTTCATAAAGAACCCCGTCTACACGAAACCTTACCCTTAACTCTTTCTCATAAGGCTCAATATGAATATCTGATGCACCTCTCCTCAAAGCATCTACCAAAAGAGCATTTACAAGTCTTACAACCGGAGCATCTTCGCTTTCCTTTGATAACCTCTTTACGTCTATTTCTTCGCTTTCTTCTATCTGTTGGATACTTTCTATCTGCTCTGACGAAGTGTCTAAATTGATAGTATCCAAGGAAAAATTCAACTCCTCTGTTTTTATTGTTGTTGCTATGATTCCATTTGTTGAACTACTTGGAACTTTTGTTGGAGAGAATTCTAACTCTTTAACTGTCTCAACAAGTTCGATAGACTTTGGAAGAGAGTAATACTTTGCTATAGCTTCTAAAATGGAATTTTCCGAAGCTATTACTGGCTCTATATTTAATCCTGTGTGAAATTTAGCATCATCTAGTGCAAAAACATTCGTCGGATCAGACATCGCTAACGTCAAAGTCGCACCTGTCCGAGCAACAGGCAGAATTGCATACTTTACCGCCATGTCTCTCGGAATCAGCTTTATAACATCCTCCTCAATCTCGTAAACCTCTAGATTTATTGAAGGAACTCCATACTGCCTCGATAAAATCTCAGTTATAACCTCATCCGATACAAAACCTAACTTTACCAAACTAGATCCCAACCTTCCACCATTACGACGTTGATAATCCATGGCTTCAGCGAGCTGCTGTTGCGTAATGAGGCCTTCCTTAACTAAAATCTCACCAAGCTTTAACGACATCTCTTATCTCCCTAGAATAATCTTTTCAGGTTTGAGCGAGCCTTTGAAGAGACTTAAACGATGTCAAACATCGTTGTTATAAATATAAAATCAAAGAATGTCAAAGTCAAGGAAAATTTTTCAAAGTGAAATTTTGAGAAAAAGTAAATCAAAATGAGATATTCCAAACCGCATTGATTCACATAAGTAAACTTCTCCCCTACTCAAAAGGCGGTTATCTCTTGCCCTTGGATGACAGAGTCTTATTGCTTGAGTTCAGTAAAAATGAATTTTTCCTGAATTTAATTTCTTTGATACTCTTTATTTAGCTAAACTCCAACTCTAAACAGCAAGATGATCGTAGTTTTCGCCATTTCGATTCTTTCCTTAAGGTGATCACATTGACAAATAATGATTTTCAAAAAAAGAAGGAAAATGATAAATTACGGGACATTGCCTAAACCATTGATCGGTGGTCAAGTTGGCTAAGTTATAGCTGAATATCTCAATCCCAAATGATGCAAGAAGCTTCAACTCTCTATCAGGTAGTCCACCAAATTAAAAAGCCCCATGCTTCGGCATGAGGCGACATTCAGAAAAACTTATATTAATCAAGCCCATTTAGTCCCAGAATCAAACGAGAAAAATCATTGACCTCTTCTCCTTTGAGTTGGTCTTGTCTTCTGAGGTGTTAGTTTTTCCTCCATTTTGAGATACTCAACTGCGTCTTTGACACTCGATTTAAGAGGATGAGTATCTGGAGCAGAATCTGCAAACCTTTGCATTATGTCAAGTCCTTCTTGCATTTGTTCTTTGTTCTGAGCTGCAACACCGACACTAAACAAACACAGCCCCAATCCTGCCATTGCGTCGTAATTTTCAGGTGATCCCTCTAGAACTTTTCTGTAAATTGGAATGGCGGATTCAGCATCTCCGGCTTCTCTGAGAGCATCTGCAAGACCAAGTCTTGCTTTTTCTACCTGAGCCTTATCCTTTTCCAAAGCTTCATACTCGGCTAGTGTTTTTAGTGCTTCACTTACCTTGGTAGTATCTGATGTTGTGCGGAAAAGGAGTCTGTAGGAATCCAGCTTGATGGAAATTGCTCTGTATTTCTGTTCTTCGTATTGAGCTGCCTGCGCTGCTTGATTCCCCGTAGCAGAAGCACTTTCTAAAACTTGGAGAGCTCTTTCCGTAGCTGCAATAGCATTAAGAAGATCGCTTTTTATTGACGAAATGGCTTCGTTCTTTACGGCTTGATTTTTTTCTCTAACTACTTGATTGTATTTGTCGACTGCTTTTCTATTTAGCGCCACAGCTTTGTTAGTCTGAAGAACGGGAACTGAGCCAACGAACTCAGGATCAGCATTTATTCCTTCGTCAAATTTAGCTATAGCTAGTTCGTAATTTTTCGCGTTCAGCGCATCTATGCCTTCTTGCAATGCTCTTCTGATAGTTGCGTTAGTTTGCTCGATCTTTCTTTTCTTTTCTTCAAATTCAGCTCGTCGTTTTTCTTCCTCTTCTATTGCTCTTTTCTGTTCTTCGCTAAGTCCTGGTTGGGGAGCTTGAGGTGTGGCAGCACCTTGCAACAAACGACGGACTTCTTCTTCGGTTAATACCTTACCATCACCTTCGAAAACAGTTATTGTTATATCTTCCATTCCAGCTCTAACATTAGGGTAAATTTCAGGTCTTATTCCCGGAGCGCTAACCACAATGGCAAAAACTTGTCCAAGCGGAAATCCTGCGAAACTAAAGTTTCCCTTTTTATCTGTCTTGGCAGAAGGCATCTTTCCTCTTGAAACATCCGTTCTATAAGCCTCAACCAAAGCATCTGCTACTGGAGTTGTAGTCCCGTCACTCTTTCTAAGAACCACTTTTCCGCGAACAGGAAAAGTTTGAGAAAATCCCAAAGAAACACTTATCAACAAAATCAATACAGAAAACAAAAACCTAACTTTCATTTTTCCCTCCGCCAATTTGAGAAGCCTAAAAATTTTAATTAGCTGCTAGGAAAATTTTAGCTAACTTTTTTCAGGAAAACAATTAGGACAAAAAGAAAGACTCATGATATTATGAAAAAACTGTCCCGTATGTTGAAGTTTACAGTTCTGGGAAGTGGTTCTAGTGGCAACTCAGTCTTAATCTCAAACGATAAAACCAATGTTTTAATTGATGCGGGTTTAAGCGCAAGAGAAATTTTAAGAAGAGTTTCTGCGGTTGGGATTCACTACGAAAAAATAGATGCCGTAGTCATAACGCATGAACATAGCGATCACATAGGCGGATTAAGGGTTTTGATGCAAACGCTAAAATGCCCAGTATTTCTTTCAGAACTGACTCTTGAAGCCTATTTCAGGCAAACAAAAGAAAAAGAGTATCAGAAAAGGCTTGAGACTCTTCACGGCAGAACCGTCACAATCGACTCAAATTCGCACTTCAAAATCGGCTCAATAGATTTTTATCCGTTTTCAGTTCCACACGATGCTGCAGACAATTTTGGCTTTGTCGCTGAGTCAAATGGAATTAGAATTGCTTCCGTGATGGATTTCGGACAGATGACAACCTTGATAAATGAAAAGCTAAGACGCTGTGACGCAATTGTCATAGAATCAAACCATAACCGAGATATGCTAATGGCTTGCCCATTTTACCCTTGGGAATTAAAGCAGAGAATAGCCTCAAACACGGGACATTTCTCAAACGAGGATTTAAGCAAATGGCTTACAAATGACTTCGATGGAAAAGCTAGCTACATAGTCTTAGCACATCTTTCTCAAAGAACCAATGAACCTAATCTAGCTCTTTTATCTGCACAAACCGCTTTGAACCTAAGACCTCAAAAGTGTGAAACAAAATTGTTGTTATCTCATCCGAAAGAGCCTACCGAATGGATCATCTTCTAAACCTGAGCATTCTATCATCTGCTCCTATGGCAAAAATCTTAATCAAAAGAAAACCAGCAAAAAAACCGCCTATATGTGCCGCGTAAGCAACCCCACCTACTCCAGACGGCGTGAGAAATCCCGCAAGAATCTGAAATGCTATCCAGATTCCTAGAGCCACGTAAGCGGGAACCGTCTGAACAATAAACCTCATCACTATAACATGAACCCGATTAGTTGGGAAAAGAAGCATGTATCCGCCTAAAACTCCTGAAATTGCACCAGAAGCTCCTAACATTGGAACGATTGAGTTAACATCGGTCAAAATTTGAGTGACAGCAGCAAGAAATCCACAGGTAAGGTAAAAGAGCAGATACCTAAAATGCCCAATTCGATTCTCGATATTGTCGCCGAAAATCCACAAAAAAAGCATGTTTCCAAAAAGATGCATAAAATCGCCGTGCATAAACATCGAAGTAAGAAAGTTAAAATAAACCGGCAGAGGTGTCGTGTAATGAGGAACGTTTGCTACGACTTTACCTTCAAATTTAAGAGGATAGTTTCCCTGTAAATCAATTCCGGTAATAATCTCGCGCGGCACAAGCGAATAGGCGTAAGTAAATGCCTCATTAGTTCCGAAGCCTTGTAGGAAAAAGAAAACAAACAAATTCAAAGCTATAAGCAAATAGTTTACATACGGCGTTATAACTACGTCTTGGTTATCGTCACCTATCGGAAACATACTCTAAATCCCACCTTCTTCTACTTTTTTGAGCAATTCAAACCCTTCACTCCTTGCTACGTAGGTTGCTGCAGTTATATCACCGATCACATTCAAAGTTGTTCTACACATATCTAGAATCCTATCTACTCCCAAAATTATCGCAATTAAAGCTGGATCAATTCCGATCATCACGAGAATTGCCACGATAAATGGAATCGAACCAGCAGGAACGCCCGCTGTTCCTATACCCCCCAAAATTGCAAGATAAACAACCATAAGTTGCTCGAATAAGCCAAGCTCTACACCTGCAAGTTGAGCTAGGAATAAAACCGTTACTCCTTCATAAAGAGCTGTTCCATTTTGATTTGCCGTAGCACCTATCGTCAAAACGAAACTATTGATCTCCTTCGGAACACCCAGATTTTCGTGTGAAACTCTAAGAGCGGTTGGAAGCGTTGCGTTAGAAGAAGAAGTCGAAAAGGCAGTGACAATCACGGTGCGAAGTCTGCGGAAAAATTCAATTGGATTGATTCTCGATAGCAACGCGACTGACAGAGAGTAAACACCAAAAAAATGTATGCTAAGCCCGAGAATAACAGTTCCTACAAACCATGCCAAAGATTGAAGAAGCTCAAAACCAAATTGCGCAATGTTATTAAAGATTAAACAAGCAACCGCAACCGGTGCAAATTTCATTACTATATCAATTATTTTAGAAGCTATAGAAAAGACCGAATCCATTAGATTTACAAACGGCATCGAAGATGAAGGTGAAAGCAGGGTTATTGCGATACCAAAAATCAAAGCATAAAACATCACATGTAGCATTTGAGGATTAGAAGATGAAACTGAATTGAAAACATTGCTAGGAACTATCGTCTTCACGAGTGACATTAAAGCAGAGTCACGCTTTTCGGCTTCTCTTGCTTTAAGCGTTCCTTCGACAGTCTCTTTTGCCCCGCTAGAAAACTTTTCTTTAAGTTGCATGGCCGTTTCTGTGCTTACCTTTTCGCCCGGCCTTATCAGATTAGCTAGTCCTAATCCAATACCAACAGAAATGGTTGACAGAATTAAAGTATAAGCAAAGGACTTAGCTCCGATTCTGCCTAATTTACGAATATCTCCTATACCCGCGATGCCGACCACTAGCGATGAGAAAACTAACGGCACGACAATCATCAAAAGCATGTTCAAGAATAGTTGTCCTATGGGACGCGTTATGTTTTCTACCATCCAAACTACCTTTGGATCAGCCCCACCGATACTACGATTTACTATCAAACCAGCTACGACGCCTATTACCAAGCCTATTAAGATCTTCGTGTGAAGAGGAATTCCTCTCGGCTTATCAGCCGTTTCATCGTCTAGGTCAGTTGTAAGCTCTCTCTCGTAATCATCCGGTGGTATCACTTGCTTTTCACTCATAATTTTTACTCCTGCTTAATGCTTGAACAGAACCGATGTATAGCAACCGCAACAAGCTTCGAAGTGCGACCATCAATATCAAAGAGTGGGTTTACCTCTGTAAACTCAATTATTCTGGTACTGGCAAGACTTGCAGCAAACTTTACAAGATTTATGAGCTCCCCAGCACGTAAACCAGTTGGATTTGGAGCAGATACGCCCGGTGCGTCTGACATTCTGACCACGTCTAGATCGAATCCAAAAAACACATTCAATGAGCCGCTTTGATGAACAAACTTAGAGCGAAGTCGCTCTCTAAGCTCGTAATCCGGTTTTTCATGGGAGCGAATTTGCTCAATGCTTATAAGATTTACTCCTAGCTCTTGAAGATAACGATAATAAACAGGGGAAGCTAACTGCACCTGATAACCGACCTCATAAAAGTAGTCAGGTCTGAGCCGCCCCTCTTCAAGAAGTTGACGATAAGCCGTGCCGCTATTTCTCGTAGAATCAGCCCTTACGTCAAAATGCGCATCAACATTTACAGCAAGCCAATTCTTGTATCCGAAAACTTCTGACATTGCTACTCCATCAGGATACGAAATGTCGTTCCCACCTCCTAGCACCACTACTCTTTTACCATCGCGCAAAAGCTTTTCTACAACCTTCTGATGCCTTTCATGGATTTGCTCAAGCGGACAATCGCACCTTATATTCCCCACATCATAAATTTTTACTTTCAAACCTAAAGGCGTAAACTTATAGAACTCTCTTCTTATCTCATTCGGAGCAAACCTTGCACCTTCTCTTCCTAGATTTCTCTTAACTCCTTCATCCTGTGGGCATCCTAGTATTACAACTTCTGCTTCCTCATATCGAACGTATGGAATGATCTCTCCCAAGCGAACATCATTTGGATCACCTCTACGATAAAACACTTCCGAGTCAACCGGCTCAAGATATTCCGACAAATGTTCGAAAACCATCACCTCTTTTGTGCAAAATAATAGCAGATTAGACTCGCATTTCAAATCTTTGTAACTCTAGAAGAGTATTTTTCTATGACCGCAAGTTTGATTTATACTTAAAATTAGGTTCGCTTGATGAGTCGGTTTTCTACGGCAAGGATTGAAGTCTAGTGCAAAGATTCAAGTGAAGTTTAATTTACAAATCGGATTTTGCTAAAACTCATCCACAAAAAGTTTCTCTAAACAAAACTTCAATCCTCAACATTTGCCGACTCTATTTTAGACGTTTGTCAAGAAGGAAAAGAAAATATGCCTAAAGAAATGATAATAAGTGTCAACGGACGCGAAAAAAAGGTCGCTATTATTGAAGATGGACAAGTCGTCGAGTTTTATATAGAAAGAGGCGAAGAGAATACAGGTTTAGTCGGCAGCATTTACAAGGGTAGAGTGAGTCGTGTTCTTCCCGGCATGCAATCGGCATTCGTAGAAATCGGACTTGAGAGAAACGCCTTTCTCTATGTCTCAGACTTCTTCGATGAAGAGGAAGAATTAGAAAGAATAATGCTCGAGAAAACCAAAAAATCTGAAATAACAGAAGAAGTAGAACGAGAAGCAGTCGAGCAGCTAAAGCAAGCCCGACTGGAACGAGAGCAACAAATAGACGAAATTCAAGAAATAGCTGAGCCTATCTTTGAAAAAGAGCTGTCCGAAAAACAAGAAACGAAACAAAAAAACAAAAAACAAGATCAGGAAAAGAAGCAAGAGTCCATTGATGGACAAGAATATGACAAAGACGCTAAAGACTCAGAAATTGCTGAAGTTGAATTTGAACGTATAACTGATGAAGATGTAGAAGAAGAATCCACAGGCAAGGTTTTTAAAGACGATATCATTCAAGAAGAAATAGCTGATGAAGTCCGAACCATAGAATTTGACATAGAAAGCGTTGCAACAGCAGAAGTTGGCTCAATCTTCGAGCAAACTCAAACTGGTGAAGTAAAACTCGAAAGAATTGCTGACGAAGAGGAAATAGAACAAGAAAAACCAAAGAAAAATCGCAGAAAGAAAGCAGAAAAATCTGTAGCAACCGAGGAAAAGAAAAGTAAAAAGCAAACCAAAACAAAAAAGACATCCGAAAAAACAAAAGGAAAAACCAAAAAGAAAAAACTAGAAGATGCTTCAGCAGAACTTGAAGAACCAGTAGCGGAAATGAGTTTAAGGCGCAACACTCGTCGCCGCGGGAATCGAAACCGAAATCGTCAACGAAACCGCAACATGACTGAAAGACATGAGCAAGAAATGAAAGAGGAATCTCATATAGATTCTGCAGAAAATAATGGTAGCTTTCGAGCAAAACACGAACAGCCTACAATAACAGACCTTCTACGGGAAGGACAGGAAATACTGGTTCAGATAGCAAAAGAGCCCATCGCTCGCAAAGGTGCAAGAATTACCTCACACATAGCTCTTCCAGGTAGATACCTTGTCTATATGCCAACAATAGAACATATTGGAGTCTCAAGAAAAATAGAATCTGCTAGCGAAAGAGCAAGACTTCGGCACTTAATCCAAAAGATAATGAACGAAGAAGAAGTCCCTTCTGGCGGCTTTATTGTAAGAACAGCTGGTATAGGTGCTTCAGAAGAAAAACTACGAGAAGACGTTCGTTACCTTGTTCACACTTGGAAAGACATAAAAAAACAAGCCGAGAAGGTAAAAGCTCCTGCATTGGTCTATCAGGATTTAGATATAGTCCAAAGAATCTTAAGAGATCATCTATCTGATGACTTCACCGCTATAAGAGTAGATAATGTAGAGGAATACACCCGTATAGTTGAATTTGTAAATCGTATAAATCCGAAACTTGTCAGTAGAGTTAAACTCTACACTCGTGATGAACCGATCTTTGAAGCTTATGGAATACAAAACGAGATAGAAAAAGCTTTGCGTCCAAGAGTTTGGCTTAAATCCGGTGGCTATCTAGTCATAAACCAAACCGAAGCTTTGGTAGCAATTGATGTTAATACAGGCAAATTCATCGGTAAAGGAAACATAAGACTCGAAGATACTATTTTTAAGACAAACATGGAGGCCGTCGAAGAAATTGCCAGGCAAATAAGACTGCGAGATCTTGGTGGAATCATTATTTTGGATTTAATTGATATGGAAGACCCAAGAAACCGCCAAAAGATTCGACAAGCCCTACAAGAGCACCTCTCAAAAGATAAATCTCCAACAAAAATTGTTTCCTTCAATGATCTAGGTCTTGTAATAATGACCAGAAAGCGCGTTAAGCAATCTCTTGAAAGAACGCTTTGTTCACCATGTCCATATTGCAATGGTTCAGGTTGGATAAAATCGGCTCAAACAGTCTGTTACAACATACTCGAAGAAGCTAGGCGCATAGCTAAGCACCTAGACGATGTAAAACAAGTTACCCTAAGAGTTCATCCTGAAATAGCCAAAGCCCTTCGCGGCGAAGAAATAGAAGTTCTTAAAGAAATAGAGGATTATCTCGGTCCGATTGACTTAGTTACGGATCCATCTATTCATCAAGAACAGTTTGACTTTGCCCTAATCTAGCGCTTTTAAGGCTTTCTGTAGCTTACCCTGCTAGAAAGCCTAATAACTTCGGTTTGCAAAAACCTCACTGTTTTCTAGCTTGCTTTTTTCAGCTAGACTTTACTCAAAAAGCTTTTGCTCTACTAACACCGACCATTTCACCGCCGCTGATAGCTTTTTCTACTTAGTATTAGAACCTTCTCCCAGTTCTTGCAAGTGATAAGGGAACTTCAAGACTTCTGAATATAACTAAATTTCCTTCCTCTTTTGTTGTTACAAGCTATATAAATGGCTTTTTTAGAATTTTGAAGAATTTGTCATATCTGTCTATTAAGAGACTGCAGAATCATCTTTCAAGACTTTCTCAACAACAGGGATTATTGAATTCATTAGATTTTCATTTTTCATGAGGAAAACATCAAAATCATTTCCAGAATCGGATGAGTCTTCTAGCCCGCTTAAAACTATGCATTTTACGGAAGGATTCTGAAGACGAGTCATTCGGCAAAGATCAAAACCTGATATTCCTGGCATTATAGCATCAGTAATTAGGCAATCTATTTTTTCCTCTGAGAGAATCTGCAAAGCTTTCAACCCATCTTCTGCGCAAATTACATCATAGCGAGCCTTTCGTAAAACAACTTCCAAAAGCCTTCTCATCGAATCATCATCTTCTACAAGTAAAATCCTTCGCTTTTCTAACATAGTTAGCTAAAGAACTTCCCAAGATAATATGGCAGCATTCTTCTCCACCAAACCCAATCATGGTTTACGTCAAAACCCCATAGATCGAGTATATGCGGTATGCCTTTCATGTGTAATAAGGCTGAAAACTCGATACTTCTTTCGGGCGCCTCGTATGCACCTTGTCCTGTTACTAAAACTATTGAATCAGCTTTTCTAAGCAATGGAAGGTAATAATCATCGTTTAGATTCTTCAGATACATCATCGGATTGTTGAAATACACATTATCGTCAAAGTAGTTTTCTAGATAATGATAGATGTCATAGCTTCCACTCATTGCGATTGTCCCACGAAAAATGTCCGGATGCTTAAAATAAGTATTTGCAGCAAGGAAAGCCCCTAAACTTGCTCCCGTAGTAAGCGGTTTTGCCTCAGCACCGCACTGACTTCTAATCAGAGGTATTACTTCTTCGACAATGTATCGGTCGTAACGTGAAAGCATTTCAGCTTTCCAAGCCGGATGCGCTTCTCGATTCAAAAGGCTGTAACGATTGACCGAGTTTACAGAATAAGCTCGAAGAAGTCCTTTTTCAATAAATTCGCTTATAGCGTGAATCAGATAGAATCTTTCGTACTCGAGGTAATCAGCTGCCGCCGTAGGAAACATTAAAAGCGGATAACCAGCATATCCGTAAGCAACTATTGGCATCTCCATTCCAAGATTGTGACTAAACCAAGAAGCTATTTCTCTCTTCATTCTAGTTCTCCTTGCCAACTTCAAAAACTTCACCGTAGTTAAAAACTTCCGCAAACTTTTTGATTATTTTATCCTCAACTTCAAATAAATCAATTTCACGACCCAAAATTCTTTCCATTGAAGTTACCGGCTCTCCATCACAAGCTATAATCCAATTGAAGTAACTCAAATCCGTATTGACATTAAGTGCAAAACCATGAGTTGTTACCCAACGTTTTATGTGAACACCGATAGCAGCTACCTTTCCATCCTTCGTATGAACTCCTGTCAGACCTTCAATTCTATAAGCTTCAATCCTGTACTCAGAAAGCATTTTTATAAGCACCTCTTCCAAACATCTAACGTAATGATGCACATCCTGCTTAAACTTAGCTAAATTTATCACTGGATAACCTACAATTTGTCCAATTCCGTGATAAGTTATCTTACCACCTCGATCCGTTTCGAAAACCTTAGCCCCTATCTTCTCGAGAATTTCTGAAGTCGCCAGAATACCACTTTGAGAAGCTCTTCTTCCAATCGTGTACGTGTGCGGATGCTCAAGAAGAAAAAGTGTGTCGGGAGCTTTTCCATCAATCACAGCTTGCTCGGTTTGTTTTTGTAGGGTAAGAGCCTCGTTATAATCAATTCTTCCTAAGCGGCAAACCCTAAGAAACCTTTTTTTCATCCTTTGTGTTAAAATTTTAACCTCGATGTTTTAGCTTTCAAAATGAGAAATTTAAGTAAAATCACAGTCGTTCTTTTGTGTATCCTTGCTTTTTCTCTAGAAATATCTGCCCAAAAAAGAAAACAGAATCGCCAACCAAAGCTCACAGCACAAGCGCAAATAACCGGAAGTGCCGAAAAAATTTCCATACAGATTGTAAACTTAACCCGCTTTCTTTATATCCTTGGTGGCGTAGCGAAAGGGATTGAGGAAATTGACGAGCAAGCAAAACAGAAAAAAATCTCGCAAGCTCTTATAGACAAAAACTTCGAATTCAAACGCAAAACTATCCAAAGCATAAAAGACATAGTAGCAAGTCTTGCCGCTTTGGAAGTAGAGTTCCGCACGAAAGCGGAGCTGAAAAACTACCAAAGCAAAATAGCAGGCATTACCGATATTGCAGTCGCTGCTGAAGAACAAGCTTCAAATGGCAATTTTACTGAATCTGGCAAAACCCTACTCTTAGTAGTGGAAAAATTAACCGCTACGCTCGTATCAATGACTTCGAAATAAAAATCTTGACAAAAGAAGTCCCGACAATGAAAATTTTAATTTCAACTTTACTTGCTTCTTAGAAAAAAAAGCATGATAGAATAGAACAAATGCCGACATGCCCGAAGGATTAGTCATACACATATCTATTGGAGAAGAGAAAAAAACAGAGTTTTTCTCTGAAAAAGTAATTCGTGTCGGGACAGAAGCCTTTCATGAACTTCAAGTAAAAACACCGAAGGTAAAAAAATCAGGTTTTTGGTTTGAAATCAGGTATGATAACGGCCTATACAAAGTAACAAAGTTCGATCATTCAATTAACTTAAAATTCAACGGCGAAGAGCTAGATTCAGACAAAATCATAAGAAGTGGCGACAAAATATCAATAAATGGAACGGGAGTAGATTTTTCATTCTTTGTAGTTGATTCGGAATCTTCTCTGATAAGAGTAAACAGAAAGCCCCATGTAGCACCATTTATAGAAGAAGCTGCCATCGAGTCAGCCCTATCTCCAAAAAGAGATGATGCAAAGGTTTTCCTACGGGAGCTTGCAAAAGAGCTTTTCAGAGAAACAAGTTTGACGACAAAAATAATACTCTTTTCGATTATATTTATTTCAGTTTTTGGGTTGCTCTACCTAGGGTTTTCATTTAACGAAGAAATGCGCCGTTCAAGAGAGCAGATTGCAAAACAGCAAGAACTAATTCAAAGACTAGAAAAGCAGCTCGAGCAAACAAATCAACAACTAGGAAATTTAGACAAAACCAGCAGAGACATAATAAGAACCGTGTCCCTTGCTCCGAATTTACGCGTCCAATATGGCGATGGTGTCTGTCTTATCGTAGGAGTCTATGGGTTAGTGAGCCGCGAAAATGGAAAACCTCTTCGTTACCCAGATCCAAGCATCTATCAACCCGATCCTTACGAACCCATAGAAGGCGAAACGAAGCCTTCTTTTCAGTCTTCACAATTTACCTTAACAACGGAAGGAAACGGTCTGCCAGTCGAATATGAATTCATAGGAACTGGCTTTCATGTCGGCAACGGCTACATATTAACAAATAGACACGTCGTTCAACCTTGGGAAGAAGATGAACTCGTAAAGCAGATAATCAGACAGTTTGACGCAAGGGCAAAAATAAAGAAACTAGTTGTGTATTTTCCAAGAATACCAAATCCCATTACCTTGAAAGTTGAAGCTGTAAGCCAAAGAGACGATATAGCTGTTGGCACTATCGACCCAAATGTTGCATTGGGAATTCCCACTTTACCTCTTGAAATGGATAACTCGAGTGACGCAATAGCCATCGGTAAAACGGTAGTTTCAATTGGCTATCCAAATGGTCCAGATCGACTTCTAGCCATGCTCGAAGATAGCGAAGCAAAGGCGATTGCAGCAAGATTTTCCTCTAGAGAATCTTTGCTAAATTACCTTGCTCAAAACGGAAAAATCCAACCTCTAACAACCCCAGGAGCAATAACCGATATGGATTCAAAGAAGATAGTGCATGATGCAAAAACTGCAGAAGGTGGTTCCGGAGCACCTCTCTTTGGACAATCCGGCAAAGTTATAGGCATAAACTTTGGTGTTTTTACCGAAAATAATGCTTCGAATATGGCTGTTCAAATAAAGCTTGCCCTCGAATTGCTTTATCGCGCTGGTTGGAAACCATCCGAAGAAAAATCACTTCTTCAAGCTCAAGATAACTCCCAAGGAAATTGACAATGATAAAAGCCTCAGAGGAAGTAAAACAAGCAATTGCAGATAAATACCCTATAGTAGCACTCGAATCTACAGTTATTGCTCACGGTTTGCCGTTTCCACTAAATCTTGAAACGGCCCTCGAAATGGAACAAATAGTCCGCAACATGGGCGTTGTCCCTGCTACTATAGCTATCCTGAAGGGAGAAATCCGTGTTGGACTTACTGAAAGAGAAATCGAATACTTGGCCTCAAACGAAAATATAAAAAAGGTTTCAATGCACAATCTACCGACTGCTATCGCAAAAAAACTCGACGGTGCAACAACCGTAGCTTCTACAAGCTTCATAGCCAATCGGCTAGGTATAGAGGTACTTGCTACCGGCGGAATCGGTGGTATTCACAGAGAATATACTTTCGACATTTCAGGTGATTTGCCTGTTTTAGCAAAAACTCCAATCACTGTGGTATGTGCTGGAGCTAAATCTATTCTTGACTTGAGAGCAACTCGCGAATGGCTCGAAACTTACGGAATAACCACCATCGGATACAAATGTAACTACTTTCCTGTGTTTTACTCTTCTAGAAGCGATCTAGAAGTTGATGCAAGCGTAAATTCCATAGAAGAAATCATCGAAATTATAAAGATAAAAAGGAATCTTGAACTAAAGACTGCAACTTTAGTAACCGTGCCGCTACCAGATGAATTCGAACTTCAAAGAGAAGAATTAGAAAAAGCTATTAAAAATGCAACCGAGCAAGCAAATGAAAAAGGCATCAAGGGGAAATCCTTAACGCCTTTTCTTCTTAAAAAACTAGCCGAACTAACCAAAGGAAAAACGCTTAAGGCAAACACCGAACTCTTAAAAAACAATGTCCGAGTTGCCTGTGAAATTGCTACACACAAATAGAACCTTGACAAGTGCAACCCGGTGCACAAGTACGAGGATTTGCAGGCGAACAAATATTACCACAGGTTGTTGAAGCTAAAGCTGTATCAGGAACGGTCAGCGACGCGACTATTGGTAAAGCAATCATAGCAGCTGCGCCTATTCTCTTTAAGACCTCTCTTCTTGTTATCCCTCGTACCGGTAGTTTTTCTTGCAAAAGTTCTTCCCGGTTCAACTGGTCTATAGCTAACCACACAAAATCTTCCGTTATAGAAGCCTTGAATTCCTTTTCTATAAGATTCTTCAAGTCTGAAATTGTATTTTCACCATTGCAATTCTTCCAAATAAATGCTGCCGTTTCTGTTAAGCAATGTGCTTTATTATTTTCTAAATCGTAAACTAAAACTTCTTTTCCAATCTCTTGAGTAACTAAATTATTTCTTCTGGATAATGGCTTGATTTCCATTTTTACTACTCTCCTGAAAAATTTGTTTCTCAAAAGAGTATAAAAGTTAAACTTGCTTTAGTCAAGACTTTTCTACAAATCTACAAAACTATTTTCTCAAAATCCCCTACAACTACACATTCCACACTCATCACATTTTTTCAAGTCAGGCTCAAAGGGACATATTTTCTCGTGCAATTCTTGATAAGCCAACGGCTTTAGACTCTTAAACTTTTCTTGACTTGGATGTATCTTTTGCTGAGTATTTTCAGAGTAGTTAGAGTCTATTATCTGCTCGATCCTGTCAAGCCTTTGATTTATCAATTTTATGCTTTCGATTATGTAGTCAGTTTTCGCCTCAGCTTGTAAGGAGTCAAGTAACTGTCTAATGATAAGTTTTACTTCGTCTCTATTCATTCTTCTTTTGGTAAAAGATCAATTCGATCAACTACGCCTACAATTGCCGAATCAATCGCCGCACCAGCCTTTCCTGTAGCCGCTGTAGAAGCACTCCAACCTTCCTGAGTAATCACGACAATGTCGCCTTCACCAGCTTTAACCGCATCAATAGCTAAGCACGTATAGTCCATTTCTTCGCCTTCGGGTGTAATTTGTCGGCAAAGCATTATTCTAGTACCTTCATAACGCTGATTTTTCTGTGTTGCAACGATATTACCAATTACCCTCGCCAAAATCATGACCTTCTAAAAACGTGCGCTTCTGAGTCAATGATTCCTACTATTGTGCAATCCGTCGGCGTATCTTCTCGCTCAAATGGGAAAGATGCTTCTTTACCACGACACCAAAAAACCAATTCACCCGCACCAGCTCCGACAGCATCTAAAGCAATCAAAGGATTACCACTTGGTTTTAAATCAGCCGAAAGCGGCTGAATTATGAGAAATTTTCGCCCCGTAAGTGATCGATTCTTAACGGTCGAAACGACATTACCTATGACTCTTGCTAGTTGCATTCAACTTTCTTCTAAAGGCTTGATAAAGTCTATCCGATCAACTACACCGATTATAGCCGAATCAACTGGGCAGTCCTTGTTTCCCTCAGCCATTCTAGCCGAAGATCCACCGACCACTATGACCTTCTCATGAAAGCCTGCCCCAACCGTATCAACAGCAACAATATAACCGCTTTGGTCAGTGCCATCAAGGTTTATTGGCTTAACGATAAGAAGCTTCTTTCCCTCAAGACGCGGGTCTTTTTGCGTCGAAACAACTGTTCCTAAAATTCTAGCAATTATCATTATTTTACTGGCAAAGTTTCATCAACGCTTGAATGCGGTCTTGGTATGACATGAACAGCTACCAACTCACCAACACGACGTGCTGCAGCTGCGCCAGCGTCTGTAGCAGCCTTCACAGCAGCTACATCCCCGCGCACGATTGCTGTAACATACCCAGCACCTATTTTTTCATATCCTACCAACCTAACATTTGCCGCTTTTACCATTGCGTCTGCCGCTTCAATTGTGGCTACTAATCCTCTTGTCTCAACCATTCCTAGTGCTTCTTGCATAATTTATGCCCCTCAAAAATGAAAATATCCTGAAAAATAGTAGTTTAGCTCAGGTTAACCACTTGTGACAAAAGCTCTATTAACTCCTCTCTAGTAAAATGAAACTTTTTTCCATCTGAGGAAATTTCGCAAACTTTGCTGGTTTCATGTAGATACCCGCAAGATTGACATCTTGCTTTTTCACTGAGATACCCCGCCTTTTCTCTTATGTTTATAAGCTTTTCTATGGCATCTTTCGGCAAATCTTGAGCGCCGCCTAAAATTTTTGCAAAAATTGCGATTTTTGCGGTGTGTTCCAAAGTTTCAAGCCTATCAAAAGCCTGCCAAAGGTCTGCTCCATAGGCAACGGCACCATGATTTTGCATCAAAAGAGCATTGTGGTGTTCAATAAAAGGCTCCATTGCTCGTGTTAGCTCTTCCGTTGAAGGTGTTCCATAGCTTGTGAGCGGAACACATCCCAAAGTTAAAATCACCTCTGAAAGTATGGGTCTGTCAATAGCCAATCCTGCTACGGCAAATGCAGTTCCATAAGGTGGATGGGCATGACAAACGGCTCGAACATCTGGTCGCTTTTTATAGATTAAAATATGCATTGCAAGCTCCGAGGAAGGTCTTTTGTCATTCAAAGGCTTGCCGTTCATATCGGTCAAAGCAAGCATCTCAGGATTCATGCGTCCTTTACACGTCATGGTTGGGGTAGCAAGTATCAGATCATCATCAAGTCTTATGCTTAGATTACCGTCTGAAGACACAACATAGCCTCGTTCGTAAAGTAGTCTCCCAACCTCAACTATAAGTTTTCTCGCTTCAGACTCCTGCATAAAACCAAAGCTTATCACAAAATCTCAAACTACTCATCTCTACCGTTTACGGGTTGATTAAGAAAGTATGAAAGGCTTTCTAAGGAAGTTGTTAAATCAACGGTTTTGACCTTTACAGAAGCATCAGCTATAAGGGTAACAGGAGCAAAATTCAGAACAGCCTTAATACCAGCTCTCACTACTTCATCCAAAACCTGCTGAGCTGCATAAGCAGGAACAGTTATTACAGCTATCTCGATTTTTTCGAGCCTTACAATCTTGTGAAAATCAGCGAAATTGTAGATTTTAACATTACCGATGCTCTTACCTATCTTTGATTCATCTATATCAAACAAAGCTACGACAGAAAAATTTGACTTCTTAAAACCATTATAGTCAGCAAGAGCTGTTCCTAATCTGCCAGCACCTATGATGCAAACCTTGTGTTCTTTATCTAAACCTAGAATTCTCCTTAAATGCTCACGCAAATCGTCAACGTAGTATCCGACTCCTCTGACGCCAAACTCACCAAAATAAGCCAAATCCTTTCTGATTTGTGCCGAATTCAAACGAAACTTCCTCGCAAGCTCTTCGGATGAAATCGTCCTTACTCCAGATGCTGACAATTCCTCAAGACAGCGAAGATATACGCTCAAACGACTTGTTGTAAGCTCAGAAATTTTCTCAACCTTCATTTTTCTCAAGTCAAAATTATAACTATGTTTTTTTTAAGTGAAAACTTTCTCTTGTTTGATGATGATTAAAAATGATTGGATCGTTGTCCCAAGTCTTGCGATCAATTACAATCTATCTTAAAAATGATTGCCTATTTATCAGGTAAACTTTTAGAAAAAAACGTTACCTCTTTGATTGTCGATGTTGGCGGTGTTGGATATGAAGTATTCGTTCCGCTGACTACATTCTACGAAGTCGGTGAAATCGGCTCCATGGTTTCGCTAAGAATCTATACACACGTTAGAGAAGACTCTCTTCAACTTTACGGCTTTTTACATGAAAAAGAGAGACAACTTTTTCTAAAACTCATCTCTGTTCAAGGAATAAGCGCTAAAAGCGGTATCTCTATACTTTCCAGCATGAACGCCGATGAATTGATAAAAGCTATACTAAACAAGGACATTACAAGACTAACGGCTATACCAGGAGTAGGTAGAAAAACAGCAGAAAGACTTACGGTTGAACTTCGTGATAAACTAAAAAACCTTGCTACCTTCGAGGATGGAACTCGAGCAAAGAAAGTGGAATTTCCTGAATATGAAGATGTCATAGCAGCACTTGTAAGTCTCGGCTATCAAAAAAGTGTTGCCGAATCAGCAGTAAAAGAAGCAATGAAAGAAGAAACAGAAATGGATATAAAGAAGCTACTAAGAAAAAGTTTACAGATTCTTTCTAAAGTGTAAAGATGAACTTGAAAGACACAAGAAACCCAGCCTTTATCGAAGAAGATGAACAGTTTGACGTTTCCTTGCGTCCATCTAGACTTGAAGAGTATATCGGACAGCAAAAAGTAAAGGAAAATTTACGTGTCTTTATAAAAGCAGCTATTAGAAGACATGAGGCACTCGATCACATCTTACTCTTTGGTCCGCCTGGCACCGGAAAAACAACGCTCGCTTACGTATGCGCCAATGAAATGAAAGCCGAAATAAAAGCTACTGCTGCACCTGTCATAGAAAAAGCAGGCGATCTAGCTGCAATTCTTACAAACTTGAATGAAGGAGATATTCTTTTCATCGACGAGATTCATCGTCTAAACCCTGCGATCGAGGAAATCCTATATCCGGCAATGGAAGATTACGAACTGGATATAGTGATAGGTCAAGGAGCAGCAGCTCGCTCAATAAAACTCGAACTTCCGAAGTTTACTCTAATCGGCGCGACGACTCGACCAGGACTTATAACAGCCCCTTTGCGTGGCAGGTTTGGAATACAGTTTCATCTCGACTTCTATAATGTTGAAGACCTAAAAACCATTGTCATGCGTAGTGCAAGAATCTTAAGAACTGAAATCACCGAAGAAGGAGCGACTGAAATTGCACGTCGTTCAAGGGGAACGCCGCGAATAGCGAATAGGCTCTTGAGGCGAGTGCGGGACTTTGCAGAAGTAGAATACTCTGGAAAAATAACAAAACAAGTAGCGGAAGATGCTCTAGATAGAATGGAAGTCGATACCTACGGTTTAGATGAAGTTGATCGCAAATTGCTCCTGACTATTATTCAAAAGTTCGATGGTGGCCCCGTCGGACTTAACACAATTGCGGCTTCTATTCAAGAAGAAAAAGATTCAATCGAAGAAATTATCGAACCTTATCTCATACAAATAGGGTTTCTTAACAGAACTTCTCGAGGGAGAATAGCAACCAGATTAGCCTATGAGCATCTCGGCTTTTGCAAGCCCCCTAAAGAATCCACGCCGAGTCTTTTTGATACGGAAAAATAAAGAGAAGGCAGATGGCCCTGCCTTCTTCAAAATTTAGCGATTAGAGTTAGGAGAAGAAGACTGAATCATCAAAGTTGAACCAGCCTTGAATTCGAGATCGTCTTTCCCCTGAACAACTACTGAACCAGCTCCAATCGAAGCACCTATTGCTGCTCCAATTGCTGCACCCTTTGCTCCACCAGCTACGGCTCCTATTATAGCACCGAGAGCTGAACCAATCGCGCCCCTTTTTACAGCTTCATTCGTCTGACTTCCACCTTTAGCTGTTCCTTCCGGGTCTGTTTTCACAGTTTTACCTTCGGCGTCAGTAGCAGAAATTAAAGTTCCTCTAAAGTCATAAACTTCTCCGTTAGGCATTCTTATTTTCTCAAAGTTAAAGACAATCTGAGGACGACCGCTAATACGTCCCGAACGACTTACGTTTGATACATAACCTTCGATAACGGCACCACGAAATTGTGTCGGGGCTACAACAGTTAAGCTAAAGCGATCATAATTCTTGGATGTTTTTGTTGAAATCTCGTTTTCTAAGGTTCCGGTTATTATCGTTCCATTCGGCACTATAAATTGTCTTTTTCCGCCATTGCGGCTATCGCTCCATGAGGTTCTATCTTGATAGTTTCTATCATAGATACCAAATCTAGCAACTGAATCAGTCTTAAAGTAGAAGCTTTCAGCCGAAACTGTTTTTCCGAGATAATAAAGCGTTGCACTTCTCGTAACTCGCAAAGCTCTGCCACCTTCTGTTAGCAAGAAAGTCACGCTGTAATCACTATCATCACCGAAACTGTTGATCGTAAGCTCTTGTTGTCCTCTCAAGGTAGCTCTTATTCTCAGCATCCTTCCATCTGAAAGGGTTTCAGTTCTTTCTCTTCCATCAGCTGTTATAGTTATCTGCGGTGCAAGCGTAGATTCAAGTGTTACCCGATTTCCTCGAATCTCGATGGCAAGATTTTGGGGTGGCTCAAGAAGAATTTCTATATCACGCGATGCTGCTACCTTGTCTTGAACGTCAGTATCTTTTACGGCTCTATCCGCCACCTCTCTTACGTCATCGCTACGATTTTGATCCAGAGAATAACTACCGTTTAAGCTGAACCTAAAATTACCTGTTACAGTTGTCCGTCCTCTTGTTGTCTGCCAATCTGATGGAACACCATAAATTGCGGCTAGACGATCAAATAATGTCTTTGCACTGTCCCAATCTCTGCTAACAGTAAAACTTACACGAAAATTTGCCAACTCTTCATTGAAAACTTTTGCTTTCAAAAGTAGATTCGACACCTCATACTGACTGTCACGTCTTCGATCAAATTTTCTCTGAAAATCTTCTAGTTGGTTTTGCAGCTCACTAAAAGACTGTAAAAGTCTAGTCTCATCGGAGCGTGTAACTCCTCTTTGCCTGACTTCGTAATCAAGGTTGTATCTTAGATCACCTAGTTTTACGCTTAATTGACGCAGGATGTCTCTTACTTCTCTTTCGTTGATTTGCTGAGCTTTTAGTCCCACAGCAAACGAAATCACCACCGCAATAATGCTCAGTAAACTCACTGCTCTTTTTTTCATTTTTCGTCTCCTTGAAAGAGATTATCAACACGAAGTTTGATTTTAGCAACAGAAATTGGGTTGTCGACTTTTTGTTAATGTTAAAATCTACTCTTAAAGTATAACTTATGAGAGTAGTTATAGAACATCAAGAAAATGGCATTTTTGAAGGAAAATTCTCTGAAAAGGGAAGCATAAAAATAGGAAGTTCCTTGGAAGAAAATCCCACTCCCATGCAATTGATCTTACTTGCTGCGGGTACTTGCTCAGCAATTGATGTAGTTTCGATACTGCACAAGAAAAGACAACAGTTAATTGGCTATAGAATTGAAGTAGAAGGACAAAGGAGGAAAGATCATCCGAGAGCATTCTCAAAAATACACATTCATCACGTAATTATAGGCAAAAATATTTCAGAAAAGGCAGTAGCTGATGCTATAAGACTCTCTGATGAAAAATACTGCAGTGTCGTAGCAACATTAAGACCAACAGCTTTGATTACAACAAGTTATCAAATCATAGAAGAAGATTAAGAGGAAGACCTGTCTGAAAAAGGTCTTCCTCTTTGTCTATTGTTTAGAAAAGCAACCTAACTCTGAATTGCCCTACTCTCGGACCACCTACAGTGTTAGTTATAAAACCTAAATCAGCTGCATCCTGTAAGTCATTATTCGGATTTGCGAAGTTTACAGTGTTAAATAAATTGAAAATGTCGAATCCAAGCTCAAGCTTAAACCTCTCATTAAAGGTAGTAGTTTTTGCAATGCCCAGATCAAAGCGTTTTTGAGAGGGACCACGGAAGGTATTTCTACCCAAGTTGCCAAAACCTCCAAGAGGCGAAGCAAAACAACTCAAGTTTATAACTCGACCATTACGAACATCGCTTACACTATAACCACGGATAGCGTCTTTTGCAGAAGAGCATACAAAGTTAGGCCTTCCGAAACCGAGGCGATAGAGTCCTCCTGAACCTCTGGCGAGATTTGTGTATTGCGCAGCAGAGGTGATCTCGGGTTCAGAAGCAAAGATCGTAAAAGGAGTTCCTGACTGAGCCTGGAAGAAGCCCGATATTGACCAACCCTTCAAGAAGGGATTTTTACCACCAAAAGGAATTTCCCAGACGAAATTTGTACTGAAGCGATGCTTCCTGTCAAAATCAGAAGGACCGCGATTGTTATCGAGGTTTCTCGAGTCCCCTTGCACTATAAATCCAGAGTTCGGCACGTCAGGTTTTCCGCTACCGGCAGTACTTCCCGGATCGGTTGACATTATGTCAATTGACTTGGAAAAAGTGTATGAAACATTAAATTGTAGCCCTTTCGAAAACCTCCTTGTAAGGCTAAACTGACCACTATGGTAATCAGAATAACCCTTTGACTCAAGCAACAAAGCTTCAGGAACGTTGAAGCCTAAGATTGGCACTCGAATTTCAAAGTTGATTACGGCACCTGCAGCATTGGCAAGATTAAGGTCAATAGCACCACCAAGTGCAGGATTAGGAAATCCAAAAGCTTTACCTAAACCACGTTCCCGCGCCGTATTTCCGGGATTGAGCGGACCATTCGGTGCGCCAGCAGCGAGATATGCTTGATTGAGACGCTCGAAAATGTGATCAGGCGTGTTTGGATCATTTAGATCATAACCTTGATTGAAAGCCCTTGTGATCAGAAGGCTTCTACCGGCCGTGCCAACGTAACGGGCTTCAAATAGAAAGCCTTTGGCGAACTCATACTGAAAACCAAGGTTCCACTGATGAACATAGGGCGTCTTTAGGTTTCTATCCACAGCACGAAACTCAAACGTTTCAGCTATGTTTCCACGAATGCAGTTGTTGCCCGTTGATGGATCGCAACCCGTGCCTTGAGGTGTTCCGCGGGGATCTGTAAATACTGGTGTATTGTCCCTTAATACATAAGTTCCGCTTGCACCTGAAGTTCTGGTAACCCTAAATGGAAGCCAAGCATTCAAAGGAAGGTTCGTAGGAACATTAGCCCAAGCATTTGCTATCGGCACATTCCCGCTTGGAACCGTAATCTCAACTTCACGAAGGAATGGATAATTTGAGAAAGTAGTGTTAATAAATGCAGCACTTGGCCGGTCATAGAAAATCCCGTATCCACCACGAATTACAAAATTATTACTTAGAGCGTAAGATACGCCAATTCTAGGAGCAAAGTTATTTAAGTCTAAACCATTAAGAGTGTGTTTGTTATCAACCACACTCGAAGCATTTATTGCACTATCAATAACACTATTGCCAGTAAGCTTTACGTTTTTAGGAACAATAAACGATCTTGTCGGATTATCACAAAGAGACATCGAGCCACCGTTCTTTGTAAAGCATGGCAAGAACGGAGAGATATCAAAATTACCAATTCTTCCGTTCTTTTCTGCTGGCCACATGAAAAGCTCGTATCGTAAGCCCAAATCTAGAGTCAATCTTCTCGTAACTTTCCAAGTATCGTTTATGTAAAGCCCTATATCTTGAAATCTGAAACTTTTGTCGGTGAAGCCATATTGCGTATCGGCCTCAGTCGCATTACCTGTAAGAAGCTGTGTGAAACTGTCAAATTTTTCAAACTCAGTAGCTTGCTCTTCTGGCAAGTTTGTATCGTATTGATGTCGCTTGTATTCAACACCAAACTTGAAGTTATGTCTTCTGAAAATCCAGTTTGTGTCATTTCGGAGAGTATAGGTCACTTGCTTACGCTTATTAAAAGAGTCATTTGGGCCACCAAAAGAAAAGTTGGCAATGTTATTACGTCCGATGAAATGCCCTAACCTTCTCGTGGCCGGACTATCATCGAAAACTAGAGCCGGATTTACGATTCCGACCGAAGCATTCGTAATTTCTAAAAACGGTTCATCAAGTCCTCTAGTGTTATTAAGGTAAAAGTAGCCAAAACGAAACTCATTGGTCCAATTAGATGAGAAAACATGTGTGTCTGAGATAGCCAAAGTAGTGTTTCGATCACTACGCTTTAAAGTAAAAGGAGAAGCTAGCGAACTCGGATCAGGAAAAGGATCAAAGCCAGGAAAGTCAGCTACAAAAAGCGTTCCACTTAAGTTATTTTTCGAGCTTAGACGTCCGTCAAACCTTGCGGTTATTTGGTTTTGCTTAAACTTTGCAGGTTCAACCTGTATTAACTCGACAAGAGGATTGTTTCTTTGTAAAGTGCGAGTTGTTATGTTCGGAAAGTTTCCAAAAAGAAAGTTTCCAGTTCCGGTTTGATCAACTATGCCTAGAGGTCTGAAAGTTCCTGGTCTTAGGCTAGGTAGAATGAAGTTTCCTGTTACAGGATTGCGGAGATTAAAAATTCGCCAAGCAACATCTGAAATATCGCTAGCTGTTAAGCAATTCGAACCACTGCAACCATTGAATTGATTAAAAGCTGCTGCAATGTCAGCTTTTGAGCGATTATCACCTAAAACACTTAAGGCTAAAGGCAAGACTGTTCTTGTCCGAGCTGTCGGAACAAGTCCTGTATTTGCTTTTGTATATTGGTAACCTCCGAAGAAGAAAGCTTTGTCCCTTACTATAGGACCACCTAGTGTAAATCCTGCTTCGATTCTATCAGCTTTTGGCTTTTCATTGCCGCTTTCTTTAAGGAAAAATTCATTTGAGTTGAATGCCTTATTTTGTTGATAGTAATAGACGCTACCTGATAGAGAATTTCCTCCTTGCTTTGTAACTAGCTGAAAGTTTCCTCCACCGGAACGACCCGTGGAAGCGTCATAAAGAGAAGTTTGTAGTTTGACTTCTTGTAAAGTTTCAGGAGCAGGCGAGATATTATCAGTTAAAGTTCCCTCGTTACTTGTAATATTTGTAGCGTCTATGCCGTTGAAGTAAAGACTAGTCGAAGTAGTTCTAGTGCCATTGACTGATGGCGATATGTTGCCATTGCTGTTAACTCCGACCGGCGATAATTCGGCTGAAACCCCTGCTTCGGATGATAAAAGGCCAGTAAAGCTTCTGGTCGAAGTTGGCACTTTTGTAATCTCTTCGCCAGAGATTTGTCTAGCTATTGTAGCGTTTTCAGTTTGAACCAAAGGTTGTTCAGCAGTTGTTACTACGACAGTCTCAGCTATGCCAACTTCAAGTCTTACTTCGACCTTTCTCGGAACAACTGCTTCAACTTCTATGTTTTCTACAACTGCTTTCTTGAAACCTTCTTTTTCATAAGTAATGCTGTAGATACCAACCGGAAGCGAAGGAATAGTCCACCTTCCTTCCTCATCAGTAACAACGGTCCTCGTTAAGTTAGTCGCCACGTTCCTGACTGTAACGGTCGCTCCTTGAATCAGAGCATCATTTGGGTCTTTAACCACTCCGCTTAGGCTGCCTAAAGCTTGCGCTAAAACAGCCTGAACCGAAAATAAAAGAGCTATGATCAAAAAAAATCTACTTTTCATATTTTCCTCCCTTAACCTCAGCCACGCCGAAAACATTCCAGGCTGAAATTAAATAGTCATGCTAACCAGTAGGAGTTAAAAAAATGTGAAAAGAAATTTAAGAGATTGTTAAAGTCTCATGTTTCTCCGATAAATGAAATTAGCACTTTTGAATGCTTTCGGTTATAATCATCATCAATGAAAATTTGCCCGCGCTGCCTACAAACCTATGCCGATGATTTGAGTTTTTGCCTCTCAGACGGGATTCCCTTAATAGAAGAGCAAGAGTACAAGCTTTTAAGCCAAGATCAATTCTTTCTGGGAAAAGAAGAAACTATCCAAACAGGACGGCTAACGAGTGCACGTACTTCTACTCCGACGCTTCGGCTAGAATTAAAGAAAGGACTCACGTCAAAATGGATAATTCTAGTCCTAGCGGTGATGGCTTTTTTAAGCATTGCTTTCTTAGGTATTTGGTCCTTCAACAAAAAGCAAACATTATCAACAGCATTGCCTTCACCTCAAGCTACAATTTCCCTCAGAAAAGCCTCCTCCGACACCGTAAGTCAAGAAAAGATGGAGAAAATAAAACAGGAAATAACCAAGGTTTTATTGCAGTGGGCAAATACGAACTCCAATAAAGATCTAGAAGCACATCTTGCAAACTATGCCGATGTTCTGGAAGTTTATTACTCCGAAAGCAATAGAGACAAAAACCACGTGCGCGCAGATCGTTTGAGAGCTTATCGCAAATACGATTCAATCTTAATACAGATTGAAAACATCGAGATTTTTGTTGACTCTGAAGACACTGCAACAGCCCTATTTGATAAGTCCTGGACAATGAAAGGCCCAGAAAAAATATCCACAGGTGCAGTCCAGCAAGAAATGAAATTTACAAAATCAGGAGGCAATTGGCTTATAAACGGCGAAAGGGACGTGAAGGTTTATTACATAAACAATCGTGATGTCAAATCAGATCGAGAGCCCGTGAATTCGACAACTTCCATAACCTTCTAGCCATGTTAACTTTTTCAAATCGTTTCTATTTTCTGCTTGCCATAAGCTTCGTTCCTCTTTCGTTGTCGTGGAATTTCCCATTTCTAAAAAATGCCGTTTTAATTTACGATTTAATTCTTTTCTTTCTAGCTTTCGCCGATTATTTAGTCAGCAAGCAAGATAAATCAAAATTTCACGTAAAACGCTTAATTGACAAACGTTTCGCTATAGGTGAAGAAAACCAAGTGAAATTACACATAGAAAATAGTTCATCTAAAACAATAACCTTAAAAGTCAAAGACGAATATCCTCCCGAGATGCTTCTTAAAAGCAGAATCGAAGCCAACCTTAGAATAAAACCCGAATCCTACGCGCAATTTATCTATCTTCTCACACCGCTTAAACGTGGCAGTTATCAGTTCGGAAAAACAGCAATTAGGTTTTCGTCAAGGCTAGGGCTTGTTTGGTGTCAGACTACCTTTGGTCAAGAACAATATGTAAAAGTTTATCCGAGCATTCGCCGTGCAAAAGAAATCGAAATTAAAGCATTCGGAAATACCTCATTTCTTGCAACAAAAAGAAAAGCGCTCAAACATGGAGAAGGCAGAGAATTTGAGTCTTTGCGTGAATATGTCTATGGAGATGAGTTCAGACATGTTTCATGGACGGCTACGGCAAGACGCTCTAAACTCATCACAAAGCAATACCAGATAGAACGTAATCAAAACGTCATAATAGCACTCGACGCAGGAAGGCTGATGACAGGAAGAATAGAAGGCGAGACAAAATTTGAAGTAGCTTTGCACTCAAGCCTTGCATTGATGCTGGCAACTACAAGAGTAGGAGATAATGTCGGACTTGTAGCTTTTGGAAGAAAAATAAAAGTCTTCATTCCACCTGATAAAGGTTACCTTCACATAGATACCGTTGTAAAATCACTTCATGATATCGAACCTGAAATGATAGAGCCCTCTTACTCGCGCGCTTTTAGATTTATCGCTTCTAACATCAAAAAACGTTCGTTAATCGTTGTTCTTACGGATCTTATTGATAAGGAAAGTTCGCAAAGACTTCTAAAATCTCTAAAACTATTGCGTCCGCGCCATCTGCCCCTAATAGTTACAATCAGCGATAGAGACCTTTACGAGCTGGTTTCAAAAATCCCGGAAAATACAAAAGACCTTTTCTACCAGTCTGCTGCAGAAGAAATCATCTATCAAAGAGAAATAGCACTTAGAATGATAGAGTCAATCGGTGGTTTGGCTATAGACGTTACGACCTCAAACCTTGCTCCAAAACTTCTCGAAGCATACTTGAAAATAAAGGAAAAAGGCCTCATCTGACAAATTCAAAGCCTCCGAATTTTTCAGGAACATGAAAATTTGGCTTCAGCGTTTCTGTAGCTGACCATGCAAGATAACCTCTGTTTTCGCCCCTACCTACACACCTAAATAGGTTTCCAAACCAGATGTCACCTGCCTGCGGCTTGTTATTAAAAGCCTCCCAAGGTATTTTCATGCCCATAAAAATCCTATCTTTTGCTATGAAGCTAGCCACCTGCATCTTTGATTCATAATCCCAATTTGTTAACCTTCCATTGGAGTCTAAAATTATCTCCAAATCAACCCATTCACCACTCGGCGATACTTCAAATTCAAAGTATCTTTGAAACCTAAATGGAGTAACGAAAATCTCGCAAACGTCTCTTTCCCATAGCCCTATAGTTTTTGACTTCAAATTCGGCTTCTGAGAAACAACCAAAGGCTCGTGTTGAAACGCCTCAAAACGAACATAAAAAGCGTTTTCGGACCATAATAAATCAAAGAGAAAGTGCCTTTCTTTAGGCGCTTTCTCACCAGACCAGTACTCGCAAACAAGTTCTCTTTTTGCTACTTTCCAAACACCTGAATCAAGCTCATCAATGCAAAAATCATCAACTATGAAGCAAACCTTAGCCCTTTTCATTTCTTGCGCTCCTAAGCAGTTCACTGCGTATCTAAAACTTCAGATATAAGCTGTAGCGAACGATTGTAACGATAGGAGATGTTGAAATGCCCATCATCAAACTCTTCGTGAATATGTGGCACGCCAAGCCTACTTAAACGCTTGGATAAAACCCTAGCACCTATGTCAAGGTTGAATTCATCGCGAAGACCTGCATCAATAAAAAGAAGCCTTAACGAAGCCAAGCTTTCAGCATATTTTTCAACAAGCCTAACCGGATCGTTAGAAAGCCATCTTTCCCACACATCTTGGCGAATCTCACCTGTTTCAAGATCAAAGGGCAAATCAAAACTAGTCCCATTCGGTGAATAACATGCGCTCATAGCTATAATATTCAAACCTTCAAAATCAGCTTTACTTTTTCTTTCTTCTTCATTCCAGAATTTCTGAACGAGCTTTTCAGGTTCACCCTTTATAGCACGAAAAGCTTTTGGAAAATCTGGCAAATAGCACATTTCAAAATAACAGTCACCACTTATAGAACATGCTATCCCAAAAATATTAGAATGTCGCATTGCCATTATTAAGGCTCCATAACCACCAGAAGATTTACCCATAACCGCCCTAAAGTTTCTGTCTGGAATCGTCCTAAAATTGCTATCAATAAACGAAACTATTTCCTGAGTTAAATAGTCTTCATATCGCCCCGTAGCGGTCGAATTTATGTATTGAGAGCCACCATAAAACGTAAAACAATCTGGAAAAACGGCAATCATTGGTTTTATCTTGCCTGAATTGATTAGCCTATCCATTCTTTCAGCGAAATTCGGAGTAAATGCAGAATCGTTAAGCAGCATCCTGCCACGACCTGTAAAACCCGCAAGCACGTAAACGGAAGGATAAAGTCTACTCTCTTGTTGTGAGTAGTTTGGCGGCAAATAAACATAAATGTCTCTATCGGTACTATCTCCCAAAGGATTGCCCTTCAGAACTAAACTCTCGTGTTTCATACAGATAATGGAACCATTACTCATACACAAATCGAAATCTAGCCCAAAACACTAGGCAACATCAAGAAATGCTTCTGTTAATCTTACTTCAATTCCCGATAGCAAGAGATATTTTTTTAACTGCAAAATATCAACCTCTCGAAAATGAAAAATGCTTGCCGCAAGTGCTGCATCTGCCTTTCCTTGCTTAAAAACTTGCTCAAAATGTTCTATCTTGCCAGCTCCTCCGGAAGCAATCACTGGAATTTTGACTGACTCTGACACAAGTCTTGTTAACTCAATGTCAAATCCTAACTTAGTTCCGTCCGTGTCCATTGAAGTTAAAAGAATTTCGCCTGCTCCTAGTTCGGACGCCCTTTTTGCCCACAGGACCGCATCTATCGTGGTAGCTTCTCTTCCACCATTGAGAAAAACCTTATAATCACCGTCAACTCTTTTAGCATCAATTGCAACTACGATGCATTGTGTTCCGAAACGCTTTGCCGATTCGGTAATTACCAGCGGATTTCTGACAGCATAAGTGTTTATCGAGACCTTATCAGCCCCAGACGAAAGCAGTATTTCTATATCTTCGATTGAGTTTATTCCACCGCCAACCGTAAAAGGAATGTTGATATTCTTGGCAACCCTTTTAACCAAGCTCGTGAGAGTTTTTCGCTTCTCGTTTGTTGCCGTTATGTCTAGAAAAACAAGTTCATCTACCTCTTGCCTGCAATACTCACAGGCAAGCTCAACCGGGTCGCCTGCATCGCGCAGATTCAAAAACCTAGTCCCTTTTACCGTTCGACCTCCTTTTACGTCTAGGCAGGCAATTATTCGCTTTACAAGCATCTTAAGTCCTCCGGCTTGATTAAACCTTCGTAAATTGCCTTTCCAACAATAACCCCAGAGCACCCAACACGAGCTAGTTTTCTAACATCTTCCGCACAGCTGACACCGCCAGAAGCTATAAGCTTAATCCTCGGAAAAGACTGCAAAACTTTTTCGTATAGCTTATGGTTTGCGCCCAGCAATGTTCCATCTTTTGAAATGTCTGTAATAAAAAACTCTGTAAATCCTGCATCAATCAGTCCCCTCAAAAACGAAAAAACTTCAATGTCTGTCTGCTTCTGCCAACCATCTAAGGCGATCTTTTCATTGCGAACATCAAGACCAATTAAGAACTTTTCCTTTCCATACTTTTCCGCCCATTCAAAAACCTCTTCTTTTTGCTTTACAATAACGCTACTGAGACTAACCTGTGACGCTCCGGCACTTAAGATGTTTTCGACATCCAGGCGGCTTCTAACGCCACCGCCAAAATCTATCTGAAGATTTGTAACAGTGGTTATTTTTTCCAAAACAGCGAGATTCTTAATTTTCCCAGACCTTGCCCCGTCTAAATCAACTACGTGAAGTCTTTTAAAGCCAAAGCTTTCAAACCCCTTAGCTATTTGCACCGGATCTCTGGCGTAAACCTTTCTTCGGGAAAAATCTCCACGAAAAAGTCGAACGCACTTACCATCAATTAAATCAATTGCTGGAATCACTTCAATCATAGCTCAAGAAACCCTCGCAAAAGTCTTTCACCAACACTGCCAGATTTTTCGGGATGAAACTGAACTGCATAAAAATTCTCACGCTCAAGCGCAGCCGAAAATTTTACATCATAATCACATATTGCAGTTGTATCCTTGCCAACATCAACGTAAAAGCTATGAACAAAGTAAAAAAACTCGCCTTCTCTTACGTAACTAAAGAGTTTCCCCTTCAAATCAAAAATCTGATTCCACCCGATATGAGGAACCTTTACATTACTTGAGCTAAACTTGCGAACTTTATACGGAAAAATTCCCAAACATTCTGTCTCATTTTCTTCAGAAAAATCGCAAAGAAGCTGCATTCCTAGACAGATGCCGAGAAAAGGCTTGTTGATAGAACTAATAACCACTTCCAAATTTTTTTGTCTTAGATATCGCATGGCATTTGAAGCCTCTCCGACACCTGGAAAAATTACTTTATCAGCTGAAATAATCTCTTCAGGACTATCAGTTAAAACAGGCTTTACACCCAGTCTTTCAAGTGCATTTTTTACTGATTCAGTATTACCGGCATTGTATTTTATGATTGCGACTTTCATAAGGTTTCTTTTGTGCTTGGCAAGATCTCACTGTTTTCCCGACGAACTGCCATTTTGACTGCCCTTGCAAAAGCCTTGAAGATAGCCTCAATCTTGTGATGTTCGTTAATTCCTTCAGCCTTAATGTTAAGATTGCATTTTGCATTGTCGGAAAAAGACTTGAAAAAGTGAAAGAACATTTCCGTCGGCATCTTGCCTATCATCTCTCTTCTGAAATCTGCTTCCCATACAAGCCAGCTTCTTCCCCCAAAATCCACCGCAACCCGAGCTAAACAATCATCCATTGGTAAGCAAAAACCATATCGATTCATCCCCCTTTTGTTTTTCAAAGCGATTGCAAAGGCCTCTCCTAAAGTTATTGCGACATCCTCAATTGTGTGATGCTCATCTACCTCGAGATCACCAACCGCTTGAATTCTTAGATCAATCTGACCATGCTTTGCAACTTGTTCCAAAAGATGATCAAAAAAAGCAATCCCGGTTGAAATGTTTGCCTTACCCTCTCCATCCATGTTTATTTCCACTAAAACCTCAGTTTCACGCGTCTTTCGATAATGCCTGACTACTCGCTCAGATGATTTCAGATATTCGTAAACTTCTTTCCAACTTGCAGCTATAAAGACTTCTTTCTCGTTACAGGAAAAATTTTCATTAGCAATAAAAATTGCTTTTGAGCCGAGATTTTTCGCAAGCTCGACATCTGTTTCCCTATCGCCTATGACATAGGAGTTCTCTAAATCATAAAAATCTGAGAAAAACTCCGTCAGCATTCCAACGTGCGGTTTTCTAGTTGCTTTATTCTCATGCGGAAAACTTCGGTCAATGAAAACTTTTGAAAAACTAATCCCTTCGCCTTCGAGAAGCTGCAAAAGAAAATTGTGGACTGGAAAAAACTTCTCTTCTGGGAAAAGCTCTGTCCCTAGTCCGTCTTGATTCGTGACCATAACGAGCTCATAATCAAACTCACGTGCAATTTTGCCAAGGTAAGTGATAACACCTGGTAAAAACCGCAATTTTTCAAAGGAATCAACCTGAAAATCTGCTGGCTCATAAATCAAAGTTCCGTCTCTATCAATGAATAAAACCCGTTTTCTCATAAATCCAACCTCCTTAAAGCCTCAACAAGCGCTTTGTTTTCTTGCTCAGTGCCAACCGTTATTCTCAAACAATTCTGGCACTCGCTGCTTCTATTTCTCACAACTATTCCCTCCTGAAGCAAGAATCTATAAACAGCTTCAGCGTCCTTAAATCTTACGAGAATGAAGTTAGCTTCTGATGGAAAAACTGTCTCAACACAAGAAATTTGCCGAAGCTGATAGCTTAACCACTCTCTCTGCCTAATGATTTCATTCGTCATTTCATCAACTACTTTTCTATTTTGTAAGGCCTGAAGAAGAAGCTCCTGAGAAGGTTGTGAGATGTTATAGGGTGGCTTTACTTTGTTAAGAAGCTCGATAACTCGAGCATCGGCAAAAGCCATGCCTACGCGAAGACCCGCTAGCCCCCATGCCTTTGAAAAAGTGCGAAGAACAACTAGATTCTTGAACGTTCGAATCTCTGAAATCAAGGACTTTCGAGTTGAAAACTCGGCATAAGCTTCATCTACGATGACAAGCCCTTCAAATTCACTTGCAAGCTGAAGAATCTCCTGAGAAGAAAAAGCATTACCTGTTGGATTATTTGGAGAACAAATAAAAATCAGTTTCGTATCAGGAAAGAACTGATTTCGTATGCCTTTTATATCTAGCTCAAAATCGTCTGTTAAAGGCACTTTTCTGACTTTAACTTCGTTTATCCTTGCCAAAACTTCGTACATACCGTAAGTTGGCGGGCAAATTATCACGGCATCCCTTTGAGGATGACAAAATATACGAAGCAAAAGGTCTATAACTTCATCGCTCCCATTTCCTAGAAAAATTTCCCCAGGTTCAACTGCTTGCATCTGAGCGATTTTTCCTTTAACGTCAAGCTGCAACGGATCAGGATAACGATTGTAAGCAGGTAGAATTGGCGAGCCAAAGCTATTTTCGTTTGCATCCAAAAGAATGTGCGTCTTCAAGTTAAACTCCGATCTAGCACTTGAGTAAGGCTTCAGATTCTTTACATTTTCGCGAACCAGTCTTTCAAGTGAAAAACTTTTTGCTGAACTAAAGTCTCTGCCGATCCTTTCTAAACGAACAGAAACAGCTCTTTTGTGGCCATCTAGTTTTTCGGCTTCTGCCATTGTTTCAATGACTGGACCGATAACTTTTAGCCCCTCAGCGGTAATCTTTTGAAAAGTTATTTTCTTAACAAAGCTATCAACCGATACTCCGCCCATAACCCTAGCATATCCACCCGTCGGCAAAGTGTGATTAGTTCCCGAAGCATAATCACCTGCAGATTCACAAGAATAGTTACCTATGAAAACTGAACCAGCCGAAATTACTCTTTCAGCCACCTGCTCAGCGTCTTTGGTAGCTATGATAAGATGTTCTGCGGCATACTCGTTAAGAAAATCAATTGCCTTATCCAAACATTCAAACAAAACTGCCCTTGAATTCTGTAAAGCTTTTACGGCTATGTTTTTTCTCGGTAAAAGCTGTAGCTGTTTTTCTATCTCTGAAAAAACCTCGTTTACTAAACTTTCACTCAAAGAGACTAATAAGACTTGGCTATCTGGGCCATGTTCAGCTTGTGACAGCAAGTCTGCAGCAACAAATGAAGCAACGGCCGAATCATCAGCTAAAATTGCAACCTCCGACGGACCTGCCGGCATATCAATCTCGACTCCAAATCTAACTACCTGCCGCTTCGCTTCTGTAACAAATTGATTACCAGGTCCAAAAATTTTATAAACTTTCGGAATAGTCTCCGTTCCGAAAGCCATAGCAGCTATTGCTTGTGCACCCCCAACTTTGAAAACATTTTCGATACCGCAAAGCCTTGCTGCATAAAGTGTCGCCGGCTCAATTTCACCTTTAGAATCTGCCGGCGAACAAAGGACTATTTGCTTACAACCGGCGATTTTCGCAGGAATTGCAAGCATTAACACAGTTGAAAATAAAGGCGCACTTCCGGCAGGCACGTAAAGGCCTACCCTTTCTATCGGAACGGAGCGACGCCAGCAGAAAACACCCGGCATCGTCTCGATGACCTTTGTTGCTTCAACCTGAGCTAAATGAAACGCCTCTATATTCCTTCTAGCAACTCCTATGGCTTGTTTCAGCTTTTCTGAGACTTTCTTCTCAGCTTTCAAAAACTCATCTTCCGAAACTTTGATCGAATTTAACTTACGCCCCTCAAATCTTAAGGTTAAGCGCTCAAGAGCTTTATCACCCTCTCTTTTCACTTCTTCCAAAACTTCAGCTATCTTCGATTCGAAATCCGCAGTTTCAGACGATGGCCTTTTAACTATTTCTTGCCAGCAATCTACCTCAGGATAACGAATTAACCGCATCATAAACTCACCTTATCATCTGATCTATGGAAATAACTAAAATTCCTTCCGCACCTTCGTTTTTAAGTTTTTCAACTACCTCCCAAAAATCTTCTGCCGCTATTACAGAATGAACTGAGCTCCAACCCGGCTTTGCAAGCGGCATTACTGTCGGACTTTTCATTCCGGGAATTAGCCGGCAAACACTTTCAAGCTTATCGTTCGGAACATTCAAGAGTATGTACTTATTCTCCTTTGCTTGCCTTACAGCTCGAATCCTAAAAATCAATTTTTCTAGGATTTTACACAAAAAATTATCCATATCGGCTCGAGCGATCATCACAGCTTCCGAATTCATAACAACTTCAACTTCCTTCAGCCCATTAGTAAAAAGAGTGCTGCCTGAGCTCACTAGATCACAAACAGCGTCGGCGAGACCTATTGATGGAGCAATCTCGACAGAACCGCTGATCGTATGAATTTCTGCCTCGATTTCTTTCATTCTAAGAAATCGATCGAGAATTCTCGGATAAGTCGTGGCAATCCGCTTTCCTTGAAGATCAAGGATCGACTCATAACTAAAGGTCTTTGGAACAGCTATCGAGAGACGACATCTGCCAAATCCCAACTTTTCGACAACTTTTATTCTTTTATCGCTCTTTTCTGCTAAAACGTTTTCTCCTACAATCCCAGCATCGGCAACACCATCGGCTACATACTCCGGAATGTCATCATCCCGAAGGAAAAAAATCTCAAGTGGAAAATTTTCAGCTTCAGATTTCAATTTTCCGAAACCATTACTAAAATAGATCCCGCAGTCTCTCAGAAGCTCCGCAGAAGGCTCACTTAGCCTACCAGACTTCTGCAATGCCATTTTTAGTTTTCTCATAGACGAATTTCTCCGATGAAATTTTTTGGAAAAAATGAATTGATTTTTAGGAAAGCCAAGAACCGATGCTCACGCGCCTTTTACAAGCGCGTGATGATGAAAGTGGGCGTGAAACCTGGAAATTTGAAGGTTTAACATTTGTTTTTATCTTTACACACTAAAGAAAGTTTTTCAAGTCCTCAAAAACTTTTTAGATTGATTTGCATAAAGACAAACTTTCTGCAATTTTTGGCAAAATTCTTCTCGGCACTTTTATTGCACCAGCAATGTGCTTTTCTTCGGTAAAATGCCCTGCAACATAAACACCCGGAATGTTGGTTTCAAACGTTTCCTCGTCGTAAACTGGCACCTCGCCATACTTCGGATTTTTTGAAGGGCGCATTCTAACACCTAACCTTTTTAGAAGGGTCAAATCAGCTTCTGCTCCGATAAGAACGAAAACAAAATCATTCTCAAAGGCATAAACCACGCCGTCCTCACCCTCCAAAACAACTTCCTCATTGCGAATCTCAACCACCCTCTTTAGGAAAAAAACCTGAAGACAGCCTCTTTCTAACTGCTCCTGAAGTGGCTGTTTTACCCAATACTTTATGCAACCTTTCTTCGGATCAGTATTCTCCCAATCTTCTCGAAAAATGGCTAAAGTCGTCTCGGCACCTTCCTGTGCTAAAAAAAGCGCAGCTTCTCCGGCAGAATTCCCACCACCTACGACCATTACCTTTTTTCTAACAAAAGGATATGTTTCACGAAAAGTATGATAAACCTTCGGTAAATCTTCACCCGGAACACCTAAACGCTTAGGATGCTCCATGGCTCCTATTGCAAAAAGCACTTTGCGCGTAAAATATTCCCCCCGAGTCGTCTTAACCGAAAAGACTTCATCCGAAAGTCTTTCAACCTCTTCAACTTTCTCTTCTGTGTTTATTCTTAATCCTTTCTCCAAAACGAAACGAACATAGTAAGACAAAAGCTCCTCTCTTGTTGGCTTTTCACGAATGGGTTTTAACTGCCCTTCTATAAGCTCAAGTTCATTAGGAGTAGAGAAAACCGTAAGCCCTATCGGATAATTATAAATCGTATTTGCAATCAAACCCTTTTCGATAACTAGATAATCAAGCCCTAATTTCTGAGCTTCCCATGCTGCTGATATTCCAGCCGGACCTGCACCTACAATTATTAAATCAAACATATTCAGGAGAGTTCCTCCAATCTTTTTAACACTTCAACGAATATCTCAATTTGATGCTTTGTAACCTCAAGCTCGCGCTTTGCCTGTAGGTAGTTTTCCCATTCTCTCGTAGCTGTCAAAGCTTTAGTAACTTCCTCATCCATTACCTGCGCCATCAAAGCCAGAAGATCGCTCATAGCTTCTTGGCTCTTCAACAAAGACTGAATTATCGTGTAAGCTAATTTTGCATTGTGATAGTCAATATCACGACTCATTTGCTTTTGCTCGCTTTCTTGAAAAATTCACAAATGGCAAACTCTTCACAGTAACATTTCTATCTTGTACTTTCAGCCGAGTTCCTTCGGCTAAATAATCATAGCGAACATAGGCTAGAGCAATTGCAGCATCAAGATACGGAGAAAAGGTTAGGCTAGTTATATGACCCGCACTTTTACCGTCTAAAGATAACAATTCTAAGCTCTCTAATGAAATCATTTTTTCATCGAATATGAGCCCTTTAAGTTCTTTTGCCACATGCCCGCGAAAATGTATTCTAGCAATTATCTCCTGCCCAATATAACAACCCTTGTTGTAACTTATCAATCCTTCAATACCAAGCTCCGGAACTACGGTTGTCTCATCCATGTCAACCCCATATTTCGGCTCGCCCGCTTCGATTCGGAGTGTCTCAAATTCATCTGAAGAAAGTTGCTTTGCACCAATTTCATCTATCTTCCTTAGAAAATCTTCCTGATCATTGTTCTCAACAAAAAAATCTTCACCAAAAGCAGACTCAAAACTTATAAGCTTACCAAAAGTTTGAAAATCCCCGGCAGTCAGATTAAATCCTCTAAAGAATCTGTGTTTTCGGCTCAAATCTTCCACGAAAAAATCTCCTGCAAGAGTGAATTTTAGAAGATGATTCAAAATCTTTTCGTGGGTTTGCTCATCCGTCTCAAAAAGGAACCTTTCATTTACTCGCTTTATACGCACAATTGCAAGTAGCCTTCCCTTGGCATTAGCAAAAGCCGCCTTAAGCGCTGTTCTTTCATTAGCCTTCCTGATGTCATTAGTTACCATCCCGTTTAGGAACTGCTCTGCTTCCCTCCCCCAGACAGCTATTAAACCGCGGCTCTGTCCATAAAATGCAGGTTCTCCCTGATGAACTTTGAGATAGGCTTCCATAAGACATTATTTTGCCTTCTGCAGAAGCATTTTCAAAACTTGAAAATCCTCGATCTGCTGTTTCAAACTACGATGACTGATAATGACTTGTGGACTAGGATGATACAACGGAACTAAAAACTTCCCATTCCACTGGAGGACTTTTCCCACGTGAACATTCAAGACGAAATCATGATGAGATATAAGTTTTAGAGCCTGCAAGGCTACACTTCCCAAAGTTGCTATTATAGAAGGTTCTATAAGCTCTATCTGCCTTTTTAGAAAGTAGGAGCAATTTTTAAGTTCAGTCGCCTTAGGCCTTCGATTCTTCCCCTTCGGAATTTGCGGACTACAAAGAACGGCGTTTGTTATAAAAATCTCCTCCCGTTTAAGTCCCACCGAATCAAGAAGTAACTGAAAATTTTCGCCTGACTTGTCGCCAAAAAATGGTATTCTTGTCCTATCTGCACCTAAACGTCCCGGCGCCTCAGCTATGAAGAAAACTTTAGGAGTTAGGCTTCCATTTAGGAAACTCAATACCGCCTCCTTTTCAGAAAGTTGAGGACAAGCCTTACAAGCTTTTGCCTCCAGACAAAGCTCTTTGAATCTATTTTTTTTGCCATTAGACATTGCAAAATCCTGAAAAAAAAGTAAAGATAGAGTATGAGAAAAATTTTACAAGCTTGTTTCCGTTAGGCAAAATATGGTCACAGAAAACGAAGTTTTACAAGTATTAAGGCAAATAGTAGATCCGGACCTAAAAAAGGATATAGTCTCGCTGGGTTTTGTAAGAGACTTGAGAATAGAAAATGGCGCGGTTTCGTTCCGCATAGTTTTAACGACACCTGCTTGCCCAGTAAAGGATCAAATGTCAAGTGAGGCAAAACGTTTAGTTTCGGCAATAGAAGGCGTAAAACAAGTAGAAGTTGTTCTTGATGCCGAAGTGCCTCATGGACGTGGAATGAAAAACAACGTTGAGCTTCCCGATGTAAAGAACATCATTGCGATTTCTTCGGGCAAAGGAGGCGTAGGTAAGTCAACAGTCGCCGTTAATCTTGCAGCATCTCTCGCTCTTGATGGCGCAAAAGTAGGCTTGATGGACGCTGATATTTACGGACCAAACATCCCGATAATGTTGGGTGTTGAAAAGTACGAACCTCAAGTTTATGAACGAAAGCTCGTACCTACGCAAGCTCACGGTGTCAAAATGATTTCTATGGCATTGCTGGCAGCGCCCGATCAAGCAATGATAATGCGTGGTCCGATGTTACACGGCGTAATTAGACAATTCTTAACTGACGTAGCTTGGGGTGAGCTAGATTACTTAATAGTTGATATGCCTCCTGGAACCGGAGACGTACAATTATCTTTAGCACAGCTCGTAGCAGTTCAAGGCGCAGTTTTAGTTACGACTCCTCAAACTGTTTCAACGGCAGACGTAAGACGTGCTCTTAAAATGTTTGAAACGGTTGGCGTTCCCATTTTAGGCATCATTGAAAATATGTCTTATTTTACGCCGCCAGATATGCCTGACAAACGTTACTACATTTTCGGCGAAGGTGGCGGGAAGAAGCTAGCCGAAGAATGCAAAGTGCCTTTTTTAGGAGAAATTCCGCTCGGTATTGAGGTAAGAGAAGCAGGAGATAAGGGCGTGCCAATAGTCATTTCGTCACCTGACTCACCACAAGCAATAGCCCTCAGAAAAACTGCTGAAGAAGTCGCAAGGCAGGTCTCTATCGAAGCCATGAAGCCGGAATTTGTTATTTTGACAAGATCGAAGTAGAATAAAATTTAAGAAAGCTAAAATCAAGGAGATATTGGAAATGTCAACAGTTACAACACCGACAATTGAAATTAACTTAACAGAAAAAGCAGCGGAAGAAGTAAAAAAATTCATGGCAAACGAAGAAGATTTGCCAGAAACGGCAGGATTACGTGTAAGGGTTGTCCCAGGCGGATGCTCCGGATTTCAATATAGTCTCAACATTGAAGAAGATGCGCGAAGTGGAGACTTTGTGCTTGAAAAGCACGGCATCCGCATTTTTGTTGATATGTTCTCCGCTCAATACTTAAACGGCGTCACAATAGATTACACGTCAAACATGATGGGTTCCGGATTTACATTTGATAATCCCAACGCAACAGGCGGATGCGGATGTGGAAGCTCTTTTTCGGTCTAATAAAATCTTAGCAGAGCCTTCACTAATTTTCATGCTCCCAAAATAGAAGCAGGCCTTCTGAAGAATTAGGCCTGCTTGTCGTCGGATTTTAAGCTACTGTCAGAAAAGCCAGCGGTAGATTAGCAGAAGTATCACCGCACCTATAACCGAAAGCACCCAACCAGCTTTGTAATTTTCGTCCTTCCAGATTGCTCGACCGATAATCGAGCCAACGAAAGCTCCTAAAACACCAATCAAAGCTGTAATTAGCCATCCAACTGGTCCTGATTCAATCGGCTCTGAGCCCGGCACCAAAAGCCTAGCAATTACACCAATAATTAACCCAACAATGAGCTGTCCAACGATGTGTGAAACGTTTGACATTTTCTCCTCCTACAAAGCAAAAATTATTTAAGAGCAAAGCAAAAATATCTCATTTGAGCAAAGATTTCAAGTTCCGAGGCTATTTTTCAAATCGCGCCTCAATCGTTCCATTGTTTTTTTTCCCAAAGCGAGCTGTAAGGTTAGGATAAGTTTCATGCTCTACCTCGTAATTTTCTGCCCCAAGAATAGCTTCTACCTCTATTATGGAACTGATACTTCCTTCAATCTCCATAAAAAAGCCAAAAGGTAGTTCATCTAAACAAACTTCCGCACCCCGTATCTTCCAAGCTTTTCTTCTTTTCTCATAAACAAGCTTAAGTGAAAAACCAACACTTTCAAGTATCCTTTCGATTGCCTCAGGATTCGACACCTCGCTTTCGTATTCGACATGTTCCTTCACACCTGTCTCATTCTGAATCCTTTGCTTATAAGTCAAAACCGCTTTTCCATCATTCTTCTCGCGAAGTCTAAGAATAGCTTTCTGCATCAAAAGGTGTTCATTTGTGTATAGTTTGTTTAACTCAAAATCCTCGCTAATAAAGCTCGCCTGTAACGATTGAAGGGTTTTTAGAATCTCGTCATATTGTGCCTTTGTTAAACGGTATTTTTTCTCTTTTTCTATCCAGCCTTTCACTTTTATCCTTCCTTTATCCACCTCCATATTTCTGGCAAAGTTGCACGTTTTCCGTACATAAGCATTCCAATCCGATAGATTCTAGAGGCCACCCAAACGATCCCCACTACTGTTAAAAGGTTAACTAGAATTGAAAACAAGACTTGCCAAACAGGTGGAGTCTCCATAGTCATTCTTATAGGCATGGCTAAAGGCGAAGAAAATGGTGCAATCGAAATCCAAAAAGAAAAGCTAGAATTTGGGTCGCGCAAAATTGCAAAGCAAAAGTAGAAACTCAAAAGCATTATCATAACGGGCACGAATGAAAATTGCCCACCTTCCTGTATGTTTGTAACCATCGAACCTATAAGAGCAAAAATCGAAGCGTAGGTAAAAAAGCCTAGCAGAAAATACACTAAGAAGGAAATCGAAGCTGCAAAAGATATTTCAGGCAGTCGCCACCCGGCAGCAACTAGATAAGGCATGCTAAAGAGGATTATAAACGCAGCCGAAGCTACCCATATAGCTACTTGCGTAAGTCCTGCAAGACCTACACCTACGAGCTTCCCCATCATCAACTCAAAAGGCCTTGCAGAAGAAAAAAGTATTTCAGCAATTCGAGTTTCTTTTTCCTCTATAACTGCCGACAGAACCGTTTGACCGTAAATAGAAAGAACCATGTAAATAAACAAGGCTACGACGAAGCCAACCCAAAAATTACCTGTTCCTTCTTTTTCTTCACCCGCTTCTCCTATTTTTTTAACTGAAAAATTGACCTCACCTATCAAGTTTTCTAACTCCTTTTCGCTAATCTTCGCCTTGAGAAGCTTTTCTGCTCTTACGGCCTTAGTCAAAGCACCACGAATCGCTGAATTCAACACAATGTCCCCGGCACGACGTGAAAAGAGCTGAAAATTTGCCTCTCTATCTTCAAAATTTCTAGGAATTATCAAGTAAGCATCAACCTCACCATCTGACACTTTTGCTCTTAATTCCCTTTGAATCTGCTCCTCATTCTTTTCATCAAATCTATAATCAACAAAAACAAATTCTCCAACAGATATGTCAACCGCCTCTTTCCTTTTATCTCGGTTTATCTCATTTGAAGTTACTTCGCTTTCGCCAGACAAAATCTGCTGAAGCCTCGGTTTTATCTTTCCAGAGGGATCGATCACTATGATCTTTACAGGCTCACCTTTGATTGAAAAAACTAACACCGGGACGAAAGCAAAAACAAGTCCCAAGGCTGGAAGCAAAAACGTCCCAATAAGAAATGTCCACTTTAAGACTATCTTTTTGTACTCATGCTTTATGACAGCTAATATTTTCACTTCTACAACTCCTCGCCCGAAACTTTTTCTATAAAAATATCCTTCAAACTCGGCTCTAGCAGCTCAAACTTCGAGATGCAAGCGCCGCTTTCAATAAGTCTTCTCAAAAGTTCTTGTGAATCAGCCGCTTCAGCAAGGAAAACTTGCTTTTCGTCAGAATGCTCAACAACCTTTTCAACCAAGTTTTTTTCAGCTAAGACCTCGTCAGCGCCGGTAGCACGAAGCGAAATGATTCGCTTACCGAAGCTTTCTTTCACCTGCCTAAGCGATCCGCTGACGACCTTTCTAGACTTATTTATGAGCAAAATATCATCGCAGAGTCGCTCGGCGGTTTCCATAAGATGTGTAGAAAAAATTATTGTCTTGTTTTTCGCTTTAAGCTCAGAAACTATTTCTATCAAAAACTCAACGCTTATCGGATCAAGCCCAGAAAAAGGCTCATCCAAAATTAGCAAATCGGGATCGTGCAGAACCGCACAGATAAACTGAATTTTTTGAGCCATCCCTTTTGATAAATCCGTAGTTTTCTTCTTTTTCCACTCTGAAAGCCTCATTCTTTCGAGCCAGTAATCTATTCTCTTATCAGCTTCCTTACTAGAAAGTCCTTTTAATGCGGCAAAATATCTGATTTGATCTTGTATTTTCATTTTCTTATAGAGCCCACGCTCTTCAGGTAGGTAGCCGATCCTGTCTTGCACGCGTTCGGGCAAGCTTTCACCAAACACTTCGAGCCTTCCTTCGTCAGGGTGTGTTATACCAACTATCATTCGGATAGTCGTAGTCTTGCCTGCTCCATTCGGTCCTAAAAAGCCAAACACCCGTCCCGAATAAACCTCAAAACTTAACGAATCTACTGCAGTAAAATCCCCGAAACGTTTCGTTACATTTTCAACCTTAATAGTTAGCTGAGCCATTTTTCTTGTTTCCATCTAGAACCAAGATAATCTACGTTTGATTTTTCAAACGATTTTTGCCACATTTTTGTTTCATGGAAATTTTTGCTTACAACAAAAAAGAAAAAAAACTTTTGAGCGATTGCACCTTAAAAAACTTGCCCGAGCTTCTCTCGAGTCAAGACAATCTTATCTGGGTTGATATGGAAAGTCCAACTCCAGAAGAAGAAAAAATCCTCTCAGAAGTATTCAACTTCCACCCGTTAGCAATCGAAGACGCAATAGAAACCCGAAATCACCCCAAAATCGAAAGCTTTGAAGACTACCTTTTCTTCATCGTTCATGGCATTAAAAGCGAAACCAGCCCACTTAATTTTGTCACAAAAGAGCTAGATGGCTTCCTAGGAAAAAACTTCCTAGTAACTTACCATAAAGAAAAATCCAGAAGCATAGACAAAGTGAAGCATCAAGTAAGAAATTCATCCAATCCATTCAAAAAAGGCTTGGATTACCTGCTTCATCAGATCCTAGATCAAATCGTTGATTCTTACATCCCAGTAATTGAAGATTTTGAACGAACTATCAATAACATTGAAGACAGAATTCTAAAAGCCGAAATACCCGATGAAGACATTCTGGAAGAGATAATGAAAGTCAAAAGAAACATTGCAAGGCTCATAAGAATAGGCTCAAAACAGGAAAAACTGCTCTATCGGCTTTCACACGGGGACTTTCCGCTGATTCAAAAATCAAACTTGCCTTTTTACAGAGACGTATATGATCATCTGCTGCGTGTAGTAGTCTTGGCAGAAAATTATCGAGACTTAGTTAACAATCTCTTTAGTTTGCATTTTAATGCTGTTACTGTCAAAACTAACGAAGCAATAAAGATAATGACCGTTATTTCAACTATAATGCTACCTCTTTCAGTCATAGCAGGAATTTACGGAATGAACTTTGAGAACATGCCAGAGCTTAAAACTGAATACGGTTACTTTGTCACCTTGGGCTTTATGTTTCTGGTCGGGGTTTCGCTTCTAACCTACTTTTGGCGTAAGGGTTGGATTTTGCGCTCTAAAAAGTAATAGCGTAAATAAAAGACAAAACTACTCCAGCATAAACTCCCGCCAGAATATCGTCAGCACAAACACCCAAACCAGAAGGTAAATTTTGAAGCGAGTTTATCGGATATGGCTTCCAAATATCGAAAATTCTAAATAAAACAAAACCAGCCATCAAAACTCCCAAATTCAGAGAAAACGGAACAAAAAGAAAAGTTATCATTTGACCTATGACTTCATCAATTACCGCCTGCTTCGGGTCTTTGTCTTTAAGAACATCCACCGCTATGCCCGATGCCCAAATTCCTACAAGACAGAAAACCAAAAAAACAAGCAAATTAAAAAAATGGAGCCAAGCCAAAATTTTTTCTCTTGCATACCCGCTAGCTATAAGATGCTCGATTAAACTTAACTCGAAAGAAGCAATAAAAAAATAAATTCCAACAGTAAAAGCCGAAGCCAAAGTCCCCGGTATTAAGGGCAAATAACCAATACCTAAAGTTGTGAGCACAACCGCAAATCGATCACGAAACCTTCTAAGGGCACTTTTTTCTTCTGTATATTCAAACGCAATGTGAATTGCTTTGTTATAATTTGACATAAGGAAAGCAAAAAAATAGATTAAGCTAAAAGCTCATAAAGAAGCAAAGCTATGGAAAAAATTTTCAATTATATTGGTGGAAAGCTTGTTGAACCAATCTCAGGTCAGTATCTTGACAATTATGATCCCGCAACTGGTAAAATTTATTCACTCACGCCTGACTCTGACGAAAGAGATGTTGAAAAAGCGGTCGAAGCGGCTAGTAAAGCTTTTCCATACTGGTCGAAACTTTCACCAGAAAAAAGATGTGAAAAACTGTTGAAGATAGCTGATCTAGTAAACCAAAACCTTGAAATACTAGCAGAAGCCGAAAGCATTGACACTGGGAAACCTAAAAGTCTTGCAAGCCAGGTTGACATTCCTCGCGCAGTCTTAAATTTCAGATTTTATGCAACGGCTATAATTCATTTCAGCTCGGAGTTTTACGAAACGACTGGACAAGCAATAAATTATACTCTCCGTCAGCCAATTGGAGTAGTAGGTTGCATAAGTCCATGGAACTTACCGCTTTATCTGTTTACTTGGAAAATCGCTCCAGCGCTTGCTGCAGGTAATTGCGTAGTTGCAAAGCCATCGGAAATTACTCCGATGACTGCATTTATGTTGTCAAAGCTGTGTATTGAAGCCGAAATGCCTGAAGGCGTTTTGAATGTAGTTCACGGGCTTGGACAAAAGGTGGGCGCTCATATCGTCAAACATCCACAAATTCGAGCCATTTCCTTTACAGGCGGAACACAAACCGGAAAATGGATCGCAGCTCAAGCCGCTCCTCTTTTCAAAAAACTTTCGCTTGAACTAGGCGGAAAAAATCCCAGCATAATTTTCTCTGATTGTGAATATGAAAAAACTCTAGAAACTAATGTTCGATCCTCTTTCATGAATCAAGGAGAGATATGTTTATGCAGCTCTAGAATTTTCATTGAAAAACCTATTTACGAGCGGTTCAGAAACGATTTTGTTCAAAGAGTAAAGAGCTTAAGAGTTGGCGATCCGCTAGAAAAAGAAACCGAGTTAGGAGCCGTAGTCTCTGAAACACACATGAATAAAATTTTAAGCTACATCAGCCTTGCACGGGAAGAAGGTGGAGAAATTCTAACAGGAGGGAAACGCTCCATTTTGTCGGGAAGATGTCAAAATGGCTATTTCATTGAGCCCACAGTGATCGAAGGATTATCCTTTGATTGCCGAACAAATCAAGAAGAAATCTTCGGTCCAGTGGTAACAATTCAACCTTTTGAAACAGAAGAGGAAGTCCTAAATTATGCAAACTCTGTTTCTTATGGCCTATCAGCAACCGTTTGGACTGAAAATCTATCAAGAGCACACCGAGTAGCCAGCCGTTTAGAAAGTGGTATTGTTTGGGTAAATTCGTGGCTCTTGAGAGACTTAAGAACACCTTTCGGCGGCGTGAAAAATTCAGGATTAGGTCGTGAAGGCGGTTTTGAAGCTCTGAGGTTTTTTACAGAAGAAAAAAACGTCTGTATTAAAATTGACAACTTATGAGCGACAAAATTTATTCATCAAGAGCTCCAGAACCAGTAGGACCTTACCCACATGCGAGACGTGTAGGGAATTTACTTTTTCTATCGGGCATAGGACCACGCGAACGCGGATCAAACAAAATTCCAGGCGTGGAGCTAGACGAAAACGGAAACATTCTATCTTACGACATCGAGGCTCAATGCCATTCCGTCTTTAGGAACGTTCGTCATGTCCTAGAGGAGGCAGGTTCGAGCTGGGACAAAATTGTTGATGTAACGGTCTTTCTAACAAACATGAAGAGAGATTTTCCTGTTTTTAATCGTATCTATGCAGAATATTTCAAAGATAATCAGCCTTGTAGAACGACAGTCGAAGTAAACGCACTCCCGACTCCGATAGCTATCGAATTAAAAGTAATTGCAACTATAGATGAAGAGTGATTTCTCAGTTTTACAAAATTGCACAAATCTAAAAAATTAGCTATAGTGTGAATTTGGCCAAGTTTGAAATCGTCTGCAAAGTCGGGATGTGGCGCAGCCTGGTAGCGCGTTCGCTTGGGGTGCGAAAGGTCGCGAGTTCAAATCTCGCCATCCCGACCATTTGATAAAAACAGCAAGACCTAACCTCTGCAGTTTCCTGAGAATAGACTTGATTGCGTGTCTTTAATCGAGATTTTTTCTGAAAGAGAATACCCGCTAATCAGTAACCAAACTAGCCTTTCAGCTTTTTAATTTCCTCGATCATCACAGGAACAGCATCAAACAAATCACCTACGATACCATAGTCAGCTATATCGAATATAGGCGCTTCCGGATCTTTATTTATCGCAACAATTACCTGGGAGTTTTTCATTCCAACCACATGCTGAATTGCGCCACTTATCCCAAGAGCAATGTAAAGCTTCGGAGCGACCGTTTGTCCACTAGAACCTATCTGACGATCAATAGGAAGCCATTCGGCATCGCAGATAGGACGTGAAGCTGCTAGGTCACCGCCAAGCACGTCAGCTAGCTGCTGAGCTAAAGCTATATTCTCTTGAGATTTTATTCCCCTTCCTACGGCAACTATAATTTCAGATTTCGTCAGATCAACTTCGGATTTTGTTTCCTGGAATGGCTCTTCCGGACTCATCCTGATCTCTGAAACATTCACTTCTACCTTTTCAATTTTTGCACTTCCTTTTTCAGCCTTATCAGGTCGGAAAGCTCCTGATTGAAAGGTAACAAAGTAAGGCGCTTCACCTTGCAAAACAACATCGGCATCAAGCTTTCCTAAAAAGATTCTGCGCGTAAACACAAACTTTCCTTCTTCCTTGCGATAGCGTATTACATCGGCTAGAACTTCTCGATCAAAACGCGCCGCAACTTTCGGAGCAAAATCACGCACTTGATAAGTGTGAGACATTACGACATATTGAGGCTTTTCCCGTTTGATTATTTCAGCCCAAGCATCTGCGTAACCGTCAGGCGTATATACATTCAATTTCGGGTTTGTTGCTACGATTACCTTTTCAAGGTCGTAGTTGGCAATCTCTTGAGCTAAGCCCTTATCATCGTCACATGGAATAACGGCGGAAACTCGATCATTTATATCCTTTGCAATGGCTTGTGCTGCTGTTATTGCTTCTAGAGAAGTCTTGTTTAATACACCATCTTTATGCTCAATGAACACCAATATCATCGTCTTATCTCCTTTTTCTATATGACTCTAGCTTCGTTTTTAAGTTTTTCGACCAATTCCACTGCCCCTCGTTTTGCGTCTCCATTTCCCAGAATTTGCGTCTGTTTGGTCTTAACCGGCAGATAAACTTTTTGTATTTTCTGAGCTGAAGAAAAAGCTGGTGCATCCATTACGATTTCCTTTATCTCTTTCTTTTTTGCCTCCATTATACCTTTAAGGCTTGCATATCTAATTTGAGATATTCCTGACTGAATCGTAAAAAGTGCCGGCAGCCGATAATTAAACCACTGATACCATCCACTTTCTAGCTCACGCTTCACACGCAAAGTATCTGATAAACTTGAGCGATCGATTTCTATCACGATCGTGGCATGTGGGATACCGAGAAGTTCTGCAAGAATAACACCTGTTTGCCCGTAGCCGAGATCATCTGACTGAAGTCCAGTAAAGATTAAATCAGGATTTTCACCTTTTATGACTTCGGCTATCATTTTTGCGGTTTGATACGGAGAAAGCTTGTGCGGTTCGTTGTTGATAATATGAATTCCGCGGTTTGCACCTCTTGCAAGAGCATCTTTAATAACAGACTTTGCTGCATGAGTTCCGACAGAACAAACAACAACTTCTCCTTGCCCTTTTGCTTCCCGAAGTCTTAAGGCTTCCTCAAGAGCATAACCGTCAGATTCACTTGTTTGTAAGGCCACATCAGACTCTTCTATCCAGCTACAGTCTGCTTTAATTCTCAAGACAGCATCCTTATTTACGACCTGCTTCATCAGAACAACTATTTTCATACAGACTAATTCTACAAAACTATGTTTTTGTTTCCAAGCCTTCTGAATGATTATTCATTCAGTTAGAAATCTAAAGAAAAGGCTTACGCCGAAAAGTCAAGAAGCGCTCATTCCTCGTAACGCTTGAAGATCAGACAAGCATTAGTGCCACCGAAACCAAAGCTATTCGTCAAGGCGTATTCGATTTGAGCCGGCCTAGCTTTATTTGGAACATAGTCCAGATCGCAATCTGGATCAGGATTTTCATAGTTTATAGTCGGCGGTAACATTTGATGTTTTAGGGCTAAGACGCATATGACCGCTTCGATTCCGCCTGCGGCTCCAAGAGCATGTCCGATCATTGACTTAGTTGAGCTAACGGCAAGCCGATAAGCGTGATCGCCAAATACTTTCTTGATAGCTAGAGTTTCAAACTTATCATTATAAGGCGTTGAAGTCCCATGGGCATTTATATAGCCTATCTGCTTAGGCTCTATCCCGGCATCCTTAATTGCGCGTTGCATTGCCCGAACGGCACCAGAAGCCGTCTCATCAGGTTGCGTAACATGATAGGCATCGCCGGTCATTCCATAGCCGACAACTTCGGCATAAATCTTTGCACCACGAGCTTTTGCATGCTCCATTTCTTCTAGAATCATTATTCCAGCTCCTTCCCCTATTACAAAGCCATCTCTTGTGGCGTCGAATGGACGCGAGGCTTTAGTAGGCTCGTCATTTCGGCGTGAAAGTGCTCTCATAGAGTCAAAGCCAGCAACTGACATAGGGGTAATGGCGCTTTCTGTTCCACCGCAAATCATCACATCGGCATCGCCTCGCTCTATGATTCTAAAACTATCACCAATGGCATGTGCACCTGCCGAACAAGCCGTAGCTGTCGCAGAATTCGGACCCTTAGCTCCGTATCGGATAGAAACATTTCCTGCAGCTAAATTTACTATCGCAGAAACGATGAAAAAAGGCGAAACCTTCTTCGGTCCTTGTTTTAGGAGTTTCTCATGCTCTCTTTCGATCGCCCAGAAGTCACCGATTCCGGAGCTTATGTAAGTTCCGACCATGTCAGCATTTGACTCATCTATTTTGAGACCGCTATCCTTTATGGCTTCGTCCGATGCTGCAATGGCAAAATGAGTAAATGCCCCCATTCGGCGTGCTTCTTTTCGATCAAGAAAATCCTCAGGATTAAAGTTTTTAACCTCACAGGCGATTTTAACGTCAAAGCCTTCAGTGTCGAATTTCCTTATGTAATCAGCTCCACTACGACCTTCCATCAAAGCTTGCCAAGTCGAAGGGACATCATTGCCGCAAGGCGTAATCAGCCCTAAACCTGTAACAACAACTCTTCTCCTCATAAAATACTTTCTCTAGGCAACTCTTCGTCGGTCCTAACGCTGCGAATACAGAGATTTTGCCAACATCCGTGGCAAAACTCTTAATCCTCGAAAGGTTTTAGTCCGACGAAGATCGCCTTCAGCTAGCTGTCTTTCTTACGTTGCTCAACGTATGCGAAAGCGTCTCTAACGGATTGTATCTTTTCAGCATCCTCGTCCGGAATCTCGATGCCAAACTCTTCTTCAAAGCGCATTACAAGTTCAACTATATCGAGAGAATCTGCGCCAAGGTCTTCAATAAAACGAGCATTCTCGGTAACTTGCTCTTCTTCTACTCCAAGTTCATCTACAATAATTTGTTTGATTTTTTCTTTAATTTCATTCATGTTTTCTGTCATATTCACACAATTCCTCTCGTGTGTTCTAAATTTTCCGGTCTTTCAATGTTCAAACAACGAACATTATTATTGATTTGCTTTATCAAACCTGACAATATTTTTCCGGATCCTATCTCAACAAAAGTATCAACACCATTTTCAATCAATTTTTGAACTGACTCTGCCCACCGGACCGGAGAAGAAACCTGCTCTACCAGAGCCTGTCTTGCTCTTTCTCCACTCGTATTGAACTCTGCAGAGACGTTTTCTACGATAGGAAACCTTAAGTCGCGAAAAGTTATCTTTTCTAGATCTTTCCCGAGCTTTTCTTGTGCTGAAAGCATCAATCTGCAATGGAAAGGAGCAGAAACATTCAGTTTTATTGCTCTTTTTGCTCCTTTTTCTTTTAGAATTCTTATAGCTTCTTCCACAGATTCAGCATCTCCCGCAATTACGACCTGAGAAGGAGAATTTATATTTGCAGGCGAGCAGACCTTCCCGTTTAGCTGAAAATCATTGCAGACTTCTTCTATTGTTGCAATATCTAAACCTAAGATAGCCGCCATCGCTCCAACGCCTACCGGAACCGCTTCTTGCATATATTTTCCACGTTTATTGACTATTCTGACGGCATCCACAAAATCAATAGCTTCGGATGCAACTAAAGCCGAATATTCGCCAAGGCTATGACCAGCAACAAAATCTGGCTCTTTAATTCCTTGTTCTTTCATCACTTCATAAATAGCTATAGAAGTTGTAAGTATAGCAGGCTGTGCATTTTCAGTTAAAGTTAACTTTTCAAGCGGCCCTTCAAAACAAAGACTCGTTATCGAATATCCAAGTGCTTCATCAGCCATTTGAAAAATTTTGCGGGCTGTGGCAAAGCTTTCGTAAAATTCTCTGCCCATCCCCACAACCTGACTTCCCTGCCCAGGAAAAACAAAAGCAATCTTCGACATTTCTATTCAAAAGTCACTAAAATTTCAAAATAGTAGCTCCCCAAGTCACTCCGCCACCGAAAGCAGTTAGCAAAACAGTGCTTCCTTCACGGATTTTACCCGACTGAATGCATTCATCCATTGCAATTGGAATAGAAGCCGAAGAGGTGTTTCCGTGATAGGCTATGTTAGAATAAACTTTTTCTTGATTTATGCCTAATCTCTGAGCTACTGCATCGGTAATTCTTTGATTTGCCTGATGCGGAATGACTAAATCAATATCTTCGATAGTAAGGCCTGCTTTTTCAAGAACTTCTAGCGAAATATCAGCCATCGAGCGAACAGCTATTTTGAAAAGCTCATTTCCCTTCATCCTAAAGTAATGCATTCGCTTTTCTATCGTTTCATGCGTTGTTCCATAACGTGTCCCACCACCTAGAGCATAGAGTTGCTCTTCATATCGCCCATCGGAACGAATTTTCGTGGCTAATATACCTTTTTCTTTAGGAACGGGACCTAAAACGGCAGCACCAGCTCCGTCACCGAACAAAACACAGGTTGATCGATCCGTATAATCAACATATTTTGTTAAAACTTCCGCTCCAATGACAAGCGCATAACGGATCTGACCGGTCCGAATCATTGATTCAACCATTGTGATACCGTAGATAAAGCCTGAACAAGCTGCGAAGACATCCATTCCGGCAGCGTTTTCACAACCGAGTTCACGCTGAATTATGCATCCAGTCGAAGGAAGAATCTGATCAGGAGTAGTCGTAGCACAGATGATTATATCAATATCATTCGGATCGATTCCTGCTCGTTCGAGTGCTTGTTTACCAGCTTTGACTGCAAATTGAGATGTGTATTCATCATCTGCCGCTTTATGACGTTGTTTTATGCCGGTTCGCGTTGTTATCCACTCATCAGAAGTATCAACCATTTTTTCCAAGTCAGCATTCGTTAAAATGCCACTTGGATAAGCATGTCCCATCCCTAAAATTCCCGCGTTGTAGCTATTGTTCGTCATTTTTGCTCTTTCTCTTCAACCTCAATCACTTTGCGGCCTCTGTAAGTTCCTGTCTTTAGATTTATCCGATGTGGTCTTACAGGCTCACCAGTATCTTTGTCAATGTAAAATTGAGGCGCCACTAGCGCATCATGAGCTCGCTTAGTTCTTGTTCTCGATTTCGAATGTTTACGCTTTGGATTTGGCATTTTTCTTCACTCCTTAATTTCTTCTTTCGTAAATTTCCTTAAGCTTCGCTAAACGATTATCTATTCGTTCCTCTTTGCATCTGCAAACGTCTTTGTTGAGATTTACCCAACAAACACCGCAAAGTCCCTTGCAGTCAAACTTGCAAAGGATTTGAGTTGGAAGACTCAGCAAAATCTGCTCTCTAACAACCTCTGTCAAATCAAGTTCCTCTGATTCAAATATCGAAACGTCTAAATCTTCCTTCTTTAATTCAAGTTCAACGTCTTTTGGAAACTTATCTCTACCAACAAAGATAGCTTTGAAACTTAAATCTACCTCAAAATTCAGCTCTTCAAAACACCTAGAGCAGAAAGCTCTTAGAATCGTCTCTATCTTGCCTTTGATATCAAATTGACTTTCTTCTTTGCAAATAACACATTTAAGGCGCACAGGGTTAATCAAAAACGTATCTTCTTCATCCCAATCTATGGCTGATGGCTCAAGCATTAAATCAAAAAAAGATTCCTTTTCAATTTGAGTCAGGTCAACTTTCATTTCTTTTTGCTCTTGCAAAAACACAAGAGCTAATCATCTGCAACTTAGCAACAAAAGTTTTTATTATATCTTCTCATACCTTTGTGTCAAACGGGACAAAGCTTTTCAGACTGTCCCGCTTACAACTTTTAGCTCCTTTATTGCCTCTCCTAATTTTTCAACAACAAACATTATTTCTTCTTCGGTATTATATCTAGAAAGTGAAAACCTTACGCTTCCTATAACGTCGCTATAAGCCACATTCATAGCCAAGAAGGACGGCGAAGGTTTATGCTCTTTTAAGTAACAAACCGCGCTTGTGGAAGTAACTATACCATATTTTGAAAGCTTCGAGATAATAAGCTCTCCATTCATCGAAGGAAAGCAAATCACAGAAGTATTTGGAAGTCTCGCCGATTTTCTAAAAAGAATTTTTGCTTCGGGTAACTTCTCGGCTATTTGCTTCTCTAGCTCATCGCGCATTTTTTTAATCTTTTCAACTTGTGAAAAATCCATCGAAAGCTCAGCCGCCTTTCCGAAAGCTGAAGCCTTGACTGAAGAAAACTTCACTTTTCTGAAAAACTTTAGCAAATCTTTTCTGACGTATAATGCCCCTATTCCTTTTGGACCATGAATTTTATGACCTGAAACGCCCAGAGCATCTATCTGAGCGTCTTTAACAGCGAATGGAATTTTGCCTAAAGCCATAGCTGCATCAGTGTAGAAAAAAGCATCGGAGTAATTTTTAACTACACTGGCTATCTCATTTACAGGCAAGGTTATGCCTGTTTCTGCATCAGCCGCAATGATTAAAACCAAGAGAGTATCTTTCCTGAGCGATTTTTTGAGCCTTTCAATATCAATTAGACCTTCTGAACTAATTTCAACAAAACTAATATCAAAGCCTTTTTTACTTAGAAATCCCAAAATCCTGCGAACGGAATTGTGTTCGATCGGGGTAGCTACGATATGCTTCTTTTGCGATGCCGCCTTAATAAAACTCAAAATAGCAACTCGGTTACTTTCCGAGCCAGACGAGGTAAAAATGATTTCTTCAGAAGATTTTGCTCCTAAAAGAGCAGCGATTTTTTCCCGAGCCTTCTGTAATGAATCATCAAACGACGCCCCGCATAACTCCAATGCAAGTTTGCCTAATGAATTGTTATCAAGATAAATTTGCATTTGTCTTTCAAAACCCTTTTCGGTCATAATTTTGTCATCTCAATTAGTAAAATCAAAAACCATGAAAGGGGTTTTAAGAATCACAGATGCATCAGGAACGCGGTCAGAGGTGACACTACCCGAAACAGGTGTTCTCAGAATTGGAAGAGCTGAAGATAACGACATCATTATCAAAGATAGAAGAGTATCACGCCATCACGCCCACATAACTGCCAGTAAAGACGGATACAAGATAATAGACGGCTACTTTGTCAATGGAGAGCTCATAAGAAGCGCAAACCATGTTTTCGTAAACGGGATTCAAGTTTATGAAAAAGACCTACAAGATGGCGACATTATAACGATTGGAAGCTGCCGAATTGAGTTTAGTGTTGAAAAAAGCATCTCTCTAAAGTCAGAAGAACGAGATATAAGCCCTATAGATTTTGAAGAGCAGCCGATGGGAGAAACCCAGTTTTTTATCTCTGCAAAAGAGATCATTGAAAGACAATCTGGCGCTCCAGAAGAACTTTCCAAATCTGAAGAGATTAAATCCTTACGCCGAAAAGCTGAGATATTAAGTATGTTTTATGAGATGAGCAAGCTACTGTCAGCATCTTTCGATTTAAGGGAAATTTTCGCGAAAGCCACTGAACTTATTTTCAAAGCTACACCAGCCGAAAGAGTAGTAGCGCTTTTAGTCGAAGAAGATAAAGCCGAAGAGATCAATCTATCACCTATAGCAATAAAGCTCCGCAACGAACAAACTAGCAATTTGGCCGAAAAATTAAAGGTTTCAAAAACTATAACAAGAAAGGTTCTGCAAGAAAAGGTTGCGATACTTTCTCAGGACATCCGCTCAGATGCCCAATTTTCGACTGCTGAGTCAATATATCTCCAAGGAGTAAGATCAACTATCTGCGCTCCTTTAATAACTGAAAAAAGTGTGCACGGCGTAATCTATGCCGATAGAATGACTCCTTATGAAGTATTCACTAAAGACGACCTAGAACTTGTAACTACGGTAGCTGTACAAACAGCCATTGTCGTAGAAACTGTTAGAGCACACAAGCGCCTTGCACAAGAAGAAATTGCCCGCTCGAATTATTCCCGTTTCATGCCTGAATACGTAGTAAATCAAATCCTAAGTAATCCTGACTCATTCCGACTTGGTGGGGTCAATCAAAAAATAACAGTTCTTTTTGCTGACATCAGAGGATTTACTTCGATTTCTGAAAATGAGAATCCAGAAAGAATCGTTGAGCTTCTAAACCGCTACTTTTCAGTGATGTCAGAAATTATATTTAGTCACGGTGGAACTTTAGACAAGTACATTGGTGACGGCTTGATGGCAATTTTTGGCGCACCAAACGTCTCTCTAGAGGATGCAACAAATGCTGTTAAATGTGCTATCGCTATGCAAAAACGCTTGACTGAGTTGAATGAAGAACTAAAAAAAGACGGTTTTCAACAAATAGGCATTGGAATAGGGCTTCACACAGGAGTTGCCACCGTTGGTTACATTGGCTCCGAACGTAGAAGCGAATATACTGCCATAGGCGATACTGTTAATCTCGCCTCTAGACTAGAAGAATTGGCTCAAATCAACGAAATACTTATAAGCGAAGCAACTGCAAAGGATTGTTTAGAATCTTTTCGGCTGGTGAAACGCCACCCCTTAAAGGTTAAGAATCGTTTGCAACCTGTAAATTTGTTTGAAGTAAAATGGAATTAAATCTTAAATTTAAGAGGGCTTATGGTTAATATCAGAAAATTTAAGAACTTTATTACTGACTCGATGGCTATTGACATGGGAACTGCCAGCACGATTATTGCCGTAAAGGGCCGCGATATAGTCATAGATGAACCTTCCTTAGTTGCGGTCAACGAGATAACAGGAGAAATAGTGGCCTACGGCAAAGAAGCGGCTGACATGCAAGGGAGGGAAAGTCGTGACATAGCCGTAGTAGCTCCTCTTTCTAGAGGCGTTGTAGCTGATTTTGAAAGAACGAAAAAGATGCTAGGCTATTTTGTCGAAAAAGCAAAATCAGGTGGGGCTCAAATAGTAATCGAGGCGGTGATAGGGATGCCGTCAGAGATAACCCCTGTCGAACAAAGAGCATTATTAAACGCTGCTGAGGAGGCTAACATCGGAAAAGTGTTCATGATGGAGGAAGGACTAGCGGCAGCCTTTGGAGCCGGCATCTCACCAGAAGACAAAAGAGCCTCGGCTGTAGTTGATATCGGAGCAAGCACAACAAACATTGCCATCGTTGCAAAAGGCAACATAATTCATTCCCGTTCAGAAAGAATCGGCAGCCAAGAAATAAATGAGGCAATATCAACTCATATCCGACGTCACCGCGGGCTTCAAATAGGAGAAGAAACCACCGAAAAATTAAAGACGGAATTTGCAACTACCTTTCTTCCTTCGGATCTATCTCGCTCAATAGTAGTTCGTGGCAGAGACGTAATAACCGGCAATCCTTCAGCCGTCGAAATTACCATCGGCGAACTTTACCCCGTTGTAGAAGCCATCGTAAGGCGTGTGGCTTTAATCGTAAGCGACACCTTGACAGAACTGCGTCCCGAAGTTGCCGCTGATATCCATGACAGAGGAATACTTTTAACGGGTGGAGGCGCCCTTTTACAAGGCATTGATCAGTACCTAAGAGAACGAGTTAACTTACCCGTTCTAGTGGCAGATGAACCAAGATACGCAACTGTAAGAGGACTCCTACAGATGTTCGACGAACCAGTTCTTTTGGAAAGAGTAACCAAAAGAGAACCCGACTTCTTACAAAACGCAGAAGTGCCCTTTGAGGCTTGAAGACCTAAGAAATGAAAGGCTATAAAGCCGGATTACTACAAACTCAGATAAAAGTCTTCCAAATAGGCGGTGTTCCCATTTTGATAAGTTACGGGTGGATAGTCGTCTTTTTGTTCATCTCATGGCTGATTGCTACAAATCTCCCTAAAGATCAGGAAAGCTTCGTTCTTAGAATTTCTCTTGGTGTGCTAGCCTCCGCTTTGTTTTTTGCTTCTGTCGTGCTGCACGAGCTAGCACATGCGAAAGTTGCTAAAAAGGAAGGTATAAAGGTTTTAGAAATCCTACTTCACCCCTTTGGCGGTCTTGCAATCATGGAAAAAGAACCTGAGACTCCTAAAGCTGAATTACGAATCGCTATCGCCGGCCCTTCAATTAGCTTGCTGATTTCATTTATATTTCTAATTCTCTTTATGCTAGCTCGCACTTACGAACTGCAAACCTTAACTTTACTTCTCGCTTTTCTCTTTTTCTGTAATTTCTTTTTAGCAATCTTCAATTTTCTCCCTGGCTATCCACTCGACGGCGGCAGAATTCTTAGAGCCATACTCTTGCAAAAAGGTGTTCAATTAGAGAAAGCAACTCTTTTTTCGGGAAAGGTTGGTCAGCTAGTTGCAATACTTTTATTTTTCCTCGGACTTATGATTATCGCTTTCAGAAGCGATTTTGTAGCTGGTTTCTGGATTGGTATGACTGGTCTTTTCCTGTTGAGTGCTGCAAATAAGGCTATAAAAAGCACTTTCCGCAGAAATTTAACAATAAAACCCTCCATAATCTTACCGCCAGATATGCTAATCGCAGAATTTCTAAACCGGATACTACCGATAAGCTCGCAAAAAGTTTTTCCTGTAGGAAAAGCTGAGAAATTGGATGGGGTGCTTTTGCTCGATGACCTAAAGAAAATGTCAAAGAGCGAATGGCATGAAAAAACTGTCTCTGAAGCAATGAGAACCATACAAGAAAATTACATAGTCTATGAAGGAGATTTAGCAATTCAAGCAGAAGACTTGATAAAAAGAAATGGTATAGGTGCTGCTATCGTTGTTGACAATCGCGGAAAAGTGCTGGGCTTTTTTGAGAATATGCCCAAAGATTCGTAGTTATGATCGCAGTAGAAAGCAACACAATTTTACGAAGCTTGCTGGACATATTCCTAGTTTTTATCATTTTTTATGGGCTTCTCAAGCTGCTACAAAAAACTAGGAGTTTGCCTGTTCTAATCGGCATACTCGCTTTTGGGCTTCTCTACTGGATAGCAACGACACAAGAATTAATTACTTTGGAGTTTGTGTTACGCAGTGCTTTACCTTACATCGGGATAGCAATAATCGTGCTTTTTCAGTCAGAAATAAGACAGGCACTCGTATATTTTGGCAAACGCTTAAAAATTCCCGAAATACGTAAACAAAAAAGAAACATAGGCGAAACCATTTATGACGAAATCGTTTTAGCAATTATGACGCTTTCTACTTCGCGAATCGGAGCCCTTTTAGTCTTTGAAAGGAACGTGAGCCTAGAAAATCTAGCTGAAACAGGGGTCGCACTTGAATCAAGGATTTCTTATGATCTTTTGGTCACTATCTTCAATCCTTCAACACCGTTACATGACGGTGCTGTTATAATCCGTAACGAAAGGATAGCCGCAGCTTCTGTTTTTCTACCTCTAACTAAAAATCCAGAAATCTCAAGAGAATTAGGAACGAGGCATCGAGCAGCTATCGGAATAACTGAAGACACAGACGCCGTTGCAGTGGTGGTGTCAGAAGAAACCGGTATCATTTCTTTCGCAGAAAATGGACAAATAAGAAGGAATCTAGAAGCAACACAGCTTAGGGAATTGATTTTGCAGGCCGTAGGTTTACTTTCAAAAGAGCAAAAACAAAGAGCAATAAAAATCACTAACGATCAAACTTCTATTTCAATCGAATAGATGACTTCAAGAAGGAATTTGCAAAGCATCATAGAAAAGCTATTTCTTCGCGATTGGGCGTTGAAATTCGTAGCCTTAACGATTACCTTAATTCTGTGGTTCAGCCTTGGTGGACTTCGTCCACCTTCTTCTAAAAGAATCTCAAATGTTCAACTCAGTTTTAGTTACTCTTCTGAAATGGAGCTTGTCAACACTTCAGCAAAAGAAGTTGACATAATAATAACCGGCGACAAAACGAAAATAGACAAACTAAGGCGTGAAGACCTGATCGTTTCGGTTGATTTAAGTAATCTAAAACCCGGTGAAAAAACCGTCAGATTACTACCTGAAACCATCGGCATAGAACTTCCGAGCGGCGTAAAGATCGAAGAAATACAACCAAGCAAGATTTCCGTAAGGCTTGAAAGGTTATTAGAGCGCGAAGTTCCAGTAAAACCAGAACTTGAAGGTTCCCCAGCCAAAGGTTTTGAAATCTACAGCTATACGGTTTCGCCACCTAGAATTTCTGTTCGAGGTCCTGAAAGCTACGTCAAAGCTTTGGATTCTGTATCAACTGAAAAAATAGACATTGAAAACTTAAGTGAAAGCACCACTTTCAAAGGTATCGAAATTAACATCATAAACCCTAAAATCCGTCCATCGGAAACAAGCGCCGATGTAACTCTGCAAGTAGGTGAGAAACGCCTTGAACAGACTTTTCTTATCCCATACGAAGTGCAAAACAAAAGAAAATTAGCCGCCGTAACGATATTTGCTCCTCGCTCTGTCTTGGAGAAACTCGATCCTAAGGACATCAAAATCACTATAACGGAAAATACTCCACATGTAGAATTACCTGAGACTCTGCGAAATCGAGTAGAAATAAAAAACGTAAGGCTCAAGTAGAATGATAAATAGTAGTTTTGTATGATTTTCTTTTATGTATCCGAAGGGGAATCTATTTATCCCAGCGCCCCACGGTCGCCTCGAGGCTATTTTGAAAGAGCCAAAACAAGAAACAAAAGGCGCAGCTCTTATAGCTCATCCTCATCCTTTAGGTGGGGGCACAATGCACAACAAGGTTGTCTTTCGCACCGCAAGCGCCTTTTTAGAAGCAGGCTTTGCGGCTCTACGCTTTAATTTCCGCGGTGTCGGACTCTCTACGGGCATGCACGATCACGGACAGGGTGAAAAGGAAGATGTTTCGACGGCTCTTAGTTACTTGGCTAAAAGATACCCGAACAAAAACATAATTTTTGCCGGATTTTCTTTCGGATCGCGGTTTGGCTTGGAAGCAGTTTACGAAGATTCAAAAATAAAGGCACTCATCAGCATAGGCACACCAGTTGATAAATACGATTATTCATTTCTACTAAACTGCAACAAACCTATCCTCTTTATTCATGGAGATAAAGACGAATTTGGCTCTTTAGAAAATTTACAAAAACTATACCTGAGTTTGCCTTGCCCCAAGAAACTCGTTGTATTTGAAAACTGCGGTCACTTTTTTGATAACCATCTTGATAAACTCAAAGAGACTATAAAGGATTGGCTAAACAATGAGCTAACAACCTAAAGCTTATGAATCAAGATAGGCTAAGAAATGCAGCAATTCGCGTAACAATGATGCCCCGTGATACAAACGCCTACGGAACTATATTCGGCGGCGTCATCTTAAGTTATATAGACATAGCAGGCGGTATAGAGGCTTCGCGACACACTGGACATGAAAGATTTGTTACAGTTGCCATGAAAGAAGTAGTCTTTCATGAACCTGTCTTCGTAGGCGATCTCGTTAGCTTCTACGCCCAAACCATCAAGGTCGGCAATACATCCATAACTGTCAAAGTAACGGTAGAAGCTGAAAGATTTGGCTCACGAGGTCAAATCGTAAGAGTAACCGAAGCCGAAGTAGTTTACGTAGCAATAAACCAAAACCGTGAAAAAGTTCAAATAGGAAAGAAACTTGACAAATGAACGTCAACTGACTAAAATCGCTATTAGCGTTGGCGACTCGTAAGCCGCACCTTCCCAGTTGACACGAATGCTAATCTAGAAGGGGAGCAAAAATGTTTGCTAGAAAAATATTGACTTTCCTTATCGTAGCTTTTTTAGCGACCTTCTTTGTCCTAAATAAAGAATCAACCAAGGCTCTTGACTTTATTCAAACAAAAGCATATACGGACGGAAAAGGTGTATGGCTTGAATGGCAAACAAGCGACGAAAAGAACATAGTAGGCTTCCAAATTTATAAAACAAAAAACTTCAATAGGAAAGAAGCAGTAACAAAGGGATTCATTTCTTCCACAAATCTCATAGCTGGAGAAAACCCTGAGTGGGGCCGCACATACAGTTATTTCGATCCAAATGGAAGCACAAGAGATTCTTATTTAATAGAGATTCTTTACCAAGACGGTAGCATTAGACAAACTCCAAGATTTAGACCTATTGAAGTAAAAAGATTAGAAGATATAAGTGGCTATTCCTCAGAAGAATTATTAAGTAGGACTCTTGCAGAATCAAATCCGTACGTCTATAAGGAAAATCTTGAGGTTCCAGCAGATATTGGTAAATCTGAAGATTACTTCTCTTCAGCAGAAGGCAATTTTGACGTTCAAAGATGGATAGCCTCGCAACCGGGCGTGAAGATTGGAGTTAAAAAGGATGGACTATATAGAATCTCTCGAGCAACGCTTCAAAGTGCCGGATTTGACGTGAATGCTCCAATAGAAAAATGGCAACTATACACTGACGGAATCGAACAGGCAATAAGGATAGCTCCAAATGGAGACTATGTTGAGTTTTACGGTAGAGGCGTTAATCTTAACGAAACTGACACCAGAATCTACTACCTAGTAGTAGGAAATCAAAATGGTAAAAGGATGCAAACAAGAGTTTTGAGAAACTTAAACTCAAAAGTCCTGACCAAATCTTTTAAGCAAACCATAGTAAAAAAGGATAACCTCTTTTACCTAAACCCTATTCTCAACGGCAATCGCTCGAATTTCTTCGGCTCTCTTGTATCTACCTCAGGTGGCATAACTACGGTTAACGTGCCTTCAATTGACTTTGCAACGCCAACGGTCAGTATAGAAATAAGCGTTCAAGGATACACATTTACAACACATCAAATAACCGTCGAATTAAACGGCAATCAAATAGGAACTATCAATGGCTCATTTCGCGAACTGATGACAGGAAACTTTACCGTGCCAACTTCGATGCTAATCGAAGGAACCAATACTTTCAGGTTAATCTCATCGGCGTCAAATAGCAGTAGCTTTACAGATGAAATTAAAATTTCATACAACCGTCTTTATCAAGCTTTCCAAAACACTCTTCATTTTTATACGCCAAATTACCGAGTCACAAGAGTTTCCGGATTTACCTCGCCTAATATCCTCCTTTTTGACATAGCTGAACCAAACGACCCGAAAATTATCCTCAACCCGATCGTCGAAGAATCTTCTAACTCACACAATCTGGTTCTACCAAGCGCCCGCGGAAGTATCTACTACGCAACCACAGAAAGCGCTATATTATCACCCGAATTCGTCACTTCAAATCAACCATCAACACTATCTAACCCAACAAATCAAGGGCGAATTGTTATCATTTCGCACTCAAATTGGATGAATGTAGCTGAGCAATGGGCAGAATATCGACGAACACAAGGTTTTATTGTCAAGGTTGTAAATGTTGAAGATGTGTTCGATGAATTTGATTTCGGCTTGCCAACGGCAGAATCCATCCGCAGATTTCTTCAACATGCAAAGTTAAACTGGATCGTGCCGCCAGATTACGTTTTACTACTTGGGGATGCAACCTTCGATCCAAGGAATTTCACGGGAAATGGGTATAATAATTTCATCCCAACGATGATGGTTGACACAATCTTCATGGAAACCGGTAGTGATGAAGCTTTAGCCGATTTCAATGATGATGGACTAGCAGAAATTCCCATAGGTAGAATTGCAACTAGAAGTGCATCCGTTATAAGTTCAGTTCTTACGAAAACTATCGCTTTTGAGCAAAGCTTAAATACTGCTTTTTCAAGAGGCGGGCTTTTCCCATCGGATTTACCGCAAGGTTACGATTTTGAAGAGATGAATAATCGGCTGATAGCCGAGCTCCCCCCGAGCATACCAGTAACAACGGTAAACCGAGCAGCTTCTGACGCAAGAGAACGCGTCTTAAACGGCTTTAACAATGGTCCTTACATAGTAAACTATGCTGGGCATGGAACTTTCGCTGCATGGGCAGGAAACATGTTCTCCCGTAGCGACGTTCCTTCTTTGACAAATACTAATAGCAATTTAATTATCGCAAACATGCTCACCTGCCTAAACGGCTATTACATCGAAGCAGCTCAAGAAGGATTATCTGAAACACTCGTAAATAAGATGCAAGGCGGAGCAGTAGCTTCATGGGCATCAAGCGGACTTACAACACCTGACATCCAAGAAATAATGGCAAAAAGGTTTTATCAAAATTTGAGAAGTAGTCCTTTTGAAAGAATTGGTGATCTTATAAAAGACGCTAAAACCGTTATTCCTAGCGGTCGAGACGTCAGACTTTCTTGGACCTTACTAGGCGATCCCGTCCTTAAAATCAGAAATGCTGTCTCGCTGAAGGACTAATTATTTTCTTCACCCGTTCGGCGAATCCTAAGAAGATGAATTTTCTTTTCATCTGAGCGGAGTATTTCCACGTCTAAGCCTTGAATAATGAACCTCTCTCTCGGTTTTGGAACATAACCTAGCTGATTTACAACAAGTCCCGCAACAGTAGTAGCTTCTTCGTTATCGAGACTTACATCTAGCAATCTTTCTAATTTGCTAATCTCTGTCGAGCCTAGCACATCGTAGTAACCACCTTCTCCCTCAACTATTTCGATAATTTCCTCTTGCTCAATGTCTTCATCCTCTATTTCCCCGACTATTTCTTCTAAAATATCCTCAACCGTTACAAGCCCTGCTACTCCACCGTATTCGTCAATCACTATAGCTAGCTGAATATGATTTGATTGCATGTCTTTAAGCAACTCAGACACTTTCTTTGTCTCAGGCACAAAAAAAGCAGCACGTAAAAAGTTTTCAACGCTGTCGTTTTCTCTTCCTTCCGACCATGCAGTTAAAAGGTCTCGAACATAAATAACGCCTTCAACGTTATCAATAGTTTCTCGATAAACTGGAATTCTCGAGTATTTTTCTTCTATAATCAAGTCTCTAGCATCGCGAACAGTAGAATCTATCGAAAGAGCGCAAATCTCCGTCCGCGGCGTCATGATCTCTAAAACACGAGTTTCTAGAAAACCTATCATCGCTTCTATCATCTTGCGCTCTTCTTCCTCAATAATTCCTTCGGCTTTTCCAACCTCAATCAGAGCCTGAATATCTTCTTCATCTTCTTCCTTTTGCTCATCTACGTTCTTGGACACTTTACGTCTAACTAGGAATTTCTCGAAAGGGTCTGCAATAAAAGACATAAAGCCATAAAGCGGACGAACAAAGGGTAAAAGAAATAGCAGCCTTTTTTCAGGACTATACCACGCAATAAACCTCGGTAAAATCTGCCGAAAAATACCAGAAAACACAAGTGCAATCGCCAAAGAAATAAAAAACATCTCATAAGCAGTTCTATAAACTCTGCTCTTATAAACAATAAGGGCAACTAAAGTAGCAAAAATTATCAGCAAAATCTGGATCGAAGCCGAAAGAGCAAAACGAAACCTCAGGCGATTCTCCAAAATCTTTCGTATTGAACTTCTAGACAAACTGGTATCCTCTTCAAGCTCAGCCAGCAATTTACGAAGCGACACGTCAGAAAGTTGCATAAAAGACATGTCTACAGTGGCAAGAAAGACAAGAAGAAAAAGAATCAACGCGGCAATTATAATCTCAAGCTGCATCGCTTAAACTTTGTTCTGTAAATCTACTAAAGAAACTCTTCTTGCAATTTTCTCAAGGAAATTTTAGCCTTGTCTTTTGAATTATGAAAATCGAAATGGTTGATCTCAAAACTCAATACAAAAAAATCAAAGACGAAATAGATCGTGCCGTTCTTGATTGTATAGCTTCAGCAGCTTTTATCAACGGACCTCAAGTAGAAACGTTTGCAGAAAACTTGCGTGAATATCTCAAAGTAAAACATGTCATTCCTTGCGCAAACGGCACTGATGCACTGCAGATAGCACTGATGGCGCTAGACTTAGAACCAGGAGATGAAATCATCGTTCCAGCATTTACCTTCATAGCGACTGCAGAAGTAGTAGCTTTACTCAGACTAAAGCCCGTAATGGTCGATGTTGATCCGCAAACATTCAATATAACTGCAGAGACCGTCCAATCAGCAATCACAGCTAAAACAAGGGCAATCATCCCAGTTCATCTATTCGGACAATGTTGCGACATGGAGCCAATCATGCAAATAGCTGAAAAACATGGTCTTTACGTCATAGAAGATAACGCACAATCTATCGGCGCCGAATATATATATTCGGACGGCAGACGACAAAAAGCAGGAACAATCGGACACATTGGCACAACTTCTTTCTTTCCTTCAAAAAACCTAGGTTGTTACGGCGATGGCGGCGCTATTTTTACCAATGACGATAAACTTGCAGAAAAAATGCGAATGATAGCCAATCACGGTCAATCACGCCGCTATTATCACGACTACATAGGAGTTAATTCCCGTCTTGATTCAATCCAAGCCGCAATTTTGAATGTAAAATTAAAATACCTCGACCAGTACTGTAAAGCCCGCTGCAGTGCTGCTGATTTATACGACGAAGCCCTTGCAGACATCGAACATATAAAAACGCCTTTTCGTGCTGCATTCTCGACGCACGTTTTCCATCAATACACACTGCAAGTTAAAAACGGAAGACGCGACGAGCTTTTTGACTATCTCCAATCAGAAGGCATAGCTGTAATGAAATACTATCCGCTTCCGCTTAACCGCCAAAAAGCCTTTCAAAAGTTTGTTCCAGAGGGACTTAAATTACCAGTAACTGAAATGCTTTGCCAATCCGTTATCTCATTGCCCATGCATACAGAACTTACGAAGGAAAAAATAGAGTTTATAACGGAAAAAGTCCGCGCATTTTTCCTAAAAAGCTAAAGGTAGTTCCTAACGCGTATTAACACCTTTCCGCCGTTTGAGAAAAAAGCAACTCAGTGTAAAAATCTTCAGGTACATCGGTTTGAAAAACCATCACTTGCCTAGTTCTCGGATGTGGAAAAGCTACCTTGCAGGAATGAAGACACAAACGATGAAATTTTCTACCGCCGTATTTTTCATCGCCTATTATTGGATGACCTATGTAGCTTAGGTGAACTCTCAACTGATTAGTCCTTCCTGTAACCGGTTCAAGCTCCAAAAGTGTTGCATCATAAAGTCTTTTAACAACCCAAAAGTTTGTAACCGACGGCTTACCATCTTTTCTAACACCCCAAAAATGATTCTCTCCAAGTTTTCCTATCGGCGCATCTATTTTTCCTTCTTTTTCAGACAATAAACCATCAACCAAAGCAAAATATCTCTTTTCAACCCGCTTTTTCTGAAAATCACCCGCCAAGGTTCTTAAAGCTTCAGGATTTTTTGCTATAACCATTAAACCAGAGGTTTCTTTGTCCAACCGATGCACTAAACCAGCTCTTAATAACCTGCTTCCTCGAGAAGCAAAATAATAAGCTAATCCGTTAAGCAAAGTCCCACTTCTTATCTGTTTTGTCGGATGCACAATCATTCCTGCAGGCTTGTTTATTACCAATAAATCTTCATCCTCAAATAAAATATCTAAATCCATGGGCTCGGGCTGAAAATCATTCTCCTCGTCAACTTCAATCTCTATCTCTACAAAATCATTCTTGCTGAGTATGTAACCACGATTTACTACCTCACCATTTACTTCACACTTTCCATCTCGAATCCTACGCCTCAAATAAATTCGGCTTATCAGAGGGAATTTAGCATAAATGAACTCATCTAGCCGCCTTCGGTGAAAGTCTTCGTCAACTACAAAACGAAAAATTTGCTTCATCTATTAAATTTTATCGAAAGCAGCCTCTTTTCAGAAGACATTTCTCCAACTAAAAAAGGTTTCGGCTTCCTTCCTTCAACTCCTTAAAACCTTTGCGCTTTTTAGCCGAAACCTCTTAGACTTTTGAGATAGCAATTCCAATGCCAATCTTGAACTTACGTAGGACAAGCATTTTTAGAATTAAGTAAGCTACAATTTTGTAGCTTTATTGTAAATTAACTTTGTAAAAAGCGAGCGTAAGACTTGAATTATTGATGCTATTGAAATTATCATTCATTTTTGTAGTTAGATAAGCTGGTTAGCTACATTTTTGTAAGAAAAGTGCTAGAAACACTTGAAAAATTCGGTCGTGTACTTACGGAAACAAATGGTTTAAGAAATGCTCTAAGTCGTGCTCTTTCGCAGCTACATTGTTCGATCGAGTTGGAAAAAAGTTTCGTAGCGCTTGTTGAACCACAACTAGAAACTTTGACGCTTTACGCAACGGAAGGCTTAAGCTTTAGCGATTACAGAAAATTAGAGACTCGCTTGAACAAAGGTCTTCTGAAAGAAGTCTGGGAAAAAGCGGAAGAATTGTATTTTGACAAACTTTCTAAAGAAGAATCTTTCGATTATACAAGCCATAAAGAAAATGCAAAACTCTACGCTGTTCCTATAATTTTTCAGAAAAAGAGTATCGGCATTTTCTGCTTAGAAACGAGCAAAGAAAACCTATCTTTTCCGTTCTTGAGGGTTCTGGCTTCGATGGTTTCTCAAGCCGCTAAACTGCAATGGGAAATAGCAAAAGAAAGAGAAAAACTGCATAAAGAAACTTCCTATTTACAGCAAGAAATCAAAGAAAGATACAATTTTGATAACTTAATAGGAAACTCTAATGCAATGCGGCAAGTATATGCGCAAGTGTCACAAGTAGCAAAAACAAACGTAACTGTTTTGTTAAGAGGAGAAAGTGGAACAGGAAAGGAAATGATAGCCAATGCCATACACTTCAACAGTTTAAGAGCCAAAAAGCCCCTAGTAAAAATAAATTGCGCCGCATTACCGGATACACTTATAGAAGCTGAACTTTTCGGATATGAAAAAGGAGCTTTTACGGGAGCTTACAAGCAAAAGAAAGGACGCTTCGAGCTCGCCGACGGTGGAACGATCTTCCTTGATGAGGTAGGCGATTTGCCGATGCAAACGCAAGTAAAGCTTTTAAGAGTTCTTCAAGAAAGAGAATTTGAAAGATTAGGAGGAACCGAAACCATAAGAGTCAATGTTCGAATCATTGCGGCAACTAACAAAAATTTAGAAGAGGAAATAGCAAAAGGGCGATTTCGTGAGGACTTATATTATAGGCTTAATGTCTTCACCATATTTTTACCACCTCTTAGAGAGAGAAAGTCTGACATTTTACTACTTGCAGAGCATTTTTTGGAAAAGTATGAGAACATTCATGGCAAACACATAAAAAGAATTTCTACTCCGGCGATCGATATGCTAACGTCTTATCACTGGCCCGGAAATGTCCGAGAACTCGAAAATGCTATCGAAAGAGCGGTTGTTGCTTGTGATGGACAGGTAATACACGCCTATCACTTACCACCTACCTTGCAAATGGCAGAAACTTCAGGAACTGTTCCGCAAGTTTCTTTGCAAGCAGCCGTTGCAGCTCTTGAAAAAGATTTAATTCAAGACGCCCTAAAAACGACAGGGGGTAATTGCGCAAAAGCGGCTGCTCTACTTCAAACAACCGAAAGAATTTTCAATTACAAAGTCAAAAAATACGGCATAAACCCAAAGCGATTTCGCCAATGATACCAGAACAAATAAAAGACAATCTACCCGATATAGAACAAGCAGAACGATTCATAAATCTTTTTTTGGCAGAACATGGCATATCGAAACTAACCAGAAACAAAGAGCTTCTGGCAGACGTTCTTACCCTGGCCTCCTACTCTCCTTTTCTTGGAAATGTTATTCTTCAAAACCCTAATTACATTACTTGGCTTTCTAAGCAAAGAAAAGAACCAAAGGTTCGCAATAAAGAAGAGCTTTTAGAATCGCTTGCTCGCTTCAGAATGACAAATTTCGATCTACCACTTCTTGAGCTTTTTAATCGCTTCAAGCAGAGAGAGTTCTTAAGAATCTACTTAGATGACATCAAACGACTAAAAACCATTGCTGAAGTTACAGAAGAAATTGCCGACCTTGCCGATGCGATCCTAGAAAATGCGCTTCGTTTTGCTAGTCAAGAAATGAACGATCTATACGGCATCCCGTTAGAAAAAGACCCAAAGGGCAGAACAAGAATAGCAGAATTTTGCATTGTTGCATTGGGGAAACTAGGCTCAAAAGAGTTAAATTATGCCTCAGACATAGATTTGATGTTTCTTTATTCAGGCGAAGGAGCAACTTCGGGCACTGGAGCAAAAGGAACAATTACAAATCGGGAGTATTTTGTAAAGCTTTCAGAAAAAATAATAAGACTCGTCAGCGGAGGAATCAGCAAAAACGGTGCTTACAGGATAGACCTACGTTTAAGACCTCATGGCAGAGTTGGTGCCATAGCTGTTACGGTTACCGAAGCAGTAAACTACTACAAATCAATCTCTAAGCTATGGGAAAGACAAGCACTTATCCGAGCTCGTTTAAGTGCAGGAGATGCTAGTGTTTTCAAAAGTTTCTATGAAGAAGTTGTAGAGTTGATTTTCCCTACAGAAATTTCTGTTCGAGAAGCTCTAGAAAGTGTGCGTTTATCCAAAGAAAAAATAAATTTTGAACATAGAAATACAAAGGGCTTCAATGTAAAGCTTGGAAAAGGCGGAATCAGAGATATTGAATTCATCGCACAAGCTCTGCAAATAGTTTATGGCGGAAAGGATTTCTGGGTTCGTTCACCTCATACTCTTATAGCTCTTTCCCGATTAGCTGATAGAGAACTCATATCAATGAACGAGTTAAGACAGTTATCAAATGCATATACTTTTTTAAGAAGATTAGAGCATCATCTGCAAATGGAGCATGGGCTTCAAACTCATACCGTTCCTGATAGCGTCGAAAAAAAACAAATCCTTGCACGCAAAATGCACCTTTCTTCGAAAGAAGAATTCGAAAGCAAACTAGCATTCCATACGCAAAATGTAACTCGCATCTTTGAACGAGTTTTCACTAAAGCTCATAAACCTTTATTTTCCTTTGAACCAGAAAAGATTGTAAAGAAGCTTGAAAACAAACTTCCTGCTAGGATTGTTTCGATTCTCGGAAACGATTTTCATAACACAGAAAAACTTGACTTCTTAGAACACTTCTGCCAAACCTCACCTTATCTTTCTGAAATGCTGACATCAAAGGAGCTAATACTGAGTCTTATTGAAAAACCCCAGTCCTTCGAAAAGAAAAACTTTACAATGGAATTGCTTTCTGCTGTGAAAACAAGGGAAGCCTTTTCTGAAAAGCTTTCCATTTTACGCAAAGCATGGTCAAAGCTTTTCCTTGAAATAGCAGTTTCGGATATCCTGAATAAGATAAGCTACTCACAGGCAAAACTTCTTCAAACAGAACTAGCCGATGCAAGTATATTCGTTGCCTTAGAAATGGCGAAAGAAGAGGCTTTCAGCAAGGCAAACGTAGAAATCTTCGGACTTGGCAAGCTCGGTGGAAAGGGGATGGATTATGGTTCAGACCTTGATCTCATATTTGTATCTGACACAAAAAACCAAAAAGTTTGTGAGTTAATTCTCAAGGTTTTATCAAATTTTACTCGTGAAGGAAATCTTTACCGAGTTGATCTACGCTTAAGACCTTACGGTAAAGACGGAGCAATTTGTATTTCTGAAAATGCTTTTCTTGAGTATCTAGAATCAAAATCCGCTATTTGGGAATGGCTAGCCTATGTGAAGCTGCGTGGAATATTATCATCTTCGAAGAGACTCGAGCTTGAGGCAAAAAGCATCATTTACGAACGCGCTAAAAAAATTCATTTAGAAACTCTAAAAACGGAAACTCGACGAATACGTCATCTGCTCGAGCAAAAGGTCGCTGGTCGCAAGGATTTCAACATAAAATTTAGCTTCGGCGGAAAGCTTGATGTATATTTTGCAATGAGATTTCTTCAACTAAAGGATGCAATTTTCGACGATGAGCAAGATCGATCTACACTCACGATGTTGAAAAAGCTATACGTTAACGGTTCTCTTACAAAGCGCGATTTTGAAGCATTCTACAACGGTTACAATTTTCTAAATCAACTTGATCATCTTATTCGCCTTACCGTCGGGCCTACAAATTATGTCCCGCTTTCAAATCAGCAAGCAATTAGAGTAATTTTAGAAAGGATGCAACTAAAAAGCGTCGAACAGTTAAGAGAGCATCTTCTTTTTCATCGCTTGGAAATTCACAAAGCTTTTGAAAGGGTGCTTGAAGAATGAATTTTACTTTTCTACATTTTGATACGCTCGAATCAACAAATGACGAAGCATCTCGCCAAGCAAGACTCGGCGCGCAAGAAGGCTTGTGCGTGATAGCTAGACAACAAACTCGTGGGCGCGGAAGATACGGCCGCCAATGGTTTTCACCGATGGACGCAGGTCTTTATTTTAGCCTTATTCTCAGACCAAAACTTACAGCAGAAAAAATACCGCTAATTACTCTAATGAGCGCCGTAGCAGTCCACGATTCTTTAGAGTCGCTCTATCTTCTTGAATGCGATATCAAATGGGTTAATGACATTTTGATCAAGGACAAGAAAATTTGCGGAATTCTCGCAGAAACGGTTGAAACATCATTAGGTTTAGCCGTAGTTGTTGGCATCGGCATAAATTTAACTAAGCAAAGCGTCCAACCGGAACTTTCTGATGTAGCTACCTCAATTGAAAGCGAAACAGGCAAGAAACCAGATAAAAATGCTTTAGTTAGCTCGCTAACTGCAAATTTGGAGAAATTTTACCTAATGCTACTGGCTGAAAAAGGCGATGAAGAAATTTGCAAATGCTGGACTGAACGCTCATCATACGCTTTCGGGAAAAGAATAAAAGCTAGAGTAAGTGGTCATACCATAGAAGGCGTAACGAAAGGAATAGACAAAAATGGAGCTTTGATTTTAAGAACCGACTTAGGAGACGTTCAAACTATAACAGCTGGCGAGATCGAGCAGCTACGGCAGGTCTAGAAGATTTGAATTTTCAGTTAAAGAAATGTAAATTAAAACTGGTGCAAGGAAAAATATGAGAAAAGAAAGTGCCAACTGGATTGAAAAAAGCGAAGAAGGATGGGAGAAAGTCTCCGTTAGAACGACCATACTCGTAAAAAACAACATGATAGGACTTTTGGGTCTAAAAACTGCGCCCATCGGTGGTATGATTTGCCGAATTGACCCAAGAGAACCTAGACCAGCCATTAAGGTTTATAACGATCCGGAAGCAGCAACTGAGTGGTTTATTAAGAGCCTTAGAACAAGTCAAGAAAACGGTTGGCGTATCGTTTACGATGGTCTGCCGTTATATGGCTAATCTATGCTTTTGGCTGTTGATGTCGGAAACACTGCAACTAAACTTGCACTCTTTTCTGAAAACAAATTAAGCGAGCGCTTCATAATCCCAACTCTGAAAGGTAAAACCGCTGAAGAGCTTTATGAAACATTCAACGAGAAAAACATTCGTTTTTCGGATGTAATAGTCTGTTCGGTCGTTCCTGAAATAGACTCCATCCTTCAAAAGCTTTTCAAGCATTTCTTTGGCAAAGACCCCATTTTTGTAGACCATAACACAGAACTTGACATTTCCATAAACTACAATCCTCCAGAAAGTTTAGGCGCAGATAGACTTATCAATGCCTTTTCAGTTTTAGAAAAATACGGAGAGACATCAATAATCTGCGATTTTGGAACTGCAACCACAGTTGATTTAGTAACCAAAGACCGCGAATTCCTAGGTGGAGTCATAGTCCCAGGCATAGGTACTCTCTCTGATGCTCTATCAATTAAAACATCGAAGTTACCTAAGGTAGAGATCCGTAAACCCGAAAAGCTTCTCGGAAATTCAACTTCGGAATGCATTCAGGCAGGAATTTTTCACGGCTATCTTGGCATGATCGAACGACTAATAGTAAACATGCAATCTGAAATCAAAGAAAAAGCTCTAGTAATAACAACTGGTGGCTGGGCAAATTTGATAGCTGAAAATTTAGACCTAATCGAGATCGTTGACGAAAATCTTACCCTCGAAGGCTTAAACTTATTTTTCACAAGGTTAATTGGAAACTTGCCAACTAATAACATTCAGGTTTAGACTCTTTCTGATGGATTTTCAAAAATACTGCAAGCAGCTTGCTTTTGCCGGCTATGAATTTTATCGTCGAGGTTGGGTATTTGGAAACAGTGGTGATTTTAGTGCTTTGATTTCACGCAATCCCTTCCGGCTTTGCATAACTGCCAGCGAAAACGAAAAAGGCTCTCTAGATGAAACAAATTTTCTTGAAATAGATGATAATGACGAGGTTTTACAAGGTTTCGGTTTCCCTCCACCTACAACCTTGATTCACTTAGCAATTTATAGATTACGAAGCGAAGCAAATGCCGTACTTCAAACTCATTCGGTCTGGGATGTCATTCTTTCGGATCGATTCTTTGAAAACGGTTACATAAAAATAGAAGGATATGAGATGCTAAAAGGCTTACTAGGTGTAAAGTCGCACGAACATTGCGAAATCATTCCGATAATCGAAAATTCTCAAGATTATATTGCTTTATCCCATGTAGTTGAAAATCTTCTAAGAGAAAATCCTAGCATACACGCTTTCCTAATACGTCGTAATGGTCTTTACACTTGGGGTCGAAACGTTACTGAAGCTAAAAGGCACGTAGAAATTTTAGAGTTTCTGCTTGAGGTTACGGGAAGAAATTTGCTATCTTAAACGCTCAAGAATATATCTTTGAACATCAGGATTTGCAGCTAATCTATCATGCTCCTCACAAACAATGTATGTGTCGCTCCCGTTCACAGTTTTCCCAAGCAGCGAATCCAAGGTTACAACGCCATCACCCTGTGTATAAAGTAATTTTCTTAACTTCCTAGCATCTATTTTTTTCCCGTCTTCTGTTGAAACACTTTTGTTTTCAAATAGAACTTCCCACCTAGCCTTTTCTCGATACATCAAGACGGCACCTAATGTTTTTTTGCAGTTGCTGCCTATCTTGAAAAATCTTACCGTGGATTTGTTAGTAGAATCAAAGCTAACTGCTTTCTGGAAAATTCTTGCTCTTTCCAAAACAGCTTTGAGATACTCCCTAGCAACTTGTAGATCGAATTCTTCTTGTAGATTTTTTTCACTAAAAATCCCTAGCCCATATAGTTCCCAAGTATTACTATCAAAAAGATCTATCTCCATCAGATCGAGATTTTCGTCATAAACCCACTTGACGTTTTCGTGCGGAAGCAGCTGATAAACAGATTGAATAGTGAATAGATCAAACATTGTTAAGTTCTGCAAAAACGGAAGATTGATATTGAAGTTTATTCTGAGAATTGAGTAGCCCTTAAGAAGAGCTCTAAAGGCTAAAACTGAACCTTTATTAGGTGTTCCTATCAAAAAAACTCTTCTGAAATGCTTTGCTCCTTTCCAAGTAGCCTTTAAGCTAGGCGGTGGGTCTTCGTCTCCATACATTACGGCATATCGAGCTATCAACCCACCCATTGAATGTGCTATTACGTCAAACTTCAAGTTTGGTTGCTTTAGTTTCCACTTTACAAATTCTATTTTCTGTATCAGAAGCTTTGCATTTTCGATATTATCTAAACGCCAGTCATAAGGAAAAACGTAGAAGGCATTTCTGGCCTTAGGATTTTCCCAAGTAGCCTCGACCCAACCGTTTATTACCAGATTTCTGATAAGCCCTTGGTAGATATCTTGTGAAGGGAAAAATGCTACTTTTACCTGTCTTAGAACATCTCCCGGAACGAGGTTATCCCGATTTTCACTTAAATTTGCTGATATTGGAAGTCTTAGATCATCGTCTTTTGAGCGAGATAATTTGAACCATACCTTCTCCTCTGTGTTTTTATTTATTAGCTCAGAACCGAGAAGTCCTGGAATTATGACAATAGGATTTTTCTGGCTTTGAGCAAGTCCATCGAAATAGACAAAGCAAAGAAAAAGCAACAGTGCGAAGCACTTAGAAGAATTCAACATCAACCTTATGCTTGATAACTCCCTTCTCATAACCTTCCAAAAGAAATCTTCGAACGCTTTCTCTGCCTTCTTCACCGTAATCAAGCGTTAGGTCATTAACCCACATTGCAACGAATTTATCCGCTAACTCAGGAGTCATTTCTCTTGCAAATTGCATCGCATAAGCAAGCGCATCTTCTCGATGCTCTAAAGAGTATTGAATGCTACGTTTCAGATACTCAGAGACCCTCTGAATTAGTTCTCTACCCAAGTCCCTTTTTATTGCATTTCCACCCATTGGAAGCGGCAAGCCAGTTTTTTCATACCACCACTCTCCGAGATCCAAAATTTTATCCAGCCCCAAATCAGCGTAGTAAAGCTGTCCCTCGTGAATTAAGAGTCCAGCATCTACTTCACCCTTTTTTACAGCATCTATGATTTTATCAAATGGAACAACTTTGTATTGAAAATCCTGATTGTATATTCGCAAGGCAAGAAAGGCACTTGTAAGCTCACCGGGAACGGCTATTTTCAACTTGCCTATATCCTCTGGCTTTTTCGGTTCGAGCGATACTACAATCGGTCCGTATCCTCTACCTATGCTTGCCCCGTGAGGTAGGAGAACATACTTGTCAGCTACGTAAGCGTAAGCGTGAAAACTTATAGCTGTTACATCGTAAGTTCCCTTCATTGCTTCTTCGTTAAGTGTTTGAATATCCTTGAGAACATGTTCGAATTTTATGTCTCCTGTGTCCAACTTATTTGTCGCCAAGCCATAAAACATAAAAGCATCATCAGAATCAGGCGAATGCGCAATGGTAATTTTTTTTAATTCAGTTTTTGCTTCCATAATTTCAAACTCCCTTCAAGCTTTACATTAGAAATTCCCGTATTATCGTAAAGTAGTTATTTTACTTTTTCTTCGCGCTTTACGAAAAATTCTTCTCAACTCAAAATTCTCCCTTCCTGCCCTACTGGTATCGAAAACGATAAAAAAGCCGAAAGTGTTTCATCTGCTGATTTTCCAAAACCTAGCATTTGCTGATTTTGAAACTTTTTAAAAACCGAATATGTCTTTGGAAAAATTATTCCTTTGTCAAGTGCGCGAATGTCTTTGATTTTTCATGCCGTAAAGCTGAAGAAAATTTTTGCATAACGAGAAATGAAATTTTTGCACTCCAGAGAACGAAGTTTTCTCACCCAATTTCGGTAAAAGCTTCCTTGTTTTGTGAACCTTTCAATAGGTCTCATTCCTTTCCTCCCCACTCGCTTTTTCGAGAATGCGGAATATTGAATTGATCTAGTATTCGATAGCATATGTGATCGACGAGTTCCTCTATTGTTTTAGGACGGTGATAAAACCCGGGACTTGCCGGCAGTATTCTTGCTCCGGCTTTTGCAAGTTTAAGCATGTTTTCAAGATGAATTGCACTGTAAGGTGATTCTCTCGGCACAAGCACCAATTTTCTACCTTCTTTCAAAGTTACATCCGCAGCACGATGAATTAAATTTGTCCCGGCTCCGGAAGCTATAGCTCCGAGAGTTCCCATCGAACAAGGAACTATTATCATTCCGTCTTGACGATACGAACCAGAAGATGGTTTTGCCGCAAGGTTATCAAGTCGCCACAGTCTTATGATTTTTGCGTCTTTATCAAGACTAAGCCAATCATTTATCTTTTCCAACGTAAGCTCACGAAGATTTACTCCCATTTCAATTTGAGCAACCTGAATAGCCGTTCCCGAAAATATGAGATTTATTCTTGAGACAACACCGCTTTCAATAAGTAGTTTTAATGTTCGATAGGCATAAATCGTTCCAGAAGCGCCCGTTACAGCTACCGTAAGCTTCATATAACTTTAACTTTACAATGTTTCCAATGCTTTAGCCATTTTGCTTATCTCGAAAGTAACAGCTTAAAATTTCTCTTATGACCGATCAGCAAATCGAACAAATACTTTCTCTGTATCAGAGAGGCGAAATTTCCTCATCGGAGGCTACCAAAAAAATAAAAGACCTCTTTTACGAGGACATAGGCTTTGCCAGAGTCGATCATCTGAGGGCATCGAGACAGGGCTTTCCGGAAGTTATTTTTGGGCAAGGAAAAACAGAAGAACAAGTTCTTGCAATATTTAGCAGAATAGCCAGGCGAACGCCTAATGTGCTTGTAACAAGGACGACCTACGGAGCTTTTACCGAAATTAACAAGCAATATCCAGAGGCAGAGTGGCATGAGCAAGCTCGAATCATTAGGCTTTTTCGCGATAAGACCGACAGAGGTATCGGTGAAATCGTAGTCGTAACAGCTGGGACAAGTGACATTCCAGTTGCAGAAGAGGCAGCGCTTACGGCAGAGACAATGGGAAATAGGGTCCGCAGGATTTGGGACGCAGGTGTTGCCGGAATTCATCGAATAATTGCTGAAAGAGCGGTCTTAAACGCTGCAAGAGTCATCATAGTAGTTGCCGGAATGGAAGGAGCTTTGCCTTCAGTTGTCGGTGGTCTCGTATCAGTGCCAGTTATTGCCGTCCCTACTTCCATAGGTTACGGAGCAAGTTTTAAGGGACTAGCAGCACTTTTAGGAATGCTTAACTCTTGCGCATCAAATGTCGCAGTTGTTAACATTGACAATGGCTTTGGAGCAGGCTTCGTAGCCAGTCTAATTAACCGTCATCAAGGAAAGTAGAAATGCGCAAAATCGCTTTCACGCTACTCTGCTTTGTCTGTTTTCAAACTGCATGCCTAACCCCTAAAAAGACACCGCCACTTGAGTTGATTTTTGCTAAAGCCAAAGAAAAACGAGGTAAGCTTCCTTTAATTATAGTCCCCGGCGTTTTAGGCACTGAACTAATTAACAAGCAAACTGGCGAGAAAGTCTGGTTTAGTCGCTCAATTTCAAAAAATGATACGCTTGCACTTCCGATAAACCCTGATCTTTCAAAAAATACAGATAACCTAATCGCATCAGATATTCTTAAAAAAACAAAAGTTTTCCGCCTATTGCCAGAAATTGGGATTTACGAGGAGTTAATAAACGCGATAGAAAAATATGGCGGTTATAAAATTGGTAGCTGGGAAAACCCCTCTGAACATGACGTAAGCGATACTTTCTACATCTTTGCATACGACTGGCGACAAGATAACGTTCAAAATGCGCGTCTCTTGATAAGAAAAATAGAGTTTCTAAAGCAAAAGCTAGGCAAAGAGAACCTAAAATTCAATGTTCTAGCTCACTCTATGGGCGGTTTGATAGTCCGCTATGCGGTAATGTATGGAGATAAGGATTTACCAGATCGAAAAGAACTTTTAAATCCCGATTGGTCTGGTGCAAAGCATTTTAACAAAGTTTTTCTTTTTGGAACTCCGAACAAGGGCTCAATGTCAGCATTTATCGGACTTTTAGAAGGTTATTCCGTTGAAACCCCTGTAGGGAGCATCCGGTTTCCTAATCTCTCATCGGACGTTCTCTTTACTTTTCCCTCAACATTTCAACTTATGCCCGAACCCGACTCCGTTAGGTTTTATGACGAAAACCTACAGCCAATCAAAGTTGATCTTTATAATCCAGAAACTTGGAAAACTTACGGCTGGAGCGCTTTATATAAAACCAAAAGAAGAGCCGAAAAGATAGAGTTCACAGAAACAGCTAAAGATTATCTTGAAACGGTTTTAGGTCGAGCCAAACTTTTTCACGAAGCACTCAACGTAGAAACATATCCCCCACTTGATTTGACGTTTTTTGTTTTTGGAAGCGATTGTGCACAAACTCTTAGCGGCGCTATCTTAAGGCAAGACGCAAGGAATGGTCTTTGGCAAATAATCTATAAGCCCAAAAGCTACAAAACCAAAGAAGGTAAGCAAATAAAACGTAGCAACATAAAAAATCTAATTTTTTCGCCCGGCGATGGTCGAGTTACAAGAGATTCTTTGTTTTTCGCACTGAATGCAAGGAAATTAGCCATAAATTTTAATCTTTTCTGTGAAGAACATGGCGAACTGGTAAATAACAAAATCGTTCAAAATAACTTTCTAACATCTCTGATCTTGGAAATCCTGTAAGATTTCTGTGATCAAGAATGCTAAAATTTAATCATGGAGTTTCCCGAAAGAAAACAAGTTTCATTTGGTAACCTTGCAAAAAAGCTAAGTGGATTGAGTTCAGAACACAAGCGTGTAGCGCTTGAAACAGCGGCTTCTCTAGCTAGTGCTTCTTTACGCGTAAGCAGAGAGTTCGTAGAATCAGTCGTAGTAGCAGCAGAAGTTTTCTCTCCAGAACAAATAAAACTTTGGGCGGAGATAGGTAAAAGACTTGCAGTTTCAAACCCCGAAACAGGAGTAAAATTCTTTAATCAAGATGTTCGTAATTTTGCACTTATTACAGAAAGGGGACGCACCTTTGCACTTCAGATTTGTCTTCGTCAGCAAATCCTATCGAACAATATTGCACTTGAAACCTTTAATCAAATTCCAGAACTTGCAAAGGAAATTCAAGATAAAGAATTCTTTACGCAGGTCTTGCAGATAGTCAATGAAGTTGCGCAAAGAAGTGCAAAGCACAGCGCAGAAATTTTAAAACTCACTCCAAAACTGAGTAAAGTAGTTGAGTCTTTTGGTTACAATCAAAAGGAAGTCTCAAAAGCTGTCACAACGCTTGCTCTTTCATTTGCTGGGCGCACTGGCGGAATGACTGCTGATTTGTGGCAAACGTTACCAGAAAGTCTTGAAAAGCTAACAGCAGAAAAAGCTACCACCTTGATTGAAAAAGCGCTAGACTTTCTTGAATACGGCGGGAACGTCACCTTACACTTTCTTTCGGCAGGAAGCGAAGTTGCAAAATATCAGGAAGAAGTCTTCGATAGCTGGTGCGGGTTACTAAAAAGGCAGGCAAATTACGGAAACGCTCTTTTGATTGCTTTCTTACGCGCCTCACCCGAATTTTTCGACCAAGTTCTGGCAAAGCAAAAAAGATCATTAGAAACCGTTTCTAAAGTTCTTTCCATCATAGGCAACATAGCAGATGTAGATGCTGAAAGTGCTCTAGCGGCTTTTCGATCTGCCCCGAAAGCATTGACAAAGGTTTCCTTGACTCAATTTGAAGACTGGGTCTCAAAGGGATTAAAGCAAAATGAAAATCTAAAAGCTAGGCGTTCTTTCTTTGCACTTGAAACTCGTCGTAGCAACTTAATTTTACATGAAAAAACTGAAGGGCTTTCTTTAGAAAAGGTCCGAAACATACTTAAAAACTACATAGAAGGTCTTACGGGCAAAGAAATAGAAATAGAAGCTATCTCAACAATGCCTCAAGAGGCGAGAATAAATGATGGAAAAACGATTTATCTTCCTTCGGTCGTAGCTGAATTTAATGATGAAGAATTGGATTTTCGTCTTTATAAGGTTTTAGCGGCTCATGGTGCTGGGCAGATTGAATTCGGCACTTATGAAAAAGACACGCCCGAACTTAAAGCTGCATATGCAGCTTTAAGCGAATACTACTCAGCTACCCCAGAACAATTAGATGCTTTCTCTCTAGCAGGATACATTCAGGAAATAAGCAAAGGCGAACGCGCGCTTACAGATGAAGAATTAGCCAGAGAAATCGAGAAAACCAAAAAAACACTTCCTGAAAACTCTGACTATCGAGCAGTCCTGAAAGTCTTTCCTGATCCAAAGCTTGCAAAGAAAATTTTCGGAACTTTGGAAAATGCACGCATTGATAGAAGACTGAGAAGAACCTATCGCGGCTTGGTGCGTGATCTCGACCTTATGCAAGAAGTTCTGCGTCGAACCAGACCTTCCATATTTGAACTTCCTTCACATCTTGTCCCTTTTGAATTGCTTTTCCAAGTCACACTCTGCGGCGGAGCAAACGAAGAAGCAAGAAGATTTTACGGACAAGTCGTATCAGAGATCGAAACAGTTATCGATTATTATTTAAGCAATCAAAATGCAAGCGTAGCAGATACACTGATGGCAGCAAGCCGAGTCTATTCGCTGTTTCAAAATATAAACCCCCAGCATCAAACCGACGGACAAGAAGAACAAAACTTACAAGAAGAAAAGGAAATTGCCGAAGCATTTAGCGAGCAGAGTGAATCCGAAAATAAAAGAAACCGTCATCGTGAAAAATCTGCAGATGCAAGAGAGCTTTTTACTGCTTGGAATAACTGGGAAGATGAACCTGAAGAATTCCAAGACTTACGCGGCACGGAGAATTGGCTGAATAGCGAGATACCCGAGCAACCACTTGAAGATGGAGATTTGGCTTTCCTTTATGACGAATGGGACAGAGAAATCAACGATTATCGTGTTGGCTGGAGCAGAGTCATTGAGAAGAAAGTCAAACAAGGCGATAAAACTTTTGTTGAAATAACCCGCTCGCGCTATCGCGGACTGATTTCTTCTATAAAACATCAGTTTCAGATGTTGAAACCAGAAAACCTGTCGAAAATTCATCGAGAGCTGGACGGCGAAGATTACGACCTAAATGCTCTCGTTGATTACGTAATTGATAGAAAAGCCGATGGACAGCAGTCAGAAAGAATTTACACGAAAAAACTCAGAAAAAGGCGTGACGTAGCGGTTTCGATTCTACTTGATCAATCTTCTTCAACTGCAAGAACCATAACTCGAAATCCATTGCAGCCTTACACCTACCCAGGTCGCAGAATAATAGAAATCGAAAAAGAAGGATTGATTCTCATGGCAGAAGCTTTGGAAGCTATCGGAGATTCTTACTCGATATGCGGATTCACCTCTGAAGGACGACGCAACGTAAAATTTTATATTGTCAAAGACTTTAACGAAAAATACTCCGAAGAAATCGAACGTCGAATCGGAGGAATAACCTTTCAAAACAACACTCGCCTTGGCGCTGCCATCAGACACGCAACGGCAAAGCTTCTTCAGCAAGAAGCAAGAACAAAGCTTCTAATAGTCCTAACAGACGGAAGACCCTATGACCACGATTACGGCGACGCACGCTACGCTCGCGAAGATGTGCGTGAAGCTTTGGTAGAAGCGAAAATAAAAGGTGTTCGACCCTTTTGTATTACCATTGATCGTGATTTAGAAGCAGAACTTAAAGAACTCTACGGCGATGTCGGCTATACAATCATTGACGATGTCTTGAGCCTACCAGAAAAAATGCCGGGAATTTACAGAAAACTTACAACCTAAAACCCAAAGTTTAGCCCCATAGAATCCAAGAAAAGACTTTGACGAGAAATATTGCCGGCAAAGGGACGAAAGAACTCCCAGCTTCCAACCATCTTCTCAAAAAAGGGCTGAAGCCTTCCCAAGCCTCAGCCCTTAAGTTCAGAAAGCTCTAAAGGCCCCGATAGCAAGCTCTCCACTAATTGGAGCTGTGCCTGTTGGGAAAGTGATTGTAAACTGCTGATTGCTAGATGGGTTTGAAGGAGTAGTAAGCCAATAAAAGGTCTTGTTCGAGGGACGATAGACCGCTATGTCAGATTTGCCGTTCCCATCATAATCACCGCAAATCGGCTGATCTCTTACTTCTGGTGTTCCAGGAATTCCAAACTCAGTTACGACAGTTCCAGGACCTCCGTTTTCCAAAATATACCATATCCCACTTGTTCCGGAGCCAAATCCTCTCCAAACAGCAAAGTCCGCTCGGCTATCTCCTATGTAGTCACCTACTACGTAGAAGTCCGTGGCGTAGTTACCCCAGTTTTGAACTAGAATTATATTACCTGTAGAAGCGTCACCAACATAGTAAGTATCCGGAGCACCTGGGTTGTCTCGTATCACCGCAATATCAGCTCTACCGTCTCCGTTATAATCAGCCCCTGCCATGGGAGCATCACTCACGGGATTGCCAAAGGAAACAGCACTAAAAGTGTTCGTTGAGCTTCTCAATATATACCACACATAGACCGAACTAACGGCTCTTACAACGGTAAGATCGTCTCTTCCGTCTCCGTCATAATCCGCTTCACGTACTGGAAAGTCCGAACTTATTCCCCATGGAACTGGGAAAATGTCGGTTGGATTACCAGTTGTGGAGCGACGAATGTAATAGGTTCCACTCCGCCAAACAGCTATGTCAGCTCGGTTGTCAGTATCATAATAGCCTGGAGTAATAAAGTCTGAAGCGGTAAGACCATAACCTATGTTTTCACTGCCAGTTCCGCCGTTTGCCCTCGTTCTCCAAACAATCACATTTCCTTCGGCATTCACAATCCCAAAAGAGGTTCTTCCTGTTCCGTAAAAATCAAAACAAGGCTTGGTAGCAGCAGCAGTCTCAATTTCTAGTGTAGCACCAGAAATCCCGCCGGTATCACCAGGAGCTCCATCAAGAAACTGGAGCGTCCACGTTCCGTTGGGATTTGTTACAGAAGTAAAAGCTGCGTTTATGCTTGTGGTAGGGGAAAACGTGCTAACAGTTTGTGGACCTGGTTGTGTAGCTTGGTATGTCCCGGGAGTAGTCGTAGCGGCAGTTACTGACCACCAATTTGTACCAACCGGACTATCTGCAAAACGATATATCCCGGATAGATCGGCACTGCTTCCACATTCAGTTGGTGAAGTTGCTCCCGTTTGACTAAACAAAATGTGTGATGGACTTCCACCTGGAGCGAGCAGAATCGCTCTCAAATCACCTCTCCATGTATGCGCAGGAGAGACATTGAATTGAACCTCCGCTCTTACAACACTGCCACTTAGTCCCGTAACGTTGAAGGTTATGTTTAAGGGAGTAGCAGATGCGTAATTACCACATCCCGGACTCGTACTGTCGGGTATGGGTCCCACCCCAGAACCTGTGAAAGTTCCAGCTGGAGCAGGAGAAGTAACAACTTCTGAAGTGTCTGATGGTTCGCTTTGAGCCTGTGTCTTCGTTTCAGCGAAATACCACAGACAAAAGGCTGACACCGCGACAACTAACATCGCAAAAAATAAGGATTTTCTGTTTTCTTTCATAGTTCTATTCCCTCCTCAAAATAGAAAGTTTGTTTGTAAAAACATGAAAGCTAGAGTATCCCATGTTTAACGGTTTGTCAAGTATGCGCCTATCTAAAATTGACGCTTTTTATTCTATGTCTTAAAATTCAGAAAGACCTTTATGAAGTTAGCGAAGAAGAAAATCAGTTTGAGCTATCTAGTCCTAGCAATCTTGTTTCTGGTAGGACTACTACCTCTTCTTCTTACCGGATGGTTTCTATCTGAAAGAAGTGCTAGAGAGCTGCGAGCATCCGAAAGCCGCTATCAAATCCAGTTAGTTCAAGACAAAGCCAGACAAATAGAAATGCTCGGTCAAAAAAACTTTGACTTAATCGTTGGTATAGCTAGAGCTTTTGAGTTTTCTGATGAACCTGACCTTTCCTCAAAAACTCTACAGGAAAGACTCAAGCAGCTACTTTCAGAAAATCCTTTTCTTTTAGCCATCTCCATTCGCCCGGTTTTGGGTGAGCCTCTTTCTGTATATCGAGCCGAAACCATAAAGCAACCAGAACTTGATCGCCTTTGCTCCACAGTTTTGGCAGAACTTGGAAGAAAAAACTTTGCCATCGGTCAACCTCAGCATCTTCAAAATGACGACGAGATAGTAATACCTATTGCAGTTCCTATTTTTGATGAGTCCGAGATAAAAGCCGCAGTGGTAGGAATTTTTTCACTAAAGGAAATCGCTAGCATCATGTCAGAGATTCCCAGAATGAGCGAACACGAGCTTTGGCAAGCAGGACTTCCTATGGTTTTCGTTGTTGACGAAAGGGGAAGAGCCGTTTACCATCAGGACAGAGAAGTCGTCGCAAACCAAAAACTTCTTAGTAGTCTTAAAATAGTCCAAGAATGGAAAGCATCGAGTCGCCAAATCCGATCTGCACTTTTTCCGTTTACGGCTGAATATCAAGGCACCACTTATGAAATGATAGGAGCATATTCAACTGCAAGCTTTGCGGACGAAATTTATTTCGGGGTAATAGCTATGCAGGACGAAAAAAAGGCGCTTTCTTCGGTAGGAGAAATGCGACTACAAACTTGGACGATAAGTCTCGTGTTTGCAGTTTTGGCCTTGATTGTAGGAACAATCTTTGTCAGGCAATTGACTAAACCTATATTTTCGCTCGAAAAAGCTGCTTCTAAAATAGCCGAAGGTGATCTTTCTGCCAGAATTAAACTAAATAGCTTCAAGGAATTAGAAACCCTTGGAGAAACCTTTAACCTAATGAGTGATAGGCTCCAAGACCACATAGAAAGACTTGCGAGAGCTGCTCAAGAAAACCGCGAGCTTTTTGTAGGAACCGTTAAAGCCCTAGCAGCAGCAATTGATGGAAAAGACAAATACACTCGCGGGCATTCCGAAAGAGTTGCTCGATTTTCTGTTGCTATCGGAAGATACTTAGGTTTAGACGAAGAAGAACTCGAAAAGCTACGTATCAGTGCCTTGCTACACGACGTCGGCAAAATTGCAATAGACGACAAAATCCTAAAAAAACCAGCCCCGCTTACCGAAGAAGAATATGAAATAATGAAAACTCATCCGCAAAAAGGCTACAAAATAATGTCGCAAATACCAGCAATGCGAGATTTCCTACCTGGAATGTATATGCATCACGAAATGGTCAATGGACAAGGTTATCCTCAAGGCTTGAAAGGCGATGAAATCCCTCTTCAAGCAAAAATAATTTCAGTAGCTGACACCTTCGACGCAATGACTACAGACAGACCCTACCAAAAAGGTATGCAAATGGAAGAAGCCTTGAATATAATAAAAAGTTATGTCGGTACTCGCTACGATGGTAAAGTCGTAGAAGCATTAGTTCGTGCTTGTGCCGAAGGAAAAATTCGGCCCGTCAGTGCCGGTCATCCAAGCAGACACCCGAAACTAGAGCAATCCGTAGAAACCGAAGACTAAAACCTTTTCTCGCTATCAATGAGAATAGTAACAGGCCCTTGATTTACAAGCTCAACATCCATCATCGCCTGAAAAACACCCGTTTCCACGCCTTGCAAAATTTTCGACGCTTCAACAACAAAAAATTCATATAAGTTTCTTGCCTTTTCAGCAGAAGCAGCTTCCGTAAAAGAAGGACGGCGACCGCGCCTTACATCACCATAAAGCGTAAATTGCGAGACTACTAACATCTGACCTTGAATATCAAGAAGCGAAAGATTCATCCGACCTGCATCATCTTCAAAAACACGCAAATTCACAATTTTATCAAGCAAATACAAGGCATCTTTTTCAGTATCATTTTCTGAAACGCCCAAAAGAACCAGTAAGCCTTTTCCAATTTTCCCAACTACATTGCCATTTACTGAAACGCAGGCTTTTGAAACTCTTTGAATGACTGCTCTCATCTCAAAATGTAAACCTTATTCATTACTATAGTCTCTAAGGGACGATCATTTTCATCTGTTTCAGTTTCAGCAATTGCATCTACTACATCCATACCCTCAATAACTTTGCCAAATTTTGTGTATTTTGGCGGAAGCGGATAATCGGCATGCATTATGAAAAATTGCGATCCATTCGTATTAGGACCGGCATTTGCCATAGCAACTATACCTCTTTCATAAACACCTTCATAAAGTGGCGAGTCAAGCCGAATTTCATCTTCAAAAAAGCCACCCCAAGCAGATTGCCCGCCGTATCCGGTCCCTAGCGGATCGCCGCCTTGAATTATAAAGTTTCTTATGACCCGGTGAAAAGTCAATCCATCGTAATAACCTCTTTCAGCAAGCAAGCAGAAATTTTCTGCTGTTTTCGGAGATTCCTTTTCAAACAGCTCAAATTTTATTGTTCCCTTGTTGGTCTCAATAACTGCTATTTTTCGTGTCATTTTTCAACGATCACCAAAAATAAACTTCTCAATAGCTAATGCTACCCCGTCTTCATCATTTGACAAAGTGCAATGGAAACGCCCATCTTCGATAAGCTCTCTAGAAGCATTCGCCATCACGACCGGAGTTCCTGCAAATTCTAGCATTTCAAAATCATTCAAATTGTCTCCTATTGCCATTACTTCATCTCTTGATATACCAAACATCTTAGCAAGCTTCTCTAAACCTGCGCCTTTCGAAGATGCTGGCGGCAAAACATCTATGAGAGCAAAATCAGGGGTTGGATAGACAGTCGCTAAAATGCTAGCTTCAGAACTTAATTCAGCAACTAAAACCTCCTGCAACCTTTTCATCTTATCACATGTTCCCGAGAAAGTAATGTGTATCGTCTGCTTCTCATCAATGATAGACTCTAAGTCTTCAACATATTGCACCGACTCTCTTGCCTGCTCACCATGAAGACGACTTGCCCAGGCAATGTATTTCTTTAATGGTATATTTTCTTCAGAAATACTCTCGTAAAAGAGCGTTCCCTTACCGCACGGATCAGTAGAGACTAAAGCGTCGGCGTCAAAATCACGAGCTATGTAAATGACCTGACGAACCGTCTCTGCTGGAAGAATTGCCGCATCAAAGGTTTCAAGTGTAGCAGCACTTTTTATCAAAGCTCCGTTGTGAGATATAATCGGCAAGTCAAGTTCCAGCTCCAAAGCTACGGGCTGAGCATCGCGGAAACGTCGCCCCGTGCAAATGGTAACCTTAACGCCTTCTTCTTCGGCACGCCTAATTGCTCTTTTATTTGCTTCAGATATGCAACCGCTCGAATCTAGCAAAGTCCCGTCCAGATCAAGTCCAAGTAGCCTTATCATCTAAAGAAAATTTTACCTGATTTTTGCAACAAAATCGTGAACTCTGTGATAATGTCCTATTATGCCAAAAGCAGAAATAATAGCAATAGGCTCGGAGCTTCTAACTCCCGAAAAAATTGACACCAATAGCCTTTGGTTTACAGAAAAACTAAACGAATTGGGAGTCGAACTAAGAGCAAAAACCATTGCAGGAGATGAAATTGAGGTCATAAAAGATGAACTCAAACAAGCTCTCCAACGTTCAGACATAATTATTTTAACCGGCGGACTCGGCCCAACCGAAGATGATGTAACCCGACAAGCCGTCGCTGAAGCTATTCAAAAACCGCTCATCTTCGATGAAAATCTAGCCAATACAATTAGAGAAAAATTTATGAAACTTAATCGTCCAATGCCTGAAGCAAATAAAAGACAGGCATTCGTCATAGAAGGTTCAACAGTTTTAACGAACGAACATGGAACAGCACCTGGAATATTCATCGAATACAACAATAAAAAGATAATAGTTCTTCCCGGACCTCCTAGAGAAAACCAGCCGATGTTTGAGAGCAGTGTCCTACCCATTCTAAGAAAAGACTCCGGGAACAGAGTTATCAAAAAAAGAGTAATTCGTGTTTCAGGCATGGGAGAATCAGCCGTTGATGAGGCAATAGCACCAATTTATTCCGGATACCAGAATCTAAAGACTTCCATTTTATTTAATCGAAGCGAAATCGAGATTCACCTTACTGTGAACGCTAACTCGATTGAAAGCGCACAAAAAACGCTCGAAGAAGTAACTAAGAAGATCTGCGAAAAACTCGGCATCGCCGTATTTTCCACAAATGGCGAAACTATGGAAGAAGTAGTCGGACGACTTCTGAAAGAAAAAAACAAAACCTTAGCCGTCGCAGAAAGCTGCACGGGCGGGCTTATCAGCATGCGACTAACAGAGATACCCGGAGCTTCATCCTACTTCCTTCAAGGCGTAGTGGCGTATGCCAACGAAGCCAAAGTGAAGATGCTAGACGTCGCAGAAGAACTAATCAATAGACATGGTGCTGTCTCTGCTGAAGTCGCAGAAGCAATGGCAAAAGGAGTCAGAGAAAGAGCAGGAAGCGATTATGGAATTTCGGTCACAGGCATTGCAGGACCTACAGGTGCATCACCACAAAAACCTATCGGATTAGTTTTCATCGGATATGCCGACGATAAACAAGCAAAATCCTTGAAGCTCATCTTACCTGGAGATAGACACCTTATCAGATGGCGCGCAAGTCAAGCTGCACTAGATTACTTGAGAAGGCAAATCCTTAAATCTCATACCTTGTAAACGATTCGCTCTCTTGGCAGGACAATGATACGCGAAATTTATTTGAAACCTGTGCCAAGCTTGCTTAAGGCAGTATTGGTTAGGAGCGAGCTTTAGTTATTCATCTTCAAACTGCAGGATTGGCAATCTGCAACATAGTTTCACGGCGAAAACTCGCTCATAAAAATCTGAGTCGAGACTCTTTCGATGACAGTTAAATTTTGAAAACAGCCTCCGCAATTATGCGAGCAATTTCCTGTGACGTAGCATGTGAAGGAATAGGAATGTGCAAATCGGCAAGGCAATAAAGCTTTTCTCTTTCGGCGAAAAGCTCAGCAGCTTTCTCACGGTCTGCCGCTAACGGACGACGTTTGTTTGAGGCTTTTATATTTAGCCAGCATCTATCGAAGGTTGACATTAGCCAAACAGTTACACAACCACTTTGCATTATCATTTTTCGGTTCTGCTCTTTTGCCCATGTGCCACCGCCTAAAGCAATCACTTTCGCTTCTGTTTCTAGCGCTTTTTTTAGATATTTTGTTTCTAATTCTCGAAAAAACTTTTCTCCATAAAGCGTTATTATCTCGGCTGGTGAAAGTTTCTCGTTTTCTTCGATATAATCGTCTAGGTCTAATTTTTCGCATCTGAGAATTTTTGCAAGATGCTTTGCAACCGTAGATTTGCCCACTCCCATAAAACCAATTAGAACCACTCGATCCATCACTTCACCGTTACCTGCTCCAGAGTCTCGAAAAAACGCGGAAAAGAAACAGCTACACAATCGGCATCTTCAATAATAGTTTCACCTTCAGCCATAAGCCCTGCTATTGCAAAAGCCATTGCGATTCTGTGATCGGCGCCAGAGCGAACTCGTGAACCTTTAAGACGCGACCTAGCAACTCGGAATCCATCCTCGAATTCTTCAACCTCCGCACCCATTCTTCTTAAATTTTCAACTATAAGGGCAATTCTGTCAGATTCTTTAACTCTCAACTCGCTCGCATCCCGCACTTCTAAACTCTCCGTTTGAGTTCCTAAAACAGCAATTATAGGAATTTCATCAATCAAATTCGCGATCACTTCTCCTTTTAGAACTATTGGACGGTCTATCCTTTCTGAGTCAGAAACCAAATGCAAATCGGCAACTGGTTCGTTACATTCTTCCCGTTCTCTCTCAATTTGGATTTTAGCGCCTAATAGTTGCAGAACGTCAATTATTGCTCGTCTTGTAGGATTTATGCCAACGTCTCGTAAAATAATGTCCGAGCCATCGAGACAAAAGGCAGCAACTAAGAAAAAAGCCGCGGCTGAAACATCTCGTGGCACGGTAAAATCTCTAGCCTTTAAGATCGAATCTCCCGAAACTGAAACACTATCCTGTTTCTTTTCTATCTTCGCACCGAAAAAATCAAGCATTCTTTCAGTATGATCTCTTGTCCTAATAACTTTACCATCTTCCGTAGTCGCCTCGAAGACTTTTGTCATGCCTTCGGCAAAAAGACCTGCTAGTAAAACACAGGATTTTACCTGTGCCGAAGCAATCTTCATTTTGTAAGAAATGGAATCCAAGGGTTTCCTTCCGTAAATTTTCATCGGAAGGCACCCCTCATTCGATTCAATTCTTGCGCCCATTTTTTCAAGCGGTTCTATAATTCTTCTCATCGGTCGTTTTGACAAGCTTTCATCACCGACTAAAACGGATTCAAAATTTTGTCCCGCCAAAATTCCAGAAAGAAGTCTTGCCGTAGTTCCAGAATTTCCACAGTCTAAAAAGCCATTACCTGCTCTTAAACTTTGTTTACCAACGCCTCGAACGATAATGGATGAACCTTCAATTTCAATGTCAACACCGAGCTGTTTAAGGCAATTTAAGGTAGAAACGCAATCAGCGCTCTGTGAGAAATTTTCAATTTTCGAGACTCCTTCAGAAATTGACGCAAGCATTGCTGCACGATGAGAAATGGACTTATCGGGCGGAAGATGCACCTCACCATGCAAAAACTTTGCACGCTTTACTTTCATCTTTCCCTAGGGTTTAGATTTTCATCATATAATTCGCGATAAAATCGATAGTTGTTCATCACCTTAAGGACATAATTCTTAGTCTCTGAAAAGCCTATTTCGGCGATAAACACACCGGCATCTTTTGGTTTTGTGCGGTTTAACCAACGTGCTGCGTTATCTTCACCAGCATTGTAGCTTGCCGCAACAGGTTCGTAAAAGTGGTCGAATTCGTCAAAAAGCTTCGCGATGTAAACAATAGAGATCGCTATGTTTATTTCAGGACTGTAGAGATCATCAGGCTCAAGCTTTGAAAATCCAGCTTCTTGACTATATTTAACGGCAGTATCATAAACTAACTGAAGCAAGCCGCGAGCACCAGCGGGCGATTTCGCATCGGTTCTAAAACTACTTTCCTGTTTCATTATCGCTAGTATGAATCTAGGGTCGAGCTTTTTTGCCTTTGCGTAGCGCAAGATTTCATTTCGATAGGGCGCTGGATATTCAGAGGAAGATTTCACGGTTTTCAAAATCCGCTTGTTCCTAAAACCAAGCTTTCGCAATGCTAGTTCACCAAAATAGCTCGTGGAATCGGATATCGATCTGTATATCCGCATGGCTTCACTTCTTTTACCCGACTCTTCTAATGCAAGAGCTTGCAGATAAAGAACCTCTTCGCGGCTTGTCATTGAGTCCTTGAATTTGTTAAGTGCTAAAAGATTATTTGCTGTAGCCACTGCATTTATCCAACGTCCTCGATAAATCTCCATTCTAAGCTTCGCATGAAGAGCATTCGTTGCTGCTGGCATCCCAGAGAATCTTTTTACAGTCGTTTCCACCCATTGCTCTGCTTCTTCGTATCGCTTTGCTTCGCGAAGCGCATCAATCAAATTAAGATGCGAAGACTCTATTCGCTCACCGAATGGAAACATTCTAATGTATTGCTCATAAACAGATGCCGCTTCATCATGTCGGCTCAAGCGAACGTAACAAGCTCCCTTAAATGCAACTCCTTCTCGCCCTTCTTTTGTATGAAGGTAATCCCGTATAAGACGATCAAAGTAAAATATCGCTTTTTCGTAATCCCGCTCCCACATGTAAGAACGTGCTATGCCAAAAAGAGTTTTCGGCATTACGGTTTCATCATCCGAATAATTATCTAGAATCTTTTGCCAATGACGACGAGCCTCCGAAAATAGTCTATTTGCTGAATAAACTTCTGCTCTATAGAGGTGTTCCCGAGCTGGTAATAATGCATCGTTTGACAAAGCCCTATCTAGCTCAAGAATGCGATTTAAGCTCGAGTCCGCCTGCGCCCAAACCGTTAAACTCAAAACAAAAGCAAAAAGAAACTTTTTCATCTTTCCAACCTCTCTAGAATAACCAAAATGTTTGAAACTCAACAAGCTCGTTGAGTTTGATTAAAAAACCGTTTTTCTGAAAGTACAAAAGAGCGTGCTAAAATCTATTTGAAAGTTATCAAGGAGACCGAGCCAGATGAAACTAGCAATGAATGGCGCAACCACGATGAAAGCTGATCTGAAAACTGATATTGAAGCAATAAGCAAAGCCGGATTTGATTATATCGAAATTTGGGCTTCAAAATTAAGAGATTTTCTCAAAGAAAATAGCATTGAGCAGTTAAGCCAGCTACTAGAAGAAAACTCACTAAAGCCCTACTCGATAAACTCAATCGAACACATAACCTTCCGCACAAAAGAAGAATACGAAAAAATAAAATCTGAAACAAAAGAGCTTTCTGAAATAGCTTCTAAAATCAATTGCCCTTACGTAGTTGTCGTGCCTGGGAAAAAATCCTCTCAGATAAGCAAAGATGAGATAATTGATGAATCTGTCAGAGTATTAAATGAACTCGCCGACATAGCAGAAGCCTACAATGTTTCCCTCGCCTTTGAGTTCCTAGGTCAAACGGATTGCTCCGTTCAAACGCTTGGTTTATGTAACGAAATTATAGAAAAGGTCGATCGAGAATCTGTTGGCATCGTCATTGACACTTTTCATTTTTACGCAGGCGATTCAAGTTTCGATGAGATCGAGCGCGTAAATCCAGAAAAAATTTTTATTTTCCACATCAACGATGCGGAAAACATCCCGAAAAGTCAGCTTACCGATGCTCACAGGCTCTATCCGGGTGAAGGAATACTGCCGATTAAACAGATAAAAGATAGACTCATTAGGATTGGCTATGACCGTGTTGCCTCGGTCGAGATTTTCCGCCCAGAATACTGGGAACAAAATCCATTTGAGGTTGCCAGAAAAGCCAAAGAATCTGCAGAGAAAGCCCTAGAACTCAGATGAAAACCGAATCACAAAAAAGTCGTTTAAGGCGCTTAACCGAAGAATTTAAACTCCTAGAAAGCCGTCTTAAGCTCGGCGGCGGAGAAGAAAAACAAAAGAAATTGCACGAGCAAGGGAAACTAACCGCGCGTGAAAGAATCGCTCTTTTATTTGATAAGGACACTTATCAACAGGAAATAGGTCTGCTCGTAGCTTACGATCAATACAATGGCCAAGCCCCAGCAGCCGCCGTTATAACCTCAGTAGGCAAGATACACGGACGAGAGTGCATCGTTGTAGCAAACGATGCAACGATAAAAGCTGGTGCTTGGTATCCCGAAACGATAAAGAAAATCCTGCGCGCTCAAGAGATTGCAATGCGCAATCGCATCCCGATTATTTATTTAGTTGATTCAGCAGGAGTAAATCTCCCCTATCAAGGCGGTGTTTTTCCGGGCCAATACGGCGCAGCGCGCATCTTTTACTACAATTCCTTGATGAGAAGATACTTGAAGGTTCCGCAGATTGCTGCCGTTATGGGAATGTGCATTGCTGGCGGAGCCTATCTTCCTGCTCTTTCTGATGTAATTTTAATGGTCGAAGGCACTTCATTCATGGGACTTGGCGGAGCAAATCTTGTTAAAGGTGCAACTGGGCAAACGGTTGATAACGAGACTTTAGGCGGAGCAGTTACTCACAATGCAATTTCCGGAGTTGCACATTACAGAGTTAAGAACGATGAAGAATGCATCGCAAAAATCCGTCAGCTAGTTTCCGAACTACCTCGAAAGCAAGAGCCAAAGGTTCCAATCGAAAAACCACGTCCGCCTAAGTATTCGCCTGAAAAACTTTATGAAATTCTGCCAGAAGACCACCGTGCGGCATACGACATGCATGAAGTCTTAAACTGCATCTTAGACGACGGCGAGCTTAACGAGTTTCAAGCTGACTACGCTAAGGAGATGATTTGCGGAACCGCACGAATAGGCGGAATACTTGTCGGAGTTATCGCAAATGCACGCGGAATGTTCACCCAAAAAGGCAAACCGCCACGCTTCGGCGGAATAATCTACACGGAATCTGCCGAAAAAACTGCCTATTTCATTGAAAACTGCAATCGTCACGGCATACCTCTTTTTTTCGTTCAAGATGTTTCAGGTTTTATGGTCGGAATAGAAGCAGAACATTCTGGCATAATCCGTGCCGGCGCTCGTTTTGTCGAGGCTATGGCAACGGCCGTCGTTCCTAAAATTGTCCTAACGATAAATCACGCTTCTGGAGCAGGTTATTACGCAATGGCAGGACAAGGTTTTGATCCGGACTTCATATTCTCATTTCCGACAGGAAGAATGGGAGTTATGGAAGGCGACTCTGCCGTTCAGGCAATTTTTGGGACTCAGTTAGAAAAGCTAAAAAGAGAAGGCAAAGAGCCTGACGAAAAGTTAAAAGCTGAAATGGAAAAAGTTCGCGAAACTTACGAAAGAGAATTGGACGCAAAGCATGCAGCAGCAAGAGGAATGGTTGACGCAATTGTTACGCCAGAAACTTGCAGAGACGCCCTAATCCTAGCACTTCAAACATGTCTTAACACGGATAAACCACACATCGGCCCATTCGTATTACCATGTGATCTAACATAAATGCCACTGATATACGCTTGTCTAGTTGATGATTGCAAAAAATTATTCCCTATACGATCCAACCGCACCAAAACGAGAATCCCAAAAATCGCTCCTAACACTCAACAAAACTAGCAAGGTTCACTGTGCGCCCCTGCAACACAGGGGCGAAAACACTGATGATTGCAGACCATCTGAACGTCTGAAAGAAAGTATTCTGTTTCAATCCGCACCCCTACAACGGCAGGGATGAAACTTCTTGGAAGTATTGTAACAAATGGGATAGATTTGTTTCAGTCCGCACCTCTAAAGTAGCAAGGACGAGACCATCTACAATATCTTAGGATTTCTGCCGAAGTTTCAATCCGCGCCCCTGCAATAGCAGGGGCGAAACACCTACTTGCCTTCCTTCCTTCCTTCTAGTTGAGAGTTTCAATCCGCGCCCCTGCAATAGCAGGGGCGAAACAATAGGCTGGAAACGTTTTGTATCGGTTGATTTGTTTCAATCCGCGCCCCTGCAATAGCAGGGGCGAAACCGATATAAAAAGAATAAATGAAATATTACCGCCGTTTCAATCCGCGCCCCTGCA
>JANWYH010000007.1:0-100040 GCA_025054715.1 Pyrinomonadaceae bacterium
ACCAGCTGGTGTATAAATTGTATGATTTGAGCGAGCATGAAATACGAATTATTGAAAAATAGTTAAGGATTGAGAATTATGTATCTAGGAAAATTAAAAATCTGGAATTTTCGTTGCCTTTGAACTAAAGAAAATAATCAACCGGGCTTAGAAATAGAATGAGCCATTAATTGAGTGTTACAGCTTTTTGAAAAAGACGTCCTTGAGAAGAATGTAAAGCTTATTTTGGTTCGTTAGGAGCGGCAAAAGATATTCCTATGTCTCTTGCTGTGCGGACTAGTTGACCTTCGACAGGTACGGTTTTTATGTTTGCTACTGCTTCTGCAAGCGGGACCGTGACGATTTCGCCCGCTTTTAGAGCTACCATTTCGCCTGTTTTTCCGTTGGCTAAAGCTCTAACGGCACAAGCTCCGAAGTTTGTCCCAAGCATTCTATCGAAAGCATTTGGGCTACCGCCTCTTTGAAGGTGCCCTAAGACAACACATCTTGCTTCTTTGCCTGTTAGCTCTTCTATTCTTTTCGCAACGTAATTGCCTATACCACCAAGCCTTGTTTTTTTGTCGCCATCTAGATAAAACTGCTCTTTGCCAACTTCTCTAGCTCCTTCTGCGACAACTATGTTCGTAAACTTCGAGCCGCTTTTTTCTCTTTGGAGAATTTTTTCTACCATCGAATCAAAAGAAAAGGGTATTTCGGGAATGAGAATTATGTCAGCACTGCCTGCAAGTCCTGCGTGAAGAGCTATCCAGCCGGTATTTCTACCCATTACTTCTAAAATCATGACTCTATCATGCGATTCTGCGGTTGTGTGAAGCCGGTCGAGTGCCTCAGTTGCGATGTCAATAGCGGTCATGAATCCGAAAGTTAATTCTGTGGCTGAAAGGTCATTGTCAATAGTTTTTGGCACACCTATAACTGGAAATCCTCGCTTGTGAAATTGTTCGGCTATTGCTAAGGTTCCTTCTCCGCCTATTACAATCAAAGCTTCTATTTCAAGCTTCTTTAGGTTACTCAAGGCCTCTTCTATGGGCATTTCAGGGAAAATTACTTTCCCGTCAACTATTTTTGCAAAGCTTCCACGGTTTCTCGTTCCTAAAATTGTTCCGCCTCGAGGTAATAGTCCGCTGACGGTTTTGGTGGTTAATTTCATAACTTTGGGTTCGCCAAGTATCCCCTCGAAGCTATCTTCTATTCCGATGCACCTCATTCCGAATTGTTTTATGGCTGTTCTTACGACTGCCCGAATTACTGCATTCAGTCCCGGCGCATCTCCGCCGCCTGTTAGAACTCCTATTTGTTTATACATATTCCTCCTACACACAAAATCTTACCAAAACTTTCAATGATAGCCGCCTTAAAAAAATGAGACAAATTCATGTTTGAAAATGACTAATGCTTGAAAGTTTTAAGCAAAATTGCCTAAGGTAAATTGAAAATCTAATGAACATGAAATAAACTTTCTTCAGGTTGTTGCTATGAAAAAAAGGACTTTTTTCTTGCTGGTTGTTTGTTTTTTGGCTTTTAGTGCTGAAGTCTTCGCGCAGAAAGTAAGACTAAGAGGCAAAGTAACGCCGGATTGTATGGTTACAGGTAATGCTAATTGGAAATTTGCTGATATTTATGGTGATGGAAACATTGCAGTTCAAGGGACTTATAATTGCCGCGGGGCTTTTATTTATGATATATCTGATCCGGATAATCCCGTTTTGGCCTCTTGGTATAATCCTGGCGCAAATCAGCAATTTTTAGAGGCAATAGTTATCGGAAATAGAGGCTACTTTGGAAGTGGTAATGGTGGCGGTGTTCACATAGTTGATCTTTCAAACCCCTATAATCCACAGCTTCTAGGTGTGGTGAATTCTTCTAACGGTAATGGCTTTAATTCAATTCATGAAATAGTGGTTTTCGAGCAAAATGGCAGGACTTATTTAGTGGAAAACTACAACAGTATTTCATATAGCAAGCTTCTCAAAGTTATAGATGTAACTAATCCTGCAAGTCCGGTTTTTATTCGTGATATAAATCCTACGGAAGTTCAGTGGGTTCATGCTGTTCACATTCGAGGTAACAGAATGTTTACTTCTGGTTGGGGTAATTCCACTACCCGTGCAAGGACAGAAATTTATGACATATCAAACATTGCAACTCGAGCACCAATCTTGCTTGGTTACATAGAAGACCCGAGCCCTTCGGTAACTAATGGAAACAATATGCACAGTTCTTGGACTAGTGAAGACGGGCGTTATCTTTATAGTTGTCGGGAAGTAACCAACAGCAATGGTCCAAGTCCAGGTGATGTAAGGGTTTATAACATTGAGAATCCAGCACAGCCTTTGCTAGTAAAGAGAATTTCAATGAGAGATCTTCAGCTTAATGCTGTAACGCCTCACAATCCGGTTGTAATGGGAAATTTGCTTTTTGTTTCTTGGTATCAAGCTGGACTTCAGGTTTTTGATATTTCAAATCCAACAGACCCGAAACGGATTGCTCAATATGATACTTTTCCATCTACTTTCATGCCGTCAGAAAGTTTGTCGCTTGCTGATGAGCCTTGGGACGTGGTTTGCGGGAGTAGTAACCTTCAGAATACCTTGCCTACTAATTACGATGGTAACTGGGCAGTTTATCCTTTTCTTGGTTACGACAAAGTTCTCGTTGGCGATATGAAAGAAGGGTTGTTGATAGTTGATGTAACAGGAGTCTTTACATCATCGAAGAACATTATTTCTGACTTTGATGGAGACGGGAAAACAGATTTTTCGGTTTTTAATCCAAGCACCGGGATATGGACGGTCGAAAAAAGCTCAAATTCAGCTGTTGAAACTACTAGATTCGGTTTGAATGGCGACATAATACAAGCTACAGACTTTGATGGCGATAGAAAGTCGGATCTAGCGGTTTTCCGTCCTTCTAATGGCACTTGGTATGTTCTTGGAAGCAGCCGTGGATTTTTCGTCGCCCAATTTGGAGCTAATGGTGACATTCCAGTAGCAGCTGACTATGACGCAGACGGTAAGGCAGATTTTGCTGTTTATCGTCCTTCTACGGGACATTGGTATGTTCAACAGACTACTTTTGGCTTTAGAGCGGTAAAATGGGGAGTTGCGGAAGATAAACCCATAATAGGAGATTTTGAAGGAGATGGTAAGGCTGACTTTACAGTTTGGAGGCCTTCAAGTGGAACATGGTATGTAATGCTTAGCTCTTCAAGTCTATCGAATGTTTTGCAATTCGGAATAAATGGTGATCTGCCGCTTTCCGGCGATTTTGATGGCGACGGAAAAAACGATTTTGCCGTGTTTCGGCCAAGCAATGGCTACTGGTTTATTCTTAACAGCCAAAGTAATTCTCTTTCCGTTTACAAGTTCGGACTTTCTTCAGATATACCTGTACCGGCAGATTACGACGGGGATGAGCGTAGTGATGTAGCTGTTTTCCGACCGGGTAATAACTTTTGGTATCGGTTGAGTAGCTCTAATGGCTCATTTAATGAAAGGGCTTTCGGAGCGGCTGGTGAAGTTCCAGTACCTCTGTCATTTCAAGCGCATAAAATTCAGTAAGGAGTCGAAATTTTTTCGCAAATTTCTGAAAAAATCTTGACAAGAGTGATGTAAGAAATTATTTTGTTTTAAGTATAGATTTTAAGGCACGGTTAGGAGGAAAAAGAATGAAAAAATCTTTGTTTTTTGCTTTGTTTGTTTTAACAATATCTGGATTGAGCTTGTGGTATATAGCAAGTTTAAACACAAAAGCTCAAGTTCAAAATGAGGAAGTAAATCAAGCAGATGTTATAACTATTCCAGCAGCAACTTTTGCTGGTTCGGGTTTTGGACCAATTCCCGAGCCAACTTCTGGTGGATGTGGAAACTATACCGCTCAACCAAGAGATGTAACCTTCAACGTATCTGGTCTTGCAGGTTCTGTTATTGGTGTAGCTGTGCAATTTTATGCTTCCCACACTTGGTTAGGTGATTTAAGGGTAGTTTTGATAGCTCCAGGAGGAAGTCCATCACATATAATCTTTAGTCAGACTGGAGCAACAACTGCTACTGGTTGTGGTGATAGTTCAGATCTATCAGTAGCGAATTTATACCGTTTCACAGATGGAGGAGGATCACCAAATTGGTGGACAACGGCATTTAACATAGGTGCAACGGTTCCGATGCCAGCAGGAGCTTATCAAGCTACTCAACCGGCGCCACAAACCGCTTCTAGCTTTTCTCCTACTACAAGTATTAATGCTGCTTTTACAGGAGTTACGAATCCAAATGGAACATGGACTCTTAGGTTTCTTGATGGTGCAGCGGGAGATACCGGTCAAGTTACAGGCGCTACCTTAGATATTTTGGTAGCAGATCCGAGAGGAGCGTCTAGGCCTTGCTTCGACTTTACGGGTACTGGAAGAACGGATTTTGCAACAGTTCATCCTGTTTCAACTCAGCTTGTTTGGAGAATCTTGCAGAATCCTGGCGGAAGCACATTTCTAGCTGGCTATGGGTACGGTCTTCAGTCAGATGTACTAACACCGGGATACTTTGTTGGAACGCCCAATGCTGCTGATTTAGGGGTTTGGAGACCATCAAACCAGACTTACTACTTCCAGGCAGTTTCGCCTTCTATAGGTCCTCTGAATCCTGTTCCATGGGGAACAGCCTCCTCCGATATAGTGGGACTAGAGGCAGACTATGATGGAGACGGGATAGATGATCCGACGGTAGTCAAGATCGTAGGAGGTAATTATCAGTGGAACATATTGAGGTCTTCGAATAACACTCTTTTAGTTACAACTTTTGGAAGCAGTTCTACCGACGTTCCCATTGCTGGGGCTGATTATGATGGTGATGGGAGAGCTGACTTAACTGTAATAAGAGGAGGAAATACTTATGTTGTCGGCGAGTCGTTTACGGGGACTTTGATCTTAACTCAAGTTTGGGGTAACGCCGCTACAGATTACTTTGTTGTAGGTGATTACATAGGTGATAATCGCGCTGACTTTGTTGTATGGAGAGGTTTTGGAACTAGTGCTGATGGTCGTTGGTATATTAGAGAAAATGGTGGGGCTACAACCATAATTAGCGTTCCTTTTGGAATTCCAAATGTCCCGGGGCAGCAGAATGCGAAAGACTTTGACCAACCGCTTTGCGGAGATTATGATGGAAATGGAAAATCTGATGTAGCTATCTACCGTCCAACGACAGATACTTTCTACTGGTTGACAAATCCAACTAACATTCTTACGCTTCAGCAACAATCAATGCCTCCAGCACCGCGAGACTTTGCAATTCCGAGACTAAGAGCTTACTAATTGACTAATGAAAAGGGTTGGTTAGCTTACGGGCACAACCCTTTTCTTGGAGAACTCAATGAAGCTAAGGTTAAAGGTTCTAAACGGCACTCTTGCAGGTGAAATCGTAGAGCTTGAGAAAGGAGTTCTAACCATAGGTAGAGACCACTCAGTAGATCTTAGGTTTGCACCTGAGGAAAGAGTGGTTTCTTCAAGACATGCAATAATTGAAGCAAAAAATGATGGTTTTTACGCTACTGACACTAATAGCACAAATGGGACGTATGTAAATGGACAAAGGATTCAATCTGTAAAACTTAGTGATGGCGATATAATTTCTCTTGGCAGGCAAGGTGTAAACCTTCAGGTCGAGATTGAATCTCAAAGGGACGTTCAGCCTCAGTCTCAAAGTCCTTCTTTCGATGTTTATCAGTCGTATCAGCCTCAATTTGAATGGAAAAAATCAGTTAGTTATATTGGTTTGTCAAGACCTCATGAAATGGTTTTTGAAAGGCCTTCCAAAAGTTCTACGAAATATGTTTTCGTAGGCATTACTGTTTTTGCAATAGTTTTCTTGTCTTTAATAGTAACGGTGATGATTGTTACTAGTGTAGGTATAATACCTGCTTTTATTGCTGCTATTGTTGCCTTTGTTCCAGCTTGTATTTATATTTTGCCTCTGATTTTTTTGGATCGCTACGATCCTGAACCTATTTGGCTTTTAGCTTTAGCTTTTGCTTGGGGAGCACTTGTTGCCGTCATATTTTCTGCTTTCGTGAACACAGCAATAGGTGTTGTCCTAGGACCCTTAGTTGCAGCAGTAGTTTCAGCTCCCATATTTGAAGAAGCATCAAAAGGTATTGGTCTTATTATTTTGCTGGTTTTCTTTAGAAGAGAATTTGATGACATTCTTGACGGAATTGTATTCGGAGGAATAATAGCTCTTGGTTTTGCGACAGTAGAAAATGTGCTTTATTACGGGCGTGCATTGGTTGAAGGTGGATTGTCCGGCTTGGCCATAACCTTCTTTCTTCGAGGAGCTTTATCGCCATTTGCTCACGTGACATTTACCGCAATGACAGGTATAGGTTGCGGAATCTCAAGAGAATCTCATAATAAGCTTGTTAGAATAATAGCGCCAGTCATAGGATACTTTGCCGCTGTCTTTTTACACGCTTTATGGAACACGATGGCGAGCATAGGATTAGGAGCATTTCTTTTAGGCTATCTGATATTGGAGATACCGTTTTTCCTTGGCTTTGTTGGTTTTTGCATTTATGTTGCGAGAAGGCAGAATAAAATTCTTAGAGAGATGCTTGCGATTGACGTTGCGCGTGGTTTGATTACAGAAGAGCAAATGCGTGCAGCTACTTCTATTTGGAAAGGAATAACATGGATTCTAGCTGGTATCAGTAGTGGAAAATTAGTAGCCAGATGGAAATTCTTAAGGGCAGTAGGTAAGCTCGGCTTGAGCTATTGGCACATCAAACGTGCTCAAGCCGCACAAGGTCATACGATAAGTTTTCAACAGAACCCGATTTTTAGAGAAGAAGTTTTGCGATTACAAGCAAAAATCTAACTCTATAGAAGTTCTCTTAAGGGCTTTTTTAACGACTGCATCATATTTTCAAATTCATTGAAATCAATTTGTTGAGCGCTGTCTGAAAGAGCTTTTTCAGGCTGAGGATGCACCTCAACAATGATTCCATCGGCTCCGACTGCAATAGCAGCCTTTGCAGTCGGAGTTATCAAGCTTCTTTTACCTGTGGCGTGAGATGGGTCAACTATTACGGGCAGATGTGATAATTCTTTAACGAGAGCTACACCAGCAAGATCAAGCGTATTTCTCAAGGAATTATCAAAAGTTCTGATACCGCGTTCGCATAAGACAACACGTTCGTTTCCACCTTGAAGAATATATTCAGCCGCAAGAAGCCATTCTTTAATAGTTGCTGAAAGACCTCTTTTCAAAAGAACAGGCTTTCTAATCTTTGCTATTTTTTTTAACAGAGCAAAGTTTTGCATATTTCTTGCGCCTATTTGAATCATATCTGCATAGTCACAAACAATAGGCAAATCTTCTTCACTCATTACTTCTGTAACTATCGGTAATTCAGCTCGATCGCCAGCTTCTTTTAGCAGCTTTAGTCCCTCAAGCCCTAGGCCTTGAAAGTCATAAGGTGAGGTGCGCGGCTTATACGCTCCACCGCGTAGGATAGCGGCACCGCTTCTTTTAACTGCGAGAGCGGTTTCTATGACTTGCTCTTTTGATTCGACCGAGCAAGGCCCAGCGATTACAACCGCCTTTTCGCCACCTATGGAAACGTGACCAACTTTGACGATGGTTCTGTCGTTAGGCCTTTTTTTCAGTGTTAGAAAATTTTCCGAGATAAAACTACTTGCTGCATCTAGCATAACCTTCTTTCTCCTACTAAATAGAAAAGAGTTGAATTGTTAGGACTATCAGAGATGTTTTCCCTTAAAACCTTTCCGCCGTAAATTTCCGCCGCACGAATGCTTCCAATGGCTGCTATTTCACGACAACCTAAGCTTACTACGCATCTTACACTGATTGCTGTGTCTTCTGCACTCAAGGCGTAAAGGTGAGAATTTTTTTCTAGAAATCTTCTGCATTGATTCAAAGCTTCAGCTTGAGAGACGATCACCTTTATTTTTTCCAGATATGAATCTTTTGTTCCTATCAAAGCATGTTTTATCGGCAAGTATGTTTCTTTAAGAACTTTTAGACTTGAATTTTCAAGTAAGTAAGTGGCCGATTTTATTTCTCCTATTATCTTGTTCCATACGGGTATTACTGCGAAGTCCGCTTTACCATCGAGTATAGATTCGAAAACTGCGGAAAAAGTTTTGCATTCTAAAATTTCGCAATCGTTCTCTAGGAGCTTGTTGACAGCTTGCTCGCTATATGAGCCTCTAATTCCTTGAATGGCCACCTTCATAATTTTTCGAGAGATTGCGCTTCAATCTGTATGTTTCTCGACTCTCTAATCAAAACCTTGAAAATTCTTTCTAGTGCATCGTTGCTTATAAAGCCAGCATTTTTCGATAGAGCGTTTTCTAAAATTTGCTTTTCCCTCTGCAGATCAACTACGGGAAGTTGTTTTTTAAGTTTGAAAATACCGATTTTTCGGCATAGAACGGCTCTTTGATTGATTAGTCTGACTATTTCTGCATCTATCATATCTATCTCACGTCGCCAATCTTCAATCATTTTTCCTCCAAAAACAAAAAAGCCGTGAAACTTTTCGTCTCACGGCTGAAGGTTTTTGACTTTTCTTATCTTTAATCTTTTATGCACAAAGCCTCACCTTCAGCCGTTTTGCCGAAGTAAAACCAGAAAAAGCCGAAGGTGAAACTTAATGTTTTCATCTTGTTGTTATTATATTCATCAGAAGCAGAGTTGTAAAGTGAAAAGGAAATTTTTTATGTCTATAATTTTGCTTTTATGACTAGCAATCGTTTGATCATGCTTTTTTTGCTGCTACTGTCTTCTTGCTCTTTTGAGTATGATAGCAACGCTATTTGGACAGTTAGGACGTTTGCAGGATTCCTTAAGGAATTTGAAGAGCCTTTCGGACTTGCTGTTGATAATAAGGGAAACGTCTATGTTTCAGACGGTCAAAAAAACTCGATTTTTCGAGTTTCTCCGAAAGGAGCAGTAGAACTTTTAACGGGCAGTCTTAATACGCCTTCTCACATTGCTTTTGACAGAAAGGGAGCGTTGCTGGTTGCTGACACAGGTTCTCATACGATTAAGAGAATAAATCTTGACAGCAATCAAATAGAAATTGTTGCTGGTGTAGAAGGTAAAAGAGGATATTTAGACGGTGATTCGAAGACGGCGCTTTTTAATGCTCCCATTGGCATTGCAGTTTCGGGTGATAAAATTTTCGTATCTGATACTTACAATGATAAAATTCGTGTAATTGAAGATGGCAAAGTGAAAACCCTAGCGGGCGGTGTTCAGGGATATGTAGATGGACCTGAAGCCGAAGCAAGATTTAACACGCCTTGTGGAATTGTTGCTCTTTCTGACGGAAGTCTGCTGGTTGCGGACCTTCTTAATCGTGCAGTAAGAAAAATATCAGATGGCAATGTTACAACCTTAATTCGTGATTTGGAAGCTCCTGTTGCTTTAGCTGTTGATAGTGATGGTGTGCTTTATATTGCTGATGGAGATAGCATAAAAGTTGTGAAGAACTTATCTTCTTCCGAAGTAGAGCTTCTTTCTTCTGATGAAGCTGGTCTTGAAGATGGTGCGGCACGAGAATCAAAATTTATGCGACCTTCTTCAATCTCAGTTTACGGGAAAACCGTGTTCGTAGCAGATTCAGATAACAGCCTTGTAAGAGTGATTACCTCAAAGCCTATAGGCAAAGAGGTTTCAGATGAGGAAAAGCGTTATCTCATAGGTGAAGTAAAGAACTTTTCTTCGAGATGGTGCTATGAACCGCCTGAAAGAAAACGTGACATAGCGGGAACTTTTGGTGAAATTCGTGGTGAACTTAAACAAATCAATGATGATGCCTGGTTTCATAACGGAGTTGATATAGCAGGTTACCACGGTGAGAAAGCCTTTTTTATGAGAACTGAAAAGGTGCTTCTTCCTTCCTCCGTATTTAACTTTGCAGACATGCGCGAAAGCTTACGACTTCCTCTGTCAGGATACGTTCATATAAAATTGGGTCGTGACGTTAAGGATCGCCCTTTTGAGGATGAGAGATTTCAATTTTATTTTGATGAGCAAGGTAAGCTAAAAAGCTTGCGGATTGCAAGAGGCACTGTTTTCTATGAAGGTGAGCCTATCGGCACTCTTAATCAGATGAATCATGTTCATTTAATTATTGGAAGAAGAAGTCTTATACAAAATCCTTTTCTGGCTGTTAATTTTCCTGGGATTTCTGATACTATTCAGCCAATAATTGAAGACATTTATTTTGTAAATGAGTTTTGGCAACCAGTTAGCCTATCGAAGCCTAACGGCAGGGTAAGAGTTTTAGTGCGTGCTTTTGATAGAATAGACGGAAATCCGGCGAGAAGAAAGTTAGGATTATACAGCATTGGTTACCGGCTTCTAGAAGGCGATTCTATCGTTTTTGATAAATTTCCTTCAATCGTTTTCGATAAGCTTCCTCGTCAGAAACGAGCTTCTCTGGTTTATGCTCCTGGGAGCCAGTCAGGCGTAAGTCTGGAAACCTCTTTTATTTACATAGCTACAAATCACCTTCAAGATGGTGAAATCGTAGAAGATTTTTTAGATGTTGATAGTCTAGAGCCTGGCAATTATAAACTGCAAGTGATAGTTGCGGATTTTTTCGGTAACAGGGCGCAAAAAGAGATTGTTTTTACGAAAAAGTAGATTCCGTGTGGCAGGGGCTTATGCGAATAGTTTTCATGGGAACGCCTCGAGCGGCTTTACCAAGTCTTGAAAAATTGGTCGAAAAGGGCTACGAGATAGTAGCCGTTTATACGCAACCTGATAAACCAGCGGGTCGGGGGCAAAGACTCGCGGCTTCGCCTGTTAAGGAATTTGCCTTAAGTAATGGATTAGAGGTTTTTCAGCCGCATAAAATAAAAACAGCGGAACAGATAGAAAGGTTTCGCTCTCATAAGGCGGATGTAGTTGTTGTAGTTGCCTACGGAAAAATTCTTCCTAAGGAGTTTTTAGAAGCCTATCCATTAGGAGCTGTGAATGTCCATTTTTCGCTTCTTCCTAAATATAGGGGAGCTGCTCCGGTTAATTGGGCTATTGCCAATGGTGAGAAAATAACTGGAGTTACTACGATGAAAATGAATGAAGGTCTCGATACCGGTGACATTTTGCTTCAACGAACCGTAGAAATCGGAGAAGATGAGACTTCTTCGGAGCTGATGGAAAGGCTTAGTCTTTTAGGTTCAGAACTTCTTTTAGAGACTTTGGAAAATCTTGACAAGATAAAGCCGCAAAAACAAGATGAATCATTAGCAAGTTACGCTCCGATGCTTAAAAAAGAAGACGGATTAATCAATTGGCAAATGACTGCGACTGAAATCAGGAATCGAATTAGAGGTTTTCAACCTTTTCCGACCTGCTACACTTTCTTTCGTGGCAAGAAAGTCACCATTTGGAAAGCTTATGAGGTTCCTGAAAGAGGCGAGGGCGAAGGTATGATAGCTTTTGCCGATAAACAGCTTTTGGTGTCCTGCGGGAGCGGAACGATGCTCAAAATAGAAGAGCTACAGCCTGAAGGAAAAAGGAGAATGACTGCATCTGATTTCCTGAATGGCTGGAGACCAAAGACTGGTGAAAAGTTTACAAATTCGCCTTGATTCGTTCTTGCTGAGAGGTTTGCTGCAAATTATATTAAGTTGCTAAAATTAGACACACATGTTTGATCCGATATCTACAACACTTGCTTTGCTTGTTCTAGCACTTATTCTTTTCGCTACTGAAAAATTGCCCGTTGATATAATAGGCATTCTTCTTGTGATGGCTTTGATTTTAACGGGCATTCTGACGACGCAAGAAGCTCTTGCAGGTTTTGGTGACAGTATAATAATCACAATAGCAGGCCTATTTGTTTTAACAGGGGGGCTGGTTAAGACTGGGATAGTTGACATAATCGGTAAAAGATTATACGAAGTTGCAGGTAAGAGCCAGCTTTTGCTAACTGGTTTGATAATGGTAGCAGCAGCTATAAGCGCTTCGATTCTAAAGAATACAACAACTACGGCAATGTATCTTCCAGTTGTTTTAGGAATTGCTGAAAAGACGAAGATGTCCCCGTCTAAGCTTTTAATGCCACTTGCGTTTGGAGCTATTCTCGGAGGTAGCTGCACCCTAATAGGGACCTCAACAAATTTAGCTGTATCGAGTGCAATAGAAAGATACGGAATGGCACCTTATACAATGTTTGAATTAACCGCTGTTGGAACTATAGCCGCTTTCGTAGGCATATTTTACATGCTTACCGTAGGCATAAGGCTACTTCCAGAAAGGGGGGCCATCGAGTCTTTTACCAAGCAATATAATATTCGCGATTACATTTCGGAGATAATTGTCCTGCCCGAGTCCCGTCTAGTAGGCAAAACACTTGAAGATGCTGACATAAGCAAAAACTTTGATCTTAATGTCTTGAGGATTATTCGTGCGGATGAAGAAAGAATAAAACCCCGCGCAAAAGAGACAATTCAAGCGGGTGATATTCTCATTGTCGAAGGCAAGATATCTGATATCCTCAAAATAAAATCAGAAACTGGTGTAGAAATCAAGCCCGATTTTGAACTGAACGATAAAATTCTTGAAACCGACGATATAGAACTTTTTGAGGTTATGATAATGCGGGATTCAAGTTTTATCGGACAGACCTTAAAGAGTTTGGATTTTCGGCAAAGGTATGATCTTACGGTTCTGGCGATAAACCGCCATGGGGAAACGATTTTTGAAAAGCTGAGTGAAGTGCCTCTCAAATTTGGTGATGTTCTTCTCGTTCAAGGCAGAAGACGTCTTCTCGAGCCATTGTTTTTAAGGGGAGAGCTTCTCTTCTTAGAAGAGGTCTCAACTAACATCTTGCGCTCGGAAAAGCAAAGATGGGCACTGATTGCGTTTGGAGTTTTTCTGTTACTTTCTATCAGTGGAGCTGTTTTTAGTCTAAACATACCTTTAGTTATTGCTGTTTTAATAGGTGTCTTGATTTTACTTGCTACGAAAACAATTCGTTACTCTGAAATTTATTCGCTGATTGATTTTAGGTTGCTGGTTCTAATAGCCAGCATGCTTAGTTTTGGGGTAGCTATGGAAAAGACTGGAACGGATTTATATCTTGCGGGCCTTATAAAACTCTACTTTGAACAGTATGGTCCTACGGCACTTCTAGCAGGTTTTTTTATCCTAACTGTCCTTTTAACACAACCTATGTCGAATCAAGCAGCGGCTCTCGTAGTTTTGCCCGTCGCCGTAAAGACGGCAGTATCACTGGGACTTAATCCTAGAACTTTTGCTGTTGCAGTTACCTACGCCGCGTCAGTTTCTTTCATCACTCCTTTAGAACCTGCTTGTGTTTTGGTTTATACGCCCGGAAGATACCGCTTTTTTGATTTCGTCAAGGTTGGTTCGATTCTTACGGTGTTAGTTGGTATCGTTGTAATTTTGCTTGTTCCTGTTTTTTGGAAGTTTTAATTTGAAAGCTTGCTAGGGAGAAGGCTAGGAATGTCTGAATATGAAAAAATAAGCAAAGACAGAAGACGATTTGAAAGAAAGCGCGTCAAGATTGAAGTTTCATTTTATAAAGGTGGACAAGTAATTAAAACGGCAAATACTCGTGATATTGGCTTGGGTGGGCTTTACATAGCTAGTGATGCGGAGGTCAAGGTAGGCGATCTTTTGAGCTTAACGATTGATTTTGAAGAAGGAAAGTTTAAGGCAGAAGCGGCAGTTGTTTATGTTGACGAAGGTCAGGGCTTTGGTGTAAGATTTCAAAATCTTTCAAAAGAAAGCGAGGAGCTTTTGAAAAAAGCGATTGAGATAGAATAATTTAAGTGGAAGATCGAGGAAAAGGAGATGTTCGAGCAATTTACTTTGGGAATAGAAGAGGAATTTCAGATAGTTGATCCGAAAACAAGAGAATTAAGGTCTCATGTTTCGGAGATACTTGAAGAGGGGAAGTTGCTTTTAGGTGAGCAAGTAAAGCCTGAAATGATTCAGTCAACGATTGAGGTAGGAACTGGCGTTTGCCGAGATATAAAAGAAGCTAAGGAAGACATAAAAAAGCTCCGTTGTATAGTTTCTGCTTTAGCCCGCCGTAAGGGTCTTGAGATAGTGGCAGCTTCGACTCATCCTTTTTCAAAATGGTCAGAACAGCAAATCTATGAGCACGATCGTTATAAGCTTCTGGTTGATGAAATGCAAATGGTGGCTCGCTCGCTTCTTATTTTCGGGCTGCATGTTCACGTGGGGGTTGCAGATAGGGAAAGACAAATTCACATAATGAACGCTGCAAGATACTTTTTGCCTCATGTTTTAGCGCTTTCTACTTCATCGCCTTTTTGGTTAGGATTTAACACTGGACTGAAAAGTTACCGTTGTGAAGTCTTTAAGAAGTTTCCGCGAACTGACATACCTGACTATTTCGATTCTTATCAATCCTTTGAAAGCTATGTTAATCTTCTAATCAAGATGAACTGCATTGATAATGGTAAGAAGATATGGTGGGACATTCGCCCGCACCCTAATTTTCCGACTCTTGAGTATAGGATTTGTGATATACCAACGCGCGTAGATGATACTATTGCCATAGCCGCGCTTTTTCAAGCCATAACGGCTAAACTTAATAAACTTATAGATCAAAACTTAGGATTTCGTCTTTATCGTCGCGCTTTGATTCAAGAAAACAAGTGGCGAGCCGTTAGATACGGTCTTGATGGAAAACTTTTAGACCTGGGTAAGCAAAAGGAAGTGCCCGTGAAGGATCTTATCTGTGAGCTTTTGGAGTTTGTTGATGATGTTGTTGATGAGCTTAATTGTCGCGAAGAAATTGAGCATATTTACACGATTTTACAGCGAGGAACTTCTGCAGACGAACAGCTCCGGGTTTACGAAGAAACAAAAGATCTGAATGCGGTAGTTGATATGTTAATAAAAAACACGATGGAAAATGTGCCTGAGAGATGTTTTTAGTTTAGACTTGATTGTGGGCGGCTTTCGTTTGTTCGTTTTTGTGTTTCAGAGCGAGCTTTAGGAAATTCTCAAACAATATCCTTCCGTCGCGAGATTCGTTTTGATGCTCCCAGCGAGTTGGATTCTTCGACCAGTCCTCAAAAGATTTTTCCAGGTGAAATTGAACCGAATAGATCAATTGCCCTTCAGAGCGTTTTACCATCATCTGATTTCTACAGAGATAAGATGTAGCAAGGAGTTTGAAGCCTTCTGGCACGCCATCAACTTGAAGACCGTGATTTTGCCAAACTCGGAGAATGCTATCTTCTAAAGTATAATCTTGCCAGACTCTGGATTCCATGCTTTCGCGGTTTCTTTCCGAAATGCCTGCAAAGATTGGATCAGTTACATCAAGGATTTTTACAAAGCGGTATTGATATTCTATTACTCTGTTGTTTCTTTTTTGTGAGGGCGATAGATTGTCAAGAGTTTTCAACTTACAGCCGAAAGCTAGTCCAATTAGCTGGTGAGAGCCACAGATTGCTAAAATCGGTGTTTTTGTTCTTCTTAAAAAATCTTTAGCCTTTTCAATATGTTCGGCATTGTAGTAGTCAAAATCTGATAAAGTTCCGCTCATTACGATAGCATCCGGAAAAAAAGCCTTTTCAGCTTCTTCCATTTCTGAGAGGTGGACTGTCAAAGTTTTAGGGGATTTTACAAGTCTTATTACGTTTTTTGCGATATTATCGCAAGCCATTGCTGAAATTTTGTTTTCTAGTCTTAGTTTTGCTGGTATCGTGTCATTCCATTCCTCTTTTGCGAGCGGCGATAAGTCGGATTCGTAACGAAGAAGGCAATTTACAATTAAAACTTTTGCTGCATCAATGCGTTTTTCGATTGGCTCATAATAGCAAAAATTCCGCCTGTTGAATGGAAAGGGCAATGGCTCCGCTTTTTGAGTCACATCAAGCATCGAGTTAATAATTTGATAACTTGCCACAAAACGGAAGGAAAGGCAAGCGGACTCAATCAATAAATTACTTTGCCTTTCCTACTTGTACTTTTGCTGGGCGAAGCAATTTTTCTCCTATTTTATAACCTGTTTGATATTCTAGAGTGACTTTACCTTCCTTTTCAGGTTCAACCTCGATAGTGTCTATTGCTTCGTGTATTTCTGGGTTGAAATCTGTGCCTATAGAGGGAATTGGCTCGACGCCTAGATTTGCAAGAGTTTGTTCAAATGATCGAGCCGTGCTTTTCACTCCGTCAATCAATTTTTCAAACGATGATTCCTTTTCGGCATGTTCTATTGCTAGCTTAAGGTTATCAAGTACGGGCAGAAGCGTTTTGAGGAATTGAAATTGAGATTGCTGAGCTCTTTCTTCTAAGTTCTTGCGGATTCTTTCGCGAGTTTCCGCAGTTTCTTTTTCCATTTTTGCAATAAGCTCTTGAAACTTCGCCTGAACGCTTATCAGTTTAGCTTCTGCGGCTTCGCGTCTTTCTCTTTCTTGCTTGAGCTCGTTTTCAAGTTTTACGATTTCAGGGGACTTCTCTGGCTGTGGATTGCTGGACGTATTTTCCGAGTTTAAAATCTCTTCCTTTAATTCACCTTCTTCTGTAAAACGTCTTTTATCTTTCACTTTAATTTCCTCTTTTTCGATAGAATTGCTTTTCTCCATCATCTTCTCTTTCTTAACAAGGTGAAGGAGTATTTTTCAAATAATTAGTCTAGCAAATCGGAGACAGATTTTGAAGATCGTCTCCGATTTGCTTCCTTATGCGAAAGCCTTTGCTGACTCAGTAATGAATTTGAGACGGTCGCCATCGGCTATAATTCGGACTATTTCTCCATCCTTTATTTCGCCATTTAAGAGCTTGACGGCAAGCTGATTCTGGATAAGATTCTGTATGGTCCTTTTCAGCGGACGAGCTCCAAAAGTTGGGTCGTAACCTTCACGAGCGATAAGCTCTTTTGCAGAATCTTCGAGAAATATAGTTATATTGCGCTCTTTGAGTGCCTTTTGCAGACGTTCTATCTGTAGGTCAATGATCTTATTGATCTCAGCCTTTGACAATTGACGGAATATAACTATTTCATCAATTCTGTTCAAAAATTCGGGCTTAAAGTATTCACGCAGAATTTGCATTACGGCTTCTCGGGTTTTATGTTCGTCTTGAGTGAAGTTGAGTATTTCACGAGAGCCTAAATTTGAAGTCATTATTAAGACGGTGTTTCTGAAATCAACAAGTCGGCCCTTTGAATCGGTCAAACGCCCATCGTCTAAAATTTGAAGCAAAATATTGAAGACATCTGGGTGTGCTTTTTCAATTTCATCGAAAAGAACGACGGAATATGGTCTGCGGCGAATAGCTTCGGTAAGTTGCCCGCCCTCTTCGTAACCAACATATCCGGGCGGTGCGCCAATCATACGTGCTACGGCATGTTTTTCCATATACTCGGACATATCAAGTCTTACCATTGCACGTTCGTCATCGAAGAGGAACTCTGCAAGTGCTTTGGCTGTTTCAGTTTTACCAACGCCTGTAGGTCCGAGAAAGATAAAAGAGCCAATCGGGCGATTAGGGTCTTGGAGTCCAGCACGGGCACGACGAACAGCATTAGCTACCGCAGAAAGGGCTTCGTCTTGTCCAACGACGCGGCGCCTTAACTCATCTTCCATTCTAAGAAGCTTTTGTTTTTCACTTTCGAGGAGTTTTGAAACGGGAATTCCTGTCCATTTAGCGACAACTTCTGCGACGTCTTCTTCCGTAACCTCTTCTTTTAGGAAAACGCCTTCCTTCTGAAGTTCTGCTAGGCGATTTTGTTCTTCGACTAGCTGTTTTTCTAGTTCGGGAATTTTTCCATATCTGAGTTCAGCTGCGCGTTGCAAATCGCCAGCCATTTGTGCGCGTTCGAGTTCTATTTTAAGCTGTTCGATTTGCTCTTTTAGAGAGCGTATTTTCTCGATTTTTTCCTTCTGCGCCTGCCATTTTGCCTTCATTGCACTGGATTTTTCTCTAAGGTCAGCGATTTTTCTTTCTATTTCGGCAAGCCTTTCTCTGGCTTTTTCGTCAGTTTCTCGTGAAAGAGCTTGTCGTTCGATTTCAAGCTGTAGAATTTCGCGTTCGAGTTCGTCGATTTCTTGGGGAAGACTATCAATTTCGATTCTAAGACGGGAAGCAGCTTCGTCGATGAGGTCAATCGCTTTGTCTGGTAAAAATCTGTCGGTTATGTAACGATTGCTAAGAGTTGCCGCTGCAACTATAGCTGAATCAGTTATGCGGACGCCGTGATGAACTTCGTATCTTTCCTTTAGGCCACGAAGTATCGCAATAGTGTCTTCTACCGTAGGCTCTCCGACGTAAACCTTTTGAAAGCGTCTTTCTAAGGCTTTGTCCTTTTCGATGTATTTTTGATACTCATTCAGAGTCGTAGCGCCTATGCAGCGCAAAACTCCTCTAGCTAGAGCCGGTTTTAACATATTGGAAGCATCTATCGCGCCTTCAGAAGCCCCTGCACCGACCAAGGTATGAATCTCGTCAATGAACATTATTATCTGTCCTTCTGCTCTTTCAATTTCTTTTAGGACTGCTTTTAGTCTTTCTTCAAATTCACCGCGGTATTTTGCGCCGGCGAGCATTGCTCCTAGATCGAGCGCAACTAGTCTCTTGTTTTTCAATGTCTCCGGCACATCGCCTGAAACTATTCTTTGAGCAAGTCCTTCGACTATGGCTGTTTTACCGACGCCTGGTTCTCCAATTAAGACGGGATTGTTTTTAGTTCTTCGAGAAAGAACTTGAATGGTTCGGCGAATTTCGTCGTCTCGTCCTATGACTGGATCGAGCTTTCCTTTTCTTGCTAAATCCGTCAAATCTATAGCATATTTTTCAAGTGCTTGGAAATTTTCCTCGGCGTTTGGGTCTGTGATTCTGCTGCCACCACGTATTTGGTTGATTACTTTTAGGATGTCTTCGCGGGTTACTCCGTTGGTGCGCAAAATTCTTCCCGCGTCTCCGGTTTTGTCATCTGCAAGCGCTAGTAAGAGATGCTCGGTCGAAATGTATTCGTCCTGCATCTTTTCAGCTTCTTTTTGTGCATTTTGAAAGAGCGAATTCGTGCGAGTGCTGAAGTACTGCTGCCCGCCCGTAACTTTCGGAAAACGTCTTATTACATCACTTAATTCGGAAGATATAATGTTTTCGTTTGCTCCGATTTTATTTATTATTGAACGAACAACGCCTTCTTTTTGTTCGAGAAGTCCGGCTAGTATGTGTTCTGGTTCAACCTGTTGGTTCTGATTTCTTTCAGCTATGCCAATAGCTTCTTGAATAGCTTCTTGCCCGCGTATTGTAAATTTATCAAATCTCATTTTTTTACTCCTTTTTAGTTATTATAAAAGCAAGGCTTCTCAGTGGAAACCTTGCTTTTGTTTTTAAAACCTGACTTTTAGCAGGTTGAGTAGTCTTGCAAGAAGATTATTCATTTTTTTGAGAACTCCCAGAAGAAGCAGCCTTAATCTCAATCCTGCGAGGCTTTGCTTCTTCGCGCTTTGCCATGGTTAGCCTAAGAACGCCATTATCAAATTCAGCGTTTATGCGCTCAGTATCAACCGTTGGTGGAAGCGTGAAGGAACGGGTAAAGCTACCATAGCGACGCTCTATGCGGTGATAGTTGTCGCTTTCTTCCTTCTTCTCAAACTTTCTTTCGCCTTGAATCGTCAAGACATTATTTTCGATTGAGATGTTTACGTCTTCAGGCTTCATTCCGGGAAGCTCTGCTTCGAGAACGACTTGATCTTTGTTTTCATATATGTCAACATTTGGAGTCCATGCTCCACTCATCAATTCGTCATCGAAAGTGCGCGAAAACGCGGAAGCGAACAAACGATTCATTTCTTCTTGAAGATTACGAATTTCACGGATTGGATCGTATTTAATCAGTGTCATCTTTTTGAACCTCCTTTCTTTTTAGTCTAATTGTATAATAAAATATGAGTCTTATTTTGTCAAGTCTTTTGATGAAAATTTTAGCAATTTTTTGGAAATTTTTTGATACCTTCTCTGCAAAGATGACACGAGAGAATTTTTCGGTTATATTTTTGCGATGATGTTGAAGTTAGGCGAGAAAGTTCTTCGGGAGATTTATTTGATTTTGATAGCCGTTTTGGCTTCATTTCTGGTTGGTGGGATAGTAGTTTTTTTAGTTGGTGAGGATCCTTTTAATGTCTATTGGATATTGCTTTCAAATGCCTTAGGATCGACAAAAGACATCTGTTATACGCTTTTTTATGCGACCCCTCTGATATTTACTGGTTTATCTGTAGCATTGGCTTTCCGATGTGGGCTTTTTAATATCGGAGCTGAAGGACAGCTCTACGTTGCAGCTTTTGCAACGGCGTGGGTAGGAATTACTTTTGGAGGTGTGTTTGTCGAGGTTGCAGGAAGAAAAGAGAATTGGTCATGGCTAGACTTACCATCCTTTTTGCTCATACCTCTTTGTATTCTAACGGCCATGGTTGCTGGTGGTTTTTGGGGGGCTATTGCTGGATTTTTGCGTGCCAGATTCGGAGCTAGCGAAGTTATCAATACCATAATGCTTAATTTTATAGGAATCGCTCTTGCTGGATACGTAACTCAGTATCACTACAGAATTCCTGGCGATCCCATACTTCAAACGGCTCCAATAAGCCAAAAAGCCCATATTCCTCAGCTTAACGAGTATTTTTCTTTCATACCAAAGGATGTGCCTTTGAATTTTTCTTTTTTGATTGCTATTTTGATGTGTGCTTTGGTTTATATCTTTTTGTGGCGGACAAAGTGGGGATACGAGTTAAGATGTGTCGGTGAAAATCCTTCTGCTGCAGAGTATGGTGGTATTTCGCCTAAAAAGCAAATTGTGATTGCTATGACGATTTCTGGTGCTCTAGCTGGTATGGTTGCAATTGGTGAAGTTTTAGGTGATAGGCATCGTTATTTTCATGATTTTTCTGGTGAGGTTGGTTTTTTGGGAATTGCAGTTGCTCTTTTGGGGAGAAACCATCCACTCGGAGTTCTTCTGGCTTCGATATTTTTTGCAATTTTGATTAGAGGTGAAATTTTTGTTGATGCTTTTACACGTTACATATCAAAAGATATTGGATTAGTTTTGCAGGCGATAGTTATTTTATTTGTTGCATGTATGGAGAAATACTCAAAAAGGTGAGTTCTTATGCAGGAAGTTTTTACGTTTGCTCTTTTATTTTCCTCGATTCGTTTAGCTACGCCGCTAATTTTTGCGGCTTTAGGAGGGCTTTTTTCTGAAAGGTCAGGTGTTATAAACATAGCTTTAGAGGGCATGATGCTTGCAGGGGCCTTTACGGCTGCTGTTGTAACGTTTGAATATCAAAGTGCTTTCTTGGGTTTTCTTTCTGCTCTTATGGCTGGTGCTTTTGTAGGTGTGGTTTATGCTCTTTGTGTTATCAGGTTTGAAGCAAATCAGGTTGTTACAGGTTTTGCCATAAATCTTCTAATGCTGGGACTGCCACAATTTTTGAGTGGGGCTATTTATGATTCAACAGGCTCGACTCCTCAGATTCCAAAAGAGCATCTTTTGCCACAATTTTTTAATAACGTATCCATAGCTTCGATACTTGCTTTTGCCTTGATACCTATTTGTTGGTATGTTTTTTACAAGACTCCTTTCGGGCTAAGGTTAAGAGCTGTCGGGGAGAATCCTGAAGCAGCTGATGCAGCTGGTGTTGATGTCACAAGGCTCAGATATACTGCCGTTATAATTTCAGGAATACTTGCGGCCGCAGGTGGAGCATATCTTTCAATAGGTCAAAGTTCGCTTTTTACGCGCGGAATGACCGCAGGACGAGGTTTTATAGCGCTGGCAGCTTTGATTTTGGCTAAATGGCGACCTGTTCCAGTTCTCTTTGCTTGTCTTTTTTTTGGATTTACCGAAGCTTTATCTTTTCAAATTCAGGGAATCATTAAGCTTCCTTCTGGTGAGGACATACCTGTTCAGTTTATTCAGATAATTCCTTATGTTCTAACAATTATAGTTCTAGCAGGTTTCATTGGGCTTTCAAGACCTCCGAAAGCTCTTGGGATTCCTTACAGAAAGGAATAGCATATGAACTACGAGATGGCACAAGAAACAGCTTCATTTATAAAGTCTAGATTTGACGAACAGTTAAGAATAGCTTTAGTTCTTGGGAGCGGATTAGGTGGATTTGCCGATAGGATTCAGCAGGTTACTAAAATTCCTTACGAAGAGATACCGCATTTTGCTAGATCAACTGTTCAAGGGCACGCGGGCTTTTTGGTTATCGGCAGAGTTGAGAACGTGCCTGTGATTGTTCAGCAGGGTAGATTTCACTATTACGAGGGCTATGAAATTTCTCAGGTAGTTTTTCCTATAAGAGTTTTTGGCTTGCTGGGCATAAAATCCCTGATCTTGACTAACGCTGCTGGAAGCATCAGAACTAGCAACAGACGAGGAACCCTTCTTCTAATCCGCGACCATATAAATCTGATGGGAGTAAATCCACTGAGAGGAGTCAATGATGAACGGTTTGGACCTCGATTTCCTGATATGACTGAAGTTTATTGTAGGGACTATCAAAACATAGCAAGCGAGGAAGCGGAAAAAATCGCTCAGGAGAGATTTCAAAAGGGAATTGACAAAGAGTTTCGTCGAATTTTGCGCCGCGGGGTGTATTGCGCTCTTTCTGGTCCAACTTATGAAACTCCGGCAGAAGTGAGGATGCTTCGACTTTTAGGAGCGGACGCAGTTGGGATGTCAACTGTTCCTGAGGCAATGGTTGCTCATCAGATGGGAATGAAAGTCCTCGCAATTTCCTGCCTTACTAACATGGCAGCAGGTATTGATGAAGGTTTTATACGTCACGAAGAAGTGATGGAAACAGGAGCTCAGGTTGCTGAAATTTTTGAGCAGCTTCTAAGGCGAGTAATCCTCAGAATAAAAGAATTTGAAAATTACTAGTTTTCTTAATGAAGGTAGTTCGTATAATTGCGCGATTGAACGTTGGTGGCCCGACTCGCCACGTAGTTTGGCTAACTAAGGAACTACAAGATCAAGGTTTTCAGTCTATTCTGGTGACCGGAACCGTTCCTGAAGGTGAAGAAGATATGAGTTATTTTGCCTTTGAGAACGGAGTCAAACCTATTTTTATTCCGGAGATGAGCCGAGAGATTTCACTGAAGGACTTTATTTCCTTTGTAAAAATTTGCAGGATTTTGTTTCGCGAAAAGCCTGATTTGATTCACACTCACACTGCTAAGGCTGGAACTTTAGGAAGGTTGGCTGGGCTTTTTTATCGTTGGTTTACTTTCAAAGCCTTAATCTGTAAGCCTAGAAGCGTTAAGATAGTTCACACCTATCATGGTCACATCTTTCATAGCTACTACGGAAGTTTGAAAACAAAAGTTTTCCTTTTCATAGAAAGATTGCTGGCGGTTGTGGCAACCGATAAGATAGTTGTGATTTCTAGGAAGCAGTTTGAAGAGATTCATGAAAAATTTCGCGTGGGTCGGGCTTCTCAGTTTGCGATAATACCTCTAGGTATTAATCTTGAAGTTTTTCAGACTTTAAGCTCAAAGCGACAAAGCGTTCGTGAAGAGTTTGGTGCGTCTGATAACGAAGTCCTCGTGGGAATAGTCGGAAGGCTTACTGAAATAAAAAATCACGAGCTTTTTCTAAAAGTAGCGAAAATTTGTAAGCAAAAGAGTGAGCGCTTAAGGTTTTTAATAGTTGGAGATGGTCACTTAAGAAGAAGATTAGAAAGCCTAGCGTCTGATTTCGGGTTAGAAGAAACGGTAACTTTTGTTGGTAATAGAAATGATTTGGACTTTTACGCTGGGTTAGATGTTGTAGCTTTGACTTCCCTTAATGAAGGAACGCCACTTTCTTTAATTGAGGCTATGGCATGCGGTATTCCTGTTATCTCAACCATGGTTGGTGGAGTTTTTGATCTTTTAGGGCAGGTTGTGGAAGAAAAGGATGGCTTTTACGTTTGTGAAAGGGGCATCGGGGTTGGGCTTGATAAGGAAAATTTGGAAAAAGCTTTTTCCAGTGGGCTCATTTATCTAATAGAGGACGAGCACCTAAGAAAAAAGTTTGCGAAAGTTGGCAAGTCTTATGTCTTTTCTTGTTACTCAAAAGAAAGGCTCGTAAAAGATATTGTAAATCTTTACGAGAATTTGACTTTTCAAAAGTAAAAAATTGTGTTAAAAATATCTCGAAGACGAGCTAGGCGTCTATGGAACTTTGGTTGCATGCTATCACTTGGTCAATCATTGGCTTAGTCGTTTCAGCCTTGCTTACTTTCTCAGTGTGCCAAGTGGCAAGACGATTTGGCTTTGTGGTTTCTCCACGAAGCGATCGTTGGCACAAGAAACCAACAGCAACCTTTGGTGGGGTTGCTATTTTTCTCACTGTAACTTTGCTTTCCTTTTCTTTTTTAGAGCTAAATTCAGATTCGATGGTTATTCTTATCGGAAGCACTTGGCTCTTTTTAGTTGGGCTTATTGATGACATTTTTAACATAAAACCTTATCAGAAGCTTTTGGGACAGATATTTGGAGCTTTACTTATTATAGGAAATGGTTTGGTTCTTAACTGGACGGATTCTATTTTTGTGAACTCTGCCATAACTTTCTTCTGGATTATTGGGATTACAAATGCAGTGAATCTTTTGGACAACATGGATGGGTTAGCGGCAGGAATTTCCGCTATTGCATCAGTCGTCATACTCTTTACTTTGGTGGATGTAGGTCAATTGAGCGAAATAACTTTAATAAGTATTTTCATAGGCGCTTTGTTAGGGTTTTTGATATTTAACTTTAATCCGGCCTCTATTTTCATGGGTGACTGCGGCTCGATGTTCATTGGTTTTTTTCTCGCCTGCTCGATCCTAGTTAGTCAGAATGCTGGTAGATTTCGAAGTATACTTTCTGTTCTAGCCGTCCCTGTATTAACGCTTTTTGTTCCAGTTTTTGATACGACCTTCGTGACTTTACTGAGAAAACTAAAGGGTAGAAGCATATCTCAAGGTGGTCGGGATCACACTTCTCATAGGCTTGTTGCTTTGGGGCTTTCCGAGAAAAAGGCAGTTTTACTGCTTTATGGACTTGCTGTTACGGCGGGTGGATTGGCTTTGGCTGTGCTCGAAATGGATATCTTTCAAAGCATAGCCTTGATCTCTTTATTCATGATAGTGTTAGTTTTCTTGGGTGTTTATCTAGCGAAAGTGAAAGTCTATGAAGAAGATGAAAAAGAAATTGATAATGCGCTCTTTACTTTTCTAATTGACATTTCTTATAAACGGCGGATATTTGAAATTTTTCTTGATTTTGTGCTTATTTGCTTAGTTTATTATGCCTCTTTTACTACGGTTTTTGGTTCGATTGAAGAAGACGAGCAAAAATGGAATTTTTTTGTAAATACATTGCCTTTGGTAATTTTCTTAAAACTGGTTGCATTTCTAATTTTTGGAATCTATCGTGGTATCTGGCGTTATACTACCGTTAAAGATTCAGTAAAGTTCGCTAAGGCTGTTCTGATGGGTTCTGTGTTGAGTGTGGTAGCTATTTTCTTTTTGTATGAAAATGCTGTATTTACACGTTCAGTTTTCGTTCTTGATGCTATCTTACTTTTCATTGCCGTAACTGCCAGCAGGCTTTCTTTCCGAGTCTTTCGTCAGCTCTTGCCATATCCAATTGTGAAAGATGCGCGTAAAGTGTTGATCTACGGAGCAGGCGATGCAGGAGAAATGGTCTTAAGAGAAATTTATAATAATCCGGATTTGAACTATCTACCGGTAGGATTTATTGATGATGACGAAACAAAGCAAGGCAAAACTATTCACGGGCTTAAAGTGTTTGGAACTAACGGTTTACTTTCGAAGGTGTGCAAAGAGAATCAAGTGCAAGAGATTCTGATAAGCTGCCGAAAGATAAAACCTGAAAATCTTCAGCGCGTTAAGAAATTTTGCAAGTCAGAGAACATAGCTTTGAAAAAGGCTGAGTTGAAGATCGAAAACATTGGATTTGAGTAACGGATGGTCAAGGAGTTTAGAATAGAAAATGTAGCGGTAAGATACGTTCTTTTGCCTTTGATTGGTTTGAGTCTTTTGATTTTTACTGGGTTGATTTTGAAATGGTGTCTTGCTAGTGCGGCTTCTGCAAATGTTTCACAAAGGGAAGTTGCCGAAGCATTGGTTTTTCTCGCCCCGGATGATCCTTCAACTCATGTTGCTCTTGCAAGAGTGCTTGAAAAGTCTTTTCTGGTAGAAGATTTTGACAAAGCAATAGAGCATTACAAAAAAGCTTTGGAGCTTTCGCCTCAAGATTATCGTTTATGGCTTGAATTGGCGATAGCGGTTGAAAAATACAAAAGTCCTCAAGATGCTGAAAAATTTCTAAGAAAAGCTGAAGAACTAGCTCCAAACTACTCAATCGTCTATTGGAATTTAGGAAACAATTTGCTTCGACAAGGCAAGACTCAGGAAGCTCTGGAAAAAATAAAAATTGCAGCTGAAAAAGATGAAAAAATGATAGCTCCTGCCGTGAATGTTGTCTTTGATGTTTTCGACGGAGATTTTCAGAAAATTTTTCAGATAGTCGAGTCTGCAAAGACAAGATCGATTGTCGCTCTTACCCTTGCCAAGAGAAAACGTTTTGATGAAGCTTTTAGTGTTTGGAACGAGATGTCCCAGGCAGAAAAGCAAGGCTCTTTCATAGATCAGACAAAAGAATTATCGAAGATTCTGGTGGCAGAGAAGAAGTTTCATCTAGCATTGAAGGTTCTAAAGCAGATAGATGAGCGGCTTGACTTTGAAGAGATCAAAAATCCTAGTTTTGAAGATGAAATCAGGCAGGCGGAGGATAATTTTTTTGATTGGAAAATTTCAGATGGAATGAATCCTCAGATAGGCGTAAGTCGTGATCATAAGAAAAGTGGAGAGCAGAGTTTAACAATGGTTTTCGATGCCTCAACGCGCGAAAAGCCCCGTTTGGTAGAGCAGTTGATTGCTGTTTTTCCTAACAAACAGTATAGACTCTCTTTTTTCTTTAGAAGTAATTTTCGTTCTCAAAATACTGTCAGATGGGAAGTCGTCGATGCAAACGGTGGAAAATTGCTCGCTCAAAGCGAGTATTTACCTACTGCTTCAGACTGGAAATCGGAGGAAGTGGAGTTTTCCACATCGGATGCGACGGAAGCTGTGACTATAAGGATTTCTTATCCGCCATGTTTTTTTGTTGGGACTTGTTCGATCTCTGGAAGGGTTTGGTTTGATGATTTTGGGTTGAAAAGATGAAAAGCCATTTGAGTTCATCGGTGTTTTTGTTACTTCTTTTTATCTTAATTTTTGCTCCGATTGCATACGGCGCAGTTGATACATGGGCTTTTGCTACGATTGCACTTATTTTGTTGGCTGTTTATCTAATTTGGATCTCTGATGTGATAAGGTCTGGTCAGCTTAAATTTTCTAATAATCCCTTGCAACTGCCAATTTTGGGTCTAATTGTGATTGGAATTATTCAACTATTGCCTTTTCGCTCAGTTTCGGTGGATTCACTTTCGATTGTTTCGTCTATTTCGCTTGATCCGTATGCCACTAGATTTGCCGTTATACAGCTTTTTCTTTACGCATTGTTTTTTTCATCGGCCTTAGTTTTCATAAGTGATGAAAGTCGTGTTCGGAAGACAGCCATATTTGCGATCGTTTTAGGTTCGCTTTTTGCTTTTTTAGGGATATTACAGCAGCTTACTGATCCGAATACTATTTTTGGTTTTCGCATAGTTAAGGATGCAATTCCATTTGGGACTTTTGTTAATCGTCATCATTTCGCCGCTTTTATGGTAATGCTGGCGGGGCTTTCTTTTGGTATAGCATACAGCAAAAGCCTCAAGTCGGACAGGTTAATTCTTATTTGGATCGCAATAATAATGATGATTTTAGCGATCTTGATGACTGGTTCAAGGGGGGCTTTTTTAAGTCTTATAGCAACGATTAGTCTCGTTTTGTTCTTGTCGGAGAGGCTTTCGGATTTTCGGGGAAGGCTTTTGGTAGCGGTTTTTGTGCTGTTTTCTTCGATTGTGCTGCTAGTAATCCTTCTAGGAGCAGATGAATGGCTAGCGCGCAGTATCGGTTTGAATATTCAGCAGGATATAAGTAGCGGAAGATTTCATTTTTGGGCTGTTGCATGGCGTATATTTTTAGACCATCCGATTTTAGGAACTGGTTTAGATAGTTTTGCCGTAGTTTTCCCGAAGTATGATACATGGAATGGAACGTTTCGTGTTGAACGCGCGCACAATGATTACCTGCAGATGCTTTCTGATGCTGGACTTTTAGGGTTTGTATGTGTGATCGCTTTTATTTATTTGCTTTTTAGTCAAGCTAAAAGAAGTATTGATGGTCAAAAGAATGATTTTCTTAAAGGAATAAAAATCGGTGCCTTGGCTGGATGTTTCGGGATTTTGGTTCACAGTTTCTTTGATTTTCCTCTGCGCACAAACTCAAATGCTTTTTATTTTCTCCTACTATCGTGCTTCGCTTCAGAGCCTTTTCAAGCAGAGCAGAGTTCTAACAAAGAGATTTCTGGTGGGCATTGATAACGCATTGGAACTACTACCGTGCCGATGCCTCTTGTTATGTAAACTTGAGTTTCTCTGTATCTGTAAAGACCACTTTTGAGTCTTCTCGGTAGAAGTTTTCTTTCGGTCTTTAGCCTTATTTGTCCTCCGTGTGTGTGACCGCTTAGCATAAGATCGACGCCATGATAGGCGGCAAATCGTAGAATCTGCGGATTGTGAGACAACAACAACTTGAAATCTTCTTCTTTTGAACCTTTTAATGCGGCTTTAAGATGAGCTTTTCCAACCATGTAGTCATCAACGCCGCAGAGCCAAATTCTAGAGTCGTTCAATGAAAAGTAAAATCCTTCGTTTATTAAGAGCTTAATTCCGGATTTTTGAAGTTCTTTTGTAATCAGCTCAGCGTCTGTCCAATGATCATGATTGCCTAAACAAGCATAAGTCCCATAATGGGCTTTTAAGTGGCTTAAAGCTTTAGCTAAAGGCGTTATGTATTCTACTTCGTGAGAAACATAGTCGCCAGTTAGAATAAACATATCTGGCCGAAGCTGATTTGATATATCAATCACTTTTTCGATGTAATCTATTTTTGTAAAAGGGCTGTGATGAAGATCAGATAAATGAACTATTTTGAAACGATCGAAATCTTTTGGAAGGCGCTTTAGATGGATTTTGACATGTTCAATTGATATAGAATTTGCCTCGGCTAGCGCATGCTTGATGAAAGTTAGTACTTGGCTGGCCACAGGGAAAAGACCCTTGCGCTTTACGACAGAAAAGATACTTCCATAAGGTTGCCTTGATTTCATTTCTGAAAAATAAATGCGAGTTGGCGTCATTATAACACAAAACTGAGATTTTCAAAATGTAAGGTTTGAGTTTGAGATTTCCTAAATTTTTGCGATATCTTCAAAACTCTAGCTTGAAGCTTAAGAAAAGCTAATAAGCAAAGTCTCGGATAAATTAACATTTAACAGCGGCGCATCTTCATCTTGTAGAGAATGAAGCTTGATCATGGTAAAATAAATCCTTTGCTCGCGTAGCTCAGAGGATAGAGCGTCTGCCTCCGGAGCAGAAGGTCGCTGGTTCGAGTCCAGCCGCGAGCATTTGTTAATTTTAGTCATGTTGAAGGTTTCTAGTAAAGATAATCCTAAGATAAAGCTTTTGCAAGCTGTTCGCAAAGGGTTGAACAGAGACTATGTTTTCGTTGAGGGATTAAAGTTGTGTGAGGAAGCAGTTGTCAGCTCAAAACTTGATATTTACGGTGTTTTTTTTAGTGAAGATTTTGCGGAATCAGAAAAGGGTAAGCGATTTTTGGAACTCGCCAAAGGGAAACTACTTGTTGAAGTGGCTAATAAACTTTTCAAGAAGATATCGGATACTAAATCAACACAGGGTGTTGTGGTTTTGTGCCATAGACTAAAAGGTGGTAAAGAGCTTTTAGAAGAAAAAATCAAAACCTCTTCTGTGTCAGTAGTTGTTTTTCCTAATCGAATAAGTAACCCGTTAAATCTTGGTGCGATTTTGCGGATAGTTAGAGCTGTGGACGCTTCCGGAATTGTTCTGACGAAAGGTTCGACAGATGCTTTCTCGCCAAAAGCCGTTAGAAGTTCTGCAGGTGCTTGTCTTCACACGGCGGTTTGGAATGCAAATGACTTTCATGAAGTCGTATCGTGGGCAAAGGAGAAAGGATTGAAGACTATATGCGCTGACGCTGAAGCTGAAAAGTCTTACAGGCAAGTTGATTGGAGTCGTCCGAGTCTTTTGATTTTTGGTTCCGAAGGGCAAGGGCTTACCGAAGAGGAGTTAGGTTTAGTTGAGGAAAGAATAAAAATCCCTATGAGAAACGGCGTTGAAAGTCTGAATATAGCTGTTGCTTGTGGATTGATTCTTTATCAAGCTAGCGGTTTGTAGTAAAAAATTGTTATGCTTTTTACTGAGGAGAGTCACAAAATGAGAGTATTGATTGTATTTTTATCAGTTTTGCTGCTTATGGTCGTGGTTTCTGAAAGGAAAATTAAGTCTTTTGAAAACGAAAATCCGCTTCTAGCGGAGTGGAAAGGCGATTTTGGAGGTGTCCCGCCTTTTGATCGCATAAAGGTGGAGCATTTCAAGCCCGCACTAGAGAAGGCGATGGCAGATGCTTTGCAGGAGATCGAAACAATAGCAAATCTTTCTGAAAAGCCTACTTTTGAAAACACAATTGCTGCTTTAGAAAGAGTGGATAAAAAATTTGATAGGGTAGTTACGATTTATTATGTATGGTCAAGCACGATGAATTCGCCTGAGTTTGCGAAAGTAGAGGCTGAAATGAATCCGAGACTTGCCGCTTTTTCTGATAAGATTTATCAGAACGAAGCTCTTTTCAAGAGAATAGAAGCGATTTACAATTCGCCTGAAAAAGAAAAATTAAACGATGAGCAGAGGCGTCTCGTTTGGTTATATTACACTAACTTTGTTCGGGCTGGTGCGAAATTAAGTAAAGAGCAAAAGGAAGAGCTTTCTCAGATAAATCAGCGTCTGGCTAAAGCTTTTACGCAATTTAGTCAAAATTTGCTTGCTGACGAGAACGAAAAATTTTTGGTTTTGAAAAGTGAAGAGGAATTAGCTGGCTTGCCTCAATCTCTTCGAGATGCTGCTGCACAAGCTGCTGAAAAGAAAGGCATAAAGAATGCTTGGGTTATATTGAATACAAGGTCTTCGATTGAACCCTTCCTAACCTATTCAAGCAGGCGCGATCTCAGAGAGAAGGCTTGGCGAATGTTCGTCAGTCGCGGTGATAATGGCGACAAGAATGACAATAATTCAATTATTTCAGAGATATTGGCTCTGCGTGCCAAAAGGGCAAAATTGCTAGGTTACAAAACTCATGCACACTGGCGTTTGGAAAATTCGATGGCAAAAACACCTGAGAAAGCGATGGAACTGATGGAGGCGGTTTGGAAACCTGCTGTTAAGCGTGTTCAACAAGAAGTATCTGAAATGCAGGCGATAGCAGACAAAGAAGGGCAGAAAATTAAGATCGAACCGTGGGATTATCGTTATTATGCCGAGAAGGTGCGAAAAGCAAAATATGATCTTGATGAAAATGAAATAAAACCTTATCTGCAGCTTGAAAAGCTACGTGAGGGGATGTTTTGGGTTGCAGAGCAGCTCTTTGGATTTGAATTTAAGCCCGTGAACGTACCTGTTTATCATCCAGACGTGCGTGTTTGGGAGGTAAGAGACAAGCGGACTGGTAAGCACGTTGGACTTTGGTATTTCGATCCTTACGCGCGCGAAGGCAAGCGCTCCGGTGCATGGATGAACGCCTACAGAAATCAAGATAAACTCGATGGTGAAACAACTACGATTGTTTCCAATAATTCAAATTTCATAAAGGGAAAACCAGGTGAACCGGTTATTATATCTTGGGATGATGCAAGAACGCTTTTTCATGAATTTGGGCATGCTTTGCATGGACTGTGTTCAAAAGTAACTTATCCGTCGCTTTCTGGAACGAATGTGCCGCGCGATTACGTAGAATTTCCGTCGCAGCTTCTCGAGCATTGGCTTTTAACGCCTGAAGTTCTACAAAGATTCGCCGTTCATTATAAGACCGGTCAGCCCATACCTAAAGATTTAGTAGAAAAAATAAAGCGGGCTTCGACCTTCAATCAAGGTTTTGCGACGGTTGAATATCTGGCAGGTGCCTTGGTTGATATGAAGATTCATCTTGCAGCAAGCGAGACCGAGAGAATTGATCCGAAGGCATTTGAAAAGCAAACACTTGAAGCTTTGGGCATGCCAAAAGAAATAGTAATGCGACATCGTCTGCCTCATTTTGCTCACATATTTTCGAGCGACGGCTACTCAGCAGGTTACTACAGCTATTTATGGTCTGATGTTATAACTGCTGACGCTTATGAAGCATTTATGGAAGCAGGTGGTCTTTATGACAAAAAAGTTGTTGAAAGGCTCGTGAAATACATTTTTTCCGTGGGCAATACAATCGATCCAGCCGATGGATATAGACTTTTTCGTGGAAGAGATCCGAAAGTAGAAGCCTTGATGAGAAAACGTGGCTTCGTTGAATAACCGAAAGCGAAACTTTTTTGCAAGAGTAGCTGCTGATTTACCAGATGAAGCGGTTCGTTTTCCGTTCCTTTGCAAGGCGGAAGCAAATTGCTTGTTGATTTAGAAAGCTGCAGCCGTGATAATCAACGATCGAGAAGGTCGTTTTAAACGGCAAGGAAAGTAGGATGAAAACTTACGTCGAAATAGACTTTAAAAGGTAGCATTTGCAAATATGTTGACATGGGCTGCCTCGAAAAAATAGAAAGCTCCGCTTCGCATGAAGGTGGAGCGGTTTAAAATTAACTATTTAGTCTTGTAAGCGATGAAAGTTTTTTACGTTACCACGCCGATTTACTACGCTAATAGTTTGCCGCATCTTGGGCATCTATATACGACTACTGTTGCTGATGTAATCACTAAGCATAAGCGTCAGCGTGGATTTGACGCTTTTTTTCTGACAGGCACCGATGAGCACGGCATTAACATTCAGCGGGCAGCCGAAAAGGCAGGTAAGACGCCAAAAGAACAGGTTGATTATATTGCATCAGAGCTTAAGAAGATGTTTGCTGATTTCGGCATAGTTGAGGACGAGAATGGTTATTCTATTTTCATGCGGACTACGGAGCAATTTCATTATGAAGGCGCGCAGCATTTTTGGCGGCAGATAGCAAAAAATAAGACTCCGAAGGGTAATCCGAACATTTACAAAGGTTATTATGAAGGTTGGTTTTGTGCTCCTTGCGCTGCTTTCAAGACTGAGGATGAATACGAAGTTAGAGAAGGTGCAGAGGCCCCTTTTTGCTTGATTCATGAAAAACCCTTGGACAGAGTATCCGAAGAAAGCTACTTTTTTCGGCTTTCCGATTATTCAGAAGTGCTTCTTGAGATAATACATAAACACCCCGAGAAAATTCGTCCCGAAGCTAGAAGAAACGAGGTAATAGCATTTATTGAGCGGGGATTGCAAGACCTTTCAATATCTCGCGAGCGCAGAAGTGTTAATTGGGGAATTCCAGTTCCGGACGATCAAAATCATGTTATGTATGTTTGGCTTGATGCTCTTTCCAATTACATAACGGCGCTGGGCTACGGAAATAAACAGAAAAGCGGTTTCGAAAAATACTGGAAACACGCTCATCACCTGGTTGGCAAAGACATTCTGCGTTTCCACACAGTTTATTGGTGGGCTTTTTTACTTGCAGCTGGGCTTGATTTGCCTCAGGTGGTTTTTGCCCATGGAATGTGGCTAGACGCTCAAGGCAGAAAAATGGGAAAGACGCTTGGGAATGTAGTTGAACTTGATATTCTAAAAAAGCATTTCCAAGTTGATGCAATCAGGTATTTTTTCTTGCGTGAAATGGTTTTCGGTCAAGATGGAAATTTTGGTTATGAAAATTTGATCGATCGAGTAAATGCAGATTTGGCAAATGGTTTAGGAAATCTTGTGTCTAGAACGCTTGCGATGGTCGAAAAATACTGTAAAGGACGGATTCCTAGTTGCAAGATTAGTCAAGAAAACCGCATTCTTACAAAACATGAAATGACGAGTCTCGACGAGCAAGAAATCGTAACTACTCTTGAACACGCGAGGGATGAGTTTATAAGACGTTTCGATAACTTTGAGTTCAGTCAGGCTCTCGAGGTGATTTGGAAAGTTATTGCAAAGGTTGACAAGATGATAACAGACTCAAAGCCTTGGGAGCTTGCAAAGCAGCAACATCAGACAGAAGCCCTGAATGCGCTACTTTATCGTGCAGTTGAAACTATTAGGTGGCTTGCAGTTTTGCTTTATCCGGTTTTACCTGATGCAACGCGCCGAATCTATAGACAGATTGGTTTAGAGGGCGATCCAGCGAAGGTAAATCCTGAAAATCTTCGATGGGGTGAGCTACCAGAAGGCATAAGGATTCAAAAGGTCGAAGCAGTTTTTCCTAGAATTGATAAAAGAGGCGTTATGAACGAGATAATGAATGAAGCTAAAGTAGAAAAGCAAGAGGCAGAAGATTACATTACAATAGAAGATTTCTTAAAGGTTGATCTTCGTGTAGGCGAGATCAAAGGGGCTGAGAAAGTTCCCGATGCAGATAAGCTCTTGCGTCTAGAGGTTGATTTAGGAGAGGAAAAGCCGCGTCAGATTCTAGCTGGGCTTGCTGAATACTATAGTCCCGAAAAGCTTATAGGTAGGAAAGTTGTTGTGGTGGCTAATCTAAAGCCGAGAAAAATACGCGGATTGGAGTCACAAGGCATGATTTGCGCAGCTAGCCTTAATAAAGACGATATACCAGCGATTGCGACATTTATTGAGGAAGTAAAAAATGGGGCAAGGTTGAAGTGATGTATTTAGTGGATTCTCACTGTCACGTAGATAGTTCCGTTTTTGACTTAGATCGCGAAAATGTAATTGAGCGTGCTTTTTCGTCTGGGGTCATCGCAATGCTGAATGTTGCGACTGGAAGTCCTGGGGGAGATTCTTTTGAAAAGACCATTGAGCTTGCCAGAAGTTACGATCAGATTTTTGCTTCGGTTGGAATTCATCCGCATGATGCTAAAGAATACTCGCTCGAAGTTGAAAATAGGTTGATTCGGTTAGTCAAAGAGAATGAGAAGATAATAGCTTGGGGCGAGATTGGGTTAGATTTTTACTATAATCATAGTCCGCAAGATGTCCAAATAAAAGTTTTCCGAAGGCAAATAGAAGTTGCTATTGATTTAGGCTTGCCCATAATCGTTCATAGCCGCAATGCAGATGATGAAACTCTTTCTATTTTGCTTGAATACTCATCTGATAAGGCTTTTCGTGGAGGTATAATGCATTGCTTCGGCGGAAGCGCTCAAATGGCAGAAAAGCTTGTCGAAAGAGGATTTTTGATAAGTTTTGCTGGAAATGTAACTTTTAAGAATGCGGAAAATTTAAGGCGTGCTGCTGGAATTGTTCCGATTGATAAGCTGCTAGTTGAAACCGACAGCCCTTTTCTTGCTCCTGTGCCGGTTCGCGGTCGTAGATGCGAACCTTCGTTTGTTAGACATACGGCTGAGTTTTTGGCTAAATTTCGTGGGATTAATTTTGACGAACTTGCATACAAAACCACTCAAAACTTTCTTCGGTTTTTTATGTCACACGACCGATCGATTGCTTATTTTGAGAAAATACTTGCTTTAAGACAATGAATAAAATCCTCTACTGTTGGCAGAATCTTAAGTGGCATGTCAAGTATTATCTTCCCGAGCACGAAGTAAAGCTTGAAACGAAAAATGGTGTTTTAAGCTTTTCCAGCAAAGATTGGCTTATCGGTAAGCAATTATTCATTCATCGCAGCTATGAAATAGAATTTATTGACTCTGTAACCGAATTTCTAAAGGACAACAATTTGCTTTACGGTGACGCCATTTGCGATGTTGGAGCTAATGTCGGAATGATTGCTATAGCTTTTCTTCGTAGAGGGATTTTTTCGAAAGCCTTAGCTTTTGAGCCTTTTCCGAAAAGTTTTGAGTTTTTAGTTAAAAATGTAAAGCAAAATAGTTTAGAGGGAAAAATTCTTTGTTTTCAAGTGGCACTATCTTCGGAAGATGGTGTTGCAGAGTTTGAGATTTCAGAAGAAAATTCAGGTGATAATCGGGTACGTAAGATAGGCTTTCCCGGTGAAATGAAAGAAGAAAAACGGATGGTCATTAGTGTTCAAAAGAGAAGTTTTGATTCTATTGTGATTAGTCAGGAGATTAGTCCCGATGACATAGGTCTTGTATGGCTTGATATTCAGGGACATGAAGGATATTTTTTTGAAGGAGCGAAGAAGTTTTTTCAAAGGAAGCGAGTTCCTACGGTCTGCGAATTCTGGGCTTATGGCATCAGGCGTTCAGGAATGACTTCAGATAGGTTCTGCAGGACTTTGCAGAGTTTATTTCAGAGGTTTTGGCTTTTTGACGAAGGAAAATTTGTTGAGTATCGAATAGATTACATCAAAAATTTATTTGAGCGTTTTAGTGATAGAAGGCAGGTTGCGCAAGTAATTCTGTTTTGAAGATGTGTTAAGCTAAACTTAGAGGTTAAGATGCTTACTTTTGTTTCAAGAAAGGAAGACGTTTCTGAGAAGTTTTTTTCGATAATTAAAAGCGAAATGAGCTTAATCGAAATAGAGTTTGAACAACAGGCCAGTTCAAACGTCCAAGTAATTGATTACTTGGGGGATTATTTGAGGGTTTCTGGTGGGAAGAGGCTTCGTCCGGCTTTGTGTGTTTTATCGCATCATTGTATTAGTGGGGGGAAGGTGTCGGAGAGTCTTATAAAAATGGCAACAGTGATGGAGATGTTGCATACTGCGACGTTGGTTCATGATGACATAATTGACAACGCAGAAAAAAGACGCAATCGCCCTTCTGTCAATGCCCGATTTGGTAATCAGACGGCGGTTTTGATGGGTGACTGGCTTTATATGAAAGCGTTTGAAGTTTCTCTAAAGGAGAGAAACCTTGAAATTTTAGATATTTTAACGAATGTAACTAGAAAAATGACCGAAGGCGAATTGATTCAACTTACAACGATTGGTCGGATCGATATTTCTGAAGAGGAATACTTTGATATTTTACGAAGAAAAACTGCGTATCTTTTTTCTGCCTGCTGTGAAATTGGAGCGATTCTTGCGGGGGCGGATGATTCTGCGAAAGTGGCGCTTCGCGAATATGGGATGAATCTTGGAATAGCTTTTCAACTAACGGACGATTTGCTAGATTTTAGCTCGAGCGATGAAGTTTTAGGTAAGTCGGCAGGAGCAGATTTGATTGAGGGAAAAGTGACATTGCCACTGATTTTATTACTCGAAAAGAAACCTGAATTTGCCGAAAAACTAAAGATTATCATGTATGACGGAAACTATGATAGAATCTCGCGCGAGGAGATTTTAAGAGAATTAGAAGAGTCCGGAGCAATTGAGAAAGCTCGTAAACAAGCGAATGACTTTGCTGAAAAAGCGAAAAAAAATCTTGAACTTTTGTTGAATTCGGAGTATCGTTCTACATTAGAGGCAATTTGCTTATACATGGTGAAAAGAATAAAGTGAGACTTTTCGATTCTAGATGAGAACCAGAGTAGAGATTATGTTGGATGAGAATTTGATTGCGACGTTAGAGCAAAGTTTGCGACAGACGCGCAATGCACAGGATAGACTTTTGGCGCGTCTTAGAGAAGTTGAGGCTGAAGCTGAGAGATTAAGACAAGAAATCCAAGCTCTTGAAAATAGCGCTGCACAGACTGAGCAAGCAATCTATAGTCTCCTTGCCACAATGCGTTCCTCTGGGAGCAGGTATGAGAATGAAGCTGCCAGTTATGGTCAATCATTTGAAACCAACGAGCCTAGAAGCAGAAAAAGCGAATGGCTAAGATCGCAGCAAACAAGTCATAAACAGGCGGAAGTTTCTTATATTAGTCAAAAACCTACGGCAGGCGCAGTTATAGAACCAATGAATCGGCGTTTTGCCGATAGAACTATAACACAAGCTTGCACCTTGCTTTTACGTGAGGCTGGACGGCCGCTTCACGTAAATGAACTCTATAGGCTTTTGGTAGCCGGTGGCATGCAATTTAGAGGGAACAACCCGACGATTTCAATAGCTGTTTCTCTTAATCGGAATCGCCGTTTTAGAAAGGTTGCACCAGGAACCTTTGATCTGGTCATAAGGGATGCTTCACAAGTTGCTTCCTAAAATGAGGTTTCGGTAAAGACTTGAGATGGGTTTATCCGTCTTTAGTCCAAATGATTGAGGGTTGTCAGCAACGATTGAAGCAGCGAAGAATTTTACAAGGTTTTCCTTTTGATTTCGGTTCTCGATAATTTTCCAAAAGTTAGCTCTATCTTGTGGAAGGCTGTTTGCCCACATCACAGCTTCTTGTTCGGTCATACCGAAAGCGGCAACTGCGTAGATGAAGTCGCCGTTAAAAATTTTAAAAACTAAAGCCTTTGTGTAAATAGCAGCCGTTTTTGCAGCACAGACTTGGTCTTTATCGCTTAAAGAGCTTTCTGGGCACAAGTCTTTGTATCCACCCTTTTTAATAAAATCTTCGGAAAGCTGCCAAAGTCCTTCCAACTGTCCTCGCTTTTCCGGTTTGAATTTGCTTCTACTCATGGCAAGCAGAAATCCTAAAGGTGCGTCAAGTCCATTTTCTTTGTGAAATTCAATGTTTATCAAGTCGCGGTAAGCCTCAGCTCTATTAGAGAATCCTTCTTCTTTCGTATATTCTTCGGTTGCTCGTCTTACGGCTTCAAGAAAATCTTCTTCGAATTTGTAGTTCTGCCGATTTGAAAATTGACTTATGATTTTTTGAATCATTCGTTGCGTTTCTATTAGAGAAATTTTTTCGGGTTTTCTTGGCAAATTAGAATTGATTTGATCTTCCGGCGTTTCTGTCACTTGATCTTCTGATGTCGGTGGCGTAATGGTCTCGAAAGCGAGTAAAATCGAGCTAGATAAGATGCGATTTCCTTTTGTGTCTTCAATAAAAACCTGCAACGGGTAATTTCCACCGTCGGCAAGTTCAGGAAAGTCCTCAGGGTCAATCTTAGCCGAGAAAGGCTGCTCTTCGAGTTGTGCAATTTCATGATCATTTAGTGATATGATGATTTGTCTTATGCAATCAGCATTTTCGACGCTTATTAAGATTTGAGTTTCTTGGCTTATAACATCGCCGTTTTCCGGGCTGTCTATAATTGCTTTTGCTTTGCATTCTGAGTCTTTTCTAAGAACTAGTAGTAAAATTATTGAAAGTCCAAGAAGAAGTAAAAGAATTGTAAGAGCTAAAAAGGATTTCTTAAATAACCGATTGTTTTGTTTTGCTTCGGGTTTTGATTCAGGTAATTGTTTATTATCTTCGTTTGATTTATGGGCGGTTTTTTCTGCGATTAGTTCTTCTTCGAGCGTTTCTTCTTCGATGATAAATTCTATTTCTGATGTTCCTCCTAGGTTTATAAGATCCTTATTTTTAAGTTGGACCGTCGAATGGATTGGCGAGTCGTTTAAGAAACTGCCATTACTGCTTTTTAGGTCAGTAAACCAGAATTCGCCGTTTCGGTATTCGATCTCGGCGTGGTAGCGAGAGACGTTCGAGTCTTGAATTATGATTTTGTTATCGGGAGCGCGTCCAATTGTTGTTATATTGTCTTCGAGAGGAAACTCTTTTTCGCCTATTTTTATTTTTGCCTTTTTCATAAGTCAAGCATATCAGCACGAGTGATAATACCTATGATTTGTCTGAATTCTTCTACGAGGACCGCGGGGAAATCTCTAAGTTTTGCCTTTATTTCTTCGACGCTTGCATCAGCATGAACTACTGGAAAGCTTTTGTCCATTATTTCTGACACTTTTGCGTTTAGAAGCTCCCTGTTTTCAAGTAACCTTGCATAGACTTGGTTTTCCCGCAGGCTTCCAACAGATTGATTCTCTTCAAGAACGGGTATTTGTGTAACGCTATTTTGATTCATCTTTTTGAGTGCTTCAGCTACGGTTTCGTCCGGGGTCACGTAAATAAGTTCTTTTGGAGCTCCGTTGGATTTTGTTTCCACTATGAGACCAGCAGTTATTTTTTGAGGTTCTAGCAGGAGTTTTTCTTTCATCCACTCGTCGGAATGGTGCTTGGTAAGATAGTGCTCGCCCGTATCGCAGACTATAAAGACAACGACGGCATTTTCGTCTAAGTTTTTTGCAATTTTCACGACTGCGGCAAAATTTGTTCCTGTTGAACCACCACAAAAAATGCCTTCCTGGCGACTTAACAGACGAGACATCTCGAAAGATTCTCTGTCGGTGATGTTGATTATTTCATCTATTATTTTCATGTCTGCATTTTCAACGGGCATGTTCTGTCCGATACCTTCGACTAGATAGGGCGTTGCTTCGGGAACCTTTCCTGTTTCCTTGTAGATTTTGAATATGGAGCCGTAGGGATCGGCTCCGATTATTCTAATGTTAGGATTTTTTTCTTTAAGGTAGCGGGCTGTGCCCGAGATTGTTCCACCTGTGCCTATTCCGGCGACGAAATGAGTTATTTTACCGTCCGTATCGCGCCAAATCTCAGGTCCCGTTGTTCGATAATGAGCTAGCGGGTTTGCTGGGTGACTGTATTGGTCCGGATAGAAAGAATTAGGTGTTTCTTTTGCTATTCTTTTTGCGGTTTCAAGATAGTGATCTGGGGCGCCGTATTTGGCAGCTGCTGGGCAAATTACTATGTCTGCTCCGAGAGCTTTTAAATAACGTCGCTTTTCTATTGAAACTTTGTCGGTCATGACGAAAATACATTTGTAACCGCGAACAGCGGCAACTAAAGCTAAGCCAATTCCTGTGTTCCCAGATGTCGCTTCTATTATCGTGCCGCCAGGTTTTAGAATGCCCTTTTTTTCAGCATCTTCTACCATAGAGATAGCAATTCTATCCTTTACGGAATAGCCGGGATTTAAGGATTCCATCTTAGCGAAGACTTGAGCTTTTATGCCGAATTGCCTTGTCAGGTTCTTGATTTTAACAAGTGGAGTATTTCCGACTAACTCGAGAACGCTTTCATAAACTTTCATGATCGCACCCTTAAGATTTACTTTTACCTTAAAACAACCTTAAATTTTACTCGTCACTAGCGTGAAGCTCAAACGTTGAAACTTTAACTTTTCAAAAAACGTAGATAATGAAGTTATGAAAGGATGGGTAAAGGTTTTTGCAGTTTTATTTTTTCCGGTTTGTTTTTATTTTCAAGACGCTAGCGTTAATTCTGAAGAAGTAGAGCTTCGTCGCCAAGCATTTCAGAAAGTGTGGCAGACAGTAAACGACAAACACTATGATGAAACTTTTGGTGGCGTTGATTGGAAGCGGATTCGTGAAATATACGAGTCAAAAGCGATGCAAGCCAAGAGCAGAAGTGAATTTCACAAGATTTTAAATGAGATGTTAGGAGAATTAAAAATATCGCATATAGGAATTTTGGAAGAAGAAGACGTTTCACAGATAGTTTCGAGAAGTAAAACTGGCATCATCGGTATTGAAGTGAAGATGATTAATGCAGAGGCAGTTATTTTTCGTGTTGAGAAGGGTTCGACGGCTGAAAAAGCTGGTCTTAAAGTTGGTTTTTCAATTAAAGAAATAGACGGAAAAAGCGTGGATGAGATTCTTTCAAAGATTGAGGGGTACGTATTGAGTATTCGGGCAAGTGATAAGTTGAAGAGGTTATACCAAGAAAGATTCTTGCAACTGTGGCTTGAAGGCGAGCCAGGGACAAAGGTGGTCTTAGAAGTTGTTAATGAAATGGATCAGAGGCGAACTTATGAAATTGAAAGGTACAAAGCAAATTACGAGTTAAGCGAGCAATTAGGAAATTTGCCACCTTTTCCCGTTGTGTTTGAGGCAAGAAGAGTGGCTGAAAAGGTAGGTTATATACGTTTTAATGCCTGGACAGTACCGCAGATACAAAAGTTAAGAGCAGCAATAAAAGAGTTTTCTGATACGATAGGACTTATTTTAGATTTAAGAGGAAATCCAGGTGGGATAGCTGGGATGGCATCAGGCCTTGCCGGGCTTTTGGTTAAGGAAAGAATATCTCTAGGAACGATGAAGGGTAGGACTGTCCAGCTAAATCTGATTGCTTACCCTCAGGAGGAGACTTATTCCGGTAAAGTTGTGATTTTGGTTGATCACGGAACAGGCTCAACAAGCGAAGTTTTTGCAGTTGGTTTACAAGAAAATGGTAGGGCTAAGATCATCGGTGAAGAAACGATGGGTGCGGCTCTTCCATCATACATTGAAGTTTTGCCAACTAAGGCTTTTTTCCAATATCCCATAATGGATTATAGGTCGCCAAAAGGAATTTTTGTGGAAGGCAGAGGTCTCGTTCCGGACGTAAAGGTTTTTCAAACACGAAAAAGTCTTCTCGAAGGTAAAGATTTGCCTTTAGAGATGGCTTTACAGGAGATTCTAAAGTAGTATGGGGGTTTAAACATGAAAGGATTAAGGTTTTTGCTAACAATTGTTTTGTTTTCTTCTTTCGTAATTGCTCAATCCGAGCAATCGAGTGATAAACAAGATAAACAAGCTAAATTAGAGCTACCTACCGTTAAGCAGATACTTGATAAATATATCGAAGCAACCGGTGGGCGGAAAGCTAGAGAGGCAGTAAATACGATGGTCATTAAAGGTAAGGTAGAAATTTTGCCTGTTGGTCTAAAGGGTGATTTTGAATCTTATTCGGCTTTTCCAAATAAGCTATTTACTGCAATGAACATAGCCGGTTTGGGAAAAATGCTGGAAGTTTTTGACGGGCAAAGAGGTTGGTCTGTTGATCCAATGCGTGGAAAGGTAGAAAAGAAGGGAATGGAACTTCAACAAATTTCTATTCAGGCTATGCTGCATAAAGACATAAACCTAGACAAACTTTATCAGGATATGCAAGTTACAGGCGTTGAGAAAGTGGGTGATTCAGAGGCTTATGTCGTTGTCGGGAGAACTTCGAAAGAAGCTGATTTGTCTAGGTTTTACTTTGATAAAAGAACTGGTTTTTTGGTAAGACAGGACGAGGTTGTGTTTACGCAAGAAGGAAAATTTCCTTCAGTAATCTTTTATGAAGATATGAGAGATGTAAACGGCATAAAGGTTCCGTATAAGACGACGACAAGCTTAGCTGATACGATGAGAATCGTAATTACGGTTTCTTCTGTAGAGTTAAACGTGGAGATTGATGATAAAATTTTTGCTGAGCCTAAATAGTCGAAGTGAGAGGGAGTTTTATAAGTTTTGAAGGTTTAGATGGTAGTGGAAAGTCAACACAGATAAGGCTGTTATCGATCGGTCTTAGAGAAGCAGGTTTTGATTGCATTGAAACTAGAGAGCCGGGTGGGACTTCGCTCGGAAGACTTCTCCGCTCGGCTTTCTTGGAAACAAAGGAAACCGTATCTCCGATTGCAGAGCTTTTGTTATTTTCAGCCGATCGTGCCCAGCATGTAAACATGCTCATAAAACCTTCTCTCGAACAAGGAAAAATAGTTCTTTCCGATAGGTTTGCAGATTCTACGATTGCGTATCAATGTGGAGGGCGAGAACTAAAAAGAGAAACCGTAGACTACTTGATAAAGATAGCAACCGACGGGCTTAAACCCGATTTGACTATACTTTTAGATTTGCCAGTGGAAGAGGCGTTAAGAAGGAAAAATGCCGAAAATCGCATGGATTCTGAGAACGCTGAGTTTTATGAAAGAGTCCGCCAAACTTACTTAAAAATAGCCAAAGAAGAACCGGAAAGATTTAGGGTAGTTTCAGCGACTGGATCTGTTGAACAGATAAACCAAAAATTACTCAGTATAGTTCTGGACTTTTTGCGCAGTAGATATGAGTTTTAGTGATCTTATAGGAAATGAGGCAGTAAAGAAGATTCTAAAAGCATTTGCAAGAAAACGTAAATTGCCTCATGCCTTGCTTTTTACAGGTGAGGATGGAGTAGGAAAAAAGAGCTTTGCTATTGAGCTTGTTAGAGCGCTGTTTTGTCAAAATCAGATTGATGGAGAGAGTTGTTCGATTTGTCATGCTTGCAAAAAGATTCGGCTGAATATTCCTTCAGAAAAAGAAGATTTCAAGAAAGTCATATTCAGCAGTCATGGTGACTTTGGAGTAGTTCTACCGCAAAACAAGGTGATAAATGTTGACGCAATAAGAGATCTTGAAATGCAGACTCGTCTGAAGCCTTTAGAGGCGCAAATGCGAATTTTCATAATAGACGAAGCGGAAAAAATGACTTCTGCCGCATCAAACGCTCTTTTGAAAACTCTGGAAGAGCCACCATCGACAAGTCACGTGATTTTAATTTCCTCGCATGCGAATCTGATTTTACCGACAATATTGTCAAGGTGCCAGATTTTAAGTTTTGCCCCAGTAGATTTTAAAGAAATGGCGGTTTTTCTTTCTCGAAAGAGGAAAATACCGCTCGAAAGTGCACAAGTTTTGGCTAGATGCGCAAAAAATGTGTCAAAGGCCCTTGCGGTTGATATTGAAGAATTTTTTGAGCGAAGAAAGCAAGTCTTAGAAGTTTTCAAGGCATCTGTAAACTCTGATTTTGTAACGCTTCTTGGTCTTACAGAAGGAATTAGCGATAGTATTGAAGAGTTTTTAGAGTTAATGCATGATGTTGCTCATGATCTTTGGATTATTAAGTTGGGCATATCGGACAAAATTTCCAATACTGATTTAGAATCACAGCTTAGAACTATCGCTGAAAGAGTCAACGAGAAGACGATTCTAACTTGGCTAGAAGAAATTGAAGAACTAAGAAAGGCGATGCAGGTTAACCCGAATAAGAAGATTGCTAGCGACGCACTTTTTGTGAAGATGACCTATGGATGAATTGAAATTTTCTACTAAAGAAAGAATTGCTTTGGGTGTAGTTTTCGTAGGGATAACGCTAGCGGTGTTAGTTTTGTATCTTTTTGATCCTGAAAAAACTAGCATTTTCCCGAAGTGTCTTTTATACCAGCTTACTGGATTTGCTTGTCCAAGTTGCGGTCTTACTAGAGGTTTTCATGCGCTCTTTCACGGTGATTTTTTAAGCGCCATAAATTACAACGCACTGATTCCACTTTATCTTGCAATTTTTATCGTAGTCTATGTAAATCTTTTGCTATCGGTCTTTACCGGAAGGGGATTTTCTTGGATTTTTAGCAAGAGGACTTATGCATTTTTTATATTCTTTCTGTTGGTCAATTTAATTTTCGGCATTTTACGAAATTTGCCTTTTCCACCATTTAGCTACCTTTATCCTTAAGTTCTTGTCTTAAAATTTCGACTTCTTTTATAAACTCTTCTACTATTTCCGAAGCTGAAACTTTTCGCATTGGGACGCCGTTTTTGAAGATCATACCGACTTGTCTTCCGAAGGTTACTCCTAGTTGTGATTCATGAGCTTCGCCTGGACCGTTGACTGCACAGCCCATTATCGAAAGATGTAGGGGTTCTTCTACATGTGCTAATCTTCGTTCAATTTCAGTGACTATTCCGACGAAATCATCAACATCAAGTCTGCCGCAAGTTGGGCAGGCTACAACGGTAATACCTCGTTTTCTAAGCTCTAAACTTCTTAAAATTTCCCATGCGACGCGCACTTCTTCTACTGGGTCGGCAGCTAAGCTCACTCGAATCGTGTCGCCTATACCTTCATGAAGCAATATGCCTAGCCCTATAGCTGATTTGATTGTTCCACTAAAAGGCGTTCCGGCTTCGGTAACTCCAAGATGCAACGGATAATCTACTTTTGAAGCTATCAGGCGATATGCGGCAACAGTTCTTGCAACGTCAGAGGCTTTCAAGGAAATCACAATATCAGAAAACCCTAAGTCTTCCAAGATTTTTACATGTCGCATTGCAGATTCAACCATAGCCTCTGGTGTTGCAGAACCATATTTTTGTAATAGGTCTTTTTCGAGGGAGCCGCCATTTACTCCTATTCTTATAGGAACTTTTTGACTTTCTGCAGCACGGACAACTTCTCGAACACGCTCGATGGAGCCGATATTCCCGGGATTGATTCTTAGCTTATCAACACCGGCTTCAAGAGCCATTAGAGCCAGCTTATAATGAAAATGAATATCGGCAACTAAGGGGACATCAGTTCTTTTTCGTATCTCTTTAAGAGCAGCAGCAGCCGCTTTGTCTGGAACAGCAACTCTAACAATCTCGCAACCCGCAGCAACCATCTCTTCTATTTGCTTGATAGTGGCTTCGACATCACAAGTATCTGTTTTAGTCATTGACTGGACGACTATCGGAGCTCCACCGCCGATTTGTATGTTGCGGACTTTGACTGGTCTTGATTTTCTTCGTTCCATAAATTTTATCTTACGTTTTCAGGCTAAAGGCTTGCAATTTTCTCATCAAATTTTCAGAAAAATTTCATCTTAACTTAAAAAAGTAGTGACAAAACAGAAATTTCTTGTTACAATTTCTAGCGTAGTAGAAAATTAAATTCCCATAAATAGTGCTTCTGCTTTGTAAGGCAGAAGTGTACTGTAAAGCTCTAAAAACTTTCAAAAATAGGGAAGGAGAAGGAAAGAAAAGTGGTAGCCACAAGGCAGATGACTTTGCAGGAAAGAATATATCAAATTGATCACATTCAAGCTCGCCGATTCTCCAAGCTAACTGGTGAAGCGTTGGAGATAGCAACTGAAGGCATCATCCGCCATCTTCGTGCTTGTGCAAAAATGGACGTAAATCCAGATGCGTCCGCAGTTCGTGAAATAATAGACGACGCCCTAAATGGGCGAAGAGTCTTTGCTGAGTCGGTTGACGACCTTAGTTCGGCGACTTGAAAGCCTGGCAAGGTCTTATTTTTGAAATAAAAAGGTCAGCTGCTTTTGCGGCTGACCTTTTTGTTATTATAACTTTTCAGGAGAGATTGCAATGGATTACTCTGAATATTTTTTTCGCATAGAAAAGGTATTTCAGAAACATAGAAAGAACGCAATTTCTCTGACGCCGCTTGATTGGGACATAGTCGAGTCTTGGTTTAATAGAGGCATTCCATTGCATCTTATTTTGAGGGTTTTAGATGATTCTTTCAGCAAGCTCGATGAAAATCGTAAGAGAAAGCTGAACTCATTGAGATACTTTAGAAAAGAAGTAGAGCGGGTCTTCAAAGAATGGCTTTTTTCACAAATAGGGAGGCAACAAGAAGACAGTAGGTTTGAAGATTTTGTTTTGCTACACCTACAGCAGAAAATAGAAGCTCTTAGTCATTCAATTGAAAGACTTCCGGACGTCGCCCTGAAGGAGTCGTTGGCGGAAGTTTTATCGCGTCTGATAACGCTGAAGATGGAGATTGAAAATCAAACAAAGAATCACTTGAAAGGTGATCAGATCGAAAAGGAGCAAATGGAAAACTTGGAGTTTCACCTAAAGGAACTTGATGAGGTTTTAACGAGAGTTATATTGGTAAATTCTGACGAGGAGCTAATAGAGAAGTGCAGAAGATGGGCTGAAAAGGAAGCTTACAAGTATAAGCGAAAAGTGTCAAGAGAAGTTTATCAGAAAACTCTCGAAACTTTGTTCTTGAAAGCCTTAAGGGATGAATATAGACTGCCAAAGCTTGGATTGTTTGAGCTTTGACGATTTCGCTGCAAAAGAAAAGTTATGACGGAGATTTTGGAGCTGACAATAGAGAAGATAGTACCAGGTGGCTATGGTCTGGGACACGCTAACGGTTTTGCAGTCTTCGTGCCTTTAACAGCCGTAGGTGACAAGGTTAGAGCAAAAGTTGTAAAAAAGAGTGAAAAGTTCTATAAGGCTGAACTTGTTGAGATCATAGAAGCTTCGCCTTTTAGACAGAAGCCTCGATGTCAATATTTTGGTAACTGTGGCGGTTGTGATTTTCAGCATCTTAAGTATGAATTTCAGCTGAAGGCGAAAGTAGGAGTGATCTACGATTGTTTGAGAAGAATAGCAGGTATTAATTATGAAAATGAAATCCAGGTAATTCCTAGCTATGAGTTTGAATACAGACTTCGAGCTGAATGGCACGTTCGAGACGGTAGAATCGGTTATTTTCGTTATAACTCAAATCATCTTGTGGAGATAGAACATTGTTCTATTCTCGCGCCTCGTCTTCAAGAGCTTTTAACTGACTTACGTTACGGTAAGAAATACGAAGGTATTGAAAAAACTGAAATTGAGGTAATAACTGATGGGGATAAGACTTCCGTGTTTTCAGCCCTAGAAAAAGAGCCATCTGATGTAGAACTGACTATTGGCAAAGAGCGTTATTTAGTAAATGCGAGATTGTTTTTTCAAGCAAATCGTTATTTGCTAGTGGATATGCTCGACAGAACTGTAGGTGATGCTGGGGGTGAAAGATGCCTCGATCTTTACTGTGGAGTAGGATTTTTTACTTTGCCTCTTGCAAGAAGGTTCAAGGAAGTGTATGCAGTTGAGCAGGCGGGAGAGGCAATCGGATACGCCAGGCGTAACGCTGAGATGGCAGGGCTTAAGAACATAAAATTTTTCGCTCAAAAAGTAAGTAGCTTTCTTGACCGAAGTTTGCCTGAGCTTGACCTAGTTCTTTTAGACCCGCCTAGAACAGGAGCAGAAGGAAGGGTTATAGAAAAGATTATTTTTCTAGAGCCTGCTGAGATTTATTATGTGTCCTGTGACCCGGCGACGCTTGCTAGAGATTTGAAAAAGCTTGTTAAAAAATATGGAATTTACTCAATTACTGCGATAGACCTTTTTCCGCAAACTCATCACATTGAAACAATCGTAAAACTTCGTAGAATATAGGTTTTGCGAGCTATGAGAGATTGTTCGTCTGACAGTTCGCCACGAATTCTTGAACATAATCTTAATGATTATTTTCCGAGGCTTCTCAAGTTTAATTCGACCAAGGAACTGGAAAGAAGCGAGCTTTACGCTCTGATAAAACCCGAAGTTGAGCGAATACTAAATGCTGTAGTACAAGAAAGTTTCGCGCGGGCTTCTTCAGGAGCTGATCGCGTTCGAGCTTTAGCTTGGAATCTAGAGCGCGGGACTTTTTTTGAGGGGATAGTGGAAGCTTTTAAGAAAGAAAAATACCTAGCAGATAGAGATGTTTTACTTTTGACGGAGCTTGACTACGGGATGGCACGTAGCAAAAACCGCTTTGTCGCTAGAGAATTAGCGCTAGAGCTTGAAATGAATTATGTATTTGCTCCTGTTTATATTGCTTTGCAAAAGGGAAGCGGAATTGAGAAATTTGTCGAGGGTGAAAACACGAAATCAATACATGGACTTGCTCTTTTATCGAAATGGCCTATAAAGAATGTTCGAACGGTTCCGCTTCCAAATGGAAAGGACAAGATGAAAGGAGAAGAAAAGAGAATTGGCTATCTTCGTGCTCTCATAGCTGAAATCGAACACCCTGTCGGCACTTTTCGCGCTGTCACAACTCATTTAGACGCTCATTGTTCAAGAGAGCACAGAAGGCGGCAGATGCAAATAATTCTTGATTACTTGGAAAAATTGCCAAGAATGCCAACCGTAATAGGCGGAGACTGGAACACTACGACTTTTAATTCTCAGAATGCAACAAGAGCAATACTAGGTTACTGGCGCAGAGTTTTAATGGGGATTAAGAACGTAGTCGAAAATCATTTTCCATACCCAGATAGATACTTTGAGAAAAAATTGTTTGAAGAGTTAGAGAAAAGAGGTTATAGATACAAGGAATTTAATGAAGAAGGTGTTGGTACTTTACACTACGATATTAGTAGTATAGAGAAAAACACCAATTTAAGAGACTGGGTGCCTGCTTGGTGTTTCCCGTTTATTTTTTGGGCTGCAGGTCGTGTTGGTGGTCGCGTTTCAGTCAGACTTGATTGGTTTGCTGGCAGAGACATTAAAATCGTCGGCAAGCCGAAAACTATCTCAAAGCTTTTCGACAGAAGTGGAAATCCTTTATCAGATCATGACGCAATAGCAATGGATTTTGTTCTAGAAACTGAAAACTAAATTCTTATTTTCCCGAAGCTTTTGTTATAATCACTAGAAAAAGAGGTTGAAACGGTTGACAAAACTAACATAATAAGCCTTAGCAGCGAGCCATTGGTTTGAGGGTTTGTAAGCAGGACGGGAGGAGGGGTGGTAAGTGGAAGAAAGAGGCGATGGCAAGTTGCTGAGGTAGCCCTTAGCTTTCCTGTTCTTGAAGAGCCCTTTGCGATGGATTTCTTTTTGCTAACTAGTTGTTTAGATGACTGGGGTAGGAAGGCGAAAGGGTTAGTTCCTGCTGATGCAGGGGCTATGGCTGACCGAAAGCCGCCAGTCAGCATGGGTCAGTCTGAAAGGGCGGGGTACAAATACACTGACCTAAGGTGTATGTTGAACACTTTAGTCAATTAGGGGCTTTATGGAAGTATCATTTTGTAAAACTTTTAGTGTTGATTTTGAAAATTTCAAGTATCAAACCGTTAACAGCGAAAATGGGAGGGCAACAGTTATAAAATTTCCCATCGACGAAAGCAAATACGCTCCTGGCGATGTTGTCGTTGTGTTAAGGGGAAGCGAGGTTGTATTTCATGGTCTTATAAGGACGATAGAAGAAGGATTAGCCTTAGCGTCTGATCCGAGAGGTTCACTTCTGCCCGCCGAGAGTTGAGTTCTAAGCTTTGAATAATTTTGTATCTTTAGGAGAAAAGGCTTAAGCTATCTTCAGAATGCAAGATAAAGTCGAGCGTGTTTCTATAATCGTTAAGCCTGGTAGTTTAGATGCATTGAAAACTGCCAATTCCCTAGCAGAATGGCTTGAAAAGAGAGGTATAAAGTTAATAGGCAACTTAATTCAAGATGAAATCCATGGGGCAAACTTAGACTCTAATGAGATTTACGAAAATGCTGATCTTTTGATAGTTTTGGGCGGTGACGGGACAATACTGGCAACAGCAAGGCGACTCGGTAGAAGAGAAGTCCCAGTTCTAGGAATAAACTATGGAAGCTTGGGCTATTTGACAGAGTTTCGCATCGAAGAGGTTTTTTTAGCCTTGGAAAAAGTGCTTGCGGGTGACTATGAAATTGATCGTCGCTCGATGTTAACGGTCGAGTTAGAAAATGAGTTAGGTAGGGAAACGGTTGGAAGGGCACTTAATGACGTCGTTGTAAATAAGTCTGTTCCGGCAAGAATCATCGAAATTGAAGTTTGCTTTGATGAGTTTTTTGTAAGCCGGTTTCGCGCAGATGGCTTAATCGTCTCTACCCCTACTGGTTCTACAGCATATAACCTTTCTGCTGGCGGACCGATAATCTACCCTTCGGTTGGTGCGGTCGTCTTAACTCCAATTTGTCCATTTACTTTAACAAATCGCCCTATTGTAATTCCAGATTCTTCACGTATAAGACTACGGCTTCTTGAGGAAAGTGAAGGAGTTATTCTAACGCTTGATGGGCAAGTCTTTCGGAAAATAACCAAAGGCGATGTCATTCATATTCATAAAAGCTCCGTAGGGTTTGCGTTGATAAAACCTACTAGCCGAAACTACTTTGATGTTTTAAGAAACAAATTGAAGTGGGGGAGCTAGTTTATGCTAAGAAGCTTTCTGGTGCTTGCCGCGGTCTTTTTACTCTTTAAGCCGTTGGTTGAAAGGCAAGCTAAAAGCGCTTCATTTGCTGAATTGTTGCCAAAGTTTTCGGTAGCATCTAACTTTGCTGTATCAAAGCCTGTTCGGGATTTTTCACCGGCTCAACCGGACAAGGGTACTAGCAGAAAGATGGGGCGTGCTGAGGAACAGGCACGTCAGATTCCTAATAGAATGCCGTTTCGCAAGCAGGTAACTGGTGTAACTCACGATGTTCCACGCTTAGCAGAGTTTTCTTTTGAGCCGATGCCACAGCCTTCTTTGGTTTTTGATGGGATCTCGAGCAATGACAATGCTGCTGCTTATGGTTTTCGCATAGTTCCGCCAGATACGAATGGAGATGTTGGTTACAATCACTACGTCCAGGCTGTAAACTCTCTAGTGCGTATCTTTGACAAGCAAGGCAATCCTCTTACTCCGCCATTTAAGCTTAGCATGCTTTTTGAGCCGCTTGGGACGCCCTGTTCCACACGCAACGATGGCGATCCGATAGTTCTTTATGATTCACTAGCAGACAGATGGTTTATAAGCCAATTCTGCATATTTTTTCCGCCTTTTCGGCAGATGGTGGCTGTTTCAAAAACTGGCGATCCGACGGGTGAGTATTTTATTTATGAATTCGTAATGCCAAACGTCAAAATGAATGACTATCCAAAGTTTGGTATTTGGACGAATGCTATTTACATGACAACAGATCAGTTTTTAGGAAGCGACTATGCAGGAACAGGAGTTTTTGCTTTTGACAAGAGGAAGCTTTACGAAGGAAGACGTGATGCTGGTTACATATATTTCGATCTGGCTTCGCCATCAACCATCAGGCTTGGTAACTTGCTACCGGCTGATCTGGATGGCTTGAAAGTCCCGTACACTCCTAACGGTATTTTCGTAGGTTACACTGCTACCGAATACGGAGATGAGTTTGATGCAATTAGACTCTTCGAATTCAGACCAGATTTTCAAAATCCTGCAAATTCGACCTTCTCGGAAATGCCAGAAAGTCCTCTTCTCGTTGCTCCTTTCGATCCGACATCACCGGAAGGAAGAGCTGATATTTCCCAACCTTTGCCTGGTGAGATGCTTGACTCGCAATCTGACAGACTCATGTATCGGGTAGCTTACAGAAATTTCGGCAATTACGATGCTTTAGTTTTCAATCAAACGGTGCGCACAACCCCAGTTTCTAGTATTTATCGAGCTGGCGTTAGAGTATATGAACTAAGGCGTAATTTATCTTCGCAAAAACCCCGATTTTACGTTTATGAGCAGGCTACAATAGGAGACGATCAATCAAGTCGCTGGATGGCAAGCGCTGCGCAAGATCATCAAGGAAATCTTGCCTTCGGATATAGTTATGTAAGCGACGAGAAAAAGCCTTCTATACTCTATTCCGGTCGGCTAGCGTCTGAGCCTGTAGGTGCCTTCCGCCAGGAAGGAACGATTGTAATGGGAACAGGCGTGCAGACAGGTTTTGGGTTTCGTTGGGGCGATTACAGTCAGATGAGTGTTGACCCAATTGATGACTGTTCCTTTTGGTATACGAATGAATACTACACGCTTGAAAGCCAGAATGAAAGCCCATTTGGTTGGCTGACTAAGATAGGAAAATTTAGATTTTCTGAATGCAATAATGCTCCACGAGCAGGCATCTACGGATTTGTTCTAAATGCTGAAAACGGTCAACCGATTGAATCGGCAACAATAGAAGCTAACGCTTATTGGCGATCGTCAGATGCTTCGGGAAGTTACGGCTATCTTTTTGTTTTGCCAGGTAGTTATTCTATAACTGCTAGTGCAAGAGGGTTTGAGTCGAAGACAGTTACAGTTTCTTTGTCTGAAGGACAGATTTCAAGGCAAGATTTTCTTCTTGAACCAAGAGCTTTGATTGAAATTGAAGAAGTTGAATTTGTTTCGGAGAGTTGCTCACAAAATGGAAGCGCTGAACCGGGTGAGACAGCAACTATTAGTCTTAAATTGAGAAATGCTGGACAGAAAGCTACCGCAAACCTGGTGGTTTCTTTACAGCCTATAGGTGGGGTTTTGAGTCCGTCTGAGCCTCAAAGCTACGGAATAATAGAGCCCGGCAGTGTTTCACAGCCGCGTTCCTTTACATTTACGGTCTCACCGAACATAAGTTGTGGTTCTGAGGTAATTTTGAGCTTTAACCTTCAAGACGGTGCTAGGAGTCTAGGGACAATTTCTTACATTCAAACGGCAGGATTGAGAAGAATTGCTTTTTGGGAAGACTTTGATAGACTTCGTTCAGGGCAAATTCCTTCTGGATGGACAAGTTCTTCTTCTGGTGGTCAACAGCGTTGGCAAGTAAGCAATCGTAGAAGTGTAAGTCCGCCTAGTTCCGCCTTTTCTTCCTGTTCGACACAAATAGGAATAAATGAGCTTGTTACGCCGCCTTTTAGAATAAATTCGGAGCAAGCTGAGCTTAGGTTTCATAATTGGTATGAGCTGGAGTCAACATTCTTGCGTAATAGGCTTTACGATGGAGCGGTTTTAGAGATAAAAATTGGCAATGGTAGATGGCAGGATATTGAAACTGCCGGAGGTGTCTTTATTCAGGGTGGCTATGACGGCGTTATTGATAGCTGCTGTCAGAATCCGCTAGCAGGTAGAAGGGGCTGGTCGGGAAGAAGCGGTATAAACCAAACGGCGGAGTTTGTTACAACAAAGGTAAAACTGCCTGCCATATTGGCTGGACAAGAAGTTCGATTGAGGTGGCGCGTTGGAACCGATCTCGGAACGGCACGCGAGGGACAATACATTGATGATGTTATCGTATATGATGAGTACGTTTGCGGTTGTCAGAGAAGCTTTTCACGTGCTCCTTTTGACTTTGATGGGGATGGTAAAACTGATGCTTCGGTGTTCCGTCCCTCTGATTCGGACCTTGATCCGGACTTTTTCGTTCTAAAAAGTAGCGACAATAACCTTTTTACTTCCTTTTGGGGTGGCAGCGGTGACCTACCGGTGAATGCTGACTACGATGGGGATGGACGAACTGATATTGCGGTTTTTAGACCTTCAGCTGGAATGTGGTTTATTTTGTTAAGCGGTAATAACATGTTTCTCGTTAGAAACTTTGGATTAGCAAGCGATAAACCGTTACCTGCGGATTATGACGGCGATGGGCGAGCAGATATTGCAGTTTTTCGTGTTTCAGAAGGAGCTTGGTATATTTTAAGAAGTTCAGATGAAAAAGTAACTTCAATCAGGTTTGGTATAGCTTCTGACATTCCGATTCCGGCTGACTACGATGGTGATGGTCGCACGGATTTAGCCGTTTATCGTCCCTTTGCAGGCACTTGGTTTGTGCTTAATAGTTCAAACAACGAGATTCGTTCAGCGAGATTTGGCCTCGGTGAAGATAAACCTGTTGCTGGCGATTTTGATGGAGATAGGAAAGCGGATATGGCCGTTTTTAGAGCTTCCGAAGGAATGTGGTATCTGATGAGAAGTAAAAGGGGTTTTACTGCTGTTAGATTCGGTGTTGCGTCGGATAAGGTTTTGCAGGCTGATTTCGACGGTGACGGATTAAGTGACATTGCAGTTTTTCGTAATGGCTTATGGTTTTACTTAAGCAGCTCGGACAGTCGTTTAGTTAGCTTTAGCTTTGGATTGGAAGGTGACGTTCCACTTCCTGGCATTTTTGTTAACTAAGCTGTTGCGGACGTTTGAAAAGTTTCTTTGTTGGAGTGATAAGCTGAATATCAGATACTTTTTCTTTCTCTTGAGCCGGGTATTTGCATTTGTTCTCTATATTTTGCGACTGTCCGTCTTGAGATTTTTATTCCTTCTTTGCTGAGAATTTTACTGATTTGTTCGTCGGTCAAAGGTTTTTTAGGGTTTTCTTCGGAAACTATCTTCTTTATTTTTAGCTTTATAAGCTTTGTGGATATTTCTTCGCCGTCTTCGTTGAGCATGCCTTCGGTGAAGAACCTTCTCAATTCAATGATTCCTTGAGGAGTGTGGGCATATTTGCGGTTTACGACGCGGGATATTGTTGAAGGGTGCATGCCGATTTCTTCGGCTATTTCTTTCATCATCATTGGTTTAAGATACTCTATTCCTTTGTCGAGGAATTCTCTTTGTTTTTTAACGATACATTCCACGACTTTATAAACGGTTTGTCGGCGGTGTTCGATGTTTCTGAGCAATTCTATTGCTGAGCGGATTTTTTCCTTTATGAATTCTTTTGTTTCTTTTGGAGCATCGGATTTTTGTAGGATTTGCTGATAGTATGGGTTTATACGAAGATGGAAACTGGCATCATCGGCAAAGTATATGACGTAGTCATCGTCGATTTTCTCTATGTAAATTTCTGGAGTTACGTAAATTGTTTGAGACTTTGAGTATTTTCTGCCGGGGAATGGATCGAGTTTTCTTATAATTTCTAGTTTTTCTTTAAGTGTTTCTATTGGGACGTTTATTTGTTTTGCAAGATTTGGTAAGCGATGTGGTTGAAGTTCTGAAAAGTGTTTTTCTATTAGTTCGATAATTAAAGGGTCTTCGTTTCCGTTTTGATTTAATTGGACTATCAAGCATTCTTGAACGGTTCTTGCACCACAGCCGATTGGGTCTAATTGCATTACTACTTCTCGGGCTTTTTCTACTTTTTCGATGGATGTTTTACAAATAGATGCTAATTCTTCGTCAGTGGCCAACAGACGACCATCTTCATCTAGGTTTCCTATAATTGCTATGGCTATTTGTTTTATTTCTTCAGGCAAGGTGAAGAAGTTTAGTTGCCATTCGAGATGGTCAGAAAGTTTTGGCGTGGCTGCAATAATTTGTTCGAATTGAGGAGTATCTTCTTTTATTTCTATTTCTTGGGTTCTGTAACCGGGGTCAAGGTAGTTTTGGAAGGCTGTCCCGAAATCTACTTCTTCAAACGGGTCACGGTCTTGTTGTAGTTCTCTACCTTCTAGGTTTTCTTGTGCTCTTAACTCTTCTTGTTCGATGTATCCGTTTGAATTTTGATTGAGTATTGAGTATTCTTCTTCGGCTTGAACTTCTTCTAAAACAGGGTTGTTGATTAGTTCTTGCTGTATCAGTTCTGACAATTCTAAGCTTGTCATTTGTAACATTTCGATTCGTTGGCGTAGTTGAGGTGTTAAGACCAGCTGTTGTTTCAGGCTTTGAGTTAGTTTCAATGTTGACATAGTCCTACTGCAGAAGGTGATCAATTTCTAACACGCTTCTCATTATAGCAGAAAAGATAAGAGTCTGTTACCAGTGAGCTTTAGAAAACAAGCTTGGGAAACGAGTTTAGGTAAGCTTTTGGGAAAATTTCAAGATTTTTTCGTGCAGAGGGTCAGATAATTTTGTAGAATGAAAAAGGATTTAATGATGAAGGACTCAAGTGCAACAGCTATTTTCGAGCAGGCCAGCAAGCTTAAGAGGTTACAAAGAGAAGTTGAAAAGGTAATCAGAGGCAAGCCAGAGACGATAAAATTTGCAATTGTAACGCTTCTTGCGCGAGGAAACCTTTTGATAGAGGATGTTCCTGGTATAGGTAAAACAACTCTATCAAATGCGCTTGCAAAGGCTTTGAATCTTTCTTTTCAAAGAATACAATTTACTTCTGATCTTTTACCTTCAGATATAACAGGTCTTTCTGTTTATAACCAGAAAAGTGATAGGTTTGAATTTAAGCCTGGTCCAGTTTTTGCAAACATAGTTCTAGCTGACGAGATTAACCGTGCAACTCCTAAAACTCAATCTGCTCTTTTGGAGGCTATGGCTGAAGGACAAGTTACAGTTGATGGTGTCTCTCGTCGTTTGCCCGAGCCATTTATGGTCATTGCTACACAGAATCCGACTGAGCATCATGGGACTTATCCACTTCCTGAATCTCAGCTAGATCGTTTTATGCTTCGGCTTCACATAGGCTATCCGAGCCGTAACGAAGAGCGGCAGATACTTCTTGATCGCCAAACTGCTAATCCTCTGGATTACGTCGAACCGGTGATGGAAAGAGAAGAAATTCTGTTTTTACAGAATCTCGTTATGAAGGTGCGCATGGATGATGATCTGATTGAATACCTTTTACAGATAGTCGAACAGACCAGAAGAAGCGAATTCATAGAATTAGGGATAAGTCCTAGAGGCAGCCTTGCTTTGTTTCGCTCAGCTCAAGCCTTAGCCTTAGTAGAGGGTAGAGATTTTTGCATCGCAGACGATATAAAAAGACTCGTAATTCCTTGTTTTGCTCATAGACTGATATTAAGTGGGCGGTTTACCGGTGCGGTTCATAAAGCTTATGAAGCTGAAAGAATACTAGCAGAAATCATTTCCAAAGTTAAGGTTCCAGTCTAGAAATGAGTAGATTAAAGGAACTTTTGGAGCTTGTAGATTCTCAAAGCTTGAGAAACATACTGCTTGGTGTTCTAGCAATAATCTGCGGTTTGATGCTTGCTATTTTAACAGTTTGGGCTAATAGATCGGGGAATTTGAGGCTAGCAAGCATTTTTGCGTTTATTTCACTTTTATTTGTGATTTTGATTTTGGTTTTCGTAGTTCCGCCTTTAGCGAGAAATGCAAGTATGGAAGCTTCACAGCTTGATTTGCCTTTTGAGCTTACTGTTGTAGGAGCTTTTTTCCTTGGCATTCTTGCTGTGGTTTGCTTTGCAGCTTGGAATACAGGAAATAACCTGCTTTTTGTGGTTTTGTCGGTTCTGATTTCAACTTTTGTGATTAGTTTTTTTGTAGGAAGCATGTGCCTAAAAAAAATAGATGTAAAGATGAAGTTTCCTGAAACGTTTTTTGCTGGACAGGAGACTCCGATAAAAGTTACGCTTTCAAATAGAAAGAAATTTTTCCCTGTGTTTTCAGTAGTTTCCGAGGTTCGGGGATTTGAAAAAGAAAAATCTCTGATCGCAGAGGATTTGGAGAAGGTCTTACCCTTCAAATGGATTAAAAAGTTTTTTAGACCAGCTATTGTAAGGCATAAATTAGGGTACTTTGTTTATGTTCCGCGAATGAGTTCTGTAACACTTGAAGTAAGACATACATTTCATCGCAGAGGAAAGTTTATAATTAAAGACTTTGAGCTTTCTACTGGCTTTCCATTTGGTTTTTTTCGTCATCGCAGAAGATTGCTTGCTGAGGAGGTTCAGATAACAATTCTTCCACGAGTGGAAGCAGTAACACTAGGTTATTTAAATTCAGTGGTCAAATCTGGTAATTTAACAAAATATCAGAAGGGAAGTGGTGTTGATTTGCTTTCTCTCAGAGATTATCAACCTCAAGATGACATAAGGCATATTGATTGGAAAGCAACGGCAAAGTCGAAGCGGTTAACAGTTCGGGATTTTGCCGCGGAAGATAGAAAGCAGATTCAGATAATCTTTGATAATCGCATTCCCGTTTCTTTTGAAGAAAAAAGAGCTTATATTCGGTATTTAAGACTGAAAGAAAGGGAACCTCTGTCTTTTGAAACGCCTTTTTTTAAGCCGAAATTTTCAAATAGAAAGTATAAGAATTTCTCAGAAGTAGCTTATAGGTTTGAAAAGGGAGTTTCTAGAGCAGCTTCATTGATTTTTTATCTGGACAAAGAGCAAACGGAAACAAGGCTAATAACGAGCGAATATGCGAGCAATTTTAGCATGGGAAAGACGCATATTTACGAGCTTCTGAAGAAGCTAGCGCTTATTGAGCCTATTTTGATAAACTCCAATCAAGACTTGTATTATTCGGACTTGATCTTGAAAGAAATCAGTCAAGACGTAATGACAATTTACTTGTGTTTTGTTGAGGAGGAAAAGCTACCAAAAGAAATCAAGCTAGGCGCTTTTCAAATAATTACTTTTTTGAGAGAAAATCTGTGATTTCAGCTTTCATCTTTTCTATTTGTTCTTTTAGGTCTGGATTTACCTTTTGACTTAGCTCGAGCGAGATTAGACCAAGTTTTGAATATATTTCAAGCACATCATCTAGCTTTTTCTGCTTTATTGCTCTTAGGTGTTGCTTCATCGTTTCCACATCTGCTCTGGCAAATGTGCCTGTTAGAGCCTTTTCAGGGGGTTGAGTTTCCAGGTTTTTGATTACGCTTTTTGCGAGCGGTAGGAAGATTTTCTGTGCTTCGGGTTCGCTAATTCCGCATTTCGATAGTAACTTTACAGCCACCTGAAAAAGCGCAACTAGATGACCGGCTGTTATTACGGCTGCTGCATGATACAATGGCTTATCTTCGGTTCTTACGAAAAAGAATTGTCCTTCAAGATCGAACACAATCCGTTTGCCTAGTTCTACAGCTTTTTCATCACCTTCGAGGCAAAAGAAAGCGTTTTTTAAGTTTTCTGAGCCTGTAAATGGGTTGCTTACAGAGATCAGAGGATGTAAAGAAGCTTTGTAACAGCCCTTCAGAACAGATAAAACCTGTGAGGATAATGAGCCGCTTGTATGAAAAACGATTTTGCCCGGGCTAATTTTTTGAGACAAAGCTACGGCAACCTCTGTTATACGGTCATCTTGAGTTGTTATGAATACGACGTCTGAAGAATTTACTTTTTCCAGCTTTGAGTATGAAAGGATTTCAGGTTTATTATTAAGTTTTTCTGCGATAATTTCTGCATTTTTGAGATTTTTTGATATGAGCTGTTCTATCGTGTAACCTTTTTTTGAAAGGGCTAGAGCTAATGCCCCGCCCATTCTTCCTATACCAATGATTGAGATTTTCTTCATTGATTGCGGATAATGGCTGTATATTCTATTCTACGATTTTGGAATCTTCCATCTTCTGTATCGTTTGAGGCTTTCGGTTTGGTTTCGCCATAGCCTCTTGTTTCAAGCATATCGGGATTTACCCCGAAGCTTACAAGAGCATCTCGGACAGCTTTAGCTCGATTTTCTGATAGTTTCAAGTTTGAAAGATCATTGCCGACATTGTCCGTGTGACCGCCAACTTCGATTTTTACGTTTGGAGGAAGCTTTTTAATATACCCAGCAGCTTTTTCAAGGAATTTCATGTCTTGAGGTTTGATGTCATACTTTCCGCTATCAAAATTTACGATGTATAGATTCATGGCCCTTAACAATTCTTCTATTGAGAACTTGTCTCCGAGACGGTCCAGAGCTTCGTTTGCGCATCTTGCTGCTTTTTCGAATTCGCCTTTTCTTATGTTTGCGCATTCATCGTCTTTTGGTTGATTTTGTATAGCTGCTCTAAACTTGAGAGTTGCTTTTATTTGCTCGCCGTCATTACCTCTTATAATCTCTGTGTCATATAAGTAATTTGGGTTTTTGACCTCTACTCTATATTCACCTGCTTTAAGACCGAGCAGTCTTATTGAGCCGTCAGAAGATGAGATGCCCCATCGGATGCCGTTAACGAATACGTCGCTATTTGGGTGAGCACCTACAAGTATAATGTCAAAGCCATATTTTTTTGAAAAAAGTAGATAAGAAACTATCAGCACTCCAGAAAGAAGAAGGAAAATGGCTACTATCATCGCATAAAGGATTGAATTCGATACTTTGCTTTCTTTTGTTTCTTCCTTCGTAGAAGGAAGAGTGGCGGATTTTTGAACTTTTGTTGGTGATGTCTTTCTGGGTGTTTCCTCACGGTAGTTGGGTAGGACGTATGCTTTGGTTTTATCTATTTCATCAGAGAAGTCTTTTTCGAAGTCGGTTCTGACTTGTGGTTGATTAACGTAATAGCTGGTCTTTTCCCATTCACTTTCGTAGCTTGATCTTCTATTTTCGAGCTCTGATCGATCGATAAAGGGAGTTGTTTTTGATATGTCGTCAAAGTCGTCGGGTTTTCTTGGGCTACTCATTTTATTTTCTCCTTATCGCTTTCAGAGTAAACCAAATCGGGTAAGAAAGCAAGGTTTATAGCAAGTAGTAAACAGTTTTCAGCTTACTTTGTTCGGATTAAGACTTCTTGAGGGATAATTGTTAAAATCAGATCTATGAGTGAACAAAAGAAGGCTTGTCTTGTTGCTACGTATCCGCCGCGGGCGTGCGGTATTGCTACTTTTACAGCAGATTTAAGAAGTGCTTTGAAGGAGAATGGTCGAGAAGCAGTTGTGATAGCTATTACAAATGATGTTGATAGTTTCGATTATTCGCAGGAAGTTGTGTTTGAAATTAAGCAGAACAAAATAGATGACTATAGGTTAGCAGCTGAATACATAAATTTCTCGGGCGTAGATGTGGTTTGCTTGCAGCATGAATTCGGAATATTTGGTGGAAACTATGGGCGGTATGTGACTGAGTTGCTTCTGAACTTGCAAAAACCAGTAGTAACTACTCTGCATACGGTTTTAAGTGAGCCGACTCAAGGTTTGAAGGAAACTCTATTGCGTGTGGCAGATGTCTCGGAACACCTTGTTGTTCTAAGTCAGAAAGCTGTGAGTATTTTGAAGGAAGTTTATGGAATATCGGAAAACAAGATAAGCATGATACATCATGGAGTGCCTGATACAGCTTTTGTTGATCCTAACTTTTACAAGGATAAATTCAAGGTTGAGGGAAGATTCGTTATTCTGACTTTTGGTTTGATAAGCCGCAACAAAGGTATAGAGTTTATGTTGGAGGCTTTACCACCGGTTGTAAAGCGACATCCTGAAGTTGTTTACATTGTTTTGGGAGCGACGCATCCTGAAGTTAAAAGGCGAGAAGGTGAGGAATATAGGATTTGGTTGAAAAGAAAGGTTAGGGAGTTGGGTCTTGAATCTAACGTTATATTCTACGATAGATACGTTGATTTTGACGAGCTTTGTGAATTCATAGGAGCTTGTGATATTTATGTAACGCCCTATCAATCAAGAGAACAGATCGTAAGCGGAACACTTGCTTACGCCGTGGGAATGGGAAAAGCCGTAGTTTCAACACCTTATTTTTATGCTGAAGAGATACTTTCAGATGGTAGAGGTCGTTTAGTTGACTTTGGCGATGTTAAGGGCTTATCTGATACTTTAATTACCTTGATTGAGAATCATGCACTTAGGCATCGGATTAGAAAGCGTGCCTATGAATTTGGAAGGCAGATGGTATGGTGCAATGTCGGAAAAGCATATGCAGAACTTTTTAATCGTATAACCGCAGGAAAGCAGAAAAAAGTAAGCCTATACCAAACTAGAGGTAAGACCGTTTTTGTTGGTGAAACACCTGAGGCGAAGCTTGACCATATGATTCACTTAACTGATGATACTGGTATTTTTCAACATGCTACCTATGGAGTACCTGATAGAAGATTTGGATACACGACCGATGATGCTGCTAGAGGTCTGGTAGTAGCTTTGAGTTATTATCAGCAGTTTAGGGATGAAAGGGCTATAGACCTCGCTAGATGTTATTTGAGCTTTGTTCAATATGCACAGATGCCCGATGGTAGATTTCACAATTTTATGGACTACTCGAGGCGGTTTATTGATGATTGTGGAAGTGAGGACACTATTGGACGTGTACTTTGGGGCTTAGGTTCTGTAGTGGCATTTTCGCCCGACGAGAAGATGCAAGTTCTGGCGAAAGATATTTTTGAGCGAACGATTGAAAAGCTAGACCTAAATTATCCGCGAGCCATGGCTTATGCTATGTGTGGCTTTTACAATTTTCTTCAAAAGTATGAAGGAGCCATAGCAGTTAGACGTTTGGTAAGTGAAATAGCTGATGTACTTGCAGAGATCTACCAGAAAAGCTATTCGGATGATTGGAGGTGGTTTGGAGAAGAAATTACATATGCTAATGCTAAACTTCCACAAGCAATGCTTCTAGCTTATCAGGTAACTGAGGAGGAAAGGTTCAAACATATAGGTTTAAGTTCGTTGAATTTTTTGATAGAGCAGACTTATCGGAATGGCTACTTCGATTTTGTGGGAAATCAAGGTTGGTATAGGCGTAATGGTCAGAGAGCAATTTTTGGGCAACAACCAATCGAAGCGGGTTATACTGTAGAAGTTTGTTCGCTTGCTTATGAAATCACAGGTGAGAATTCGTATTTAGAGATGGCTAGAGCAGCTGTAGAATGGTTTTTAGGTAGGAATCGGTTAGGTGCTAGGCTTTATGATTTTCGCACTGGCGCTTGTGCTGATGGGCTTGATGCTCACGGTGTCAGCATGAATCAAGGAGCAGAATCAGTGATTTGTTGTCTTTTGGGTTTGCTCGTTGCTTCTAAACAAAAAGAGCGACGGAGTGAAGAGTTTGAGGCCGTTTATACAACACTTTGAGAATTGGTAAAATCTGAAGCTTGGTATGGGTAAAAACAGCTTTTTTAAGGAACTTTTTCATCGCTATCAAGGAAATCCAATATTGACCGCTGCTGATTGGACGTATCCTGCGAATACGGTTTTCAATCCTGGTGCCACGCTTTTGCCTGATGGCAGCACATTGCTTTTGGTTCGTGTTGAAGATAGAAGAGGCATCTCACATCTTACAGTTGCAAAGAGCAAAGATGGTGTTACGAATTGGGAGATTGATAGAGGACCTACTTTTTCTCCTGATCCGGAGAATTATCCAGAGGAGATTTGGGGGGTTGAAGACCCCAGGATTACTTGGATTGAAGAGTTGAACAAGTATGCAGTTGTTTATACGGCGTATTCTACAAGCGGTCCTTTAGTTTCATTGGCTTTGACCGAGGATTTTCGGCATTTTGAGCGGCAAGGGGCGATAATGCCGCCTGAGGACAAAGATGCTGCTTTGTTTCCGCGTAGATTTCAAGGTAGATGGGCTTTGATACATCGTCCAATATCAAATTATCCAATGACTAAGGCGAATATATGGATTTCTTTTTCGCCTGATCTAAAGCATTGGGGAGATCATTCAGTGCTTCTTGAGGCACGGCGCGGGGCATGGTGGGATGCAAACAAAATAGGACTTTCACCACCGCCGATTGAAACCGAGGAGGGATGGTTAATAATTTATCACGGAGTTAAGAACACGCCAGCAGGATGTCTTTACAGATTGGGTCTTGCTCTTCTTGATTTGGAAGACCCAAGAAGAGTAGTAGTTCGTGGAGATGAATGGGTTTTTGGTCCTGATGAGCCGTATGAGCAGATGGGGGATGTTGGAGATGTGGTTTTTCCTTGTGGTGTAATAACAAAAGGAGATGAGCTGTTTATTTATTACGGTGCGGCCGATACTTGCATAGGGCTTGCAAAAGCGAGCATAAGAGAATTGATAGAATGGCTTAAGGATTCAGTTAGGAGTTGAGGTCATGAAAGTGGAAGATGTTTTAGTAGCTGTTGACTTTTCACCTAATTCCATTCGAGCGATAGAATTTGCAGTTTCTTTGGTTGAAGATGAAGCAGAAGTTTATCTATTGCACGTCGTAGATTCTGATTTTATTGAGCGGGTAAGTTATGAAGGCTTTAGTGATTTAGAGTCAGCCGTGTTGAGAATGAAGGAAAATGCCGAGGCAAAACTTAAGGAATTAGCAGAGCGATTTTCAAGTGAAGGACCTAAACTTGAGACGATGGTCGTAGTCGGAAAACCATTTGCAGAGATTTTGCGTGTAGCAAATGATCTAGATTTTCAATTTATTGTAATGGGAGTTCATGGGCGTCGTGGAAGAGACGTAGAAGAGTTGCTTTTCGGTTCTACAGCTGAAAAGGTTGTGAGGGCCTCAAGAATTCCAGTAATTTGTGTTCCTGATGTGCGATGAAGATAGGGATGCTTGCTCCGATTTCGTGGCGAGTTCCGCCGAGGCATTATGGACCTTGGGAAAGAGTCGTTTCGATTTTGACTGAAGGATTAGTAGCCCGTGGATTTGATGTAACGCTATTTGCTACGGCTGATTCCATAACGAGAGCAAAGCTGATAGGAGTATGTCCAAAACCTTACTCGGAAGATTTAACGCTTGATGTTAAGGTTTGGGAATGCTTACATATTTCTGAAGTTTTTGAGCGGGCAGATGAATTTGATCTCATACACAATCATTTTGATTTCTTGCCGCTTTCATACAGTAAACTGGTTAAAACTCCGGTTATTACGACCATTCACGGATTTTCTTCAGAAAAGATATTGCCGGTTTATAAGAAATACAATGGTCACGTTTATTATGTTTCTATAAGTAATTCAGATAGATGCCCAGAACTTGATTACGTAGCAACCGTTTATCATGGTATTCCTGTTGATGAATTTACCTTTAGAGAGACAGGCGGGGATTATCTGCTTTTTTTTGGAAGGATTCATCATGACAAAGGTGTATTTGAGGCAATAGAGGTAGCGAGGCGGTCTGGTTTGCGTCTGATAATCGCTGGTATAGTTCAGGATAAAGAATACTTTGAAGCAAAAGTCAAGCCATTTATTGACGGTAAAAGAATAGAATATATAGGTTCAGTTGGTTTTCGAGAAAGAGACGAGATTTTAGGAAAAGCTAAGGCGCTTCTTCATATAATCAATTTTAACGAACCTTTTGGGTTAAGTTTAATAGAGGCAATGGCTTGTGGAACGCCAGTCATCGCACGTGGCAGAGGTTCAATACCTGAGATTGTAGTCGATCGTGAGACAGGTTTCATTGTGGAAACTATTGATGAGGCTGTTCGAGCTGTTGAAGAAGTTGATAAGCTTGATCGGCGAAAGATTCGCCAGCATGTTGAAAAAAATTTTAGTGCAGAAAGAATGTTGGATGGATACATAAAGGTTTATAAGGAGGTGGTTAAAAAACATGGAAGCTGTGGTGAAAGTAGATCAAAGACCTTGGGGTAGTTTTACAGTTCTTGATGAAGGAACAGGTTATAAGGTTAAGAGAATAGAGGTTTTACCAGGAAAGCGACTAAGTTACCAAAAGCACTCCCGACGATCGGAGCATTGGGTAATTGTGGCGGGGAAGGCGTTGGTAACCTTGGATGATAAAACATACACATTAAATGTTGGAGAGCATATAGATATACCAGTTGGTTCAGCTCATAGAGTTGAGAATCCTGCGAACGAGACGTTAGTTTTCATAGAGGTTCAAATGGGTGATTATCTTGGGGAAGATGATATTGTTCGTTTGCAGGACGACTATGGACGGATTTAATTTGGGCATAAACTATTTTCCTTCATCAAAAGCAATGTATTGGTGGAAAAGCTTTGACCTAAATGAGGTCAAAGCTGATTTTAATCGAATCCAAGGGGCTGGATTTGATTCCGTTAGGATTTTCTTGATTTGGGAAGATTTTCAACCTGCGCCTAAGAGCGTATCTTACGGTTCGATGGAAAACTTAAAGGCAGTTGCTGATGTTGCTTTATCGCTAGATATTCGCTTAATTATCACGCTTTACACAGGTCACATGAGTGGTGTTAATTGGATTCCTGAATGGGCACTTGAAGATAGGCCAGAGTGCAATTTGAGGTTTAGAACTTACTCAAACGGGAAGATTAGAAATGCAAAAATTCGTAATTGGTATGAGGAAGAAGAAATATTAGCTGCACAGGAGTTTTTAGCCTATGAAGTTGCAAGGTTTTTAGGAGATCATGAAGCTATTTTAGCTTGGGATATAGGAAACGAAAATTCAAACTGCACGGTTCCTTCTTCGAAGGATAAAGCTTTAACCTGGCTTGAGAGAATTACTGCGGCGATTCGTAAGGTGAGTAAAAAGCCGATAACTATAGGGCTTCATGCTGAGGATATCGAAGAAGATAGAAAGCTGGGACCTGCCGAAGCGGCAATGTTTTGTGATTTTCTTTGCATGCATGGTTATCCGATCTATGTTGATTATTCGGTTAAAGCAACTGATGCTTTTATTTTGCCTTTTTTAGGGCTTGTGACGAAATGGCTCGGAGGCGGTAAGGAAGTGTTTTTTGAGGAGTTTGGGCTTCCGAATATTCCTGCTGGATTGTCGAGATTTGTTTCTTTAAGCGAAGAAGAAACAGCAGCTTTTATATCTGAGTCTTTAGAATTGCTTTATAATTTTGGTTTTATTGGTGCGATGATATGGTGTTATAGTGACTACTGTACTACGCTTTGGGACAAACCGCCATTTGATGATGCCTTGCATGAAAGGCATTTTGGGCTTTGGTATCCGTTTGGTGGTGGATTATCTGAGAAAAAAGCGGTTCAAAAGGTTAGAGAGTTTAGAAGTAAGATCAGTCAGTTGTCAAGAAAAAGTAAAGAGAGTTTCGATTGGATTGATGTAGAGAGAGAAAAATTTTACGAGGCTCCGAAAACTTATCTTCGTCATTTGTATGATAATTTTAGGAGTTTCTATGGTCTCAGTTGAGAAAGGAGAATTTATATGTTTGTTGTGATAATGGCAGGTGGTTCCGGGACTAGATTTTGGCCTGCAAGCCGTGAGCGACTCCCGAAGCAATTTCTAAAGGTTTTTAGCGATAAGACGATGATTGAAGAGACTGTAGAAAGAGTAAGAGATTGTGCTGACAGAATCTGCATTGTTACGAGTCGAACGCATCGAGAAAAGATAGAAAGTCTTTTTGGAGAGGATTTATGGATCATTACAGAGCCTTTCGGTAGAAATACCGCTGCTTGTATAGGTTTGGCTGCAACTCATATAGTTCAGCGCTACGGAAACGTTCCTATTGTTTGCCTTCCTGCTGATCATTTTGTGGCTGATAAAGAAAAGTTTATAGAGTGCTTAAAAAAGGGTTCTGAACTTTCCACGCAGGGGTTAATTGTAACTTTAGGCATAGTGCCGACTCGTCCAGAAACAGGTTATGGCTATATAGAAAGAGATGAGCCTATAGATTCTGACAGTAAGACATACAAAGTTAAAAGATTTGTAGAGAAGCCTTGTTTAGAAGACGCTGTTAGATTTGTTTCTAGTGGGAATTATTTTTGGAATAGCGGAATTTTTATTTTTACTACAGATGTTATTCTGTCTGAGATGAAATTTCTGATGCCCGAACTTCATTCAGGTCTCGAAGAGATTAGAAAAAGCATTGATACCGATAAATACGATGAGGTGGTTGAGTCGATTTATTCAAGGCTTCGCTCAGTTTCTATTGATTATGGAGTTATGGAGAAAACCTTGCGTCCGATTTACGTTTTAGAGTCTGATTTCGGTTGGAGCGATGTAGGTAGTTGGCTTGCGCTTTATGAACTTAGAAAAGACAAAGACGATTCAGAAAATCTTGTTTTAGCAGATGCGTTGCTATTGGACTCGAGAAAAAATCTCGTTTATTCTGATTCTAATCGCTTGACGTGTCTACTTGGAGTTGAAGGATTAGCTGTTGTTGACACTCCAGACGTTTTGTTAGTGATGGATTTGAAAAGGTCACAAGAGGTTAAAAGATTTCCAGAGATACTCAAGGAAACCAACAAAAAGAATTTTTATTAAAAACAGGAGACAAATGGGGATGAATTCACATATTTTTAGAGAGTATGACGTTCGAGGTGTTGTAGGAAAAGACTTAAATGAGGAGACGGTTTACAGTCTTGCCCGTGCCATTGGGACATATTTTAGACGAAATGGTGCCAAGCGGATAAGTCTCGGGCGAGACGCTCGCATTAGTTCACCTGAGTTTCGCGACATCATGGTAAGAGGACTTACCGAAAGCGGCTGCGATTGCGTCGATGCAGGCATGATTCCAACGCCAGTGCTTTACTTTACTTTGTTTAACTGGGAAGTAGATGGTGGAATAATGATAACTGGCAGTCACAATCCTGCCGATAATAATGGTTTTAAAATATGTCTCGGGAAAAGTAGCATTTACGGTGAGCAAATACAACAGATAAGAAAAATTGCTGAGGCTAGGGATTTTATTGAAGATGGTAAGGGGAGCTTTGAGCAGAGAGAAGTTTTAGAAGATTACCGAAAATACATTACTTCAAACATCAAGTTTGGAGAAAGAAAATTAAAGGTTGTAGTAGATGGAGGAAATGGCATGGGAGGATTTGTCGCAGCTCCTATTTACAGGGAGTTAGGTTGTGATGTAATCGAGCTTTTTTGTGAGCCAGATGGGAGGTTTCCGAATCATCATCCAGATCCTACTGTAGTCGAGAACATGAGGTTTGCTATCGAAGCTGTTTTAGATAATGCTGCCGATTTAGCTATAGCTTTTGACGGAGATGGTGACAGGATAGGTGTTGTGGATGAAAAAGGAAAGATCATTTGGGGTGATCAACTAATGGTTATTTTTGCACGCGCGATTTTAAAGGAGCGACCCGGAGCTACGTTTATTTCTGAAGTTAAGTGTTCTCAAACGCTTTTCGATGATATAAAAAGGCATGGTGGGCAAGCGATAATGTGGAAAGCCGGACATTCGCTTATTAAGGCAAAAATGAAAGAGACAGGGGCAGTGATGGCTGCTGAAATGAGTGGACATGTATTTTTCGCTGACAGATATTTTGGCTATGATGATGCTATTTACGCTGGAGCGCGCCTTTTAGAGATACTCTCGCAACAAGATTTGAAAATTTCAGCTTTGATAGAAGATTTGCCGAAGACTGTTTACACGCCTGAGATAAGAATAGACTGTCCAGAAGATAAAAAGTTTGATGTTGTTAAGAGACTAACAGAGGAATTTAAGAAGACGAATGATGTAATAACGGTTGATGGAGCGAGAGTAATTTTCCCTCACGGTTGGGGTTTAGTTCGCGCATCCAATACACAGCCCGTTTTAGTTTTGCGCTTTGAGGCAGATACTGAAGAGCATCTAAATGAGATAAGAACTATGGTAGAAGAAAAGCTAAAAGCGCTCATTTAGATTTTAGCGGCAGGGTTTAGCGGAGGTTAAAAGCGCCCTTTCTGAGAAAGGGCGCTTTTTCTATTGTTTCGTTGCCTCGATTTGCAAGTAAATTTTTACCTCATCGGAGATCATAGGCGTTCCGTTTGGGAGATTTCCTCCGTAGGTTATACCGAAATCACGTCTATTTATTTTGGTTTCAGCAACTACTCCCATTCTTTCGGTGCTTCTTTGGTTTTTGGGAAGAATTCCGGTTATCTGGAAAGGAAACGAGATTTGTTTAGTAACTCCCTTTATGGTCAAGTCGCCTGTGATCTGATAGCCATTTGCTAGTTTTTCTACTTTTGTACTTTTGAAGGTCATTTCGGGGTATTTTTCTACATCGAAGAAGTCGGCAGATCGAAGATGTCCATCACGGGCTTCTACGCCGGTATCTATGCTGGCAGTTTTAGCGGAGAATTCAACTGAAGATTTCGATATATCTTTTGCGTCGTATTTTATGGTACCAGTAAAGTTCCTAAAGTAGCCTGGAACTTCAACCAAGCCTAGATGTTTTACACGAAAGCCTATTGCGGTATGAGCTTGATCGAAGGTGTATGTGCCGCTAAAAGTGGGATCGTCTTCTAGCGGCTTTTCGGCTTCCACTTTAAAATTTTGAGAATAGGTCGAGAGCAAAATTGCAAACAAAAAACAGGACAATAATCTTTTCATAGAATACCTCCTTACCGAAAACTATGGTTTAATTATAACACGGAAATTGTGGATGGTAAGAAGTGTATGATAAAGTCTTCTCGTAGGTGTTGACTGAGGTCTTGTAGAAGAAAATAATAAACTTATGCTTGTTTGGCTTTATCCTATTTTTCAAGCTCTAGTTATTGCGATTGTAATGGTTGTTAGTATCTTGATGTTAGCGAGACTAATTTTGAATTACATGGACCCGAATCCTTTTGGCTTATTAGGGCGTTTTGAATACTTTTTGAAGAAAAAGACGGACAAGATGGTTGAACCATCGGCTTTTTTTCTCTCAAGGATTGGTATTGATACGAGGATAGCTCCTTTGTTAACGATTTTTGCTTTTTGTATCTTTGGTTACTTTTTCCTGCAGCTTCTTTATAATTTCTTTTTTACTGTTGATGGGGTTATAGGTGGTTTTTTAGCGGGCAATTTTGTTAAGGTTTTTGGTTTTTTTCTTTATGGTTTTCTAGGAATTTATTCATTATTGATAGTTATTCGTGTAGTGTTTTCATGGTTTATGAGCTGGAGTAATCCTTTGATGAAAGTTTTGATTAGGCTCACGGAGCCAATTCTCGAACCTTTCAGAAGGTTGATTCCCCCTGTTGGAATGATTGATATTTCTCCAATAATTGTTCTTTTGATACTTTGGTTTATACAGGGGGCCGTAGCTGGAGTTTTTTTGAGATGAGTTTAGAAGACCTTCCTATTTCCGAATCTTTTTGCAATTAAAAGAAGTAGGATTAAACTAACAGGTAGTGCAAGAAGCGCAACAAGTGAGTTTTCGTTTGTAAGTACAGCCATTGCTAGTAGGACTAGCGACAAAACCATAAAGCTAGATATGTCTTTTGACATGGTTAAAAGGCTAATGCATGCTAGTTAATTTAGTGTGAAGAGGTGGTTATTTTGTTGTTAAATCTTGGGCTACACTTTTAAGAGGTTTAGGCGATGAGAAAACCATTCATAGTTGGGAACTGGAAAATGCATAAATTTCTATCAGATGCAGTTGAGACGGCCGTAAGGTTAAGAAAGCTTTGTTCCGGTGTGACTCATTGTGATATAGCAATAGCACCTGTTTTCGTTCATTTGAAGGTGGTTGGTGATCGGTTGGAAGGTTCAAATATATTTTTGGCTGCTCAGAATTGCTCTACTGAGATGAAACATGCAGCTCATACTGGAGAGGTTGCTGCCAGCATGTTGAAAGATGTAGGTGTTTCTTATGTGATTATAGGACATTCGGAGCGAAGGCAGTATTATGCGGAGACCGATGAGATGATAAACAAGAAGGTAAAGGCTGCTCTTTATTCTGGGTTGAATGTGATTTTATGTGTGGGGGAGACGCTTTCAGAGCGTGACGATGGGCAGCTTTTTGATGTGGTTCGCAGGCAGTTGAAGCACGGGCTCGAAGGTTTGTCTAGGAACGATATAGCAAAGGTTTCGATTGCTTATGAGCCTGTTTGGGCTATAGGGACTGGTAGAACGGCAACTCCGGAGCAGGCTCAGCAGATGCATGAATTTATAAGAGGGTATCTAGGTGAAACTCACGGTGAGGATGTAGCGGAAAGGGTGAGGATTTTATACGGTGGTTCCGTAAAACCTGAAAATGTAAGTGGTTTGCTAAGTCAACGTGATATTGATGGAGCTTTGGTGGGCGGAGCGAGTTTAGACGCGGACACTTTTTTTGGAATTATCTCTTATGAGATTTGATTGTTTTGTGAATTTTTGCTAAAAACTAAAGATTGATGGTTTACTTTTTATACACAGTATTTTTCATATCCTGTGTGATTTTAGTCATATCGGTTCTTTTACAGCCGGGCAAGACCGACGCAGGAGCACTATTTACGAGCAATATATCTAGCACGGCTTTTGGTCCTAGAGGTAGTGCTACCATTTTAGCAAAGATTACGATCTTTGCTGCAGTGGTGTTTTTTCTTTCGGCTTTGCTTTTGTCAATTCCTGCTATAACTGGAGAGGTATCGGTTTTGCAGAAATCGGGAAGTGAGCAGCAAAGCAGCGAAAAAACGCAAGATGTTAAAGAAGAGCCTAAAGAGAATGGTCAGTAGGTTTTTTGAAAATTAGCCCAGGTGGCGGAATTGGTAGACGCGCACGTTTGAGGGGCGTGTGGAGCAATCCGTGCTGGTTCGAGTCCAGTCCTGGGCACCAAAAGTTCGAAAAAGACCTGACTTGCCTAGAGTCAGGTCTTTTTATTTAGAGCGGTATATTACCATGTTTTTTAGGCGGGTTTGAGTCTCTTTTTGTTTTGGTTAGGTTAAGAGCGCGTATAAGTTTAGGTCTTGTTTTTGCGGGTTCAATTACTTCGTCTATGAAGCCACGTTCAGCGGCGACGTATGGATTTGCGAATTTTTCGTTAAACATCCTTATCAAACTTTGTCTTTCTTGTTCTGGGTTTTCCATTTGAGCTAGTTCTTTTTTGTATAGTAAGTTAACGGCACCTTCTGCTCCCATTACGGCTATTTCGGCGGTTGGATAGGCGAAGTTTACATCTGTTCTGATATGTTTTGAAGCCATCACGCAGTAGGCTCCGCCATATGCTTTACGTGTTATTACGGTGATTTTAGGAACTGTGGCTTCTGCAAAAGCGTAAAGTAATTTTGCACCATGCCTTATAATGCCTGAATGTTCTTGATGAACGCCTGGAAGGAATCCGGGAACATCTTCGAATGTAATCAATGGGATGTTGAAGCAATCGCAAAATCGGACGAAGCGAGCAGCTTTAACTGAAGCATCTATATCAAGGACGCCTGCTAAGAATGCGGGCTGATTAGCGACTATTCCGACTGAGAAACCGCCTAATCTGGCAAAGCCTATTACGATATTGGGGGCGAAGTGTTCTTGCACTTCGAAAAAGTAATGATCATCAACGACAGATAGGATGATTTCCTTTATGTCGTAAGGTTGGGTTGGATCTTCTGGTATTATGTGGTTAAGTTTTTCTTCGGTTCTATCTGGTGGATCGTTTGACGGCACAAATGGAGGATTTTCGAGATTATTTGACGGAAGAAATGATAGAAGTTCCCGAACTATTTGTAAGGCATGCTGATCGTTTTCGGCTGCAAAGTGTGCTACGCCTGAGCGAGTATTATGTGTGACTGCACCGCCGAGAACTTCTTTTGTTACTTCTTCGTGTGTAACAGTTTTAATTACATCTGGTCCTGTGATGAACATGTAGGATGAATTTTTTACCATTATATTAAAGTCAGTTATTGCTGGTGAATATACGGCTCCGCCGGCACAAGGTCCCATTATGCAGGAAATTTGTGGAACGACACCGCTTGCTAAGGTGTTTCTTAAGAAGATTTCTGCATATCCTGCTAGTGACCACACGCCTTCTTGGATTCTTGCACCGCCTGAGTCGTTTAATCCTATGATTGGGGCGCCGACTTTCATTGCCAGATCCATTATTTTGACGATTTTTTGGGCGTGAGTTTCTGAAAGAGAGCCGCCGAAGACTGTGAAGTCCTGTGCAAAGACGAATACAGGTCTTCCATTGATTAGCCCATGTCCTGTTATTACGCCATCGCCGAGATATTTTTGTTTGTCTAATCCAAAATCACTTGATCGGTGGACAACGAACTTGTCGAATTCTTCGAAAGTGTCTTCATCGAGGAGGAATTGAATTCTTTCTCTTGCAGTCATTTTACCGGCGGCGTGTTGTTTTTCTATCTTTTCTTTTCCGCCGCCTTCTTCGGCGAGAAGATTTTTTTCTTTGAGTATTTCTAATTTGGTTTTCTCCGTTTTTAGCTGCATAAATGATAGTTTAACTTTTTCCTTTTGTGTTACAAACTTTGGTTAAAGGGGAAGGCTTTAGATGTTATCATATTTTTGATTTCTTCAATGGCTTTGTGCGCATTTTCGATTATTTCGACTGGGTAGGTGTGTAGATTTTTTTCAAATTCTTCCGTATCTAGGATCTGGTATGATAGGTTTTTATGGACGATTATGTCTATTTCAAGGTCTATGTAAGATATTTCTTTGTTTGAGAAGGTGGGAGGGGTGTTTATATTGCAGTAGAAATTTCTGAAGGAGCCGTCTGGATTGTGGAACTGGAAGATTGAGAACCATTTATTTTTCCAGAAATATTCGTAAGAGGTTGTTCCGCGTCTGATAACGCCTAAGATTGGATGTTCTATGTCTTCTTGAAATTCACCAAGCAGCAAGCAGAAATTTTTTTCTACTTTAAGAACTCGGGCTTTCCAGATGCGGCACGTCTTTCGGTTAAGTTTCATGGATTTAACCAGGATAGTTTTCATATAGAAATTCTTTAAGTGCAGAGTTGAATGCTATTGGATTTTCTAGGTTTGAGTAGTGTCCAGCTTCGGGAATTTTAAATAGCTTTGAGTTAGGGATTAAATGATAAAGTTTATTGGCAATTTCGAGGTTTGTTACTGAGTCGTGTTCTCCAAAGATAAGTAGGGTTGGAACTTTAATTTCTTTCAGCAGGTAGCTATGGTCTTTTCGATTAGCAAGCGCCAGAAGCGTTTTTTCGATCGTGGTTACTTTTGTTTGTAAAAACTTTTCTTTTAGCCATGAAACCAACACAGGATTTTTTTGTTTTGTGTTTTCCGATATTAGATTTGGGAGCATGTTTTCAACAAGTGCCAATACTCCTTTTGTCTTGATTTGTTTGATTAGCTCGATTCTGGCATTTCTTTTTTCGTCGGTATCAGCGAAAGGCGATGTGTCGAAAAGGAGTATAGAATGAAACAGTTCGGGTGCAATTCTGTAGAGATTAAATGTTACGTAGCCACCCATGGATAGACCGCCGATGGATGCCTTTTTTATGTTCAGGTGCTTAAGAAGTTCTAGTACTTCATATGCAATGCTTTCAATGGAGATTTCTTCTGGCGATAGTTCAGTTTCTCCAAATCCCGGCAGGTCTGGCAGTATAAGGCACAGCTTTTCAGATGCTAGCTCAATTTGTGGCTGCCACATTTGGTTATCGAGAGGGAAGGCATGTAGAAGAACTACCGGGTGGCCGTTACCGTATTGTTTAAAGGCTAGTCGGTTCATTTTTGGGTTTTTACGACTAAAACCGAACATGGTGCATGATGAACTACTGAGTCTGAGACTGAACCCAGAAGGAGTCTTTCCCAACGGTTATAGCTGTGAGAACCTACGATTATAAGGTCTGCTTTCATTTGTTCGGCAGTTTCAACTATTGAGCTTTCTGGTGAGCCGATTAAGACTTCGCTTGTGACATTTATGTTGGGAGCTATTTCAAGGACTTTTTGGGTGGCCGATTGAACGATATTTTTTGCGTTTTCGCGAGCTGCCTCTTCTATTTCTGCTGTTGAAGGTAAGTAGCCAGCATATACATCAATCGCCAGTGGCACGCTCATGTCTACAACAGAGATGATTCTTATTTCTTCTATTTCTTGTAGATTAAGCATTCTAACTGCTTGTAAGGCAGCTTCGCTATGTTTTCCACCGTCGGTTGCTATGAGAACTTTCATACTTTGTTCCAATTATAGTTTCCGACAGTAAAAAAAGCAACAGGACCTTGTTGCCGGAGATTAGCTATGCGCGCTTACCCTAGGGGATTGTTTGTTTACAGTTAGTTATTTGCTTGTTTACTGAATTTTCCCCAGTCAGCCAGGAATAGCTCTAGTCCTATGTCGGTCAACGGGTGTTTAACTAGTTGTTTAATGACCTTAAAGGGTATGGTGGCGACGTGTGCTCCGGCTAGGGCTGATTCGACGACGTGTCTTGGGTGTCTTATTGAGGCTGCAAGAACTTGAGTTTGGAAATTGTAATTTTTGTATATTTTGACTATGTCCGTTATCAATTGCATGCCTTCGTGGCTGATATCGTCTAAGCGGCCTATGAATGGTGAGATATAGGTTGCGCCTGCTTTTGCAGCTAATATTGCTTGAGCTGGAGAAAAGCAGAGTGTGACATTGACTTTTATGCCTTCGCTGGACAAGATTCTAGTGGCTTTGAGTCCATCTAGTGTTAAAGGGCATTTTATGACGACGTTAGGTGATATTGAGGCGAAGTCTCTGCCTTGATGAAGCATTCCTTCTACGTCAAGTGCGGTTACTTCGACTGAGACATCACCTTCTACGATTTGACAGATCTTTGCTATGTGTTCCTTAAAATTTATGCTTCCTTCTTTTGCTATTAGGGAAGGATTTGTAGTAACTCCGTCTATGAGTCCCATCTCTTTTGCTTGTTTTATTTCCTCAAGGTTTGCGGTATCTATGAAGAATTTCATAATTCGTCCTCTCTTTTTACAGGGTTTTTCAGTATGCCTATATTTTCTATTTCTATTTCGCAGATGTCGCCTGGGTTTAGCGGGCTGACTCCTGCGGGTGTTCCTGTTGCAATTATATCAAAAGGCATTAAGGTCATGTAATTAGATATGTATCTAATTAAAAACTCTACCGGAAAGATCATTTGCGATGTATGGGCTTTTTGTTTGATTTTACCGTTTACTCGGGCTTCTATTTTGAGATTGTTAGGGTCTAGGGAAGTTTCTATGAAGTGTCCGATGGGGCAGAAGGTATCGAATGATTTTGCGCGGGTAAACTGTATATCCTTTTTTTGCAGGTCTCTTGCGGTGACATCGTTGAGGCATGTATATCCGAGAACGTAATTTAGAGGGTTTTCTTCTGGGCTTATGGACTTACATTTTTTCGATATTATGATAGCGAGTTCTGCTTCATGTTCGACTCTTGATGATTGTTTAGGAAGGATTATTGGGTTTTCATTTGTGATTATAGCTGATGGAGCTTTGAGGAAGAGAAGTGGTTCTTTTGGGACTTCGTTTCCGAGTTCTTCGGCGTGTTCGCGATAATTTCTACCGACGCAGACGATCTTTGAGGGTATTACGGGCGGGAGGATTTTTACTTTTGATATTGGCAGGGTTTGTTTTATGGTTTTGAGCTGGTAATTTTCCAGCGGTTCTACTGATTCGTTGGTTAGTCTTCCGAAGTATATGCTGTTTTTATAGGCGAATCTACAGATCTTCATAGTTTCAGGGTAAGGTTTCATTTACGATTTCCGATGGAGCGCTTATATTTCCGAACTTATCTACTGCTCGAATAAAGTAGAAGTAAGTTTTACCTGATTTTACTTGTTTATCTTGAAAGGTGTTTGTTGTCAAGGGTTCAGGGGTTATTTTTTGCCACTGTTCTATTGGTAGAGCAGGATTTTCAGAGCGAAAGATCAGATAACCGATTACGTCTCGTTCTTTATTTACTGCGAAAAAGATAGATATTGCGTTTTGTGAAGCTGCGATTGTTACTCCTTCTGGTGGTGAGGGTGGGAAGGTATCTTTTGGTTTAATTTCTAGCGTGTTTGAGTTTTCGCTTTCTACTGTCTCTGCGTTTTCGCTTATGGTTACGCTACGGACAAAGTATTTGTATTCTTTTTCAAATTCGAAGAATATGTCATCGAAGTAGTTTTGTTGTATAGGGGAGCTGTTGAGTAGTTTTTGATTTCCGTTTTCTATTTTATAGACATTATAGCCTATTAACTTTGCTGGTTTTGAATCGTCTATGTTTTTTTCTGGCGGCGTCCATGTAAGAGTGATTTTATCTTGTGTTACAGTGATTTTTAGGAGCTGAGGAGGTAGTGGGATTTTTGTGGATGGTTCTATTGAGAAAACTTCTGAGAGGACGGATTTTTGTCCTGTTTTGTTTGTGAATCTTAGGGCATAGTATATTCTGATGGGTTGATCTACGAAGATGAGTTTGTCTTGGTATTGGGATGTTGGAGCTGAAAGGCTAGCTATTAGAGTGCTACGATTTTTGAATTCTTCTTCGGTTATGGTTGGAGGGTTATTTTTGGATTCTATAAGGCGATAGATTTCGATTTTTTGGGTTGTTGTTGGGACTTGCCATGATAGGATGATACTACTGCCTCTTTGGTAGCCTGATAGGGGTGGGGAGGGGATACGTGTTGGCGGCTGAGGAGGGGTTCGTTTACCGCAACTAAGGGTGAGAAAGATAGCGCATAAAATTAAGCAAAACCGCTTAAGCTTTAGACAATCGTTTTTAATCATTCGTTTTAAGCACATAGTTCAATAACTAGTATCATAAGATGTAATTGCTTAAGTCTTTGTTTTTAACAATTGCTTCAAGTTTGTTTATTACAAAATTTTTATCTATTATCTGATGCTTAACATCAATGTCTGCACCTTCAAAACTTATGTCTTCGAGAAGCTTTTCCATTATTGTATGCAATCTTCTTGCGCCTATATTTTCGTTAACCTGATTTAAGGTTTCTGCCATTTCAGCGATTGCCTCGATGGCATCCTCGGTAAAATCGAGAAGAATGTCTTCAGTGCTTAAAAGAGCTTGATACTGTTTAATAAGCGAATTTTTAGGTTCTATAAGAATTCGCTTAAAATCTTCTTTGCTAAGTGGGTCTAGTTCGACTCTTATAGGGAAGCGGCCTTGCAGCTCTGGTATAAGATCAGATGGTTTTGAGAGATGAAAAGCACCGGCCGCAATGAAGAGTATATGTTCAGTATTAACCATTCCGTAACGGGTGTTAACGTTTGTTCCTTCTACAATAGGCAGAAGGTCTCTTTGGACGCCTTCTCTTGATACATCAGGACCTATTGACTGCCGGCTTGCAATTTTGTCAATTTCGTCAATGAAGATTATTCCAGAATTTTGTGCTTTTTCTAAGGCAGCTCTGATGATTGAGTCCATGTCAACTAGGTTTTCTTGTTCTTCTCTAATTATGAATTCCTTAGCTTCTGAGATTTTTAGCTTTTTTCTTTTACTCCTTTTAGGAAGCAGGTTGTTTATTACTTCGTTAAAGTTTAGTTCTTCTAATCCTCCGCCGAAGCCTATGATATCTATCGTCGGGCGGTCTTGGACTTCGATTTCTATTATGCGATCATCGAGGAGGCCTTTTTTGAGCTGTTCTCGTAGTTTTTCTCTTGTTCTATTGATGGTGTCTGTATGTTGATGAGGTATTAGCATATCAAGAATTCTTTCTTCGGCGTTTGCTTCTGCTTTTGGGCGGACTTCCTTGAAGGCCGCTTGTTTTGTCATTTCGACTGCTACTTCGGTAAGTTCTCTTATCATGCTTTCTACGTCACGGCCGACATAGCCTACTTCTGTGAATTTAGACGCTTCGACTTTTATAAACGGCGAGTTTGAAAGTTTGGCTAGCCGCCTTGCTATTTCGGTTTTACCTACGCCCGTAGGACCTATCATGAGAATATTTTTGGGTAAAATCTCTTGAGCGATTTCTCTAGGAAGTTTTTGGCGGCGGATTCTATTCCTAAGTGCGATTGCAACTGCTTTTTTTGCTTTATTTTGTCCGATAATGTATTTGTCTAGTTCTGCCACGATTTGTTTTGGTGTTAAGTCTGTCATATTTCTTCTAGTATAATTTCTGAATTCGTGTAAATACAGATTTCTGAAGCTATTTTGAGGGCTTCTTCTGCTATTTGTTTTGCCTGTAGGTTTGTGTGTTTTAGTAGTGCTCTGGCTGCTGCTAAGGCGAACATGCCGCCTGAGCCGATGGCTAGAACGCCTTCATCTGTTGAGATGACGTCTCCTTTTCCTGATACAAGAAAAGCGTTTGAGCTATCTGCTGCGATCAGTAAGGCTTCTAGATGGCGAAGGATTTTATCGGTTCGCCAATCTTTGCTGAGTTCAACGACGGCTCTTTCGAGATTTCCTTGGAACTCTTCTATTTTTGATTCAAACCTTGATAGTAGAGCGAAAGCGTCGGCAGTAGAGCCAGCAAATCCTACTAAGACTTTTCCGTTATAGATTTTCCGGACTTTTCTAGCGTTTTTCTTTATGATAGTGTCTGCTAGAGTTACCTGACCGTCGCTTGCCATGGCAGTCTTTCCGTCTTTTTTTACTAAGATGACAGTTGTCATAAGCGATAATGATAAGATTTTCAGGTCTTCTTATACAAATTGACAGCGGCCTTTTTTTGTTTGAATATAGGGTTTGTGGTTTTTGAGAATTTCCTTTATGAAAAAGATAAGATTGGGTATTGAAAGAGTTTTTAATGAAGAGAAAAAGGTTTTGCGTGGTAGTCGTGTAGGTATAATTTGTAATCAAGCTTCTGTTGATAGCAATTATCGCTATTCGGCTGATCTTTTTTATTTTGATGACGAGATTGATTTGCGTGCGGTGTTTAGTCCTCAACACGGATTTTACAGTGATGTTCAGGATAACATGATTGAGTCGGCTCACGGTAGATTTAGAGACTTACCTTTGTTTTCTCTTTATAGCGAAACGCGCGAGCCTACTGATGAGATGTTGGCTGATATAGATGTGTTGGTGTTTGATTTACAAGACGTAGGCTGTAGGGTTTATACTTTTATTTACACGATGGCGAATGCCATGAAGGCATGTGCTAGGTTGGGTAAGAGGTTTGTTGTTTTGGATCGTCCTAATCCGATTGGCGGTGTAGCGGTAGAGGGAAATCTATTAGAGCCCGGTCATGAATCTTTTGTTGGTATGTATGAGATACCGATGAGGCATGGTATGACGGTAGGTGAGCTTGCGCTTCTTTTTAACCAGCACATAGGATGTGAGCTTTATGTAGTAAAGCTTGAAGGATGGCAGCGCGATAGTTTTTATGATGAATTAGGCATAGGTTGGGTTATGCCTTCTCCTAACATGCCTTCAATAGATACTGCGATTGTATATCCGGGAACGGTTTTTTTTGAGGGAACAAAAGTATCGGAAGGTCGCGGAACTACCAGGCCTTTTGAGATTGTAGGAGCGCCCTATATTGATGCTGAGCTATTAGCTAATGAGATTAACAAGGAAGGTTTAGACGGAGTCTATTTTCGTCCTATATGGTTTATTCCAACGTTTCAAAAGCATGCTAACAAGGTTTGTGGGGGTGTATTTTTGCACGTTACGGATAGGAAGGTTTTTAGGCCAGTTTTGACTGGAGTAGCTCTTTTGAAAAAGATACGCGAGCTTTACGGTGAAAAGTTTCAGTGGCAGGATCCTCCTTATGAGTATGTTTTCGACAGAAATCCTTTTGATGTTATAGCTGGAACGTTCCGTTTAAGAGAGGCAATAGAAACTGAAGCATCTATTTCTGAGATTGCTTCACTTTGGAAAGTAGATGAGTTAAAGTTTATTGAATTTAGAAAGGAATACTTAATTTACTGAGGTGAGATAAGATGCAGAAGGGGTATGTTTTTATGTTTTTTCAATGGTTTTTGCCTGGAGTTGGGTATTTTCTAGCTGGGAAGCGAGCAAGAGGTTTTTTAGTAGGTTTTTCTATATGGTTGATGTTTGCTGTAGGAGTTTTAAGCGGAGGTTTGGGTTATCGGGAGTTTAGCAAGGAAAGTTTTTTGCTTTACTATTTGAATTTATTTGCTAGTTTTGGGAATGGTTTAGGTTGGTTTATTTCCTTGTTTTTAGGCGAAGGTAGGCTAGAGGATGCTGCTCGAATTACCTATGAGTATGGTGGGAGATTGATTGAGATAGCTGGTTTACTGAATTACATGGCGGTTCTTGATGTGTTTGATATATGTTCGGGGAGGAAGAAATGACGCATTTATTGTATCTTTTGTTTTTTTCTTTCTTGATGTCGGTCGTTTTTGCCGTTTTTTTTGATGGGGATGCGAGAGAGCGTTTAATTTATGGTGTTAAGGTTTTTTTGAAGTTTGTGTTTGTAAGCATTTTCATTGGATGGGTTTTTTATTTTCTGTTTTAATCTGCGTCCGATAACGAAATGATAGAAAAAACTGAAGGATTTGTGCTGAGAAGCTCTTTGCTCGGAGAGGGAGATAAGCTTGTTGAATGCTTAACTAGAGATCACGGTCTTCTGAGAGGCGTTGCAAGAGGAGCTAGAAAGCTAAAGAGTCGTTTTTCTGGCAGCCTAGAGATGTTTTCAGAGGTAGATATATTTTTTTTTAGAAAGGAGCAAAGGGAGCTGGTTACCTTTTGCAACATAGACTTGCGCCAGTCTTATTTTGATTTTATTAGCAAGCCGGAAAACTTTACCGTGTTTAGTTATCTGGCAAATTTGATACTTGAACTTGTTCCTGAGTTTGAGCCGGACGAGAGATTTTATAGGTTAGTGAAGGCTTGTCTTGAAGCTGCACAAAATGACTCTGATCTTCAATGTATAACCTTCTACTTTGAATTTTGGATATTGAAGCTTTCAGGTTTTATACCTTCGTTTGAGAACTTCAATGCGTTGACAAAAAGGCCTTGTTTCGGCGAAGAAACAAAAGAGATTTTTTTGAAGGCGCAACGGTTGAGTCCTTCGGAGTTTGCAACCACGGTAAAAGGTAGCAGCCTTGCCAGGGAAATATCTAAAGGACGCGAGGTTTTAAGAAACCTTATAGTCAATGTTTTAGAGAAGGATTTTTTTGATGAATAGTTTTCATGGCAAAAAAATATATTTTTACATTACAAAGTCAATCTTTTTGTATTTTGTGTCTTCGTGGGCTTTTTTAACGATTGTTCTTTTTGTTCAGCAGGCAAGCCGACATTCGGAGGTTTTTTTTAGTCCACAGGTGCCGTCGTTTCTCATATGGCAAGTGATGTTTGCCATCTTACCAAGTGTTATTTCCTTTACAAGTCCGATGGCTGTCTTAATCGGTGTTTTGGTGGGTTTTGCAAAGATGAAAGCCGATGGCGAGCTGACAGCTATCAAAGCTTCGGGAGTTAGTAATTTTCAGATTTTTCTGCCTGTATTGGCTCTAGGCTTATTGCTTTCTTTAGTTTCTTTTCTCATAAATTGGAAGGGTATTGCTTTTGCTTCTCGCGTTGTAAGGCAGGTGATTTTGAAAGCTGCTTTAGAGAAGATTGATTCACCGTTTGAACCAGGGATATTTAATACGGACTTACCTTTTATTACAATTTACGTAGGCAAGTCAGAAAGGGACGGTTCCTTAAGAGATGTAATGATATTTGATCAAAGAGACGCCGATGTAATGCGTCTGATAACGGGGAGAGAGGGAAAAGTAAATCTCACGCCTGAGGAGGAAGTAATAGAAATAAAGTTGAAGGACGTAAGCATAATAAGTCTTCCGAAGAGGGCTGATGTTAGGCAAAAGGCATCTTATGAGAGAGTAGAAGAAGTTGATCTCGCTACGAAGACGAAGAAACAAGAGATAATAAAAAGAATGAAGGCGGAATCAGAATCGTTGGAAGAGCTAGAAATGGGAGAGCTTCTAGAAGCCTCAAGAACTAAAACTGGCAAGGAACAACTAGAAGCAAGAATATTATTTAACCGAAGATTACTTTTATCAGTATCTCCCCTTCTATTTTCTATCTTCGGATTTTTCATGTCGATAGGTAATTTGAACAGAGGAAAAGGAGAAGGTTTAATTCTTGCTTTCATGACTCTTACAGTCTTTTATCTATCAGGGCTACTCGGAGAGCAACTAGCAAGAACAGGACACTTAAATCCAGAAATAGGAGCAATATTGCCAGTACTCGCAAGCATAGCTTTAATGCCTCTTTCTAGGTTCAAAATTAAAGCAAGCCTCGTAAGTGAGTCCGCAAGAAAAATAGAAACAGAGGAAACAAAACAACAAAGACCTTCATTAACAAGCCTCTTCGATAGACAGATAACCTTGGAAGTTACAAAATTCTTTGTACTAGTCACTACCTTTTTAACCTTAACTTATCTAGTTTTCACTGCCTTTGAACTATGGAAGTTCGTAGGAAAAAGGGAAAGCGGCACAGAGTTGTTAATAAGATACTTAGCAAATCTAATCCCATACGTGTATTTGCAATTATCACCTTCAAGCCTAGCCATCGCCACCTTAGCCGTATTCACAATAAAATCAAGGCAGAACGAAATAGTGACATGGATAAGCTCTGGAAAAAGCATTTATAGGCTCATAACTCCATGCCTTTTGTTAAGCCTAGCCATAGGAATAGCAAACTGGTTTATCCAAGAAAACATCGCTCCCTACACAAACAGAAACCAAGACATGCTAAGGGCAGAAATCCGCAGTCAGAGTATTCTCGCAATAGGGAAAGAGAGAGCATGGGTAATGAACGAGAATAAAATATACTCTCTTAGCACTACAAAGCAAGGAGAATTCTATGTCTTCGAAAGAGAAAACGGACAGATTAAGACAGTAACCATAGCCGAATCAGCCTCAGTAGTAGAAAGGGAAATCACTCTAGAGGGAAAAACCCAAGCAGTTGAGGTACAAGAAAACATAACCTTTAGAGAGCTATCAGAGCAAGAAAAAACAATAAAAAACGCACCAGAAATAATAGAACAGATCTACTCAAAACCTTCTCATCTAACAACTAGCGAAATAAAAGAAAAAATAGCAAGCAGCACCTCGGAAAATGAGAAACAAATGTTAATGGTCGCCTTGGAAAAGAGGAAGGCTACCTTGCTGCTTCCACTACTAGCTTGTATCCTGATGGCATCCCTTGCATTCTCTCCAGAAGGAAAGAGAAGCCCACAAAGAGTAGGATATGCATGCGCAACATGGCTTCTTTTCATATGGGCAAGCGGAACTACAGAGCAGCTAGGAACAAGCGGTAGTCTAGATGCAAAAGTAGCCGTTTGGGGACCGATAGCTATCTTTACAGCGATCAGCCTTTACATGCTATCAAAAGCTAAAACTTAAGTTCCAGTTTCCCAACTAGAAAGGTATTCAATCATTTCAGGAGTTAAAACATCTATAGAAATACCCATCGAACGAAGCTTTAGAGAAGCTATTTCACGGTCCACTTCTTCGGGAAGAACGTGAACTCCGGCAGGGATCTTCCCTTTGTTCTTAACCAGATATTCAACCGAGAGTGCCTGGTTTGCAAAAGACATGTCCATAACGGAAGCAGGATGACCTTCAGCTGCCGCAAGATTAATAAGGCGTCCTTCACCTAAAACTATTATACTTTTGTCTTGATTCTTGAAACGATATTCTTCAACAAATGGACGCCGTTGCACCGGTTCATGACACATTTCCCGTAAAGCCGAAAGATTTATTTCAAGGTCAAAGTGTCCACTATTGCAAACAATCGCTCCGTCCTTCATCAGCTCAAAGTGTTCCTTATCTATAACATGGCGATTACCCGTTACAGTGACAAAGAAATCACCAAGCGGCGCAGCTTCAGAGATAGGCATGACCCTGAAGCCATCCATAACTGCCTCTATAGCCTTTATAGGGTTAACTTCAGTAACGATAACATTTGCCCCAAGGCCACGAGCACGCATTGCAACCCCTTTACCGCACCAACCATAACCAACAACAACAAAAGTCTTACCAGCTAATAAAACGTTAGTTGCCCTTATGATGCCATCCAGGGTTGATTGTCCAGTGCCATAACGATTGTCAAAAAGGTGTTTCGTTTGAGAATCGTTCACAGCTATAGAAGGGAAATTCAGAAGACCTGATTTTTGGAGCGCCTTGAGACGATTAATTCCCGTCGTGGTCTCTTCAGTAGTCCCTATAATTTTCTCAGTAAGCTCACGCTTTTCTTTGATCATTGTTGCGACAACGTCTGATCCATCATCAATTATTATGTCTGGATTGGTGTCCAAAGCTATACGAACATGACGCATGTAGGTCTCGACAGATTCACCTTTGATAGCAAAAACCGAAACTCCCCAATGCGAAACCAAAGCTGCAGCAACATCATCTTGAGTAGAAAGCGGGTTAGAAGCTATAAGAACTGCTTCTGCCCCGGCAGCTTGGAGAGTCCTAACGAGATTAGCAGTCTCGGTCGTTACATGAGCGCAAGCAACAACACGCACGCCCTGTAAGGGTTTTTCTTCAGAAAATCTCTCTCGTATAAGTCTTAGAACAGGCATTTCACGATCTGCCCACTCTATTCTTTGCTTACCTTGATCGGATAGTCTTATATCTTTGATATCGTAACCAAAAGATGCCTTTTGTTTCATATTCATCTCCCACCAGCTTTTGTTCTAAAAACTTCAGCTTGCTCACGAAGAATTTCAGCCTTATCAGTTTTTTCCCACGTAAACTCTTCTTCTGAGCGTCCGAAGTGTCCAAACCGTGCAGTCTTTTTGTATATCGGGCGACGCAAGTTAAGTGAATCAATGATGCCCTTAGGGGTGAGCTCAAAGTTTCTACGAACCAGCTCCGACAGCTTACCTTCGTCTATAAGACCGGTTCCATGAGTGTCTACTAACACAGAAACGGGCTCTGCAATACCGATGGCATAGGCAAGCTGAACGGTGCATTTTTCAGCAATTCCAGCTGCTACGATATTTTTCGCAATGTAACGGGCCATGTAGGCAGCTGAGCGATCAACTTTTGTCGGGTCTTTTCCAGAAAAAGCCCCGCCACCGTGAGGAGCGTAACCGCCATAAGTGTCAACTATTATCTTCCGACCAGTAAGGCCAGCATCGCCCATCGGCCCCCCTATGACAAACCTACCAGTAGGATTCACATGGTATTTTGTTTGCTCATCCAAGAGATGATGAGGTACAACTTGTTTTACTACCTTCTCGATGATGTCATGCTTTATTTGTTCGTTGGAAACATGATCAGCATGTTGAACTGAAACGACAACCGTGTCGATTCTAAAGGGCTTACCGTCTCTATATTCAACCGTAACTTGAGACTTACCGTCTGGACGAAGATAATCTATCTGCTTGCTTCTTCTTGCCTCAGATAAACGCCTTGTAATAGAATGAGCAAGCTGAATAGGCAGTGGCATCAATTCCGGCGTTTCCTTACAAGCAAACCCAAACATCATGCCTTGGTCACCAGCACCACCAGTGTCAACCCCAACAGAAATGTCAGGAGATTGTGTCCCGATAGCATCCATTACACACAAAGTCTTACAGTCGTAACCAAAACTAGCATCATCGTAGCCTATCTCTTTAATTGTCTCGCGAACGATACGTTTGTAATCAACCCTGGCCTTGGTGGTAATCTCGCCGGCAATAACAGCCAGACCAGTAGTTACCAAGGTCTCGCATGCAACCCTAGCATAAGGGTCTTCCATAAGGATAGCATCAAGGATAGCATCAGAAATTTGGTCTGCTATCTTGTCGGGATGTCCTTCAGTCACAGATTCAGACGTAAAAAGTATCCTTTTTTCCAAGCCTAAACTCCTTTTGAATAATTTTCAGTAAAACTAAGATTTTATTCTTTAGGCAAATAACTTGTCAAAAAGAAGCTTCAAAAAATAAGCCCATCTTCCTAAACTTCTCGTATCGAAGCCTAAGAAGCTCCTCCGTAGAGAGCAAACAAAGGTCAGACAAGTGCTTTAGTATTGAGCGCTTAAGAAGAGACGATGTCGTTTCATCAGACACAAACCAACCATCATCCTCCGGCACAACTTCATCAACCACACCAAACTCAAATAAATCCTTTGCCGTCAGCCTCAAGGCCTGAGCTGCCTTCGGAGCAAAAGAGGCGTCCTTCCAAAGGATTGCAGCACAACCTTCAGGAGAAATAACCGAATAAATGGCGTTTTCCATCATTAAAATCCTATCTCCAACACCTATAGCTAATGCCCCGCCGGAACCACCTTCACCAATCACAACCACTATGACAGGCGTCCTTAAACGTGCCATCTCACGAAGATTGTATGCTATGGCTTCGGCTTGACCCCGTTCTTCCGCATCTATGCCCGGGTAGGCCCCGGGCGTATCAACAAAGGTTATAACCGGTCTAGAGAACTTTTCAGCAATCTTCATAACTCTCAAAGCTTTACGGTAACCCTCAGGCTTCGGCATTCCGAAGTTGCGCGCCTTACGAGACTGCATGTCTCTACCCTTTTGGTGACCAACGACCGCAACCTGCATCTTCTCAATGCTAGCAAAGCCTGCAACTATAGCTGCATCATCAGAAAAACGCCTGTCACCATGAAGCTCAACAAAATCATCAAAAATTTTCCCGATAAGGTCCAAGGTATAGGGTCTGTCAGGATGTCTTGCTAACTGAACCCTATCAAAAGCAGTCTTGTCACTCATAACACCACTCAACCTTGCACTTCATCTCCCGTTGAATCTTTTGATGAAGCTCATCCGAAGGAGATATGAAAAATCCTATGTCAAAATAAGAAATAATTCCACCGCCGAAGTCAACTCTAAGCTTCGTAGCGCACTTTCCCGAAGAGTTCACGAAAAAGCTAACCAACCGGCTGAGAAACTCTTCACTTATCCTTGCTTCGTCAACCCACACAATAACTTCCTTTGCGTTTTTTATTCGGCTCTTATCAAGCCTCTCAACCTCATCTACAACAATGCTAGCCTCACCACCGTCAACTGTCCTAAGTTTTCCTCTTACCACAGCAACTTGATTCTCGACGAAGCAATCCATATAGCGTTGATAAGTTTCGGACCAAGCTATACATCTAATTGAAGAAGAGGCGTCTTCAAGCCTAAAAACGCAAAATCTATTTCCTTTTTTACTGTATTTTACCTGCGGGGAGATGATAACTCCAGCGACCGTGACTTCAGAAGAACTCTCAGGATCTAGATCAACTATCCTACTTATGTTTAGCCTTCTTAAATCGTCAAGATAATCATTAAGAGGATGGAAAGTAAGGTAAAACCCTAAAGACTCCTTTTCCTTTTCTGCCATCTCTTCATCAGACCACGGACTTGCTTCCTTCAGAGAAAAGCTGCTAACTTCTTCTTCCTGAAATAGACCCACCTGGGAAGTTGTCCTCCCAAATAGATCCACCTGGGAAGTTGTCCTCCCAAAATGTTGAGTAAACTTAGACATTTCATCCAAGCTAGCAAAAAGGCGCGCTCTCCACTCACCAGTTGACATGTTGTCGGGCTTTAGCAAATCGAAAGCTCCCGCACACACTAAACTTTCCAAACTGCGACGATTGACTGAATTGATTGAGCTGATCCGCTTCAAAAAATCCACTATCGAAGAAAACTTCCCACTCTTTCTAGCAGAGATTATTAACCTTGCAGTTGAGTCTCCTAAACCCTTTATAGCGCTCAGACCAAACCGGATGCCTCCAATAGAAGGCGTAAAGCCTATGTCAGATTCGTTAACATCAGGCGGTAGGAGCTTTAGTCCAAAATGCTGCATCTCAAGCGAATACTTGTGAATTTTCTCAGAGTTTTGAGATTCGTGTGACAAAACGGCAGTATAGAAAAATTCAGGATAATGGGCCTTCAAGTAGGCTGTCTGAAATGCAAGATACGCATAAGCTACGCTGTGGCTACGATTGAACCCATAATCAGCAAATTGAAACATCAGATCAAAGATCTGCTCAGCCTTTTCACGCTCAATCCCCTTTTGCAACGCGCCAGAAATAAATTTCTCGCGGTGGTGGCTCATCTCGTCTTTCTTCTTTTTACCCATTGCACGGCGCATCATATCGGCCTCACCTAAACTATAACCGGCCAAGCGCTGCGCAAGTTGCATTATCTGCTCCTGATAGACAAGAACACCATAAGTATTTTCTAAAATCTCTCTCATCTCCGGTGTTATGTATTCAACCTTTTTCTTACCATGATGACGATCTATAAAGTCATCTATCATTCCACCATCTAACGGACCAGGACGATAAAGAGCGTTCAAAGCGGCAAGGTCCTCTATATTCTTCGGCTTGAGCTTTCGGCAAATCTCTTTCATCCCTTCAGATTCAAACTGGAACACAGCTTCAGTTTTTCCTTCAGCAAATATACGCATGCACTTTTCGTCATCTAATGGAACCGACTGCCAGTCTACCTCTGTATTTGTCTTTTCCTTTATAAGCCTTACAGTATCGTCAATTATCGTCAAAGTAGTTAGCGCCAGAAAATCCATCTTTAGCATCCCAACTTTCTCTAGGTCTGACATCGTATATTGACTTACAAGTTCTCGCTGACCGTTTTCCTCTTTAATAGCAACAGGAATTAACTCGTAAAGCGGTTTCGGAGATATCACTACTCCAGCAGCGTGTATAGAAGAATGACGCGCGCAGCCTTCGAGTTTTCGGGCGATTTCAATTATGCTGGCAACTCTTTGATCTTGCTCGACCAAATCTTTCAGCTCGGGCACCATTTCGAGAGCTTTCTCGATGCTAGTATTCCTACCTCTAAACGGTGGAGGAATTAGCTTAGCTATACGCTCCACCTCAGATGGTTTTAAACCGAAGGCACGACCAACGTCCCTGACGGCAGCTCGCGAAGCTAGCGTTCCAAAAGTTATAATCTGGCATACACAGTCTTTGCCGTATTTTTCCGTAACATAATTTATCACTTCAGCGCGACCGCGAACACAGAAGTCAATATCTATGTCAGGCATGCTGACTCTTTCCGGATTTAGAAACCGCTCAAACAGCAGATTGTATTTGATAGGATCAATATCCGTTATCCCTAAACAATAAGAAACCAAACTTCCAGCAGCAGAACCGCGCCCAGGACCTACAGGAATCCCTCTTTGCTTTGCAAAACGAACAAAATCCCAAACTATGAGAAAATATCCTGCATAGCCCATTCTCTTGATTGTCTCTATCTCAAAATTAAGCCTATCAATATACTTCTGCTCTGCTTCAGGAGGGATAGCTCTCGTCTTGTAGCCCTCCTTAACTACGTGCTCAAAGTATTGCTCCAGGCTATCGAAACCTTCAGGAACCGGGTAGATCGGTAGGTGCTGCTCCGAAGGAAGTTTAACATCACACATTTCGGCTATCTCAATGGTTGAAGTTAAAGCCTCGGGCAATTCCTTAAAAAGTTCATACATTTCATCAGGCGATTTCAGATAATACTCCTCAGTTTCAAGTTCGCGCTGCGACCGATCAAACACCCTTCCTTCATCTATGCACCTTAGAATCTCTCTCGCTTGCCAATCCTCTTTCTTCAGATAGTGAACATCATTTGTTGCTACGAGTTTAAGACTTAGCTTCTTTGCAAGAGAAGCAATCTCCTTGTTAACCTTCTTTTCTAGGATCGTTGCGTGATCTTGTATCTCAATATAAAGTCGCTCCCTGCTAAAAATTTCAAGCAGACGGTTAAGTACTCCCGACAGTCTTTCAGTCCTGCCATTTTTCAAAAGGGAATAAACAAATCCGTCTTTTCCGGAAGTCAGTGCTATAAGCCCATCGCTTTTAAGACTTAAAGCCTCAAAATCCAAGCAAGGCCTATCATATGCACTCTCTGCAAAAGCTTTAGAGGCTAGCCAAATCAGAGATTTATATCCTTCTAAATCCTTCGCAAGTAAAACCAAACGATAATAGGGAAGTTCCCCCGAACTTACTATGGAGTTTCTTTCCCGCATCGCACCGAGCGTGACATAAGCCTCGTATCCTATTATCGGTTTGATATCCTCTTCTTTCATGGCATTGTAAAAGGAAACCACGCCGTACATATTTGCAGCGTCCGTTATCGCACAGGCCTTCATGCCAAGCTCTTTGACCCTTTTTGCAAGCGGTTTTATTTGGCTGCAGCTCTCCAGAAGACTGTAATCGGTGTGAACATGTAGATGAACAAAATCTCTCATAAACTTGATTCTAAACTTTTCAAGAGAAATGTTAAAATAAAAGGGATGAGTAAAAAGGTCTTCATAGAAACCTACGGTTGCCAAATGAATGTCTCCGATTCTGAGAGAATGGCAACAATCTTGGCCAAAGAGGGCTTTCAGATAGTAGAAGACGAAAGGGAAGCCGATATAGTCTTGCTCAACACCTGCTCTGTAAGAGAAAAGGCAGAAAACAAGATATATGCGCGAGTAGGTCAAATTCGGCGCCGACGTCGTAACGTCATCCTGGGAATTTCTGGCTGTGTTGCCCAACTAGAAGGAGAAGAGCTTTTCGATAGATTTTCAGGTAAAAATTCGATCGATTTCATCATCGGAACGAGAGCTACGGATAGAATTGCAAAGGTTATAAACTCAGTTATTCGGGAAGGGAAAACGAAAGTAATAGATAACCATGAGCGCGAGGATTATCCGGAGCTAAGCTTCGACCTAAACTTAAGCCATTCTAAGTGTGTAGCCTTTCTTCCCATAATCGAGGGTTGTAATAAGTTCTGCACCTACTGCATAGTGCCGTTTTCTAGGGGGAGGGAAGTAAGCTTCCCGCCACGTTTGATATTGCAACAAGCGCGACAGCTAGTAAGTCAGAACGTTAAGGAAATTCACCTGATAGGTCAAAACGTAAATAGCTACCGTCCTCGCGAAATGCAAGATTTGGAGAAGTTCAAAGGAGCTACACCATTTTCCAAGCTTTTGCGTATGGTGGCGGAGCTTTCAGGTTGCGAGAGGATAAAGTTTACGACATCTTTCCCAAGAGATTTCCACCCTGACATAGTCTCTGCAATCGAAGAATACGACAACCTTTGTAATTGGGTGCACCTGCCAGTGCAGTCAGGAAGCGATCGAGTTCTTAAGTTAATGAGGCGCGGTCACACAAAAGATGCATATATGAAAAGGGTAGAAAGAATCAAAAGCTCCAAAAAAATGATTGCGTTAACTACGGATATAATAGTGGGCTTTCCTGGGGAAACTGAACAAGACTTCATGCAAACAGTTGAGCTAGTCGAGCAATGCGAGTTTCACCATGCCTATATCTTTAAGTATTCGCCAAGGCCTGGAACGCCAGCTGCAGAACAAATGACCGATTCTGTCCCGCCGGAAGAAAAAACCCGTAGATTCCTCTACCTTGAAAGCATTCAAAAGAAAATACAAGCAAAAATCTGGCAAAGTTATGTTGGCAGCGAAAAACTAGTCTTGGTTGAGGGAAAATCGAAAAAAAATCCCAACCAGCTTACAGGACATACCACCTGTAATAAAGTTGTAAACTTTGAAGGCGATGAAAGGCTCGTAGGTCAGATAGTAAAAGTGAAAATATTAGAGGCTAAGAACAATAGTTTCCTCGGAAGACTTGTATAAAGCGGCAAAAAGGTTTTAGAATTTACGCTGATGCTAGTTGAAGTTAAAATAGGCGCTTTAATAATGGACCCAAACAGCAACACACCAGTAGTTATTTTAAAGGGTGTAGATAGCGAAGCTGTGCTTCCTATATGGGTTGGGGCATACGAAGCCAATGCTATAGCTGTTGAGATCGAGAAGGTTACTCCGCAAAGACCGATGACCCATGATCTTTTGAAAAACTTGATTTTGCAGCTTGGCTATAGTGTCGAAAGAGTGATAGTCAATGATCTGAAAGACAACACTTTCTATGCAATCATAGAACTCGTCAACGATGAAAGTGGTGAGAAGGTCCAAATAGATTCACGTCCTTCGGACGCTATCGCTTTGGCTCTTAGGATGGATAGCCCCATATACGTTGACCAAAGGGTTTTAGAACTTTCTGCCTCGAACGTCACAACAGCGGAAGAAGAAAAAGGCGAAGAAGAGTGGCCAGATGTGATAGGTTAAAGCCTATGATCATTGCAATAGCAAACCAAAAAGGTGGCGTCGGCAAAACAACTACAGCAATAAATCTTTCCGCAGCTTGTGCAATGCAAAATCGCAAGGTTCTATTGATAGACCTCGACCCACAAAGCAATAGCTCAATATCTTTCTTAAATCCCGAATCAATAAACGGAACTATCTATGAAATGTTGACCGAGTCTGAAAAAGACTGGCGAAAGTTCGTATATGAAACGCAGTTTGAAAATCTTGATCTCATACCCTCGAAAATCAGTCTCGCAAAGCTTGAAGCTAGACTTATAGGAGATTTTGATGCTGCTTTTAGACTTAGGGACCGAATAGCAGGGATTTTACAACATTACGACATAGTTTTTCTTGATACGCCACCAACATTAGGTATCCTTACGGTAAATGCCCTAGTAGCAGCAACTCACGTCTTAATACCTGTTCAAGCTTCTTACTTTGCTCTCGAGGGAACTGAAGACCTACTTGAAACAATAGAAAAGGTGAAAGTTCGTTCGAACCCTGCATTACGCCTAATGGGCGTTCTTATAACTCTTTACGATAAAAGAACTACGCTTTCTAAGGATGTGGAAAATCAAATAAGGTCTGTGTTTGGCGAGAGGGCTTTTAAGACGGTTATAACGAGGAGTGTTCGGCTTGAAGAGTCCCCAGCTCACAAGGAAACTATCTTTACTTATGCTCCTGATTCCAGTGGTGCCGCTGAATACATGCAACTTAGTAAGGAGGTTCTAAACCGTGCCTAAAAGAGGGCTTCCTAGTGGTGCTGGTTTGAAGGACTTGCATTACGTCGAAGAGTTGACGAAAGCAAGTAGAGCCGTCGGTAGAACCATACCTGTTGATCGAATAGAGCCAAATCCAGATCAGCCCCGAACTGAGATGGGAAATCTTGAAGAATTAGCCGATTCCATACGTCAAAGAGGCGTCCTTGAGCCAATACTTGTCGTTGCAAACCGAGAAAGAGGAACTTGGACGATAGTTGCTGGTGAGAGAAGATGGCGTGCAGCCTGCCTTGCCGGGCTTTCTGAAATACCTTGTATAGAACTTGATTTAAGCGAGAATGATGTAGCTGAAATTGCCCTAATTGAGAATCTTCAAAGAAAAGATCTCACCGTGTGGGAAGAAGCTGATGGACTCGCTGCTTTGGTTAGAAGGTTTGGCTACACTCATGATGAAATAGCGAAAAAGATTGGTAGAAGTCGTTCTAGCGTAACTGAAGCCCTTGCAATAGCGAATCTTCCCGAGCGTGTCAGACAAAGGTGCGTGCAGATGAATATAAATGCTAAGTCAACGCTTCTAGAGGTAGCTAGGCAGTTTGACGAAAAAGCAATGATGGAGTTCTTGAGTAGCCTTGAAGCCTCAGGTTCGTTCTCTCGTGAACAGGCCAGAAAGATTTCAGTGAGAACAAAATCTTCTTCAAAAAAGTTGCTGAATCGTGAAAAAAAGGTCTATAGCTTTTCTCGTGGTGGTTTTAGAGTAGAACTTTTTTCTTCTAATGAGTCTTTTTCGAGGGTTGATCTTGAGTGCTTCCTACGGGATTTTTTTTCGGAGCTAGAGCGTCGCCTTTTCTGATCTCTTTTACATAAGACCAATTATCAGACTCAAAAACTAAGCTCAAAATCAATATCTTCCTATAAAACCCAACTAAAAAGGTATATCACTCTCCTCCTTGCCCTCTCTACTTTCTCCTTCCATGTCTGCGTCTTCTCCTTGACTTTCATAATCATCTACCGCTACCATATCCTCTTGCTCCTTGCTTCCTAGTAACCTAATATCAGTAGCGGTAACTTCTAGCGAAAACCTACTCTGTCCGTTTTTATCTTGCCATTCCTGCAACCTCAATCTTCCTTCTACAAAAACCTGCCTTCCCTTTTGCAAATATCTTGCCGTGCTTTCAGCCAATGGCCCCCAAAGTGTAATCCGAAACCAAGTAGTTACGTTCTCAACTTCACCATCTTCACGACGTCGCTTCTCATTGGTCGCAACCGTGAAATTTGCTACCGGAATTCCCCTTGGAGTATAGCGAAGCTCCGCGCTCTGACCAATGTTACCTATCAAGATTACCTTGTTAAAAGACATAAACTTACGCTCCCCATCAAAAGTTGATTTTAGCAACAAACTTAAGGATACTCTCATCAGATAAGGTTAGTCAATGAGAATCTTGTTGATACTAATGACTTTTTGTACAACGCTAGCTCAAACGCTAGACCTAAGCAAACCATTAAAGCCTTGTTGGGACAGAAAAACAAAAGCAAATCGTATCGAGACTGCAAAAAATCTAATCCTTCTTATCTCCGACGGAAATATTGAAGCATTAAATGGCCTCGGACAAATGGTATGGAAAGCTTCTGATAGCCGTGGACAAGTAAATTCAGCACTAGACGTAGGAAACAAACTGGTCGTAACATATAACTCAACCAACAAAACACTTATTAAATTCCTGAGCTTAACAACAGGGCTTAGTCTTTTTCAAAAGGAAATCGATTCAAAAGAGTTCCAGACTCTAAAATTAAAGGATAGGTTAGTCGTTCTGTCAAAAAACGGAATCTATTTTTTCGACTCGGCTGGCAGTCTCCTGTCAAAAAGAGAATTGAATTTTGAAACGGGAATACAAGGTACGGTCTCAAATGAATATATTGCTCTTGCAACACCAAAAGAATTGTTGCTCTTCGATTCTTTCGGTAATATAAGAGAAATAAGAAAAAAAGGTTTAGAATACGAAATTAAACAAGCTCTTTTTGATGGTAGAAGATTGTATCTATCTGAAAAGAGCGGGACCTTGATAGCTTTTGACGCTGAAACAAACAACGTTGCATGGAAATACCGACTAGGCGCTGCAATAAAAGACATGAAATTAGTAGATAGGCAAATCGTCGTAGCTTCATACGACAATTTTCTATATCTATTTTCAAAAAGCGGTGAAGTGGTATGGAAAAAGCGATTCACAGATACACCTAATATTGAGGTTGCTGCAGACGTGGTGTTTGCCTATGACAAAAACAAAATCTATGCGATCAAGATGTCAAAAAAACCCAAAATAATAAATTTCATAGAAAGTGGAGAAGAAATAATCAAAATCTCCCTGGTAGACAAAGTTTTGGCTATCTTAAAGCAGAACAAAATAAGTGGGTTCAGCAGTGATTGCTAGAACTTTTGAAAATTCTTCGAGTGCCTTAAAATTCTCGAATATATTTCGTCCTTTATTGCTAGTTTTTTACGCTTAAGAAGAGCTTCTTCGAGCTGCTCTTCTTGCGTGGGATAGTGAATACTCGCAAGCTCGCTTAATCTCTTTTCAAGATTCTGATGTGTTATTACAAGTTCTCGAAAACTTGCATCTTCTTTCATAAGTTCATCCCGAATTAAGTTCATAGTGGTATTATCCATAAAAAATCACCTCCTCGTTCACTTGCGCAGATTATATTAAACAAAAGTTAAATGGTCAAGTCCAATTTCATTAAAAGAGCATCCTCAGGCGGAAAACTATAAAACTCTTTTCTTACCTTAACAAGCTTAAACCCCTGACTCAGATAAAAATCGATAGCACGTTGGTTCGACTTTCTAACCTCTAACCAAATACTCTTTGCATTTTTCATTACTGCCTCAGAAACACATGAATAGAAAAGCTTTTTTCCAACACCAGTACCCTCTACTTCTTTCCGCACTGCAAAGCTTAAAATTTCTACCTCGTCAGCCAAAAACCTAAAGGATATAAAACCTAAGACATGCTCACTTTTGCAGACCCAAAGAGAAGCAAAACAGTTAGAGAAAACATCTTCGTAGCTTCCCCAACCTAGTCCCCTACTTTTTTCAATTTCAATTATTTCCTCAATATCTTCGGAACAAGCTCGACGAACTAACATAATAAAAGGGGCGTAACTCTCTCCTAGCAAACTTTGAAGCCGTAAAAACGAATCTAGTAAAGTTAGACTTTATAAAGTAAAGTATTTCTTTAACATTTTTAGTTGAAACTATTGCAAAAGAAGTATTTACGTAATCCCCAAACTGTAGCTCACCTATTTCTCTAAATCCATCATCTTCTCTTTGAAAGTCTTGAAAAATAGCTTTATTACCAAAGAAAACAACGCTTCTAACGAAACTTTCGTTTGAAGCGACAAAACCTACCGCTGCTAAAGCGCTTAAAAGCGTAACTCCAATCTCTTCTACTCTGATACCATAATGACTTAATCCAAAACTTAAACCTTTCGCTATCGAAACTCCTACTCTTACCCCTGTAAGGCTTCCAGGCCCGACGACGCAGATTATCCTACTGAGATCATAAATACTTAACCTTTGATTTTCCAAAAGATAATTCATCTGATTTAAGAATACTTCTGACATTTTTTCTGTTTCATCTTCGCAAACCCAGGAAACTATCTCAACATCATTTCGAAAAATCGAAACTCCTGGCACAGGGCTAACCGTGTCTATAACTAACGACGTTTGCATAAAAATTCAATCTCTTTTTGTATATTTATGCAACAATCTTCTCAAAAATCCAAAAAATCTCTTAAAAAAACTACCTGTCTGATATAGTAAAACCCGCACTCTACTATCCGTCAAAGAACCATTAACCTCTATCATAGCGTTTATCGGATTTGGTGGAAAGCGTAAACTTAATTGCCTCAAGAAAAGCTTATAGTCATGAAGGCAAAGGTGTAGTGGAATGATTCTTTCACAGTTTTTCCATTGTTTTTCAAGAAATTTGATCATCCATGAAGGAACTTTCTTACGTGCGTCCTCGACGGGACTAGCTGCCAGTTCGCTTTGAAGGTCAAAGTAAATATCCGCTATCCCTATTACTACCTCAACCCACTCTCGACGTTTTTGCTCTACCACATCAAATACCTTCTTCCAGTCAAAATCTCTCCTCCTGCCCCTTATCAAATAATAAACGTCTTTGAGCCTTTCACGATTTACTCCACCGTCAGTAAGCCAATGAATACAAAGAATTCTCAAGTGATCTTCCTCACTTAAAACTCTTATAGTACCCTTTCCAGTGTCTATAAGAACAGAATTCGAAAAAAGCTTTTCCCAGTCGAGACTATCAAGGTGCCTCAGTCCACAATGCAAATCAACCGGCAGATTAGCCTCTTTTATCACCTCCAGGGCTTTCCCATAATCTTCTGGTGCAACACAAATATCAATGTCAGAATATTGACGGGAGTAAAAGGGATAATAACAAGCCACCGCCCATCCCTTTATTAGAATAGGTTCTACACTTACGCTCCTCAAAGCGGAAAAAACGCTCGCAGCCTGTTCAAGACCACGAGCATGATTTATTAAATAAAAAAGTCTCTCAGCGTCCCTTAAATACAAGTCCCACCACTACAATTACAAGGAAATGGGCACGTCGTAGTACAAGTAATACCTACACAGGTTGCTGATGCAAGCGAAGTATTTGGAATACTTAATGAGGCTACTATCGGTAGCGCTACCATCGTTGCAACACCAATCCTTTTTAAGGCTTCTCTCCTCGATAAATGACGTCGTCTCTTAGAAGTCAAAAGACCGCTTTCACTTAGCTCATCAAGAGCAAAAACGATAAAATCACGGCTTATTTCCGTCTTAAAGTAAGAAGTTGCCATTTCTCTCAAATCATCAACTGAACGCGTTCCGTCACATGATTTCCATATAAAGGCTGCTGTCTCCGTTAAATGGCTCGCTTTGTTGGCTTTTAGGTCATATACCAAAAGCTCACCATTTACTTCCTGAACAACTAAATCTTCCTTTCTTGCAATAGGATTTTTTTCAATCATATTCTTACC
>JANWYH010000007.1:100137-140276 GCA_025054715.1 Pyrinomonadaceae bacterium
TAATTATTATAGCAGAATGAAGAGCTTTTTCAAGTATTTTGAGCGTTCTTTCCGGCTTTGAACTAAAAGGTGCAGCATGTTGAACGATTTCAAGTAGTCCCTGTCCCTTAGTTAAAAACTTTGGTCTCCAACGTGCCCTTGGCTTGTATTCGGTTATAACAACAAGTCCTATAGGAATAGGTTCTCGACCGATCTTTCCGTTTACGAATTCAACCGGAATATCAAACTGCCTTCTCTCATCAATGATCCCACGCAAGGATAAAAACTTCGGAAAAGGCTCCACCAAACCATCTTCTCTTACAATTGCATATTCGTCAGAATAATAGTCAGCTCCAAGCTTAACTAGTTCAGCTGTCAAAGTAGTCTTTCCCTTGTAACTGTAGCCCGGTATTAAAATAGCCTTTCCCCTCCACCCAACAACTCCAGAGTGAACAAAGACAAAGTTTGATCTAGCAGCTACCTCCCTTCTTAAATACCCTTCAAAAACAGAGAAAACTACTTCTTCATCACCGCAATAAACTTCATCACCGCAAACGAAAAACCTTAACGCCTCTCCCTCTCTTTCCAAACGAAAATCTACATCCACATCACACTCACCGAGAAAACGAAATCTTCCCCCAAACCCCTCCATAAGCCTTTTCTCAAATAAACCCCAGTCCTCTTGAGGGATATTCACTCTTACTCTTACATCAAAAATTTCTAAAAAACCTATAGGCATCCACCTGAACTCCTTTCTCTTCTCTCCTTGTAGAAAACTAGAAACAGAATTAAAAAGACGCTCACAGGTAAAGACAAAGTGTAAAGAAGACTACCCTTAATTAGATAAACAAAACCAAAGAAAGTATTTACAACAGATAAAAAGCCGTACAAAAAAGTCACCTGCCCGTGCGATAAACCACTTATTACTAACCGCTGATAAAGATGCGATCGATGAGCTTGCCAAAATTTTTCGCCATTGTAAATCCTTCTAAAAAGAGTAAACGTCGTGTCAAAAACAAAAAGAAAAACACTCATTAAGCCAAATACAAAAAGCCTTCTGTCCTGAACAATTAAAGGTAACGTAGCAAAACCGTAACCCAAAAACGCACTTCCAACATCACCCATAAAAACCCTCGCGGGAGAAAAGTTATGAAGTATAAACCCCAAAACTGTTGTCACCAAGAAAAGAGACACCGTTTTGATAAAACTTAACTCAAAGAAGAAACCCACGAAAATCCATCCAGTTCCGGCAGTCAAGGCTTGCATTGCAGCAATACCATCTATACCGTCCATAAAGTTGTAAGCATTTATAAGCCACGCTATCCAAAAAATGCCCAGCAAAGAGAAAAAACTAAACTCAGTTGAAAAGTAGACAACAAGAAAAGCACCAAGAAAGTGAAAAAATAATCTAATGCCAGCAGGCAAAGACCATAAATCATCAATGAAGCTAATTGAGCAAACCAGTAAGGCTCCTAACGTAAACCACACGTTTTGTGTCTCAAAAAAGCTTCCTAAAAGGCATAAAACTACAAAAATCACTCCTGCTCCCCTAGGTGTCGCTCTCAAATGAGAGCTCCTTTCGTTCGGCACATCAATCATAACTCTTTTTTTGATAGCAAATCTTCTAAAACCTTCTATGCCGACAAAGGAAAAAGTAAAAAGAACAAAGCTAATTGCCAATGTCTCCACCTTTAAGCACCTCGAGATAAAGCTTCAAAGCTTCCTGTAGGTTATATCTCTCTAAGGCTATCTCTCTTGCTCTTTTCGAAAAATCTATTAGCTTTTCCCTCTCGTTGAAAATCTTCAAAATAGTCTCCGCTAAAACCGGAGCTGAGCTAGGCTCAACTTGCCATCCAACTCCTTCCTTTACTATCAGATCAACCTCCGAACCGCTCTCAACTATTGCTAATATAGGTTTTCCCGCTGCTAGCAAATTATATGTTCTAGAAGGCACCGATACTCCCCACATGCCTCTTACAAGCGACACTATCCCAACGTCACAAGCATTTAGAAAATCGATCTGATCGGTTCTTGGTCTCGGCTTAAGCAACGTAACATTCTTTAGCTCTCTAGTAGCTACCTGCCGTTCTAACCACTCACGCTTTGCTCCATCTCCAAGAAAAATAAAATGGATCTGCTGATGTTCTTTCAAAATCTCAGCACAGTCTATTATGCTTTCCAAATCGTTCGGATGACCCATATTTCCAGCATACAAAAAAACGAAATGATTCTTCAGACATAGCTCATTTAAAAGTTTATTTTCTTTCTTTTCTTTCGGCTCAACAGTCTCTAACTCTGCCCAGTTCGGAATGTAAACAGAATCAACACCCTTCCTTTTTAATAGCTCCAACATGTCTCTTCCAACAACGATCACTTTTTCAGCTTTGGCGTAAAGCCAGCGATTTGCGAGATTTATCAGTTTTACAAATATAGAATTTGGTTTCGCCTTGCCAGAAGCTATCAAAACTTCCGGGTAATTATCGTGTATCAAAAGAACATAAGATGCTTTTTTTGCTAAACAACAAACTGCAACTACAAATGGCAAATTCGGCGGAGTAGTTACAACAAGCACCTTATCACCTTTGCGAAATTTTATCAGGGCTTTAATAAAAACAGACACCCCAAAAGAAATCATGTTAAGAACGCGCAGTGGGATAACGTTTTTATCAAACCTTGTGCTTCGCAGTCTAAAGACCTCAACCCCATTTAAGATTTCATGCCAGCTAGCCTTCTTTCCCCTTGCAAGGTAGTTAGGTTGACCGCATAGAACCTTCACACAAAAATGCTTACTCATTCCCTCGGCTATCTTCGTCAAATAGTATCCGGTTGAAGTCATCTCGGGATAATAAAGCTCTGTAACTATCCACAGCCTCATACGTGTTTTCTTATGCTGACGTAACCTAGAACAATTTTCGAAACGATCTGAGAAACATTTTCAATAAGGTATTCCCTAGGAGGATTCCACTCATTTATTTGTGAAAGTACTATTTTAGTCGCCTTTAAGATACTTTCTGGTTCTGCCCCACTCAGGATATTGCTTCCTGATTCGATTGTTTCAGGTCTTTCGGTCACGTCCCGAATAGTAACATTTGGTATCTTCAGTATGGCACACTCTTCTTGTACCGTTCCACTATCGGTAAGCACGGCATACGCATTTTTCTCTAACTTTACAAAATCAAAGAAACCAGGAGGAGTCATTAAAAAAAACCCATCAGTGTCAAGCTTAAATTTTTCTATTTTGTCGGCCGTTCTTGGATGCACGCTCAGAAGAACCTTTCTTCCAAACGACTCGCTAATTTTCTTTAGCCCCTCAAATATCTTGCTCAGCCTGCTACGATCGTCTACATTCTCGGCTCGATGAAGCGTGACTAAAAAATACTCGTAAGGTTTAAGACTTAAGTTTTTCAAAATAGCACTGTTGTCTATTTCTTCAGCGAAAACCTTCAGTACCTCGTTTATCGGATTTCCTATGACGAAAATTCTTTCTCTTTCTATTCCTTCTCTAATTAAATTTTCCTTGCTTCTTTCCGTGTAAGGCATCAATACGGTGCTTGCATGATCAATTATACGGCGATTTACTTCTTCTGGAACGCGATCGTCATAACATCTATTGCCAGCTTCCATGTGAAAAACAGGAATTCCCCTTCTTGCAGCTACAATTGCCGTAAGAGCACTGTTTGTATCTCCTAATATCAGAATCCTATCAGGTTTTACTCGCTCAATTATTTCATCTGCTTTATACAAGATCTCGCCTACCTGTTTTGCAAAACTTGTGGCGTGAACCCCAAGATGGAAATCCGGTTGCCTTACCTGCAGCTGTCTTAGTATGTTATCACTTAGACTCGCATGATAATTTTGCCCTGTATGAACCATGATGTGTTCACAGTTTTGATCCAAGAGTTTCACTGTAAGACTAAGCCTTATAATTTCAGGCCTAGTTCCGAATATAGTCATCACTTTCATCGCTCGGTTAACCCCTCGTACCAAATGAAATCTTCTATCATTTCGTCTAGCATCTCATCCCAGGTTCTCGGAACGAAACCAGTTACCGCACGAAACCTTGATGAGTCGAGGCTTCTATTGATACAAACCTCGTCGCAAGGCTCTATCTCCACTTGAAAGTTAAGTTTTTCTTTTAGCTTGCAAAGAAGCTCATACTTGCTTATTGGGCTAGATGATACATGAAACAGACCACTTAAATTCGGATAAGACTCTATCAACCAGCAGACTATTCCGCTAAAGGTTATCGTTGGGAAACCGCTAAAAATTGCTTTTCTATAACCCTTTATTTTTTCTCCCTTTTTGCTTAAAAACCATTCAATTAAACCTTTTCGCTCAGTTATTTCCCTCCCGATGATGGAAGTTCTCAAGGTAAGACATCCCTCCGAATAAATCTCACCAAGATATTTGCTTTTCCCATAAATGTCAGTCGCATCAGCCTCATCTTCTTCTTTGTAATTACCTTTATCTCCTTTGAAAACACAGTCAGTGCTTATGTGTATAAGGCGAATTCCTTCGTTGGTACATAACTTTGCTAATAAATGAGGAAAGATTGAATTTATCTTCAGTGATTTTACCACATTTTTAGACTCTGGAAGCTGCTTGACTAGTCCAACCGAGTTTATTACAACATCAGGTTTTAAGGATTTTACAATACCTTTCACCAGACTTTCATCTTCTACATCTATACCACCTATGAATCTCACGTTGTTAAAAACGAAACTATCTCGTCTAGCTGTTGCATAAACATCCATCTTCTTGCTCAACACCTGAACAAGCTTGTGACCTAGCATTCCGCTACCACCGAAAATTAACACTCTCATAAATTAAAGCTGTGTATTAGATGTCGAAGTGCCGACAGTTAAACCTTTACTTTATGTTTAAAAGATTCCTTATATCAATGTTTTATTTTCACTCGCTTAAAGTTTTTTATAAGTATTCAATCTATCTTGTATTGTATTAAACTTTTATTTTTTACAATTTAAATCACTTTGATTCAAGTAAAAATTTATATCTTTTAAGTAAACACTTTAACTTTTACAATTGATTGACCTCATCTAAAACTTCTATGCAAGCTCTGTAAACTTCCTCCGTGCTAACCAACTCCATGCACTCATGAAATTCTCTCGGACAAGCCCGCTGATAACAAATCTCACAAAAAACTCTTTTTCTTATTATTTTATGTCCCTGCCCAAAAGGATCCCATCGTCCAGGATGATCAATCGCCGAAAAAATAGCTACACATCTAGTTCCAACGGCAGAAGCAAGATGCATGGTCCCGGTGTCATTACCGAGATAAAGTTTGCATCTTTCGATAATTGCCGCATCCATCCTAAGCCCAAATTTACCTGCTAGATTCCTTCCCCTTCCCCAGAAGTTTACCAATCTATCTGCCTGCTCTCTTTCTTTAACCCCTCCGAACACTAATGGAAAAACATCCCTCTTTCTTATAAGCCGATAAACAACCTCTGCAAATCTTTCTTCCTTCCAGTTTTTAGAACTCCAGGCACTAGATGCCATAACAGCTATAAGATTTCCATCTGTGTTTTCCCTTATCCACTTTGAAGCACGATTCCGCTCACTTTCTTTTAACTTCAAATCCGGCCTTAAACTCTCTCTCGGTGGAAGTTTAAGTTCTTCTTCTTCGTATAAGCAATCTAGAAGATAATCATATTCGGAACAAACGTGCTTAAACTTTCGATCAAGTAGCCGAACTTTTTCAAGATGCTTAATGCCATAAACCTTACGCGCCACTAGCCGAAAGAACAACTTGTCCCTTTTGATTCTTAATACATCCCGATTCCTGTTCATCAAATAAAAAACAGCATCAAAACTTTTACCTAGAATCTTTACTATCTCGGAAAATTTTGCATAACAGATCAAATCATCGTAAACTTCTTCAGGTAGCAGCTCTCTAACCGTTCTTTCAGTTTTCCCTTTTAAATCAGTTAGGTAAACTATGTCTGCATCAGGAAAAGCTTTTCTTATTGCCCATAAGGCAGGCAAGGCTATTATCATGTCGCCTATTCCACCTATTCTATAAACAAGTATTCTCACAATATTCTCTCAAAAAGCTTTTTCTTTGTGATTACCGAAGTCCCAACTTCTTCTACTACAGCTCCAGCCGCAACGTTTGCTATTCGAGCTGCCGTTACATAATCTAACCCACAACCTATGCCTAGAGCTAGAGTCGCTATGACCGTATCTCCTGCGCCGGTTACATCATAAACCTGCCTTGCAAGTGCTGGAAGATGGGTAAATTCTCCATTTTTCTCGAACACAACCATTCCTTCTTCTCCGAGGGTTATTACAACACACTCAACGCTTAGGCTTTCAAGAAGTCGCCTAGCACACTTTCGAATGTCAGACTCAGGGCAAGCTTCAAAAGCTTCTTTTCGATTCGGAGTTATAATGGTAGCGTCTTTATACTTGCTAAAATCTCTTCCTTTTGGATCAACCAATATCTTCTTGCAGTTTCTTCTTGCTAGCTCTATCACCCACCTAGTCAATGAAAAACTCAAAAGTCCCTTTGCATAATCAGACAAAACCACTACATCCACTGGGTCTATGATTTTCTCAATTTGTTCAGCAATATTTTTTTCCTCCTCATCTGAAAGCCCTGAAATGCTTTCTCTATCAACCCTTACAACGTGTTGATTATGAGCTATTATTCTGGTTTTAACAGTAGTTTTCCTGTCGTCTTCAATCAGAAAACAAGACTTTATGCCTTGTCGTTCTAAAGTTTCTCTCAACAGACGACCTTCTTCATCTTTCCCTAAAACTCCTACAAGGTAAACTTCTGCCGCACCTAAATTTATGACATTTGATGCGACATTTGCTGCTCCACCTGCTGCATGAGATGTCTTCTCTAAATACACTACCGGAACAGGTGCTTCAGGCGAAATTCTTTCAACCCTTCCCCACCAATAACGGTCAAGCATGACATCTCCTACAATCAGCACTTTTATCTGACTAAATTTCTCTTCTAAATTCATAATCGATAAGCTCGCACCATATGTGTCCTATTGTAATGTGGGCTTCCTGAATTCTTGAGGTTTTCTCTGAAGGAACAACAACCGCCTTATCACACAAACCCGCAAGTTTTTTGCCTTTGCTTCCGGTTAAGGCAATCGTTACACAGCCTTTCTGACGGGCTTTCATTACTGCACGCAAAACATTTTCGGAGCTACCGCTCGTGCTTATTGCTATTAAAACATCTCCTGGATCGGCTAATGCTTCTATCTGACGAGAAAAAACTTCGCTAAATCCGTAATCATTAGACAAGGCAGTCAAAATAGATGTGTCCGTAGTAAGAGCAATAGCCGGAATAGCTCGTCTTTCCATTTCATAACGACCAACAAATTCAGCTGCTATGTGCTGCGCATCGGCAGCACTGCCTCCGTTTCCGCAGATTAAAATTTTTCTCCTGTTTCTCACAGCGTCAAGAATTACTCTTGCAGACTCCTCTATATGCTCAACGCAAGAAAGAAGTCCATAGAAAACTTCTATGTGCTGTCTTATAAGGTCACTAGACTTCGTGTTTTCTTTCTGTTTCGGTTTATTTGCTTGCAGAATTCTTTCAATTATCAGGGTGGTCGAAAACCCATCCTTAAGAGGAAGACATCTGACACTTCCACCGTAACTTAAAACAAAATCTGCTCCTACTATCTCTTCAAGTCGCCAGTCACCGCCTTTAACTAAAACGTCGGGCTTTATTTTTTTTATTAGATTCTCTGGCGTAGTTTCATCAAAAATTATCACCTCATCTACAGCTTTAAGCCCTAATAAAACCTCGCGTCTTGCTTCTTCAGTCAGAATAGGCCTTCCCACACCTTTTATTTCTCTTATCGAACGATCACTATTTATGCCTACTATAAGCTTAGTTCCTAAAGACTTTGCTCGATTCAAAAAATCTACATGACCAGGATGGATCAAGTCAAAACACCCATTTGTAAAAACTATTACTTCCTTCATTACCTCTTCCTTTGAAAAAGCTTTCCAGAAAGATTAACAAACCAAAGACTTATAACAACAACCAATAAGGTTCTTATTATTGAAGGAAAAATCGTAGCATAAAACGATTCATAAGAAACAACTGTAAGTAACGGATAGTAAGCTACTTTTTTCCACATAGCAGGGTATTTAGTTTCTATAAGCGTTGAGTATATGAGTCTAAAATAAGCTCCGACGAGGATCATCCCGAGCGGAATCCCCAATGGTCCAAAGTTTCTGAGTAAATCACCAAACGGAGTTATGGTAAAAGAGTTTTCACCATAGTTGAAGTATAGATCGCTATACGCTCTCGCATCTGAGGTATTTGGCTTTTCTGGATACAGAAAACGCGGGACGAAAGAGTACAGCAGGTCATTGAAGATATTGTTTTCTAGACCGTAGGCTGCTTCATAAGGAGCCAGTTTTTCGTAGTTTGAGACTACTACTGCTAGAGAACTTAAGTTTTCAATTCTTTCGGCCAATGCTCTTGCTCCATCTTCCAGGACTAAATCTAAGTCTTGCTTTGAAAGGTATTCAATCGTAGCGGCTGCTTGACCTATGTAATCTCCTGCTTCTATTCTTGCCTCAGAACCTTTTATGTTTCGGAAACTGGTTCCATATATAGCACCCAAAAAGGCAGCGATTGATAAAACCACCCCTAAGATAACTATCTGGATGATTTTTACCTTTTTGCCAGCATAAAAATAGGCTGCTGCTATGGGAAGAAGGCTTAGCATTAGAGCACTTCTACTTCCTATTAAAACTGTTCTAATCGGGATTACTACTATCAGAAAAGCTGCAATCAGATAGTAAACCGCAGTTTTATTCTTTTCACTAAAAAAGGCTAGCCACAACAAAAAAACGCCTTCCGTAAGAAGCACTTGCAAGAAAATCAGCAGGCCATCAAATATTTCCACATTCTCTGCTTTCTGATACCCAAGCAGTCCCCTTAGAAAGCTTAAGATATTTACACCAAAGCCCGCAATTATTAAGCCTATACCGCCAAGTAAAGTCTCAGAAGGTTTCCAATCAATTTTTGGAAGCTTCTCATCCAAAAGCCTTGCGGCTTTCCTGCTTATTGGACTTGCAAAACCTATTATTAAGCCAATGTAACCTAAAGCAACATATATAAGGCTAAGTGGTAGATTTTTCTTTTGGTCCTCAATAAAAGCTAAATAAAACGGATCAGACCATCCAAAACTTAGAATAACTCCACCTAAGACAAGTGCTGGGAAGATATAGAATAGACTCCCAAAAATCAACGGATGAAACGGGTCAAAGCTCCCTTTGTAAAAGTAGTAGAATACGGGGGATAGTACTACCACTCCAGCTAAAAAGCACCATGGCAATAGATAAAAATCTCCAAAAACTTCCCCGTCTAAGTCAATCCACAAAAAAGTAAAGCTTAAGACGAGGCAGGTAAGCCAAGCCGTTACAGAAGCTAGCAACAATTGATGTCCGTCTTTCACAGTCTTTCTTTTAACCATTTTGCAAAACGTTCTACACCCTCGTCAAATTCAACCTTTGGACTCCACATCAGTTCCCTTTTAGCTAGTTCTATCGAAAGCACGTTAATCGGCACATCCAGTCGCCGTTTCTTCCCTGTATATATTTTCTTTATCCTTTTTGCTAGCACTTTTTCTATCGTGTCTAGAACTTCGTTCAGGCTTCTACCGTTGCCGGAGCCTATATTAAAGATTTTCTGTTCTCCTTCGTAGGCCATTACCCTTAAAAAAGCATCTATCACATCATCCACATGTATGTAATCTCTTACGGTGCTACCGTCTCCCCAGATCTCTATTTCTTCGTCACGCAGCGCCTTTGCAAGAAACACGGCGATTGCTCCTTGTGCTGAGTTAGTTTTTTGCCTTTCTCCAAAAGCGTTCGCAACTCTTAATATCCTGTATTCTAATCCGTAAAGATGATGAAAGAGCGATAGATATTTTTCACAGGTGAGCTTTGTAATTCCGTAAGAGCAGATTGGATTCGTTGGGTGGCTTTCCTTTATTGGAATTTCAAGAGGCATTCCATATACTGTCCCACCAGAAGATATAAAAATCACCTTTTGCACGTTTTCTTCTAGACAAAGTTCTAGTAGTCTTATTGTCCCGATGACATTCGTTTGAACATCAAAGATCGGTGATTCGTTTGAGCTGCTAGGTAGAGTTGTGGAAATTAGATGGAAGCACGTATCACAGCCTCTTAAAGCTTGTCTTAGACTTTCTTCATCTAGAAAGTTACCCTCAATTTTTTCAATCCTTGGTATCTTACTTCTTATGGTTTTATCAAAACACTTTACATCGTAGCCTTTAGCTAGCAAAGCTTCCGTCAAATGTGATCCTATGAAACCGTCACTTCCTAAAACTGCACACTTCATTTTAATTTAGCAATTAGAACTCTGTTGCTTCCACGCTTATTTCCTTTTACAAAAGGGTAAAGCATTGCTGCTAGGACGCCAGAAAGCCATCCCTTTATGTTATGTTTTCCAAGGGTGAATTCATGAAGAACGTATTTATCAGAAATTTTTTCAAAGCTAGCTTCTTCAAGTGCCATGTCTAGTTTCCAACTGAACACGGGTGTTATATGCGCCGACCTAATGGTTGAATACTCATCAAAATAAGCTAACCTTCCCTTTATTAGGAACATGACTCGTGAATTTATAGCCTCAACGTTCGGAGTAGTTAAGAATAAAAGCCCGTCCTTTTTGAGAAGTCTTGCACATTCTCTGATAAAGGCAAACGGGTTTTCCAGATGTTCTATAATTTCTATCGCTATGGCCACATCGAAGCGACCAAAATCACGGACTATACTTTCTGCAAATCCAACTTCATCAAGATTAACGCTCAGGAAGGGAGCTTTTATTTTCCAGTTTTCTCTATCAACTCCTACAACTAGGTCACCTCTTAGAATTGCCTTCTGCGCAAATGCGCCTTCTCCTGCTCCTAAGTCAATTACTTTTGCGCCTTTAGGAACCTTCTTCTGGTACTCGTCAAAGACTATCTGGTGTAGTTTTTCTGGCGCCTTTGCTGAAACTTCCATATTCAAGCGATTTTGCAAACGGCTATCACTCCGTCGGCAAGTTGACGCGATATTTTCACTGCAACGTCGTTTACGAAATTGTAGTACCAAGGGTTATATATTCTATGCTCTGGACCTATGTCGTAGAAATAGAAATTTTCTACTTTAAGGCCTGCACGCTTTACGATCAGGTTCAAAGTTCTGTATGAGTAATAAGCAACGTGATCTGGATGCACTGGTTCGTTTTCGCCACCCTTACCCCTTAGTGCATATATTGCGAATCTTAGTCCGGAATAAGCATTTATTGTAGTAATTATAAGTATAGTCTCGCTATTCATAAATCGCTTTATTCCGTTTAAGAAGAGGCCCGGATTGGACAGATGCTCTATGACTTCACCCGCTACGATGACTTCAAACTTTTCATTTAGGCTTGATTCTTCTAATTTTTCTAGATCTCCTTTATAAAGGTTTTTAACTCCGTGATGCCGAAGCTCCTCTATTCCTCTTTCGTCCGCATCAATTCCATAAAGTTCTCTACAAATCTGCATTAGTTGGAAGTGGAGCAGGCTTCCGTCCTTTATCGAGTTTTCAGTGTATGGAAAATTTGTGCATCCAAGGTGTAAAACCTTTTTGTCTTTGCACATCCTTTTTATAAACTCAACTCTATGCACGAGCTCTATTCTCATCTCTAACCTCTCTTGGTAATGACCTTTATTTCTTTGATGTCTATCAAACCAACGGCAAATGCCATTGTTAAAAACATAATAGATGAAAACAATAGAAATACAAGGATGTTACTAACTTCAAGGACCGTCAAAGTCATTTTTAAGACCAACATTCCAGAAAATACAAACAGAAGCTTTATTATCAGCGATAGCCAAAACTTTAACAAAACTTTCCCAAACGCTTTCTTCTCAAAAGTAACAGTTATAAAAAACAAGGCAAGTGTTCCTAAGAGCCGCCCTATAGCTATACCTTCTACGTTATAAAGCGATGATAAATAGATCATTGAGGCAATTGAAATGGGAAAGCTGATTCCATATGACAAAAAGGATATTTGTGGTTTACCGACACCGTCGAAAACCTGCCAGCAGACGCCGACAATTGTAATAAAGAAATAAGTTAGGACGTGAAAAGCCAAGATCGCTGTGCATTCTTTTGCTAGATCGCTCCCTAGCCAAAAGCTGAGAAATTCATCTTTTTCTAGTAGAAAAAAGCCAGTGAAAAAGAGTGAGATTAACGCTGCAAATTTTATGGATTTTGTATAAACATTTAGAATTTGCTCGGGCTTTTCCTTTTTTATCTGGCTAGTCATAGGAAAGACAAACTGACTCAAACTGGCAATAAAAAAATGCATTTGAATTCCGACCATCATTGCCAGGGCGTAATAACTGAGGCTTTCCGCACCGTAATTTCTGGTTACCAGTATTCTCTCAAATAAGAATAAGAAATTGCTAAGTAGCTGATAGCCAAATGTTGAAGCTCCATACTTGAAAATCTCTTTAAACGCCCAGATGCTTGGCTTGAAGCTTATAGTCTGCAGCAACCGCTTAGCTGCAAGATAAAAGGTAGCTGCTGAGAAAAGATTTGCAACAAAATTCCAGAAAACCAGATGTATAAGACCGTATCCGGCAAATGCTAGGGCTATGTTACCTAGATTGAGAAGCAAGCCAGCAGTTACATTAACTTTTGAGTATATTTCAAACTTTTGAAAGCCTAATACTGTAGCTATGAAGGTTTGCGCTAAGAACAAGATTGCTACAGACATAGCAGCAAAGTATAAAGCAAGTTTTACCTCTTGGTGCCATTTGTCTTCTATTAGCAACAGGTTCTTTATGAGGGGCTCATTGAAAATCAGTATAGCTGAGGTTACCACGAGAGAGAAAACAAAGTTAACTGCGAGGCTTGTTGAGATGAGACTTATAGGTTTTTGCTTTTCCTCACTTGCGGCTATGTGTTTTGTAATGGCTCTCGTTGTATTGAAAATGAAAAGGTAACTTATAAATCCCAGTATTAACGAATACAAGCCATATTCCTCTACACCAATTTTAACGACCAGGATGCGTGCCGTAAAAAAACTTATCACTACGGGAACGAACCAGCCGAAAAAACCATTGATGGCGTTTTTTATAGCCTTTCTTGCGAGGGATTCTGTCATTGGGATTCGTAGATTTCAACCATTCTTTTGCTAATTTTCTCTGCATCGAATTTTTCTTCTACAAGGTGTCTTCCTGCTTTTGCCAGCCTTTGCCTCATGGATGCATCTTCAATGAGCAAGCTTACTGCATCTGCTAGTCTATCCGCTAGCATGTTGTGGTCGTTTATCAAAATACCTGTCACTCCGTGAATTATTGCTTCTGGGATAGCTCCTACTGCAGTTGAAACTACTGGTTTTTCCAAAGCCATTGCCTCTAGTATTGCGATAGGAAGCCCCTCTTTTTTGCTTGGTAAAACGAAGATATCTGCCTCACTAAGCATTGCTAAATAGTCTTCCCTAGTAGGTATTTCACTTATTAAGGTAAAGTTTTCTTCTAGCTGATAAGCAGGGATTTTTTCTGCATCCTCGCTGCTTAAAGGTGTGTTGGATAGCCAGATAAAAGTTACGTTTTTATGCTTGGAAAGAACTTTTTTGGCTGCAGTTAGGAATTCCCATCTCCCCTTTCGATCTATGAACTGTCCGGCACATATTATTTTAAGCTTATCTGTGGGAAAAAATTTTTTTCTTGACACCTTCTTGATTTCTTCGACGCTTATGCCTGAGTATATGACTTCTGCTTTTTTGAATCCGTAGCTTTCAATCCAGCTGCGACTCAACTCGTTTGATGCAAAGATTTGAAAGTTTTTTTGCTTACTTAACAGCCAAAGTTTTACGCGCCATAAGATTTCTCGCCATTTGCTTGTAGAAGCAGGGTTGTGAACCGTAAATAAAACCTTGTTTTTTCTAGAAAGTAGGTAAAGAAACAGAAACGATTGCCAAGGGGCAAAGTCAATATGGAAGATAACCTTCTTTTCATCTCCTAACTTTGTCAGGTATCTATAAAAGACTAGTTCGGATTTAAGTTTTCTGTAATGGCGTCGTAATTTACCAATAAGACCTTTAGCTACAGACGTATCAAGAACCGAGTTTAATCTGGCATATTCTATGTTCATCGAGTCAAGAATCTGAACCATCTGGTTGTTCGTGATTTCATTTGGCATTACAACAAATACCTGGTGCTTTTTTAAAGCTTCTTTCATTAACGAGAGGAAGTATATTTGTACCCCGCCCCACTCTTTATAATTCCATGCATAGACGATTTTCTTGATATTACACATTAAATGTCTGACTGCCGACAGTTGAACTAAAACTTTAGGTAAAGTTAAAGTAGTTACACAAGTTTATTCCTAAAAACTTCTTTAAGTTCTGGCTCTTTTTGCCTCTCCGCCCAATCACCTTCTATGTTTTTCCTAAGCCAAAACCTTATAAGAAACATTAAGAAACCCACTAAACCCTTTATTTTTGACGGTGCTCCGAACCAGTAGGCATAGAATCTTCTTCTTAAGTTCTGAGGTTTCTTTAGGTCAATAAACAGAAAATCTATTTTTTCTCTCAAGCATAAGTCTTTGACGCTCTTTGGAATGGTGTTTGGTTGGACAAACACTTTAGCCCTTGGATCTAATATGAGACGCCATCCCTTTTTGCGAAGTCTGGGAGTATATTCTGCATCACCAAAATTTGGAAAGCGTCTTGAATCCATAAGTCCTGCTTCTTTTATAGCTTCTGTAGGTATGAGGATACAGTTACCTACTATTAGCTCAACTTCCCATGGTCGTTCAGGCACACTCCAAACTGTTTGATGTCGCCAATGTCGCCATCCGCCGAGCCATGTTTTCCAAACGGGTGCGACCTGAAACACCTTGTGGGGCTGATCCCAGAGAAGCAATAATGCCCCGACTATAGATTTTTCGTTTTTTTCAGCAGTTTCTACCATGTATTGCAGGAAGTCTACATCAAAAATTTGATCGTCATTTATCATCAAAATGTATTTTGGGTTGTGCTTAAAAGCTGCGTTTATTCCAACGTTCATTCCCTCTGTATACCAAAGATTTCCATCTCCTTTGACTATCTCAACCTCGGGGAATTGCTCGGATATTGCTTTTGAGGTTCCGTCGGTTGACCCATCATCAACCACTATGATGTGAACATTTAGACCTTCCTTATTTACTTTTGCCAAGCTTTTAAGGCAAAGAAGCGTAATGTCACGTCTATTGTGAACAGTTGTAACAACGCAAACTCGGATCATGATTTAACAGCTTCAGAAGGTTTTTCCTTTGTTCCAAGCCAGATTTGCTTCAACCTCTTTGTGTTTGCTGTATCATCATTGCTTTTTCCGAAAGCAATGTAATTGATATGATCTTCGTTTTCGAGTTTCTTCATCATTCTCCAGAAGTCTATGACGGTAACTTTTCGATACTGATTCTTGAAGTCTTCGGCTTCGAGTTTTTCAAATTCTGGATGAGGTGTCGCTATTAAAACTGCTTCTGCTTGGTTGAGACATTCTTTTAGGTTATCGAGCACTACTATATGTCCATGAAGTTCCTGAAGTGCCATTTCTCCTGCCAAAGGATCATACCCGATGACTCTGTAACCTGCTTTCGACAGAGCTTCGGCTATATAAAGAGACTGAGATTCTTCCGTAACATGAGAAAATGGTTTGTAGGCAAGTCCGAGTATGGCAACGGTGCTGTTCGGTCTGAGAATTTCTTTTAGCTTTTCGGTTACTCTGTTAGGAATCGAACGGTTCATCGAGTCTGTTACTTCGGCAAGCTTCGCCTGAACGCCTAGCTGTTTCGCGATGAACGAAAGAGCTATGTTATCCCTGGGAAAGCATGGTCCACCGTAACCTAACCCGCCTTTTAAGTATTTGTGACCTATGCGACTATCGAGACCTAAAGCTCTTGTGACTACATCGACATCTCCGCCGGGGATGTTCTCGCATATTTCTGCCAGCATGTTTGCAAAGGTTATTTTTGTTGTCACAAAAGTGTTGACGGCTATTTTCGTAAGCTCAGCCATTTCAATACTCATGCGGGCTGAAGGAGCTTTGTTTTCGACTACCATTGCATAGAGTTTTTCTAATTCGCTACCGCTTCTTTCGTCAAGTTCTCCTATAAGGGTGAAGTCCGGGTTCAAGAAATTTTCTATCACGCTTCCCAAGGCTATAAATTCCGGACTATAACAAACGCCAAAGTCTTTTCCCGCTTTCTTGCCGGATTCTTTTTCGAGTATAGGAATAAGAACCTGACGAGTTGAGCCCGGAAGGACCGTGCTTGTTAGCACTACGTTGTGGTAGTTTTTCTTTTTTGCCAGTGCTCGCCCGATTTCTTTGTATGCCCATGATACGTATTGTAGGGAGAAAGCGCCTCGCTCATCACTCGGTGTCGGCACTATGACAAAGGATATATCTGAGTTCAGTACCGCTTCTTCGTGGCTTAGAGTTGCTTTTAGTCTATCTCTGTTAGCCTTTATCATTTCATTAAGGCCGGTTTCTTGAACAGGAGCACTTGCGTTATTTATTGCATCAACTACCTTGTGACTTATGTCAACTCCTATTACCTTAAATCCTCGATGAGCAAAGCAAGCTGCCATGCTTGCTCCTAACTTCCCTAATCCTATAACAGATATTTGCATATTTTACTCCACTCAAATTTTCTTGGCTGTAACACATAGGTGCCAGCCAATTGATTTTTCTAGTTTTCTAAAAAACTTTTCTGGCATCCAGCGCCAATACCAATTCTTTTCGTACTCGTATTTTACGTACTTTGAGATTTTATACGGGAAAATATGTTCGACATGCTTTTCTTCTATTATAAAGCCATCACCTATGAGCTCTTCGACCGTTTTTTTTGTGTATGTATAGGTGACTGGACATCCTGTTTGAGCTTCTGAGTGTTTTGCTATTATCTCGTCAAGCTTCCAGAATTTGCCTTTTTCTTTGACTAAAATCCAGAAGACTTTCCACGAGTATCGGTTATAGACCATTATTTTCAACGTGCTTCCGCTTTTTACGTAAAAGTTTCTAATCTGCTCGATTATCTTTTCAGGATGTGGAGAGTGGTGAATTACTCCAAACGAGTAAACTAGGTCAAAGGGTTCTGCAGGAACAAATTCGGAAAGCCTTTCAGCATCAGCTTCATAGAATGATATTCTGTCTTGAAGACCAAAGACCTCTGCTCTCTTGCGGGCTATTTTTAAGGATTCCGTGGAGATATCAACCGCTGTAACGAAAGCGCCGGCACGAGCAAAGTTTATCGTGTCAGTTCCTATACCGCAACCTATCTCAAGAACCCTTTTGCCTTTCCATTTTTCGAATTGTGCAAACTTGGGTATATGCGGCTCTACAAAGTATTTTCGCCACTCGACCTGATCAAAATACTCTTTTGTTCCAATTTGCGCTGGTGAGTGCCGTATGTTACAAGGTCTAGAATCCCAGAAGCTTTTTACTTTTTCAATTGGAACCTCTCTGAAATTCATTTTGCTGTGGATAATACCTTTTGAGATTCTAACTTTTTTCTAACCTGTTCCTCAATCCATTGATAGGTTACTCGCAAACCTTCTTCAAGCGAGACTTGAGGCTCCCAACCCAAGACTTCTCTAAGCCTTGTGTTATCAGAATTGCGGCCTCTTACGCCTTGGGGGCCATTCACGTGTTTCTTAATTATCTTTATGCCGGCTATTTCTGCAATTATATCTGCTAGCTGGTTTATTGTCACCATCCGATCCTGCCCTAAGTTTAATGGTTCTGGGTAGTCTGATTGCATTAACCTGTATATACCCTCGATACAATCGCTAATGTAACAAAAGGAGCGAGTTTGTTCTCCATCACCCCAGATTTCTACTTCCGGATTGCCTGTAAGTTTCGCTATGGCTATTTTTCTGCATAAAGCTGCTGGTGCTTTTTCACGACCGCCTTCCCATGTTCCTTTTTCACCAAAAATGTTATGAAATCTAACTATTCGGGTTTGCATTCCGTATTCTTCTCTGTAGTGGATGCAGAGCCTTTCGCTTATGAGTTTTTCCCATCCGTAAGCGTCTTGGGGCATCGCCGGGTATGCATCTTCTTCTTTAAGGGGTCTGATATTTGCTTCCCGTTGCAGTTCCTCGTTGTAAACACAAGCTGAGCTAGTAAAAAGATACCGTTTTACGCCATTTATTCTGGAAGCTTCAAGTGTGTGAAAGTTTATCAGCGCATTGTTGTAAAGAATCTGTGCATGGTGTGATGAAATAAAACCCATTCCACCCATGTCAGCCGCGAGTGCATAAACTTCATCTACATTGCGAGTTGCCTGCAGACAGTTATCCCAGCGCCTCAAGTCAAGAATCTCAAATTCATCTGCATCCGTTTCCGAAAACTCTGGATACTTTATATCAACTCCGCGAACCCAATATCCGCGTTTTTTCAGGTAGCTAACAAGGTGGCTTCCTATAAAGCCTCCGGCTCCGGTAACTAAGACTCTCTTCATTCCTCTCCTTCCTGTTGGTAGTATGAGCTGTAGTAATAGGTTTGGTAGTAATAGTTTTCTTGTGAATTAACGTTTACGTTGTTTAACACGACGCCAAAAATCTTTGACCCTACTTCTTGCAAAATCTGTCTTGAGCGGCGGACTATTTGTCTGGAGCTTTTACCTGCATGTATTACCAAGATCACCCCGTCCACCATAGAAGCAATCAGCACTCCATCCGTAAAAGAAGCTATCGGTGGAGAGTCTATAACTACATGTGTGAACTCCTTTTGGAAAATTGACATAAGATGTGTCATCTGAAGCGACCCAATCAGTTCTGCTGGATTGGGTGGTATTGGGCCTGAAGGTAGTAGATAAAGTTTAGTCTTTGGGTCTTGGCAGATTGCTGCTAATGCTTTCTCTTCTTTTGTTTCGCTTGACAAAAGCGTGCTAAGTCCATAGTTGTTAGGGATTTTGAAGATGCTGTGTATTCTTGGACGACGCATGTCTGCATCTATGATAAGAACTTTCGCTCCAGTTTGAGCAAGGCTTGTAGCCGTATTCACTGCTGTTGTTGTTTTTCCTTCCGCAGGAAGGCTTGAGGTAACAAGCAAAGACTTGGGAGCGTGTCCTGCCACCGAGAGAAGTATTGATGTTCTTAGCTGGCGGTAAGCCTCTGAAAGCGATGATTTTGAATCGTTATGGACTAGCAACTCAATGCCTGTTTTTGCAGGTAATTCGTTTTCTTTCGATCCAACTAAAAGAAGCTTTCTTTTTTGTGTCGAGTTCATTGATGGAATAGCTGCAAGAACTGGTAAGCCTAAATAGCTTTCTACGTCTTCTACTGTTTTTACGGTATCATCCAGATATTCTAGAAACAGCGATAGGCCTACGCCGAAGATACCTGATAAGATCATGACTAGTAAAACGGTTGTTAGTCTTCTTGGGCTTATTGGTGTGTCTGGGGGTATGGCTGCATCAACTATGCTTATGTTGTTATCAGTGCCTTGGGCTATCACGTCGTTTGAGCTTTGTTGCTCGATTAGATTTTTTAGGAATCCGCGGTTTGTTTCTATGTTTTGCTCAAGTAGTTTTATATCGATCGCAGCTCGGTTTTCGCCTTCTGCCTTTTCGTATTGTTCTTCAAAGGCTCGTCTTATTTTTTCTTCTTGTGCTTTTGCCTGCTCGTATCGGGTTTGCAGGTTCGTAAGGATTTCTTTTGCTGTTCTGCTTCTGTATTTTTCCAATTCCTCCCTGTTTTTTTCTTGAGCTTTTTCAATAGCTCCTTTAAGTGCTTCTATCTTTCGGTTTATTTCTTGAACCTCTGGGGCTGACTCTTGATACTCAACTAAAAGTTTTGCTTTTTCTGCTTCCAGATCAGCGATTCTTTTGGCGGTTTCGTTGCTTAGTGCTCGCATGTCGTTTTCGCGTTCGGTGATGAATCTTTGCAGTTTTTCTTCTGCGAGGGCGCGTAGCCTTTCAGGCTGATCTTTTACGGCGTTGTATTCGGCTTCTGCTGTTTTCCTTATGTTTTCAGCCTCCAAAAGCTGCTTGTTTAGTCCGGCCAAGCGGTCAATAACTATTGTTTGTCCTTCGTCCTTTTTTAGAATTCCTGCACTATTTTTCAGTTCTGCTAGGCGCATTTCGTCTCTTTTTATTTCACTTTGCAGAGCGGCAATTCTTTCCGATAGAAAATCGTTTGTTTTCTTGCTGGTTCCTGTTCTTTTCTCTTGATTTTGCCTAACAAAAACTTCTGCTATTGCGTTTGTTATAAGCGCAGCTAGTTCTGGGTTTGTGTGTTGAAATCTTATTTCTATGAGCCGTGTGTCTTTGAAAGTTGCTCTCGATTCTCTAACAGGTTCAACTGCTAGGTTTTTCTTTAGAATTTCAACGAATGGGGCAAGTCTAATTGCTTCTTGCATTTCTTCTATGCTTGTTAGATTAAATCCTCGGCTTTCCTCTAGTTCTATTTTTTTTCTTGGCTCTTCTTTTGCAAGTCCGATTGATTTCAAGAAGGCTCGCCATGCAGAGGCTTCGCTTTTGTTCCTCTCTTCTTGAAATTCTTTGTTTGCTTCTAGGTTTGCTTCTTTTACTACTCTTCTTAGGAGGCTATCGCTGGTTAGTAGCTGTAGCTGTGTGTTGAAATAGGCAGGGTCTGGATTCGTTACTACTGTAGGTTTATCCGTTACTTGAAGTTGAGGATTTCCTTGTTCTAAGTCAACTTGTACTCTAGCTTTTGCTTCGTAGATGTTTGGTTTTCTAGCTACGTAAATTGCCGTTAAGATTGTTGACAAGATTACAATTCCTGCTATCAGCCATAGACGTTTTCTTATGGCGTTCCAGTATTCGAGTAGTCTGATACTTCCTTCGGGCGTTCCTCTGTAGCTCGGGTAGTAGGGGGGTGTTCTTGGCTCTAGTTCTTCCTTTTCGCTTTTAACTGCAGTTATTATTTCTCGGCTTTCTTTCATAGACTACTTCACGAAAATTGGTAAGTTTGCTAATCCACCGGTTAGTGATTTTCCTATTCCATTCAGTATGGATTGTGTCTTGTCTTCTGACACTGCGATTATGTCGTTTGGTTGCAGGAGTGGGTCAGTAACCTTGCCGTTGTCAATGTCTTTAAGACTGAAGACTTGTTCTTCCCATTCCGCTTGACCTGGTTTTTGTCTTATTAATCTTATTTTGTCTTTGTTGCTTGCAGGGGCAAAGCCTTCTGCCGATGCTATTGCTTGTCTTAGCGTCAAAGCTCGGTTTAGTTTTATTGCTCCGGGTTTTCTTACATTTCCGTAGACATACACTACGTCGGCATCTAGAACAGATACAATGTCGCCTGGTTCCATCCATATGTTTTCTTTCGCTTGAAGAACATCCCTTACGTTGAATTGATAGAGTGTGTAGTTTTCTCTTGTTTCCTGTGCTTTTCCGTCACAGGTTGCAGTGCTTCCGGCTCTTGCTACTATGAGCTTAGTTCCTGCTTTTTCTGTGTCTGGACCGCCTGCAAAGGACAGTAGTTCCAACAGCCTAACTCTTCGGTTTATATAGAACAAACCCGGTCTTTCTACTGCTCCTATTACAGCGAAGTATTGCGATCTTTGCTCAACTACTCTTACATTTACAAATGGGTTCTTCAGGTATGTTTTGTACTTTTCAGTGATTTCAGCGGCTAGCTCTCGTTCTGTTTTGCAGACGGCTCTGATGGGTGTATCTATTCTGAAGAGCTTTATGGTTCCGTCTGGTGAGATGTTTACTAACTGAGTGAGCTCTGGGTGTCTGAAGACGGTTATTTCTAGGGTATCCTGGTATCCGATCTTGTAGCTTTCCTCTTTACTTTCTTGTGCTACTGTGATGCTAACTGCAAACGCTACTATTAGTAGGTGAAACGTCCTCAATTTCATTCGTATCCTCTTTTTTCCGAAGATCAACGTTTCAAGATAGATATGATAACAGAGTTTTCTAAGTCTGTCATTTTTCAGTTTGATGTTTTCTGGCTTTTACTTGATAATTTCTTTTATGCAGAGTTTAACGCCGATGTTAAGGCAGTATGCTGAGATAAAGAAAAAGTTTCCCGGCATGCTGTTGTTTTTTCGTCTCGGTGATTTCTACGAGCTTTTTGGCGAAGACGCTGTGATAGGTTCTAGAGAACTTAATATAACGCTTACCTCACGTATGAAGGATTCTTTGAATCCTGTTCCTATGTGCGGAGTTCCTCATCATTCTGTTTCCAGCTATTTGTCGAAGCTTGTCAAAAGAGGCTATAAGGTAGCGATTTGCGAGCAGGTTGAGCAGCCATCTAAAAACAAAAAAATCGTTCGTAGAGAGGTTGTGAGAGTAATTACTCCGGGGACGGCTTTTGACTATGCTGAGGCTCATGAAAATCTTTGGTTGGCTTCTGTATGTGCTAGCGGTGACAGAGTGGGACTTTCCTTTCTTGATCTTTCTACCGGTGATTTTTTAGCAGCTGAATTCGTCGGCGGAGACTCTTGGCAAAAGGCTTCTAGTGAGGTGGAATCCTTTTCTCCTAAAGAGTTACTCTTTCCCGAGTCAATAGAGCCCGTTGTTAGGAGCTTGTTTTCTGGTGAAAGGTTTTCCTTTATAAGGGCTTTCACTCCACTGAATGACTTTGATTTTGATTACGGGGATTGTGCTTCACTCTTGAAGAGCCACTTTAAGGTTTTTGATTTGCGTCCCTTTGAGCTGGAAGATAAGGTAGAGGCAGTAAGATCTTCCGGGGCAGTCCTCCGTTATGTCCAGCAGACTCAGCGGACATTAGCTGAGCATGTCTGTGAAGTAAGGTATTTTGCTGATAGGGACTTTATGATCCTTGATCCTGTTACCTTGCGGAACCTTGAGGTGGTTGAAAGTCTCGGTCAAAACGTTCGCCGTTCACTTTTTCATGTTGTAAATGAGACTGTCACTGGAATGGGTTCTCGTCTTTTGAGATCGTGGCTTTTGCGGCCTTGTTTAAGCGTTTCCGAAATAAAAAACCGGCTCGATGCTGTTGAAGAACTTACCGATTCCCTAATTAGGTCTGAGTTGAGAAACTCTCTTAGTAAAATCTCCGATCTTGAGCGCTTGGTTGGGAAGCTTAACCTTGGTACTATAACCCCGAGAGAACTTCGTTCTTTGGCTCTCTCTCTTCGGGAGATTCCAAATTTAGTAAAAACGTTATCGGACGCGCAATCACCTCTCATTTCCTACCTAGTAAAAAGTATTTTTCCTATGGAGCATATACAAAAGCTCATTTTTGACGCAATAGTAGAAAATCCTCCGTCAAGCCTCTCTGAAGGAAATGTTATAAGACAAGGATTTAACGAAGAACTAGACGAACTTAGAAAGATATCAATTAACGCAAAGCAAATAATAGCTTCTTTCGAAGATGAAGAGAGAAAGCGCACCGGCATCAACAGTCTTAAGGTAAAATTCAATAATGTCTTCGGTTATTTCATAGAAGTTTCGAAAGCAAACCTAAGTCGTGTACCTTCAGACTACGAGAGAAAACAAACGTTGGTAAACGCCGAGCGTTTTACTACTAGGAAACTTAAAGAGTGGGAAGAGAAAGTTCTAAGTGCTGAAGAAAGAATAAAAGAGCTAGAAGCTGCTATCTTTTCTGAAGTGCGCAATATCGTTCAAAAAGAAACGAAGAAGTTGCAAATTACAGCACGTTCTATCGCCACGATTGACTCGCTTCAGGCCCTGGCCGAAGTTGCCATGCGCCGCAATTACTCAAAACCCCTTATTCATGAGTCGGACGAATTACAAATAATCGGTGGTAGACACCCAGTAGTCGAAGCCTTTTTGCAAGACCCTTTCGTGCCAAACTCTATCTACATGAATAACTCTACGGACAGGCTCCTGATAATAACAGGTCCCAATATGGGCGGAAAATCAACTCTTTTAAGACAAGTAGCGCTCATACAAATTCTCGCACAAATCGGCTCCTTCGTTCCAGCGTCTTCAGCAAAACTGCCAGTGGTTGACCGTATCTGGACACGTGTTGGAGCCTCCGATGATATAACATCTGGACGATCCACTTTCATGGTTGAGATGACAGAAACAGCTACTATCCTTCATAATGCCACACCAAAAAGCCTCGTGTTGCTCGATGAAATCGGTCGTGGGACTTCTACTTTCGATGGTCTTTCAATAGCCTGGGCCATAGCAGAATACCTTCACAATTCAACTGAACATTCAGCTAAAACCCTTTTTGCCACACACTACCACGAACTAACAGAACTTGCCGATCTGCTGCCAGGAGCTAAAAATTACCGGATATCGGCCATCGAAAAAGATGGTAACGTCGTTTTTCTCCATAAACTTGAAAAAGGCAAAGCCTCAAAATCGTATGGAATTGCTGTAGCTCAGCTCGCCGGCTTGCCACAAAAGGTCATACAGAGAGCACGTGAAGTCCTTGAAAGGCTTGAAAGGTATGAGTTAGCAGTTTTTGCAAATGAGAAGGGCTTGAAAAAAGCAGCTTCAAAAAGAGTCGTTCAACAGGCAACTCTTTTCTCTCTAATAAATGATAAGATCATCGAGGAAATTAGAAGCACAGATTTTGATTCGTTATCAGACGTAGAATTAAGGCAGTTTGTAAAAAAAATAAAAGAGAAAATCGTCTAGAAAGTACGCTAAGTGCTTTGTGCTTTATTTCTCTATGGCTTACTTTGCTGGCCCCTCTATGGGAAAGTTTTCCTGTGCGCTCGGCAAAAGCTGAGCGCTGCGCTAATTCACAATAATCTGAATTAGCCCAGTAAGCTCTTCGTTCTTTGAATGAAAGTAGTCGTGAAGCTTTACGGGCAGATAGATGGGCTTTCTTTTCTCTTTTGTAGAAAATCCAAAGGTCAAAGTATCTCGCTTTCTTTGGGTTTTCCAAAAGCCCACACTTGCTATCAAGCTATCAAGTAAGAAACTTGACTTCTTTAAACACCGCCCTTATTTCCCCTTCGGTAGCGTAGTCCACAGGTCTTTCCGCCTGTCTTTGAAGATTGTTCTTAGTCTGATGGTCCGAAACTCTTGCTAAATGATGCACCTATTTTCCTGCGTTGGCTTTTTGTCTTCTTCGTGGACTATGATAGGCTGGTTGGAAGTTGGTCGCCCTTTACGTACCCTGCTTTAAATCATCACCAAGCGGTCTTGTATGAGACGCCTTTTTCCCTTGCGTAGTCTGATACCTTCGTAGTGAATAATATGCAATAAATAACCAAAATTGCTAATAGACTAAATGATTAGTTTCCAAGACTTGCTCCAACTACTTACTCAATACCGACATCAGGATGAAGTTAGCAGTGCAATATGGCCGTTGACGAAAACAAAGGTTCGACGGTCTGCAGAACGTCAATGTCTGGCTAAACACTCTGGGTTGCATTCGATAGCAAGATTGGTGACCTCAAAGTGCCGCTCTAGCAAACGAAAAGTGAGGCGTATGTTTTGTTTTCTTTAACAAAGTTTTCCGTAAGTCCTCCAAAGCCGTTTTTGAGTGCTAAACTCATTCTCAAAAACGCCCGAGAGCCTTTTGAGAAAAATCGGAAAAGGACGTAGCCTCCGTATTTGGCAGCATCTGTCTCGCCTCTTACAGTGCATGCCGCTTCCTGCAACTAATTTCCTAAAATTTTCGCGTCCATTTCTTATCCTCTACGAAATCATACCTAATCCTGACGGTAAAATCTTAATATCTATCGTTGGCTAACCGCTATCGCCAACATCTGCTTCTCCGTGTTTTAAGATAATTTTTGCAAATGATAACATTCATTATGTTATGGACAAAATAAGCCATGGCGAGATATTGAAGAAAATTTGGAAGCACCTTCAGATGGGTGCAGAAAAACGAAATCATCCTTTTCATACACCCGTCTTGGCTACAGTATCGGAAAATAACTTACCATCAGCAAGAATTGTAGTTCTAAGGCGCTTCATAAAAGATGAAAGAGCACTTATATTCCACTCTCACATAGGCGCGCCAAAAATCAAGGAAATTCAAAACAACCCTATCGTTAGTTTCGTATTCTACCACCCACAAGAAAAAATACAGCTACGCGTAACGGCGACTAGCTCTATACACACAAACGACTCCATCGCCGAGGAACAATGGCAACGAACCCAACTACTCTCAAGAAGATGCTATCTAGGCCTTCCTCCTTCTCAAATATGCGAAAACCCTGCCCCAGGTTTTCCCGAAGAATTCGTCAATAGAAAACCATCAATTGAAGAGACTGTTATCGGACGCAAAAACTTCGCCGCCATTCTCTCTATAATAAATTCCATAGATTGCCTAGAATTAAATGTCCATGGTCACAGACGATCTCTTTTCCTATGGAGTGAAAACAATTCTTTACAAACAAAATGGCTTACGCCTTAACATTTTCTTCAAATCTGATACTTAACTCCCCGCCGTCCACAGTAACATACATCTTCCCTCCTTCTGCCAAACTACCAAAAAGCATCTCTCTTGCAAGTGGTAGCTTCATCTTCTCATGAATAATCCTTGCCATCGGCCTTGCACCATACTTCGGATCAAATCCACGCTCAGCTAACCAAGTCCTTGCGGCTTCATCCACAACAACCTCTACATTTTTCGCAGCAACTTGTAAATTAACTTCGCGTATGAACTTATCTACTATCATCTGTATTACATCTAAACTCAGCGGCTTAAAAGCTACCCAAGCATTTAAACGATTCAAAAACTCTGGCGGAAAAGTTCTTTCTATCGCCCCCCTTGCATTTCCCCTTGACTCTCTTTTACGAAAACCAACCCCTGCAATCGAAAGCTCCCTGGCACCAGCATTCGTTGTCATTATTAAAATAACATTCCTGAAATCTGCTTTCCTACCGTTGTTATCAGTCAAGATCGCAGAATCCATTACCTGAAGAAGCAAATTAAAAAGATTCGGATGAGCCTTTTCAATTTCATCAAGAAGGAGAACTGAGTGAGGATTGCGTATTACGGCATCCGTCAAAAGCCCACCTTGATTAAAACCAACGTATCCAGGCGGTGCCCCAATTAACCTCGAAACACTATGAGATTCAGAATACTCACTCATATCAAATCTAATGAATTCTACACCTAGAATCCTCGCAAGTTGTTTCGACAACTCTGTCTTACCAACACCAGTAGGACCAGAAAATAGAAAAGAACCTATAGGCTTATTCTCACTGTTAAGCCCAGCTCTCGATACTTGAATCGCATCTACAATCTTGTCTATAGCCTCGTCCTGACCGAAAATTACCGCTTTTAGCTCTTCTCTTAAAGTCTTTAGCTTCTGCTTCTCGTCTGAAACAACACTCCTAGGCGGTATCTTCGCCATCTTAGCTACAACTTCTTCAATCATCGGCACCGTTATAACCTTCGGACGCTTCTCCTTAGGCATTAGCTTTACAGCTGCCCCCACTTCATCTATCACGTCTATAGCCTTGTCAGGTAAATGCCGATCATTTATGTACTTGCCTGCTAATTCAGCCGCTGCCCTTAAAGCTTTATTTGAATATCTTACGTTGTGATACTTCTCGTAAAATCGCCTCAACCCCTTTAAAATCTCATAAGTTTCCTCAATGCTAGGCTCACCTACTTCTATCTTCTGAAATCTTCGTATCAAAGCTTTATCACGTTCAAGTGTCTTGTATTCAGCATAAGTAGTTGCACCTATGCAACGAATCTCGCCAGAGGCTAAAAACGGCTTTAGGATATTCGAAGCATCTAAAGTCGTCCCTGAAGCAGACCCAGCACCTATGACAGTGTGAATTTCATCAATAAAAAGAATTGCATTACTTTGCTTTTTCAGAGCATTGATAAGAGATTTTAGACGCTGCTCAAAATCGCCCCTATAACGAGTCCCAGCAACAAGCCCACCCAGATCAAGAGCATAAATCTTTGCCCCTCTTAAAACTTCAGGGACCTCACCCTTCGCTATCCTCAAAGCTAGCCCTTCGGCCAAAGCTGTCTTCCCTACACCAGGCTCGCCGACATACATCGGATTGTTTTTCTTACGCCTACATAAAACTTGTATAGTTCGCTCTATCTCTACCTCTCTTCCAACGATTGGATCAATCTTCCCTTGCCTTGCCTTCTCAACTAACTCCACAGCAAAACTTTCCAAAGGCCCCTCACGTCCTACCTTACCTAGCCTCTCCTCAGCAAAATCTTCATCTTCATCGTAAGGAATAAAGTCGTCTAAATCGTGCGGTAAAGGCGGAAAGTCATCCTCAGAATTTAAATCGTCAGAAATATCCTCACCGTAGAAATCGTCTTCCTCACTATCTCTATTATGCTTGCCTCTCTTTCTAATGCCCTCATCCAAATTGCCTACCTTAGATATGCCATGAGAAATGTAATTTAAAATGTCTAACCTTGTAACCCCCTGAGACTTAAGTAAATACACGGCATAAGAGTTCTCGTTTTGAAACATTGCAGCAAGAACATTGCCGCTATCTATTACCTGTTGTCCACTACTTTCAGCTTGTAAAATTGCATTTTGGACAGTTGATTGGAAAACAGTAGTTAGTTCCGGTAAACTCTGAAACCCCTCAGGCAGTTTCTCCATTGCCTCACTAAAGTAATTTTCCAAATCCTTTTTGAGCTCTGAAAGATTCACTCCGCAATTGTAAAGAATATCCCGAGCAACATCGCTTCCGAGCATCGCATATAGCAAATGCTCCAAAGTTACATACTCGTGCCTACGTGCCATTGCTTCTTCACAGGCAGCGTTCAAGGTCTCCTCTAATTCCTTGCTCAATTTTGTTTGATTTGACATAAAACTTACTCCGGCTCGACCGTGCAAAGAAGCGGATATTCTCTTGCTCTTGCCAAATTTATAGTTTTCTCCGCCTTCGTTACAGCAATCTCATATGGATATACACCTGCTACCCCAAAACCTTCATTATGAACCTTCAACATTATTCTGACAGCATCCTCGTAAGTATGCAAAAAGATATACTGCAAAATAAATACCACGAAATCCATCGTCGTGTAATCATCATTGTGCAAAATAACCTTGTAAAGCTTCGGCTTTTCGATTTTTTGCTCCCGCTTTGTTGAAACCTTACGCTCAACAATCACCGACATAACTCTATATTTTGCCACAAAAACTTTCTCCTAGTTAACCCTTACTTTGGCAAAAACGCAACTATTCGCAAAGGTGCTCCGCTTCCCCCTTTTATCTTCATAGGAAGCGCTACAACCCAAAAGCCTCTTACAGGTAGTCTCTCAAGCCCAGCTACGTTTTCAAAGGCAGGCACATTCTCGCTCATCAAGGCAACGTGAGCTTCAAAGTTTTTTGAGCTACCAACATCAATACTGGCTGTGTCTATACCAACAGCTCCAATGCGACGCTCGCGCACCAGCCACTGCGCAGCTTCACGACTTAATCCAGGAAAATGCCTTTCACCAAATTCATCCATCCCCATATAACTCTTTCTATCGCCCCAATAACGACCATAACCCGTCTGTATCAAGACTATCGCTCCATCAGGAATCTTGCCATTTGCCTTTTCCCAATTCTCCAAGTCATCAACACTAACCTTATAATCTCCTCTAGCCCTATCAGAAACATCTATCTTAACACCTTCTCCAATCAAACGGTTAAGTGGTAGCTGCGAAACCGTCTGTCTCCCTTCAGCAAAATGAATCGGCGCATCTAAATGAGTTCCGCCATGCTCAGCCGTGCAGAATCTATACGCTGAATAATAATAACCTCCTTGAGTCCGTCCTTCGTGTATAACCTCTTTCTTGAAACTATCAGTTTCATTCCAATAAATCGTATCCTCGGAAAAGTCATGGCTTAAGTCAATCCACTCTCCTTTGAGAAGATTCGGCTCGCGAGCGCATGAACAAAACATCAACAATAAGCTCAAGCAAACGACCTTTCTCATTTTCCCCCTCCCTCAATCAAAGACATATCTGATAAAAATATTCATTCTATCTTCCATCACCTCATACCTAATAGCTAGTGCTTTCATCTGAACCTGCCGCTCTTTTACTGAAAAATTAAAAGACAATCTGTCAAGATTTATAACTTCAATAGGGTTGATTTTCCTGTCAACCGTCCCTTGAACCATTTTGGCAATTAAACTACCACCAATCCCTCCAGTCCCTGACAAATTAACACTTAAAACCTTTACACGAGCAAAAATAGAACGTTTTTCCGCTCCATACTCCAGGTTAATCAAAGACTCAGCAACCCCAGAAAAATCCAAACAACCTAAAAAAGGAAAGTTATAACTACCTGTAAAGGCTATTAAAGCTAAGATTCTCTTTTCACGAAATTGAATCTCAGACTGCCGATCACCGATCCTTTTTCGCAGCTTTACTGTTTCTTTGCAGTCAAAACTTGCCTTAATAAAACCTTCTTCCCTAAACTCAGCAATCGAAAATTCGAGCTCTTCTTTGAAAACGGAATCCAGAAGTAAATTAAAGAATCGTTCGTCTAAACTTACTAAAATTTCTCCTTCTTGCGCTCTTGATGAGAAAAACGCGAAAAGAATACAAAATACTAATGTCAGTCTTCTCATTTCCTTCCATTAAATGGCAATGGTTCTGGTTCCTCTCCTTCCTTAGGAGGCTCCCGACGAAGCGAAGCAAATATGCTCAGAATTCTATCGTGCATCGCTCGTGCCTCGTTGTCATCAGGCTTTAACTTCAAACCCTTTCGGAAATCCCCTAAAGCCGCCCTATACTGTGCCGCCTCTGTTAGCGCAAATGCTCGCTTAAAGTAAGCTTCTGCTAGCCTTTGTTTTGCCTGACTGTCCTTCGGATTCTTTTCATACTCTTTTCTCGCCTTTTCAATCTCAGCAGTCATCTCCCTAACATCTATAGGACGAGCCATCGGGCTTTCCGTGCTGTTTTGCCTTACAGAATCTTCCTTTCGACTTGACACTATCAGCTCTTCCCTTCTAGACTCATCAGTTGTAGTCCTTGCCACGCCATTGTTATCAAAATTCGAGTTACTGGAAAGACTACATGAAAGATTCAAAGTGAAAAGCAAAACTAATAAGACTCTCATAATCTTTTCTTCCTCTTTATTTTTCAATATAAGGTCTTGACTGCAATATGTAAATCTTACCTCGCATTATACCCCACTCTATATCCTGTGGCTTCTCGCCTCCGAAAATGTCGTGAATCTCCAAAGCAACTCTTGATAAACTCTTTATCTCGCTATCACTTAAAATTCTACCTCTAGCGTCAGCACATCTATCAGGAATCTCTTTTAAGTCTCCTTTTTCGCTAAAAGTAAGGGCATTTTTCTGTTCCGATAAGGTCAAAAGCGTTGTGGCGTCATAGTCCGGATTGTAAAGAATCTGCTCAGGCACTCCCTTATTGTCGGGTATAAGCGAATTATGACCGCATACAGCTGAAATGTAAACCACTCGCCGATTTGCTTCGAACGGATCAGCAGTAATCATCACCCCGCCTTTATCCATGTTTATGCCTACCTGCACTAAAACGCCCATGTAAACATCTGTCTGGCTGACATAATTACGAACTCTAGCTTCGTATGCCTCAAAATTCCATAAAGAAGCCCAAACATATTTAATCGCCTCTATTAACTTGTCAGCATTTCTGACATTTTTCACGCTTGAATAAAGACCGGCACCAGAAAAGTTTGGCAAGTCCTCCGTGTTCGATGAGCTACGAACAAAAACAGGTCTAGATCGAAGCTCCAACCGCCAGCGTCTTAAAACTTCTGCTCTCAAAGCTGGACTAAATCTTCCATACTGTATCTTCCGCCTAAGCTCTGCTAACTTTTCCCTTCTTACACGTGGATTGTGAACAAAATCGTAATCATCTATAAGCTCGTAGATGATCTTGTCGAAACCATTGTCTTTCATGAATCTGTCATACCAGTAAAACGGAATTGCAAAGCCGTCGGGGACTGAAAAGTTCTTCTTGGAAGCCTTAGCTAAAATCTCTCCTAAGTTAGCTGCCTTTGACCCGTAAATCACGCTATCAGACTTTCTCATCTGAGATAAAGACGCCAAACGCTTAACTTCTAAATTAGCGGGCGGCGCTTGCTCTTCCTCTTCCGGTGGAATTTCAGGGCGAGTCTGAGGATCAAAGTCAGCAAGACGCTTCAATCTGTATCCTTCTAAAGTTACCTCGAATTCCACCCACCAAGAATGATACTCAGCAAAAAGTTTATCCGCATCCTTTATGTAAGCGTTCGGAATTCCCCAACCTTTCGCTAGAATATTAACATGAGACAAAGGTGTGGAAGGCTTTGCAACTATTATCCCGCGAACTGGCGGAAGACTCATTGGTAATTCCCTAAGAACCAAAATTTCATTTGAACCTATTTCAACCGTATCATCAAGCTTTTCAATCACATGAACCCTGCCTATAGCACGACCGACATTGTAAGCTGTAAAGCCTTGATTATTAAGTATCTCGCTCTGAAGCACTCTCGGCAAGCCCATTGATGCTTCTTCTTGAGGCACAGAATTTGGCTTAAAGTATACCTTGTCAAAAAAATTCGAGTTTATAACGTCATTCGCAAGTAAAATTAGCTCTCTTGTAGCCTTATCTCCTTCCCACAGTTCCCAGGTGAATTTCCCTACCGTCTTTTGCCATGCTATCGTTCCAACGATAAACCTTCGATTTTCATCTACGTAAATTGGCTTAAAAACATCACTTCCACGCGGAATCAGGTAATTTGCGAAAAGAAAATCTTTATGAAAGCGATAACGATTCGAGTTTATGAAATATATCTTGTTAGAGTCTTTTCTATCTATCACAAACATCAAATGTGGCAAAGCATAAGGCGTGTTCGGATGAAAAACGCGTGCAAGCCGATTAAAGTCTTGCAATGACTCTATTTTTAGTAAAAACTTTGTCTCCGCGTCTTGAGTAAAAGCAGAACTTACAGCTACGAAAATAACTGCTAAAAAAGCAATTCTTCTCATACAGAAACTATCTTAACAGCTTGTCTATTTTCAAAAAAATTTGTTCAAGTGATTCTTTGTTTGCCTTCCCCTTTTGCTTCATGATCACAACGCCTTCCTTGTTAATAACATAAATGTTTGCAACGCCTTTTTCATAACCGTAAGCCATACTCACCTTGCCATCCCAGTCAAGCATAACCGGATACTCCGTTCCTTTTCTTATAAAGCTCCTAACGACTCCACGCATTATAACAGGAACGGCTGAAAGTTCAGCCACCCCATAAATGTCTATTCTGTCACTATAACGCTCATAAATTGGTCTAATCCAACTTTCGAGTTGACTGGAACCTTCTCTGTCTGCAAATGCTAATACCGTGATTTTTTCTCTTGGAAATTCTACTTTATGAACCTTGCCAAATTGATCTTTGAGCGAAAAGTTTTCTGCCTTCATTCCTTCACCAAAAAAGCCGCTTGCAATCAAAAGAAAACATAAGCTCGCTAACATAACTTTCAGATTATCAAAACCTATTCCAAACGGAAACTTTGAATTTTCACAAAACCATCGTAAAGTTATACCTAGGAGGTTTTATGTGTAGTTGCAAAACCTTTCCCAGTTTAACCCTAATCATCGCTGTTACAGTAATAACCCTTTTAGCGACGGCTTTCTTCTTTGACCGAAAACAGGAAGCTATCAACCAAAATTCTTCAAAATCTATATACGATTTCACGGTTCTCGACATAGATGGTAATCCCGTAAAAATGAGCAAATTCAAAGGAAACGTCCTCTTGATAGTAAATGTAGCCAGCAGATGCGGATATACGCCTCAATATGAAGGTTTACAAGCAATCTATGAAAAATATAAGGAGAAGGGTTTTTACGTTTTAGGCTTTCCAGCAAATAATTTCGGAAATCAAGAACCTGGAACAAATGAAGAGATAAAAGAATTCTGCACCACTCGATATAGGGTAACTTTTCCAATGTTTGCGAAGATCTCTGTAAAGGGCCAAGATCAGCATCCTCTCTACAAGTTTTTAACCGACAGGGAAACAAACCCGGAATTCGGCGGTGAAATAACTTGGAATTTCAACAAATTCCTTATCGATCGTAACGGTAAAATCGTTGCTCGATTTTCCTCAAAAGACAAACCGGAAAGCCAGCTCGTAATTGAAACAATCGAAAAATACCTAAACGAAAGATGAAGGCTAGAGAAATTGCCGCTCTTTTTAAGGGTGAAGTCATCGGAGACCCTGAAACGGAGGTCTTCCATATCGCTTCATTAGACACTGCAAAAAAAGGAGATATAGCTTTCATCGAGTCCGAAAGCAAGCTAAGAGCGCAAACGGAAGCTTCTTGCCTAATAGTTCCTAAAAACTTTTCTTCTCCAGTTAACAGCACAATCATAAAAGTTGAAAACCCAAAACTTACCTTTGCCAAGCTAGCAGCATTACTAAATAAACCAGAATTTCCAGAAAAGATAAGCAAAACAGCAATAATTAGCACTTCAGCTAAAGTTGAAGCTAGCTTCGTAGGCGAATTCGTAGTTGTAGGTGAAAATAGTAAGATTGGTCAAAAAACTATCGTTCTTGATGGCGTAAAAGTAGGTAAGAACGTATCAATAGGTGAAAACTGCAAAATCTATTCAAACGTTGTAATCTATGACAACGTTACCATTGGAAATAACTGCATTATTCACTCAGGAGCAGTAATCGGAGCAGACGGATTTGGTTTTGTTCGTGATAAAACCGGATACGTCAAATTCCCACAAGTCGGCACGGTCGTGATTGAAGACGATGTTGAAATAGGAGCTAATACATGCATTGACAGAGGAGCTCTGGATGAAACTAGAATAGGAGCCGGGACAAAAATAGATAATCTTGTTCAGGTCGGGCACAATGTCAGAATTGGTAAAAGGGTCATAATAGCCGCCCAAACAGGCATCTCAGGTAGCGTAGTAATCGAAGATGATTGCGTAATAGGCGGTCAAGTTGGTATCGGCGATCACGTAACGCTACAAAGCGGTGCTACAATAGGCTCACAAGCTGGTGTCTTGCCAGGTAAAATTGTCCGAAAAGGTGTCTGGTGGGGAACACCTATACAGCCTCTTAATGAATACAAAAGACTTCACGCTCACTTCAAAAGCTTAATAAGCTTCAAAGAAAGACTAAAAAATCTAGAAAAACTTGTAAATGAAATCTTGTCTCGTCTAGATAAAACTTAAATTGCACTCTGCAATCCTGTAGAACAAGTCATTCCCTTCAAAATAAGCTAAAAGAAGCGATTTAGTAAGTATATAGCATCTGACTGATTTCCGGTCATATTGTTAGAGCGGCACGCCAGAGATAATCTTCTAGAATGCTTACTACAGATAACCTACTGCGAAAACAACAATCTACTTATTTATCACTCATTACTGCTAAAGACTGTCAAGAGAAGTAGATTCTTATGTTATCAGACGCATTGAGACGGCTACAACTGTTTCTTTAGGTTATCATTCAGATCGCTAATGTTACTCAAATCCTTTTCTTTTTCTTTAGTAGTAAATCTTACCTATCACGAAGCCGTTGGGTGTGAAGGTTATGTAGATGTCTTCGGCAATATAAACGGAAGCCGTCGGGAAAGTCTGTCTTTTGGATGCAACCTCAAAAAAGTAAACCTCACCCGCAGGAACGTTCAAAAATCTAAAATACCCAAACGCATTAGTAAGCGTAAATTGTGTGTTACCAGATGCATCAGTTAGATAAACAGCAGCATTAGCAACATACCGACCATTGCTTCCTATCACTCTCCCCTGAACCGTAACCGAACCAGCAGAAGGAACTATACAACTGGGCGTTTGAAGCTGACAAAGTCCACCAAAGGTTAAAGTCGCTCTGGCTTGAGTCGCATTCGCAGTCTCATCGAGAAAAGTAAACTGTGTAGCATTCACACCGCTACCTGTCAATGCTATCTGATTCGGACAAGCAGTAGGTGTAACTGCTACTCTGTAGCTTATGCTTGCATTTGTAAAAGCCGAAACACTACCAGGATTCCATTCCACAATCCCGCTTCCACCAATCGAAGGCTGGCTTACAATACTTCCTTGCGTAACTACTAAATTGCCTTGAAATGTTACATTCGCGTTTGAAGTAACGCCAGGCACAAACGAACGAAATGTCCTGTTGGGAGTAGAGAAAGTAATCGGGTAAGGTGTTTGATTCTGAATCGTAAATGTAAGTGTATAAACCGTCGTTAACCCTTGAGCCGGTGGATTAGGACCTGATACATGAGTTAGGTTTTGTGTAACCTGTGGTTTTGTAGGTTTACTACCAGCATCAGTCGGTAAATACAACCTAAAACTTCCTGGCTCAGGTTGACTAGTCGGTGCATCCGCAGGATGTCCGTCATCCGTCACAAGACAAGTAACTTGATTTTCATCACCTATTGCAACGTTCTGCGTCCATAATCCATAAAGGCCACTAAAATTCGGATAAGTTATAAAATTAAAAGCCCAACCGTTATTCCCAGTGCCTGCTGCACTAGCTGAACCAGACATTAGAGTATACGGAATTGTAACATTGTAACTTCCATCAACTGACGCAAACTGTATCTGACTTAAACTGTTATTATCATTATCAAAATCCATGCTTCTAAATCCGCAACCCCTAATTACATAAGGGTAGAAAAGATGACTCTTGGGATTCGGTATTGGTGAGCCTCTGTGTCCTAAACCCAAGTAACTTTCAGCATATACATTATACTCTCTTCCATCAGCGCTTGGGTCACTATCATGAGCACGAACACCATAAATGTTGACATCGTCTCCGGTTATAACGCTTACTCTTAATTCCCAATGTCCATTTTGCGGGTTGTTAATATCGGCTAAAGTTACCCACTGTTGGTTATTAGTGCTAGAATTATTGCCAGTTAACGTTGCTAAGATAGCACCCGAAGGATTCAACAAAACATAATTGGTTTGAGTATCCCATGCTCCTCCATTCTGTCTTTCTCCTATTGTGCCGCTAGTCAGTTCGAAAATGTTAGGATCAAAAATTTGAACAACTAATCGAGGGCTAGAAGGAGGAACTTCAATAAAAAACGCATAATATTTATTGGTAGTTATATATTGACCACCACCTGAAGTAGCAGATACATAATCGCCTTGTGCTCTTGTGTTAGTTTGCTGAACGAACCATTGATTTTGTAGGGTTCCACCAGCAAAAATCGCTTCTGCAATCAATAATGAAAGTGTATAAAAAATTACTCTTTTCATTGTCTTACCTGTTTGATTTTTCGTTGAGAGCGAAACAAGGGCTTGCTTAGCTTCGCCTAATCTTGGATTTTAGTAAAAAGAATTTGTAATATCAACAAAAAGTTTTAACAACGTGGATAGAAAAATTTAATTTGGAAATGATAGCAAAGAGTTTTTATTTAGTTTTAAGAAGATGTTCGTATTCGCCGCTTTCAGTCCATTTTAGAATTTCTGAAACTCGCCAAACAGGAAAGGGATGTGTAAGTCCTGCATTGATTATATCGGCCCAGAATTTATCGAGCCATTTTTCATCGTAGTTTCTTTGGAATTCACGAGCTTGCTCGAGAAATTGTTCATAGTTAACCTTTGAGGCGAAGGTTCCTCCACAAAGCTTCATCATTGTTCTGCCAATTACATGTGGATTTTGAGTTACAAGTAGCGCAGCTCTATCGCATGAAAGCTCTGCTCTTCGCATCCAAGCAAGAAGTGCTCCCCGCATAGCAGCTGTCAGCAACTCTTTAACTATGGCGGCAACAGGAAGCGAGGCCAAAGGAATTTGAGCAGCGGCTAAAATCAATTGTGCAGCAGTAAGATAAAGAACATGCTCGGCATGAATATGACCGACTTCGTGAGAGATTACTGCTAAAATCTCTTCGTCGTTTAATCTTTCAATAAGGCTAGAGTGTAAGACTATTATTGGTTTTTCAACCCCTCCGGTAAAAGCATTTGCAACTGGATTCTGTTGAATAAAAAGCTCAGGCATTTCAACTCCGAGCGTAGTGCAGGCGACTTGAAGTTTTGCATAAAGGTCTGGGCATTGCTTTGGAGTAACCTTTATAGCACTAGCAGTAAAGAGAACTCTAATTGCTGACTCCCCGGTCACTTCAAGAAGCTTCTTTAGAGCTGAATCAATCCCTGGTATCGCTTTTAAGGCAGCAAGTGCTCGGCTATCAGCCGGATGAATGTAATCGTGCTTGCTTAAGTCAGCAAACTTCTTATGAGGTTCATTTGATAAGGGCAACCTACAACGACCACAAATTGCCTGATTGTTTTTGTAATCTTCTCGAACTTGGTTTTTCTGTCCGCAATAACGACATTTAACGAAAAATTTTCTTTCTATCGTAGATTCTCCGTTTTTAGCTTTTTCTTCCATAGCATCACTTTTGATTTTTTCTCATTGTATTTGGATCGGGAAGCGAGGGAGCAGATTGAGCACCTTCTTGTGCTTGGAAATAAGGCTCTTCCTTAAAACCGAAAAGCTTTGCTGTGATAACTGTCGGAAATTGATTGAGGCTTGTGTTATATTCTCTGACAGCATTGTTATAGTCTGTTCTTGCCACAGCTATTCTGTTTTCAGTTCCCGCCAATTCATCTTGAGTCTTCAGGAAAAGCTCGTTCGAGCGGAGTTGAGGATATTGCTCTTGAAGCATCAAAAGTCGCCCAATGGTCCCACCGAAGCTGTTTGCTGCTTCTATTACAGCTTGGCGTTGTTCCGGTGTTTTCTCTTCACTTGGCGCAGCCTGAGTAGCATTGAGAAGCCTAGAACGTGCCTCAGCTATTTGGCCGAAAACTTCCTGCTCTTGAATGCCAGCCATCTGTGCTGCCTTCACAAGATTTGGAACAAGATCAGCCCTACGTTGAAGCTGAGCTTCAACGTTTGCCCATTTTGCCTTAACGTTCTGTTGCTGGGCAACTAAAGTGTTATACCCACATCCACTGGTAAAAAGTAGAAAGAATGAAACTCCTACCAAAATAAAAATCTTCTCCAACTTCATATAGTAGTCCTCTTCGTTTTCGATTATAGCATTTTTTCAAATCCTTAATCCATCTTGTCTATCTGCATAACGAAACTCTCTATCTCTTTCATGTAAGCAGCAAACAACTGATTCAATAAAACATCATCATATTCTTTTTCTCTATCTCGCATTTCAAGTATTTTGAGAAAAGGCTCTTTATTGATCTGTAAATGTTTGGAAGCTATTTCAACAACATCTCTCTTTTTTACAGGTGGATCAATGCCAAGAAGAATGAGCGAAGCTCGAAGTAAGGTAATGAAACTCGACACGCTCCTTACCATAAGTTCGGAAAGTCTCTCGGCGGAACCGTAGGCTGAAACATACAATTTCCTTAATCGGATCAGCTTGCCTCTAAGTTCATATTCTATCTGGTGCCGTAAATTTTTATCAGAAACCTCAACGTCAGCCAAAATGTCGTCTCCAAAGAGCACTACTCGACTCTTTTTCATCTGATAAAGTTCTATTGGGAAAACATCAGAAGAAGTGATAAGTTCGCTAACGGTAAAATAAGCTGGAGGACGATGTCCAAGTTTTTGCCATTCTCTTACAGCAGCATGAGCTAGAAGTAGATCTTCGGGGGTTATTTTATGTAAAGCTATTATTAGATCATAGTCAGAAACCCCGCGTTTAAACTCACCTGTAGTTGCTGAACCATAAAGGATAACCGCAGCAAGATTTTTGCCATGTGTGCTCTTAAGATCTTCAACAAACATTTCCAATTCTTTACTTCCAAATTCTTCTTTTTCAAGCATAAATTTTTACTCCTTACCAATCTCCTCCGGCTCCGCCCCCTCCGAAGTCGCCTCCACCACCAAAACCTCCCCAATCTCCTCCATCCCAATCACTCCCACCAGACGACCAGCCAGAACCACTACCAACAGGAAAAACAAAAAAACCTGTGTTGTTTCTGCGCTTTCTTTTTCCTATACCCCCAAAAAGCACGAACAATATTAAAATGATAATTAGAATAAAACAAATCTCACAGCGGCCGACTTGGAAATTATCCCGTTGTGACGGATTTGATTTTTTATCCTCAGAGACCTTTGTTGATGATTGCTTCTCTTGGATTTTTTGAATGTAAGCCTCAATTGTGTCTACAATTCCTTTTGCATAATTGCCTTGACGAAACGCAGGAACTAAGTATTGCCTCTGAATCTGTCCTACTACGCCGTCGGGCAGTTCATCCTCTAAATCACGACTCACATGAGTAAAATACTTCCTATCATCAAAGGCAATAAAAAGTAATAATCCAGGATTATCATCTTCCTTTGATCCAATT
>JANWYH010000008.1 GCA_025054715.1 Pyrinomonadaceae bacterium
GGTAGCGACGGGGAGGATAGAGCGAGGGAAGGTTAAGGTGAATGATGCGGTAGAGATAGTGGGATTGAGGCCTACGCAGGGGACGGTGGTGACTGGTGTAGAGATGTTTCGGAAGGTATTGGATGAGGGTGTAGCGGGGGACAATGTAGGGTTGTTGTTGAGGGGTATAGAGCGGAAGGCGGTTGAGCGGGGTCAGGTGATAGCGAAGCCTGGTAGTATAACGCCGCACACGAGGTTTAAGGCGGAGGTGTATGTATTGACGAAGGAGGAGGGTGGAAGGCACACGCCGTTTTTTAGTGGATATCGTCCGCAGTTTTATTTTCGGACGACTGATGTGACTGGGACGGTTAAGTTGCCTGAGGGGGTAGAGATGGTGATGCCTGGAGACAATGTTCAGATGGAGGTTGAGTTGATAGCGCCGATAGCGATGGAGAAGGGATTGAGGTTTGCAATCAGAGAAGGTGGTAGAACCGTCGGCGCAGGTACAGTCGCGGAAATTATTGAATAGGGGTGATTTTCTATGCCTAGGGAGAACGTTGTCTTACAATGTGTTGATTGTAAAGAAAGAAACTATGTTACTACCAAAAATAAGAAAACTACCCCTGAGCGATTGGAATTTAGAAAATATTGCCCTCGTTGCCGTCAACACAAGATTCATAGAGAAACCAAATAAGGATGCAGGGGCATGGTGTTAACGGCTAGCACGAAGGTCTCCAAAACCTTAAGTCCGGGTTCGAATCCTGGTGCCCCTGCCACCGAAAATTAGGAGAAGACTAAGGTGCCAGAAGAAGCGATAGAAACGGCGGAAAGCAGAGGAAAAGTAACTCAGTATATTAAAGAAACAAAAGAAGAGCTACAAAAAGTTTCTTTTCCTTCTGCAAGCGATGTTAGAGGAACGACCGTTATTGTAATTATAAACGTGATTTTTTTTGCCGTGTTTTTGTTCCTAATAGATAGATTCTGGACTTATGTTTTGGATGCGATTACTTGGGTTATAAATAGTCTTTTTGGTGCTTTATAGAATGCGAAAGTGGTTTTTCATACATACATATTCTGGTCACGAGAACAAGGTTGTTGAAAGCCTTAATGCGCGAATTCGAGACCTTGGTCTCGGGGATAAAATTACGCAAGTTCTTGTTCCGAAAGAGAAGGTAATCGAGATGCGGGGTAACAAGGAAGTAATTTCCGAAAGAATGTTTTATCCCGGATATGTTCTTGTAGAAATAGAATGCGACGAGAAAGGAAAAATACCCGACAATGTTTTTCATGCGATAAGATCGACTCCAAAGGTTACAGGTTTTGTTGGTGGCAAGAATCCAGTTCCGCTTACTCAGGAAGAAGTTGATCAGATAGTTCATAATGTAGAGGCAGCGGCAGAAAAGCCTAAACCGAAGTATTCCTACAGTGTCGGTGAAGTTGTGAGAATAAAGTCAGGGCCATTTTCAAGCTTTATCGGTAAAGTTGAAGAAGTAAATGAAGAAAAAACAACTCTAAAAGTTACAGTTACAATTTTTGGACGTTCAACACCAGTTGAACTAAGTTTTCTCGATGTAGAAAAAGTAACTTTTGCGGAAGAAGATTAGTTTATGGCAAAGAAGATAGTCGGATACATAAAATTACAAATTCCGGCTGGAAAAGCAAATCCAGCGCCACCGATAGGGCCTGCTCTGGGGCAGCATGGCGTCAACATAATGGAGTTTTGCAAAGCGTTTAATGCAAAAACTCAGAATGAAGATCCAGACATGAAGATACCTGTTGTCATAACGGTTTACTCGGATCGTTCCTTCACGTTTGAGACCAAAACACCGCCCGCAGCTGATCTTTTAAGAAAAGCTGCTGGCATTCAGAAAGGTTCAGGTAAGCCTAATCGGGAAAAAGTAGGAAAAATAACCCGTGCTCAGCTTGAGGAAATAGCACGCAAAAAACTTCCTGATCTGAATACGAAAAATCTTGAAGCTGCTATTAGAACAATCGAAGGAACCGCTAAAAACATGGGATTGATAATAGAAGATTAGCTTTTTCAAGGGAGAATCGTCGTTTAAGGCGATTCGCTATAACCTAAGGAGGAAAAAATGCCAAAAAGAGGAAAGAAATATAAAGCTGCATTAGAGAAGATCGAAAAAGGGAAAAAATATAGTCTTCGAGAAGCCATAGATAAAGTTAAGGAAATAGCGTTTGCAAAATTTGATGAGACAGTTGAACTTACGATGTGGCTTGGGGTTGATCCGAGAAAAGCCGATCAAATGGTTCGCGGAACGGTCGTTTTGCCAAATGGGCTTGGTGGTAGGGAAAAAGTGGTGGTTGTGATTACACAGGGAGAAAAGCTTATAGAAGCAGAAGAAGCCGGTGCTGATTTTGTCGGTGGAGATGACATAATTCAAAAAATAAAAGATGGATGGCTTGAGTTTGACTCTCTGATAGCTACACCTGACGTTATGGGGAAGATTGGACAACTCGGGAAGATTTTAGGACCTCGTGGTTTAATGCCGAATCCTAAAACAGGGACAGTTACAATGGACGTGAAAACCGCAGTCAAAGAAACTAAAGCTGGTAAGGTTGAATACAGAGTTGATAAAACAGGTGTTATTCACGTTCCAATAGGTAAAGTCTCTTTTGAAACGGATAAACTTTTGGAAAATGCCAAAACTTTGATTGATGCGGTTATAAGAGCAAAACCCGCTACAGCAAAGGGGCGCTACGTAAAGAAAGTTAATCTTTCGGCAACTATGAGTCCGAGTGTTTTAGTTGACGAAGGAAATTTGTTGTAAAGGAGTTAGGGAGAAAATGAAGACAAAGGCGCAAAAGCAACAAATTTTAACTGCCCTCACGGAGCAATTTCAAAAGTCTAGCTCAGCGATGGTGGTAAGTTTTAATCGAGTGACCGTCGCAAAAGATCAAGAACTTCGTAATCAGCTCCGAGAAATAGGGGCAAAGTATCAGGTAGTCAAAAATACTCTGGCTAGGATTGCGGTTAAAGGAACTCCTTATGAAAATATAAGCGAGCATTTCAAAGGGGTTACTGCGGTAGCGTGGACAGAAGACGATCCGGTCCAGCTTTCTAAAACTATATTAAAGTTTATCAAAAGTAACTCGGAATTTTTTCAATTTAAGATCGGAGTAGTTGACGGTAAGATCGTAGATTTTAAGCAAGTTGAACAGATAGCGAGCTTGCCGTCCAAGGAAGAATTGATAGCAAGGCTCTTATTTATACTCAAAGCTCCAGCGCAACGCTTAGCTTCTGTAGTTAACGCTGTTCCACGTAATTTAGTGATAACTATAAAACAGATTGGAGAAAAGAATAATCAATAATTTTTGAGCCATAAAGCTAAGAAAAAGGGCAAAGCGATTGAGTCAGGGGTCGCTTTTGGAGTCTGGGCTCTTTGTAGTTAGAGATGCACTAACTACAAAAGCCTCTGAGAGTTTTGAAGGCACGGATTGAAGTCAAAATGAATAGTAAATTGAAAAAACGAGGAAAAGGAGAAGAATTATGGCAGTCACAAAAGAAGAAGTTATCGAGTATCTAAAAAACATGAGCCTTTTAGAGGCTAGCGAATTAGTCAAGGAACTCGAAGAAATTTTTGGCGTTTCAGCTGCCGCGGCTGCTCCTGTAATGGTTGCAGCAGCTCCAGGCGTAGCCGCAGCGGCTGGAGGAGACGGTGGTGCAGAAGCAGCAGCTGAGAAAGATTCTTTTGATGTTATCCTACAAGCTGCTGGCAGCGACAAGATAAAAGTTATTAAAGTAGTCCGTGAAATCACGGGACTTGGACTGAAAGAGGCTAAAGAGCTAGTAGATGGTGCACCCAAAACCTTAAAAGAAGGTGTATCTAAAGAAGAGGCTGAAAGCATAAAGGCTAAACTTACGGAAGTCGGTGCGACAGTTGAATTGAAGTAAAGAGATTGTTAAAATGAAAAGCAAGTCAATTTTGTTTGACAAAATTGACTTGCTAATTTAAATGAGCTTGAAAAGGTAAGATAAAATTCTTACCTGCGATTTTTTCGGAAAATCATAGGTGTCTTTTTCGGCACATGTAAATAGTTTCTATCCATCTTTTGCACCGTTATTTTTAAGCGGTTGGGGAGAGCTGTGCCCAAAACCGCTTATGGTTTTGATTTGCCCTGATTATTACGTCAGAAGCATTTTCAGAAAACAAAATCATGCTAAACAAACGGTAGTTTCTGTTGTTAGATACTAACTGAAACATCAGAATAATTTTTCAGAGAGAAGAGTAAGGTATATGATTAAGAATCCACTCCAAGACGCAAAAGACAGCAGACAAAAAAATATAGAAGATGCTCCACAAAGGATAGATTTTTCAAGAATAAAAACAAACATACCGATACCGAACCTAATCGAGGTTCAGCGTGAGTCTTATAATCGGTTTTTGCAGATGGACTTGCTGCCTGAGGAGCGCAAAAACATAGGATTACAGGCTATTTTCAAGTCGATTTTCCCCATTTCTGATTATCGTGGTGTTGCAGAGCTTGACTTTGTCGAGTATCAAGTAGGTAATTGGCAATGTAAGTGCGGAAAGCAAGAAGGTTTAATTCATTTGCGGGATAACTGCAAGAATTGTGGAGCGAAGATAAAGGTTGATCCATTTAGCAAGGCGGAAGTTCTATGCGAAAAATGTGGCACGTTTAATGCTGTAAAGCCAGCTCTTTGTAGCAATTGTGGCGAGCCAGTATCGCTTAAGCATAAAAATGATGAGAAGGAATGCAAAGAAAGAGGAATGACCTATAGCGTTCCTTTGAAAGTTAAATTAAGGCTTACCGTGTTCGAAGAAAACGATGAAGGCAAGAAAATCCGTGAAATCAAAGAAGAGGAAGTTTTCTTTGGTGAAATTCCGTTGATGACTGAAAATGGCACGTTTATTATAAACGGAACTGAAAGAGTAGTAGTTTCTCAGCTTCATCGCTCGCCGGGTGTGTTTTTCAAGATCGAAAATGGAGTTTATGTTGGAAAAATAGTTCCTTACCGTGGTTCGTGGGTAGAGTTTGAGTTCGATCAAAAGGGCATTTTGCAGTCGAAGCTTGGCAAGAAAAAGATGATAGCTTCGCTTTTCCTGCGAGTGTTAGGTATATGGTTAAAGCGTGCAGAAGATTTAAGAAAAGCTTCTGATGAAGTTATTGGGAACATTATAAAAGACATAGATTTTACTGATACTGAAATACTGGAAATTTTCTATCCTAGTGAGGAAATCCGTATTGAAAAGGGAAGGCTTTTCGCTCAGATCAAAAGGGAAGGAAAAAGCAAGATAGTTGGCTTACATTCTGCGAAAGAAATAAAGGTTGGAGAAGATGTCATTGTTCGTGCTGGCAGAAAGATAACCGAATCGGCTTTGAGGAAAATAAGAGAAGCAGGCATCGAAGAGGTAGAGATAGAATCCAGCAGCTTAAAAGGTGCCTATGCAATTGCTGATGTGGTAGATGAAGATAACGGGGAAGTTATAGTTGAGACGAATGAGGAAATTACTGCATCGAAGCTTCAAGAAATAGTAGAAGCTGGAATAGAGAAAATAAGGATTTTCTTTCCTGAAGATGAAGAGATAGGTAACGTAGTCTCACAAACTTTGAAGAAAGACCCAATAAAGAAACCTGTGGATGCTCTTCTCGAAATATATCGCAAGTTAAAACCCGGCGATCCGCCAACTGTTTCGTCGGCCTACAAACTTTTAGAAACTGCTTTCTTCGATCCACGAAGATTTGATTTATCCCGTGTAGGAAGGATTAAGTTTAATATCAAGATGGGAAGGCCCGAAAGGGAAAAAGTGGACGAGGAAGGCTATCAAGTTCTGGAAGCTAAGGACTTTTTTGATGTTGCGAAGTATCTGCTCAGAATGAAGAGCGATCCGGAAAACTATCCGCAAGATGACATAGATCATCTTGGAAACCGTCGTGTTAGGTCTGTTGGTGAGCTTTTAGAAAATCAGTTCCGTGCCGGTCTTGAAAGGATGGAAAAAACGATAAGGGAAAAGATGTCCATTCAGCAGGATTTGCAGTCAACGATGCCTCACGATCTGGTAAATGCTAAACCAATAGTTGCTGCAGTCAAAGAATTTTTCGGTTCATCACAGCTTAGTCAATTTATGGATCAAACGAATCCTCTTTCTGAGATAACACATAAAAGACGTCTTTCGGCACTCGGTCCGGGCGGACTTTCTCGTGAAAGAGCTGGTTTTGAGGTGCGAGACGTTCATCCAACACATTATGGTCGGATTTGCCCGATTGAAACTCCAGAAGGTCCTAACATTGGCTTGATTTCATCTTTATCTTGCTATGCAAGAATAAATGAATTTGGCTTCATCGAATCGCCATACAGGAAGGTAGAAAACGGTAGAGTTATTGAATATGTGAGGATCATAAAGGGTGGGGATACGAAGTTTAAGCCCAATGAGCATCTTCCGATGGAAGAAGTAGAAAAGGAAAATCAGCGTGTCATGAGTGAAGGAGGGGTTCCTGCTGAATATGAGCCTTATCCATTTTATCTGACTGCTTGGGAAGAGGATAAATACATAATTGGACAAGCGAACATAGAGCTTGATGAAAACGGCTACATTGTAAACGAGCAGAATATAGCCAGAAAGAAAGGTGAATTCATAACGGCTCATAGAGATGAGATTCAATTTATTGACGTGTCGCCTAAGCAGTTAGTTTCGGTCGCAGCTTCTTTGATACCTTTTCTTGAAAACGATGATGCTAACAGGGCGTTGATGGGCTCAAACATGCAACGGCAAGCCGTTCCGCTTCTAAGAGCTGAAGCTCCTTATGTAGGAACGGGAATGGAAAAAATAGCTGCTCATGACTCTGGCGCCGTTGTAGTAGCACGGCGTGACGGAATAGTTGATTACGTTGATTCTGAAAGAATCATCATAAAAGCAGATCACAATGTTGATGGAACAATCTCTCGTGAAGTAACAGCTGATATCTATCCTCTTGTAAAATTCAAGCGTTCAAATCAAAATACTTGCGTTAATCAAAGGCCAATTGTAAGAGCGGGGCAAAGAGTTAAAAAAGGACAGGTCATAGCTGATGGTCCTTGCACTGATAGAGGTGAACTTGCTCTGGGAAGGAACGTTCTTGTAGCCTTCATGCCTTGGAGAGGTTATAACTTTGAAGATGCGATTTTGGTTTCAGAAAGGCTTGTAAAAGAAGACTACTATACTTCGATCCACATAGAAGAACTCGAAACCGAGGCGAGAGATACAAAGCTAGGACCTGAAGAGATAACACGTGACATACCTAATGTTTCTGAAGCATTACTAAGAGATTTGGACGAGTCGGGCATCATTCGCATTGGTGCTTATGTAAAGCCTGGTTCGATTTTAGTTGGTAAGGTAACTCCTAAGGGTGAATCACAGCTTACCCCTGAAGAAAAACTACTCCGTGCTATCTTTGGAGAGAAAGCTAGTGACGTGAGAGATGCTTCTTTGGTTTGTCCTCCGGGAATAGAGGGAACGGTTGTTGACGTCAAGGTTTTCACTAGGAAAGGGCAAGAAAAAGATAAACGGTCGCTAATGATCGAAGAGCAAGAAGAAATGGCTCTTAGGAGAGATTTGGAAGACGAGATCCGCATACTTGAAGAGCAGAGAGATGAGAGAATTTACGATCTATTTGAAGGAAGAAAGCTGTCTGAGGACCTAAAAAGCGGTAGTGAAGTGATTATTCCGAAAGGAGTGAAAATCACTCGTGAAATGCTTAAAGGGGTTGATACAAAACTCCTTAAAAAAGCAAAAATTGCTGGTGCAGATTTTGATGTTGCGGCCGAGATTAAAGAGTATGAAAGAAGGACTGCTAAACAGATCGAGATATTAACCGACATTTACGAGGAGAAAATTACTAAAATCAAACAAGGGGATGAGTTACCACCGGGAGTGATTAAAATGGTTAAAGTCTTTATAGCAATGAAAAGGAAGCTCTCGGTTGGCGACAAGATGGCAGGAAGACATGGGAACAAAGGTGTTATTGCGAGAATCTTACCAGAAGAGGACATGCCTTATCTTCCTGATGGAACACCCGTTGATATAGTTCTAAATCCTCTCGGAGTGCCTAGCCGCATGAATGTTGGTCAGATTCTAGAAACACATCTTGGCTGGGCAGCCAGAGTCCTTGGGCTTTATTTTGCAAGCCCTGTATTTGATGGTGCAAGTGAAGAAGAAATTAAGAGCTACATAAAAAAGGCAAACGAAAAATTCGATGAGTTAGGGCTTCCTCATACAGTTGGTCCTTCAGGAAAGACAAGATTATACGATGGGTTAACAGGTGAACCTTTCGAACAGAAAGTAACGGTTGGTTATATTTATATGATGAAACTATCTCACCTTGTGGATGATAAGATTCATGCCCGTTCGATAGGCCCTTACTCTTTAATTACTCAGCAACCTTTAGGTGGAAAAGCGCAATTTGGCGGTCAGAGGTTTGGTGAAATGGAGGTGTGGGCACTTGAGGCTTACGGCGCAGCTCATATTCTCCAAGAACTTCTGACTTATAAGTCTGACGATGTAGTCGGTAGATCAAAAATTTACGAAGCTATAGTTAAAGGTGATGTGGATTTCCAACCTGGACTTCCAGAATCTTTCAACGTTCTTGTTAGAGAGCTTCAAGGGCTTTGTCTGGACGTCGAGCTTATAGAAGAGGTTAGTCCAGAAGAAGCCGAAGATAGTATAGGAGAAGTTATAAACGTTGGTGTCGGAGAGTAACTTCTTCTGACAAAGTATCAATTTCAAAAAAATTTTAATTTTTGAGGGAGCAAGCATGTGGCAAGAAGCTTTACTAAATAAGGAAAAGAACAGATTAACGCCAAATTTTGAGGCGATAAGGATTAGTTTAGCATCGCCCGAAAAGATACGGTCTTGGTCTTACGGCGAGGTTACCAAACCCGAGACTATAAATTACCGAACCTTTAAGCCTGAACGTGACGGGCTTTTCTGTGCGAAGATTTTTGGGCCTATAAACGATTGGGAATGTCTATGTGGCAAATATAAGAGGCTGAAACATCGTGGTGTCATCTGCGATAAGTGTGGGGTCGAAGTTACACAATCTAAAGTTCGACGCCAGAGAATGGGACATATAGAGCTTGCTAGTCCTTGCTCACATGTTTGGTTCTTTAAAGGATTGCCATCGAGAATAGGGCATCTTTTGGATATTTCCTTACGTGACTTGGAAAAAATTCTTTACTTTGAAAGCTATGTCGTCATTGATCCGGGTGATGTTCCTGGGCTGAAAGAAAAGCAACTTCTAACGGATGAAGAGTATAAAGCACTAAAGAGGGAATATCCTAACGGTTTTGTTGCGAAAATGGGTGCGGAAGCCATTAAAGAGCTTCTTATGAAAATTGATATAAAAGCTCTTGTTGATGAATTGAGGCAAAAAATGAAGGAAGAGGTTTCTAATCAGAAGAAGCTTAAGTATGCAAAACGCCTCAAGGTAGCAAATGCTTTCTTACGATCTGGCAACAAACCTGAATGGATGATTCTTGATGTTATACCAGTGATTCCACCTGAATTGCGTCCGTTAGTGCCTTTAGATGGTGGCAGATTTGCAACGTCAGACCTAAACGATCTATATCGTCGCGTGATCAATAGAAATAACCGTTTGAAGAAACTTATTGAGCTTAAAGCGCCAGACGTAATCATCAGAAACGAAAAGAGAATGTTACAGGAGGCGGTTGATGCGTTATTCGATAATGGTAAGAGGGGCAGGATTTTAAGAGGTCCTAACAATCGTCCTCTGAAATCTTTAGCTGGATCACTTAAAGGAAAACAAGGCAGATTCAGACAAAACCTTCTGGGTAAGAGAGTTGACTACTCAGGACGTTCGGTTATTGTTGTAGGTCCTGAACTTAAGCTTCATCAGTGCGGTTTGCCAAAGAAGATGGCTTTGGAGCTTTTCAAACCCTTTATTTACAACAAACTAGAAAAGGAAGGTCATACATCAACCATAAAACAAGCTAGAGAAATGGTTGAAAGACAAGACCCGATAGTGTGGGATATACTCGAGGACGTAATTAGGGAGCATCCTGTTCTCTTGAATCGCGCTCCTACACTTCACAGGCTCGGTATTCAAGCGTTTGAGCCTGTTCTAGTTGAAGGGAAGGCTATAAAAATTCATCCTTTAGTTTGCACTGCTTTTAATGCCGACTTCGACGGCGATCAGATGGCAGTTCATATTCCGCTTTCGCTTGAGGCTCAAATCGAAGCCCGGTTGCTTATGCTTTCTTCTGAAAACTTGCTTTCTCCGGCAAATGGTCAGCCTATAGCAGTGCCGACACAAGATATAGTTTTGGGTTGCTATTACATGACAAGACCGAGAAATGGGTTGAAAGGAGAGAATAAAGTTTTTAACTCAATCGAAGAAGTTTTGATGGCTTTAGATGCGCGAGTAGTAGAAACACAGACGAGAATAAAGCTAAGGTGGAAAGGTGACCTCATCGAGCTTGAAAAGGAGCATAATCCTCAAGATGTAATGCGTGCTCATGTTCAAAAGGATGTAAACAAAATAATCGAAACTACTGCTGGAAGAGTCGTTCTTAACGAAAGACTGTCAAGATATGGCCTGCCATTTATAAATGGAACGCTGAAAAAGAAGGGACTTCAATCACTTGTCAGTTATGCCTTCTTGAGACTTGGTCAGGAAAAAACGGTTTCCTTGCTTGATGATCTAAAATCAATAGGGTTCTTGTATGCGACTAAATCCGGTGTGTCAATAGGAATAGACGACATGGTGACTCCGCCTAATAAGAAGGAAATCATTGAGAGGGCATATCAGGAAGTAGCGAAACTACAAAAGCAATATGAAGAAGCGACTATAACCAATTTGGAAAGAGTCAATAAGGTTACAGCTATATGGTCTGAAGTTACCGATGAGGTTGCGCGCGAAATGTTTAAGGCGATGGACGAACGAGAAAAGGCAAGAAATGAGTTGAATCCTATCTTGATGATGGCTGATTCCGGTGCTAGAGGCTCCGAAGCTCAAATTCGTCAGCTTGCAGGAATGCGCGGTCTTATGGCAAAGCCCTCTGGCGAAATTATTGAGACGCCTATAGTAGCTAACTTCAGAGAAGGGTTGAACGTATTGCAATACTTTATTTCAACTCACGGCGCGCGCAAAGGATTAGCCGATACAGCTTTGAAGACAGCTGATTCTGGATACTTGACTAGACGCCTTGTTGATGTAGCTCAAGACGTAATAGTTTCTGAGTATGATTGCGGAACTCTGAAGGGAATTTTAGCGGAGGCAATAATAAGAAACGGCGAAGAAGTAGAGTCGCTTCGTGATCGAATCGTCGGCAGAACAGCACTTGAAGACATAGTTGATCCTGTTGATGGAACGATAATTGTTCATGCAAATCAAGAAATTGATGAAGACTTAGCTCAAAAAGTCCAGCTTTCAGGATTGAAGTCTGTAAAGATTCGTTCAGTTTTGACTTGCCAAACTAGACGTGGCGTTTGCGTGAAATGTTACGGTAGGAATCTCGCAACAGGAAGGACCGTGGAGATAGGAGAAGCTGTTGGTATAATAGCGGCTCAAAGTATTGGTGAGCCAGGAACACAGCTTACAATGAGAACTTTCCATGTTGGCGGAACTGCTCAACTTGAACACGAAACTAGACACGTAGCCTCTGTTGACGGAACTGTCAAGTATTCTGATGATCTCAAGGTAATTGTTAATCGCGAAGGTGAAAAAATAGCAGTGCGTCGTCAAGCTGATCTAATGATTGTAGATTCTCGCGGGCGTGAGGTAGCGCGCTACCAAATCGTTTATGGTGCACATGTTAAGGTTGAGGATGGTCAGGCGGTTCAAGAAGGAGATGTTTTAGCAACTTGGGATCCATATACATTTGCTATTTTGACAGAAGCTGCGGGTCGCGTTCACTATCAGGACATAATTTTGGGCAAAACCGTGGAAGAAGATGTTGACAAAGTAACAGGTTTGAAGCGATTAGTTGTCAAAGACTCAGACGAAAAGTATCAGCCTCGCATAGAGATTCGTGACAGCAATAACAAACTTGTAAGGTCATATCTAATGCCTATAAAAGCTAATCTAATGGTTGAAGAAGGTGCTGAAGTTGAGGCTGGTGATATTATAGCCAAGATACCTCGAGAAACCAGAAGGACAAAAGACATCGTTGGCGGTTTGCCTAGAGTGCAAGAGCTATTTGAAGCACGCCGTCCTGCCGAAACTGCCGTAATGAGCGAAATTGATGGAGTTGTAAAGGAGGTTCAGCTTACAAAAGGAAAAAGAAAAATCGTTATTCTCGGAGACGATGGAACCGAATGTGAATATGATATTCCTCGTGGAAAGCACGTTAACGTTCAAGAAGGTGATAGAGTTAAAGCTGGTGAGCCTCTTATGGACGGTCCGCTTAATCCACATGATATTCTGAGAGTTTTAGGGATCGAGAAGTTACAAGAATATCTCGTCAATGAAATACAAGAAGTTTATCGTTTGCAAGGCGTTAACATAAACGATAAGCATATTGAAGTAATAGTCCGCCAGATGCTCAGGTGGGTTCGTATTAAAGATGTTGGTGATACGGATTTTCTTGTTGAAGAGCAGGTTGACAGATTCCGTTTTGAAGATGAAAATCGCCGTGTTATAGAAAGAGGTGGAAAACCAGCAACTGCCGAACCTATGTTACTAGGTATCTCGAAGGCTGCCCTTTCTACGGACTCTTTTATTTCCGCTGCTTCCTTCCAAGAGACAACTCGTGTGCTTACCGAAGCTGCGGTTTCAGGAAGGATAGACTATCTGCGCGGACTTAAGGAAAACGTAATCATGGGAAGACTAATCCCTGCTGGAACTGGAATGAAACGCTATAGAAACGTGAAGGTAGAGGAAGATCCAACAGTCGACTATAGAGAACCTGATGAATATGATAAATTGATGAGTGTAATGCTAGGGCTTGAAGAAACTAGAAGGTTTGATGAAACTCCAGCCGATAAAGCAGTCAATAAGAGAGTTTCTGATATTTCGGACGAATACGATTATGGTGATGAGGACAGTGAAGTTACTGTTGGCATAGAGGAAGACTTTTCTGCAGAGGACTTGCAGGAAGGCGATTTAGACTTTTAGTCTTTTCTGTGAATTCGTCTTAAGACACTGCGATTTTTACTTGCAATGCACGAGTTCTTTGGCAAACTTTTTCCTTTTTTGCAGAGTCTTTTTTCTTGATGAAGTTTTTAGTCTCAAAAATAATAATTACAGGATTTATCGCGATTACTTATGCTACTGTGTTCTCCCAGCAAGGAGTTGAAAAAAGACCAAGAGTTGTCATCACTGAGCCGGATTTTATAAAAACCTCACCTTCACCGACTCCTCGGAAGGTTTCGCCTACTTTGACGATTCAAGGTAGCAGAAGAGAAGATGAAAACAGCGGAAAGTATCGAGAGCTAAGTTTAGAGATGATAAAGGGCAAGATTGCTGAAGCAAAGTTATTGCTTCAGTCGAAGCCTTTATTAACTTCTCTAACGGATAGCAGTCAAATAGATACGAATTGGATTAGGCTAGCGTTTTTTGATCGAAAAGAAGAAAGGATAGATTTTGTTGTACTTCCTAAAGCTCTTTTTTTGCAAAAAGGCGCACAGATACCTGTTTCGATCTCTAATAACAGACTTGTAAACGTCAGCATAATTCGTGCTAATGGTGTGAATACACCTGTGACTATTTGGGAAGATGGAATTTTTCACCTTCCACTGCTTGTTCAGTATCCTATTGAAAAAGAAGGAAAGCATAGAGAAACGGCTTATTACGTTTCAACTCATCCGGGGCTTGTTACTCCTGAAGTCATTGAAGCTGGGAAGCTTTATATTCGTAACATTGTAGATGCCGCAAGGTATTCCCTGAGGCAGAAGGGAATTTTGATTCAGAAAGAGATAGCCGATATAGCTGAAAGATTGATGGTAGTAGAGCAGGTTGATCACTACAGATTTCGCACAGAGCCTCATATTAACATTTTCAATGATATTTACGCCATTTACGCTTTGAACGAAGGACAAGCCTACAGATATGCCGTAAGTCGGGCTGGAGCGGGGGGAGCTGTTCAAATGATTCCTTCGACTTACGCAATGGTTCGGGCGCGTTTTTATAATGTTGGTTTGATACCTGACTTTGTAGAGGGAATGAGAAATCATCTTAATGCCGTAAAAGCTATGCTCCTTTATATGAAGATGACATGGGACGATCTCGTAACGAATGAAACTATTTTTCAGGCAATTCAGAGCGGAATAGCTACTCAGAAGGAACTTCTTGCGGCTGGTTATAATTCAAATCCAGCTAGACTTTCTCTTTACATCAGGCGTGGTGGAAGCAATTGGAGAGAATTGATACCAAGAGAGACAAGGATTTATCTAGAAATTTATCGTTCGATGGAGCTTTTTGTTCCGATAGAAGCTAGAAAAGAATAAGTTTTTTAAGCTAGTTAACGCCGTTTACTAATTCATTAAAGTCCTCTATAGAAGGAAGCTCTGACAAATCCTTGAGTCCAAACTGAATAAGAAATTCCTTTGAAGTGCCATATAGAACTGGTCTTCCTACCGTATCTTTTCTTCCCTTCACAGCAATTAACTTCCTGTCAAGAAGAGTTTTTATTGCTGAAGCTGACTGAACACCTCGAATTTCTAAAATTTCAGCAATTGTTATAGGTTGTTTGTAGGCAATTACAGCCAAAGTTTCCAGTGCAGCGATTGAGAGTTTTGCTGATGACTTGGTTTTCAAAAAGGACTTGATAGGTTCATGGTATTCAGGTCTAGTCACCATTTCCCAGCCGCCGGCAACCTGCCTAATCTGCAGACCGCTTTTTCGCTCTTCATATTCGCGGGCAAGGTTTTCTATAACTGCATCTATAGTTTCTTTACTTTCGCCTGTTAAGCTTGCTATTTTCTCGCTAGAAACCGGTTCATCTGAAACAAAGATTAAAGCTTCGCAGATAGCGGAAAGTTCAGCTATACTTCTCTTTTCATTTCGGTTCTCCATAATCACTGAACTTTAATGTCTTTTACAAATGTCCAGTCACCGCTTGCATTTATTTTAATGTTGGTCAGTCGTTTACTTGCTACTACCATATTTGATGGATACCAAAGCGGGAAAAGAGGTAAATCACGACTTACAATCTGTTGCGCCTTTGCGTATAGTTCCTTTGCCTTTTGCTTTTCAAAGGTTTCTACTGCTTCTAGGATCATTTTATCGAATTCTGGGTTTGAATATCGGCTTCTGTTTCGACCTCCTTCGGGTTTCTTATCGGGGGATTCTGTTGAAAGAAATAGGTCTCGTAAAAAGATTGGATCTTGGTTGCCGCCTACCCAGATAGACGTATTCATTTGGAATTTGCCGAGTTTGAGATATTCAAGAAGTGTATTAGACTCAAGCGGTTCAATCTCGACGTTTATTCCTACTTTTTTAAGATAATCCTGTATTACTTGTGCATATTGGCTTACGGCAGTGCTACCTGAAATTATTGAAAGTTTTATAACTTCGCCTTTGTAACCAGCTTCTTGAAGAAGCTGCTTTGCTTTTTCTGGGTCATAGGAGTACTTAATCGTAGCATCGTAAGCCCATGACTCTTCTGGCAGGATTGAATGCGCAATTTTCGCTTGACCACCTAAAATGGTCGAGATTATTTCTTCTCGATTAATTGCGTAAGCTATTGCCTGCCGAATTTTTATATTGTTTACTACGGGGGCTTTTAGATTAAATCCAATGTAACGGACATTTGAGCCGTCCGATTTGATGACCTGCAAGTTTGGATTATTTTTAAGCGTGTTGAAAGTATCAGCTGAAAAATTCGTTGGGTTAGGTGCTAAGTTAACTCTTCCTGCTTGAAGTTCTGCTTGCAAAGCGTTTGCATCGGTTATGGTTTTAACTGTTAGTTTCTTTATTTGAGGTGCACCTTCCCAATAGTCGGCGTTACTTTCTAGTTCCACAATTTGATTTACCTTATCAAACTTTACAAACTTAAAAGGTCCAGTGCCGATTGGATTTTCCTTTTGTTGCTCTATTGTATTTTCAGGGATTATCGGTATTGCAACTAGATTTGAGAGAAGCTGATTTACAAGCGAAGGTCTTGTGACTTTTATTATCAAGGTATTAGCTGTTGGATTTTCTATCGAGACAATGTGAGGTTTAGTTTGACCATCAACCTTTTCAAAAAAGCTTGCCGCTTTGTAGCCACCTGACTCCATTAATTTTTCAAGTGTGTATTTTGCATCATTTGAGGTAAGTAGCTTGCCGTTATGAAATTTGACGTTATCTTGAAGGATGAAGGTTACGGTTACCTTATCGTCTGAAATCAGGATTTCCTTAGCAAGCTCACCAACATACTCGAAGCGATCGTTTTTTTTGACCAAAGAGTTGTAAAGCAAATTGCGAATTCTATCTGCTGCTGTATCCGAAACAGACGTTGTTAAGGTATCAAGGCTCGAGAATCTATCAGAAAGTGCTATTGTAACCGTATCAGAGCCGTTTTCAGACCGACAAGCAATTGCAATGACTAAAAGCAAAAGTATGCATATTCGTCTCAACTCGTTTGTCCTCCGTAACTATAGTTTAGCTTTTGATTCAACCTAGCAATCTCTTCAGAAAGCCCCAATAAACGATTTTTATCAAATTCTAGAGGCGGTCTCAAAACCGATTTTATTTTTGCGATTCGTCTCAAGGATTTTTCAAGGCTTTTTTGAGATAGTTCCTTTGTCTTGAAAGCTGAAAGCACGCTTCGATACGCACTTATTGCCGATTGCGAAGTTGAGCAAATCAAGATCATGTCTTGGCTTGCTTCAAGCGCAAGTTTTGCAGCATCTTCGATTGTATAATGCTTTGTAATTGCACCCATTTCAAGATCGTCTGTTAAAGCAAGATTTTCATATCCTAACTCTTCTCTTAAAAGATCATTCACGATATGCTTGTTAATCGAAGCGGGAAGAATTTTTCCTCCCATTGTTTCCTCGACTAAGTCAATTTTAGGGTAACCACCATGACCGACCATAACAGCTTTTATTCTGTCTTCCTCATCTCGGCGATAAAGAAAAAGCTCGATATAGGGAGCTAAGTCTTGTGCGATCAACTCATCGTGAGAAAGGGCTACTATCGGCATTTCTTCATGTGAATCGATGTCACTTGCCCCGAGCCCGGGAAAATGTTTTAGGCAACCCCAGATACCCTCCCGCTGTAGTCCTCGCAGATAAACCATTGCATAGCCTAGCACTTCTCCCGGTGAACGACCGAAGGAGCGCGAGTAAAGACCGTTTTGCAGCTTTTCTCTTTCCTCGCTTAAGATCTCCATTACCGGAGCAAAGTTCATGTTCAAACCGAGGATTCTTAGAACTTCGCCTGTGATTTTTCCTAAAAGTCTTGCAGCTGCTAGATCACCGTTTTGTCTAATAGCGCGAGCCGAAGGCATTGGTGTCAAAACTCTTCTTAGACGATCGACCAATCCACCTTCTTGATCGATACTGATAATTGGTTCTACTGGGAGTTTTTTACGTAATTCATCATTAAGCCTTCTTGTTTGCTCGAGGGATTTAATGTTTCTAGCGAAAAGACAGATTCCACCAGGTGAAATTTCTTCTAATAGCTCTTTTGCTTCAGCATCTATCTCGTCTGATGGAAGGCCTATTATGAAAAGCTGACCGACCTTTTTCTCGAAAGGAAGTGAAAAAATTTCTTTTATCATCTTTTTAGGAAAGCACCTTTGATTATTCGACAAAAGAATGGGTTTTGCAAGAGCGAAAGGCTTAAAGAGGAAATTGCGTAAGGCTTCGTGAGCACTTACGCAATTGGCAGGGATTTAAGGGAGAAGGTAGTGAGAGCAGGGTAAGCAAAATTGCCTAAGCTTTTAGCTTGACAATTTTGCTGGCGGGAAATAAAACCTTCCTGTTGTTTTCAATCTTTCTGGATCAAATCTTTGTCTTGCACCGCAATTTAGGCAAACTCTATAAGTTTGACCTGTTTCTTCATCGAAAAAAGGACGACTTAGTTTGTTTTTGTGCCAGCAACCAAAAACTCTGGCTAAAAAACCTATCGGGCGATTTTCTATCTTTTTCATAGCTTCCTTTTCAATTTATTCGTTCAAACGCTTTTTTCTGGTTTCAAAATAGAGACTATCTGCTAGAAAGTTTTTGCAAAAAATTTTTTTAGTTTGAGTTTTTCTCTGGGTTAGGCCCTAAGTTATATTCGAATTTATGATTGCGGGAATTTTCGCAGCTGGTGCGGAGAACCTAGAGGTTCTATTCAATCTTTTTCTGATAATTTTTTTTGCTAAATTACTTGCCGAGATTTTTGAAAGATTAAAGCAGCCGGCAGTAGTTGGAGAAATTCTTGCGGGTGTAATTTTCGGTCCCAGTTTGCTTGGGCTTATATCATCTTCGGAAATTGTGAAGGTTGCAGCGGAAGTAGGCGTGATTTTTTTGCTTTTTACCGTTGGTCTGGAAACTAATCCATCCGCTGTTTTGAGGGTTGGTAGAAAGGCTATTATTGTTGCGATTCTTGGTGTGGTCGTGCCTTTTGTTGCAGGCTATGCTTTGATGAAGGTTTATGATGGAAGCAGCGCGGAAGCAATGTTTTTGGGTGCGGCGATGGTCGCAACTTCCGTGGGCATCACCGCAAGGGTTTTATCAAATCTGGGGCTTCTCGATGCTCCAACAGCAAAAATAATTCTTGCCGCAGCAGTTATAGATGACATCTTAGGCTTGCTAATTTTAACTGTGGTTTCAAGCGTGACCGTCGGAGGAGTTGATTATGGAAAGCTTTTCTTTACAGCGAGTCTTGCTATAGGTTTTACGCTTTTTGTGGTTTTTATTGGTGCTCCGTTTGTGACAAAAATTTCTCCAAAGATTGAGAGGTTGAAGATAGGCAATTCCTTTTTTATTTTCGGGCTTTTGCTTTGTTTAGGACTTTCTGTAGCTTCAGCTTACATTGGTGTTGCGGCTATAATTGGAGCTTTTTTGGCTGGAATGGCTCTGGCTGAAGGAGCTGAAGAGCAGCCTGAAATGATAAAGCAAACAAACGGAATAACCGAATTTCTGGTGCCAATATTTCTTGTCAATATCGGCATGGCTCTGGATGTTTCTGTTTTCAAAGACTATTCTACAGTTTTGTTAGCTGTGGTTGTAACGGTAATTGCGATGCTTACTAAGATATTTGGTTGCGGCATAGGCGCTTTAGATTTGGGTTGGAGAAGGGCTGGACAGGTAGGGATAGGAATGATGCCACGAGGAGAGGTTGGGATTGTGGTTGCTCAGATAGGTTTAGGGCTTGCAGTTATTGATAACAAGATTTTTGGAGTGGTTCTTTTTATGGCGGTTATGACTACTTTAGCGGCACCACCTCTTATAAAATGGATTTTCTCGCAAGAAGAGGCATTATTTAAGACGATTGATACTGAGGACGCTGGTGGAATAGTTGTAAATCAAGAGGATTGGTCAAGACTCGGATAATCGATCTTTTATGTTTTGACTTTGCTTATCTTGACTCTTTCGATTACCGCGCAAAAGATGTCTAACTAGACAGAAGAGTTGATTTATGATGGATTTTTGCCGTAGCTTAATCAATGTAACGTCGCAGTTGACTCGCAATCGCAGAGTTGAAATAACTTTGCAGAAGGAAAAACCACTAAACTTTCGTTCAAGCGTTTCATCATGGAAGGGAGATGGCTAGGGTAAAAGACGGAAAGACTTTATCGGTCTCGATTAGTGCAGGGAAACTAAGCCTAAGTTTATATTCAAACTTTGCATGTCGAGAAACTCATCTAAAATCGTTATGAAGGCTGCAATTTTTCTTTTGGCGCTTCTTTCATTTCCTATCTTCGCTCAAAGTGTGCGTAGCATTACGATTTTAACAGAGCCGCAAGCAAAGGTTTGGGTAAATCAGGTTTATCGCGGAGAAACAGACGACACGGGAAGACTTACAATAAATCTACCGAGGCAGACAATTCGTATTCGTGTCAGAGCCTATGGATTCAAAGAGCTTTCAAAAATGGTAGGTCCTTCTCAGACTGGAAACGTAAAGTTTTCATTAGTTCGCACTACCGATAAAGCGGAGCTTGCTTTTCAGCAGGCTGAAAAAATGTCATCAGTTGACAGGGAGAGAGCTGTAGAGCTATACCGAGAAGCTGTAAGTCTAAAGCCTAATTTTGCTGAGGCCTATGTTGCCATGGCTAGAGTTTTGTCAGAAATGGGAGAAACGGAAGAAGCTCTAGAAGCAATTAAAAAGGCTCGACGCATCAAGCCTGTGTATCCAGAAGCATCAGCCGTGGAAGGTAGAATTTACAAGTCTGAAGGAAGTGAAGAAAAAGCAATAGCTGCCTTCAATCGTGCCATAAAAGAAGGAAGAGGATTTCAACCGGAGGCTTATGCCGGTCTTGGGCTTCTTTACAAAGAGCGTGCCGAAAGTCTTTCGCTAGAAGGAAAGTTTGACGAAGAAAAGCTTAATTATGAGTTAGCGGCGAAGGCTTTACGGACTTCAATAAATCAGCTTTCTGGTGCTCCCGATGCTGAAGCGCTCTATCAAGTACTTGGATTGATTTACGAAAAACAAGGTAAATATCCACAAGCAATTAAAACTTATGAGGAATTCTTGAGGGTTTTTCCAGAAAGTAGTGAGAGAAGTGCCGTGGAGTCTTTTATTACACAGCTAAAAAAGAAAATTACCGAAAAAAATTAAGCTTGCAGCTTTTTAGAAAGGTTTTGATCGAGTGGGGAAAATCCTCTTATTAGCGGTAATACGAGTATGGAACACAGCTTGTGAGAAGACGCAATAGAGCGCTTTTAGATTCTTGCGAAAAAACTTACAGAAACTCAAACTTCTCATAAGCCTCATTTTCAAGAATAACATCCATAGTCTTTTCGTCTTCTACTAGCTTTCCTTATCTCTTCAAGTGCATAAGCTAAGTAGCATCTTTGCTAAAAGTCAAACAGTCGTGCTTTCGTGCATGCATAATATTCAGAAAAGTTTGTCCTGTGTTTATCGGTATTCTTGCTCTATCTCTACCACTTTATTGAAAGCCCGTGCTCTTTTGAGTATTTGCCTTGTTCTGCACGTGTGTTTCGTCGGGAAAACATGGCTTTTCTACTAGTTTGACTGTGAGAAAGTCCGCATAAAAGCAGTATGTGCGGTCTTGAAGAATGCAATGTCACTTTTTAGTAAGTTCTTTTATTCTCTTGAAAATCATTGGCAAGAGTAAAAGGGTTTTTATCAGAGAGCCAGAAGCGAAATACTTAGCAAAGCCCTTGAAAGTATTTATTGCTGTTTCTGAATAAGGCATCCACCAAGCATCTGGGAAAAGTAGTAAGCGATTAAGGTGAATGTGCTTTGGATTGACTAACTCCATCAGACCTTCGAGACCATGGGTTCTACCGTAACCTGACATTTTTACGCCGCCCCAAGGGGTTTGAGCTATTGCGTGTGTGTATAAAACTTCATTGATGCAAACTGTTCCTGCTTCAAGTTTTTCTGCAACCCTTCTGGCTTTTTTAAGGTCGCTAGTCCAAACGCTAGCAGTAAGTCCAAACTCTGAATCATTTGCAAGCCTGATGGCTTCCTCTTCGTCCCGAAATGTTGCTATTGGAAGCGTAGGCCCGAATGTTTCCTCACGCATAGCTTTCATAGAATTGTTGACGTCAGCAATTATAGTTGGTTCAAAAAATAGTCCTTTATTTTGTCCGCCGAGTAGAATTTTTGCGCCTTCCTTTTTGAAGCTTTCTACGTGCTCTTTAACGATTTGAAGTTGCTTTTCTGAAGACAAAACTGTTATTGAAATGTCACTTTGCGTGCCGATACCTTGTTTTAGCTTCTTGGTTTTTTCTATGAGCAGTTTAGTAAAGTCTTTTGCAATTGATTCTTCAACATAAAGTCTTTCGACAGATGCGCAATTTTGTCCAGCATTGCAAAAAGCAGCCCAAACAGCAGCTTCTGCTGCTAAGTTTAAGTTGGCGTCAGCGAAGACTATCATTGGATCTTTGCCACCAAGTTCTAAAACGACGGGGGTTAAGTTTTTTGCTGCTGATTGTGCAATTTTTTTTCCTGTTGAAACACTTCCGGTAAACATTATTTTGTCAGGCGCTGCTTCTACAAGTGCTGCTCCTGTTGAACCGTCGCCAGTTATTACCTGAATGGTGCCTTCTAAAGCGCCGGCTTTTCGGAAAATCTCTTCTATTTTTAGTCCGACAAATGGAGTTAGTTCAGAAGGTTTGATTATAACGGTATTGCCTGCCATTAATGCCATTGTGGCTTCTCCAAGCGGAATTGAAAAAGGATAATTCCAGGCAGGAATGATTACAACTACTCCGACAGGCTCATATATGATCTCTGAGGATCGTCCGAGCAGTGAAAAAAGCCCTATATTCACTTTGCGGGGTTTAAGTAGTCTTTTAGTATTTCGTGCAAAATACTGCATCAAATCAAGCACCGGAGCTATTTCCATTGAGATAGCCTCTGCTATAGGTTTACCTGATTCTTTACAGATAAGCTCGGCTATTTCATCCATTTCGGCAAGTATCACTTCTCTTGCGCGCATGATGAGATGTTTGCGTTCATCGAAGGACGTTTTTCGCCAGGTCTGAAAAACGCTTCTTGCTCGATTGATAACTTGTCTTACCTCTTCTTTAGAAAAGATTTTAGCTTTTCCTATCTCTTCACCTGTGGCAGGATTTCTTGAAATTAGAACCTCTTGACTGACGGCTAGACTCATAATTGCAATTTATGAAACTTTTCTGTCAAAAGGCAAATGCAGCTTTATTTTTTCAGTCCGATAAGTTGCATTAGAGCAAGAAAAACGAATCTAGGGTTTAAAATGATGTATCTTCGCCACAGGCGTCGCGGTTCTTGAAATAGTCGAAAAAGCCATTCAAGACCGAGCCTTCCTAGCCATTCAGGACATTCTGGGACTTTACCAGCAAAGAAGTCGAAAGAAGCGCCGACACCAAGCATTACGGATTTGATTTTGCTCTTATGCGAAGCCATCCATTTTTCTTGCTTTGGGCATCCTAAGCCAACAAATAAAATATCTGGTGAAGCATTGTTTATCTGCTTGACGATCTCTTCATCTTCTTTTTCAGTCAGAGTGCGAAAAGGTGGCGAATAAGCATAAGAAACTTTCAAATCAGGAAAGTCGCGTTTTACTCGTTGCTTTATTGCTTCAATTACGGTTTCGGAACTTCCGTAAAATCCCACAGAAAAACCATTTTTTTCTGCGTGTTTGAGAAGAGCTATCATTGCGTCGTTTGCTCTTAGTCTCGAAGCCGATTTTGCACCTTGAAGTTTCTGCATCCAAACCATCGGCATTCCATCTGTTACGATGTAGTCTGCGCTGTTTACCTGCTTTCGAAAATCCGGATCGTCTTCGGCTTCCATCGTCATGTGAACGGTTGAAAAACAAATGTAGCCGCCTTTTTTTTGCTCAACCAGGTTGGTTACCGTTTTTGTTAACTCTTCTAAGGAAGTAACGTTAGGGTTTAGGCTCAAGACTTTTATTCTCATTTTGCGATTTTTCTGTAGATTTGCTCGAGACTTTGAATGTAATTTTTCAGGTCAAAATGAGATTCTATCGTTTTGCGGGCTTTCTTGCGAATGCTTGTTTTGTGACTTTCATCCATTCTAAGAACAAGTTTTAACTTTTCGGCTAGCTGCTTTGCATCTTTTGGTTTAATCAAAAAGCCATTTATACCATTTCGAATCACTGAGCCGACAGAAGCAATATCAGAGGCAATTACCAAGCAACCGGCGGCCATAGCTTCGAGTATTGCAATCGGCAAGCCTTCTCCATATCTTGATGGCAAGATGAGTATATCGGCTTGACTAAGAATCTGCGTTTTTTGCCGCCCCGCGATTACTCCTCCAAATCGAAACTTGCTTCCTAAAAGTGCTTTCATTTTTTCAATGAAAAACTCTTTCATCTCTCCATTACCAAATGCAGTAAAGCAGAAATCTAATTCTTTGATTTCATGGAAGGCCTCTATAATTTCAAATAATCCTTTTGATTCATGCATTCGACCGAGAAATACTATAGAGTTTTTCTGCTTTTTACCAACTGAAAACTCCTCGACAGAGACTGCATTCTTTAAGACTAAAGCATCCTTGCCAAATCTTTCTTTGATGATTTTTTGTTCAGTTTCACTTAAGACTAAAATGGCCGAAGCATCGGTCATCATTTTTTTAGTTATTCTTTTAAGCCATAGCTTTTCAAATTCTTGTGTGAGAAACTTCCCGCCGTGTATGTGTAATATAACAGGTTTTTGTAAGCGCTTGGCAATCAAACATAAAGAAAAATCTCTTAAAATTGAAAGAGGGTTTAGTGCAGTGTTGATGTGTATCAGATGAGCCTGCGAATCTTTGACAAGCCTGTAAAATTTAATCGGAAGAAGTATTTGCCTGAAAATCCAAAAAATACCTCTTCTTTCGTTGTCTTTCTTACCTGCTAAGAAGTGAATATATTGAAGCGAGCTTCTTTCAATTATTTGACGAACGAGAGTCGAGATGCCACTAACGTTTACCTTTTCGTCTAAGCTTGGCGACGTTATGATTATTTTCACTTAGAAAGAATAACGCATTCGAGAAGCTTAGGCAATTTCTAAGTTGTTCTAAAAAAATGCCAAATGAAGGGCTGTCGTTGATAATGGTAATCTGAGAAGATTATAATTTCCTATATGCCTAAGTTGAGACAATCTTTTGCGGATTCTAGAATTCCGCTTTACTACCAGCTTGAAAATGTTCTTCGTGAGAAGATTATTTCGGGTGAATTTGAGCCTGGTCAGAAGATACCAACTGAGCTTGAATTGATTGATCAGTACGGTGTTTCAAGAATAACAGTTCGTCAGGCTTTGCAGGCTTTGGCTGAGGAAGGTTTGATTGAAAGAAAGCAAGGTAGGGGAACTATAGTAGCGATTCGCAAGACAAAACGACGCAAGTTTTCAGGTATAATTCACCTTACAGGTTCGCTTGATGAACTTATCGAAATGGGAATGGAAACCCCCGTCAAAGTATTAGAAATGAACAAAATAGAAGCAGATTCCCACGAAGCTGAACTTTTACAGATAAAGCCTGGAGAACCTATTTATAGACTGAAACGGCTTAGAATGCATGAAGGCAAGCCTTTCGGGCTCATAGTAAATTATTTGCCTGAAGAGATTGGTTCAAATCTTACAATGGCTGAGCTTTCTAGCGGTGCTTTGTTAAACATTATCGAAAAGAAATTCGGTTATCGCCTAGAAAGTGCTTTGCAGGAAATAAGGGCTGAACTTGCAGATGCTTACGTTGCTCAGCTTTTAGATGTCAGAGTTGGGACGGCTTTATTATCAATTGACAGGACTGTTTACGCATTAGGAAGTAAGCCAGTTGAATATGTTCATTCGCTTTATAGGAGCGACCTATACGGCTATTCAGTTAAGCTTCTACGTGAGAAAAAAGATGAGTAAGGTGAGTTTTTGTTCTGAAATACATAAAATTTTCTTGACTAAGCTTGACACAGCTAAAATTTTGCGTGATTATTTTTTCTGCTCCTTTATTAGAGCGAGGCAAACTTTGGCAACTGAAAGTTCATCTCAAATACCGCTTGACTTTGTGGAAAACCGCTAGTTGAGCGAGAAAAGATTGGAGGATTGCAATGAAAAAGTTTCTATTTAAGTTTATATCAATTTGCTTGACTGCGCTATTTTCAACGTTGGTTTTCGCGCAAGAAAGTGAGTGCGACAAACTCTATAATGAGGATTTTGTTCCGAATTATAGAAGTAGAGAGCTGCAGAAGTTGAAGCTGGCTATAGACTCAGGAAAGCAGTTTGTTGAAAAATGCTCTAATGAAGAGGCTTACAAAGAGCCGATTGAATTTGTTAAAAAGCAGCTTCCGAGGATGGAACGGAATTATAAGTTCTCTCTAGCTGTGAACACCTTTGACGATGCGGTAAAGGATGCGAAGAATCCTAAACCTGATGCGGCTTTCGCAAGTGGTAAGGAAATTTTAACCCTTGAACCGAACTTTCCTCAAGCCCTTGACATAATGCTGACTCTAGCTTCAGTTGGCCTTGATCAAGCTTTGTCGGGGAATAAAAAGTACATCGAAGAAACTTTAAGATATGCGAAAGAAGCAGTGCAGAAGCTAGAGGCAAACGCTCCCTCAAAAGATTACGGGCTTTGGAGCTATGTTTATAAAACGAAGGAATTTCCTGATGGAAAAAGTAATGCTCTTGCTTGGATGAACTACACAATCGGCTACATAATGTTTTATCATCAGGGCCTAAAGAAAGAGGCGGTTCCATATCTATTCAGAGCACTTCAGTATAACTCGAACGTTAAGAAAAGACCAGAAATTTACGAGGCAATAGGGGATTTTTACAAAGAAGAGTATAACCGCCTAGATGACGAGAGAACTGAAACAGCTAAAAAGATTCAAGAAGAAACAAACGAAGAGGTCAAGAAACAGCTTTTTGAAAAGGCAAAAGAAATTCTTGCTCTTCAAAAAGGATACGCAGAGCGGATGATAGATGCTTACGCTCGTGCTAGGGAAAATGCAGGCAATGATCAGCGTTACAAAGAATCCCTATATGAAACAATCAAGATTCTTTACAGCGTTCGTTTCGATGGAAAAAAGGAAGGGGTTGATCAATACATAACTTCTCTAATATCAAAGCCGATGCCTGATCCTACCAGTCCTGTGATGCCGATAGTGGAGCCAGCTTCTACAACTTCTGGTGAATTAAATCCTCCTGTATCTACTACAACCAATGGGGCAATTGCCGAAGAAAAAGTCGTGGAAAACAATCCTCCAACGAAACAACAGAAAGCGACAAAGGCTTTTTCTAAAAGGAAAAAGAGAACATAGATTTCAGAAAAAAGTGACTTTTAGAGAAAGCCAACTTAAAGGTTGGCTTTCTCTTTTGGAAATATGACTTCGGACTTAGTTTTGGTGGAAAAACTATTAGGTTATACATTCCAGGACAAGTCCCTGCTCAAGCGGGCTTTGACTCATCGTTCTTGGGTATACGAGAAATTTTCTAAAGAGCTTTCCGAAGAAGAGATACACAAAAAACATAATGAGAATTTAGAGTTTATAGGAGATGCCGTTTTGGGACTTGCAATTGTAGAAGCTCTGTGTGAAAAACATGGGGACTTAAGTGAGGGTAAGTTAACTTTGATGAAGCATTTTCTTACGAGTGCTTCTGTGATAGCGAAAGTTGCGGAAAAGCTGAACTTGGGTAAGCATATTCTAATTAGTCAAGGTGAGGAAAAAACTGGCGGTAGAAGTAAGAAGAATTTGTTGGCTGATTGCTTTGAAGCTATAGTTGGCGCCATTTTTCTTGATTCAGGCTATGTATCTGCTAGAAGTTTTGTACGGAGAGCGTTTATAGAAGAGTTGAGAGAGGTAACTCCTGAAACCTGTGTTGACTATAAAACTCTTTTGCAAGAGGTATTGCAAGCTCGAAAGAGTGAAGCTCCTAAATATAGAGTTGTAGAAACTTCAGGGCCGGCACATAAGCCGACCTTTTATGTTGAAGTTAGTTGGGATGGCGGGAAAGCCATCGGTAGAGGGTCTTCAAAAAAGCAAGCCGAAATGATGGCTGCAAGTCTGGCGTTAGAGAAAATAAAGCAACAAGAGGTTGGTTAAAAACTATGAAGGAAAAAGACAAGCAAAAGGGCATATTTAGAGAGTATTTTGAATCTTTTGTAGAGACTCTCATAATAGCTCTGTTTGGAATGACATTTGTTGTGCAGGCAGTGACTGTCCCGACGGCATCAATGCAGAATACGATTTTAGTTGGTGATTATTTACTGGTTAACAAGTTTATTTTTCCTGCTGGTGGGGATACGGTTTCTTTTCTACCACAAAGGGAGATTCAGCGAGGTGACATAATAGTCTTCAAATATCCGGGCAACAGAGTTGATCCGGCATCTGATAGAAGAAGAGGTTTAGTTCCCTATCAGATCAGTTATGTAAAAAGGGTAATTGCTCTGCCTGGAGAAACGGTCGAGTTTCGTAACAACAATGTTTATATAAACGGGGAGCTACTTCCAGAACATAGAATAACTGCTGACATGCCAGTAGGCGTGGTTGATGAAGATAGTTCGGCTTTGCAAGTAAAGTCTGAAGAGCCTAGAGAACCTAATCAGCTGTGGGATGTTTATTACTCAAGTGCTTCGATGGAAAGTGCCCGAAAGGGAAATTTGCCGGTTGATCCAAGGATGAATTTTGGTGTCCCAGGTAAAGTTATAAAAGTTCCAGAAGACAGCTATTTTGTAATGGGTGATAACCGAGACAACAGTGATGACAGTCGATTTTGGGGGTTTGTTCACAGGGATTTGATAATTGGAAAGGCAATGTTTATATATTGGTCTTGCGATAGGAACGCTTCGGACAATACTTTTTTAAGCTGTCTTTTAAATCCACGCCTAGAGCGAATTGGCAAGATAATCCGATAACCGCATGCCAACGTGGAAACTTGAAATCGAATATAACGGAACACGTTACCGTGGCTGGCAAGTTCAAAAAAACGCTAGAACAGTTCAAGGTGAGCTGCTTGATGTGGCCAGGAAAGTCTTTCCAGACTTTGAAAATGTAGAGATTGGTGGTGCTGGTAGAACAGATGCCGGAGTTCATGCAGTTGGCCAGGTAGCTCATCTAAGAGTTCCGAGTGTTAATGTAAATCTTAAACCTTGTCAGATTCAGCAAGCGTTCAATAGCCTTCTGCCTCATGATATAAACATTTTGAAAGTCGAAAGTGTGCCTAATAATTTCCATGCTCGCCACGATGCTCTTTCGAGATACTATCTTTATCAGATATCAACTCGACGGACAGCCTTTGGCAAAAACTTCGTCTGGTGGATTAAGGAAGCGTTGGATATTAACAAGATGAAAGCAGTTGCAGAAACTTTAGTTGGCAGGCACGATTTTCGTGCTTTTTGTGACTCTGATAATCAGTCTACCATTGTTGTTGTAGAACATTCAGAGATTTTTGTTGACGGCAGTTTAATATGCTTTCGCATCGGGGCGAGTCATTTTCTGTGGAGAATGGTAAGGAGACTTGTTGGTGTGATGGTCGAAGTAGGAAAAGGAAGCATTGACACGGAAGAGTTTAGAAGCCTTTTTCACAAAGATTCTAGTGTGATTGCAAAGTTCACTGCGCCACCTTCCGGACTTTTTCTAGAGAAGGTTCTTTACAAAGGTGATAAACCTCCTCTAAGGAAAAAAGCAATCTTTCCGATACCTGAAGTTTAATTCGAGTGAAGTCTTGACTTAATTTTCGTTTTTTGCAAAATTTCAAGTTTGAAACTAAAGGGGGTTTTGTTGAAGGATATGGCAAGAGTAGTGGCAGAAACGGCAAATGGCACGGTTACTTTCGAAGCTGAAAATGGTAGAAAGCTTGTTCTGTGTCTTGAGGATAACGGAGTAGATATTCTTCACCGTTGTGGTGGAAATGCAAGATGCACTACTTGTCGAGTAGAAGTCATATCGGGTGAAGTAGAGCCTATGAGCGAAGTGGAAAAAAGTATTCTCTCTGTCAAACCGGATGTAACTGAAAAGACAAGACTTTCCTGTCAGATTCGTGTCGTCGGTGATCTACACGTCAGGGTTATCAATCAAGCAAGCGTAAAGGGAATTGACCCCGGTCCACGTCCGTCAGAATGAGCTATTCCGTCTTGTGAAGTTTGCTCTTCCTACTTAAGTGAGGAAGCTCGCACGCATATAAGGTTTGTTCTCACTAATATACTTGTAGAGACTGATCTCTTCGGCAAGTCTAGTTCGGCGCTAAAGCTTCTTCTACCTGCCACGTTTCAAGTGGATGAGACCTTCTTTCTACGCTTGCCTTCTTTTCTTTTGCGTTTTTTGTTTGACAAAGGGTCTTCTGTTCACTGGTTGCTTTTAACCTCGTATCTCGAGGGCAACTTCGACTACGTTTCATCTCGACCTTGCAGAAAATGGAGCCTCTTTACTCGAGTTTGGTAAGAGGTTAAGGCGGAAAGTCCTATTTTATTGGGCTGAAAAGCGGTTTTTCGGTACTAACGCTTTTTGCTTTTAAGAAGAGAAATGACTTATGATTCATGATAAAATTATTTTTTACGGCTTATGATAACAGGTCATGAGATAAGAGAGAAATTTCTTGGTTATTTTGAAAAGCATGGGCACAAAAGGGTTCATTCGTCGCCTCTTTTGCCTGCGAACGATCCAACGCTGCTATTTACGAATGCAGGGATGAATCAATTTAAGGATTTGTTTACAGGTGTTGAAAAACGTGATTATAAGCGTGCTGTAAGCGCTCAGAAATGCATTAGGGCAGGCGGGAAACACAATGATTTAGACGAAGTGGGTCGAACTGCTCGCCATCACACGTTTTTTGAGATGTTGGGAAACTTTTCCTTCGGCGATTACTTCAAGCGAGAAGCCATAAGGTTTGCATGGGACTTTTTGGTTAACGAATTAAAGCTGGATGTTAATCGTCTTTGGTTCACTATCTTTGAAGGCGATTCAGAAATTCCTGAAGACAGCGATGCGAGACGTTATTGGATAGAAGTAGGAGCTTCTCCTGAGCGAATTTTAGGGTTTGGGAGAAAAGATAATTTTTGGCAAATGGGAGAAACTGGTCCTTGCGGTCCTTGCTCGGAAATCCATTATTACATGGGCGATGAACCAGAAAATCCCCTGAAAAACCGTGCCGAACTAGTGAATGCTCCCCAAGGGGATCAGACAATTGAAATTTGGAATTTAGTTTTTATGCAGTTTGAGCGCATAGAGGCTGAAAAGAAGGGCATTTATTACCTTAAACCTTTGCCAGCGCCTTCAGTAGATACTGGAATGGGGCTAGAGAGAATAACCGCGGTTTTGCAGGGAGTAAAGTCTAATTATGAAACTGATCTGATAAAGCCAATCGTTGATTTTACTGCAACGATAGCTGGCAAATCCTATGAAGCTGATACCATTGAAGGCTTTGCCATGCGAGTCATAGCCGATCATGCAAGAGCAACGGCTTTTGCGATAGCGGACGGGATTTTGCCAGGTAATGAGGGTAGAAATTATGTCTTAAGAAAAATAATGCGCAGAGCAATTTATCAGGCTAGAGAACATCTCGGATTAAAAGAGCCTTTCCTTTACAAGGTTTGTGATTTTGTTATTGACTTGATGAAAAAAGCCTATCCTGAGCTGGAAGCACAAAGGGATTTTGTATTAAAGATGACAAGGCTAGAAGAGGAACGTTTTGGGAAAACTTTAACGGTCGGGCTTGAAAAGCTTAAGGAGGTCTTTGGCTCAAACAAATCTGTTGAATTCAAGGAGTTAGCACGGCTTTATGATACGTTCGGAGTTCCTCGTGATCTTATTAGAGTCAAACTGATCGAGCAAGGGCATCAAATGAGCGAAGAGGAATTTAACGAAAGGTTTGACGAGGCTTTACAAGAAATACAAAACAATAGCGAGATCGGTAAAACTTCTAGGAAATCCGCAATAAAGCCGATTTATCAGGAATTGGCTGAAAAGATCAGTCCCAGCGTTTTCCGTGGGTACGATACAACTCGTATAGATGGGACAAAAGTTACCGCATTGATACGTGATGAAAAAGAGGTTCAAGAGTTAAAGGAGGCGGAAGAAGGTCTAATAGTGCTAGAAGAGACGCCTTTTTATGCTGAAGCTGGTGGACAAGTTGGTGACACTGGAATTCTTGTTAGCCAAGATGCAAAGGTTAAGGTGCTAGATACATTTTCGCCGATACAAGGGTTGATTCTCCATAAGTCCAGAGTTGAAAAAGGGACTATTAGGCTAGGTGACCTATTAACGGCAATCGTAGATGAAGAAAAACGCGATGCTACTAGGCGCAATCATACGGCGACGCATCTACTTCATGCTGCGCTGAAGGAAGTTCTAGGTTCACATGTCAAACAGGCAGGCTCCGTAGTTGCGCCAGATTTTCTTAGATTTGACTACACACACTATCAACCTTTAACGGATGAGGAGATCAAAGAGATCGAGGACCTTGTGAATTATTACATTTTAAGAAACGAACCTGTTAGAACCGATATAATGCAGCTAGAAGAAGCCATCAGCTCAGGTGCTGTTGCACTTTTTGGTGAAAAGTATGGTTCACAGGTTCGTGTTTTAAGTGTTGGCGATGGTAAGTTTTCAAAAGAACTTTGTGGTGGGACTCACGTTCGAGCGACAGGTGATATAGGTATTTTCAAAATCATTTCAGATGAAGCCATAGCGGCAGGCACTCGTCGAATTCGAGCGATCACAGGTTTTGAAGCTATCAAAAGATTTCAAGAAGATGAGAAAATCATAGAGAAAGCTACTGAGAGTTTGAAGGCTGACCGAAGAGGTTTTGTTGAGATACTTGAAAAATTGCAAGATGAATTGAAACGTCTAAGACGGGAGAATGAGGATTTAAGACTGAAAATTATTACATCTGCTACAGGTCCGGTGCAGAACGGGGATGTAGCGAGGGAAATCAAGGGAGTTAAAGTTTTAACAAAAGTTGTTGAGGGCTTGGATAAAGGAGCGATGCGTCACCTTTCGGATACACTCCTTGCAAGATTAAAGTCTGGAGTCGTTATTCTTGCTAAGCGAGACGATGGAAAAGTTGCTTTTATTGTGCGAGTATCAGAAGATTTAACTGATAAAGTTAAGGCTGGGAAAATTATCAATGAGATTGCTCCAGTAGTCGCAGGTCGAGGTGGCGGTCGAGATGATATGGCTGAAGGTGGTGGAAGTTTGACAGAAAAGTTAGAGGAAGCCTTGGAAAAAAGTTACAAGGTTGTTGAAAGTATGCTTTCCTCCTGAATTTTAGCCATTGTCGAGCTTGTTTCTTGAGGTTATTTCATAAAGATAAACCCCCTTTTGGATTTATTTTTGATGAATACCTTGTTCGTTAATGATTAACTCTCTTCATATTTGTCCTCGGGCTTAGTTAGGTAGAACTATGCCTTGAAAGTTGTAAGCTTTCTGAATTGAATTTCCTGGAAAGCTAACACTTCTTATTGTCGGCGATATGTATTGTTCCAAGCACAAGACAGTGTATGTTTTCCCACCTATTGTTCTTTGCGTTCCACAGACAGGATCATTGGGTCCATTAACTAGCTCGCCAAATTGCGTTGAGTAGAAAATTCCTGTAGGATGGGGGCGAAACGCATACCAAGCTAATTCTATACGTCGAACATCGTTTAGTAAACCTGTGGGAATCCATGTCCCCATAGCATCGAGATTAGGATCGCTAGATTGTCCTTGGCGAGGGCCGTTGTAATACTGAGGCTTAACGTTGAAGCCTAAGTCCCAGCCCCATTCGGGCGCACCTGCCCTGCTATACCAGTTTTCAAAGGCTATGGAGCATTCGGGATAATTGACCGACATTATCGGTCGTATTTGTTGCGGAACCCCGCAGGTATCTGACGGACGTAGGTTAGGTCCAGGATTATTATCTTGACCGAAGTCAGCCCAAAGATTCCAATAACTTATTCTCCTGCGGCGATCTCTTGCCCACACTTGATATGAGTGGAATCTCGAGGCATGGCCATTCGGATTAGTGTCAAGATGCATTATTACATATATGTCGATGCCATCATCCCTCAGGTAGAATCCTTTGAATCCTGTGTGCTTATGAGTATTTTCGTGGGGCGTGTTTCCGGGATGAGAGAATGAAGGAAGCCAACGAGAATAGTAAACCCACTGAGGCGGTGGGTCGCCATGCTCATGACCATAAAAGCACCCACTAGGATGAACGGGAGGATGCCAAACGTTTGGGTCATGTAGTTCCGGTGGGCACAGCTGTTCTAGTGTAGAAGTTACGGGATTACCACACCACTCTTCCTCGTAATATTTGCCAAAAGCGATGGTTTGGAAATTTAAGCCTATATCTGAACCTTGATATCTAGTTTCTGCTAACGCGAGAACGAAACAAACTACAACGAGAAGCGGAACCAAATGCTTTGAAATCGTTTCTCTTTTCATAAACTAACCTCCTAGATTCTTTTGGTCCCGCTTTTCTTACGAAAGCCCCTTCTGTGTGCCCCAATCAATCTTGGCTAAATTATGTCATTGTCGGTCCTATTAGTCAAGGATTTGACGAAATTTTGTTTGTCATTTTGCGATCTGGTCTATGAGACAAACGAAACGCACGACCTGAATTCTATAAGTTAGCTTGAGTTAATGAAAGACTTAGAAACAGATTTTTCCTTGCAGAATTTCCCTCGACGATAGTGGTAAGTTGATTATCAAAGTCACAAAAGCACGAAAATCATGCCTTCTGACCGAAGTTTGTCGGTATCCAGCGCTTCCTTAATCCACCAGATGAAGTTTTTGCTGAAGGCTGTCCATCGAGTTGATAATAAGGATAGTATCTTGAAACATCTGTACGAGCAAGAAAATTATCAGGCAAACTTTGAAAAGGGCGTTAGAAAGGCTACGAAGAAGTTGAAAAAATGCTCTCTTACAAATAGATTATCGAGTTAATTTTCTTTTGAAGTAATCTGAGCTTTTTTGAGCAGGTCTTTAACAACCTTTTCACCTTGCATTCTTTCTTCTTTGGTTAATCCGGCTGAGTTTAGATAAAGCTCTAACTCTTCGGCTGCTTCCTTGTATTTTCTTAGATCGTTAGCATAGAGTTGGACGAGCTCTTTTTGAATTTCGGGGTAAGTTTGTTTGCTAAGTTTTTTAGCTTTCAAGAGATGTTCTTCAGCTTTTTGATAATTTTGTTTTTCTCTTTCGATTTTGCCGAGAAGATAGAGAATCTGGACTGAAGAGGGAGCCATCTTGTATGCTTCGTAAAGAGCCGTAAGAGCAGATTTGTTGTATTCTTTCCCAAGCATGTGAAGTGAATATCCGAGATAATAAAGCGAAAAGGTGCTTTTGGGATTTACTTCTATAGCTTTTAAGAAATAACCTGCTGCTTCTTTGTATTTTTTCAAGAAGAACATTTCCTGTCCTATCTGCTGTAAAGCTAGGAGATAATTGGGAAAGATTTGCAATGCCTCGAATAGGTTGGTAATAGCAACATCTCGCTGTCTTTTTTTTAGCGCTTCCATAGCTTTTTCATACTTTTTGCGCGCTTCTGAAGGCACTTCCTGTGCAAATATAACTTTTGCCTCTGCCTCTTCTATGCTTCCTTTTCTTGGCAATAAAACGAAATCTAGTGTAAAGACTCCGAATCCTTCTCCACCTCTAACGTTTCGGGTGTATATTTCAATCATCTGCGTTTGATCTTCGAGATCATATTTATATCCCAAGGCTTTGACATAATAGATGCCATCGGGAAGATTAAAAAAGTGATAAGCACCTGCCGCGTCGGTTTTCGTTCTTCGGTTATAGAACGATCGTTGAAATTCGTCAAGAAGCTCAACGTCTATGTCAGGAAGACCTCTGCCTTTTTTGTCTGTGATGAAACCAGATAGATTGCCTGCTGCGTGAGCTTGTAAAACGATGATTAACGGCAGAAAGTAGAGAATAAGCTTTGGTGATCTCATGAGTATACTCCTTTCTTCAAGAATTTTAATTTCAATATACAACCTTGCGGAATTTTGTCAATAGTTTTTCTTAAAGAAGCTAGGAGGTTGTCTTAAAGCTAATTTGTCGTGAAGTTTGTGGTTAAATATAATTGCCTCTTATGAACTACGAAATAAACGAGACGCATGATCCAAGCCTTGTAAGCTGGCTTGATTCGGCAAATGATCCCAGAACAGACTTTCCTTTACAAAATCTTCCTGTTTGTAGATTCGTTCATCGGAACACTTTGAAGATTGGCGTTGCAATAGGGGATTTTTTATTAGACTTTGAGCCCTACTTTGATACCTTTGTAGCGTCCGGACAGGAAAGAAAGTCCATTGAGTTAGCTGCAAGTCACCGAGTAAGACGAAAGATACAGGAAGATTTCAGTGCAAATGCTCCTCAGTCTAAAATCAATTTGATTAAAGAGTATTTTCTCGTACCGATTGAGTCTTGCAAGTTTGTCTTACCGTTTGAAATAGGGGATTATACGGATTTTTATTGTTCGATTTTTCACGCAAGCAATGTCGGTGCGATGCTTAGACCCGATAATCCTCTTTTTCCGAATTACAAATGGCTTCCGATAGGTTATCATGGGCGGGCTTCTTCGATTGTAATCTCAGGAACAAGCATAAAGCGTCCAAAGGGACAAAGCCGTTCCGACCCGTCAAAGCCTCCCCAGTTTGTTCCATGCAAAAACTTAGATTATGAGGTAGAAGTTGGATTTTTCATTGGCAAGGGAAACAACTTAGGTGAGCCGATACCGATCTCAGAAGCAGAGCAACATATTTTCGGACTTTGTATAGTTAATGACTGGTCAGCGCGGGACATTCAAGCATGGGAGTATCAACCACTCGGACCTTTTCTTGCAAAGAGCTTTGCTACTACGATTTCGCCTTTCGTTGTAACTATGGAAGCTTTAGCTCCGTTTAGGTGTGAAGCCTTCAGGCGTGAGCCCACCGATCCGCAGCCACTCGAATACATTTACGACGAGAGAGATCAAAAAAGGGGAGGAATTGATCTAAATCTTGAAGTTTACATAAGAACTCAAAAAATGAGGGAAAAAGGGCTTGAGCCTTATCTTCTCAGTCGCAGTAATATGAAGGATTTATATTGGACGATTGCTCAGATGGTAGCTCATCACACCTCTAACGGTTGTAATTTACGTCAGGGAGATTTGCTGGCAACAGGAACAGTTTCGGGAAGAGAAAAGCACGAACGTGGCTGTCTTCTTGAGCTTACTTGGCGGGGCACCGAACCATTGGAGCTTCCGACGGGCGAAATGAGACGCTTTCTTGAAGATGGGGATGAAATAATTATGAAAGGTTATTGCGAGCGAGAAGGTTTCCGTCGGATAGGTTTCGGAGAATGTAGGGGGATTATTCTTCCTGCTGATTGATTTTTTCGTTGTTTTCTTCTTCGGATTCTTGAGGCTCGTATTTTTCGTATCCGAAGGCATCATCGTAATAGTAACGGCGTTGTTCGATGTCTTCTTGCCAAGAACTCTTTTCTGAGTCTTTTATTTTTTCTAGTTTTTTGCGCATAATGTTAAGAGTATGAAAAACAGACTACTACTCAGTTTTTCTGTTTTCACTTTACTTTTTTCATTATACTTTAGCGTTTGGAATTCAGCGCAACAAAAAACAGCTATAAAGACTGATTTAGAATACCAGATTGGGGCAATTCTGTATGTGCAGAAAGCAGCCGAATATCGTGCGCTTTGCTATCAAGCCTTTAATTGGGCAAAAAGGATGATAGATGAAGATGAGAAAAACCTAAAAAAGCTTCCAAAGTCTGAGAGGAGAAGACCAAGAGCGGTTATAGTGGATATTGATGAAACGGTTCTTGACAATTCTCCTGCGCAAGCTTATGGGGTCATAAACAACAAACCATTTAATTTGCCGGACTGGTATGCTTGGGGCGAAATGAGAAAAGCAAAAGCCGTTCCGGGTGCGGTTGATTTTGCAAATTACGCATACTCGAAAGGTATCAGAATTTTCTATATTTCAAATCGCGATGAGATTCAAAAGCAGGCGACGATTGATAATTTGAAAAACGTAGGTTTTCCGGATGTTTCAGAAGAGACTGTCATTTTACGGCAACAGGAGTCATCGAAGGAATCTCGACGGCGGATGGTAGCCTCAAAGTATAGAGTTGTCGTTTTACTGGGAGATAACCTTAACGACTTTGCACAGCAATTTGAGAAAAAATCCGTTGAAGATAGGTTTGCTGAAACAGACAAAATTCGACAGGTTTGGGGTGAGCGTTTCATAGTTCTTCCAAATCCTATGTATGGCGATTGGGAAAATGCCATTTATGCTTATCAGCGCTTAACCGAAGAACAAAAAGCACAAAAACGATTAGAGGCTCTTGAACTGCCATGAGAAAACGAATTCTCTTCGCGTTTTTAGCTTTACTTTGCCTGTGGCAATCGCAAGCTCAGAGCCTGACGGTTCGGCAAATAATGCAAGAGCCGTCAATTGCTGGAATGCGACCCGAAGCTGAAAAAATATCTCCTGATGGACGCATAGTTGCCTTTTTGTGGAATGCCGAGGCAAAAAGACCTCGCAATCTTTACATAGCTTCAACTAGAGATGCAAAGGCACGCTTGTTGGTAAATGCGTCTACTATTTATGAGCAAAGACAGCAGCAGGAGAGCAAACTAAATTACGGCTTAGTTGTCCGTGATGATTTTCTTATACAAAGAGAAAAAGAGCTTTCAAACATTGAGTTTTCGCCAGATTCAAAACGAATTCTCTTTATTCAAAGCGGCGATATTTATCTTGTTGAGATTGAGACCGGATACTTGCGCCGAATCACGCGCACACAGGGAGTAGAATCTCAGGCTAGGTGGCTTACCAATAGCAAAATCCTTTTTTCAAGTGCGGGCAATTTTTATGTTTTTGACCTTGAAAGTCCGTTTATTACTCAGATAACTAAGGAAGGCAATCCATCGTCTTTTCAGACGATAACGCTTAATCTTACAAGCAAAGACGGCTTGCTTTTTGCTTATGTTTTGTCCGATGGTTCAAGACAGCGATCGCTTATTGTTCCTGATTATCTTGACGAATTTGTTCAAGCAAGAACAGTTCGGCGTGGTTGGACTGAGCAGAAGGTTTTGGTTACACGCACGGATGGAAGCCTCGAGCGTCCATTTGAAATAAGGCTTCCAAAGCCTGAAGGCAACTATTACATTCGTGGATTGCGGTGGACTTCGGATAATAACCTTTTGATTGACCGGGTTGATGCCGATACGAAAAGAAGAATAATTTTTCTTGTCAGAAATATTGGCAAGCAAGATGAAAAAATCATCACGATCACTGAAGAAAGAGATGAAAAATGGATAGCACCATTGTCGCGACTGATAGAAGCAAACCCTCAGAATCCTTCGCAGATAGTTTTTGCTTCTGAAAAGAGCGGTTTTAATCATCTTTATCTAGCTGAAGTTAGAAGCGACGATAGTGTCGAAACAAGGCAGTTGACTCAAGGAGACTGGGAAATTGACTGGTTCAAGTGGCTTGATTCGAAACGCATCATATACACTTCTACGGAAGCAAATACGGCTGAGCGGGAGTTTTATATTCTTGATGTTACTAGTGGAAAGAGAGAATTATTTAGAACAGAAGGCAGCGGAATGAAAACAAATCCTCAGCTTAGCGAGAATTCTTCGATGTTGATATATTCGTTTTCTCGCTGGAACTTACCTACAGACGTCTATGCAGTTGAAGTTTGCAAGGGTTGCGTATCAGTGAAGATAACGAATTCTGTTCCGTCGGATTTCTTACGTATGAAATGGAACGAGCCGCAATTTGTCGATATACGAACACGCGATGGGAAAGTAGTAAAGTCAAAAATTTACTTACCTGAGGATTTCAGTAAAAGTCGAAAGTATCCAATGGTTATATTTGTTCACGGAGCGGGCTATCTTCAAAACACCATAAACGGTTGGAATAATTATTATCGTGAGTTTATGTTTAATCAGTTACTTACTCAGAAAGGCTATGTAGTTTTGGATATTGATTATAGAGGTTCGGCTGGATACGGTAGAGACTGGCGGACGGATGTTTATGATTTTCTAGGTGGGAAAGATTACGAGGATCACCTAGATGCGATTGACTACATGATCGAAAACTATTCGATTGATCCTAATCGAATAGGAGTTTACGGCGGAAGCTACGGCGGATTCATGGCGGCTATGCTTGTAATGCGTGCTCCCGAAAAAATAGCTTGTGCAGCAGCGTTACGACCAGTTTTCGATTGGAAGAATTATTATGCCTCCTCGCCAATTTACACCACTGAGCGCCTTGGCTATCCTGATAAGAATCCTGAAGCATACAGACGGTCATCGCCAATAGCTTACGCTGAAAAGCTACAAAAACCTCTTTTGATTTTGCACGGTCTTGTAGATGACAACGTTCATGCGCAGGATTCAATTCAGTTAATCGAAAAGTTAATCCGTCTTGAAAAGACCCAGTTCTTTGAGGCAATGTTTTATCCATCTGAAAATCATGGTTTCCAGCGACCAACGAGCTGGGCAGATGAATACGAAAGAATACTGATGTTTTTTGAAAAATATTTAAAATAATTTCGGTGGTTATGAGAATCTTGGTAACTGGTGGTGCTGGATTTATCGGTTCTCATCTTTGTGAACGGCTTTTGCAAGAGGGGCATGAGGTAATATGTCTTGATAACTACTTTACTGGAAGGAAAGAAAATGTCACTCATTTGTTAAGTAATCCTCGTTTTGAGTTGTTAAGACATGATATAACTCAGCCGATTTTACTTGAGGTTGATCAAATCTACAATCTTGCATGCCCTGCTTCTCCGATTCATTACCAATACAATCCTGTTAAAACCGTGAAGACAAACGTGTTAGGGATAATCAATATGCTCGGTCTTGCGAAACGAGTAAAAGCTAGAATTTTGCAAGCTTCGACTTCTGAGGTTTATGGCGATCCGCAAGTTCATCCGCAGTCGGAAGATTATTGGGGGAATGTCAATCCGATAGGACTTCGTAGTTGTTATGATGAAGGTAAACGTGTCGCCGAAACGCTTTGCATGGATTATCACAGGCAAAATAAAGTTGATATAAGAATAGCGAGAATCTTCAATTGTTATGGACCTAGAATGTTAGAAAACGATGGGCGTGTCGTGTCAAATTTCATAGTGCAAGCGCTTAGAGAACAGGAGCTTACCGTTTACGGTGATGGAAGCCAAACACGTTCATTTTGCTACATCGATGACATGATAGAAGGTTTAATAAGATTGATGAATACTGAAGCCGAGGATATTCATTCGCCCGTAAATCTCGGTAATCCAGAGGAATTCACAATAAAAGAACTTGCAGAACAGATAGGTAAGATTTTAGGAAGAAATGTAAAGCTGAAATACCTTCCACTTCCACCAGATGATCCAAAACAACGACGCCCTGATATTACGAAAGCCAAAAGACTGCTGGATTGGTCGCCGAAGGTTCCTCTTGCGGAAGGATTGAAAAAAACTATAGAATACTTTGCAAAGAGAAATATCGCTAAAGCTAAGTAGAGGTTAAGATTATGAAAATTCTAATCACAGGTGGAGCAGGTTTTATAGGTTCGCATTTAGCAGACAGACTTCATGATGAAGGTCATGAAGTTACTGTAATTGATAATCTCTCGACCGGAAGGTATTCAAACATCGAACATCTTGAAGGTAAAGAAAGATTTAGACTGATAATTGACACGGTTTTGAACGAAAAATTGATGGAAGAATTGATAAAAGAAACTGACAGGGTTTTTCACATGGCAAGTGCTGTTGGGGTTAAGTTAATAATGGAACGTCCTGTTCAGACAATTGAAACCATATTCAAAGGCACCGACGTTGTTTTAGGATTCTGTGCTCGTTATAGAAAACGAGTGCTTATTCCATCTACTTCAGAAGTTTACGGAAAGGGCACGGCAGTTCCGTTCAAAGAAGAGGATGATATTTTGAAAGGCTCAACTTCAAAACACCGCTGGGCTTATGCTTGCGCTAAGGAATTGGACGAATTTCTCGCTCTTGCTCATTGGAAAGAATCGCGGTTGCCTGTTGTTGTTGTAAGGCTTTTTAATACCGTAGGTCCAAGGCAAACTGGACAGTACGGCATGGTAGTTCCTAGATTTGTAAAGGCAGCAATAGAAAACAAACCTCTTTATGTTTATGGAGATGGCACTCAGTCTAGATGCTTTGCTCATGTTGCTGACGTAGTGGAAGCGTTGATAAAATTACTGGAAACTCCCGCTTGCTTCGGACAGGTCATAAACATCGGAAATGATAAAGAGGTGACAATAAAAGAGCTGGCTGAAAAAGTCATAAAGCTTACGAAAAGTGAAAGCTCCATTCGTTTCATACCTTATGAGGAAGTTTACGGAGATGGATTCGAGGATATGCGTCGGAGAGTTCCTTGTCTTGATAAGGCACGCAAGTTGATATCTTACAATCCAACCCGAACTTTGGAAGACATCATCAACGATGTTGCAAGATATTTTCAGAAGTCGAAACTGGTGGAAGGAGTTTTAGTTGAATGAAAGCCTTTTTACTGATCCTTGTTTGCTGCGTTGGCCTGTTTGCTCAAGAAACTGGAAGTGTAAAGGGAAAGGTGCGCACATCTGAGGGGAAACCGCTTACAAATATAACCGTTTCCGCACACCAAAAGGAAAAAGAAGTTAAATCGGTTAAAACAAATTCAAAGGGTGAGTTTTTGATGGAAGGCTTACCAGCTGGAAAATACAATTTCGTTTTTACCGGCAAAGGCTATAGCACTGGTATCAAATATAATGTTGAGGTAAGGGCAGGGAAGCTTACCGATCTCGGCGACAGATTGATTCTCGATGTTGATCGGGGAACGCTGGTTATCATCATGGGCAGTGTTTTTAATCAAGATGGATTAAGTGTAGCCGGCGCTAAGGTTGAAATAGAAAGGATTATAAAAGATGGCTCAGTAAAACGCGTCGGATCGTCTTTCACGAATGAAAGTGGTGAATTTGCCTTTAGATTTCCTGAAGAACCAGCCAAATATCGGATTACTGCCAGCAAGGATAGAGTGTCTGCAAGTAGAGAAATAGAGGTTGAAATGGCAGCTGTTTATCGTTTGTCTTTGATTCTGAAATTGAAATAAACTCAGAAAATTCTTTTACCTAAACGGCGTTCTTCTAGGGTCTCTATTTTCTCTTTGATTTTGTTGTAAATGCCATCAGAGTCAAGACCATATTTTGCCAGCAGCAATTTAGGATCGCCGTGAGTGATAATTCTGTCAGGAAGACCTATTCTTAAGACTTTTACACTTCCAAGCAATCCGTTTTCTTCTAAAAGTTCAAGCACGGCAGAGCCGAAACCTCCGGCTAGATATGCTTCTTCCACCGTAACTAAAAGGCGATTTGAGCGAGCCAAAGCTAGTATCAGCTCTGAATCTAAGGGTTTTGCAAAACGGGCATTTATGACAGAAGCCTTTATACCTTCTTTTCTAAGGTTTTCAGCAGCACGAAGCGATGGATAAACCATTGATCCATAAGCCAGAATAGCGATTTGACTTTCTGTTTCCTCGAGCAAAATTTCAGCTTTGCCAATTTCGAGTTTTTTGGGCGGGGCCGAAATATCAACTCCGATGCCATTTCCGCGGGGGTAACGAAGTGCGGCCGGACCAGAATATTCTATTGCGGTAAGCAACATATCTCTTAACTCAGCTTCGTCTTTTGGTGCCATCAATACAATGTTAGGATAGCTTCGAAGATATGCAATATCCAGAAGTCCATGATGTGTTGGACCATCTCCCCCCACAATGCCGGCTCTATCCATTGCAAACGTGACGTCAAGATTTTGAAGGCAAACATCGTGTATAACCTGATCGAAAGCTCTTTGTAGGAATGTTGAGTAAATGGCAGCAACGGGCTTTAGCCCTTCGCAAGCCATGCCAGCAGCAAAAGTTACGCAATGTTGTTCAGCTATACCGACATCGAAAGCGCGATCAGGAAATTTTTCCAGCGCTTTATCAACTCCGGTTCCGTCTGGCATCGCAGCTGTTAAAGCAACGATTCTTTTGTCCTTTTCCATCAGTTCGCATAGCGTATTTCCGAAAACGGCCGTATAAGTTGGAGGTGAAGCTTTTGAGGATGATTTAGGTAAACCTGTTTGCGGGTCAAAAGGACCTGTTGCGTGCCAAGCATAATAATTTTTCTCTTTCGAGGGGTAACCTTTTCCTTTGGTTGTAAGAGCATGAACAATAACAGGACCATCGTCAATTTTTTTTGCTTCTTCTAGCGCACGGACTAACATCGGGACGTTGTGACCGTCAACATATCCGATGTATTTGAAGCCGAGTTCATTGACGAGAGCACCGGGAAGGACAGCAGCAGCTATAGCGTCTTTAACGGTTTTTGCTGCCTTGCGGAGACTATGGCCTACTCCCGGCACGGACTCGAGAACATCACCAATTTCTTCCTTCAGGTGATGATAGCTTTGGGCAGCTTTAATACGATTTAAGTAACCTGCTAATGCACCTACGGCTGGAGCGATTGACATTCCGTTGTCATTTAGGAGAACTATCAATCGCGTTTTGAGGTGTCCTGCTTGATTTATGGCTTCCATAGCCATTCCACCTGCAATGGAAGCATCTCCAATTATTGCACAAACATGAAAATCTTCTCCTTTTAGGTCTCGGGCAATTGCCATTCCAAGAGCTGCTGATATTGAAGTCGAGGCATGACCAGCGCCGAAAGTGTCGTATTCTGACTCGTCTCTACGTAAGAAACCTGAAAGTCCACCGTATTGTTTAATAGTGTGTAAAAGATCGCGCCTTCCTGTTAAAACCTTGTGAGCATAGGCTTGATGACCGACGTCCCATACGATCTTATCGTGAGGAGTGTCAAAGACATAATGAACTGCGACAGCTAACTCGACAGCACCCAAACTTGCGCCAGTGTGTCCTCCAACACGGGCGCAGGTTTCGATTATAAACTGACGAATCTCGTCTGCAACTGCTTGCAAGTCTCCAACCTTTAGTCTTCTTAAGTCTGCAGGTGAATTTATCTCACTTAAAAATCTCATCTTCTCGGCCCTCTTTACCAAAGTTTACAAAAATGAATTTTAGCTTGCTAATTAGCAAAACTGAAAGACACGATGAATAACTTTGCAAATATTTTTGCTGTTTTTTCATCTGCATCTTGTGGTATTGTTTAGAATAAAGAAGCCTAGCAGAAGGAGAAAGAGTGATGCAAAAAAGAATTTTTTTGTTAGCTTTTACTTTGGCAGCTGCATTATCCGTTTTTGCACAGACAGCTGTCAAAATGCCAAAGAACAAGTACAAGATCGAGGAGGACGTTAAAATTGGTCAAGAAGCTTCGCAAGAAGTTGAAAGTAAACTTCCTATTCTTCGAGACCGTGAAGTTGAGCAATATGTTCAAAGTGTCGGCAGGAGATTAGTCAAGGCAATACCAGACGAATTTAATGAGCCGAGATTTAATTACACTTTTAAGGTGGTAAATTTGAGTGATATAAATGCGTTTGCGCTTCCTGGAGGACCTATTTACATAAACCGTGGCTTGATTGAGGTAGCTAAAAATGAAGGCGAGCTTGCCGGAGTCATCGCACATGAAATTAGTCATGTTGCCTTGCGTCATGCAACCGCACAAGCTACAAAGATGAGCAATCCGCTTAATCAGATATTAGTTATTGGCTCAATTCTCGGTGGAGCCATAATCGGAGGCGACTTGGGAGCAAGTTTAGGACAGATGGCAGTTGCTGGGTATTTCCTTCGTTATAGTCGTGAGTATGAAACTCAAGCCGATATTTTAGGTGCTCGAATAATGGCTCGTGCTGGTTACGATCCGCAAGACCTTGCAAATATGTTTCGGACGATAGAAGAGAAAAGTAAGGGAGCGCGCCCGCCAGAATGGTTAAGTAGCCATCCAAATCCGGGAAACCGCTATCAGAAAATATCTCAAGAAGCGCGCTATCTTGAAGTCTCTCCCAATCCAATAAAAGTTACACCAGAGTTTTTACGAGTTCAAAGGAGATTACAGTCACTTCCTAAAGCTGATTCAATGGAAAAAGGCGATGCTTCAAGAGCAGGTGGAGGAACATATAGAAAGAGTATTCCAGAACCTTCTTCGCGCCTGAAGACTTACAGTAATAATAGCTTTAGAGTTGGTATTCCTGATAATTGGGAGATAGTTAATGAAAGCGCTAGCGAGGTTTGGTTTTCACCTCGTGGAGCCTACGGTAGAGATGGCATAACTCATGGCGTCGTTGTGGGAATTAAAAACTCCAGAGGTCGTAACACTCTTTCCGTAGAGACGGATAATTTCGTTAATGAGATTTTGAGAATAAATGACTTCCTGCGAAAGAGAAGTTCACAAAAGATTAGTTTCATAAATCGAAACGGGATTCTTACAGTTTTAAGTGGTCGGTCGCCAATCACTGGAGAGATTGAGATTGCGAAGGTACACACTGCTTTTTCAAAGGACGGGAGGCTTTTTTACTTGATAACAGTTGCTCCTGAGCGAGAATTCGACTTTTATGCATATACTTTCGATAAAATTATAGACTCGGTCAAGGTAAACGAGTTTTAGAATTTTTCACCTATTAAATAGATTACTGGCTCATCGCTTACAACCCGAGCCGAATGATATGTTCCCGCTGGCATAAAGTCTCTGTCGCCAGGACCTAGAACGAAAGTTCCGACATTTTCAATTGTAAGCTCGAGTTTACCTGAAATTATCCAGTGCGATTGCTCATTATCGTGTTTGTGTGTTGGATAAACAGTAGAGGGACTGTCGCTCCATTGAAAAACTCTGTAGCCTTCAGATACCATTATTTGCCTTAATCGGGCAGCATTTGGTTTGTAAGCTTCTCTCCACCTTTCGATCCGGTACATATTCGTCACCCCTTGAAAGATAATCGAGGAAACCGACAAAAAATCGGTTTCCTCGATTAGAAGTTTACTTAGAAGCTGTCTTTTCATCAACTTTCAGCGGGTTTCCTTCGGTGTCTAGATAGCTAATTTTTTCACCCCAACCTTGTATTTTTTTAAGTTCTGGCTCAATGACTTTTCTATCTCCAACTATCAGAATAGCCATTTTATCGGGTTGAATGTATTTCTTTGCTACTCTGTTGATGTCTTCGATTGTAACAGCTTTTACCTTTTGCAAGAATTCATTGAAGTAATTGTCAGGCAAGTTATAGATTGCTAATGTAGCAAGTTGATTTGCTATTTGACCAACAGTTTCAAATCCTTGTGGGTAACGGCGTATGATGCTTTGTTTGTTGTATTCAAGTTCCTGCGATGTTACGGGGCGCTCACCTAATATGCCGTTTATTTCCTTAAGAAACTCAACGACGGCTCCCTTCGTAACAGCGGTTTGAACAGCAGCAGATGCTTCAAAGGGTCCAGCACCACGACGAAAGCTCCAGCTGGTTCTCGCTCCATATGTGTAACCTTTGTCTTCTCTTAAGTTCAAGTTAACTCTTGAGGTAAACTGCCCGCCAAGAATTGAGTTCATCACAACCAGTGGTATGTAGTCAGGGTTACTGCGTGAAACACCTACATGTCCTATTGAAATAACAGATTGAGCGGCGCCGGGTCTATCAACAATATATATGCCAGGATTTTTCAGCTCTACGTCTGGTGGAGTCAAAGTCCTCGGGATTTCAGCTGCTTTCCACCCAGCGAAAGCTTTTTCTAGTTTTGGAACAATCTCTTTTAGACTAGTGTCGCCGACTACTATCAAAACGGCATTATTCGGACGATAGTAAGTTTCGTAAAACTTTTGTATTTCTTCTCTAGTTATGGCTTTAATCGTCGTTTCATCGCCATTGATAGGTTTACCGTAAGGATGGTTTTTTCCGTAGAGCAAGACGCTATAGACTATGTTAGAGATCTGATTTGGATCATCTTTACGCTGTAAGAAACTCACTAGCATTCTGCGCTTTACTGTTTCAAGTTCTTCTTGAGGAAATGATGGATTGATCAGTACATCGGAGAATATCTCTAGCGCCTTATCGAGGTTTTTCTTAAGTGTAAGCATGGATAGATTCGATGAATCCCATCCGGCACTTGTTACGAGATTTGTTCCTAAAGACTGCAACTGATTTGCAATCTCAACTGCGGAGCGGGTTTTAGTGCCGTTGTCAATAAGATCGCTTGTTAGAACAGCCAATCCCGCGCGATCGATTGGGTCTAAGTCAGCGCCGGCTCGGAAAACCATGTTCATTGAAACGATAGGTAACTCGGAATGTTTTACAAACCAGACTTCGAGACCATTTGAAAGTTTCTGCTTTTCGATTTTAGGTAGTGAAAATTTCGGGTCAGGACCTGGTTTTGGAAGGTTTGCCGAAAAGTCCTTTTTATTTTCTTTTTTACTTGTTGAAGTAGAAGTGGGTTTATTTTCTTCTTGATCGGCTTCTGGTGCTTTCTTCTTTCCTGGAACGATGCTCATTACCAGACGGTTTTGGATCAGGTATTTATTGGCTACGCGAGAGATGTCCTCTGGAGTTACTTTTAAGTATTCTTCTAACTCTTCTTGAAATCTGTCAGGCTTACCGTAGAACACGGCGTTTTCGTTCATTGCATCAGCTTTTGCGAGAACAGTTTGAAGTCCTAAAATTATTCTAGCCTCGATCTGGTTAAGAGCACGTTCAAGCTCTTCGCGTGTAGGTGGTTCTTTCTTGATTTTTTCAATTTCTTCGTTAATTTCTTTTTCTATTTCTTCAAGCTGTTTTCCAGGTCTTGCGGTTGAAACTATTTGGAAAAGACCTGCGATTTCTCTTGAAATGTGGGAAGCAAAGACGTCTTGAGATACTTGCTTATCAAAAACTAGTTTTGATTGAAGGCGTGAACCTCTTCCTGAGGAAAGAATTGTAGCTAAAATGTCAAGTGCTGGTGAGTCTTTATCAGCTTGAGGAACTGTATGCCAAACCATATAGATTCTGGGAAGGCGAACGGCATCCTCAAAACTTTTACGGATTTCTGCTTCTAGTTTGGGTTGTGGTGGATTAGGACGAACGATGTCATTACCCCTTGGAATTGGACCGAAGTACTTTTCAACCCATTTTTTTGCTTGTTTAGGATCAAAGTCTCCTGCAATGACTAACGAAGCATTGTTCGGAACATAATAAGTTCGAAAGAAATTCTTTACATCTTCCATTGAAGCTTCTGTTAAATCTTTCAGCGAGCCTATAGTAGTCCAGCTGTAAGGATGGTTTTTGGGATACATTAGCTCTGAGATTTTTTCAAAGGCTGTTCCGTAAGGTTGGTTATCATAGCGTTGGCGGCGTTCGTTTTTGACTACGTCGCGTTGATTATCGAGCTTTTCTTGGGTCATGGCTTCAAGTAACCCACCCATGCGATCGGCTTCCATAAAGAGAGCTAACTCTAGGAAATTTGAGGGTAAGACTTGAAAGTAGTTGGTTCGATCAGCATTTGTTGTTCCATTTATCGTTGCGCCAGCTTCTTGCAATGGTTTGAAATAGTCGTCATCATAATTTTTTGAACCTTGAAACATCAAGTGCTCGAAAAGATGAGCAAATCCTGTTCTTCCTGGCACTTCGTTTTTTGAGCCGACGTGATACCAGACGTTTACAGCTACTATCGGCACAGAGCGATCAACATGCATTATCACTCGCAGGCCATTGTCTAGCCGATATTCTTCATATTTTATCGGAGGTAGGTAAGATGCTTTTTTTTGGCCGAAGATCATAGGCGATATGAACAATGAAAAAGCGAACAATACGACAAGTTTTGCCTTCATTTTGGACTCCTTTTGAGAAAGTATTTTTAGAACTAATAGACGTTTCAAAAATCGGCTAGGTTTCAATTTTTGCGATGGCTACAACCTTTTTGAGTTCTGAAACGACAACTCCGCCCGGTTTTTCAGCTGTTACTACGAACATTTTAGGTTTTTCAACTTTTAATCTGACGTCTATGGGCAAAATTATTTCTCCTTGAGTGTTTACATTGAAAAGGCCGGCGTCTATTGGGTATTTTTGACCTTCGTCTACAATCCAAAGCTGATAAGTTTCTTTGTTGGGATCGTTTGTGGGTAGTGAAAAGAAACGGACAAAGCCCTTTTGTTCTGCGTTATTCCATGCCAAATCTCCGATTATTTGATCTGGGTTTTTAGGGTCTTTCCATTGCAATTTAATGGTATCGGGCATTGAGAGAATTTTTTCTCTTTCTAAGAGGTTGTTGCTTTCCTGCTTTAGAAAATGTGTGAAGTAAATGTTAACTGCTAAGCCGATGATTGCCAGACCAGCAAAAACCCAACCCAGCCAAGCAAAAATAGGAATTTTCTTTTCAGTGTTAAGTGCTTTAGGGGACTTTTCAAAATGGACTTCGGCTTCTTCGATGATTTTTTCTTTTAGATGAACAGGTAGAGGCTCTAACTCATTTAAACTGGTTAAATTTATTGCAGCTGCTGCAAGCTCAAAGGATTCTATTTCTTCTGCAAGTTCGGGAAGGTTTTTCGTAATCTCTTCTAATTCTTTTAGCTCTTCTTCTTCAAGCGAACCTAAAACCTTTCCCGAAATAAGCTCCTTTATTTTTTCGTCTCTTTCTTTCACGGAGTTTCTCCTTTTGAGCTATTTTTTATTCCGAGAATTTCTCTTATCTTAATCAAGCCGCGGCGTGCGTGTGATTTAACAGTTCCTAGTGGTATTCCCGTAATAGTTGAGACTTCTTGATGGGAAAATCCCTCACATATAAGAAGCCTTAATATCTGACGTTGCTCAGGCTTTAGTTGGTTGAAAGCTTCAATAACTTGTTTGACTTCAGCGTCGTGTTGAATCTGTTTATAACTTTGAGATAAACCCAAAGAAGCACTTTCTATTGATTCAATTTGAGGCTTTCGGCTTAATTTTCTTAATCGGTCAATCAAACGGCGCCTAGCTATCATTACAATAAATGTTGCTTCTGATGATTTGTTTCTATCAAACTTATAAGCGTTCTTCCAAATATCAATGAAAATTTCTTGAACGGCGTCTTCTGCCTCTTGTCTATTAGCACACATCTTTTGTGCTAAAGCCCAGACTAGTCCGCCGTATGTCTCAACGCACTCTTCTACAGCAGATGCATCTTTTCTAGCGATGCGTTCGAGTATTGAAGCCACCTTTTACAATATACAGCATATAACCGCCGACTCAAGTTTCAAAAACATGAACAATAATTTTTTCGTTTCCGTCAGTTTTTTGGTTTCAAGTTTCTTAGATTCTTGAGCGAAGCGATTAGAAAAATAAAAGTAGAGGTTGCTGCTGAAAGCAAACAGAATTGACAGAAAGCCTCGATTACAAAAGCTTGTAGGTAAACTAACCAAGCTGAAAAGCCGGCCATCAAGAGAGTTTGAAGAAGCAATAATAGCCAAAGACGCTCATAGCCGTAAAATATCAAAATAGCTAGAAACAGAGCTAGAGCGTAGGCTATCGCACCGAAAATAGCTATAGGTATGTCGAAAATTGTTGCGTATTGACTAGTCAATACTTTTTCGCAGCCTTCTACTATACTGCAAGGAACAGGCTTTGCTGTGTAGTGGTGAATGGTCAGATAGATTGAGTCAATTAGTCCGATCAGAGCTAGAATAGAGATCAAAATTTCAGCTCTAAAAACTTTCTTCATCTCCTTATTTCTGACCAGCTTTTTGAAGCTCGGCGTCTATTATGGCTTTGAACCTTTGAAATTCTGTTTCTTCATAACTCAATGGTTTGCCATTTACGAAGAAGGTTGGGGTTGAGTTTACTTTTAGGGCTCTTCCTCTTTCAATATCCTTTTGAACGCGTTCTCTTGCGGCTATGCCAGACATATCTGCTTTGAATTTCTCAACGTCTAGCCCGAGTCTTTGTGCATAAGTTTCAAAGTCTTTTCTATGATCTGCGCTAGTTGACCATGCTTTTTGGTTCGAGAAAATAAGGTTTTGCATGTCCCAGAATTTTCCTTGAAAACCCGCTGCTTCCGCGGCTAGAGCTGCATCGAATGCTCTCGAATGAATTGGAAGAGGATAGTTGCGAAACACTATTTTGATTCTGTCCCCGTAAGTTGCATGAAGCTCTTGCACCGTTGGATGAATAAGAGCACAAGTGGGGCATTGGAAATCGGCGAATTCCTCTATAACAACGCTTGCATTCCTCCCACCTTTAAAATGCTCCGGAGTCGCTCCTAGAGGAGCCTTTGCGTAAAGTTCTGCATAGTTAGTATTTGAAGACTTTTGACTATTTGAGCTTTGAGAAGACTCGCAGCCAAGACAGACTAAAACAGCTAAAGTAAAAAGAATCAGCTTTTTCATAATTGACTCTTTTCGTTTTGAATTCAGGCAATTTCGATTTTATCCATTGTTTTTTGCCTTCGTCAAGCAAATCAGGTCTAAACCTTAGAAGTCAGTATTGATTTGAATTTTCAGTTTTGTTTTTGCTAAATTAAAATTTTTGCAAAGAGAGAAAGTCAATATGAAGTTTGAAGAGTTCTTAAATCGTTTTGAAGAAGAAGAGTGGTTAGATGCGGTTGAGAAACTCCTTCCTGAGATACACGAAGTCGATCGAAATGCTGTTCAGATATGGTTCCGTTTCTTTCCTTTGAAGCTTTTTCGATATCTTCAAAAGTTTGAAGACAAGGATGCTATCGTTCGAAAGTTTTTGCTACGTGGTAATTTCGAGCTAAAGAATCAGATAGATTCTTCGCACCGCTTTTTTTACGGGCATCGTTTCTGGAAGCAGGTAAAAGAGGCGACGATAGATGTGGCAGAAAATTTTGATGGCGCAAATAGCATAGAAGAGCTTGCAAGATCAATAGCAAAAATTGCTGCTCAAAAGGCGGGAATGGGCTCTGATCTCACGCTTGGCATCACGCTTGCTGGATTGATGACTATAGTCCAAGCCGGTTACCAGGCTTTTAAGGATTCTGAAGGAAAAATTTATTTAAGCGGTGATTTTGCGAAAAAATCACCCGATCAAATTGTAAGACAAAGGGCTAAAGATGATTCGCAGGGCATCTTTGGCTTTTTGAGAACTGTGGATAAACAATACTCTGTAATTTTCGACGAATCTAACAAAGATAAAGGAAGATTTAAGGCTTATCTTAACGAAGAAATAACCTCTGCAGCAGCTAGGTGCAGCGTGAAAACAGATGAAAGATGCCTCGAAGGACCGATACCAGTAGAATGTAAAAGTGCTGCGTGTGGAAATTGTTGGGTTGGTATTCTAGGTGGACAAGAAAAATTAACCGAGGTGCAACGGCTTGAAAGGAAAAGGATGAAATTTTTCGGTTATAATCAACCCGACGAACCAAAGCCTTTGCTTCGATTAGCGTGTCAAGCAAAAGTACAAGGAAATGTTACCATTGTAATTCCGCCATGGAACGGCATTTTTGGCAAAGAAGTTTACGGAATCGAAGAAGAAAAGCTCGAAGGTGTAACTACTTCGGCTAGGAGGAATCGTGAGATCATACGTGAAGTTGTCAGGAACAATTTGACATGATCGCTAGAAAATGCTGCTAAATAAAACGAAATTGCCGCCGGTAATCCTAGTCTTGCTGGCGGTTTTATTATGGTCCACTGGCGGAGTTTTTATAAAACTTACAACTCTAGATGCCTTTGCGGTAAATGCGGGAAGGTCTTTGTTAGCAGCGATTACCGTCTTTTTACTTACCCATAAAAAGGGTTTGAAATTCGATTACTTTACATTGTTAGCAGCGCTACTTTACGCTGGGACGCTTTCCTGCTTTGTTTATGCAACTAAAACAACATACGCGGCGAATGCGATTTTCCTCCAATACACGGCTCCTGTCTATGTTCTAATTCTTTCGCCTCTAATTTTGAAAGAAAGGTTTCGACCGTCTGATCTTTTAACGATCATTTTTTGCATGTTCGGAATGATGCTTTTCTTTTTTGAGATGGAGCCTATACAAACAGCTCCCAATGTGTCTTTGGGAAACATATTTGGGCTTCTTTCAGGGTTATTTTTCGGTCTTTATTTTGTTTTGCTACGACATCCTTTAGCTCTTAAAAATCCTAATCCGGCGGTTTCGGTTTTCTATGGAAATTTGATAGTTGTCTTGGTTATGCTTCCATTTATTTTTCAAAATCCTCCTAATCCTAGCTCTATTGATTATCTTGCGATCTTTTTCTTGGGGGTTTTCCAGATTGGTTTAGCTTATATTCTTTTTACGAACGGAGTAGCCAGTGGAGTTCGCCCATTTGATGCAAGTATTCTGGGATTTATCGAGCCTCTATTAAATCCGCTTTGGGTTTTTGTTTTTCTCGGAGAAACTCCTTCTCCTTGGGCAATTTTAGGTGGAGCAATAATTCTTACTACTGTTGCTTTCCATACCTTAAAACAGAATTTACCTGCTCAAAAGCCTGTTTGAGAAACTCTTTTTCTTCATTAAAAATGCCTAACTTTGAACCTGAAATCGTAATGGCAATGCCGAAAATCAGAAGGCAAAGCAATAAGTAGAAAGATCCGGCTAAAAATGGCAGGAAAATCTTAGAAAAGAAACCGTAGAGAACGCCTTTTGTGTATGTGATGAAAATAAACAGAAAAAAACCAGCGATAAGGCACGAAAAGGCAGTCTTTGCAACTGGCATCAAAAGTTTTAGGTGTTTTGTGTTGAAACCTAACTTTTTTGCTAAAATCGCCGTAAATAAAAGCTTTTCCAGAATCACAAGAGAAACGGCAATCGTAATTACTCCAGTCAGATCAACGTGCCAGATAGCAAAATAAAGCGCAGACACCAAAACTATTAGGCTTAAGATTCTGATTCTTAAGAGCAATCTTCCTAGCTCCTTGTAAGCTCGGACAATCGGATCAGTAAGAAGTATCTCAAAAGGTAGAAGCGTTATGTTAACAAGAAAAATCGGAATGCTGGCATCAAACTTTTCTGTGAAAAGTGTCTTTATGAAAATGTCTGCTGTAGTGAAAAGAAAAACATAAATTGGGAAGTAGAAAAGAGAGAGCTTTTGCATGGATCTTACTGTAACTCTTATCATCTCCTCTGTATCATCAACAGCTTGAAGCTTACTCATCTTAGGAATCAAAACCGAAGCGACTGATTCTCGCAATATCATTATCAAGGGGATTTGAAAGCATCCGTAGGCATATATGGCGAAATCTTCAGCTCCAAAGCGGTAAGAAACAAAATAATTATGTAGATCATTCTGCAGAATCCAAATTAAACCGATAAAGCCGAGCGGTATGGCGTACTCGAGATGTCTTCTTATGAATGAAAATCTAGGCTTTTCCCACGAAAAACAGAGATTCCTCTTAAGGTAGATAATCAAAGCCAATATTTGTAGAAAACCTTGAATTATGGCTGCGTAAAGTAGAGACTCTATAGATGAGAAAAGAATCACTGCTAAAATCATCAAAGACGTTTTCGTAAGTTGAGAAAAGACAATAAAAAGCGTCGCAATTCTAGTTTCTTGGTTTGCTATAGCAAACGTTTCCAAAAGAGTAGAAAATGTCCATAACCAGACCGTTAAACCGATAAGAGTCGCTAAATCTTTTATTTGGTCGTTTGCAAGGGCTTTGGCTGGAAGATCAGAAAATAAAAAGAAGGATAAAAAAAAGCATCCGCCAACTAGGAAATTAAAAAGCAGAATGTTTTGAATAAGCTGATTTTTACTTTCTGGTTCTCGCGGCAAGAAGTATAAAGCGGTCATCGGAAATCCAAACGGCAGTATTGAAGAAGCATTAGCCACAACTAGAAAAACTTGCCGATAAGTGCCGATTTCTTCGCGTGAAAGATAACGAACAACAAGTAATGGTAAAGCAAAAGCTAAAAGAAAACTAACAAATTTTGCCAAAAAAAGCCAGATACTTTGTATCTTGAGAGAAACGCTCATCAATATAGATGGAGATTGGAGATTATAGAAGCAAATTCTGCTGGTCTAAATTTGCGGAAAGCTCTGAAAACGAACTTTGGGCTTATTTGTAGAAGAGCAATGAGAACAGCAAATTTCAATTTTGGCGATTTTAAATGGGCTTTTGTTAGAAGCTTTTGTGCTCTTGAGAAATTTTCCTTTACTATTTGTATTTTCGCTCTTTGAATAGTTACCTCATTTTTTGCTCTGCTTATTTGCTCAATCAAAATTCTCTTTTCTTCGGAGCTAAGCTCATACTTTGAAGCTATCATTTCAAAAGATTTGAGCGATCGCTTTGCTTTTTGAAGTTCTGAGCCTGTAAGACCCGTTTCGCGCATACGATACTTGAGCAAAACCTTTTTCTGGTATCCTATTTTTGCACCTTGCTTTAACAGTCGAAACCATAGATCGAAATCTTCTGGAAAGGCACTTGTAAGATTTTCGTCGAATAAACCCGCTTTTACAAGCACATTCTTTTTTGCTAATGTTCCTGAGGTTATTAAGTTAACTCTTCCGCTAAGCAGACTCTCGGTCGTAACTTCGCCTTCTGAAGGGCATTCCTGCATGTAGGTTCGGAATTTTTTGTTTTTCAGGTTACCAAAGAGCATCGCATCACAGTAGACGAGATCATAGTTTCTTTCCTTGATGAATTTCATTTGCCATTCAAGATATTCAGGGAACCAAATATCGTCGCTATCAAGGAAAGCTATGTAGCCGGATTTTGAATTCTTTATAGCCGTGTTTCTTGCCGAAGCTGCTCCTCGGTTTTTCTGTTTTATGTAAATGATTTTGTCCATGTACGGCTCAAGGACTCTTTCAAGCTTTTCTGTATCGGTTGAGCCGTCATTTACGACTATGATTTCATAGTTCTTAAATGTCTGTCTTAAGACGGAATCGAGTGTTCCTGCAATAAAATCAGCAGAATTATAAACAGGTATTACGATGCTAACTTCAGGGAAAGATTCTACACTTCTTCTTTCCATCTTTACCTTTTTGTTTCCCAGTTTGGAATCCTATCTCCTTTCAAAAATTTATAAAACCCAATCAAAGAAGCTAGATTCGCTAAAAGAAAATAAAGAGGTTGCTTGAGAAATTTTACTTTTCTTTTTTCCAAAAATCGAGCAATTAAGGCGAGAAGATAAAAAAGAAGCTGAAGAAAAAAAGTGAATACAAAAAAAAGAGATTCGGTTATTAGCAAGGCATTTGAAACGAATAAAGAAATCAGAAAAAATGGAACCATGTAGCGTAAAACTTTATGAGATATTAGTTCGATAGCATATAATCCTGTTTTGAAAGGATTTAGCATGTCTCGATTTATCCATAGGTCTGTTAAGGTTTGAGTTACAACCCGAACACGCATGTTAAGTTCATCTTCAAAGTTTTCGTTGGTTTTTTCAAAGCAAATAGCTTCAGGTTCTATAATGCTACGTAAGCCTCGACGATAAAGTATGCTAGCTATTAGAAAGTCAGAACAGGCTTCTGGATACATTGGTTCATAAGCTGAGCGTCGCACAGCATACATGCAGCCTGAAGCTCCTACTAGAGAACATGCTCGGCTTTCAGCTTCTTTTATGAAATTTTCGTATTCCCAATAGCTTTTCGTCCCATCGCCTATCGTAGAATTGGGGTCTGATACGTATATCAGTCGTCCTGTTACGCATCCGACCGATTCATCAGCAAAATTTGGTAGGAGCTTACGTAGAATGTTTTTAGGATATAACGTGGTTGCGTCTGAAAAAAGTATTATCTCACCGGAAGCTTGCTCAATCGCTTTATTCTGTGTGTAAGTTTTTCCTTTTCTACCTTCTTGACGAAAAAGTTTGACGCCTTGGTCTGAAAACTCTTTTACTATGTCGTCTGTTCTGTCAGTTGACCCATCGGATGCAACTATTATTTCGAGCTTTTGACGGGGATAATCTATTTGAAGAGTATTCTGTATTTTTTGACGAATGTTTTTTTCCTCGTTATAGGCTGTCATGAGAATAGTAACCTTTGGCTCTATTTTTGATTTTTTAACTTCTTTTGGGAAAAGCCTTCCGATGGAAAAGATAAGAAGCGGATAGCCAATATAGGTGTAAAAAAGAAGAAGTAAGCTAAGAAAGAAAATAATTTCAGCAATCATCTTTTGAGAATCTCAACTTCTTATAGATTCTACGTAAGGCAACTGCGTAAGCTACTAAGTAATAGACATACCAGTTATAAGCCACAGAAACAAAGAAGCTTGAAACCATATAAGCTACAAGGCTTGCTTGAAGCCCTACTGAAAAATAATAAAACCAATCGCCTTCTTCTTCCTGAATTTTCTCAATTGCAGATAGTTTTTGAAAAGGACTTATCAAAAAAACTAGATAAAAGAACAATGCTACAATACCTAACTCAGACGCGATCTGCATGTAGGTGTTATGCCATTCCAGATTGTAGTCGTTCATTATCGGGGAGTTTCCTATCCCGATTCCCCAGGGGTTTCTTGCTGTAACGTAAAGTGAGCGAAGAAACAAAGCTTTTCTTTGATCAATCGAGCCTACAGGGTCGAGCTCTGGAGAAAAAATCGAAAGAAGCCTCAAAAAATAATTACTTGGAGCTATCAAAATGAAAAAAATCGAAAGTATCGCCGAACCAATTAGGATTTTAAATCTTTGCTTTTGAGCTACTTTCCAGAGCAAGAAGAAAGTTGAGATAAGAAACCCTAAAAAAGCTCCTCTTGAGAACGTCACGGTCATTCCAGCGACAAAAAGAGCTGCCATTGAAAAATAAAGGAAACGCTTAAAGAAACCTTTCTGCGCAAGCGCTAAACAAACTGCAATAGGAATCATGGTGACAAGATGAAGAGCCATATCATTTGGGTTACCAAACATACCTCCGATTTCTACACCCACCCTGTAGCCTTCTACTCTAAATTCACCTCTTAAATACAGGTTTAGGGCAATCAGGCTTACGACAAAAGCAATCGAGAGGGACAGAAAAATCATTCCCAGTAGGCGTTTGCGAGTTCTGATGACATTCACCATTACGACGAAAATAACGGCTGCTTTTATGAAACTATCGTTGAAGGTTTGCCATGAGCGATCGAAGTTTTTTCCAATAAACGTCGTTATAAGCGCAAAAGCAACTAAACCAATGATGCATTTGACTTCAGTAGGGAATGCAGTAAAAGAAGCCTCTGTTAAAATCTGTGTCGGAACGAAAATTATTAACGTTGCTAAAGCAACATAAAAGGCAGTAGCAGAAAGAAAGCCAAGTGAAGGGACGAGTTCATAAGGACGAAACCACGCGAGAACCGAGAAAATATAAATTCCAATATAGGTCATCATATGACCATTTTTGAGTAACCAGTTTTCCGTAGAAAGTAACTTTTTCGCTTTTACAATTTCAGGACTTTCTTTTTCGGTAAATACCAATTGTTCCACGCTTGCTAAGTCGGAAGCTTCATTGTGAGTTTTTGTCAGTATTTTTTGATTGGTTCTTTCAGGCGAAATGGTTCTGTGGCTTTTTTCGGAGCTTCTTTTTTTAGGAGGTTGTAAGGTTTGAAAGCGACTTTGTTTTTCTTTTTTCATTTACCGAGAGTTGAGCTTAAGGCACGTCTATTGAGCCTCAAGTATTAAATCCTTCACTTTTTTTCTAAGCTCTTGCTCAAAATGCCTAGCTTCGTTTACATCTGAAAATGAGAGACTTCTTAGGCTTTCTTCGATGCGTCGGCGGTAATCTGATACCAGAGAATCAGAAACCTTAAGCATTTCTGCTATCTGAAGCTGAGTCCCTCCGTTTGGCGACAGATAACAATGCCAAAGTATTTTCATCATTCGGTTAAATTGTTTTGTTTTTCCATTGACTGCTTGATGAAGTCTCTTCAAAAATTCGTCAACACTATCCGCAGCTATCTGTTCGGCTTCTTTGCGAAGAATGCTTTCCTCAGGCGTTTCGCGAATATCTACTAACTCAATGCTAGGTTTTTCTTCTTCTGATTCATCGCCATTACTGATAGGTACAAGATATATATCAATCACGGGAAGCCTCGAAAGAACCAAAGATCGGAGGCTGCGAATGTCCATTGGCGAATCAACAGCTTTGAGAACACGGATAATCAATTCTTCTAACTCGCCGTTGCTAATTACTATTTGTGCATCACCAGTACAACCTACGTTTCTAATATTTCTTTTGTGAAAAGGAACAGTTTTAACTCTTACTTCTGCTTCTTGATAGCTACGGCGTTTTTTATCGTCAGGCCACTCGGCTAGACCATAAATCCTGTCAGCTAATTTGCGAGATTCTTCCTGACCGTCTGAGTTATCGAAACGCTTAAAGGATTTGCTAGTTTGAATTATTGTTGATATTCTGCGGGCAAGCCTGTAACTTTCCGGATATCTTTTTCTTAATTCTGTAGTTAAAAGGTTGGTAAGCTCAATCTGTGCGATTTCTTTTTCAATCTCTTCATCTGACATTCTGTTATCAAGGTAATGCTGAAATCTATCTTTACTTAGCAAAATGAAGAAAAGTTCCTGGGTTAGTTCAACATAAATATCCTGTTTTGAGGCTTTGTCGTCTAACAAACCGGCTGTTTTAGAAGCTCTCACTAACGGATGAGAGCTAACGATACGATAAAGTTCCGACCAGATTCCATTTACATCCTCTTTGCTTAGAATTTTATTCCATTTTCCGATCTTTCTATCTCTTTTTCTTGACACTACACCAGAGCACTTTGTGTGTTTGACTGTGTTCATAAATTTCTCCTGAAAAAAGGCAGAGCGTCCCCTGCTAACCTGAGTATCAGAATTTTCAATCGAATCAGCTTACGCCGGGAAGGGCTTGTGTGTGAGACGATCACACCTTTTCGATATTAACAAGAATCTTAACCTTTAGCAAGATTTTTTTACTTGTTAAACAAATTAAGGAAAACAGAAGATTTTGGAAAAGTCGAGCAATTAGCGATTTTCTCTTTGTCGGGGAATTCAATAGAGGATTTTCTGATGATAAAAGTTTTTTGCAAGACGATAAATTGCCCGTCTTCAGAGGCTTTACTTGACTTTCAGAAGAATAGACTTGCAATCAAAGAGGCAAGAAAAGTGAGTGAACATCTTTTAGAATGTGAGTTCTGCGCTTCTGAAGTGGCTTTTTATTCACGGTTGAAAAGAATAAAAGAAACCAGCAACAAAATAGCACCCATACCACCTAAGTTACTGGAGTTTGCCGGGAGACTTCTAAGAAAAAGGAACGAAACTTCTAATGGTTTTAAAGATTCTGTCTAGCAACGTCGATCAGATCTTTTCTTTATAAATCTCGACTGATAAAAGCTTTAAATTTCTACGCAAGACCCGAAAGGTTTTTCTCTCAGAGTTTTTCACAGTTAATGTGAGTTACAAACTAAATGATTGCCTGTGGAAGCGTAATGATTGAAAACAATCAGGCAGTGCCTTTTGAACAAAATCCGAACCTATTAAGGAAGCGTAAAAAATAAGACTATAGGCGAAAAAATCGACTAGAACCAATTATTTTTCCGCTCTTTGAATTTTGAATTCGGAAATATCCAATGAGAAGTCAATATCTTTTTCATCCAAAGTTCTTACTTTGTCGTATAAACAACTAAATCCCCTTTCTCTTGATAGATAATACCTATCTAAAATCCAAAAGACTATAACCGGCAAAAAAGAAACCACGATGTAATTTTTATTAGCATCTCTTGAGGATAAAGCAAACAAAGCAGCAACCAAGGTTATAGCCCAACCCTTCATTAAGAAGGAATTGTTGGCCATTCTGTTAATTACAGATTGTATGAATTCTAAATGTTTAATTTTGTTTTCCACGTCTAGTTTATTGGTAGTAACTTTTTAAACAATTTTCTAATGATTCGCTTAATTCTAGATATGGTTTATCACTCTGGTTTCTAAAGTAATCTGCAACTAATCTCAAAAACTTGCAGTTTTTAAAAATCCGTATAAAGTCGTCGTCCTGCCGAGCCCAAGCAAAGCGCGGGCAAGGCAAAAATCGGCTAAAACTCTAATTTTGAAAAATGGCGGAGAGGGTGGGATTCGAACCCACGATACCCTTTTGGGGTATAACGGTTTTCGAGACCGCCCGATTCAACCACTCTCGCACCTCTCCAATCAGAAATCTTAGCAAGTCTATATTTTAGTCATAATAATTTTTCTTTTCCAAACGACGCCTACGGAAAAAGTCTTGTATCAACTGACGACTTTTTTCTTCGAATACGCCAGCTGATATTTCAATTCTATGATTAAGTTGAGGGTTCTGGCATATTTGAAAAATTGTTCCGGCAGCACCAAATCTTTGATCGTAGGCGGCAAAAACAAGCCTTTTAATTCGGGCATGAACTAATGCCCCGGCACACATCACACAAGGCTCTATCGTTGTGTAAAGAGTTGTATCTAGAAGTCGGTAATTTCCTAACTTCTGCGCAGCTTCTCGCAACACTACGATCTCAGCATGAGCCGTAGGATCGCAATTTCTTATCACTAGATTATGACCAGCACTTATGATGTTTCCAAGAGCATCAACAAGGCAGGCTCCAACAGGGACTTCTCCTAATCTTTCTGCCTTCTTTGCCTCTTCAATGGCGATTTGCATCCAGTATTCATCGTCTTTCAGTCTTTCCGATTTCATATCTCAGCCAAATTATAGAATTGCTAGATTTCTAAGTGAAAGCTCACCGTTATTTCAGAACTTACCTCGAAAGCAGCTAACGAAATCTTAAAAAATGCTCGAAGCGCAAGAAATCATCAGTCTTTCGTATATTTTTCGTTTTTGCTTCTTCGTGATTTGCCCTTTCACCATTCGAACAGCCTTTAGATTTCCTCCTCTCTTTCCGTCGGAGAATTAGGCCTTTGGGTAAGCTCGTCAACTCCTTCCGTGAGTTCGTCAATTTTACCTAAGCTTTTCCTGCTAGCAAAGGTCTTCTCCGAGAAAACGGATAAGATCGTTTATGTTTGTTCGAGCTCATCTTGAGCTTATCATACTATAGCGTAAAGTATCGAACTAAAACTTCAGATAGGCTTGATTGAGTGTTCAATTTGTTATAAGATTATTACAAAATGCGAAAGATATATCACGTAATAAATGGAGAAAGAGTGCCATCAAGATCTGGTAAGACGTTTTTTTCAGAAAATCCGGCTACTGAGGAAATTATTGCAGAAGTAGCTTATGGAGAAGCTGAAGACGTTGATTACGCCGTTGAGTCGGCTAGCAAGGCTTTTTGTGAGTGGTCTAGATTGGCACCAGCGGTTCGGGGAAAGCTTCTTTACAAAGTGTCTGAAAAACTTTTGGAACGAGCGGAAGAATTTGCAAGAGCTGAAACAGAGGATTCTGGAAAGACTTATCAATCTAATTTGAGGATTGATGTTCCGTTTGCGGCAGAATTCTGGCGTTACTATGCTGGCGCGGCGGATAAAATTCGCACTCCGGTTGTTGCAAACGAATTTGGAATTCACCGATATGCAGTTCGCGAACCTTACGGTGTTGTAGGTGCTATTGCGCCGTGGAACTTTCCTCTTGTGATGGCAAGTTTGAAAATGTGTGCTCCTCTTTCTTGCGGAAACACCGTTGTTATAAAGATGGCTGAACAAACTCCGCTTACGGTTACTATGCTTGCGGAGCTTTTACTTGAAGTAGGATTCCCGCCTGGTGTTGTTAACGTTGTTCACGGGGATGGGAAGACGGGACAATGTTTGGTTAATCACCCCAAAGTCAAGAAGATAGCTTTCACAGGGTCGTCAGCAGTTGGTAAGCTTATCGGTGCTCAATGTGCTCAGCTGGGGAAGCCAGCACTTCTTGAAATGGGCGGAAAGTCAGCAAATATAGTTTTTGCTGATGCTGATCTCGATCTGGCAGCAGATGGAGTTCTTCAGTCGGGACTTGGCAACAATGGTCAATTTTGTCTTGCAGCTTCAAGGATTCTAGTTGAGGAGAGTATTTCTGACGAATTTATTTCAAAGTTACTTGAGAGGGTTAGGAGAATAAAACTTGGTGATCCGTTTTGTCCAAGCACAAATTGTGGACCATTAATCTCACAAAAGCAACTTGATCGTGTGATGAATTACATTGAGATAGGTAAAAACGAAGGTGCAGAGATTATTTTCGGAGGGAAAAGAGCAGAGCATTTAGAAAGGGGTTATTTTCTTGAACCTACTGTATTCTGGAAGATGAAATCAGGAATGCGTATCTGGCGAGAGGAAATTTTCGGTCCTGTCATCGGAATCACCACGTTTCGGGATGAGGAGGAAGCTATCGAGCTTGCAAATGACTGCGATTATGGGCTTGGAGCTTATTTTTGGTCGAAAGATGTCAACAGGGTTCACAGAGTGAGCTATTTTCTTGATTCCGGATTAGTCTTTGTAAACATGCCAGCCTATATGGTTCCTCAAATGCCGGCAGGGATTAGAAAATTAAGTGGTAGCGGATACAATTTTGGACTTGAAGCAATAGAAAACTACACTAAGCTTAAGGGGATTTACATAAACTACAGCGAGCAAATCTTTCCATGGCTGTCTTAACCGCCTATAAAACTCATGGAGCGAGAAGCAGGCATAAAATGAGGATCGTTAATGTAATGTCGAGGTTCTTTTTTTAGAGTTACGGCTTCAATAAATTCAGCTATTTCTTCATCGCTTGCTCCGCTTCTTACAAAGTCTCTTAAATTGTATTCTTTGACCGAGAATAAACAGGTTCTTATTTGTCCATCAGCAGTTAGTCTAATTCTGGAGCAAGCTCCGCAAAACATGTCTGTTACAGGGGAAATAATACCAATTTCACCTTTTGCCCCGTCTTTGAAAATGTATTGCCAAGATGTTGAGCTTCCGCGACAGGTTGATTTTGGTTCTAATGGAAAAACTTGATTGATTTTCTCAAAAATTTCTTTTCCAGAAACTACAAGTCCTCGTCGCCATTCTTTTGCTGAATCTAAAGGCATATACTCGATAAATCGCATTATGAGCTCGTTTTGGCGAGCGAACTCTGCAAGTGCAACTATTTCATCATCATTCCAACCACGCACAATTACGGCATTTATTTTAACTGGAGCTAAGCCCGCTTCTTTTGCAGCTTTGATGGCTTCTAATACTTCTTCCAATTTGTCAGTCCCTGTTATCTTTTCAAATTTTTCTCTTTTTAGGCTATCAAGTGATATTGTGACTCGGTCTAGTCCCAGTTGTTTGAGAGTTTTTGCTCTTTTGGCAAGCGTGTGTCCGTTTGTTGTTAGTGCAAAGTCTCGGAGTTTGTTTCCGTTGAAGTAAACAGCTTTTAGTCGCGCGAGCTTTTCAACAAGAATTTCTATGTCCTTTCTTAAAAGTGGCTCCCCACCTGTTAGTCTTATTTTCTCTATTCCTAATGAGACAAAAATTTTGCTTATTCTTTCGATCTCCTCAAAGGTGAGGATTTTATCTTTTCTAGCGATGGGAGGTTCGCCGTGGGGCAGACAATAAAAGCAACGAAAATTGCATCTGTCGGTTACACTAATGCGAAGGTCTTTTATTGTTCTACCGTAAGCATCTTTTAGAGTTTTTCTCATAATTACTGTATGAGCATACAAAAAATTCTATCGCCTTTCTATAATTGTCGTCAATACGAAGAAAACAGCCTGTTGGGATTTGCGTAATTTTTTGCTGCTTGCTAAACTTAGAGTGTTAGGTTGGGGACGTAGCTCAGTTGGGAGAGCGCGTGAATGGCATTCACGAGGTCAGGGGTTCGACTCCCCTCGTCTCCACCAGCTTTGACAGTGCCAATTATGGTGTTTTTATAGATTGTGACGAATCAAATAAGTAGTTCTAAAGAATAACGATCTAAAATTCCTTTTGAACCCGCTTTCTATTTGCCAACTAAAAGGATTAAAGCCATTGTAATTAAAATCGTCGTTGTAGCCTAGATACAAAGCTTTTCCAGGCGCGGGAGTCCAGCCAAAGAGAAACTGAGTTTTGAAGTTGGAAGAAACGGAGTAGTAATCAATTCGACCTTTTGCAAAGATAAATTTGGTAAATTGGTATGTAGTGTTTAGGGTGAGAATTTGTGAGTCGAAAGCCTTTTTCTTGGTGTCTTTTCTAAAAAGCGATTCAACGCTGTAATTGAGACTTATTCGAAGAGAGTCATTAGGCTTTAAGCCTAAACTTGAAGAAAAATTGTAGCGAGTTGCCTTGCCAGGATCTAATTTGTCTGAACCAGCCGAGGCAGCGGGACTTACTCTTGGAAATCTGGGTAAAACTCCGAAATCAAAATCGAAATCATTAAAAACAATCGAGGAAGATGCACCGAAGTTCAGTTTTTCACCAAATTGTTTTGTGAATCTGAAACTAAAGCTATTTTGTGCAGCAGATCGTTCGGGCGTTTCCCAGAATGCACCTGAGAGTGGTCTAGAGGGCATTCTTCTTAGTCCAAACTCTTCTTCATAAAGACGTTCGTAACCAACTTCAGCCTCTAATCTCAAGCTGGCATTTCCTTGAAAGCTGAGGTCAAACGCTGTGCCGAGGGAAACATTCTGCAATCTTCCTTGCCAATCGTAATCAAAGTTTAAGTCGTTTAACCAGCTTGCCTTTATTATTTTTTTCTTGGGTTTAGATTTTGTGCTTAGACGGAACATGCCGAAGAGGTAATTCGTATTGGTTCGTCTTGTAAAACCGGCGTCAGCTCGGTAATCTTTAGACCTGCCTCCTAGTTCAACAAAGAAACCTTTTGTTTCCTCAGTGCGATCAATGCTAAAAAGATAGGCTAAGCCATTTCCGTTTCGATAAGTTTGGTAGGTGTTGCCTGAACAAATTTCTCTGTTTCTTTTTGCTTGGAGTTCGTCGAGTGCGGGCTCAAAGTATGGGTCAAAGAAACATCTCTTTGAATGGGTACCTACAAGCTGAAACTGAAAAACATCAGTTGGGTTGAGCTTGAACCTTCCATCAACGCTAAGGAGTAAATTTTTTTGCTCAGGAAAACTTCGATACGAACCGAAAAAACCGACTGAGTCCTCTTTTCTCACATCTGTTTTCAATCTGAAAATAGAAAAGAAGGCTCTTTTGTCTAAGAATTCTTCAATCCTAGCTCTTAATGCGGGATCGTTACGCTCTTCCTGGCTGTAAGTTCCTGGTCCCTTATCAGAAGCTGTAAGAAAGGAAAAAGAATGTTTACCTTTTTTACCGGTTAACTTGGCGGCGATTTCAGGCGCAATAATTGTTCTTGAGTAAAAGGTTTGTATTGGTAGCTGGAAAATTTCGTAACCTTCTAGAAAGAAAGGTCTTTTTTCAGGAAAATACAAAGGAAATCTTTGATTTGCCGTAACTACAGGAGCATCAGCTTCTATCTCGGCAAAATCAGGATTTATGGTTAAATCAAACGTTAGATTTGAAGCTATAGAGTATTTTAGTGTTAGTCCTAAAGTGTGATCTAAAGGTTCGTTTTTGAGCTTACCTGTTGGATTGTCAGGCACTTTTACTCTCTTTTCGTTTTTTCGGATTGTAAAACTTGGAAGAATTTCAATGGTTCTCTCTTCTTGAATCTCTTCAAATCCTGTTATCTTACCGTGCTGAATCAGACGTCCTGAAACGTTTCTATCTATCGGCATCCATTCATCGAACTCGTCATTAAATCTATCGATGTTTCTGGCTACATTGAAACCCCAGAGCTTACCCTTACCAGCTTCGTAGCGCAGTGAGCTAAAAGGAATTCTAACTTCAACTGCCCAGCCCCAACTGTGTATTGTCCCTTTCGATTCCATGAGAATATCAACAGAGTAATCAATGCCTTTTCCTTCAACATATATGCCATCCTGTTGGATGCCGAAAGGATTAAAACCAAGAACATAGGCTCTTCTTTGGTCGTTGTAGGTGTCAAGCCAGATTCTTACATTGTCTTCTCCAAAAACGTCATCTCGCTTTGCAAAAGAGGCTCTTATCTTTTCCTTTTCGTCAAAGCATTCAAAAGCTATATAGATGTTTTTTTCATCATATCCCATGTAAACAACAGTAGGCTTTGATGGCATTATGTTATCGCCGGGACTAGTTTGATAAAAGTCCTTAAAAACGGCAGCTTCTTTCCAAGCTTCGTCGTCAAGTATTCCATCAATAGTCGGCACAGTAGAAAACTTCGGTATGACGACGGGTCTGGCTTTTTCCTCAGGCAGGACTATCCTCCCGTTAACTTTTTTTATGTAGGAATCTTCCTGTGCAAAAGAAGCGGAAAATAATATAAGAAATATTATGGCAAATTTAAGCATAACTCTCAGAAAACGCGCTTATTTTTTTCTGTGATGTTATTGACATGAAAATAGCAGATAGCTAGTGCTAGGGCGTCTGCCGCATCGTGTGGCTCAGGTCTTTCTTTTAACTTTAAAAGGGCTTTAACCATTTCTTGAACTTGCCGTTTTTCAGCATTTCCGTAACCGACTATAGTTTGCTTTACTAGCTTTGTCGGATATTCTACTATTTGCAGATTTGCTTTTTCGGCTGCTAGCATTACGACACCTCTAACCTGGCCTAACTTCAGAGCTACTTCTACGTTTACCGCATAAAAGACTTCTTCTATAGAGAGGACGTCGGGCTTAAACCTTTCTATGAGGTCGGTAGTTTTGTCGAAAATTTTGAGGAGTTTAGTTGAAAACTTGTCTTTTTCGCTTGATTTAATTGTGCCGTATTCAACGAGCCGGTATTTTGATCGATCTCCTTCGATAACTCCCCATCCTAGTGTTTTGCTTCCTGGGTCTATTCCTAAAACCTTCACTTTAGTCTAGACGACTTTCGTCAATTTCAAAATTTGCGTAAACTTTTTGCACATCGTCGTGATCTTCTATGGCTTCGTAGAGCTTTATCATACGTTTTGCATCTTCACCTTCTAGTTTTATGTATGTTTTGGGGATCATAGAAACTTCGGCCATTTGTGGTTTGATGCCGGCTTTTCGTATTGCTTCTTCAACTGCTTCAAAATTCTCAGGCGAGGTATAGATTTCATAAACGTCTTCTTCTGTTTTCATATCATCTGCGCCAGCTTCGATTGCTAGCTCCAGAAGCTCTTCTTCTGATTTTTGTGATTTTTCGACCACTATCAGTCCTTTCTTTTCAAACATCCAAGCCACTGAACCAGCTTCGCCGAGACTACCTCCGTGCTTTGTAAGCAGATGCCGAAGCTCAGCAACTGTTCTGTTGCGATTGTCTGTCATAGTTTCTATCAATAACGCAACGCCGCCTATTCCATAGCCTTCGTATGTTATTTCCTCATAACTTTCTCCTTCCAGCTCACCTGTCCCACGTTTAATGGCTCTTTCTATGGTTTCATTAGGCATGTTCTGAGCTTTTGCGTCAGCGATTGCTTTTCTTAAACGAGGATTCATGCTTGGATCGCCGCTACCGCCTACTCTAGCTGCAACAGTTATTTCTCTTATAAGCTTTGTAAAAATTTTGCCACGTCTTGCATCCAGAAGACTCTTTTTGTGCTTTATCGTATGCCATTTCGAGTGTCCTGACATCTTTTTTACCTCATCGGATCGTGACTTAACACAGCAATATATCACGGGAAGACGAACGGAATCAAATTTGGTGGAATTTTAACCTTTTGTGTTTAATAAATTTGAGTCAATAATTATCAAGTTTTATGATAGGATTTTAGTAATAGTTTCTTGACAAATTAGTTTGTTTCGGTTATTTTATTTATGTAAAACGTTAAAAGACAAACTTAGCAGAATCTAAAGCTCAAGGAGGAGTTTATGGCTACGAAAATAAGACCTTTGCACGATAGAGTGTTAGTTGAAAGAATTGAAGAAACGGTAGAGAAAACTGCAGGAGGAATAATAATCCCAGATACGGCTAGAGAAAAGCCGCAACAAGGTAGGGTAGTTGCAGTAGGAGAAGGTAAAATCTTGGAAGATGGCACTAGAAGACCGCTTGATGTTAAAGTTGGAGATCACGTACTTTTTGGTAAATATAGTGGTTCTGAAATCAAAATTGATGACAAGGAATATCTCATAATGCGTGAAGATGAAATTTATGGAATTTTTGAAGCCCAAGCTGAATCTGCAAAAAATTAAAGATATAACCTTGCTGAAAAGCCTTAGCAGCGAGCCATTGGTTTGAGGGTTTGTAAGCAGGACGGGAGGAGGGGTGGTAAGTGGAAGAAAGAGGCGATGGCAAGTTGCTGAGGTAGCCCTTAGCTTTCCTGTTCTTGAAGAGCCCTTTGCGATGGATTTCTTTTTGCTAACTAGTTGTTTAGATGACTGGGGTAGGAAGGCGAAAGGGTTAGTTCCTGCTGATGCAGGGGCTATGGCTGACCGAAAGCCGCCAGTCAGCATGGGTCAGTCTGAAAGGGCGGGGTAAAAATACGCTGACCTAAAGTGTGGCAACCTTGCGCACTTTAGTTAAACTAGGGGGATTAAGTTATGAGTGCTAAAATGGTTGTTTACGGAGAGGATTCAAGACAAGCAGTTTTAAGAGGTGTTAATACTCTAGCAGATGCCGTAAAAGTTACTCTTGGACCGAAAGGAAGGAATGTTGTAATAGAAAGAAAATTTGGTTCACCCATAGTTACAAAAGATGGCGTAACTGTGGCTAAGGAAATAGAGCTATCAGATAAGCTAGAAAACATTGGAGCTCAAATGGTTCGGGAAGTTGCAAGCAAAACAAACGATGTTGCTGGTGACGGAACCACTACAGCGACCGTTTTGGCACAAGCAATCTTTCGTGAAGGTTTGAAAACGGTTGCTGCAGGCGTAAATCCGATGGCTCTTCAAAGAGGGATACAAAAGGCTACTGAAAAGGTTGTTGAAGAACTGAAGAAACTTTCTAAACCCGTAGAAGGAGACGCGATAGCTCAGGTAGGAACGATATCAGCTAACGGTGATAAGATGATTGGTGAGCTGATTGCCGAAGCAATGAAAAAGGTTGGTAATGAAGGAGTTATAACGGTCGAAGAATCTAAAACAATGCAGACCGAGCTTGAAATAGTTGAAGGAATGCAGTTCGATCGAGGTTACATCTCACCTTATTTTGTAACAAATGCTGAAAAAATGGAATGCGTTCTGGAAGATGCCTTAATTCTGATTCACGAAAAGAAAATTAGCTCGATGAGAGATTTACTGCCTTTACTTGAATCGGTTGCAAGTGAAGGGAAGTCCCTGCTTATAATTGCTGAAGATGTGGAAGGTGAAGCTTTGGCTACTTTGGTGGTGAACAAACTACGAGGAACGCTAAAGGTCTGCGCTGTGAAAGCTCCTGCTTTTGGAGACCGCCGTAAAGCTATCTTACAAGATATAGCTATTCTTACGGGTGGTAAGGTAATAAGCGAAGATGTAGGAATAAAACTTGAAAATGTTCAGATTGGCGATCTGGGTCGTGCTAAGAAGGTTAAAGTTGATAAAGAAAACACGACGATAATTGAAGGAGCAGGTGATGCTTCAGCCATCGAGGGTAGGATTAAGCAAATCCGTCAGGAGATACAAGAAACTACTTCAGATTATGATCGTGAAAAATTACAAGAACGACTTGCAAAACTAGTCGGTGGAGTTGCCATCATAAGAGTTGGGGCTGCTACAGAAACTGAGATGAAAGAAAAGAAAGCAAGAGTTGAAGATGCTATGTTTGCAACTCGTGCCGCGGTCGAAGAAGGTATTGTTCCAGGGGGTGGAGTAGCATTGCTGAGAGCGCAGAAGGTTTTAGATGATTTCAAATTGGAAGATCCGGATGAACAAGTTGGTGTTGACATAGTGCGACGCAGCCTGGAAGAGCCGCTTAGACTGATTGCGTCAAATGCAGGGCATGAAGGTTCAATTGTAGTCGAAAAAGTGCGCGAAAACCCGAATGTAAACTTCGGTTTTAATGCCGCTACCGAAACTTACTCTGATCTTGTAAAAGACGGCGTGATAGATCCGACAAAGGTCGTAAGAACCGCTTTGCAAAATGCCGCTTCCATCGCTAGCTTGTTGCTAACTACAGAGGCGGTCGTGGCTGATATTCCGGAAAAGAAAAAAGAGAAGGCTCCAGCGATGAATGAAGACATGGATTTCTAACATCCCCTCCTTTCGAAAAATAGAAGCCCGATTCAATCATGAGTCGGGCTTCTATAATTTTTTCTTATACACCTCTTAACGTACCTCAAGTTTTCCTCAAGAAAATCTTGCAATACTTTTAGCATGAGATTTTACCCGGTTGATAATGAATTCTTTCTAGACAGCGAAGTTCAATCGCAAATTTATTTTAGAAGAGATGCACTAATTGAAATTCTAAAAGAAATGCTGGATTTTTTTCATGTAGTTCTTATAGCGGGACAATCCGGAATAGGCAAAACCTCTTTAGCCGTTGATCTTTGCAATGAGCTTGAAAATAATTTTGCGTGGATTTCGGTTACGGCTTCGGAAAGAAAATTAGATACTTTTTTGCAAACTTTCCTGAAAGCACTTAGTCCTTTTTTAGATGAGACTTTTGAAAAACTGCAAATTAAAGGCACTAGAAGAGAATTCGAAGATTTGTTTTTGTGTGTAGAGGAAAAAATCCATAAGAGAGATTTGCTTTTAGTTCTTGACGATGTTCATAGGATATACAAAGCTGATTGGTTTGAAAACTTTTTCGTAACGATTCTGCATTTTTCTGATAAATTGAGATTTTTACTGGTTGGTAGAACTGAACCACCTTTTTCCATACTGAAATTTAGGGCAAGTCAAATTATTGGAGTCTTGCAGCAAGAAAGTCTTATTTTCACCTTTAACGAAGCTTTCTCGTTTTTGCGTCAATTCGGCATAGACGAAAAAACGGCACAAAGATTATTTAAAGAAAGTAATGGCAAAATCTCGAAAATAAGAAAACTTCTAGAGAAAGAGTTAAACTCCAGCTGCTTTTGAAACGTCTAGCCGTCCAGAAGAAGCCACCTTGTCTTTTAGTGAGTTAAGTTTTTCCGCAGAGTTGAGTATTTTTTGACGCAGTTTTTCTAGGGAAATATCAGGTTGTAAGGAAGCTATTAGAGCGGCAGCACCGGCAACATGAGGGGCTGCCATAGAAGTTCCAGAAGCTTCACGAAAGTCCTCATTGAGCCATGTAGAAAGTATCTCTTTGCCAGGTGCAGCAATATGGACGCTTTTTTGACCGTAATTAGAGAAGGAGGCTAGTTGATCATTTCTATCTAGTGCTGCTACGCTTATAATATTTTGCAAGGCATAACTAGCTGGATAATGAGGTTGGATATCATTATTACTAGAATTATTACCAGCGGCTGCCACAAAAAGAATGCCTACTTCACCGGCGGCCCTGATAGCGTCTTCTAGAGCTTTTGACTTGTTCATCGAACCCCAGCTAGCGTTGATTACACGTATGTTTACACCTTTTTGCTTTCTGTCAATGACATAGTTTATTGCTTCTATTGCGTTTTTGACCGATCCAGAACCGTTTCTTCCTAGAAACTTCAAGGGCATGATCTTTATCTTCCAATTCAAGCCGGTTATGCCAAATCCATTATTTCCTTCTGCTCCAATTATCCCGGCGCAGTGAGTTCCATGCCCATTGTCATCCATTGGGTCCGATAGATTGTCAACAGCGTTAAAACCACGTAAATCATTCACTACGCCTAGTTCTTCATCTTCATATTGTGGTATGGAATCAGGTCTGAGCCAGATGTTTGCAGCTAAATCCGGGTGAGTATAATCAACTCCTGTATCTAAAACAGCAACAACTATCTCTTCTTTCCATCTAGCTTTTTCCCATGCTTTCAAAATGTTTATGTCTGCATTAGGTTTGCCGCCGTTTTGTCCAGTATTTTTGAGTGCCCACTGCTGAGCGAAAAGAGGATCATTGGGCACGGCATCTTTGGAAAATTCGTCCTGCCAATTTTCTATTTTTATTTCATAATTTGGCTCTGCATAAAGAACTAGGTCTTTCATTCGGCGATACTCTTCAGCTATTTCTTCTGGGGTAAACCCATCTAAGTCATCAATCGAAACAAGGTTTGGAACACTTTCTATTTCGTCCTCTACTCGATCGTTACGCTCTGCCGCTATTTTTCTTATGTCAGAAAGTGTAACATCGGGTCGAAATCTTACTAAAACTTCAGGTTCGCTTTCCTTTTTAGTTCTAGCTAGGGTAAATGTTTTTTGAGAGCGATTGTAAGCTTCTTTTTGAATCTTTATGCTTGATTCCCAGCGTCGAATCTGTCCTAAAATGGCGGCTGTTATTATTAAAATCACAGCGATTGTAAAGTGAATCCAAAAATTTTTGCGGTTCATAGCTTCGAGCTCCCGAAAATTAATTCCCCGTCTAATCTACAACGTGATTTGCTCCCTGAAATCCACAAAGTCGAAGGTGATAATCGTCAGCTCTATATTCGTAAACTTCATTTTCAGCTTTTAACTTGATTTGCCAGCCTTTCGTAATTATCTGTGCAGCCATTTCGTCTTCAGTTGGTGCTCCCAAAGAAGAATCAGGAAAATCGCGATCTTCTATTGACACTAGCTCTATGGAAGAAGACAAAACACCTAAACGCTTACTTAAGTCTTCCTTTGCTTTTGCTACCAATGCTTCACGAGTAAGCTTCAACTTTTATTGCCCTTTCTTCAAATTCTCTCTCCAATATTTTGTTCTCAAAAAAAGGAATTGTCAAAGGCAGAGTTTTGTTTTTGTAAACCACAAGGTAAAACATATTGCACGAATTCGTGTATTACAAACTTATTCAAAAAATCAGAGTTAACTCCGCAAATCTTATGGGTTCTGCAGTTAACGACTGGATTCTAAACTCTGGCATAATGATTGCCGCTATAAAAAGAGGCTACTATGTTCAAGAAAGGAGAGTTTGATATGACGAGATCGGAAAAAATATTAGCTATTTTGACATTTATTCTGATAGTTTTGGCTTTTTTGCCGGTTTCTAGCTCTGGTCAGTGGCAAGAAGATGACTACTATCGAAACCAGAGAGATTACAATCAAGGACGGATTCTTTCCGTAATTAAGCGGTTGGAGAATCGTAGTTCAGAATTTGAGAGAAGATTAGATCGTGAATTTGAAAAGAAAAGAAACAACTGGACGAGAAAAGAAAACTATCTACTTTCGCTTGCTAGAGACTTTGAAAGAGCTACTGACAGATTGGAAGACATATACAGTTCAAGCAGGAGTTTATCCAGAAGCTACTACCAAGCTCAGCGCGTGCTCGCTCTAGGTCGTCAAATAGATAACGAAATATATCATTTTGCGGTCAGCAAAAATGTTCTGAAGGATTGGGAGCGAATCAGGAAAGACCTGAATGAGCTCTCTAACATTTACGCTTACCGTGATGATCGAGACAGAAAAGACCGCAAAGAACGTCGCTATGAAGATTACGATGAAAAGCGCCGCTATCCGGATTATGATAACAACTTTCCAAATAGACGCCATGGCTCGAGAAATCCGTTCTAGCTTCTTAGCTTTGCTTTCTCATGGAAAAAGCCTGAGTTATACTCAGGCTTTTTCTTTTGGTATGCTTTTTTGTGATGTCAGGTAAGCTTTACGTTGTGTCAACTCCTATAGGTAATCTAAAAGACATTTCTTTGCGTGCTATTGAGATTTTAAGTTCGGTTGATGTTATTGCTTGCGAAGATACGCGACAGACCAGAAAACTGCTTTCTCATTACCAGATTAAGGGCAAAAAAACCTTGAGTTACAACGAGCAAAATGAAAAAGAGCGTGCCGAGAAACTAGTAAAGATAATTCTAGACGGAAAAGATGTGGCTTTAGTTTCCGACGCCGGAACGCCTTCAATATCTGATCCAGGGTATAGATTAGTCCAAAAAGCTTATGAAGTTGGAATATCTGTGATTTCAATTCCTGGTCCTACCGCCTTTGTAAGTGCCCTTGTCGTATCGGGACTTCCAACAGATGCTCTATTTTTTTCTGGATTTCTTCCTTCTAAACGAGCTGAAAGAATTGCGTTTCTTCAGGAAGTCAAATCCATCGCTGCTACGCTTTGCTTTTACGAAACGCCTCATCGCTTACGCGACAGCCTCGTGGATTGCCTCAATGTTTTAGGCAATCGAAAAGCGGCAGTGGTCAGGGAAATAAGTAAGGTTCACGAGGAAGTTATCAGGGGCGATTTAGAAGAAATCATTGAAGCTATACCAGAAAAAGTTAAGGGCGAAATTGTTTTAGTTATCGATCGTGATAGATCGCAACAGAAACAGGAAGTAAGCGATGAAGCTTTGGTTAACATAATAAAGTCTTTGCAGGAAAAAGGCTTGAGCCGAAAAGAGGCGATCAAGGAAATGGCAAGGCGATTAGGATTAAGGAAAAATCAGGTCTATAAGATTTTCCAGAATTTCAACTTCTGATAAGCTTTTTCTCTAAGAACCAAGAAAAATGCGAATTCTGAAAAAGCAGGTGTGATGCAAATAGCACAAGTAAAGCCCAAAATGAAACCAGTAGTAAACCTCGAAAGATGTGTATTTTCCCAAAATCCTAAAACTCCTAAACTCCAATCAAGCCCTATCGGGATTAGCGCAATTATTAGCCAGAAAGGTGGTATGGGTTCTGCATCATCAAAACGCCTGAAGAAAAGAGGGTAGATAAACAAACCTACAAGAAAACTAAAATAAAACCCAAAACAGCGGCTACAAACTGCCAACTTGTGTCCGTGAAAAGTAAACGAACGGTTCTCTATCTGATGGCAAACGTAGCTAAAAAATCCATATATAGTCTTTGCTAGTCCCTCAGCTCTTAGTTCTGCTGCAATAGGAGCTAAAAAGATAAGAAAGTTCCACGTTAGAGCTACAAAAACAAAAGATCCCCAAATAAAAAAAGCTAGTTTTCTCGCTTTCGTTCTTTGCTTAATCAAGCTATTTTGCATCTTGCGTAGAATTTTATCATTTACGATTCGGAAGATGGAAAATGATTTTCGAGATATTTGATTACATCTTGAATTGCTAGCACGTCCGCATACTTTGCATCTAGGTCGAATAAGTTTGCTTCGTGTGCTGATCTTAGACGATCTCCTACGCAATCTCGAACCACTATGGTATGAAATCCATGCTGGCAAGAATCAACTGCGGAGGCTCTGACACAGCCTGAAGTAGTGCAACCTGTGATTACCAAAGTGTCAACATTTTGCGTTCGCAGTGCGGATGAAAGTGAGGTTCCGAAAAATGCAGACGCGTAGTGTTTTACCCATACGACTTCTCCTTCTTCAGGCTTTAGCCTGTCATCAATCAGAACCCACTTCGAGCCTTCTCTCAAGTAAGACAAGCTAGGTATCTTTTTTGAGAAAACCCCTGCAGAAATAAGTTTTTCATCGTAAACGGTCGTAGTAAAATGAACTGGTAACGACTTCTTTCGGAAGATCGAAAGCAGCTTTGCTGTTGAATCTACTTCAAAATCAAAATTTGAACCCAAAGGACAGTTGCTATCAGTAAATCCATTTATGAAATCAATTATCAAAAGAGCAGGCTTTTTGCCAAATCCTACACTGGCGGCAAATCCGCGTTCTTTATAGATTTTTCTTGCTTGACGCTTCATATATTTCAAAATGAGGCGAGTCGGGAAGCATTTTGTGTGCAAGAATTGAATGAGGGTAGGAGACTTCCCGACTCTCTAGGTCTAGACGGGTAGAAGAGTTGAGCTTGCACCAGTTTGCTGTGTTTGAGGATGTTCAGCAGTGGCTAAAGACTTATCAGTCTCGATTTTTCCTGTGCTGTTAGCTGTTTCTTTTATGCGATACCATTCGGCAACGATGCCGATTGGTTTTGGAATTTCTCCGAATGTGAACAGTGGAGGCTCTCCACGCTTTTCTCGCATTTGTTTTCTGAGAGCTTCGGTAGCATTCAAATCAACCGAAAGGTCCTCCGGATTAATAACAACACCATAATCTGAACGAGCTTTTTCAATTGAAACCAGTTTATTTCTAACATCCTTTTGCACCCATTCGACAGGACGATCAAGCGGATCTTTCCAGCCGCCTCCACCTGCTGTCTGATAAATCAAGATATCACCCTTTTTAACTGGAACGCGGGAAATCTTTGATGGAAGGTTTATTTCAGTGCCATCTTTTCTTATCAGCTTTTTGCGTGAATTCTCGCCCGGCAAACCTCCCATTATTCCCCACGGCTTTGATCTTTCTCGATCATCGTGTATTGCTATTTCTCCATCTACTTCAAAGCGATAAACCTTGTGCACGCCATTTCCGCCGCGATGGTAGCCAGCCCCGCCCGAGTCTGGCAAACTTCCGTATTCGAGAACAGTTATCGGATAGTAGCTTTCCAGATACTCTGTTGGTATGTTTTGGAAAAGTGGCCACCAAGAATGAGCATCCATTCCGTCACCAATGGGTCTTCCCGGAATACCACCATAAGTTATTTCCATCAGGTGGAAGAATTCCCCATTTTCGTCATAGCCATTGTAGAGAAGATAAGGCGATGTTCCATAACCTGCTGCAGTTGCTAGTTCGGGAGCTCCCTTTCCTAAGGCTCCGCCGAGAACGTCGAAAAGCCTTGCGAGTGCATGGGTTCTGCATCCGAGAGCTGCTGGGAATTTTGGTTGAAGTAAGCTCTTTTCTGGAATGGTTACATGAAGCAACGGGTAAAAACCATCGTTGAAAAGTATTTGTGGGTCGAAAACCATTATCAGGTAAACGCCGATGAACATTTTGAACATCTCTTCGTTTAGATAAAAGTTAATCGGTCCGGGTGCTTGTGGGTCTGTTCCTGTCCAATCAAAGTAAGCCTCGTTTCCTCTGCGATAAATTTTCAACTTCATCTTAAACGGACCATTTCCTCGTCCATCGTCATCAACGTAATCCTCAAATTCAAGCGGTTCTTCAGGTATATTTTGAACTATCAGCTTACTCATGGCGTCGTAAGTGCGTTGGAGGAGCGCCTCGCAGGCTTCAAGATAAGTTTCTTTGCCGAACCTTTCGCACATTTCTTTGACTCTTTTTTCGGCAGTTCTACAAGCGGCAACTATCGCCATCAGATCAAAATAATTCATCGTAGGCACTCGAGAGTTTGCAAGTATCAGATTCAAAACATCTTCATTCAATTTGCCTTGGTCAAAAAGTTTAACTGGAGGGATTCTCGTGCCTTCGCCAAATATGGTATCAGCGTCCGTTGGCAAACTTCCGGCTACTGGACCGCCAATATCAACCGTGTGTCCGAATTGAGATCCCCAGCCCACAAGCTCGCCATTATAGTAAATCGGCATTAAGACCATCCAATCATTTATGTGGGAAATGGCTCCACCGCAGCTATATGGATCGGATGTTAAGAAAACATCTCCTTCGTTTATCTCCCGCTTCCAATTTTCCAAAAAACCTCTTATGTAAGAACCAAATTGTCCGACTACCATCTTTCCGTCTGGCGTGCAAATCATAGGAAAACCATCGTGTTGCTCACGTATTACGGGAGACATTGCCGAACGAAACAGCACAGCATCCATTTCTTCTCGAGCATTTCTTAGAGCGTTTTCGATTATGTCTAGCGTAATCTTGTCTATCATTTTGCCACCTCTTCATTTTGTTATAACTTTATGACCAATTTTATAACGAAAAATTTTTGTTTGCCAAGATAAAAATAGCGTTTTTTCATTTTTGTAGTTCTTCGATTTCTTTGAGGTCTTTAGGTGGCTGCATCCACATTCTTGCTTCTTTCTCTAAAACTTCTCGTATGGAAGCAGGAAGTTCCTCGTATTTGTCAACGCGGTAAGCTACTAGTTGAAAGACGCTGTCTTTTCCGCCAAAAAAGCTCGGGAGAAGGCTGCGGCGAAACCAGCTTAATTGGTATTTCGGTTTGATGTTGTCGGGTTGAATGAAAAAGTCGTAGTTTTCATAAGCTTTGTAGTTTGGTGAATCTATAAAAAGCGGTGAGCTAAAAACTAAGAGTTCGTCAAAACGTCGCACAATCGTTCCTGCTGATGATGAGATACGTTGAATCTTTGGGTTTTTTCCTTGTGTGACCGTCGAGATAATTCTTCCATCTTTTAGTTCGTAGATAATTAGCTGGTAAGGATAGGCTATAGGTTCGACCTTAAGTCCGTTGTATTCTCTAAGGATTTCGTTTGTTGTGGGATTTCTGTAAAAAAATATCTTTCTAGAGAGCTGAACTGCGCGGGTTGCAGTTGATTCTGAAGTCAGAATCTTTGCAGTGTCAATACCCTCGACTTTTGCGATTAATTTTCCGCTTGGAAACTCGTAAATTTCACCGATGCAATACCAGTAAACTGGTTCGCCTTTTCCAACTCTCATCTCTACAAACGTTTTGAAAAGCTCTTCCGTAAAGTTTTGAGCTTTGGATGATGCAAAAAATAGAAAAACAAGAAAAGTTATGAATGGGTTTTTCATAATTTTCTCCTTGCTAGTGTTGATGAGTTGTAGCTTTTGCTATTAAGGGCTAAAAACCTTTCGAGTCTTACTTTAGAGAAGACTATTTAATTAAAAGCCGTAGCGTTTGCTACGACTATTTATTAAGCTACTCCTTTTCGAGGATAGCATTGAAAGTTTTAGCTGTGCCGGGTTTTATTACGACCTTTCTTTCCCAAGGCTTATAGCCAGGTCTGGATACTCTGATTATGTATTCTGCAGGAGCAAGAGAAAGCTGCGAAGGAGTGTTTCCTTCGTAAGTTCCATCAATTTCTATTTCGGCGCCTGGAGGTTCTGAAGTTATTGTAACTGGGACTTCGGCGGTAGATTGTTGTTGGTTTTGCGGTTGATTTTGGGCGAATTGTCCAAATAAGTTTGCCATTTGATTTCCGAGAGCGAAGCCTGCGCCGAGTCCTGCACCGAGTCCTGCACCGCCGCTTTCATTTTGGGCTGCATCTCTGAGAGCTTCAGCGGCTTGAAATTGCATGTATCTTGACGGATCGCCTAACGCGCTCATGGAAGTTCGCTTATCTAGTGCTTTTTCGACTTCTTCTGGAAGAGAAATGTTTTCTATGTAGAATTTTGTAACTTCTATTCCGTAAGCTTTGAAGTCTTCATTTATCTTGCTACGTATAACTTCTCCTAGCTCCTTATACTGTGAAGCAAGGTCCAGAGCAGGAATTTTCATTTCACCTAAAACATCAGAAAATTCAGACACAACGGCTCGTTTTAGTTGTGTTTCTATTTCTTCAGTTTGAAATTTTGCATTTGTTCCTGCTACTTCCTTTATAAAGGCTCTTGGATCGACTATTCGCATTGAATACCCTCCGAAAGCTCTTAACCTTACAACTCCAAAGTCATTGTCTCTAAGCATTATAGGGTTAGGGGTTCCCCATTTCATATCGGTAAATTGTTTCGTGCTGACAAAATAAACATCCGATTTTAAGGGTGAATTAAAACCGTATTTCCATGCTCCTAACTTTGAAAGTATAGGCGTGTTGCCACCGTCGATTGTGTATCTACCAGGACCGAAAGCATCTGCTACCTGCCCTTCGTAAACAAACACAGCCGCCTGTGACTCACGAACAATCAACTGCGCCCCATTCTTGATTTCTTGCTGATATACGGGAAAACGATAAACTATAGTATTACCCGTTTCGTCGAGCCATTCTATTACCTCTATGAATTGGCTGAAAGCCGCTTCTTTTATCTTGTCGAAAAGACTCATAAATCTTACTCCTTTCGGTCGTGATTGCAAACATTCTACAAAGAAGTTTAGCAGAATTGAAGCTTTACCGAAAGATTTATGAGCGATTTTTCAAAATGTAAAAAACCAAGATGGCGACTAGTCCGCCAACACAGTCAATAAAAACGTCTTTTGGTGAGGAAGTTCGAGAGGTTATAAAGCTTTGATTTATTTCGTCGGCGATAGCAACGATTACGACCAGAATAAATGCCACGGCAAACCAGTATTTTCTGATAAGATTAAGAGAAGATAGAATGAAAGCGCGTGAGGCTAAGACAGCGAGGATAGCATACTCGATGATGTGGGCAAATTTTCTGATGTAGCCGTGGTAAAGTTGTAGAGTTTCTTCTGATGCGTTCGGGAAGAGAAATTCGAGTAATGGGCGGATAAATCGAGAAGTATTTGACATTGAGCCGAGATTGGATGAAAGCAAGAAAATAATCACCATCCATAAAAGCAAAGGCGCATATCGTATGAAACGACTGCGCCATTTTGAAGATACGCTTATCATTTTTAGAGGGCGGAAGCTCCCGAAACGACTTCGATAATTTCTTTTGTAATTGTAGCCTGACGGATTCGGTTCATGGTCAGAGTCAGTTTGTCAATGAGTTCGCCTGCATTTTTTGTTGCTGAATCCATTGCAGTCATTCTCGAGCCTTGTTCTGAAGCCACGGATTCTAACAAAGCATGGTATATTTGAGTTTCTATCTGTTTAGGTAGGAGTTTACCAAAGATTTCGTTTGGTGGTTGCTCGAAGATATATTCGGCATGGGGCTCATTAGTGTCGTTTTTCCTACGTTGCACTGGAAGAAGCTGTTGAATCACGGGTTTTTGTGCGAGGACCGACTTAAATTCGCTGTAGATCAAGAAAACCTTATCAATCGAGGCATCTTCCGTAAAGAGCTTGATTATATCCTCAGCAATACGGACCGCATCTGAATGTTCGGCTCTACCTTTGCTTGTGAGGTTGATGTATTCGGTTGGGAATAACATTTTTCTGCGTCTGAAGAAGTCTCTACCTTTTCTTCCGATAGGGATTATCTGAAAGGATTTACCTTCATTTTCCTGCATAAAGTTTTGAGCTGTTTTTACAATGTTTGAGTTAAAAGCACCACAAAGTCCTCTATCAGCAGTAATTACGACGAGCAGATACTTTTCGTCTCCACGTTCATCAAGCAAGGGATGTGAAAAGTCTTCAGAAATTCTCGAGCTTAAGTTTTCGAGAACTTCTGACATTTTTTGAGCAAATGGGCGCGCGGCGACAACGCGATCCTGTGCGCGTTTTAGTTTAGCCGCAGCGACCATTTTCATCGCTTTTGTAATTTGCTGCGTACTTCTTACCGACCTGATTCGTCGGCGCATGTCAAGTAAGCTAGGCATATTTTTAAGCTCCTACAGCTCTTGTTTCTTCCTTCATCCAGCGAGTAGCTTTGAAATCCTCTACTGCTTGTTTCATTGCTGCTTTCAGGTTATCGTCGAGCGCTTTCTTGGTTCTAATTTCTTCTAAGATTGCCGGACGTGAGTTTTCGACAAAGTCCAAGAATTCTTTTTCAAAGCGACGAACGTCTTCAACAGGGACATCATCAACGTATCCATTTGTTGCTGCCCAGATTATCAAGACTTGCTTTTCAACTTCCATGGGCTTATATTGCTCTTGTTTTAGAATCTCAACTAAGCGCTTTCCGCGTTCAAGCTGTGCTTGTGATGCTTTATCAAGATCAGAGCCGAACTGCGCAAATGCGGCAAGTTCACGATACTGAGCCAGCTCGATTCGCAGTGTTCCGGCAACTTGCTTCATTGCCTTGATTTGTGCCGAACCACCAACTCTAGAAACTGAGTTTCCAACGTTGATTGCAGGGCGAATTCCAGCATTGAAAAGGTCAGCTTCCAAGAATATCTGTCCGTCGGTTATCGAAATAACGTTTGTTGGAATATAGGCTGATATGTCACCAGCTTGTGTTTCGATTATTGGAAGGCTGGTTAAGCTTCCGCCACCTTTAGCATCTGATAGTTTTGCAGCGCGCTCAAGTAGTCTCGAGTGTAGGTAAAAGATATCACCTGGATATGCTTCACGTCCTGGCGGGCGACGCAGCAGCAAGGAGATTTCACGATAGGCGGCAGCTTGCTTTGAAAGATCATCGTAGATGGTTAGGGCGTGTCTTCCGTTATCTCTGAAGTATTCGCCCATCGCACAACCAGCATATGGTGCTAGAAATTGCATCGCAGCAGGTTCAGAAGCGGTTGCAGAAACAACTATTGTATATTCCATTGCGCCGTAGTCTTCGAGCTTCTTAACGACTTGAGCAACGGTTGAAGCTTTTTGTCCAACAGCTACGTAAATGCAAATCACGTCCTTGCCTTTTTGATTTATTATTGTGTCAATGGCAATAGCGGTTTTTCCCGTTTGTCTATCGCCGATTATTAGTTCACGCTGGCCGCGTCCGATAGGAACCATTGCGTCAATTGCCTTTATACCCGTTTGCAAGGGTTCTTTTACGGGCTGACGATCTATGACGCCGGGAGCAATTCTTTCTATGGGATTGTACTTATCAGTTATGATTTCGCCTTTTCCATCTATGGGATTACCGAGAGCGTCAACAACCCGACCTATAAGAGCCTCGCCGACAGGAACGCTCATTATTCTTTTCGTCCGCTTTACCTGATCACCTTCTTTTATCTTATAAAAATCTCCGAATAGCACACATCCGACTTTATCTTCTTCAAGGTTAAGAGCAAGACCGCGGACACCATAAGGAAACTCCAAAAGTTCACCTGCCATTACTTTTTCAAGCCCATAAATTTCTGCAATTCCGTCGCCTACCTTGATGACCGTTCCAATTTCATCAACGGTCATCTTTGTGTCAAAGTCTTCTATTTGTTCACGGATGATCTCACTTATTTCGTTCGCCTTTATTATTTCCATAACTTACCCTTCTTCTAAACGTTATTCATAAGACGGTCTCTTAATATTTCAAGACGGTTTTTTATTGAACCATCGAAAACTGTAGAACCGACGGTGGCAACTATACCACCGATGACCTCGGGATTTATCGTAATTTCGAGCTTTATTCTTTTGCCCGTTCGTTTTTCGAGATTCTGTATTAGCTCTTCTTGCTCTTTTTCAGATAAATCTCTTGCAGATACAATCTTTGCGCAAACTTCGTTTCTTTTTTCTGCGATTACTTCTTCGAAGCTTTTTCTTATTAGCGGCAAGTAAGCAAAACGACTATTACGGAGCAAAACCCTTAAAAAATTCGCAGTCGTTGATAGAGGTTTAGTTTTCTGAATTAGGGTCTCTAAGATTTTTTCTTTGCTTTCATGATTGAAGACAGGATTTGAGAAAACCTGGGCTAATTTCTTATTTTCAGCTAGGAGCAGTTCCATTTGCTCGAGCTCTTTACGGATTTCTTCTGTCTGATTTCTTTTTTCAGCCACTTCTGCTAAAGCTATTGCATAACGCCTTGCAATGGTTTCCGTCCCCATCAATTCAACCCTCCGATTGAGTCAATGTTGTTTTTTATCAATTTTGTGTGAAGTTCTGGCGTAAGTTTCTGCTTAACTAGTTCTTTTGCTAGCCTGATAGTTTCTTCTGCGCTTATTTTCTTTAGTTCTTGTCTGGTTTGTTTTATTAGTCTTTCGATCTCGTTTTCTGCCTGTTCACGAATTTTTTCTATTTCTAGGTTAGCAGCCTCAATAATTCTTTGTTTTTCTGCTTCGGCCTCTTTTTTTGCTTCTTCAAGTATTTTTTGTTTTTCTTCTTCAAGATTTGATAGCCTTTTTTTGACTTCAGCAAGATGTGCTTCAGCCTTTTGTTTTTCTTCTCTTGCTGCTATCAATTCAAGTCGGATTTGCTCACGCTTTGCTTTGAAGGATTCGCTTAGCGGTTTTCGTAAGAAATATATAACCAAAATAAGGAAAATTGTGAGATTAAAGAATCTCCAAAGCTCAAATCCTGGATAGTTTACTATCGGATCAACGTTATCATACCACCATTTAAGGAAACCGCCGGAAGCTTTGTTAGCTGCGATTAAAAATAGTTCATACATAATTAGCTCAAAACAGAATTACTTATTTTTTCGGCTAAATCTTTTGCCTCAGCTAAAATTTCTTTTTTCGCTTTTTCTGCCTGTTTTTTTATTTCCGCTTTTTCTTCTGTGACTCTTTTAGATATTTCTTCTCTTGCTTGTCTGACTTTTTCTTGGACTTCTTCTACTGTTTGTTTTCTTATTTGCTCCACTAATTTGTAGCCTTCGTTTCTTGCCTGTAGCAGTTCAGTTTCCAATTTTTCTCTATTTTTCTTAGCTTCTAAGAGGATTGTTTCAGCTTCTGTTAGATTCGTTCTTTTTTGTCTTTCACGGGCTTCGAGAACCTGATTTACAGGACGGAAAAAGGTTCTGTTAAGAACGAATATCATTAACAGAATTAAAGCTATGTGAATCAATATTGAACCGTCAGGAACAAGTTGGACGCCAGCAAGTAAAATCGACATAAAATCTGCTTTTACTGATATACTCCCTTATTCAAAAGAGTTAAGCTTATCACGGAGCTATTTTGAAGGTCAAGTCAACTGGTGATTTTAGTTTGATGAACAGTTTTAAAATTTAGGTCAAGGCTTTAAAATTTTATTTTGGAGTTATGCCTTATCACAAGCTGAACATTTCTGGGGCGAAAGCCGAGATTCTCTCTTGGGTTCATCATGAGCTTTCCGAGGAAGAGAAGGCGATGCTAAGGAATGTTTCGCGTCTTCCTTGTATCTACAGACACATAGCTTTAATGCCTGACGCGCATTTGGGGATTGGTTCGATGGTTGGTTCTGTAATTGCTACCAAAAATGCTGTCATTCCGGCTGCTGTCGGAGTTGATATAGGTTGCGGGATGGCGGCCGTTAAGACTCCGTTTAAGAGCGTAGTTTTAGAAGGAAAACTTCGTCAACTTCGACAGGAGATAGAAAAAGCAATTCCTGTTGGATTTGATGAATATAAGTCGCCGCAGCCAGAAGCTGAGCAATGGAAAGGATTTAAAGAGTTTAAGAATCTTCATAAAGGAGTGCAAGATCGCCTAGATAAAGCAATGAGACAGCTTGGAACTTTGGGCGGAGGTAATCATTTTATCGAAGTTTGCATAGATACGGAAGATAATGTTTGGTTGATGCTCCACAGCGGTTCTCGAAACATTGGAAAAGAACTGGCTGAGCGTCATATTCAGACAGCAAAGCATCTTCATAGGCTAAGCGAGCTTCCCGATCCAAATCTTGCTTATTTTGTTCAGGGAACAGAGGAATTCAAAAATTACTGGCACGATTTAGAATGGGCGCAAAGCTATGCAATGAAAAATCGAGAAATAATTCTTAAAAGGCTCATTGAATGTTTCTGTAAGATTGTAAATCGAGGCGAGCCTTTTAAGGCGGAACTAATTGTAAATTGTCATCACAACTATTGTGCAAGAGAAAAGCATTTCGGAGAAAAGGTTTATATAACTCGCAAAGGCGCAATAAACGCCGAGGCTGGACGTTATGGCATCATTCCTGGTTCGATGGGAGCAAAGAGCTACATAGTCAGAGGACTTGGCAATCCGCAAAGCTATAATTCTTGTTCTCACGGAGCAGGCAGAAAAATGTCGCGTGAGCAGGCAAAGAAAAGGTTTTCAGTTAAAGATTTGGAAATACAAACTCTAGGCGTTGAATGCAGAAAAGATCGAGGCGTTTTGGACGAAATTCCTTCAGCATATAAAAACATAGAAGAGGTTATGCGTAATCAGTCTGATCTAGTTGAGATTGTAGCTGAACTGAAACAAGTAGTTTGTGTAAAGGGTTAGTCAAGCTTTCTAATCTTTAAGAACTTTCTCTTTCCTACTTGAATCACTACGTCAGTGTTTAGCTCTATTTCAGCTTTTACGTCTGATGCTCTTTCACCATTTATTCTGACGGCACCTTGTTCGATAAGTCTTTTTGCTTCCTTTTTTGAATCTGCAAGCTCTGCTCGAACAAGCAGATCGCTTAAGGCATACTTGCCAGATGGAAAGGTTTTTTCTTGCATTTCTTCGGGTAATTCTTTTCTTACAAATAAGCGGTTAAACTCTTCTTCTGCCTGTCGAGCGGCTTCAGCAGAGTGAAGATCTTGCACGATTATTTTTGCGAGGCGGATCTTGAAGTTTCTAGGATTCTCGTCGCTATTTTTCATTCTTTCGATCTCGTCAAGACTTAAATCTGTTAGTAATTCATAGTATCTCCACATCAATTCATCTGAGATTGACATTATTTTACCGAACATCTCAAAAGGTGCTTCGGTTATGCCTATGTAGTTGTTTAGCGATTTAGACATCTTTTGCTTTCCGTCTAAACCTTCTAGTAACGGCATAGTCATTACGATTTGTGGCTCTTGTGCGTAATGTTTTTGAAGGTCTCTTCCTAGGATTAGATTAAATTTTTGATCTGTTCCGCCCAGTTCCACGTCGGCTTTTAGTGCTACGGAGTCGTAGGCTTGCACTAACGGATAAAGTAATTCATGAAGTGCAATTGGTTTTTCTTCTCGGATTCTTTTCTCAAAATCATCTCTTTCAAGGATTTGTTTGACCGTGACTTTTGCACAGAGTTTTATAAGGTCTGTCGCGTTAAATTCGTCCATCCATTCTGAATTAAAGCGAATTTCGGTTTTTTCCGGATCAAGTAGCTTAAAAATTTGGGTCTTGTATGTTTCGGCATTTGCTAAAACTTCCTCTCGAGAAAGTGGTGGACGAGTAACTGTTTTTCCTGAAGGGTCTCCTATCATGCCGGTAAAACTTCCGATTAAGAATATGGCAGTATGTCCAAGTTGCTGGAAAGACCTAAGCTTACGAATAACGACCGTGTGACCTAGATGAATATCAGGCGCTGTCGGGTCTGCACCAAGTTTAACCCTGAGAGGAATGCCGGTTTCTGCGCTCTTTTGTAGTTTTTTTCTTAACTCTTCTTCGCTTATCAGGTCAACAGTGCCCCTCTTAAGATAGGCGATCTGTTCATCAATCGTCATAAACTTAAATAATAAGGCACGAAGCCGTCAAGTCAAATAGCTATTAAACTGAAAGACTCGATGCAAATTACGTAATCTGAGTTTTGCTTAGGGAACATAGAAGCCTTGTGCTGGTTTATCTGTTGCTAGGCCGAACTGGACCGATGAATATAAGCCATTAGATATATTGAAAACGTGCCATGTGCCGTTTCTGAAAACGCAAAGTTCGGCTCTGCCGTCGCCATTGAAATCAGCCGGAGCCGGTAAATCCGTGGAAATACCAAATTGAGCTGCGTAAAGAGAATTGCTGCCGCTCATCAGAATATACCAGAAGCCATTTGAGGGACGAAAGACTGCGAGATCGGCACGTCCGTCTGAGTTGAAGTCGCCAATTACTGGTTTATCACCGGAAGATCCAAATTGTAGGGCAAAAAATGAGTTATTGCTGCTGTTTAATCTAAACCATGTGCCGATTGATGGTCTGAAGACTGTAATGTCAGCGCGTCCATCGCCATCGTAGTCAGCTGCTAAGGGAATATCGCCATTTGTGCCAAATTGCGTTACAGAGAAACCGCCATTGCTACTATTTAAGCGATACCATGTTCCAGATGACGGGCGAAAAACACTTATATCAGCTTTTCTATCGCCATCATAGTCGGCTGGCATCGGTAAATCTTCGCTAATTCCAAAGTTAACTGCTTCAAATGAAGAGTTTGAGGATTTTAGTATATACCATGTTCCGTTTCTGAAAACTGCTATGTCAGTTTTTGCATCGCCGTCATAATCTGCTGGAGCGAGTTTATCGCTACTTAGACCAAACTGCACAGTAGATAAAGAATTATTGCTACTATTTAAGATAAACCATGTGCCGTTTGAAGGACGGAAGACGGCTAGATCGGCAAGTTCATCGCCATCAAAGTCGAAGTTTAAGATTCTAAAAGTCATGCAAGAATTGTTTGAGCTAACGAAATTACTTATTTCAGTTCTTGAACCTTGACAAAAGGTAAGTTGGGTGCTGAAAGTTAGTGTTGCGTTCATTATTGTGTTTGCGCAGCCTTGAGGAGCTTCTAAGTGAGTAGCATTGAAGTTATGTCCTATTTCATGGGCGGTAAGGATAAATTTCCCTGGAGTAGAATTAAGCCTTTTGCTCAGTCCGTAAGAAAAAGTAGGAAAAGCGCATACCACTCCAACGTAAGCAATACCTGCTGCATCCGTAAATGACTTGTTTGTCCATAGGTGGGCCACATCTCTTGAAACGCTTGTGCGATTTGCATTCCAGTAATTTCGAAATGAAACTAGCAAATTGTTTGCCGTTGAGCCATCATAGGGATCTGGTGTTGTCCATGCGTTTTGGAAAACTACTTCGAGCGTTAAACCTAATTCTCTTCGATAAACTCCATCTACCATGTTTAGGATAGATAGTATTTCGCTGTTTGCTTGTGATGCTCCGCCGAAAGAATTTACATATTCAAAATCTGCTTCAGTTGCGACTTCAAACACTCTGTATGAAGTAAAACTACTGCTATGATCAATATAGTCATTCTGTGAAAAGACGGACTTTGTTTTTTCAATCCTATCGGCTAGACAATTTATAAGCTCGGTGTTTAATATATCTTCTTTTCGGTAAATAACAAATTCATTCTTATCGGCTTTTTCTGAGTATCTTGAAGCTGGTTCGATGAAGAAAATGTTACCATTTTCAGTCCAGAAGTATCCTTCCACTTGCTGTTTATCAATATCAATTGTTAAACGAACTTCTGAATTGGGTTGGCCTTGAATCTTACCGCTAAAAGTTTTTACTGCAAAGTTGGGTTCGAGCTGCACGACGCCGTTTTTTGTTGTGGCTTGAGCAATGTATTTTCTAGAGCGCAGGTCTTTTGGATTTATCGTCGCAATTATTTGACCGTCCTTTGTTTTGAGATTAAAATAACGATACTCGACGAAAAGAAGAAGCTCGTCTTCACTTAGTTTTTGGATGCTGTAGGTTCGGAAAGATTTTTGCAGGTCTTGATCCAAGCTTTGCGCTGATAAAGTCACTATTGCGATGGCAAAAAAGAAGAGCAAAAGTTTAACCTTTTTCCTTACTTTCATGGGAAGCTCCTTTTTTGAACATTCTCTCATTGGGTTGCGCTTTTTAAGCTTCGAGCTGTTGAAATTTTAGCACTTTTTCGAAATTTGAGGCAAGGTTTTTTAGAAAAACTATGAGAAAATTGATTAGCAAGATATGGCAACTTTTGCCTTGCGGACTAAGAGTATTTCTGGTTAGGCTAACTCAAGAAAGGTTTACGGCTTCGGTTGTTGTAGTAGTTTTTAATCAAAGGCGGCAGGTCTTGCTTTTAGATCATTGGCTACGCGCGGGAAGCACAGGCTGGGCTTTGCCCGGTGGGTTTATTTGCAAGAATGAGCAACCATTGGAAGCCCTCAGAAGAGAAATTTTCGAGGAAACAGGATTAAAGACGTCAAATGAGAGGCTTTTAGCGGTAAGAACTAGATCAAGGCATATCGAGATAGTCTTTTCTGCTGAAAGCTTTAATGAACCTAAGGTTGATGGGAAAGAGATTCGCAGGGCTATGTGGTTTTCTGCTGATGAGATTCCGGTTTCTTTAAGCCAATCGCAGAAGGATTTTATAAGAGCGGCATTAAATTTGAAATCATCTCAACTTGCTAGTTAAATCTTTAGCTTCTAATATAAAGTTTTTTAGAGAAAGGAAGTAAGATTTATGGTTAATTTGGTTCCTTCGCCAGAAGTTGTAATGGAGATATTGCAAAAGACGGGAGCATATAGGAAAGGGCATTTTATTTATCCTTCCGGCAAGCATGCTTCTCATTATTTTCAAATGCCGCTGGCTTTCAGGTACTACGACAATGCAAGGTTTTTAGCGGTTGGTTTGAGCAGACTTTTTCGGATGGACAAAGCTGTATCAAGCCGTTTACCAAAAGTATCTATCATCAGTCCTAGTCCGGGTGGTATTGTTGTTGCTTTTGCTGTTCGTGAGGCTCTTAATGCCGACCAAATCTACTGGGCTGAAATAGAAGATGGAAAAAGACAATTTCGGCAATACATAAAGGAAGGCGACATTTATCCGGCGATAATCGTTGATGATATTTTGCGGACGGGACGTGCCATTCGTGAAACCATTGATTTACTGAAGGAACTGAAAACAGAAGTAATTGCAATCGGAACAATTGTTAAATTTGAAGATGCTCCAAATGAATTTGATGGTATTCCTGTGAAAACACTCTTAACTTTTGACGTGAATTTTTATGATACGGAAGAAGAATGGCGAAAATCAAAAAACGCTTCAGAAACGGCCGAGGCTGAGCATGTGAGATACTAAATTTCGTGACGATTTGCTAAAGCTTTATCCATAGTAACTTCGTCAACAAACTCAAGGTCGCTTCCTACGGGCATTCCTGTAGCGATTCTGGTCACTCGAATACCAAGAGGTTTTATCAAATTTGCTATGTAGTGTGCAGTAGCCTCGCCTTCTGTAGTCGGGTTCGTAGCAATTATTATTTCTTTTACCGTGATCATTTGATTGTTTTCTGGTTTAAGGCGCGGAAAGAGGTTTGAAAGTTTTAGATCATCAGGTTTGATTCGTCTAATAGGAGAGAGGGCGCCGTGGAGAATATGATATAAACCCTTGTAAGAGCGAGTTTTTTCGATTGCAACAAGATTATAAGGCTCCTCTACTATGCAGATAACGGATCGATCTCTATCAGGTGATGTGCAGTAAAAGCAAGGATCTATATCAGTCAAGTTATTGCATACCGAGCAAATCTTAATTTTTTCCTTTACTTCTAGAAGACTTTTTGCCAAGCTTTCTACATCTTCTTTAGATTTGCGAAGAATGAAGAAGACTAAACGCTGAGCATTCTTTTGACCAATGCCCGGTAACTTCTTGAATTCGTCAATGAGCTTTGCTATTGGTTCTGAGTATTCTAACATTTTTGAAGCCGGCTAGAATCCTAAACCTGGTGGAAGCATGTTCCCGAGCAATCCTTTCATTTTTTCTTCTACTTTGCGACGGGCTTCGTTAACTGCTGCTATGACCAAATCCTGAATCATCTCGGTATCACCATCTTTAACAAGATCAGGTGAAATGATAAGCTCTACTAACTCGAAATCTCCGCGCATCTTTGCCGTTACTGTGCCACCGCCTACACTCGCTTCTACTACGGTGCTTTTCATTTTTTCCTGCATCTCTTTTTGAAGCTTTTGAGCTTCTTTCATCATTGCATTAAAATCAAATCCGCCTGGGAATTTCATTTTTCAAAATCACCTCTTGCTTTATATTTTTACTTTGATCGTAACTTTCAGAAGTTGAAAAAGCAACTATCGGTCCAGCTCAGACAAAAATCGATACAATTCTTCTTTTGTGGGGAGAGCGGTTCTTGCTCCGATTTGGCGACATTTCAAAGCAGCGACCAGATTTGCTATCTGGGCTGATCGTTCAACCGTTTCACCGGTCAAGAGCCCGTAAAGAAAGCCGACTCGGAAGGCGTCGCCAGCGCCGGTTGTATCTTTACAGCCCCCCGGAACAGAAAAGCCTCGAGTTTCAACAAAAGTATCCTCACAAAGTATTAACGAACCTTGTTCGCCAAGAGTTACTCCTACGATGCTGCATCCGTAGCGGGATTTTATTTCTCTTAAGGCTTTTTTCTTATCTTCAATTCCTAAAAGTTTTTCTGGGAATTCTTCTGCAGAGATGAAAATATCAATCAATGGTATTAGCTTTTCAATGTCATTAAAAGGTTTATCAATATCAATTGAAACGACCGTGCCACCTGATTTGGCTTTTTGTGCCATTAGGATGCAGGCTTTCGTGTCATGGGCAGTAGCGTGAAAAACCTTACCCTTATCAGCTACATCTAAGGGCGGTTCTGTGTAGGCGAGCTTGTTATCGCGTTTCCAGATAACAGTTCTTTCTCCGCTTTTTTCATCAATTAAAATAAAAGCTATTTGAGTTTTTGAGTTGAGAATAACTTCTGCGTAGTCAAGGTTTACGTTTTCGTTTCTTAAACTTTGAAGACCAAAATCGCCTGCTGCATCGTCACCAAAACGACCTACATATGCTGTTTTTAGCCCGAGACGACTAAGTCCGACCATCGTTGATGCAACCTCGCCACCGGCAAGTTGATAGTAGCTCGTAAGCTCAATCTTTGAATTGAATTTCGGATATTCAGGAACAACAATCAAAAAATCAACTGCATTCGTGCCGAAACCGACAACATCAAATTCCTTATTCTGCGCTAACTTAAACGGAAACCGCATAAAGAATTATGATAAGCCCAGACGAAGATTTTTGAAATCTGGAAAGTTTCATCTTTGATTAGGTTCGGATGCGGTCAACGGCTGAAGTTCACAAAAAGATGTTGACGCTTCATTGGGAAATACTTATCCGAGGTGAGAAGATTTGCTTGCTGTAAAGTGAGTTATTTACGTGTTATCATAAGAGTTTATGACGAGACGGGTTGTAAAAGCTCCCATTGGAACGAAGCTAACTTGCAAGAATTGGCTGATTGAGGCAGCTTACAGAATGATTCAGAATAACCTTGATCCGGAAGTTGCCTTCGATCCGGACAATCTAATTGTTTACGGTGGACGAGGCAAGGCGGCTCGTAACTGGGCTTGCTTTGATGCGATTCTTGAAAGTCTTAGGAATCTTGAACCAGACGAGACGCTTTTAGTGCAGTCAGGAAAGCCCGTTGCAATTTTTCGCACTCATGAGGATGCTCCAAGAGTTTTGATTGCAAATTCAAACATAGTGCCGGCTTGGGCTACGCAAGAAAATTTCGATAGATGGGAGCGAGAGGGGTTAATAATGTTTGGGCAGATGACAGCTGGAAGTTGGATTTACATTGGCACGCAGGGAATTTTGCAGGGCACTTATGAAACTTTCGGTTCGCTGGCTAGACAAAATGGCTGGGCGAGCCTTGAAGGCAAACTTGTGTTGACAGCCGGTCTTGGCGAGATGGGTGGCGCTCAGCCTCAAGCAATAACTTTCAATAAGGGAGTCGGCTTGATAGTTGAAGTCAACCCTTGGCGAATTCAGAGAAGGCTACAGCTAAAACAAGTTGATAAAGCTACGGATAATCTAGATGAAGCGTTAAAGCTTGTAGGTGAGGCTCTTCAAAAGCGTGAAGCTTTGTCTGTAGCACTCCTTGGTAACGCAGCGGAGGTACATTGGGAAATTCTGAGAAGAGGAATAGTTCCAGACGTTGTAACCGATCAGACTTCTGCACACGATGTTCTTTATGGTTACATTCCGGCAGGGCTTTCTTTAGAGGAGGCAGCAAAGCTTCGACAAGAAGATGAACACGAATATAAGAGACGTGCTATTGATTCTATGGTTTGCCATGTTGAAGCGATGCTAGAATTTCAAAAACGCGGAGCTGTAGTTTTCGATTATGGAAACAATTTACGCCAACGAGCTTTTGATGGTGGCCTGACAGATGCCTTCAATTATCCAGGTTTTGTGCCAGCCTACATTAGACCGCTTTTTTGCCAAGGAAAAGGACCTTTTCGTTGGGTTGCGTTGAGTGGGGATAAAGAGGATATTTACAAGACGGATAGAGCAATAATGGAGCTTTTCCCTGATAATGATCATCTGGCCAGGTGGTTGACGATGGCACAGGAGAAGGTTGAATTTCAGGGGCTTCCTGCACGTATTTGTTGGCTTGGATACGGTGAGAGGGCAAAGGCGGGACTCAAATTAAATGAAATGGTTGCTTCGGGCGAACTGAAAGCCCCGATCGTAATAGGAAGGGATCATTTAGATAGCGGTTCAGTAGCATCTCCAAATCGAGAGACAGAAGCGATGAAAGATGGATCAGATGCTATAGCAGACTGGGTTTATTTGAATGCGCTAATAAATGCAGTTAGTGGTGCGACCTGGGTATCGGTTCATCACGGTGGAGGTGTTGGCATAGGATATTCGCTTCATGCTGGGCAGGTAGTCGTGGCAGACGGCACAGAAGCGTCCGCTCGTAGAATTGAGCGTGTTTTGACGACCGATCCGGGAATTGGTGTCGCTCGTCACGCCGATGCAGGCTATGAGGAAGCCATAGAATTTGCAAAAGCTCACGGAATAAAAATTCCAATGATGAAAACTTGAGGCTGAAATTTTTCATCGAAGGTTGTTGAATGATGCAGGAAGAAAAGAAGATAAAGTTTTATCTCAATTTTCCGTTTTACTTACGTTCCTTTGCTTTGATCGTTCTAGGCATTTCCTTGTTTGTTCTAGGCTACAGTTTTTATCAGTATCGCAAAAAGCCGAAATTTACAATGGAAGGAATGCCTGCTGAACTTTCAAAGGAAGTGGTCGCAGTTGCTTACAATTACGAAAGAATAGAAATCGAAAACGGTCGCAACAAATATTTGGTTAAAGCCTCGAAAGCCACAACCTTTACCGATAATCATCAGGAATTAGAAAACGTTTATATTGAAGTTTATGATGAAAGCGGGCAAAACAAAGACATTTTATCAGCCAACTATGCGGTTTATTTTCCTACTGCCGAAAAAAACTTCAAAGCTTTCTTCTTCGGTTCTGTAAAGGTTGAAACCCGTGATAGCCTGAGTGTAAAAACTGAAAAGCTTAGCTACGATAGAGCAACGGAGTTGGCGGAGACAGAAGGAGAAACTGAATTTTCAAGACAGCAAATAAGTGGTAAATCTCAGAAGGTAAAAGTCTGGGTTGCGAAAAATGAAGCCGAGCTTTTTGATAATGTTCAAATCAATCTAGAAGGAAATCAAAATCAGAAGGTTGCGATAAGGTCTGAATATGCAAAGCTTGAAGCAGGGGCTGAAAGAGTAACTTTTGAGAATAATGTCGTTGTAAATTTTCAAAGTAGTGAAGAAAATTACAATTTCCAGGGGACAAGGTTAATTTGCTTTTTGAGCGAAAAGCAATTGAAAAGCATTGAACTTACCGGAAAGGCTGAAGTCGTTAATACAAGGGGTGAGAAAAGAATTCTGAAGGCAGAAGCTGATTTTCTGAAAGCTGATGTTATTGGAGATATTAAAAGAGTATATCTTCGGGGTAATTCAAAGGTCGAAGCTTTTGACAGCAATGGTAATCCTGTTTTCTCTAGTGCTGACTCTATAATTTATGATCAAACAGTTAGGAAACTTTTTCTAGAAGGAAATGCCGAGATAAGTCAGCACGGAAGCGAAGGGAAAACTTTACTCAAGGGTAACAAAATCCAAGCAGATTTTTTCTCGGATAATCACATTAAAGGTGCTTCCTTGAGAGAAAGAGCCTATTTGAAACATGAGACCACGGATAAGATAGTTGAAGCTTCGGCTTTGCAAATGGATGTTTCCTACTCAGAAAGTCGTAAGATAAGACAGGCAAGCGCTTCGGGAAATGCAAACGTAGTCGTTACACCTTTAGAAGCAAAAAGTTATTCAAAGGCTAGCGTTTCTGCGCCGCGAGCGATTCGGTTTTCTTTTCAAAACAATGCCTTAAGTCAAATACAGACTGAGGGGCGAACAACGATTTTTCTTGCTGCTTTAGCCGGCGTGGATAATTCATCTAACCGCAAACTAACAGCCGATAAGATTAAAACCTTTCTAGACGATAAAGGAAAAAATTTGCTGCGCGTAGAAGCGATTGGGAATGTGGTAGTTGAGATAGAGCCTGTGAAGAGATCCGATGAAAACTACAAAACTACAATCGTCTCTGAGCAGATGGATTGTGATTTTTATGAAGGAAACAATATGAAATCTTGTTTAGCCTTTAAAAATGCAAAAGCTATTCAAGAGCGCTTCTTCGACGGTGGACAAAGAATTCTTACAGCTGATAAGTTCTTTTTAGAGTTTGAGCCTGTGACACAGCAAGCTTCCAAATATGAGGCTTCTGGCAGGGCAAGATATTCCGAAGGAGACAGAAATGGTATAGCAAATCAGATAACACTGACCGAACCAGATCGAATTGTCAGATTAAGAGGAGGCGAGCCTACTATCTGGGATTCGAAGGCTCGTGCTAAGGCTGGACAAATAGATTGGGATACTAAACAGCAAAGATCTTTTTTGCATCAAAAGGTTTCGACGACTTATTACAATCAAAGACAATCTGATGGAACATTACCTTTTGCAAACCCCTCTGCTCCGGTTTACATAACCGCTGACTCTGCGGAATTCAATCATCGTGACGAGATAGGAATTTACATGGGAAACGCTCGTGCGTGGCAAGAAAATAACTATATTCGTGCTGAAAAGCTCGTTTTGCACGCTAGACAAAGAAGTTTACTTGCAGAAGGTAAGGTGCAAACCTTGATCTACAAGATCGAAAAAGAAAACAAGTCAAAGCAGCCTGTTTTTGTGAGCTCTGACAAAATGACTTACCAGGACGAAAATCGCTTAGTTCGTTATGATGGAAGCGTTGATATAAGGCAAGGCACAGATCGGATAATTTCAGAGTCAGCTGAAATTTTCCTAACCGAGCAGAACGAAGTTGCGAAAGCTATAGCAAGAGGAAATGTTAGACTCTCACAGCCCAATCGCCAAGCATCAGGGGATTACATCGAATATGGAAAAGATGAGATTGTCGTCTTGCGGGGTTTTCCTGCAAAAGTAATAGATGCTCAGCAAGGAGAGCTTCAAGGAAGTCAAATTCTTCTAAACCTAAAGGAAAATCGCGTAACAAGCGAAGGGAAGTCATCGACCACTTCTTCGGGTAGAAACCGCTCGATTTACAAAGTGAAAAATTAAGAAAAGTTTTTGAGGTTCTCGTCTTTATGCTTGACTTTCAAACAAACGGTAAACGAAGTTCGCTGATTGCTCTAAATTTAAGAAAACGATATGGCAGAAGAGTTGTCGTGGATGATGTCAGCCTTTATGTCAAAAAAGGCGAGATAGTTGGACTCTTAGGTGCGAACGGAGCTGGCAAGACTACTACGTTTTATATGATTGTTGGTTTGGAAAAACCAGATGAAGGCAGAATAATTCTCGACGGGCAGGATGTAACTGCAATGCCTATGTATCTTCGTGCAAGATTAGGATTGGGGTATCTGCCGCAGGAATCCTCGATTTTTAGAAAAATGAGTGCAGAGGATAACATTTATTCTATCCTAGAGACTAGAAAGATGACAAAGTATGAGCGAAGCGAGCGTCTCGAGCGGCTCTTAAGAGAGTTTGGTATTGAACATGTAAGGCATATTCGAGGTGATTTGCTTTCTGGGGGAGAAAGACGCCGTGTTGAGATAGCTAGATGTCTCGCTATGGAGCCGAAATTTATTCTACTTGATGAGCCTTTTGCTGGGATCGACCCAATCGCAATTCAAGAGATACAGGAAATCATCGTTTATCTTAAAAAGCAAGGCATCGGGGTTCTAGTTACAGATCACAATGTTCGTGAAACTCTGAGAATAACCGATAGGGCTTACATTATTTCCGATGGCAAAATTCTACGTTCTGGAAAGCCCGAAGAGCTTGTTCAAGACTCAGTCGTTAGGAAAGCTTATCTTGGTGAAAAATTTACTCTTTAGTGAAAAGAATTCATAACATTTCGCCTGCAAGATTTGTTGCACTAAAGGCGCTGAAAAGAATTGAGCGCGATAAAGCCTTCTCTTCTATTCTCTTGTCACAACTAGAAACTAATCTATCTGAAAAAGACAAAGCTCTTTGCCATGAGCTTTGTTTAGGAGTTTTGCGCAGGAAGATGTTGTTAGATGCTATCATAGACCGATTGGCAGAGGGCAAGAGCATAGATTTAGACATTAGAATAATCCTACGTCTTGGAATATATCAAATCGCCTTTCTAGACAAAATACCGACTCATGCCGCTGTTGATGAAGCTGTCAAAATGGCTGTAAAGTGCGGAAAGCCACAGGCGAAAGGTTTTGTTAATGCTATTTTGCGACGATATAGTTCAACGAAAAGCTTTTCCTTTGATATTGAGGATGAAATCGAAAAGGTGTCGCTTTATACATCTCATCCAAAGTTTTTGATAGAGAGATGGAGCAAGCAATTCGGATTTGAAACAGCTCGGTTAATTGCTGAGACAAATAATAAGCTCATTCGACTTGAAGCACGTTTTACCGCAAAAACTTCACGAGATACGAAACAGCAACTCAGAAATCTTACGACTTTAGAGCTACTTGATCTTGCTAGCAAAGGTGAGATTTACTTTCAGGACAAGGCTTCGCAGCTAGTTGCAAACGCCGTTCAGCTTCGTGCTGATGAGAGCTTTCTCGATGTTTGCTGTGCTCCGGGAAGTAAGTTTACCTTTATTCATTATCTGTTGGCTTGTTCGCCAAAAAAGCTTTTCGTAGGAAGCGATCGTTTTTTCCACAGACTTGAAATTACAAAGAAAAATTGTGAAAGACTCGGGGTTGAAAATTATTGCCTTGTTTGTTGTGATGCTGAAAGTGCCCTGCCTTTCGGTGAAGAAAGTTTCGACGTGGTTTTATTAGATGCGCCTTGCTCTGGAACAGGAACGATTCGCAATAATCCAGAAATACGATACTTTTTAAGGGAATCAGATTTTTTGGAGCTACAACAAAAACAAATCAAAATGATGCGTGAAGCACTGCGAGTTCTAAAGAAGGGAGGACGATTGATTTACTCGACTTGCTCGCTGGAAAGAGAAGAAAATGAGGATGTAGTCAGGGAAATTCTAGCGGAGTTTCCAAATCTAAAAAAGCATTTGCTGGAAAATATGAAAGAATTTCTCACAGATGAGGGTTTCTATAGGACTTTTCCTCATAGGGACGACATGGGAGGATTTTTCTTTTCTGTTCTGAAAAAGTTTTGAGCTACAGTAAGTGATTCGCTATCAAGTAACCAATAAGTCCGAAGTCGGATGTTGCTTCGTATTGAAAGCCGTGATCGGCAAAATGTATTTCACTGACGTAGAGAGATGTTTTTGAGTTTTCGGGATTTCCAAAAATGCTTCTGAGTTTACCTTCGGTTTCAGAATCTTTGGTAAGACTACTTATAATTGCATCAGGAAGTTTGGGAAGTTTCCAGTTTGAATCAATAGATTTTTTGACTGCATGAGCATCGCCTAGTATTACGGTTCGATTGTTTTGTAACGCAAGAGCCATTGACTGATCTTTTGAATACCAAATTTTCGAGGTTTTTGTGTGCTGGGAGGTATTTATAGGTTTGAAAGATAGGGATTGAAGCAATCTTTCCAAGTTTTTCGCTTTTGCAATTATGGCTGTTTCTTCGCTGTCAAATTTAACGACTAAAATTTCCGAGTCAATTGAATCCAAGAAACCTTCTGGGTCGGAGATGCCGTAAGGTAAAAAGAGCAAGTTTAAGGAGCTAGCAAACTGGGGATTAGTTTTCTCTGATACAAGATTAACTAAGCTGTGCCAAGCCAGCTTTGGATTTTGAAAGCTATAGATCCGTAGGCTTTCCGCCTCTTCGGAAATGAACTCTTGAAAATTGGTTTTTCTGACAGAAGAGAAATGTTCTTTGAGGAGCTTTGAGGTCGAACTGTCTGTTTTTAAAAAAATGCTGTCCTGAATGAGGTTATCCTTTCTTTTCATCTTCCATTGAATCTCGTGGAAAGAGCTTTTTAAAACTGACGAGATTGCTTGAGCTATAAGCTTTTGTTCGAATTCTCTTTCGGATAAGTAAAAAGCGAGATAAACGCCTATAAGGTCCGCCATCTGCGATACGAATTCACTCTTTGCATATCCGGAAGCGAGTAGCTCCTCTTGTTCTACAGGTTCAGGTTTAGGGAGATCCAATTTGCTACCTTTTTCGATTGAGATAGCCTTTCTAAGACTAGCCTCATTATTGCTAAGGTAAACAATATCATTCGAAGAGAAAGAAAAAAGTCTCGGCTCGCCTTTTTTGTCAATCCATTCGGTCAAACCGTTGTTTTCAGGTTCTTTCTTTTTGAGCTCCATTGAGAATTTATCTAAGAGGTTATTCAGGATTGTTTCCAAAAATTGAGCATTGACAGCTTTTTCGTATTCGGTTTCTATAACTACGACGAAGTTAGGCTTTATGCTAATGACTTTTTGGTTATTTTCAGAGCCTTCTGCTTCAAATTCAAAATCTAGGATGGCAATAGCTAAGCTGAAATCCGGTAGTGAATGCTGGTCGTAGATTGTTCCTTTTTCTAAGATTGCGGCAATTTTCTTTAAGCTCCTGATTTCAAGATAAGCTATGGCTTCGGGAGGTAAATAGGTTTTAAGATCTTTTCTTTTTTCATCCTCGTAGCTGCAAAGTGAAAAGGCAAGCAAGATCGTTATTGCGATAGCACCTAGGATAAGCTTCGTTTTTATTAGACTCACTTTCATCATTATGCGATTGTTTTCTGCTTTGTTCAAAGCGATGTTTTGTTGTGTAGCTTTTCTTGTGTTAAGATGCTTTCATCATGGGGAATGCGGTTTTTGCTAAAGATATTTTAGCTGGGAAGGTAGCTTTTGTAACTGGCGGTGGAACCGGGATTACGGGTGGAATTGCAAGGGCATTTGCAGAGCATGGTGCCAAAGTTGCTATAACTTCCAGAAAAATGGAAAATTTAGTTGCGATGAAAGAGCAGATAGAGTCGAAAGGCGGGGAATGCTTTGCTGTTAGTTCCGACGTTAGAGATTATGCAGCTGTGGAAGCAGCGATTGCCGCAACCGTAGAACATTTCGGAAAGATAGATATAGTCGTTAACGGAGCAGCTGGAAACTTTCTTTGCAGAGCAGAAGAGCTTTCGGCTAATGGATTTGGCGTTGTTGTAGATATTGATACAAAGGGAACATTTAATGTTTGTCGCGCTGCTTTTGAAGAGTTAAGGAAGAATCAAGGACAGATATTGAATATATCAGCTACTTTACACTATTTAGCTACTCCAATGCAGATACATGTATCTGCTGCCAAGGCGGGTGTTGATGCTATTACACGCAATCTTTCTGTCGAATGGGGAAGATACGGAATTAGAGTGAATGGTATTGCTCCAGGTCCAATAGAGGACACTGAAGGGATGAAGAGACTTGTTCCAGAGGAAGTTAAAGAAAAATTGCTTTCTAGGATTCCGATTCAAAGATTTGGGCGTATCTCAGACATTGAAAATGCAGCACTTTTTCTTTGCTCCGATGCAGCAAGCTATATCAACGGTGTAACTTTGGTGGTTGACGGGGGGCATTGGCTGACTGGAACTTCGCTTTTCTAAAGGATTTAGTTTGAAAGATGTTTGAAATTTCTCCAAAATCTTTTGAAGATTTTTTGAAGCAAACCGAAAAGGGCAACGTAATTCCAGTAGTAAGGACGCTTCTAGCCGATCTACACACGCCTGTAAGCACCTTTTTAAGGGTTTGCGAAGCATCCGATAAAGCATTTCTTTTGGAGTCAATCGAGGGCGGGGAAAGAATTGCTAGGTATTCCTTTCTTGGTGCCGATCCTTATATGACGATTCGCGCAAGAGGGCGCGAGCTGGAGATTGAGCAATTTGGAGAGGTTTCTGTTTTGAGTAAGACTTTTATTCTGGATTACCTTAGAGAGCATTTCTTAAAACGGAAACTCGCTCATAAGAACGATCTTCCACCACTTTGCGGTGGTGCTGTCGGTTTTTTTAGTTACGACTCGATAAGGCTCTTTGAGCCTGTCCTTGACACTGGTGAAAAGTATGAAGACGACGATGCTGTATGGATGTTTTTTAGAAATGTCATAGTCTTCGATCATCTCCGCCAGCAAATAAAGATAGTGTCTACGGTTTTTACGGAGGAAGCAGATGGAAACGAAGCATTCCTAAAAGATCTATACGAGATAGCAATTCAAGAAACCGAAAGAATCGAAAAATTGCTTTCAGAGCCAGTAGCTTTGCCTGTTAACTTGCAGCCTTCAGAGATCGAAAATAAGTCTTTATCATCCAGTTTTACGAAGAAAGCTTTTTTTGAGGCAGTTGAAAAGGTCAAGTCAAGAATCTTTGCTGGAGATGCTTATCAAGTAGTTCTGTCACAGAAGCTTAAAAGGCAAACCTATGCTTCGCCGATAAACATTTATCGTGCATTGAGAATGTTAAATCCTTCGCCTTATATGTTCTTTCTAAAGACAGGCAAAGAGATTTTAATAGGTTCCTCTCCCGAAATGCTAGTTAGGGTTCGTGGCAGAGCCGTTGAGTATCGCCCAATAGCCGGGACTCGAAGGCGAGGTGCCGATGATGCTGAGGATTGGATTTTGGGCGAGGACTTGCGCTCGGATGAAAAGGAAATAGCTGAACATGTGATGCTTGTTGATCTTGGTAGGAACGATTTAGGAAAGGTTGCCGAGTTCGGCTCGATTGAAGTGGAAGATTTAATGAAGATAGAAAAATATAGTCACGTTCAGCATTTAGTTACGAGTTTGAAGGCAACTTTAAGAAGCGAGTTTGACCGATTCGATGCTTTGAAGGCTTGCTTTCCTGCCGGAACGGTTACCGGTGCGCCAAAAATTAGCGCGATGAAAATAATCAGCGAGCTTGAACCTCAAAATAGAGGAATTTATGCTGGAACGGTCGGTTATATTGATTATTCAGGAAATCTCGATACTTGTATTGCGATAAGAACCATTGAGATTAAGAAACCTCAAGCTATAATTCAAACAGGTGCAGGAATAGTTGCTGATTCCGTGCCGGAAAAGGAATACGAGGAAACTCTTAACAAGGCGAAGGCCCTGTTGAAGGCTATTGAAATTGCAGAAAAGAGCTTTTAATTATGAGGATAATGATTTTGGTTTTGACTTCAATGATTTTGTTTTCTTGCGCTAGTCAAGAGAAGGGCTCGCCTGAAATGACAAAAAGAATGCTCAAAGTGAGAGGATACGATTTTAGTGAAGAAGAGCTTTGGCGTGCTATCAGGCAAAGCGACACATTAGCCGTAAGAGGTTTTTTTGAAGCGGGGATAAATCCAAATATAAAGAATAGTCGTGGTGAAACAGCACTAACCTACGCGATTGTAAACTCGAATGACAAAACCGTGAAGGCTATAGCTGAGGTGGCAGATATAAACATGCTAGATGAATTAGGACAAGCGCCACTTCATCTTGCGCTCTCAAATCAGAAAGAAGAGATTTTCAGGTTTCTTCTTGAAAAGGGTGCGGATGTAAATTTGGGTGGCTCAAAGGGAAAATTGAGGAATCAAACGGTTTTGCATCTAGCTGTCGTTCGCGGGCGCGAGGATCTTGTTCGTGAACTTTTAGAAAGAGGTGCCGATCCGAATCTTGCTGATAGCGAAGGCGGTTTGACTTTGACGGAAGCTTGCATTGGTGCAAACGTAAATCCAAACATTGTGAGAATGCTTATCGAAAAGGGTGCTGATGTGAATTTAGCTGAAGGTAATGGTGTTACGGCGCTCATGTATATCGCAGAGAACAAGAAAGCTCCTGCTGAAGTAAAAAAACAGATAGCAAAGATGCTTCTGGATGCAGGAGCCGATAAAGCAAAACGGGACAAGAAGGGAAAAAGCGCATTGGACTGGGCTTTAGAGAGCAAAAATCAGGAGGTTGCAGAACTTTTAAGGTAACTATGCTACTTATCATAGATAACTATGATTCGTTTACTTATAATCTCGTTCAATACTTTGGCGAGCTTGGAGCGGAGATGCTTGTTCGCCGAAATGATGAAGTAACGATCGAAGAGATAAAAAATGAGATAAAGCCTGATAGAATCGTAATCTCACCAGGTCCTGGAACTCCTGACAATGCAGGTGTGTCGCTTGCGGTAATCGAGCATTTCTATAACAAGGTTCCCATTCTTGGGGTTTGTCTCGGGCATCAAGCAATTGGGCAATTTTTCGGTGGTAAGGTAATTCGTGCCCCCGTTCCGGTGCATGGCAAATATGCTGAAATATGTCATGATGGAAAAACAATTTTTCAAGGACTTACCTATCGTTTTAAAGCAGCTCGTTATCATTCTTTGATTGTTGATTCTGATAGTCTTCCTGAATCTCTTGAAATTTCTGCAACTACTCCTGATGGGCTGATTATGGGTTTAAGGCATCGTAACTACAGAGTTGAGGGGGTGCAGTTTCACCCAGAGTCCATATTAACGACGGAAGGAAAAAAACTGCTTCAAAATTTCTTGAACTTGTAGAGATGAGGCGAAACAATTGGTTAATTTCTGCTCCGGTTCAATCTCCGGTAGGTAAAGCTGACACGCCACTTCATCCCTTTCTAATCAGATTGATGCGTGGTGAAGATCTTTCATTTGAAGATGCAGAAAAATTTTTCTTGGCACTTACAGATGAAAATGCGAACCAAGCTCAAATAGCAGGTGCGCTAGTAGCTCTTGCGATTAAGGGAGAAACCCCTGAAGAGCTCGCAGGTATGGCAAAAGCAATGCGCCAGAAAGCTATTCGTATCAGGACTACTCACAGAAATTTTATAGACACGGCCGGAACGGGGTCCGGTAAACAAAAAACATTTAACGTCTCTACTGCGGCAGCATTTGTTATTGCAGGTGCAGGACTTCCAGTTGCAAAGCACGGTAATCGAGCAGTTACAAGTAAAACAGGAAGTGCTGATGTGCTCGAAGCTTTAGGAGTTAACATTATGGTTGATCCTTCAAAAGAGGAAGCTTGTCTTGAAGGCATAGGAATCTGTTTTATGTTTGCTCCAAAGTTTCATCCGTCGCTTCTTCGTGTGGGAGATATTAGACGTAACCTCGGCGTGAGAACTAGCTTAAATCTTTTGGGACCTCTTTCTAATCCTGCAAATGCTCCTAAACAGCTTATTGGTGTTTGGCATGAGTCGCTTGTTAAGCCAATGGCAAAAGCTTTGGCAATTTTAGGAATAGAAAAAGCTTGGGTTGTGCATGGCTCGGATGGGCTTGATGAGATTACTTTATCGGGTGAAACTCTGGTTGCAGAAGTAGAGAAAGGTAAAGTTAAAATCTTCAAAGTTTTACCGGAAGATTTCGGTTTAAGCCGATGCAATCTAGATAGCCTTCGTGTTAACTCGCCAGAAGAAAGTGCGCAAATAATTTTAGATGTTCTAAAGGGGAATCGTCGTGACTCGGCGCGCGACCTAATCGTAATAAATGCTGCTGCCGCTGTCTTCTTAGGGGGACTTGCAAAGGATTTATCTCATGCAGCTCGGCTTTGCGAACAAAGCATCGATAGCGGTAAAGCTCAAAATAAGCTAGAAAGGCTTATTCAGATAACTAGTTAGTCAGTTATGCCAATCCTGATCCTAAATCTCGAGATTGAACCCTTTCGTCTAGCTTCTGACCGACTCATCAACACTCTTATTACGTAATCGCCCGTTGCTGGCAGGATTTCATCGTAGTAATCCGTATCAGCTGTCAGTGCAAGGCCATCCGTGTCAAAAACGGAAAAGTTGGTCGAATAATTTCTATTCAATAAGATAAGCTGGACGACCATTCTTTGTCCTTTTCTCGCACGGACTACGTAATCTATGTACTCATATCCTCTAATGGTGCCGGTTACGGTAGTTGCGTATTTTCCTTTCGGGAACTTAACACGCACTTTAGTTTGAGAGTTTGACTCATGGTAGAGAAACAAACAAAAGAACAACAAAAAAAGTAAAAGTTTCCGCATTTTCGCTTCTCCTTACCTTGAACGGAAGGATAATCTAAACTTTTGAGAGAGTCAACGACAAATTGAGAAATTAGTTAATTTTGACAAATTTTCCTCACAGAAAGATAATATGAAACTTGAAATGAGGAAAAAGAAAACTTTTCCTTTTGGGACAATTTCCGTAGAAGATGACATTAGCATAGAAATATTCAGTACGCGTCGAAAAGCTTTCCATAGTTTTTGTGTTGAAGTCTTTAGGTTCTTTCGGGACATACTTTTCGTGTTGATGATTTTTATCCTCTTCGGAGTTTTCATAGCACAGCCAGTAGTTGTTGAGGGAACTTCGATGTTACCAGTGCTCCACGACGGTGAGAGACTTTTGGTTAATAAGCTTATATACTACAAATGGAAAACCTTTAGTTGGGCTCGCATTGAGCGAGGAGATGTAGTAGTTTTTTGGTATCCGAAAGACCCTGAGAAGAGTTTCGTCAAAAGGGTAATAGGCTTACCGGGCGAGACTGTCGAGGTTCGCAACGGTGTTGTTTACATAAACGGAAAGAGGCTTTACGAAAATTATCTTGATCCGGAATATAATCGAAACGCGGCAAACTTTCCTCTTAAGAAGATTGAGGAGCATTACTATTTCGTGATGGGTGATAATCGTGATAATTCTTCGGATTCGAGATATTGGGGTCTTGTGCCGGAAAAATACATTTACGGTAAAGCTTTTTTTAGGTTCTGGCCTTCAAATATCGGATTTATAGAAAAAGGTCAATACGAGATTAAATTTGAAGACGAAAGAGACTTTAACCTAGTGGAAGGAGCTAGATGATAAAGCCAGCCGTTTTAGTTTTGGAAGATGGACGTGTGTTTCGTGGTCGCTCGTTCGGAGCGGAGGGAGAGACTTTCGGTGAGATAGTTTTTAATACGGCAATGACTGGCTATCAAGAAATTCTTACCGATCCGAGCTATGCTGGGCAGGTAGTTTGCATGACTTATCCGTTAATAGGAAATTACGGTGTGAATGCTGAAGATGTCGAGTCGAGAAGACCATGGGTTGAAGGTTTTGTTGTTCGTGAAGCTAGTCGCATCTTTTCAAACTGGCGCGCTACAGAAACGCTTGATTCATATCTGAAACGCTACGGCATTGTTGGCATCGAGCATATTGATACTAGAGCTTTAGTAAGGCATATTCGAGACAAAGGAGCGATGCGGGCTGGCATATCTACGATAGACACAAACGAGGCAAGTCTTCTAGAAAAAGTGCTGATGTCGCCCTCAATGGTAAACCGTGAGTTGGCGAGTGTAGTTACGACTGAAAACTTTTACGAATTTCCGGCAAAAGGAGTTGAGCGTTTTCATGTTGTTACGATTGATTTTGGTGTTAAGACGAATTCATTGAGGGAACTGTCTAAGCGTGGCTGTAGAATAACGGTCGTTCCGGCAAATACTTCTGCCGAAAGTATATTGGAGCTTAACCCGGATGGGATTTTCTTGTCCAATGGACCGGGGGATCCTGCTTCTATGCAGGAGGTTGTTGCGGAGATTAGGAAGTTAGTAGAAGCAGAAAAACCAATTTTTGGAATTTGTCTGGGGCACCAGCTGATAGGTCAAGCTTTCGGTGGTAAAACTTATAAGCTTAAATTTGGCCATCGTGGGGCAAACCAGCCTGTTATGAATCTTGAGAGTCGTAAAGTAGAAATTGCTTCTCACAATCATGGCTTTGCCGTAGATGCAGGGTCTTTACCTTCTGAGATCGAGGTGACTCATGTGAATCTCAATGATAATACGGTCGCAGGATTGAGACACAAGAAATTACCTATATTTTCGGTGCAATACCATCCCGAGTCAGCTCCAGGTCCTCATGATTCAAAATATCTATTTGATAGATTCATAGAGATGATGGAAAAAGCAAAATGCTCGAACTCTCTGTAATAATTCCTACCTACAACGAGGAATCCATAATTGAAGATACTTTGGAAACTTTGGCAAGACTTGTAAACATTGACGAAGTTGTAATAGTTGATGGAGGTAGCACGGACAAAACTGTAAGAATTATTGAAAAATTTGACGACCCGTTGCAGAAGATTACGCTCGTAAAGACAAAGGAAACCATTAGGGCAAAGCAATTCAGTGAGGGTGTGGCACGGGCAAAGGGAGAAGTTCTGTGGTTTTTATTGCCTGAGATGCGGCCCAAACAGGGAACAGCTCGCAAAATAAAAGCCGTTATGAAATACAAAGAAATCGTAGGCGGAGAATTTGAACTAATTTTTGAAGCTCGAAAAAGCTGGTCTCGGCTCTTAGCAAAACTTTTGCAGTGGGTTTCCCCATCCAGTTTATCTTGTCTGAATTCCTCGATTTTCGTAAGACGAAAAGCTTACGAAAATGCAGGAGGATTTGAATATATACCGTTTCTTGAACTTCACGAACTGCGAAGAAAATTGTCAAAACAGGGAAACTTTGTGATTTTAGCTGATAGCCCCATCAGCTTATCTTTTGAAAAAATTGAGCGTCAGTCGGCTGTCCGGTTTTTATCTAAATTTGTTACCTGCCAAGTTTTGCATTTCCTGGGATTACCGCCGAAGATCATATCGAAGGTGCTTTCTTTGATGTATAATTGACTATTATGTATAGGCTTCTTCTTGTTGGTTTGGGAGGTTTTGTAGGCTCGTGTTTTAGGTATTTAATGAGTGGCTGGGTACAGAATCTTGTTGGTAGCATTTCGTTTCCCTTTGGCACTTTGATAGTAAATCTTCTAGGTTGCTTTTTAATAGGTTTTCTTTCTTATCTTGCCGAGGAAAGAGGTGTTTTCACTACCGAAGCCCGTGTTTTGGTTTTTGTTGGGTTTCTAGGCGGATTTACTACTTATTCGACCTTCAGCAACGAGTCGATTAACATGATTCGAGGAGCAGAGTATCATTATGCTTTTTTGAATATAGCCACTCACTTGACTTTCGGGTTGTTACTGGTGTGGGCCGGCAGAAGTTTGGCTTATCTGATATGGAGGTAAATTTATGTTACTTCAGAAAGAAGGTTATTTGTTAAGGATTTTCATCGGGGAAAGCGATAGACGAAAAAATGGCGAGCTTCTTTACGAATGGATCGTTAGAAAAGCAAAAGAAGAGGGACTAGCGGGAGCTACTGTTTTGAGAGGAATAATGGGCTTTGGAGCAAATAGCAGATTCATTCATACTTTCAAGATTGAAAGACTGTCTGAAGATATGCCCGTGGTTATAGAAATGGTTGATACAAGAGGAAACCTCGAGCGATTTCTGGATATGGTTGAAAGCGAAATAGGAGCTGGTCTTGCCACCTTAGAAAAAGCAGAAGTTCGTTTTTATCGTGAAGAGAAGCAGTAAATCGTCAAGGCTTTGGTCAATTTGCGAGATTTAGGATTAGACGTCAAAACAAGCTCTAACCTGTCCAACTATATTGCCGTTTCGATTTTTTACAGGTAGAGGAGAATAGGAGCTAAGGGTGTCTTCGTTGAAAACGCCAAGCTTTCGTAGTAATTCGATAGCTACAACTGCACGAGCACGTTTATCGTCTCCATCTTCTATTTTTAGTGCTATTGCTAGTCCTTGTTTCCATTTTTGTGAGGGTAAAATGCCACAAAGCCAAACTCCTTCTGCTCCAATCTTTGATACTATGGTTCCTTTTCCTGCTTTCATCAGTATTGTGTCGAGTCTTTCATTTCCGCCTATGACTTCAGGGTAAGTCATCATGGCTTTTGTGACTCGGTTACAAGCCGCTACCAAGCTTTCATCGAAAAATCTTGTAGGCAAGATTAACTTTGTCATAGCTTTTGCCATCGCTTCCATACTCAAAGCAAAAGTCGGGGCTGAGCATCCGTCTATGCCAACTTTAATTTTGCTTTCAGCAGTTTCTGTAAAAGTTGAAATGATTTTCAGAATTTCTTGTTGAACATTATGCGTCGTGTGAAGGTAGTCTTGAAGGTTTGCTCCGAGATGTTTAGCCATGGCGAGCATTGCGGCGTGTTTGCCAGAGCAATTGTTGTGAATTGCTCTAGGTTTTTCGTTGTTTTTTATCATTTGTTCAGCCACTTTCTCATTAAAAGGTAGATGAGCTCCGCATTGTAGAAAAGATTCATCTACTCCGATCTTTTTGAGCATTTTTTCGACTATTCCAATATGAAACTGTTCGCCGGAGTGAGAGGCACATGCTATGGCAATTTCCTCGTCTAAAAGGTTAAATTTTTTGGCTCCGCCCGAGTAAATAAGAGGCAGCACTTGAAACGGTTTTGCCGAAGAACGCATAAATGTAATTGCTTTTTTGTTGCCTAAAGAGCAAATTTCCTTTCCATCGCCGTCTAGAACGATTAAATGACCACGATGAATTGATTCAACTACATGGCTTCTAGTTACTTCTGCTAAAATTGCCGGATTCATTTTCAAAATTGAAGTGCCTTTCTTTGTCTTAAAAGCTCTCTTGCATGTTTTTCTGCTGTTTCAGTTATTTTCTCACCTGCTAGCATTCTTGCAATTTCCTTTACTTTTTCTTCTTCGCCTAATTTTCTAACGAAAACTTTTGTTCTTTCAGCTTCAAAGAGTTTTTCAACTAAAAAATGTGTATCTGCTAGCGACGCGACCTGCGGTTGATGAGTAACACATAGGACTTGATGTTTTTTTGAAAGCTCAAGTAACTTTCGTCCTACTGCTTCTGCTACTCTGCCTCCGATTCCAATGTCAACCTCATCGAAGACCATCGTTTTGGGGATTTCAGATGTTTTTGCTGTTGTTTCCAGAACAAGCATCAACCTAGAAGCTTCACCACCAGAAGCTACTTTAGCTAGCGGTTTAGGCACTTCTCCAGGATTTGCAGAGAAATAAAATTCGACCTTGTCAATTCCCTTTGAAGTTAAATTGCTTTCATCTGCTTGAATGGAAACTTCAAACTTGGCTTTTTCAAGGGCTAACTTTTTCAGGTTTTTTTCCACTTCTTTCTCAAACTCTTTAGCTGCTTCTTTTCTACGGGAGTGAATCTGCTGTGCTAGAAGAAAGTATTCAGATTGTAAAGCTTCAAGCATTTTTTCTAGCTCTTCTTGTTGGTATTCAGCAGATTCTAAATTTTCAAGTTTTGCTTCCGATTCTGCTAGGTGTTCCAAGACGTTTTCAATAGTACCACCGTATTTTCGCTTGAGAGTTGAAATAACAGAAAGTCTAGATTCTATTTCTTCCAACCTTTCTGGAGAAAATTCAAGTGTGCTGCTGAATGACCTGATGAATGCGGCAAGATCTTCAAAGACAGCCAGGGCGTTTTGTAAGTGTTCTAGATAACTTTTGAATTCAGTTTTGTATTCAGAAAGTTCCGAAACCAAACGGATTACTTTATCCACTTTTGAAATCGCTGAATCTTCGTTTTCGTAAAGTTGATAGTAGGTTTCTTGGCTTAAAGCAGAAAGCTTTTCTACGTTCAAGAGTCTTTTGCGTTCTTCATAGAGTGCTTCTTCTTCACCTACTTGAAGATTTGCTTTTTTTATCTCTTCAATCTGGAATCTTAGAAGATCTATCATCTGAAACCTTTGAGCTTCCGAACGACGAATTTCATCTAGCTGTCTTGAAACGGAGGATAACTCATCAAAAACTCTTGTTAGCAACGCTCGGGTATTTTTTAAGTTTGCGTATTCGTCGAGTATTTCTAGGTGGGTCGAAGGATAAAAAAGCGAAATTTGTTCGCCCTGACTATGAATATCAACCAAAAAACGCCCTAAATCTTTCAGAAAGGATTGAGTTACTAGTTTTTCGTTAACGAAACTTTTGCTTTTTCCTGAGCGTAAGATTTCTCGACGAATCAAAATTTCTTCTTTTAAGTCAAGTCCACTATCTCGGAAAAGTTTGTAGATTGAGTCGTTTGGGTCTAAGTAAAATAAACCTTCTATTTTTGCTATTTCAGCGGATTTCTTTATGCTTTCAGGTGAAACTTTGCTTCCTACTAAAGCGCTTAAAGCATCAACAATTATCGATTTGCCGGAACCGGTTTCGCCCGTTAAGAGATTTAATCCTTCCGAAAATTCTATCTCTATTTCGTCAATTAGTGCAAATTGGCTGATTCTAAGCAAAGAAAGCATATTTATAAACTTACTTTGCAGAGTTAGTAAAATTCAAGCCAAAACAAAAATCCCTCTGATTTAGAGGGACTTTTGTTTTCTGGAGGATAGAAGTTTTCAGTTTATCTTACGGGGTTTTTCTTTGCGTAATTGTATGCGCACCATGCAGAAATCAGATGCACTATCCAACCAAGTGTTCCAGCAGAGCCTATCCAAGAAAAGCCAGTTAAAATTAACCAGATAATTCCGATGATTAGCCTGCCGTTATAGATTTGCCCGAGACCCGGTATCAGGAAACTCAAAATGCCGGCAAGAACTGGATCACGCATCATAGAACCTCCAAAAATAATTTACGACTTAAAACTAGACTTTGTTCCAAAGGTTTATTTGCCTTAAAATTCACTGCTCTCTCATAGCTTCTTTTGCAAGCTGATTAGCTTCAGCGCTAAGTTGTCTTGCAATTTCCATATGCTTACGGAAGTTTTCCTCTTTGTCTTTGAAGTCAGATTTTGCCTTTTCTATTATGAATTTGTCTTTTGTGCCGAAGCTATCTCGCAAGAGCACGGCGGCTTGGCGGCGAAATTCAAATGCTTCAATTTGTTTTTCAAGGCTTGCACGCTTTAGTTCTAGGTATTGTTTATAAGCCTGATTTATATTCATCTTTTCAGCTTTGCTGATTTTCTCGATAGCGCTCTCGCCAAGCGCCATTCCGTCGTTTATTATGTAAACTAGATCATCAGCAATCCTTCGGACATCCTCGATTTTGTTATCCTTTATCGCTTGTTTTATTTGTTCGACTTTGCCTTCGTTTTCTTTGTAAAGTTTGCGAATTAGTTTTAGATCTTCATTTGCCTCAGCTACAATTTTTGCTGCTGTTTCGGTCTCGTCTAGAGCAAAACCTGTTTCATTCGTTTTGCATCCGACGATTAAAATTGTAAGAACGATTATTTTTAGACTGCTAAATAAATGAAAGATTGGGGTTATCTTTTTTGCGCCAGATAAAAGCATCGAGTATGTAATGAGAGATTTGCGGAACTGCAAGAAGAGGCACAAGATAAGTTTGAAAACTTCCAACGTTCCAGTTTTCACCGAAGAGCCAGTCTCGTTCATGCCAGACGTTTCGATGCCAGAGCAGCTCCTCAACGTAAGCCAGTGCCCAGAGCGTAGCCAGAAAAACGATCCAATTTGAAGTGAGAAAGCGATAAACGCTATTGGTCTTATCTCTTCTTGACTTAGCATAAAAATATACTATCGCAAAGTAGGGAATGCCGTGAATCAAAACATTTGTAACCGTGAAAGCATAATCAGAGTTTAAGGCGACTATACCTACATACCAGCATGTAGCAGTTGTCAAAACTATTATGTCCTTTCCGATATTTACAAATCTTTTTGTGATGTATAAATAGACAGACTTAGAAAAGTAAATTAAAAGCGAAAGAATGTAAAAAGGAAACAGTATGTAGTCAAAGATAGATGGAAGTGCAAAGAAGTCATTTTCAACGAACCACTGAAAATTTCTAGGGAGATTTGACATCCAGAAAACTAACGGATAGATGGTTGCTAGATAGACAGCCGAAGCATCAATTAAAAAGCCTATTCTGTCTGATTCTCCTAGTTTTCGTCTATACAGCATTACCCAACCGTATTGTTGACGAACAAAGTGAAAAATGGCAATCAGGGCTAAGATACGCCAAAAGAGGATTTCGCTTTCGGAGTAAATGGCAACGCCAATTATGTATCCAGCTATCGGGACGCCTAGATAAAGCAAGAGTCTGCGTTTTAGTTCTTCCGTATCAAAATAGACCCTGAAGGAAGTTGCCCAGACATGAGCGACGTCAACTAGTAAGACGGTAGAGATCCATGCCCAGTCAGGAGTTTCTGCGTTAAGTACTCCTACTTTCCAGCCAACTGCTAGAAGCAAAAACGAAAGCAAGGCACTACCCAAAAAAACTGACAGATCAATCGAAGGTGAAAAAAGCCATAAGCTTTGATTTCTTATTGCCATCATCTTCGCAAATCCGACCAAATCTCTTCGGCAGCTCTAGTTCCGTGATAAAATGCTTCTTCAAAAAGAGCTACACCACTTAAATCCGTATTTGCAAAGTGTATGCCTCTATAAGGCTTTTTAGCTTTTTTCAAGGCTTCAGATCGAACAAATCCTACACGAGGTGAGATCATAGCGTGTCCCCAACGCATTATATCAATTCTTTCTACCAGTGAATAAATATCTCGGTGCGCTCGCCACAGGTCTGTCAGAATTATGTCGGTTAATTCTTTCCAGCTAAGAGAAAAAAGCTTTGCTCTGCCGTCTTTTTCAGCACACATCGGGTAGTAATAGGTAAAAACGGTTGCGCCGTAGTCAATTCCGCTTTGATGAGTTGCACAGACATAGCCGAGAGATGGGCTTTCGTAAATGACATTGTCCCAAGACAGTGGAAAGTCCCGATTAAATCTAGGTTTAGGTCTGTCTTTCAAAAATAGATTTGCCACAAACCATGCATTATGTTCGAATTCTTTTAGATAAGAGGGCATGTTTTCTTTGAAATCTCTAATTATGTGTTTTGCGGTAAAAATAGGCGCAGAAAAGATGACCTTCTGAGCTTCTACGAGTCTATATTTCTTATCTGATATGTCAAGATATACGACTTCTATCGAGTCTTCTTTTGGTATAATTTCGCAAACTAAACTTTTGAGCTTTACGTTTTCCTTGACTTTACTATAAAAGTGCTTAACGAAGCGACCATTGCCTTCGGGGAAAGTAATAAAGGGTTGAGATTCTTCACCGCTTTTTCTAACGCGTGAACAGAAGTAAAAAAGTCCAGCCCATGCTGAAGTTTCATGTAGTTTCAATCCGTAGTCATCTCGGCAAGCGTAATCACAATACCAGAAAAGCCTTTCTGAAGAAAATCCCTTTTGTCTTAGCCAGTCTTCAAAAGAGATTTTGTCAAGTTCATTTACGAAAGCATCTTCGGAGCAGTTTGCTACGGGAAGCGTAAACGCTCTTTTTGCTGATGAGTCACGCCAGTCAATCCAGAAGTCTATCTCTTTTTGGAAGTTTTCCAGGTCTATTTTGTCTTGGTCGTTTTCTCCAACATGAAGATATAGCCCTTCATACCATCTTCCTTTGTAAAAAACTCTTTCTTCTGGTTGTCGGCATAAGAATTCCTCTTTAATTATAACTTCGCCTTCGTCAGTTCTCCCCTCGATTAGATTCATCTCATCAAGAAGTGTTATCAAGAGGCTATTTTCCTTGAATGGCACCGGCAGATAATGGGCACCCCAAGGGTAGCCGGTTAATTCATTTTCACCGCTTTGTGATGTTCCACCGATTTTAGGTTCGAGTTCCAAGAGAATGAAGTCATTAAAACCGTCTCTTTTTAGTTTCCATGCGGCGCTGAGTCCTGATACACCGCCACCTACGATTACCACAGTTTTTCTTTCGCGATTATTGTTTGAGACCTCAAACAAAGGGTTTGATAAAATCTTATGCCCATTTAATACATCAGCACCTACGATTTCGCCTGCAATGTTTTCAATCTTGCTTCTATTGTCGCAAGCCATTAAAAACGGCAAGCCAAGAAAAGCTTTCAGAATTTCTCGGCGTGTCCACATCATTGATGTTCAAATCTTTGCCATTCGTCTTCGTAATATCTAACAAGAATTTGGTTGTTGAGGCGATTAATTTCAATTTCTTCTTCTGGCTCAGATGTGTCGTTAGAAAACTGAAACATAGTTTTTAAGGTCTCTTCGTTGAGGAATCTAAGAGCAGTTGGAGCTTTAAGTTTTGTGGGAATTTCAAAGGGTTCTGATTTGACAAGTGCGTAGCCCCAGACTCCAAAGCTTGGTACTGTTACGTTGAAAGGCTCAACAAAGAACCCTGAAGATTGTAGGGTTTTTACTATGCACCAAAAGGATTTTCTAGATATTAATGGCGATGTACATTGGATAATGGCCGTAGCATCAGGTTTTAGTTTAGATTTCAGAAGCTTGTAAAATCGAGTTGTGTAAAGTTTTCCCAAAGCAAAATTATTTGGGTCAGGAAAATCAACAATAGCAATATCAAAGGGTTCTTCTTCGGTTTCGGAAAGCCAAACAAAAGCATCTTGATTTATCACTTGAACTCTACTGTCACTCATTGAATTTTCGTTAAGCATTTTCAAAGCTGGAAAGTGGGTTGCCAGATGAGTCATTACTGGGTCAAGATCAACCAAAATTACAGATTTAACCGGATATTTCAGCACCTCTCTTAATGCCAATCCGTCGCCGCCACCGAGTATTAAAATTCTTTGCGGGTTGCCGTTATGAGCCGCAAAGGCAGGATGGACTAAAGCTTCGTGATAACGGTATTCGTCGAAAGAATGAAATTGCAAGTTGCCGTTCAGGTAAAGCGCGTAGCCGGCTTTACCTTTGGTTATGACAATTCTTTGATAAGGAGAACTTTTTGCGAATATTATGTTATCTGCATAAAGAGCGTCTTCAGCAAGTGCCGTTAGAGAGTCAGCCTTGATGAATCCAGTAAGTAGCACTAAGACGACTGCAAAACCCTTAATTCTTAGGATCGTTAGGTCTTTCGGCTTTATCAAGTGTTCCAGAAGCCAAGTTCCCCAAAGACCAACTGCAGCATTCATCATTCCAAAAAAGAGAGATGTTCGGTTAAGACCCATGTAAGGGACTAAAAAGATCGGAAATAAAACGGAAGCCACAAGCGCACCAACATAATCAAGCGCAAGAACACGAGCGACTAGCTTTTTGAAATCCAATTCGTTCTTCAAAATGCGCATCAAAAGGGGTATTTCCAAACCTACCAGAACGCCAATTAAAAAGACGAGCGGATAAAAGATTAAGTTAAAGTAGGAAAGATGAGCGAACACAAGAAAAAGTAAAGGAGCAGAAAATCCACCCGCAATCGCTACTGCAAGCTCTATTTCGATGAATCGCTTTGCAAGATTATCTTCTAAAAAGCCCGAAAGCCAAGAGCCTACCCCCATTGCAGAAAGATAAATTCCTATAACCAAAGAAAATTGAGTGATTGAATCTCCTAAAACGTAGCTAGATACAGTAGCAGCTAATAATTCGTAGATTAAGCCACAAGTAGCGATGATTGCAACGTTTAGAAAGAGCAATGGAATGAAGTTTTTTTTCATCACCCACTGATTGCAGCAGCGATTATTATTGCAATCCCAAGAATCAAGGCAGATATTAAGATTCCAACGGCTATGTTTTGATCATCTTCTATTTCTTTGCGGATTGAAAAAGGCGTGACTTTTTCAATTACAAAAAATGCAATGCCAAAAATAACTAGTCCAAGAATTACGAAAACGGTCGTTGTTATCAAAACTTCGATGAGTTGATCAAGTTTTACAACGAAAGCAAGCATCTTTATTTTCCTCCGCGATAACTTGTAATAAACGGAAAACCTAATCTTGAGCGACTACTTGAGCTGAAGATTTCCCAGCCAAGCCAGGTAGCCGCAGCGTAGCTTAGTAAAACGAAAAATACGAACACTAGGAAAAGAGTTCTCATCATAATTCAATTTTGATTAACCCAAGCCGGCGGAAACATACTTTGACTCCACCGCCTACTTTCAAAAGAAAATTTACGCACCAATGTTATAAAGGGCACGATGGCCAAAATTATAAACGCGCAGATGAAGTTATAGCATTTTAAGACATTTTGCTCAACTTTAAGGTGAACCGGTATAGGTTTTGAACCGATGTCACCAGTAGCCTCGACGCGAAGCATATAGGTCCCAGCTGGCAGTGACGAAAGCACCGCTTCGTTTGTATTGCCGCCTTCAGACCAGCTTTCACCATCTTCCACACCATAGTAGTATTCTATCGGAATAGTTACAGATTCAACTTCCTCGTTCGCACTATTGACAAGATCAACATCTAGTTCAATCCATGAATTATCGACTGGCGCCTGAGCGGTTATGACTATGTTTCTATTAGCCTCAATGTTGAAGGGCTTGCTAAAAACAACTTGAGATGAGGAACTTGTCAAGCTAAAAGGTCTTAAAGTCACAGTTTCCGAGAACACTACTTTTGAAGATCCCGTTAGAGGAATCATCAATAGCGAAATTAGGATGAGAATTGCAAGAGATGCCAGTCCCCATTTGATGTAAAAATCGCCAGTAAATGGCTGATTTGGAGCAACATTCGCAGGCTTTGGTAAATCCTTAACACCAAAAGCTTTTTCTACTTCTGAAACCCTTAGATAGTGCCCAAGTGACCAATTGATTTCTTTCTGAGTAAGCTCGCAAGAAAGTGAAAATGGCGGCGCTACGTAGTCAATTGCTCTTACCTTCTCTCCTTGCTCAACACGCCAATAAAACTCACCTCTTACGTATTCGACCTTTGCTTCTGCATCTTGGAAAATCTTAAATATCTTCCCACGGTAGACTATTTCCCTATCACTTCTTTTGAAAATCTCAGCTGGATTAGCTGGCTCAACAAAATTCCAGTGATTATCGCTGTGAACAAGCCACCGAAAGCCGATTTTTGGATTATAGAGAAGGTATTCATGCCAGTAGTAGGTTTCGCCATGGATGGTTACGCTTCTTACCGTAGAGCCAATGATTTTCATGGGTTGATTGGAAGTGAGGTTTCCAAAAGAAGCTGTCATTCCAAGCTCTAGTGCAAAATTTACTTTTTTGGGCTTTTTTAGAGATTTTAGCCACGTGAGTTTCCCTTGGTTTACATCAAGGAGCGAATCACAATATGGGCAAGCAAACCGCTCGGTTTTATCAGGAGCTTGCAGACTTAAGGGTGCACCGCAGTTTGGACAGTTTAGGCTTACAGCGGATACTACTTTTATGTCTCGTTTAACAGGACTTAAATTTTCCCAGCCTAGGTCTTTTAAAGTAACTTCTTCACCTAAAAAAAGGACTGGTGGGTTGGTTTCATAGTCTAATGTAGCAAACACGCCTTCTGTCGCTTGTAAATCTGCAAAAAGCTTTTTTTGTTCTGGTTCGAATTTATAAGGAATTTCGCCTTCTGCAGCAATTGCCGTTGCTGTGCCTTTTTCGTTTACAACTAAAGACAAGATGCCTTTTTTTGGAAGGTTTATTTCGATTCGCTCACCCGGATAGAGACTATCAAAATTCGGTAATCCTGCTTTCACAGGTTGATGGAAAGTTAGATAAAATCGCCCCTGAGCTTCTGCTAACCAACCAACCCAGCCATTTGAAAAGGTGGCATACCATTCGTCCCAAACACCGCCTAGTTCGTGGCGATGTTGAACTCTGCCTGTTATTTCAAATCTGTGACCGCGCCAGTTGCCTTTTAAGCCTAATCGAAGAGGCGATTCAGATTGGATAATTTCAGCCACCTTTCCAAGGTCTTCGAGTCCTCGATCGGTTCTTGCAACAGCAGAACGACAATGAGGACAGATTATGACTAGGGTTGAACCGGCCTTGAACTCTAAAGTTCCTGCACAAGAAGGGCATCTAGATACTAGAACACTCATAACTAAGACACTCTAGCTTCAACAGCTCCTCTTTCTAGAAAAGTTACTTTAACTTTCTGTGCGTCTAACTTTTTTCTTAGATTCTCTTCCCAGTTCCATTCTGCTCTCCTGTTGCAACAATAAAGGTTAAAGGTGGTTATTCCGAATTCCGGGTAAGTGTGACAAGCGATGTGAGACTCACTCAAAAGTGCAAATCCCGTAATGCCTTTTTCAATAGGAAATTGATACCATCTTTCTTCTATTACGTTAAGACCCAAGTCTTCAATAAGAGTAGCGAAAATCTCTTTAAGCAATGCCATATCTCTTAACTTATCAGCATCGCAATCAAAAGCGTCTATTATCCATTCGAAACCTACTCTCATTATTTCAAAATTTAACCTTAGGTTTAATATAAGACAAAAAGAAAAATTTTTCATAGGTTTTTTTAAAAATCGTTGCGGAGACTTGAATGCTGACTAAATCCAAGAGTTAACAAATCCTGTTTGTTATTTTCGTTATTCAAGTGACAAGAATGTTTCAAAATAGCTTTCAAGAATTTGTCTTTTAGGCTTTTCTCATGCAACAATTTCATGGAAACTCTTAGGATTAGAGGCGTATTGTTATGAGGAAGATACTTTTTTTGCTTGTTTTTGTTAATTTTTGTCTTGCGCAGAGTTTGGATTTGGTAACGATTCGAGGAAAGGTTACGGATTCAAATGGTGCTGTAATTCCCGGTGCTACCGTGAAAGTAATTTCTGTGGATACGGATTCAGAAAGAGTAGTTGCTACAAACGCAGAAGGTGCTTATAGAATTATTGATCTTCCACCGGGGATTTATTCAGTAAAAGTTGAAGCAAGAGGATTTGCAGCGCAAACGAAGACGAATGTTTACACCATTGCGGGGCAAAATGTTCAGATTGATTTTGTGCTTGATCCTGCCGCAGTAACAGCTGAGCAGATCATAACTATTGGGGAAGAAGAAACTCTTGGAGTTGATACTACTAGAACAGTTGTTGGCGGAACTTTAGTCGAGCGTGAGATTGAAGAATTGCCAAACAACACCCGAAATCCTTTGGATTTGATTCTAATTTTAGGCGGTGTTACAGAAGAGCCTCTTTCAACTCGAGATCTAGCTAGTGATAGAGGGTTACGCGGAATAACGCCTCCAGGAACTACGCCGGAAGAGGCCGGCATTTTTGCTCTTTCAGGCGGTGCAGCTTACTCGAACAACATAACGATAGATGGACTTGATAATAATGACGACCGCGCTGCAAGTTTTAGATTTCAGCCTTCGATTGAATCAGTTGCTGAGGTGCAGGTGATTACTAATCAGTTTTCGGCTGAATATGGACGAGCATCAGGTGGTCGCGTAAACATCAGAACTCGTGCCGGAGGTAACCGTTATCGCGGGCGTATTTTCTATTTTTTTAGAGATGACAACCTGAATGCAAATACATGGAACAATAATCGTCGTGGCATCGCAAGACCAAAATTTACCGATAATAATCCGGGCTTTACTTTCGGTGGACCTATTGTTAAAAGAAAATTGTTTTTCTTTACCTCTTATGAATACCAAAATATTCTCGAAGACACGATAATTGATGCTTGGGTTCCAGTTAATAATCAAAACACAAGATTTAATCTGCCAGCTCCGACGAATCCTGAACGGGCGGTAACTGTTACATCTAGCGGGCAAAGCGTTCAGGTCGCACCTTACATCGCACCTTTCGATACGCCTTTGAAGAGACATATCTTTTTAGGTAGAGTGGATTGGAATCTCAACGATCTTCATAACTTTACCTTTAATTACCAACTAGGAAGGTTAAACGACTTAAGGCAATTCAGCGGGACAAACCGCATAGCAAGCTCGTTGATAGGTAGGATTAGAAATACTAATGCCTTTAATTTTACTCATAACTATATAGCCTCTTCTTATTTGGTTAATCAATTCCGTTTCCAGTTTTCAACTCTAAGACCTCGTTCGGCTCAGACAGCAGGGGAGCTAGCGCCTGCTGTTCTGGTTACCTTCACGCCGCCGGGAGAATCTTCTCAGACGCAAGTTTTTGGCTCGACCTCAGGCTCAAGCGATCGCAAGGAAGACCGTTGGCAATTTCAGGAAATACTTAGCTACTCAAGAGGTTCTCATGTTTTGAGAATCGGTGCTGATGTTCAAAGGGTTAAGACGCTTTTTATAGATCGATTTGATGCAACCGGGACATATTCTTTCAGTAACTTCGTTTTCTTTAATATCAATTCTGTCTCACGCTACCAACATAATTTCAACACCGATTCTGACATAAGAAACACATACTACGGACTTTTTATTCAAGATGACTGGCGATTGCGATCTAATTTGACTCTTGGCTTTGGTTTAAGGTACGAGCGCGAAACTGTCATAGATGATAAAAATAATTTCGGACCTCGCTTTGCTATAGCTTGGAATCCTTTTCCAGAAGGTGCAAAGACCGTAATAAGATTTGGAGCAGGCATCTTCTATAATAGAGTTCTCTTGCGCACGATTGACGATTTTACTTCTGGCAAGAATAGACTCAGACTAGATACTAACAGTTTGAACGTCCCTTCTGGTGTTACGGTTGACCTGAATGTTGTTAGGGCTTTCTTGAGTTCACAATTCCCGAATCCTTTAACGCTTGATACTGTTATGCCCGTTAATTCTACTCAGAGCTTTCCTGTAAGACAGCTTGCAAGATCGGTCAATGTTTTCCGTAGTCTTTCGCCTGACCTGAAAATTCCAGAAAGCTATCAATTCAATTTAGGATTCGAGCGGGAAATCTTTAAGGGATTTGTTTTTGAAGCGAATCTAACCTATAATAAAACAGCCTTTTTATGGCGGGAATTCAATCCTAATGCTCCTGTTTTACCTGCTAATACACCAGACCGAGATGGCGATGGAAGAATCACCTTCACTGATTATTTGCTGGGCGTAACTACAGGAAATTCTATATTCCAGCTAGGTTCGCCGAATGATTCTGTTGGGCTTCAAGCCGTTGGTGGCGGAAGTTGCACAAGTGGCACACAAACTTGCATAGTAAACTTGCGAACAACAAATAGTAATGCAAATTGCTCGACTACTTCGGTAACAAACAATCCAATCTGTCGCGCCTTTGCCGCGATAAATCCTCTTCGTCCGTTCTTTTCTACTTTGGGACCTGTTCAGCTTGAACAGATAATACCAGTTGGCAATAGCCGTTATATCGGCGCTATTTTTGAACTTCGGAGTCGCTATCGAAGTTTTGCCTATGGTTTTAAGGGTTCTCTGAGACTTGTTTACACACTTTCGAATCTAAAAGATGATGGAATAGTTAATACTTCAGATGCTCTTATTCCGGGCGACTTCAAAGGTGAATGGGCAAGAAGTCTCCTAGACCGCCGGCATAGAATCTCAATTACAGGAACTTTTGATTTGCCATATTGGCTTGGTAAGCTCCGTCTATCGCCAATATTTCGATTTGGTTCGAGTGCTCCTTTTAATATTTCTGCTGGTGGGATTGACCGAAATCTGGATGACTTGAATAACGACAGACCTAACTTCTCGGGTGATCCGAAGGACATAAAATGGCGTAAATTTGGAAGCGCATTTCCTGCAGATTTGGCATCAAGGTTTTCACTAGCACCAATAGGCAGTCCCGGAAATTTACCAAGAAATGCTGGAAGTGGCCCTAGACTTTACATTTTTGATTTGAATATAAGCCGTCAGTTCAGATTTGGAGAAAGGATACGTTTTAGACCGACCATTGAGCTTGATAACATTTTCAACATGACGGTTTATAGTTTTGGTGCCAATTTTATAAATTTTGATCTCCTGAATAGCACTGACCCAGCAACTATAGCACGTGCTCGTGAAAGTTTCTTAGCACCTACGCGAACCTACCGTCCGAGGCAAATTAGGCTCGGATTTAGATTAGATTTTTAAGGAACTTTTGCTTTTCGGCGCAAGTGATGCTCTGGCTATCTCGGTTGTCTTCTTTTCCTGTGAATTTCTTTAGTAATGACTATTTCGCTTTGACTTGACATAGTCTCATTTTTTTAGTTATCCTGTTAGTTCGCTCTTTAGCGAAAAAGATTCTTTTTGCGAAAAGGGTTTTTATGGAAACGTATTTTCCTAGCGGCAAGGGATTGGCTGAGAAAAGAAAATGGTACTTGGTTGATGCTAAAGGGAAAACTGTAGGTAGATTAGCTTCTGAAATTGCTAAAATCCTTATGGGCAAGCATAAACCTGATTGGACTCCTTTTCTCGATATGGGAGACCATGTCATAGTGATAAATGCCCGACATGCTGTATTTACTGGAACAAAAGCCACAAAAAAAGTCTATAGGCATCACACTCTTTATCCAGGTGGATTAAAGGAGATTCCCGTTGAGAGAATGTTTAAGGAGCATCCCGAAAGAGTTATCGAGTATGCAGTTAAAGGAATGCTTCCCAAGACGAAATTAGGGCGTAAAATTGGTAAAAAGCTCAAAGTTTACGCTGATGCTGAGCACAAGCATCATGCTCAAAAACCAGAAGTTTTAGAGTTGTAATATGGCGAGTATTCAGTACTACGGAACTGGTAGGAGAAAAACATCAACAGCAAGAGTTTTCTTGCGTCCTGGTAATGGAGACATACAGGTTAATCATCGCAAATTTGAAGAGTATTTTCCGAATGAAACTTTGCGGATGATAATTCGCCAGCCGCTTCAGCTTACAAATACGGCGGATAAGTTTAACGTTTATGTAAATGTAAGAGGCGGTGGAATTTCAGGACAGGCTGGTGCTATCCGTCACGGAATAGCGAAGGCACTACTAGAGTATAATGCTGAATTTAGAGCAGTTCTAAAGCAGGCAGGATTGATAACGCGCGATCCGAGACGCAAAGAGCGCAAAAAATACGGTCAGAAAGGCGCTAGAAAGCGTTTCCAATTTTCAAAGAGATAGTTTCAAACCATTACCGCAAAAGCTTTGGTTGCTCTTTTTTAAGAGTTATCTTTTGCGGTGAGTAAATAAACCAAAGAAAGGAGAAGAAATGATCACAGTAACGATGAAAGAGCTCCTCGAAGCGGGGGTTCACTTCGGGCATCAGGTTCGTCGTTGGCATCCGAAGATGAAGGAATATATCTTCGGGGCGAGAAACGGTATCCACATAATTGACCTACAGAAAACCCAGAAACTTTTTCGCGATGCTTTAACTTTTGTTCAAGAAGTTTTTATTAAAAACCCAAATGCGACAGTTCTTTTTGTGGGAACAAAGCGTCAAGCACAAGATGCAATAAGAGAAGAAGCTGAGCGTTGCGGCATGTTTTATGTTAATAATCGTTGGCTCGGCGGGCTTTTGACAAATTTTCAAACCGTTCAAAAATCGATCAATAGGCTCAAAGAGCTAGAGGAGATGCGTCAAGACGGACGTTACGAAAAACTGACCAAAAAGGAGAGACTCCGTCTTGATAGACAGCTTGAAAAACTGGAAAAAAACCTCAAAGGCATAAAAGAAATGAAGAAACTTCCTGATATAGTCTTCATAATAGACGTAAAAAAGGAAGAAATAGCTGTCAGGGAAGCAAACCGTATGGGCATTCCGATAGTTGCCGTCGTTGATACAAATTGTTCGCCTGAAGGAATTGATTACGTAATACCCGGTAACGACGATGCCCTTCGTGCGGTAAGATTATTTGCTTCACGAATAGCCGACGCAGTTATAGAAGGTCGTCAGGTTGGAACTGAAGGTGGGGGTGCTCTGCCTGAGCAGCCCGCGGAAGTAGAAGCAGAAAGTGAGACATCTTGGGTTAACTTATTAACCGAACAAGAGACGGTAGTAAAGGAAGAAGAGTCTGAGAAAGCTGAGGATGCAGAAGCTAACGAAGTGACAGCTTGAGATTTTTTGGAGAGAAGGATTATGACAGAGATAAAAGCAAGTTTAGTTAAGGCTTTGCGCGAGAAGACCGGTGCAGGTATGATGGAGTGCAAAGCAGCTCTTGTTGAAGCAGGTGGAGACGAGACAAAAGCTATTGAGATTCTTCGTAAAAAGGGCATAGCGACTGCGAGCAAAAAGGAAGGTAGAGTTACTGCAGAAGGCGCCGTTGGTGCTTATATTCACATGGGTGGCAAGGTTGGAGTTCTTGTAGAGATAAATTGCGAATCTGATTTTGTGGCACGCAGCGAGGAATTTCAGCAGCTTGTCAAAGATGTAGCTATGCATATAGCCGCATCGGCTCCTAAGTATGTTCGCAGAGAAGAAGTTCCTGAAGAAGTGCTAAACAAGGAGCGTGAAATTTTAAGAGAGCAACTTAAAAACGATCCTAAGAATGCCAACAAGCCTGAAGATGTTTTGAATAAAATCATAGAGGGCAGACTCAATAAATTTTATGAAGAAAATGTGCTGCTTGACCAGCCCTTCGTCAAAGATCCTTCAAAGACAGTTGGAGAACTAATAATTGAAAAAATTGCGACAATTAAAGAAAATATCTCAATAAGACGCTTTACAAGATACAAAATGGGCGAAGGAATAGAGAAGAAGAAAGACGACTTTGCAGCAGAAGTGGCTTCAATGATAAATAGTTAAGATGTTCCAGGAGATTTTCCTGGAATTTTTTTATTTGTATGCTTATGTCAGCACGTCCTGCCAAATCCTTAAAGCCAGCTTTTCAACGCGTACTGCTTAAACTTTCTGGCGAGGCTCTGATGGGAAGTCAAAAATACGGAATTGATACTTTGGTTGCTGAAGCCGTTGCAAAAGAACTAAAAGTTGTTTATGAGCTTGGTGTTGAAATCGCCATAGTTGTTGGTGGTGGTAATATCTTTCGCGGTGTTTCAAAGTCAGCTGGCAACATGGATCGCTCTAGCGCTGATTACATTGGAATGCTCGCTACTGTCATGAATGCCGTAGTTCTTCAAGATGCTCTGGAAAGAATTAGGGTGCCGACACGCGTGCTCTCAGCGATTCACATACCACAGCTAGCCGAGCCTTTTATCAGGCGGCGTGCGATACGGCATCTTGAGAAAAAAAGAATTGTTATCTTTGCAGGCGGCACAGGCAATCCTTACTTTACAACCGATTCAGCAGCGGCGCTAAGAGCGCTTGAAATACATGCTGAAGTGCTACTTAAGGCAACGAAGGTAGATGGAATCTATTCGGAAGACCCAAATATCAATCCGAATGCAAAGAAATTTGACAAGATTTCATTTCAAGAATTGATCGAAAAGCAACTAAAAATAATGGATTCTTCAGCTGTTTCGCTTTGTAGAGACAATAACTTGCCTATAATGGTTTTCAATATGAAGCAATCTGGGAACATTTTAAAAGCCGTAAGTGGTGATCTTTCCATCGGAACACTCGTCGAGAATAGTAAATAAATTTGAACTAGAGACCATTTTTGTTTATCCTGTTAAATTAAGTCTGAACTATGGTGATGACAGCTACAACGGTTGAAGAAGTAATTAAGCAGACTAAACCGAGAATGGAATCGGTTATAGAAGATTTGAAGCGCAAACTGGCAAGTGTTCGCACTGGCAGGGCTACTATCAGTTTGCTCGACAATGTTACGGTGGATTATTATGGGGTTCAAACACCTCTTAATCAAGTCGCCTCTATTTCTGCGCCTGAACCTCAGATGTTGCTTGTGCAGCCTTGGGACATCTCTCAAATAGGTGCAATTGAAAAGGGTATAATCGCTGCTAATCTCGGTTTGAATCCTTCCAATGACGGTAAAGTCATACGCATTCCAGTACCACCTTTGACCGAAGAGAGGCGGAAGCAGCTGGCTAAACAGGTTCATCAAATCGCTGAAGAACACAAAGTTGCCGTCAGAAACATACGTCATCAATCAAACGATCAGCTAAAGAAAATGCTCAAAGATAAACTCATTTCAGAAGATCAAGAAAGAGACGGACTGGAGCAAGTTCAAAAGCTCACAGATACTTACATATCGAAAATTGAGGAGCTCTCAAAGAATAAAGAAAAAGAGATTATGCAGGTGTAGTCCTAGAGAATGGAAGACCACGCAATTCATCTGGTTGAAAATATACTGCTGGTAATTGGTATCAGTATAGTCGTAGTTTTTGTCTTTCAGAGACTGCATCTGCCGGCAATAGCGGGCTTTATTTTAACTGGTGCGCTGATAGGTCCTTACGGGCTTGGTTGGATTGAGGAGGCTGAAGCTGTTAAATTCCTCGCTGAAATAGGTGTTGTTTTGCTTCTTTTCTCACTAGGAGTTGAGTTTTCGGTAGATCAACTAATTCAGTTGCGCCATTACGTGATAAGAGCAGGCGTTTTGCAGATAATAATTACGATAACAGTATGTGCTACAGGAGCTTTGATTTTGGGCTATTCTTTTTCGCAAATGCTTATTTTAGGCATGATAATTAGCCTAAGTAGCACTGCAGTAGGCATAAAACTCCTCAAGCAGAGAAAAGAAATGGATAGCACGCATGGTAGATTCGCTCTTGGAGTGCTTCTTTTTCAGGACATAATGGCTCCTGTTTTTATGGCGATCATACCTTTTATTTCGCAACTGGAAGCGTTAAGACCTTCGGTATTATTGCAGAAGCTTGTGCTGACAGTTTTAGGGGTGGGAGTTGTATTTTTTCTGGCAAAGCTGATGATGCCATTTCTCCTAAGATGGATCACAACCTCAGAAAACCGAGAAATACCAGTTCTAGGTTCTATTTTTGTAGCTCTTTTGATGGGATACTTTACTCAAAAATTAGGTCTGTCACCGGCTTTAGGAGCCTTCATTGCCGGTGTTGTAATTTCGGAAACGCCTTACAGTCATCAAATAACCGCCAACATAGTTCCATTTAGAGATAGCTTTCTTGCAATCTTTTTTATATCGGTTGGGTTGCTTGTTAACCTGAATTATTTTGCCCAAAATTGGGGTTCGATTCTTGGATGGTCGCTCGGTCTTATGGCTCTCAAGTGCTTTATAGTAGTTCTTATAGCTTTTCTAATGAGACGACCGTTAAGAATAGGCATTTTATCAGGTGTAATTTTGGCTAACATTGGTGAATTTTCCTTTGTTCTGATGAACCAATCTCGAAATCACTTATCTGAAGACCTTTTGAATGGGTTAATCGCCGGAACATCACTCAGTATAATGTTTACGCCGATGCTGTTAGCGGGAACTTATAAACTTATAGCGCTGACTACAAAGAAAACTAAAATGCTTTCTTATTATGGAAGGATACGCGATAAGAAGGACTTAAAAGATCACGTAATAGTGGTTGGGTTTGGATTAAATGGACGTAATCTGTCGAGTTTGTTAAAAGAATTAGGACAACCTTTCGTAGTGGTTGAAATGAATGGTGCTTTGGTTAGAGAAGCACAAAAACAAGGAATAAATGTTGTTTACGGAGACGCTTCCTTCCCGGAAGTTCTGGAAGCTGCCGGTATAAAACAAGCACGCGCGGTTGTTTTGGCAGTTTCCGATCCAGTAAGCACTAGATATGCCGTTAAGACAGCTCGGGAGCTTAACTCTTCTGTTTACATAATCGCTCGCACTCGCTACGTTTCTGAGATAGAACGTCTCTACGAAGCCGGTGCAACGGACGTCATACCTGAAGAGTTTGAAACCTTCATAGAAATAGCTGGCAGAATTATGCGCTTGCTAAAACTTGACAATGAAAAACGCCTAGAAATAATGAGTCGGTGCCGCGAACAGCACTATAAAATGTTTAAGGAAACGCAAGAAGGCGTTTATACAAATTAACGAACGGATGAAAAAATTCTCTCATCAATTTCAGTGTTTACAAGAATTTCTTTTGCTTTGAAATCCATATAAACTGTTAAGTTTCCCAAATCAAATCTTTGCGCATATCTTTCAGGCAGAACTACTCCTTCGACTTCACGAAATTTATCTATTTCGACCGATGTAGTTACGGTTCTATTCTGAACTAAATAACTGGCTTCATAGGCCTTTATTCTTTTTGTTTTCTCGTCTAGGAAGAAGTCTGTATAATAGCCTTCGGGAGAGGTGATGCGAAAACCTTGTTTTTTCTTGGTTTTTTCAGGCAATTCAGATACTACGAAGCCATCGCGTCCAAGATTTTGAAGAAGCTGCAGTCCAATACGATTTATTGGAGGAAGACTAAAGTTTCCAAGTGTAGAATAGGTATTGACACCGTCGTAGGCTTGCTTAAATGGTTGAAAAGGATTGTTTATTTCTAGAAAGTATTTATCTTCTCCTGAAAATACTATTAAAAAGGTAGCCGGGAAGGTTGCCGTAGGTGAACCTGATATATCAGCATTTCCTCGAATAACTAGTGATTTCATGTTCTTAAACTTCTCGCCACCGTGGGCTTGAATGGCTTTTATTGCAAGTTCTTCTGCTGGACTCAGATTTGAGCCTTCTTTCTTTTGAGAGAAGACTAGTACGGCAGAAAATAACAGAATGAACAAAAATCGCAACATAAGTCTTATCGCTCCAAAAAAGACTTCTTATCTATAACGATGCAAAAAGTTTCTATTTCGCTTCCTGTTTAGCAGTTTCTTTGACGAAAAAGTCTTCTAGTGACATCTTCACTGGCTGAACGGAAACTACCGAACCGCCTAACTTTTTGATTACAGATATAAGTTCTACAAGCTCGTATTCTTTTATGCGTATTTGAAGACCACTCGGTTTTTCCAATACTCGTAGGCTTTTCATCTCGTTACTTAACGCTTCGACAGTAACTCCTCTTAGAATGACTTCTAGTTCGTTTGTTTCTTTCGTGAACAGAAGCTCATCTAGTTTTCCAACTGCAGCAAGTTTTCCACGATTTAGTATTGCAACGCTATCACAAAGCACTTCTATATCCGATAAAATGTGAGTTGACATAAAAACGGTGATGCCGCGTTTTGGCAGTCTCGCTATTAGTTCTCTTATTTCTCTTCGTCCGATGGGATCAAGCCCGCTCATAGGTTCATCTAAAAAAACCACTTCAGGTTCATTAATTAAACTTTGTGCTAATCCGACGCGCTGAAGCATGCCTTTTGAGAATGATCTGAGGGGCTTGTGCCAATCAGACTCATGAAGTCCGACCAAGTTTAACATCTTTTCAGCTCTTTTCTTAGCATCTTTGGTCAATCCGAATAGCTCAGCAAAGTAAAGCATAAGTTCATAGGCTGTTAAGTAATCATAAAAGTAAGGATTTTCAGGACAATACCCTATCTTTTGGTGCGTTTCGATGTCTTTTATGTCCCTGCCTAAAATTCGCGCATTTCCGGCGGTCGGTTTGATAAGCCCTACGAGAAGTTTTATCGTAGTTGTTTTTCCAGCTCCATTCGGTCCCAAAAGTCCAAAGATTTGTCCTGCTTCCACTTTAAGGTTTAAGTTATCCAAAGCACGCACGGTGTGCTTATGCCAGAAACCTATTTTGTAATCCTTCGTCAGATTCTCTATTTCAACTGCTAGTTTCATAACTTATCTTAAGGGCAGTTTTGTTTTTTCTTGATCTAAACTAACATCACAAGATTCTGTATCAAGCTTATATGCTACACCACTAGGATCATAAACCGCATCCTTTATTCTCAGACTTCTTGCTTGAGGCATTCTCTTTAGTTCAGCAATTAGCTCCTGCCAATTTCTGACACAAGCTCCGGTTCTTTGCTTGTAATTATTTAGTGCTTGCCTTATTACATCCATTTCGTCTAATGCATCTATCCACAAAAGTCTTAGTTCGATGCTTTCTTTTATTTGAGCAGAATTGCTTTCATCATACATTCGTTTGTAGATTTCACGTGCAACGCTGCGACTTCCGCCTTCGACCTTTAGCTTTGCGCTCATCATTTTCATAAATGGCGGTGCATCTTCAACAAGTGAACCACGCTCATAAATTTCGCTTGCTTTTTCATAATCACCTTTTTTCCAGTAAATAAAGCCTAGATAGTGGTAAAGCCTCCAATCCTCAGGTGAATTTTTGATTCCTCTTTCGGCTAGCTCTATTGCTTTTTCCGTATCCACTGTAGGAAGCACAAGGCTTGCGAAAAGATAGGCATCTGTAAATTTCGGATCAAAGCTTACGACATTCTCTAAGAGGGGATAAAGCATTTTTGGGTTTAGTGCCCTTAAGTCTTCAATGTTTATTGCTTGGTCTCGACTCTTTGCGTCCAATATCTTTTTACCGAAATACTGTAAGGTTTGCATCCAATAGTAGTCAGCTACAAGTCCTTCAAGACCAAAACAAAATGGCTTAAGCCTTTCGCCGTCTAAGATAATGAATTCTTCCTCATAATCGGGTGGTAAAGGTGGCTTCCTTTGCTCAGCTATGTAGCTTAAAGCAGCGACAATCAAAAATAAACCGACTAAATAGATTACTTTTAGCATTGCCGTTTTTATTTTATCTAAAGTCTCGGTTTTGGAAAATTATTATCGCAAGGCTTATCAGAATTAAGATATAAAAAATTGCGTAGGTGGTAACACTAATCAGATAAGATACTGTAGGCAGGTTGCCGTGAGCTGCTTGTGTTGTTATGCTGAACAAAGAAAAATTTGGAAGGAGGTAGTAAAGGGAAGTAAAGAAAACTTTTGCTGATGTCGAACCAATGCTTTGAGCTATGTCTTTGAGAGCAGAACTAAAGTGACCTATCACAAAGACGGAAAAACTGAAGATCGTTGATAAAATAGGTGAGGAAAAGGTTGAAAAAACAAGAGCAACTGCCGTAATTATGCAAAGTTCCATGTAAATCAAAAAGACAGCTCCCCAAATTGAAATTGCTCTCATTAAATCACCTACAGTGAAAACCACGACGGAAACACCTATTCCCATCAAGCCAGTGTTCAAAAGCAAAACAGTGCATAAGCCTAAGTATTTTCCTAGCAAAAACTCAGCCCTAGTTACTCGTTTAGCTAGGATGACATAAATCGTTCTTTTTTCTATTTCTTTTGAAACTAACCCAACACCGACAAAAATTGCGATTAAAACGCCGAAAATCAAGGTGGCACTGAGTCCGATATTAACCGTTGTTCGCGCTTCATTTCCACCTGTAAGATCACCTAAAAACAGAGCAGAAGCAGTTATTAGAAGGAAAAACAGAATTAGGTTATAGAGCACTCTGTCTCTTATGGTTTCACGAAAGGTGTTTTTAGCAACTATCAGCCACTTCATAAGGTTATTCTATTCTTCTCGGAAAAAGTTCTAAAACTTCTTGCTCGTGAATAACTGAATAAACAGCCGTTGTAGGTTCAAGTTCGGCCGGTGGCAGAAATTCATGCTTGTTCATGGCTTGTCTTCCAGCTTCGCTTGCTCCGAGGGTAAAAAGAGCAAGCCATCCTCGGCTCTGTGCTTCGTCTATGGAAAGAGCCTTCTCGAGTTCTTCTTGTGCCTGTGGCTTTTTCTGATCGGTAAGATTTAAGTATAAGCGAATGCGTAAGAATACACTACCCGGGAAAACTTTCAGAGCTTGCCTTAACACCTTTTCTTCTTCGGCCAAATCACCTGTGGCTCGGTATGAGGAAGCTAGATAGAATCTAGAAATGTCAACATCAAAGCCATTGGAAATAGCTTTTTCGAATAAACTGGAAGCCTCCTTGAAACGCTTTTCTGAGTAATACTTGAGACCTAGCGAAAAGTAAGAAGTCGGATTTGAGGGATTTAGTTTAGCTCCCAAAGTCAATAAATGTTCTGCCTTACGTAAGTCTTTCGCTTCTTCTCCATACTTTATAAGAAAATTTCCTGCATTTGCCGATGCTGTTATTATCAAGCAAAAAAGGGCTAAAGGTAAAAGCTTTGCTGTAAGTTGAGGCTGAATTATTAGTTCATTAGTCGTTTTTTTTCTATGCGTCTTTGAGAGTTTGTTTACAAGAAATGCAACGAGAAAGAAGAAAGTTATACCTGAGGCAAGAAATCGAAAAGAAAAAGAGCTAACCATTGAAGAGGCAAAAAAAGCCAAAAGGCCGCCTATAGATCCCCAAACTGAAGGAGAGAAGCGCTTTTTAACAGCAAAAGCTCTAATGATTTCTTTTGTAAGCCAGGCAAAAGGCAAGATAAAAAATAGAAGTCCGATTAGACCTAATTCTGCTGTTATTTGTAAAATTTCATTGTGGGCACGTTGAACGAAATAGCTCTCAGCCGGTTGTTTCTGCAAGCTTTCTTGTTGCTCATTAAAACTTATGCGAGCATCGTTAAACTTTATCCAAAAATTATCAGCTCCAACACCTATCAATGAATTTTCTCTAATCATCTGAAGTGCGATGTTCCAGTAAAAAATTCTTGCGCTCGAAGTATCGCTTGTTCTTAAACTTTCGCTAGTTGAATATTGTGTTGTGGTAAGAGGAAAAAGGCTCTGTGACATTAGTAGAAGAATGGTCGTTATAGTCAAAAGAATCACAGCAAAACGACGATAGGCTCTTAAACTAAAAACGAACACGCCAACTAAAAATACCGTTAAGCCTAAAATGCAAGAAATAGCAGCGCCCTTACTTAGGGAAGCAAATGTCCCTAAAAAGGCTACGCATCCTGACGTAATCAAAATTATCAATGGTCTTTTCTTTTTAACTTGCAAGGTTAATCCTAGAAGAAATGGAGTTAGAGTGGCGAGAATCTCAGCGTATTTTCCATATCGAATTCTGAAGGCGCCGATTCCAGAACCCTGTAAGTTTTGGTTGGTAATTAAGTCAATTATCGTAACGGTGCCTAGGAGAAAGGCTATTATCGCGAAAGCCGAAATAGGCTCTT
>JANWYH010000009.1 GCA_025054715.1 Pyrinomonadaceae bacterium
AAAACTTGGAGAACAATGAAACAATAGAAAGACCGACCTTACCGGAAGTAGCAAACCTAAATCTAATAGATGGTAATTTTTTGTCGTGTATTGGCGTGTTTATTAGAAGGGACATAATTCTGAAGTATCCGTTCAACAAAAACAGAGATCTCTCAGGATCTGAAGACTATGAACTGTGGCTCAGATTAGCTAGTCGTTACCCACTGTACTGTGATAACGAAGTTGTTGCTACCCTCATCCATCATGACAATAGAAGTGTCATAAAAGTTGAGAAAGATAGATTAATCAAGCGCATAAAAGTCCTAGAAGACTCTCTAAAACAAGACTCAGATTTTGTGAAGTTTTTCGGAAGATACTTTGGTCGCATAAAAGCATACAACCGTGCTTATATTGCCTTACATTTAGCTTTATCTCAACATAGCAAACTTGAGGTCTCAAAATACCTTGTAAGAGCTGTACTTTGTTCACCTACCATCCTTCGAAGAAGGATTTTCTATGGAGCAATAAAGCGTTCCTTCATATCTATCTGATAGATATTCAAGTCCTAAAACTGTGAAACTGAATCTGTTTATTAAGTATCTATGCCCCGAAAGCCTAATCTTAAAAGTTACACAAGATGCTTAATGCCCCTTTGAATACCGTAAGATTTACAAATAAAAACGGCCAAAAGTAAAAGAAGATTGGCTTTATTAAGGAGCCTAAAAGCTTTAAAAGAACTCAATTGTGATTTTCACAAAAAGAAAAAACTCTTGAAAAGATGTTTTGCTTTCGGTCAAAATAATTTTGGCTTGTCGAAAAAAATTCTCAGAAAAAGTGCGAAAAATGAAGAAACTACTAGTTGTTGACGATGAGCAGAGCTATAGACAACTTTTAAGTCTTGTCTTTGAGTCCGAAGGTCATCAAGTTTATACGGCATCTTCAGGCGAAGAAGCTCTGAAAATATTGCGAAAAGAAAACGTTCAAGTCCTGATTTCGGATGTAAGACTTCCTGACATGGATGGGATACAGGTATTACGACTTTCACGACAAATATCACCCGATATAGGCGTAGTGATGATAACAGCCTTCGCAACTGTTGAAACGGCTCGGGAAGCTTTCAAACTTGGTGCTGATGACTTTGTTCAAAAACCATTTGATATTGAAGAACTGAAAGTAATAGTCCGAAAAGTTATAGAAAAGCAAGCTCTAATTGATGAAAATCGAGCATTCAAAAGAGCACAACGAGAGCGTGGACGCATAACTAACATCATCGGCAATTCGCCCAAAATGCAAGCAGTTTTTCAGATGATTGAAACTGTAGCCGAGGTTCAATCAACAGTTCTTATCACGGGTGAGTCAGGAACAGGAAAAGAATTAGTCGCCCGAGCAATCCATGAGCTGTCTTCAAGAGCCGAAAAACCTTTTATCTCGGTAAATTGTGGAGCGTTTACGGAAACGCTACTTGAGTCCGAGCTTTTTGGCTACGTAAAAGGAGCATTTACAGGAGCAACGACTAATCGTAAAGGTCTTTTTGAAGCGGCTAATAAAGGCACTATCTTTCTTGATGAAATAGGTGAGATGTCACCTGCGATGCAAGTAAAGCTTTTACGGGTGCTTCAAGAAAAACGAGTTCGTCCCGTAGGTGCGCATGAAGAGATTCCCATAGATACTAGAGTAATAGCAGCAACAAATCGAGATTTGCGCTCTTTAGTAGAAGAAGGTTCCTTCAGAGAAGACTTGTATTACCGAATCTCTGTGATTCCGATTAACCTCCCTCCACTCAGAGAAAGAAAAGAAGATATACCTCTTTTAGTAGAACATTTCATCAAGAAATACTGTGAAATAACAGGAAAGAGTCTTTCTATAAGCAAAAAGGCAATGGAGATACTAGAAAACTACTCCTGGCACGGTAACGTTCGTGAACTCGAGCATACCATTGAAAGAGCTGTTGCGCTTGAGCGAAGCGATTCAATCCAGCCAGAATCTCTCCCAGAACACATAATCAACTATAATCCAGAAAGAATCAGAGCTGAATTCACGCTCCCTGATGAAGGTATAAACCTATTTGCTCACCTGGAAAATCTTGAAAGAACCTATGTTGTAGAAGCACTGAGGAAAACAGGTGGAAATCAAACAAAAGCAGCACAACTTCTACAAATGTCTGTTCGATCACTCAGGCATCTACTAGATAAGCACAACATCCGTTCATTATCAGCGAAAATGCGAAACCTAGAATAAGCATACAGGCTTGCGCTTTTTAATCTTTTGATTTAATATCTTTGTAAGCCCTTCCCTATTTCGTCCTCGAGGTCAAATTGAGATGAGGCAATTAGTTTCTTTGTCTCTTATTTTCTTACTTTCCCATTACACCCTCGCCGGTCTTCTTATCCGAAAAGGAGATGGAGTTCGTTTTACTGGTGCAGATGGTGTTGAATATGTAGGTGTTAATGGCATTCGTTTTACAGGTGCTGATGGCCTTTTAGGCGCTGAACTAAACGGCGTTCGCTTCACAGGGGCTGACGGAACTAGATTCACAGGGGCGGATGGTGTCCGTTTTACAGGTGCAGATGGAATTACCTATACCGGCACCAACGGTGTTAGATTCACAGGCGCAGATTCTATTACATTCGCTTCGGCTAACTCTGTAAGAATTATAGCTCCTAACGGAGCAAGATTTACCGGCGCAGACGGTGTCGTTTACCAAGCAAACACGATTCTTCTAACGGAACCTCGAGGAATAAGGCTGACTAGGACAAATGGGATTGTCTTCATTGGCGTTGATGGCTTACGTTTTACTGGAGCAGACGCTGATTTTAACAAAGCAGACGGTGGGAGAATTCGTTCGACCGATGCCGTCAGATTTACCGGAGCTGATGTTGCAATAGGCTTTAATTCTGAAGGAGTAATTTTCAATTTGAGGTTTCCTCAAAACTTTTCTATAACTTCCCTTGACGAAAACTCAAAGATAGAAATTATTATAACAAAACCTGAATCCGGACTTTTTACAGGCATAGGTGAATACACAATTACAGACGAGCTTTATGAAGCGGTTTCAACTGGGTTACAAAGTTTTGATCCTGATTTAGCCGTAAAACTAAATGAATTGACAGATGATAGTAGTATCAACGCTGTAATTGTGTTCCATAATTATCCTTCTGAAGAAGACTTACAGTCTCTTATCAATATAGGAATCTTAGGCGGAACGCTTTACAAAATTTTGCCCATGATAGCCGTTAGCACTACGAAAGCCAAAATTATTCAAGCATCCCGGCTTCCAAATGTGCGCTCTATTTATGGCAATCGAACACTAAATTTTGATAACGATCCATATCTGAGGCCCATTCAAATAAGCCGCTTAGCTTCCGATAGGTTCTTGCTACAAAGAAACGGTGGTACTCCCGTTTCAGGAAAAAACATTACCGTAGCCGTTCTTGACACCGGAGTAAACGGACTTCACAGTGACCTTGCAGGCAGAGTTGTTCAGAACGTTAAACTACTTGACAATCAAAGCATCGGAGTTGGATTTATCAATCCTAGACCAGTTGAAAATTTGCCAAATACAGACCCAATAAGCGGTCATGGAACATTTGTTGCGGGAATCATCGCCGGCAATGGAGCCAGCTCAGGCGGAAGATATAAAGGTGTTGCACCTTCGGCGAGAATCTTAGGTCTTAGTGCCGGCGAATTGAGTCTTTTTCATGTTTTATCAGGATTTGACTACGTATTAGAAAAAGGTGCAGTCTATAATGTCAAAGTCATAAATTGCAGTTTTTCATCGGACTCAGTTTTTGATTTTAACGATCCTGTCAACATTGCGACAAAAATGCTAGTAGAGAAGGGTATAAGCGTAGTCTTTTCTGCTGGCAACACCGGACCAAGCAACGCTACCCTGAATCCTTACGCAGTTGCACCTTGGGTAATAAGCGTTGGAGCTACGGATCAATTTGGAAAGCTGGCTAGTTTCTCTTCAAGAGGTGTGTTTGGCTCAAGGCTCTTTAGACCTTCACTCGTAGCGCCTGGTGTAAATCTAATAAGCCTTCGATCTACAACATCTCAAACAGGTATTCTTGGCATCGGCATCGGTGCAGACACCCAAAGACTAGCTCCTCTCGAAATTCCCTTTTATACAACGGCAAGTGGTACTTCCTTTTCCGCTCCTCAGGTTGCAGGAACGATCGCACTTATGCTCGAAGTAAACCCAAGTTTGACACCAGCCCAAATAAAGGACATCTTACAACGTTCTGCAACTCCTCTTCCATTAAATTACGCCCACGAAGTCGGAGCTGGAATGCTGAATACATATGCTGCTGTTCTTGAAGCTGCAAATCCGGCTTTGAGAATGGGAGCATTTCGTTCTTCATTAGACCAAAATGTTACTTTTGTCAGCTCCAATACCGAAATTTTTGATTCAGTCGTAACACCCGGAGAAACTTCCGTAACCGAAATAACATTGCCTGCAAACATCACTCAGATCAACGTTTCAGTTAACTGGGCAAACCCTCTCAATGATTTAAACCTTAAAATCTACGATGAAAACAATAATCTAGTAGGCATCTCAGATCGAATAAATTTACCCATAATAACTGGCAAAGTCGAAAAAGTGACCATTCAGAATCCTTCCTTTTCTCGAATAAAAATTGCTGTAAGTCATTCATCAGGAATAGGAGTAACAGAAAACTATTCCATAGTGATAAGCTTTACTTATCCTCAAACACCACAGATAACTGATATCAGTTCCATATCTCCAGGCGACCTTCCTTTCGTATTAGAAAGTTTGCAAAAATTGTGCATTGAATTAAATGCAAATGAATTTAAGCCGAACTTAAAGGTTTCCAAAGGTGAACTTGCAGAATCTATGCTTCGCTGCGGCGTCGTCCCTCAGTATCTTGCACCCGCGCCAATCTACCAAGATGCTTCAGACTTAATAGGAAGAACTGCTGTGGAAAGCGTACAATTCAGTCCTTATGGTAAACTTATGCCTGACATCAACAATAGTAGATTTGGATATTTTGAACCAGCTACAAAACTTATCTTAGCGGTAGCCTTAGTTAAAGCGAGTAATATGGAAGATCAAGCTGCATCCCTTACACTTTCGCCTACAGTTACAGATAGATTCTCCATACCAGCAGCATACCGTGGGCACGTTGCTTTTGCTCTACAAAAAGGCTGGCTTTCTCTGGAAAATAATCAATTCAATCCAAATAGAGCTATTGGGAGAGCAGAGTTAGCAAAAGCAATTATTAGGTTTCTAAAAACTTAATCTGAGATTAGAGAAAACAAAGACTAAACAACGCAAAACTGACAATCCTTCGAAAAGAAGGAAAACTCTATTTCTTTTCTGTCTTCAAAAACATGTTTTGCTGTAAAATATACTCTTAACTTTCTAGTGAAGGAAAAAAAGAAGAAATGAGCCGAATAAACATAAGTGAATACATAGCAGAAAATTTTGGAGCAAATGCAAGTTACGTAGAAGCACTGCTAAATCGCTATAAATCAGACCCAAATCTAGTAGATGAGACGTGGCGAGAGTTTTTTTCTGATTTGCTCAGCAAATCTTCTCCTCTCGATAATGGACAGGAAGCAAGTTCAACAGAAGTGCCCATCACTGCGAAAACCATCTCCTCTGAAAAACAGAATACCTCAATAGCTCTTGAATCTGATGTCGAGGTAAAGCCTATAACAGGTGCCGCAAAAAAAATAGTCGAAAACATGGAGCAAAGCCTTACGGTTCCGACAGCAACTAGTTTCCGTGCCGTTCCGGTTAAGCTCCTCGAGGAAAACCGCAGAATCATAAATGAGTACCTTCAGACAAAAGGAAAAACCAAAATATCCTTCACACACATAATTGCTTACGCAATCATTAAAGCAATAAAACATTATCCGCAGATGAATGCCACCTATGCCGTAATTAACGGCATTCCATCAAGACTTCAGCACGACAGTGTAAACTTAGGCATAGCAGTTGATGTTGAAAGAAAAGACGGAACTAGAAATCTATTAGTTCCAAACATAAAAGCTGCTGACAAGATGAGTTTCGCTGAATTTGTCGAAGCATATAATCAACAGGTCGAGAAAGCAAGAAAGGGAAAACTCGAGTTAGAAGATTTTCAAGGAACAACAATAACACTAACTAATCCAGGCACAATCGGCACTGTAGCCTCGAATCCACGTTTGATGGCTGGTCAAAGCGTCATAATCGCAACCGGAGCAATTGAGTATCCGGCTGAATACCAAGCAATGACCCCAGCAGCTCTTTCTCAACTCGGAATAAGTAAAGTAATGACTATAACCTCAACCTACGATCATCGAATAATTCAGGGAGCGGAAAGCGGTTTGTTCTTAGCAAAAATTCATGAGCTTCTCATTGGAAAAGAAAACTTCTACGAAGAAATTTTTTCTGCCTTAGAAATAAACTTCCCTCCTTTCCACTGGTCAGAAGACTATAACCCCTCGCTTTTTGGTTCCGATCGGATAAGAGAGCAGATTGAAAAACAAGCAAATGTTTTACAACTAATAAACGCCTACCGCACACGCGGACATCTTCTTGCTGATATTGATCCATTGAACATGACCTCTCACCACGCTACTGAACTAGAACTTGAAAATTTCGGTCTTACCATCTGGGACTTAGATAGAGAATTCATTACCGGTGGGCTTCACGGAGAAAAAACAGCAACTTTGCGACGAATACTCGAGATTCTACGAAAGGCATATTGCGGTAAAGTAGGCATAGAATACCGCCACATACAAAGTAAAGAAGAAAAAGAATGGATTCGAAGCCAAGTCCGTAAACACTTTGTTGATACAGAACCCTTACCTACGGAAACGAAAAAGCAAATTTTACGCAAACTTATAGAAGCAGAGCAATTCGAGCAGTTTCTTCACAGAAAATACATTGGCCAGAAACGTTTTTCTGTTGAAGGATGCGAAACCATCATCCCGATGCTTGATCAATTAGTCGAATTGGCAGCAGAGCAAGGCGTGCAAGAAATTTTTATGGGAATGGCTCATAGAGGCAGATTAAATGTCCTTTGTAACGTCGTTGATGAAAATATGACAGAAAGAATCCTCACAATGTTTGAGGGCACTTCTCACCCATATTTTCCCGCCGACGAAGGTGACGTTAAATACCATCAAGGTGCAATCAGCAAAAGACAAACAAAAACCGGCAAAGAAATAACGATTAGACTAGCAAGTAATCCGTCACATCTTGAGTTTGTAAATCCTGTAGTTGAAGGAATGGCAAGAGCTAGGCAGGACGAGATTCGAAACGGACAAGGAAAGAGCCGCGAAGAAGCAATTGACCTTGTGCTGCCTGTCTTGATGCACGGCGATGCAGCTTTTGCAGGACAAGGAATAGTTATGGAAACTTTGCAACTTGCTAACCTAAAAGGCTATAGAACAGGTGGCACGATTCACATTGTGATCAACAATCAGATCGGATTTACAACCTCACCAGAATCAGGCCGCAGTTCCATATATTCAACAGATGTAGCTCAAATGACTCAAATGCCGATTTTCCATATAAATGCCGACGATCCAGAAGCTGCTTATCGCGTCGTTCAGATTGCCCTCGCCTATAGACAAGAATTTAACAAAGACATAACGCTCGATTTAGTAGGCTTTCGTCGGCTAGGCCATAACGAAGGCGATGAACCTACCTACACGCAACCACTCATGTATGCAAAAGTTAAGTCTCATCCGGGCGTGCGACATCTTTACGCTCAGCGCTTAATACTTGAAGGTGTAGTCACACAAGAAGAGCTCGATGAAATGATGCAACAAGTCATCAATAAGTATGAGAACACCTTCAAACGAGTGAAAAGCATAATTGAAGAAAAGCCCGTAAAAGCTGAAATTAAGCCAATAGTCGAAGAAGAAGATGGCTCAAATGTGATTGAAACATTCACAACGAAAGAAGTTGTTGAGATTGTCGGAAAGAAAATTTCCATTGTTCCTGAAGGTTTTCATGTAAATCCGAAAATGGTTGGGCAGCTCACTCGCCGTGCAAAAATGGCGTTGGGTGAAATTCCAATGGATTGGGGCTTTGCAGAAGCGATCGCCATTGGCTCGCTTGTTTTAGATGGCTTTGGTGTTCGACTAAGCGGACAGGATTCAGGGCGAGGAACATTTAGCCAACGGCATGCTTCAATGTATGATATTCAGACTGGCGCTCGCTGGTCACCTCTGACAGAACTTCGATCGGATAAAAATCCTGCTGCAAGATTTTATGTCTTCGATAGCCCGCTTTCTGAAGCAGGGGTTCTAGGTTTTGAGTATGGTTATTCAGTAATAGCTGAAAAAAGCCTTGTCATGTGGGAAGCTCAGTTTGGTGACTTTTCCAATGGTGCTCAAGTCATTATAGATCAATACATTTCGTCTTCAGAGGACAAATGGGGACAACGCTCAAGATTAACGTTGCTGCTTCCTCATGGTTACGAAGGACAAGGTCCTGAACATAGTTCAGCAAGGCTTGAAAGGTATCTCCAACTCTGTGCAGAAAATAATATGCAAGTTTGCTACCCGACGACTCCAGCTCAATACTTTCACCTACTACGTCGCCAAATGATACAACCTCAAATTCGGCCTCTTATCGTAATGACACCGAAGAGCCTCTTGAGACTTCCAGCTTCAACGTCCAAGCTTGAAGAAATCTTAAGTGGTGGCTTCAAACCTGTAATTGATGACGAGAAAATAACCGAAAAATCAAAAGTGAAACGAGTTATAGTTTGTTCAGGCAAAGTCTTCTATGATCTAGACGCTGCAAGGAATTCTTCAGAGCAGAAAATTGCAATCGTTCGGCTAGAACAATTCTATCCGTTTCCGAAATTCGCATTAAAAAACACATTAAATTCATACACGAAAGCAGATGAAGTTTTCTGGGTTCAAGAAGAACCAAAAAATATGGGCGGATGGACTTTCGTTAAAGAAAGAATTGAGGAAATTCTGCCTGAAAAAATAAAATTAAACTATATTGGTCGCCCTGCATCAGCGGCACCAGCTACAGGAAGTTACGCTGTCCATGAACTAGAACAGAAAAAGCTAGTAGAAGAGGCTCTTAAAATGAGCACTTCAGCGGTTGCCGAAAACCCATAAACTACTAAAAGCATCATCATTAATATGAAAACTCTCGCTTTTTTTGCTTTTTTATTGACTGCATCTTGCCGAATAGGTGAAGATACCTCTTTGATAACTACTATTCAGACAACTCCTACGCCAAGTGTCGAAAAAAAGGATATTAGAATTACTATAGCCGCTGTTGGAGACATTATGCTTGGCTCTCCATTTCCTAATGAGTCGAGAATGCCTCCGAACGATGGCGCTGACCTACTAAAACCTGCTCATTATATTCTTCAATCCGTTGACATTGCTTTTGGCAATCTTGAAGGACCGCTTGCGGACGGTGGAATTTCGACAAAATGTGGAAAAGGTCGACCCAGATGCTTTGCCTTTAGAATGCCGACCCGCTATGGCAGGTATCTAAAAGAAGCAGGCTTTGATGTTTTAAGCCTTGCTAATAATCATGCGAACGATTTTGGCGAATCCGGAAGAGCATCAACGCGTAAAACTCTCGACGAACTCGGAATAAAACACGCCGGCAGTGATAAATTTCAATTCGCCTCAACCATAATTGAGGTAAAAGGCAAGAAAGTCAGCTTCATAGGCTTTGCACATAATAACATTTCTTTAAACGTAAACGACTTAGAAGCCGCAAAAGAAGCTGTATCCAAATTAAAAAAACAAGTTGATATAGTCGTAGTATCTTTCCATGGTGGAGCAGAAGGATCAGATCGACAAAGAGTTCCTAACCAAACAGAGTTTTTCTTCGGTGAACCGAGAGGCAATCTTCCACTGTTTGCCAGAACAGTAATTGACGCAGGTGCCGATTTAGTTCTCGGGCATGGACCTCATGTGCTACGCGGTATGGAAATTTACAAAAACCGTCTGATCGCTTATTCACTAGGAAATTTTGTAACCTATGGTTGGTTTCAGCTTGCTGGACCAACAGCAGAAACTATGGTTCTTGAGGTAGAAATAAACTCCGAAGGCGAATTCGTCAGAGGTAAAATCCATCCATTCAAACTTGAAGGTAGAGGCATACTAGTTAAGGACGATAAAAACTCTGCCATTTTTACAGTTCGCCGACTTTCAGAACTGGATTTTCCAAACTCGGCACCGAAGATAAACGACGATGGAACGATTCTGCCTAAATTCTAGATGTAGAAGTTTTTTTGCGAATAATCTCTAACATTCTTTCAAAAACCTCTTTTAGCCCCATTTCGCTGGTGTCTATTAAGATTGCGCCTTTTGGTATCCGAAGCGGTGAATCCTCGCGAGATGTATCACGAATGTCACGCTCTTTTATTTCGGCAAGCGTTTCTTCGTAAGTTGTAGTAATTCCTCTTTGTAAGTTTTCTTCGTATCTTCTTCGGGCTCTAGTTTCCGGATTTGCCGTAAGAAAAAACTTGAAGTCTGCATCTGGAAACACTACTGTTCCTATGTCTCTTCCATCGAGCACGCATCCCTTTTCGGAAGAAAGCCCTATCTTTCTCTGCTTTTCAACTAAAATTCGACGCACTTCAGGAATAGATGAAACTATCGAAGCTATTTGACCGATTTCTGCCTTCCGTACCTGATCGGAAACATCTATATCGTTGAGAAATATCCTTAACTCACCGGCGATTTCTTTAAGCTCAATTTTAGTGTTTCTAACCACTTTTACCACGCTGTCCGTATCTTCAGGTCCAATGCCAGCTTCTAAAACGGCTAACCCCACAGCACGATACATTGCACCCGTATCCAAATAAAGTAACCCTAGCTCTTTTGCAATCATTTTACCTAGCGTTGATTTCCCAGCTCCGGAAGGGCCATCAATGGATATTATCATTTAGGATTTCCTCCATAACTTGCAAAGTCCTCTCTATGTCTTGCCGAGAAATATCGTAGTGGGTAACCATTCTAATAAATTTTCCAAAGGCAATAGCTAGTATTCCTCTCTCTTTAAGAAGTGAACAAACTTCCAAAGATGTTTTTCCAGTATCAGAAACATCAAATATCACGATGTTTGTTTTCACTCTCTCAGGGTTTATTCTCACACCTTTTATATTTGCTAGACCTTCGGCGAGACGTTTTGCATTTTCATGATCAAGAAAAAGTCTTTTTGGCGATTCTTCCAAAGCCACAAGACCAGCTGCCGCAAGAACTCCAACTTGTCGCATTCCTCCACCAAGACGTTTACGCCAGATGCGTGCTTGCTCTATAAACTCGCTGGAACCAAGAAGAATGGAACCAACGGGTGCTCCTAGTCCTTTTGACAAACAGAACTGAACAGAATCTACGTAACGAGTAAGCTCTGCCACAGAGCTACCTAATGCTACCGAAGCATTAAAAATGCGAGCACCGTCTAAATGCACTGGAATACCTAACTCGTGAGCCTTATGACATATTTCAGCCGTCTGTGTCGCTGTCATTACGCTTCCGCCACCAAAATTATGAGTATTTTCAAGACATATCAAGCCTGTCGGACAAGCGTAATAAGGTTGATTGACATGAATTTCAGGCTCAATCTCTTCCCAGCTCAAAATTCCTCCTTCATCCGAAGCTCGGATTGAGCGAATAAGAACTCCAGAAACAACACTGGGCGTCGCCATTTCATAATTAAGAATATGGCTTCTTGCTTCGGCTATGACCTCGTCACCCGGTTTAGTGTGAACTTTGATGGCTATCTGATTTCCCATCGAACCGGTCGGCACAAAAAGAGCTGCTTCCTTTTCGAAAATCTCAGCTGCCCGTTCTTGTAATCTATTGACGGTAGGGTCTTCGCCAAATACGTCATCACCTACTTCAGCTTCTGCCATTGCTCGACGCATAGCAGGTGTAGGCTTGGTTACGGTATCGCTTCTTAAGTCAATCACTGAAAACATATCTCCTTGAAGTTAAGATATTTTTCAAAATCGCCCGATTCTATAAACTCAGCCTTCTCTACACTGCCATTGTATTCATAAACCCAGCTTTTCACGACTTCACCGCTAGTAATATAAACCTTGCTGACTCTGCGAACGAAAAGACTGCCTTGATCGTTTGGATAAAAACCTTCGTAATAGTCAAACCAGGGCAAACAACTTTCATCAGTTATCCTGAAAACTTCACCAAAAACCTTACCTTCACCATCTAGAATTATGCCCGGATAAATCCCTAAATAATACAACTTCCCGCAAACATATCCCTTACCTACGAAAGTTAGGCTCTTATAAGCCTCAAATAGACACTCCGGAGCGTATTTTCTCATCAAGGTTCCGTAGAAAAATATGTGATTTACCATAGTGGGCGGTAGATAAAAAATGTTAACTTTTGATTTGCAATCAGACGTAGATTATAGCATACTGAACGAAGTTTGTTCTCGCGAAACCTAGGTAGGTTTCAGGTGGAAGTTTAGCGACGAATTTTTCCATCAAAGAGAAAGTTGACAATCTCCAAAAAGCCAGTTCCAAAGGGAACTAGAAAGAAGCAGTCGCAAGTTGTTCTTTCAAAAGGCTTTCATTGTGTTTCTAGGAAAGTAAAAAGTGTATGAAGTTGTATGTAGGTAATTTATCGTTTCGCGTAACCAGTGATGATTTGTTTGAGTATTTTTCTCGCGTGGGAACGGTTGAATCGGCTAGAGTAGTGCTTGACAGAGAAACTGGCAGGTCTCGAGGATTTGGCTTTGTAGAAATGTCATCCGAAGAAGAAGCTTTAGCGGCTATCGCTAGACTTAACGGGAAGGAATATGAAGGTCGTCAAATGATTGTTAATGAGGCTCGTCCTCGTCCTGATGGATTTAACAACAAACGTCAAAAACACCGATGGTAAATAAAAGCTTGTGCCAGAAAAGGCACAAGCTTACTTTTCTCCTCTTTCCTTTTCTACTTCCGTCTCTAATTCTACAACTAGCTTTCTTATGCTCGGTTGATCAAGCGGCTCGATTAAACGTAACGATTCATCCAGGATGCGTAGCTGATATTCTTTCCAATTTGGTTTTCCTGCCACGCTTCCAAACTCACCTTCGTAATAAGCGGCACGCGGTGGACGGATTTTTTCCGTAATTTCTCGATCAACTGAAATAGTCATCGTGGGAATACCACTTTGCTCGATCTTTCGAGCAATTATTGCGACTGTTTGATGACAAAGCCGTGAAGCAGGAATAAGAAGAGCTGCCTGAACGTTGTATCGGTGAAGCCTCTCAGCAATTTTCGGGGCTAGCTGCTCGGCTACAAGCCTAGCATTCGGAATAAAACCACACAGACTCCACCAAACTTCATTTAGCCTTCCAATAACCGCATTTTCCTCATATTCTATGAGTCTTTCTATAGGAATCTGCGCGTTTCTATCTTCTGTGACGGCTTTAGGGTCATAACCCCGCGCTGAATATGCTAGGTCCTTCGCTTCGACCTCTCTCGGAATCTCTCTAAAACTGACGTCCCCATCAACCGTAGCTGTGTCGAAAGGTTTTGTTCCATCAATGTAAGCACCTGCTGATGAAATTAAACCTAAGTTTAACATTGGCAATGCTCTTCTGGCAGGCCTAAAAGGTGCATAGCGATTTTCCACAAAAGGATAACCCCTTAGCTCTTCATTAAAACGCCATCTTGAAAACCGAACTGTCCAAGATTCTAGGTTTTCTATAACTTCATTTTCAAAAGGTTTTTCTTCTTCCCTTTTTAATCCAACGACTTGCTTAATTGTTTCCAGCATATTCATAACTTTTGCGAATTCTTCTAGTGATTAAAAAATAGGCTATAAGAGCAGCTGTCATCGCTATTGCTAAAAGAATGACTGAATAATCATGTAACTCGGCAAACCCTTTCTTAAAAGGATCGTCAGCAGGAAGCTCATCTACTGGTTTATCAATCTGTTGCCTAAGTCCATGCATCCATGCAGAAACAACAAATTGACTGAGAGCACAGCACAAGCTTAAAACCAAAAACATGGCTCTCTCTATCCAAACCATAAAATCTGTAGACTTAGAAAGAAAAGAGGTTAAAAGTAAGACAAAACCTATAACTAATCCTGAATAGTTTATTATTGTCAAGGTCTCATTTACAATCGCACCTGCCATCTGACTTGAAGGCAAGACAGCAAAAGCCGTCTGTGTAACAACAAAGCTAAAAAATAGCGCTGCCCCTAACCATGTAGAAAGAAAGAGCCCTCGGAAAGAGCCAACCAGAAATTCCCTCATAAAAGTTGATTCTGTCATAAAGGCAATAGCTTTATCAAATCGGAAACCCAAGTTACATGCCATAGAGCATAGAGATTTAGACTTCATCAAAGAAGTTTACACGTAAGTAGGACTACTTCATCCTTACAATGGCTATTTTCTTCCGTAAGCCTAGATCAACCTTTTGAGTTTTTGACCTACAATCCTTGAAGTAGATGAAAACTTCTTTCTTAAGTATCGTAAAAACACTCATTTCTTGATCTACTGTGTTCACATAATCCGAACAGTTAACTATCCTGTCTGAAAGCACACGGTCTCCAGTACAATTAGAAGCAACTCTGATGCTTGTTAGAAAGTCTCGTATTTTGAGAAAATAGGTTTTTAGCAGCTTTAGCTTGCTTCCTTTCTTTTGTTTCTTTCACTTCGTATGTAGAAAATAGAGCCTCATTAGATTAGATAAATGCTTGCTTTTACGGAATTACTTATTGCATAATTTGTTTGCTAAACATGTTGAAGGCACTCCAAAAGCTAACCTAACACTATGAAAACAAAGCAAATAGCTCTTCCCATTTTACTTTCCTCATCTTTAACCTTCAGCACCCTCCTAATGTTAGAACTAGTAGCTAAGATACTGCAGAAGTATTTCACCGACTATAGTCTGTTTGATCTAAATTGGTGGGAAGCAAGTGCCATATTTACCCTAGGAATTATCATGTGGTTTCTGACCGAAAAATTCGGAATCAGCAAGATCGTCCCACTCGCTATCTTCCTCACTTTAATATGGTTTGCCTTGAGCCTTATAGGAAAAAGAATATACGAAGTTGATTTTCATTTTACGCAATTTCTAATAGCTCTTTTCGTTCCCATAATCGGCTCTCATCTTATGAAATTAAAAAAGTTAGACGATGAGCTAACAGAAAACTTAAAACTCCTATCTTCGTTTAGCTACCTTTTTCAATCGAAAACTGCAGAGCAAAGAATCGAAAGCACATTAAAGCTTCTAAAAGCTCTCTTGCCTATTTCAGAAGCTATAATCTTCTACCTTATAGACAGGGAACTTAAACCCGTTGGAAGAACTCGAAAGAACACCACTTCCACAGAACCACTCCCTACAAGGCAAGCCGCATGGCGCGACATAGTTAACATGTGCGAAGAAGCTATAAGCTCAGGACAAACTAAACTGACGAAAAACGAAAATAAAACCTGCATTGCTGCTCCTCTGGTCAGTGAGGAAGAATACGTAGGTGTTTTTTATGTCGAAGTCCAAGCAAATTTAGAAGAAGAAGAAAAAAAACTTATAGAATCCGTAAGCGAACAGCTTGCTAGAAATTTCCAACGAAGAGAAGCCAAAAAGCTTACTCTCCCAAATCAATCCTGGTGGGGGTTTCTGTCAACACAGCTTTCAAGAAATAGAAACGAATTACTCAAAATCATAAGAAACAACATCAAGGAACAAGCATTCAGCATCCTAGCAACTTCTTTTCTAAAAGAAGCTTTCGCAGTCTCATATCTAGACGGAACTCTTGCATACGCAAATCGCCAGATGCGACATCTTGCAAACTTAAAAAGCTCCGATCCGAGCGAAATTGACCTAACTACCTTACTTGATCGCTTCAAAACACGCACTTTCAACGAACCTCAACTAGCCCTTAGAAAAGTTCTGCAAACAGGCGAGTCATACGAAAATGAGCTTTTCTTCGAAGAAACAGGAAAAACTCTTAAAATTCAAATAACCCTCGTTGAAATCGCCTCAAATGAATCAATTCATGAGACCGGAATTTCGACAAAACCAGCATGTTTTCTGGTCGTCATAAGCGACATAACCGCAGTTAAAGAAAATGAAAAGTTAAGAAGCGATATGGTAAATCTAATGTCACATGAGATAAGAACACCTCTGACTAGCATTCAAGGCTTTGCTGAATTGCTAATGCTTGATGATACGATTTCGCAAGAGAATAAGGAATTCATATCAACCATTTTCAAAGAATCTCAGCGCCTTGCGAGAATGCTTAATACCTTTCTTTCAATAGCTAAGCTCGAGCAATCAGATAAACAAGAATTCCAAAAAATCCCTGTAAAACTAGACTCTCTTGTTAGCGAGGTCGTTCAAACCATGCAGGATAAAGCAAAGAGGAAACGGATCAGACTTATAGAAAAAGCTGATCCGAATATTCCTCCCATAGCTGCGGATAAAGGCTTAGTAGCAAAGGCAATATCTCATTTGATAGACAACGCCATTAAATATAGTCCTGAAAGAACATCGGTCATAATAACAACAGCCATAGAACCTGACTATCTTCGCGTGACGGTAGAAGATCGAGGATATGGAATACCTAAAGAAGAACAAGAAAAGATATGGCAGAAGTTTTACAGGATAGTCCGCGAAGGACAAGATAAAGAAGAAGAATCAACCGGTCTAGGTCTCGCTCTTGTAAAAGAAATAGTTGAAAGACACAATGGCTCGGTCGAAGTCGAATCAGAAGTCGGATTTGGCTCAAAATTCAGTATAAGGCTTCCACGCCTATAATTAGACATTTTGCAAAGTTTCAAGAAATTTTTCCGTATCACTTAAGTCATCAAAAACTGCATCAGGTTTATATCGAAGCAAGTCTTCATAACTGTATTTACCAGTTGCTACTGAAATTACTTTTGCCCCGAAACTGCGAGCCGTCACAATGTCGTTCGGCGTATCGCCAATAATAATAAACTGCTGAGGAGAGAAGTTGAAATCATATTTATTCTGAAATAGCCCCGCAACATAAGAAGCTAAAACCTTTCTATCACAAGAAATCTCCCCAAAAGCATTCGGTGAGTCAGCAAAGTAATCCCAAAGCCCAACCGAACGGAGTTTTATTTCAGCAGCAACAGATAAATTACCTGTCAGCAGAGCATTTACAAAAACATCCTTGTAGAGAGAGGTTTTCTCTAAAGCCTCTCTTACACCATTCAGAACAAAAAAACCCTCAGCTTTACATTCGAGAACTTTCAACATCTCTTCACGAAAAACTCGTAAAAGCAGGCTTCTTTTCGATAGTATGTCCTCTGGTGTTAGATTCCGAGATTTCAAAGCCTCATACATTATTTGAGTATCGGTCATACCCGACGGCATCACAGAGTCTAATTCTCCGGCAGAGCCGAAGACTTTCTCCATCGTCGATGCAAAGTATCTTTTGTATGAACCGCTAACTTTTGATAAAAGGATAGTTCCGTCAATGTCCCAAAGCAGGATTCTCAGTTTAGAAAGGCTCTCTGCTTCAAGCATTTTGCAAAATAGGTAATGTCTTTTCTTCTAAATTAAGTTCCGAATGATCAAATACTTCATCCAATTCTCGGCGAACCGATCCATGCCCAGGCGGTATTCGTTTTATTAAAGGCTCGAAGTTTTTGAAATCGTAAAGCCTGTTATCTAAAAGATGCGACGATATAACGTTTGACAATGCCGTCATTATTGATGAACGAATAAAGGGAATTTCTCTTTCCAAATCACTTATGAGTTGCTTCATTCTGGCTCTTTTCAAATTCGGTTGCGAGCCACAAAGATTACAAGGAATAATTGGAAACTCCCGTTGTCTCGCATATTCCGCAATTTCAGACTCTAAACAATAAGCCAGCGGGCGAATAACTGTATTTCTGCCGTCATCTGAGCGAAGAACTGGCGGCATCGCTTTAAGCTGACCGACATAGAAAACATTCAAAAGAAAAGTCGAAATTATGTCGTCAGCATGATGCCCGAGAGCTATCTTGGTGCATTTCTCTTCAATCGCGGTTGAGTACAATATACCTCGCCTCAACCTAGAACAAAGCGAGCAGTAAGTTTTACCTTCAGGAATATGCGCTCGAACAACCGAATAAGTATCTTCTTCAATTATCCTATATTCAATTCCTATGCTCTCAAGATATCTCGGCAACACATCGGCAGGGAAACCTGGTTGTTTCTGATCAAGATTTACGGCAAACAGCTCGAACTTTACAGGTGAGTGTCGGCGTATCTCGAGCAAAAGGTCAAGCATAGTATAACTATCTTTGCCGCCAGACAAACAAACCATCACGCGGTCGCCCTCCTCAATCATCGAAAAGTCTCTAATTGCCCTGCCAACTTTGTTCAAAAGTTTAGCTTTCAATTTGCGATTAACTGTCATAAGTCGCGAAATAAAAAATTACCATAAAAACTAGAAAAATCATAACCAAACTGTTAGAATGACGAAACTATAGCAAAATCAATTTTGGAGGAGAAAAAATGATAAAAATAGGGCGTAGTTCTACAAAACCGACTCAGCCTGCTTTTTCTAAAGCAGAGTCAGTGGTTCAATCCGAAAAACAAGACTTTCAGGGCGCAAAAAACGATGCAATAGGTTACGAAATCAAAGAGGGTAGCCTCAGTAGTTACGTTGGTGAGGGCACAATTCTAACAGGCGAGACAAGCTTCAAAGCAATGATGAGAATTGATGGTCAATTCAAAGGAAAAATTAGTTCTCAAGAAGGAACACTTATAGTCGGCGTAAATGGTAAAGTAGAAGCAAACATCTGCGTTGGAACCGCAATAATAAATGGCACAGTAAACGGAGACATAATAGCATCTCAAAAAGTCGAACTCGGCAAAACCGCTCACGTTCTCGGAAATATACAAACTCCGAGACTTAAAATCGAAGACGGAGCATTTTTTGAAGGAAATTGCACGATGCTAAAATCAAAAGAAACCTCCGAGAAAACAGAAAACAGTTCCTTCACAAATTCAAATGAAGGCATCAATGAAATCATTTGAAAAGTTAGAGCGCCTTCTTTTTCCGGCGCTCTAACATCCTAGCCCAGAAGAAACTCGCAAGATCACCCTGCCCCCACAGAAGACAATTACTCATTCAACAAGAAAACCTTAATGAACGCGGGTGATAAATTTCATACCGAAAGCTCATATCCTCTAGTCTATTGCAGAATCCCTCTACTACCAGCGATTAAGCCTTCAAAAAGCAATTTATTTACTGTATTATAACTATACAGCTAATTCTATAGCTTTTCTAAAAGGTGGAACTTGTTGGCCAAAACTCAGGTAAATGAGGATTTTATAAGTTGCAAAGTTTCGCCTGAAGAGCTTGATGAGCTACTAGCAAAAGGTTGGCGACACTTCGGAATATATTTTTTTCGGTATAGTCTGGTTTATCACGAAAACAAACTTTATCATGTGCTACCACTCAGAATAAGACTTGAAAAATTTAAGCTATCTAAAAGCCTGCGTCGAATTCTCAGAAAAAATTCTGACTTAGAACATAAGATTCACCCAGTAAAAATAGGAAGTGAAGAAGTAGTTTTGTTCGAGCAGCATAAAACCCGTTTCAAAAGAAATCCGCCCAACTCGATTTATGACTTCATTTGCCCTATTTCTTCTGTTCCTTGTCAAGTAATGCAACTTTCTGTCTTCTTAAACAAAAAACTAGTTGCTTGCTCTTTCTTCGATGTAGGACTTGAGAGCGTGTCAAGCATCTACGCAATGTTTGATTTGAACCAATCAAAACGTAGCTTAGGAATATTTACGATGCTTCTAGAAATAAACTTCGCTGTCGAATCAAAGAAAAAGTTTTTCTATCAAGGCTACGCATACAAAGAAAAATCCTTTTATGATTACAAAAAACGCTTCCATGCAGTAGAAGCTTATGACTGGAATAGCGGCGAATGGAAAGAACTAAATCAAAGAGAATTACTCGAGCTTTGAAAATCATCGGAAATGCGGCGAAAATGATAAATTTGATAACAGCCTTCAAGACGAAACGTTAAGGTGGTTAAATGGTTACGATAAGACCCTTTAGAGCATTAAGACCCTTGCCAGAGATGGCTCCTGCTGTTGCCTCAGTTCCCTATGATGTAATCTCCACGCAAAAGGCACGTTCGATAATTTCGGAAAACCCTTTTAGCTTTCTCCGAGTTTCTGTTTCGGAAGCTGAATTTTCAGAAGATGAAAATCCTACTGAAGCAGAGGTTTTCAAGAAATCGCTTGAAAATTTACGTGACCTCATCGAAAAAGGGGTTTTTACTCAAGATCGAGAACCTTCTATCTACATCTATCGTTTATGCAGAAGCGGGAAAAGCCAGACAGGAATCGTAGCATGTTGCTCGCTTGACGAATATGAAGAAAGAAAAATAAAACCTCACGAAGATACTCGACCTGAAAAGGTTGAAAATCGAACCTCTCAAATGCTAGCTTTAAAAGCTCACACAGGCTTGATTTTTCTTGCTTTTCGCAGCCACTCACAGATAAAAAATCTGATTGCAAAGGCATCTGAAACAACGCCAATTTACGATTTCTACTGTGCAGACGGCGTGAGACAAATCATTTGGAAAATTCCACAAGTCGAAGAATTTACGGAAGCTTTCTTAAATGTTCCTGCTCTTTATATCGCAGACGGCCACCACAGAATTGAAAGCGCATTGCGCGTCCGTAAAATTCTAAGGAAGCAGAATCCAAAACAAATTTCAGAATGCGACTTCGTAATGGCAGGCATGTTTCCTTCAGATGAGCTTCAAATTCTACCCTACAACCGATTGATAAGAGATTTGAAAGGCTTAACAGAAGAAAGACTGATTACACAGCTAAAAAAACACTTCTCGGTCAAAGAAACTAATCAAAAGACACCTTCTCGCAAGGGCGAATTTTGTATGTATCTAGGCAAAGGCAAATGGTACCTTTTGACATTCAAGGGCGAGTTCAAAAATCTAGACGTAGTTGAAAGGCTAGACGTAAGTATCCTTCAAAATTTTGTTTTATCGCCAATCTTGGGAATAAGTGATCCCAGAACCGATAAAAGAATAGATTTTCTCGGAGGAGCATGTGGAATTGAAGAGCTAGAAAGACAGGTTGATGATTTCGGTGCGCGCCTAGCGTTTTCAATGTTTCCCACATCAATCGAAGAGCTTTTTGAGGTTGCTGATGCGAGAAAACTAATGCCACCAAAATCCACATGGTTCGAACCAAAATTAAAGGATGGTCTTCTGATTCATACTTTCGGAGAAACTTATGAAAGTAACACTAATCACCGGAGCTTCCAGCGGAATAGGTGAATCCTTTGCCAAACGCCTTGCAAAGGAAAAGCACAATCTAGTTCTTGTAGCTAGATCAAGGGAAAGGCTTGAACGCTTAGCAAAAGAGCTTTCCTCTGAAGAAAACATAGTAGCTGATTACATTAGTGTCGATCTTTCGGAACCTAACGCTGATCTGAAAGTTTTTGAGTTTACCGAAAGTCGAGGATTCCAAGTAAATTGGCTAATAAACAATGCTGGTTTTGGCTCTTTCGGTTACTTTTCAGAGCTAGACTTACAGAGAGAATTACAGATGATCCGCCTAAATGTCGAGGCATTAGTTGCTTTAACACATCGCTACCTACAAAAAATGAGGCAAATGCGTGAAGGTGTCATAATTAACGTTTCTTCCGCAGCAGGTTTTCAGCCTGTTCCATTCATGGCTACTTATGCAGCAACAAAAGCGTTCGTAACTTCTTTTACCGCTGCAATCGCCGAAGAAAACCGCCCTCATGGAATCATCATTCAGGCCCTTTGTCCGGGTGCAACTGAGACAAAATTTTTTGAAACTGCTAAGATGGACAGGCTCGTAGGAATAAAGGGCATGCAAACGCCAGAACAAGTCGTAGAAACAGCTCTTAAAGCTGTTCGCAAAAAAAAGGTTGTGCCCGTTTCGGGTTTTGCAAACTATTTAGTTTCAGTCATCGGCTCTATAACGCCTGAATGGTTGGTTACGCGAGCAGTCGCTAGCATAGTAAGACCAAAACTTGAAAAGAAATGAAAGAGGAAAGAGTTTTTAACTTCAGCGCTGGTCCTGCAATCTTGCCGATAGAAGTCTTACAAAAGGCAAAGCAAGAAATGCTCTCACTAAAAAGGTCTGGCATGTCTGTAATGGAAATAAGTCATCGCTCAAAAGAATTCAAGGAAATACTTGAAAAAACAAAACTTTCCATAAAGCAACTCCTAAAAATCGGAGATGATTACGAAATCTTATTTTTCTCAGGAGGCGCAAGTCTTCAATTTGCTTTGATACCGCTAAACTTCCTTAACAAATCAGCAGACTTCGTAGTCACAGGACACTGGAGCATGAAAGCTTTTCAGGAAGCTAAGAAGCTTGGAGTGGTGAACTTGATTTACTCATCCGAAAAGGAAAATTTTTCTACTACTCCTCGTAAAAGTGATTTAAAGGCTAATCCATCGTCTGACTACGTTCATTACTGCTCAAATGAAACGATAGACGGCGTCGAATTCAAATATGATTTAGAGGTCGGCAACCTGCCGGTCGTCTGTGACGCCTCATCAAATATAATGTCAAAACCCATTGACATAAAAAAGTATGCTCTTATTTACGCAGGTGCGCAAAAAAATTTAGGCCCTTCAGGTATAACTTTAGTCATTGTGCAAAAAGATTTTCTAAGCCGAGCTAAAAGCAACCTACCAACAATGCTAAGCTACAAGAGCTTTGCTGAACACGATTCGATGCCAAATACGCCTAACACATGGGGCATTTACTTAATAGGTCTTGTCTGTGATTGGCTGAGAGAAAAAGGCGGTCTAGAGCGAATAGCGGAGATTAACCTTGAAAAGGCAAAACTCATCTACAAGGAAATTGATGAAAGTAACGGCTTTTATAGAAGTAAGGTGGAGCCATCTTCTCGTTCAACGATGAATGTTACCTTTAGTCTGCCATCAAAAGAGCTGGATGAAAAATTCTGCGCTAAGGCTGAAGAAATAGGACTAAGAAACTTGAAAGGACATCGCTCAGTTGGAGGTATTAGAGCATCTATCTACAACGCCTTTCCATTAGAAGGCGTTATAAGATTGGTTGAATTTATGAGAGATTTCCGACGTAAATACTCATAATCTAGCTGCCTCTAGAAGAGCCTGTCGCATTTGACCAGCCGTTTGCCACCGTTCTTTTGGTTTTTTTGATAACGCTTTTTCCACAACTTCTGCTACCTCTTGAGGCACATCCCGATCACGAACAGCAATCGGAACAATCGGCTTTTCAAGAACAGCTTTCACTATTTCAGAAATGCCAGCATTCCGACCTACGTCTAAAGCGTGACTTCCAGTCAATAAAACGTAAGCCGTCATCCCAGCCGCATAAATATCGGCAGTAGGAAGAACTTCTTTAAAATTCCTAATTTGCTCTGGAGGCATATAAATCACAGTCCCTGCAACGTCACCAACCATGGTGACACCACTCATCCCCGTTTGCTTAAAGCTCTTTGCAAGCCCGAAATCAGCAAGCTTTACTGAATAATTCGGATAATTACCACTAACTAGTATATTCCCTTCTTTTATATCCCGATGTATGTATCCTTTCGAGTGAGCATAATCAAGTGCTGTTAAAACTTGCTCCATAATTATTACAACTTCTCGATAATCAAGCCTCCCACCCCTTTGTTTTGCAAGTTTTCCTGCATCAATGCCATTAACAAACTCAGAAATCAGATAAAAGGCTCCGTTATAAAATTTATGTTCGATATAATTGACGATATTTGGGTGTTTCAGACTTGCCAGCACTTCAATCTCACGTAGAAATCTTCTTTTTGACTGCTCATTCACTGCAACTTCAGGCAGCAAGGTTTTTATAGCAACCAACCTACCATCTTTAACAGACTGAGCCAGAATAACACTACCCATGCCGCCCTGCCCTAAAATTCGAATCATCTGATAGCCTGGTAAAGTTTCAGGATTATTCTTCAGTTTTATGCGACAAGACTCGCAAATGTAAGAAAGCCCAGCTTCAAAGCCAGAAACCTCAGCAGAAACTACCCGCCCGCAATTTACGCAGCCTACGTCAACTAACGCTGGCAAAGAAGAGGTTTTCTTACCTAACTTTTCATCTAAGCTTTCATCAAAAACCTCTACTTCTAAGACAGTCTTTCCACCTTGAATCCTATCGCCATTTTTCAAATAGGCTGTTTTTACGCGTTCACCGTTTACGTAAGTTCCGTTTGTCGAATCTAAATCGCGGAGAAAAACTTGCGGCGGTGAGATTTCCAGCAAGCAGTGATGACGAGAAAAATACGGGTCATCAGGTAAGCAGAGATGAGCTGTTTCAGACCTTCCAATCAAAAAAGTATCAGGCTGATCGAACGTAAAGGCTTTTCCTCGATGTGGTCCTTCTATTACTCGTAAAACTACCTTCATTTAGTTCTAATTTCCAAACCTGAGAAAGCTATCGGCAAATCATCACTTACGTAAATTCCTACAACTCCCTTCTTTATGCCAACATCGTCCGAATAGCTGGTCAAAATTTTTCTATTTACGTAAAATTTCATGTTACCGTTTTCATCAACTACTTCTAGAAGATTTTCAGCAATACCCGGCTTTATAGCATCAGATTTTGACCAAGGAACCAGTGTTTCTTCTTGCCCGTCTCGATGTCTTACGACCCTGAATTTTTGAGAACTTGTATCAATCAAAAATGCATAATCTCTCTGCAAAGGTCTTTTCGGATCAGAATGAATCAAAATCCCAAATCCGTGTTTGGTTTCTTTTCCTGTAACGTTTCTAACAACTACTCTTGTCAAAGCGTTTTCAGTCCTAAAATTAGACTTTTGAGTTATTAAAACATAATAAAAGTCCTTTTTACCCTTCATCACTAATTCATTATTTGAATAAGTCACTTCAGTTCCTTCTATACTTCGAGCTGGCACCCAATCAATAAGGCTATCCTTTAATGCTTTTTTATATTGGCTTATGTCTATAGTATCTAACTCACGCGCAAAGTCCGAACTATTATTTTCCTCTACGGGAAGACTAGCCAGTAAACCCAAAAGAACAATGAAGCCACCAGAACAAATTAAAGCCACACCTGCAAACACGCCCAGAACCCAAAGCCATGCCTTTGAACCTTTCTTTTTCCCAGTCTCTTTCCAACTATCTCCAACCGGCTCACCTACAGTTCTTGCGTCAGATGAGAAAGCTGCCGAAGAAATATCAATAGAAACGAGAGCTCCTCTATCATAGACACAAAAATTCATCTCATCTTCATATCTTCTGTTGCATAGAGGGCAAATCTTCATTCTTAATTCTCCCTTCAAAAACCTTGGTCATACATAAAAGACAAAATCCATAACCTTATTATCTACTATAAAGAGATACCGCAACGACCACAAAATTTTGCGCTAGAAGCGTAAATTGCTCCACATCTTTTACAAACTCTTTGCTGCTGATAAAACCCCTTCTCAGGTGATAGAAATGGCACGTTCTGTGTTTGATAAGACACTGTATTCGTTACCACAGGCATTCCACAATTACCGCAGAATTTGGCACTTAAAGGAATAGAACTTCTGCAATTAAGACATTCTATCTCAGAACTACCACCTTTCCCTGGAGCAACCAATTCGAAACTTGCATTTCCACACTTGCCGCAAAACTTGACTCCTTCGGCGAAACGTGCTCCGCACCTTTTACAAGCAACAATGCCTGGCAGAATAGTCTTTGAACTACCTTCTGCAAGTCCTTGCCGCTCGGCTAAATTCAGTGATTTTAATTGCGTCTGAATTACCTGCTCTGCTACATCACCTCTGATTTCAATTTCTCTTTCATCATCCTTATGGCCTGCTTTTGAAACTCTTAAAACATGCCTTCCAATAGGAATTCCCCTTATTATCAGCCTTCCTGTGCTTCCTACTGTTCCTCTTCTTTCATCATCAACGTACACCTCAGCCCCCTGCGGAGCAATTACAATGAGGCGAGTTTCACCTTCATTTCTCCGTTCCTTAGCTCCTTTAGCCGCTCTCTCTAACCTCTCAATCCATTCTTCTACACTTCTAGGTCTTTCCGCTCGGTCACGCCTTATCGCCCACATCACTACGTTCTCCACTTCCTTAGGCACATCAACACCGAACGAACTTATCAATGGTGCCTCTCTAGTAATCTTCTTGACCATCAACTCATGAAAATTACCTTCAAACGGCAACCGACCACTTAGCATAACATACCCTATCACCCCCAACGCATATATGTCCACTCGCTCATCCAATGTATCATTCCTCCCCTCAATTTGCTCAGGAGCCATATACTCAGGCGTTCCTAATATCCCCTGGGTCTCCTGTCCAACTCCTCCTTCCTTCAACTTCGCTAAACCGAAATCCCCTATCTTTACATGCCACTCCATCCTACCTACTCCAGACTCCAAAAACACATTCCCAGGCTTTAAATCTCTGTGTATTATCCCTTTTCTGTGTGCTTCTATTAACCCTTCGCTTATTTGTCCTAAAAGCCCCACCGCACGCTCCAAGCTTATACTGCCTTCTCTTTTCAATAAACTCTGCAACGTCTCCCCCTCCACATACTCCATCACCATGTACGGCATCCCGACCTCGGTCTCTCCAAAATCTAATACCGACACTATATGCCGCCCTCGAAGCCTTGCTGCTAAATCTGCTTCCGTCCTGAATCTCTTCAAAATCTCCTCCTCACTCATACCACTAATACTAAATGCCTCAGGCTTTATGATCTTGACTGCTACCTTCCGCTCCGTAAATTTCTTGTCAAAACCCAAATATACGTGCCCCATCCCACCACTACCTATCCGTTTTGTTAATTCATACCTCCCGCTTATCAATCTGCTTCCTACTATCACCTCCCGTGTTTGTATTCCTCCCTCAACACAACTGCATTCCATCACTCCATCATCGTAACATCTTTTGCATTTAATGCATTCTCTCATCGGTTATATTTTTATCCTAAAATAAAAGTTTTCAAAGCCTTTCTATTGAAAGTGTTCATAGTCGAATGCGAATTTGCGACACTTCTTCTAAATTGCTATAATCAGAATCGGGTCGTTAGCTCAGTTGGTAGAGCAGGTGACTCTTAATCACCGGGCCGCAGGTTCGAGTCCTGCACGACCCAAATTTCACCCACAAAGAACGCTTCCTCCGTTAATGTTCAAAATCTCGCCTGTAATGTGTCTTGCCCAATCGGAAAGTAAAAAGCATATAGAAAGAGCAATATCGTCTGCTGTTGCGACCCTCTTCAATGGTATTGATTCAATAACTTTTCTCTTGTAGCCCTCGTCTTGAAAAACAGGTCGTACCATAGCTGTTTCAATCCAGCCGGGAGCAACGGCATTTACTCTTATTTTCGGTGCAAGTTCTGTGGCAAGAGATTTTGTGAAGGAAATCTGCCCCCCTTTTGATGCTGCGTAACATGAGTATCCGGCTTCACCACGTTGACCCGCGGTTGAAGAAACTAAAACGATTGCTCCATTTTCTTGCTTCTTCATTTCAGGGACACAAGCTCTTGACATTGCCCAAGCCGATTTTAGGTTCACATCCAAAACCTCATCCCAAACTTCTTCAGACATATCTTCTATAGGCGCACCTTTCCAGATTCCCGCATTTATAACCAGAAGATCTATTGAACCAAAGTTTTCAACAGCAACTCTTGCTATTTTATGTGCTTCGTCTAGAGACGAACAATCACCTTGAACAACAACGGCACCGACACCTTCACTTCGGCAAATACTCGCGACTTCTTCTGCCTTCTCTTTCTGTCTTAGAAAATTTATGACTACGTTTGCACCGCCTTCTGCAAGCCGAAGTGCAGTAGCCCGCCCCACACCACGACTTGCTCCTGTAACTATAGCAGTTTTGCCTCTAAAGAGCATGGATGGAAGTTTTATCCCTACCTTATCTAACATAAAAACAGTCTAGCAAAACTTCGATCAGAAAACACGCCACTTGATTTAAAGTTATTTCAGCCTGATTTGTTATAATTTTGACTTCGTAATGTTAAAAAGGTACATCCAAAAGCGGGAGCGCTTCCTCGCATTCTTAAACGATAACCGTAAAATTTATCCTTTTGAATGGGGTATAGAATTCGTTTCAGAAAAAGCATCAAACAGCCAAAATCCATACGAATTTCTTACAAGTTTTGCTCAGAAGGCTATTGCCAAAAGCGATGAACTTTTTTCAATTCCTGAAATCAAAAAATACGAGCTAAATGATAATGTTCTTATTTGGAAAAGTGCAATAGAAACACCCTCAGTGCAAAACAACACCGTTTACGCAAGACTCTTTCCTTACAAAAAGGACAAAAGAGCAGCGGTTGTTGTTTTACCTCACTGGAACGCAAAGGCAGGTAGTTATTTTGACCTATGCAAGGTTTTTCAACGTGTCGGAGTATCTGCTCTTCGTTTGACACTGCCTTATCATGAGGAAAGAATGCCGCCAGAATTGGAGCGTGCTGATTATCTTGTCTCGCCAAACATAGGACGCACAATCCAATCGGTCCGCCAAGCCGTTCTTGACACCCGCTCAGCAGTCAGTTGGCTAAAGCTTCAAGGTTATGAGAACATAGGCATTGTAGGAACAAGCATCGGTAGCTGTGTCGCCTTTCTGGCATTTGTTCATGATCAGGAAATAAAGGCAGGCGTGTTCAACCATGTCTCAGGACATTTTGCTGATGTTGTTTGGCGAGGAATTTCAACCTATCATGTTCGCGCTGGTTTAGACGGTAAGATAACTCTTGAAGAATTGAGAAATTGCTGGCTTCCCATTTCACCAATCGTTTATCTTGAAAAATTAGCCAAACAACCTTATCGTCCACAACGCTATATCTACACGCTTTATGATTTAAGTTTTCCAGTTGATCTCTCAAAAAAGCTCATGAAAACATTGCAAGAATACGGCATAAAACATAGCGAAGTTAAACTGCCTTGTGGACATTACACTTTAGGCGAACCACCATGGGTTTATCTTGATGGTTGGAAAATCGTAACCTTTTTAAGAAAACATCTTCGCTCTAAAAAAGCAACATGAGATAATAATTCTTTTAAGAAAATGAGCGAAGTAGATACGAGAGAACTAGCTTTTCTAAGAGATTTATACGTAGAAACGGAATGGACTCAAAGATTTGCAGCCCTTTTCGACAAGTATTTCGATTATGACAAAAAAGACGGCAAAATCCTCTATGTAAATGCCGGAACAGGCAATCACGTATTTTCCATTCGAGAAAAACTTGATGAAAAAGTGCAAATCCACGCCGTCTGTGAAAACGAGCAAACTCTGAGAATTGCTCAAAGCAAGGCTTCCGTTCTTAAAGCAAACGTTCACTTTACGACTCAACTTAACCAAAACGAACGCTTTGATGCTGTTTTTGCTGACGCAAGTTTCGTTCATCCAGACGAACTGCAAAGCTTCGTCGAAAAAATCGCAGAAAAAGCAGAGCCAGGCGCACAGGTTTGTTTTTTTACAGTTACCTCGGGAAGTTTCGGTGAGATTTTCTCCTTTCTATGGGAGGTTCTCTTTAATGAGGGTTTAGGTGAAAGCGGAAAAGAAGCCGAAAAACTGATAACTTCGTTTTTGACTGTCTCTGAAGTGAAAGAAATTGCCAAGAAAGCTGGATTAGCTTCTGTCAAAGAGCATAGATCGAATGAAATCTTCGAATACGCAACTGCAAAGGAAATGGTGAATTCTGTTCTTATCTCTAGATTTCTTTTCCCTGAATGGCTCAAATTTTTAAGTGATGAACAGAAACAAGGCGTTATTCAAATGTTGACAAAAATCATTGATGAAGAATACAGAAATATGAGCTTCAGATTTAGCGTAAAGGCAACTCTTATTAAAGGTAAAAAGGCTCGAAATTCGATCGCTTAAGCGTGAATGTCCTCCCTTGCAAATCTAGTTTGATTTGAGTTCCCGACCTAACGCCTTTGTATCAGGTAGAACCTTCCCGAGTGTGCTCAGACAAGCGTTCGAATTTCGCTCTATCTTGTTTGCAAATGATAATTGTAGCTTTTTTACCTAAGTTTGATAAAATTAAAACAAACTCTTCGAGGAGATTGACTGATGAAATACATTGGGAAGGAAGTAAGTCGCGTTGATGGAGTGGCAAAAGTTACAGGCATGGCAAAATATGCTGCCGAATTCCAACTAAAGAACACAGCCTATGGCTACATTGTTCAAAGCACTTGTCCAAAAGGAACTATTTTGAAAATAGACACTTCGGAGGCAGAGAAACTGCCCGGGGTCTTGAAAATCTACACTCACCTCAACACTCCAAAATCGAAATCCCAAAGTGGCTTCGTAGCTTTACAATCTGACAGAATCTTATTCAACGGTCAACCTGTAGCCTTGGTGATTGCAGAAACTTTTGAGCAAGCTCGTTATGCAGCTCAACTAATTCAAATCGAATACAAAACCGAACCTTTCAACACAGAATTAGAAAAAGCAGAACCAAAACCTGCTCGCTCAGCAAAAGTTAGAGGCAATCCAAAAAAAGCCTTTGAAGAATCGCCTGTTAAGATTGTAGCCGAATACACAATCCCTATCGAGCATCACAATCCTATAGAACCTCATGCAGCAATAGCAGCCTGGGAAGGTGACTCACTTACGATTTTTGTCAAAACTCAAGGCGTAAAAGACATGCAAAACCACCTAGCTCAAAGCTTTGGCATTGCAAAAGAACAGGTTCATGTAATATCGCCTTTCGTTGGTGGTGCTTTCGGTTCAGCCTTGAATCCTCACTATTATCCGTTCCTTGCCGCTATGGCAGCACGAGACTTAAAACGCCCTGTAAAGCTTTCTTACACTCGCCGACAGATGTTCACAGGACACGGCTATCGCCCTTACACATGGCAAAAGGTGTCTATCGGAGCGACCGAAGATGGAAAACTGCAATCAATAATTCACGAAGCGATAACGAATTCCTCTAGCTTTGAAGACTTTATAGAAGCCTCAAATAACTATGGAAGAAGTCTTTACAACTGTCCAAACTACGATACTCCTTATCGCATAGCAAAATTAGACCTGCCGACGCCTACGTGGATGCGAGCACCGGGAATGGTCTCGGGAGCTTTTGCTCTTGAATGCGCATTGGACGAATTGGCTTACAAACTCAAAATCGATCCATTAGAACTCCGTCTTATAAATTATGCTGAAACCGATCCCGATACAGGAAAGCCCTTCTCAAGCAAGGCCTTGAGAGAGTGCTATATCAAAGGAGCAGAACTTTTTGGTTGGAAAAATAGAAAATTTGAACCTCGCTCAATGCGTGATGGGCGATGGCTCGTTGGCTGGGGAATGGCTACTGGCATATGGGGAGCTTTTATGCTTCCAGCTTCTGTTAAAATTACATACAAAGCTGATAACACAGCCTACGTAGAAAGCGCAACTTCAGACATCGGTCCTGGTACTTATACAGTTATCACAATCATTGCAGCAGAATTTCTCGGACTACCGATTGAAAAAGTAAAGTTTTCACTTGGCGATAGTCAAATGCCGGATGCACCGCTACAAGGTGGTTCTTTCACAACCGCATCAGTCGGCACAGCTGCACAAGGCGCAGCTTTACAAATTAAACAAAAATTTCTTGAACTAGCCCGCAAATCCGATCCCGTCTTTTCTAACATCAATCAAGAAGAAGTAGAAATGTCAGAAGGCTACCTGCGTTTAAAAACTGAACCCTCAAAAGCAATTTCAATTTCAGAATTGATGCAGAAAAATGGATTGAAAGAAATCACTGAAACTTACACGGCTCGCCCTTCATCAGAACGCCAAAAATACACTACGATGGCTCACGGAGCACAGTTCGTAGAGGTAAAGGCTGATGAAGAGCTTGGTATCATAAAAGTTACACGCGTAGTTGAAACTACCGCTACAGGAAGAGTTATCAACAAAAAAACCTCACACTCACAAGAAATCGGCGGCGTAGTCTGGGGAATCGGAATGGCGCTTCAAGAAGCTACTGAAATTGACCATCGCTATGGAAGGATGATTACAACCGATCTTGCCACTTACCACTTCCCAGTAAACGCCGATATTCATGAAGTCATAACGGAATTTGTAGAAGAAAACGATACAATCGTAAATCCTTTAGGCATTAAAGGAATGGGCGAACTCTGCATGGTAGGCATTCCAGCAGCTGTAGCAAATGCAGTCTTCCATGCAACAGGAAAGAGAATTCGTCAATTGCCAATAACACCAGATAAACTCTTTGATTAGAGATGAAAGAATTAAGAGAGATTATTAAAAAGATCGAGTCTTCCCCTTCAGAAGAAAAACTACTACTTGCAACGGTTGTCGAAGTCGTTGGCTCAAGCTATCGTCTTCCCGGCGCAAAAATGCTGATTGATGCAAATGATAATACTTTTGGCATGATTTCAGGCGGATGCCTCGAAGCTGACATTTTAGAGCGTTCAAAAGAACTCCGAGAAAAAGGTAAACCTATCTTATTTCTCTACGACACAACAAAAGATGATGACTCCATTTTTTCACTTAACATGGGCTGTAAGGGCGTAATCCGAATTTTCCTAGAACCGATTAACAAAAATTCTACTCTCTTCAACACGCTCAAAAACCTGATAAAGCAAAGAAAAAAGGTTTCTACGGCTACCGTCGTCTCTTCAACTAACGAAGCTCTTGTCGGAAAAAGACTCTTTTACGATGGAGATAGTTTCTTCGGCGATTTAGCTTCTGAAGAGCTTAAGAAAGAGCTAATAGACCTATTTTTAAGAAATCAAAAAAGTGAGCTTAAAAGACTAGAACAATTACAAAGCGAAATCTTTTTTGAGAAAATCCTACCACCTCTGAAACTAGTAATTTTCGGAGCTGGCTATGATGCTATACCGCTTGCTGAAATCGCTCATTCGATTGGCTGGAGCGTTTCTATAGTCGATCATAGACCCGCGTTTGCTAATAAAGAGCGTTTCCCTTTTGCAGATGAAATTTTCGTCTCAAGGGCTGAAACTTTCAGCGACGATATTTTGCGAGGCGAAAATATAGCTTGCGTAATAATGACTCACAATTACGAGCAAGATCGCGTTATCTTGCTTCGCGCATTGAATGCTGACTGCTTTTATATTGGTCTTCTTGGTCCTAGAAAAAGAGCCGAAAAACTACTCGAAAAATCAGGCATTAACCTTTTAGAGAAAATTAACCGCCTTTATTCACCTGTTGGACTCGATATAGGCGCTACTACACCCGAAACCATAGCTCTTTCAATCATTGCCGAAATCGAAGCAGTATCAAACGGACGTAATGGAGGATTTTTACGCAACCGACAGGGTTCAATTTATGCACGTTCCTAAGTTAGCTATCGTCATCCTTGCTGCTGGCGAATCAAAACGTTTCGGACAGCCAAAACAAATTGTTCGCTTTGAAGGTAAAACACTTCTTGAAAAGGCTATAAAAACTGCAACTAGCGCTTCGCTCGGCAGCGTATTCATTGTTCTTGGAGCGAATGCAGAAACAATCATAAGCAATACAGATCTGTCCTGCACCGAAGTTGTCGTAAACCCAAACTGGCAATTAGGCATAGGTAGCTCACTTCAAGCAGGATTAAAAAAAGTGATAGAAAAAGAACCGAAAACGGAAGGTATAATCGTCATGTTGTGCGATCAGCCTTTGATTAGCTCATCTTTAATCAAACTTCTAGCAGAAACTTTTATCAGCAAGAGCCCCCTAATTGTAGCAACCGAATATCTCGACACTGTCGGCGTTCCTGCTATCTTTTCTTCCAGTCTCTTTGATGAAATTTTTCAGATGAATCCAAAAACCGGGGCAAAAAGTTTAATAAAGAAATACGAAGCGCAAACAGAAAAAGTATATGCACCCGAAGCGGCTTTTGATATTGATACCCGCGAAGACTACGAATCCTTGCTTTTGTTACCAAAATCAGGTGGATAGTAAACCAGTTCTATTATGTTTCCATCAACGCCTTTTGTGTAAAAGGAAAAAGTTCCATCGCGATGAGGCTTTATAGGTCTCCCTTCCAGCTTCGCAGCCCTTTCTAGCTCTTCCATTGTCTCAACTCTTAAACCTATATGAGGCGGATGCTTTGAATTTGGCGGAAGCAAAGCAATTCCAAATCCTTTAGCATCACGCATCATTGCCCAATCTTCGTAAAGCGTTTCAACCATAAAGCCCATTTTCTTGTATTCCTCAACTGCCCTTTGCAAGTCCGAACACTTAACCGCCAGATGATCAACCGTTCCAGAAAATCTCAAACCGCTTTCGGACATAATCGCTCCTTTCTGAATAAAATTTTACCAAACTTAAGCAAGAAGTCTGAACGTTGATTTGGAACATGACACATGATAATCAGCGAAAAAAGAGATCGCCATCGAACAATAAAGTAAAACAAAAAAGACTAGCTCAAATTGATGAGACTTACTTTTTCAAAACACAAAAACTTTCAAGACGAACAAAACAAACACTTGAACGCATCCTCTCAGAAGCAAAATAGCTAAAAAAGCAGGCTGTTTATTAACAAGACAGTTTCACAATTCGACGATATGAAGTCTCATTTAGAGCAAGAGATAGCCTTCAAGAAAGCGCAACCAGTTCTTTAGGCTTCCAAGTTAAGCAAGAGATAATAGAATCTGGTAAGAATGAAGGAAGACGATGAAAGGGCGAGAAGACTAAAACCAATAAACCTTACGCTTTCGCAACAAAAGCTTGTAAGAGCAAAGAAAAATTGTTTAATGGGAGAAAAGATGCAGCAAGCAAGGTGCTAGCTTTCTTCAAGCTATATCCTGAAGATTGCATTTCAGGATGACAACACAGAGGCATGAGAGGGACGGTCTTCAAAGTCGGTTCAATATTCGAGGGATAGAGGATTTGAAAGAAAGACTGCGTTTGAGTCCTTTTGCCATCTTCGCTGACTGTTTTAAACTAACTTTTCGGAAATGCTTTAATTGTGATGAAAACCATGCGCTTTCAAGCAGAGCAACTAACTTTCTGAATTGCATAAACACGGATAGAGTAAATGTCTGTCTGAAAATTCTCAAGAAGGTTTCATCCGCCTCAAGGACGTAGGTCAAGAAGTCGAACTAGGCTTATGCTAGAGAGTTTTACGCGGATATTGGAAATTTCTAGTTGTGTGTAAACTTCCTTGACGAAGCAAGAAACCATACTATTATTATGGAAGGTAGATTATAATCAATAGTTTTGAAAGAGAAATGAGAAAAAAATTACGCATAGCATCGCTTCTTCCTTCTTCAACCGAAATAGTCTGCCTGCTCGGACTAGAGGAGAACTTAGTTGGGGTAACTCATGAATGCGATTTTCCCACTTCGGTTACAGGTAAGCCACAACTCACTAAAAGTCGAATATCACATCAAAGCATGACAAGCCGAGAGATTGACCATGCCGTCCGATCACAGCTCGATGGACACGGCTCAATATATGACCTCAATACAGAAATGCTCGCTAATCTAAAACCTGACATAATCCTAACTCAAGAACTATGCGAGGTCTGCGCCGTAAGCTATCAAGTAGTCAAACAAGCTGCAAAACTTTATGTTGCTGACGCAAAAGTTGTATCACTTGAACCAAACACCATTTCTGATATTTTTCAAAACATTCTCTTTGTCGGTGAAATCTGCGGCGTGAAAAACATAGCTGAAAAAGCCGTTTCTGAACTAAAAGATAGAATTTGTAGAATCAAGGAAAAGACTAACTCGATAGCAAATCGTCCAAAATGCTTCATGATGGAGTGGCTCGAACCACCTTTTGCACCAGGTCATTGGGTTCCCGAACAAGTAGAAATTGCCGGCGGAATATGCCTTCTTGGAAGAAAAGGTGAAAAAAGTGTAACTACGACTTACGAAGAAATCATAGAAGCAAAGCCCGAGGTTCTAGTCTTGATACCATGCGGTTACTACATAGAAGACATATTTAAGCAACTGGAAAATACTGGTTTCCCTGAAGACTTTGCTAGTATTCCCGCCATTAAAAATGGCGAGGTATGGGCAGTTGATGCCACTAGCTACTTCAGCCGCCCTGGACCTCGAGTAGTTGATGGAATAGAAATACTCGCGAAAATATTTCATCCAGAAATCTTTGGACGACCAGATGAAAGAGAAGCTAAAAAAGTTCCGAAAAACCTCATTCGCATTTTACGGGCAAACTCAGTATGAAAACAATTCTTCTTACATTGATGGTCTTCTGTTTTATTCTTGCGAATTATTCGCAAGAATTGCCTCAAGTCATAGCTACAACTAGCCAGAAAAGCTATACCTTAGAAGACCTGTCACCAGAAGCTCTCGAGCAGGTAAGACTAATGCCGGAAAGACTTAAAAAGTTACGGCTTAATCTACTAGAAGAAATGGTTTCAGAAATTCTGTTAGAGCAAGAAGCTAAATCTAAACAAACCAGCAAAGAAGCTTTGATTAGGGAAATCAAAAAGCAGGTAAAAAAGCCAACCGAAAACGAAATAAGAAAAGTTTATGAAGCAAATAAGAATCACTTCAATCAGAAAACTTTTGAGGAAGCTAGACCCGAAATTATTGAATATTTAACTTCTCACGCCGAACAAGAAACCTTCAAAAAATACTTTGAAAAACTAAAAAGAAAGTTTCGAGTCATGTTAACCGACTTTGACTCCGACCTAAAACCTCAAAATTCAATAGCCAAAATCGGCTCAAGACACATCACACTTGCTGAATTTGAAGAAAAAAATCAAACTCTCATAAGAGACGCTCAAGCCGAATTCTATGAATGGCTTTTCGGGGTAATAGAAGAAAAAATTTTTAATGACCTTGTAACTACTGAAGCGTCTGCTCGAGGAATTACCGCAAACGAACTAATCGCCCAAGAAATAACCGATAAAGCAAGTGATTTCTCTGAAGTGGAAACTGAGATTCTCTATGCAAGACTCCGCAAGAGCCTCTTTTCAAAATACAACGCAAGGATAGAACTTAAGGACATAGCTCCACGTCAGAAAATTCAAATTGACGAAAATCCTTCTAAAGGAAACCCAAATGCCTCTGTAATTTTGGTAATGTTTTCCGATTTTCAATGCCCAGCTTGTGCTACAGCACATCCTATACTTCAAGAGATTTTGAACAGATTTCCTAATCAGGTGCGTTTAGTAGTTAAAAACTTTCCGCTAGAAAGACACAAAGAAGCATTTCTTGCAGCAAAAGCGGCAAAAGCAGCAGAAAGGCAAGGAAAATTCTTTGAGTACATCGAAATACTTTATAAAAACCAGCAATCACTTGACCCAAATTCACTTAAGTCTTATGCTGCGCTTCTCGACCTTGATATAAAAAAATTCGAGACTGATTTGAAAGATAAAAAAATAGCTGAAAGCATCGAAAAAGATATATCAGAAGGGAAAAAGCTTGCAGTAAGAGCTACCCCGACTATTTTCGTTAATGGAACAAAAGTGTATAACCTAACAGTTCGCAATCTCGTAAGAGCCATAGAAAAGGCTTTGGAGAGTGTATGAAGTTAAAATTAGCATCTATTCTAATACTTGTGAATCTTCTCGGCGCTTGTGAAAAGGGCGGAGAATCAAAAAATCCTATTCGTAATACTGAAAAGCCTCGATCTTATGCATACGAAATTATCCGCGTTTACCCACATGATCCGAAAGCCTTCACGCAAGGGCTTGTCTATCACAAAGGCTTTCTTTATGAAGGCACGGGCGGCAGAAAAACCGATGATTTTCATTCTTCATTAAGAAAAGTCGAGCTTGAAACGGGGAAAATCTTACAAAAGGTTGAGCTGCAAGGCGATTACTTTGGCGAAGGCATCACTATTCTAAACGACAAAATCTATCAGCTTACTTGGCAAGAAAATACTGCCTTTGTCTATGATTTGCAAAGCTTTAATCTGCTTAAAAAGTTTACTTACCCTGGAGAAGGCTGGGGATTAACAACAGATGGAATAAACCTTTTTATGAGCGACGGCACTCATATAATTCGCGTCTTGAACCCAGAAAACTTTGAAACCATAAGAACTATAGTTGTCCTTGACGAAAGCCGCAAACCCATAATGCGACTTAATGAACTTGAATACATAAAAGGCGAAATATGGGCAAATGTATGGCAAACTAGTCAAATCATAAGGATTGATCCCTCAAACGGAAAGCTGCTTGGAAGAATTGATTTATCAAAACTTACAAATGAAATAGCAAGAGAAGACAAAGCAGCCGATGTTCTAAATGGCATAGCCTATGACCCTGAAGGCGACAGAATTTTCATAACAGGGAAAAAGTGGAGAAAACTCTTCGAGATAAGGGTTCTTGAAAAATAGGCTACAAAGAAGATACACTTGCACAGATGCCTTGAGAAAAGTTAAATTCTAAATTGAACTTAAGGGGTTAAAAAATGGACTTTGCAACTAAAGAAATTCTAAAAAGATACGCAAAAATGATGGTCGGCAAACCGATAACGCCGATTTTCTTAAACATACTAGTAACTAGCGTCTGCGACATGCGTTGCACGCATTGCTTTTTCACAGAAGAACTTAATGATCGAGAGCGCAAAAAATTCCAGATGAAAACGGAAGAGATTATAAGAATCTCAGAAACTTTGGGTGGAAATCTTGGAGTGCTTGTCATTGCCGGAGGCGAACCATTCACTCGTAAGGACTTGCCAGACATAGTGCGAGCCTTCTACGAAAACAACCATTTAGAATCGGTTTATCTTATGACAAATGGACAGATTCATCAACGAATATTTCCTGATGTAACTAAAATTCTCGAAGAATGCCCTAACCTAAATGTTGCAGTTGCTATAGGTATTGATGGTCTTAAGGAAGCTCATGAGAAAATTCGCCGCAAACCCGGCTCATGGGATAAAGCAATTCAAACAGCTAGAACTCTTCAGCAAATGAAACGTGAGCAATACCCGCAGCTTGACATTCAAACCTGCACCTGCGTCATGCGCTCCAATCAAGATACTATCTTTGAATGGTATGACTTTCTAAAAAATGAATTAAAACCCGACAAAGTAAACATAAACTACATCAGACCACCATCAGCCGACCCGAGTGAGTTAGAATTCGACCATGAAATATACGCTAAACTATCGAAAATGATTCTCGAAGACACTAGAAACGCCGTAATTAAAAACAGCTACGTTGGAAAAGCTGGGTTTTTCAAAGCAGCTGTTGACATATACATGCACGAAATTATAGCCAAAACAAAAGAAGAAAATCTCCCTCAGCTAAGATGTTATGCCGGTAGCGCCGGCGCTGTTATTTATGATAACGGGGCTCTTTCTTCATGTGAAAATAAGCCTGACGTTTTGAATTTAAGGGACTTTGACTGGAACTTTCAAGCCGCATGGCAATCAGAGTTAATGAGAAACCGCAGAAAGGAAGTAGCCAACGGTTGCTTCTGCACTCATGAATCAAATTGCTATTATCCAAGCCTGCCTTTCAACATGAAGCATCTTGTTCAAATCAAAAGGCTTGAAAAACAAATGAAAAAAGCTGCTAAAAAACTAGAAAGAAATCTCATTACGCAAACCATAGAGGCTTAAGATGATGAGAAAGAAACCACGAATACTTATAGTTTCTTCTGACACGGGCGGCGGACATCGCTCCGCAGCTAAAGCCGTTGCTGACGGTTTACAAAAGTTTTGGCAAAGTGATGCCTTAGCTGTAAGAATTATCAAAGGATTAGAAGAAGCTCATAAGATTACAGCAAGACTAGCAGACGTCTATAATTGGTTGCTTCGCAACAGACAACAATGGGTAAAATACCTTTATTGGACAGTTAACAAAATCCGCCCCGAAAGAAGAGAGTTTTTCTATAATCTCTGTTACGACTACGCAAAAAATCTTTTTGATAAATGGTGTCCAAACCTCATAATAAGTGTTCACCCACTTACACAACACTTTTTCGGAAGATTTTTGAAGGAATTAAATCTTACTGAAAAAATTCCCTTGATCACAATAGTAACCGATCCTTGTTACGGATTTTGGAAAGGCTGGGCTTGCAAAGATGTTTCACTATATTTGGTTGCAAATGAAGAGGCTCAACGACAGCTTATCGACTATGGAATCAGTCCTCAGAAAATAAAAATCTCTGGAATGCCAGTTCATCCTAAGTTCCATGAAATTAGCAGCGAAAATGTAGCAAAAATAAGAAAATCACTCGGCTTAAATCCCAACAGATTCACGGTCTTCGTAAACGCTGGCTGGATCGGAGGAGGCAATATACCAAAGATTTTCCGCGAACTAATAAAAGCAAATCTAGACATTCAAGCCATATTCCTTGCCGGAAAAAACCAAAAATTAAAAGAAGAAGCAGAAAAGCTAAGTAGTAAAGCAAGTTTTCCAGTCAAGGTCTTCGGATACTCAGACGAAATAGAAAAATTGATGCAGGCATCAAGTGTTATGATAAGCAAACTCGGCGGTCTGACAACTTTTGAAGCCTTAGCCTGTCGCTTGCCCATAATTGCCGACACAATAACCCCACCAATGCCTCAAGAAGCAGGCACAAGTAAATTAATTGCCCAAAAAGGCGCCGGAATTCTACTACACAAAGCTAGCGACATCGTTCCCATAATTAAAACTTTAATTCAATCACCTCAAAAATATAGCCTTATGAAAGCAGCAACATCTAGTCTTACTATTCCAAATTCTACGCAAAGGATAGTGGAAGAAATTTTATCGTTCCTTCCCGAAAATCGAAGTGCAAAACTCGTCAAGGGCTTAGCTTCCTGAAACTGTAAATTGATGCAGAATTTTACAAAAACTTCTTTGAGTCCAAAATTTCCTGAATCAGATGACGGCAAGAACCACAACCTAAGCCAGCGCGACAAGCTTGGCTCACCTCATCTACTGTTTTTGCTTCTGACTCTTCAATGACTTTTTCGATAGTTTCTTCGGATACTCCGAAACAGGAACAAATTAAAGCAGATTCACCTTTGAACTCTTGAATTCTTTTTTTTCTCAACTCTGCAAAAGCTGAACGGAAGGCATCAACTGCCATCAAAACACAATGATTTCTGTCTTTCGGAATCTGACCAATCTCCGCCTCAACTTCTTTCAAGAAGCACTCTAGCCCATAAAGCTCAGTAAGAAGCTTTCCCTTTATCTTCTCTGAAAGAATGTCTGAAAAAGCTACAGCGAACCCGCATCCATTACTTTGAAATTTGACTTCAAGAATCTTTTTGTTTTCCGAATCAACCTTCAGAAAAACTCGCACAAAAGTTCCACAAATGAAAGATACTTCTACACCACAAGAGCTAAAACAATCTATCTTGCCGGCGTTTTTTAAGGTTTCTATTTTCCCGAAGACCCTTTCTGAATAAATCATTTGGTTTATCTATTCAGAAAAAAACGCAAGGTCAAAAGACCTTGCGTTTTTATTGACTTAAGTTCTCAATCTTTAGAACTGCAGTCTTATTCCAAGCTGCATCTGAAAGACTGGAGTTCTTGAGAAGTTTCCGCCACGCGGTGTTATGATATTACCGCTTGCATCACGGATCTGACGGAAAGTTGGGTTTGTAACTCCGTCAAGACCGCAGTTTACGTTTCTAACTGAGCAGTAGTTGGTTTGTGTTCCGCCAAACTGAATGTTGGCATTGTTGAAAAGATTGAAGAACTCAGTGGAAAATACGATTCTTCTTCTTTCGCCAAAGCGGAAACCTTTTTGAACTCTCAAATCAACCAGATATTCGTTGCGGTTCCTAAACGCATTGCGCTTAATCGGAACGCCTGGAACCAGATATGGACGATCGTTGTTGATGGTATCGCCGTTAACGTCCGAGCCTATAATGGCATCCATAGGAAGTCCTGAACGCAAACGAATAGCGCTTGAAACTTCGAAGCCATAAGGTAAGAAGAAAATAGGGCTCGCAACGAATTGATGTGTTCTATCAAGTCTCGCTAGTCCCCATTCCGGAGTCAAATCGAAAGAGTTTTCATAGAAGATACCGGTAGCATTTCTTTCGTTATCGTCATCAGAAAGGCTACGGGACAAAGTGTAATAAGCATTTATGTTTGCCCATTTACGAACTAGCCTCATTCTAAAGGTAAGCGCTCTGAAAAGCGAGCTAGCCGAAGACTCTCTGATAACAAGTCGCCCTATCTGTGTAACAGGTCTCAAGCTTCTATTGAAGCAAGGTCTTTGTGCCAGATTACTTGTGCAATTTGCTGGACTTGGAACAGGTAGGTTAATATCGCGATTCCGCTGCAAATACACTGTCCTTACATGGCTATAGTCTATACCAACGAAAAATCTAGGCAAAATTTCTCTTTCATAACCTAGTCCGAACTGATATGACTCGGGGTTATCGAAATCGTTTTGCATTGCAAGCAAATTAGCACCAAAACCCGGAGGAGGAGTCTGAACTCCCAGCGCAGAAGCAATCTGCTGCAATTGCTGAGCGGTCAAGGTTGGTAAATTACCCAAAGAACGTGTATTCAAGTTAATACCCAGAATGGCAAACTGCCTGAAAACAGTGTTTGGCGTGCAAGAAGCGGGATTTGCTGTGCAGTTTGCTCCAGTTGCAGTCATTATGGCAACATATTGCGGATTATTTGCAAGAAATGTGTTCAGATTAAATGTCGAAGGCAGTGTAAAGGGCAGTTGAACAGAAACATCACCTGGAGGAAGGCGGAAGTTATTCATCGGGCCAGCAAATAATAGTAAAGGCGTGCGGGCATAGTAAATACCTGTGAAACCTCTCAAGACGGACTTGCCATTGCCTTCAACATCCCAAGCAAATCCAAGACGAGGTCCTAACTGCCATTTGCTATCTGGTATTACGGTTGGATCGAAGTTTCTACCGCCAAGCAATGGGAAAGAAGCACTCTTTATGATGTTGATCAGATCGCTGTTACCAAGTTCAGGAGATGGATTAAATTGCTTTTCTACTCTTAAACCATAATTGAGCGTGAATTTAGGAGTTACTCTCCAAGAATCTTGGCCGTAGAAGGCAAGTTCCTGAACACGGAATTGCGCAATCAAGTTTCCTATCTGTTGATTGTAAAAAGTGTTTCCATCAAAGCGACGATCGTTCGGATTTGTCGGATCAAGCGATAGCACTTGAAGAGCCGTGTTGCCGACTACATTGAATGAATAGCTTCCAAATTGGTTAAATCCAAACTTTTGCCAAGTGTATAGATCGCTAAACTCGACACCAACCTTAAAGTTATGGTTACCTGAAGTTATCGAAAGAGCTTCCACAAACTGAATACGATTGTCATACTGATCGGTAGGCAAGAAGCTTCTGGTCCCGTAAATACCAACTTGAGAAACCGTAACCAGTGGCGTCAGAGCATTTGCCTCACGAGGACGCTCCCCACGAGCGTATTGGAACCGAAATTCATTGAAGAGCCTCGAGCTTATCGCACTTGTCCACTGCGAAACAAATACATAGTTTCGGTCCCTTTCTGTCCCTTCGTTCGATATGGCGGCGTCTATAACCGGATTAAAGAGAACGCCTGCATCTCCAACAGAAACGCTGTTTTTACCTTCACCTCTGTTTGCACTAAAGCGGAAATTAATAGTGTTCGCACTGTTAATGTTCCAGTCAATTCTACCGAGACCAGTTATGGCATCGTTCGTGAGCTGATAACCTGTTTCAAGTGATTTGAAGTAATCGTATGCTTCCTGATTAGCGGGAGTTCTAGTTATGTTTCCTAAGCTAAAAATCACGTTTCTATCAGCACGGAAACGCTGAGCTTCAAAAGAAGCAAAATAGAAAAGCTTGTTCTTGACAAAAGGTCCGCCTATGCTACCACCAAATTGCTGTTGAGTAGGCGCAGCAACTATCTTTAGATTATTCTCGCGCTCAATTGCCTTAACGAATTTGTGATTTACGGATAGCTGCTCGGGGCGAATTAAGTAAAACGCAGTCCCTCTAAACTGATTAGTCCCACTCTTTGTCACAACATTGATGATACCTCCTGAAGAACGCCCGAATTCGGCTGAATAGCCAGCAGCAACCACCTGAAACTCTTTTATTGATTCTTGCGGAATCGTCGGCGCGAAGTTTGATCTTTCACCACCGCGAATGCCACCAAAGAAGGGCTGATTATAGTCAACACCATCAACATTTATGTTTGCATTTATGCCACGTTGACCAGAAAGAGAAATCTGGTTTCTTTCAGTATCTATTTGAGCCGTCGGAGTTAAGATAGCAAAATCCTGAAAACGACGACCATTAATTGGTAAATTCTCAATAGCTGTTTCGCTTAAAACAGCATCAGAAGTGCTTTGAGTAGTTTGTATGCTTTCAGCTGTAATTATAACTTCAGCCCCTACTTCAGCTACTCCTAAAACAAGATTTGCGTCAGTTATACGTCCAACTTGAACTTCCACTTTCAACTTATTTTCTTTGAAATTAGGGGCAGAGGCTGTAACCTCATACTCACCAGGTCTCAGCAATGTGAAATTATAAATTCCTTCACTGCTCGTTGTTGTTGTTATTTCTATCCCAGTAGCTACGTTTTTGGCCTTGACAGTCGCATTTGGTATGACTGCTCCTGTCGAGTCTGTAATAATTCCAGTGATACCTCCAGTCCCTGCCTGAGCAAAAGCGTCAGCTACGCTCAGCATCAAGCAGAGAACAAGAGTTAAAACCAAACTTATTTTTTCCTTTCTCATAAACCATCACCTCAAAAATGAATTAGTTCTTTTCAAAAAGCTGTTTCCACCACCTGTATATAAAGGTGGCAGTTCTTTACTTTATAGTTGATGAAATTCCGAAAAGTCAACCAAAATTTTGGATTCTAAAGTCCCGACACAAAGGCTTCATAAATCAAAGCTTCCAGAAAAATGTAAAGCCTACCTACTCTCTCAAAAACAAAAGCCTAAAGACCACAAATTTTACGAAAATCTTCATTGAGACAAAGAATCTACAACTTTTCACTTAGCAATTCAAGTGCCTGAGTCAAGAAATAAACATTAAGTCCTTTATGTTAATTATATGTTAATCCCACCCTAATTTTGCGAAAAATAAAATGACGGAATAGCTTTGTCTCCCGCAGCACCAAAACTTATAGAAGTATAGCCAGCAGAGCTTTGCAAGATATACCATACACCATTGCGAAAAACTGCTATATCTACACGCCCATCGCCGTCGTAATCGCCCGGAACAGGTACATCCGTAGATACTCCAAATTGAAAACTTGAAAATCCTTGTTGGCTTTGCAATAAATACCAAAAGCCCTCACGATAAACCGCTATGTCTGACTTTCCATCTCCATCATAATCGGCCGGCAATGGCACGTCTGAAGGCAAACCAAATTGAACTGCTGTAAACCCCTGCTGAGTTCTCATCAAATACCAAATTCCATTCCGAAAAACTGCTAAGTCTACTCGTCCATCACCATCGTAGTCAGCTGGCACGGGTTTATCGCCTTCTAGACCGAATTGCTCTGCTTGAAAAGGATTTGGACTTCCAGAGCTATTCCATATAAACCAACTACCAGCTGAAGAACGAAAAACCGCAATATCTGCAAATCCATCGCCATTATAATCTGAAGCTACTGGTTTATCTTGACTTGCACCAAATTGCTGAGATCGAAACACTCTATTCAGGATATACCATGTCCCTTCAGAAGGTCGAAAAACAGCAAAATCAGTTTTTCCATCCCCGTCGTAATCTGCAGGAACAGGAACATCGGAGCTATTACCAAAGTTTACCACTTTTAAAGTCTGATTAGAGCTTTGCAAAATATACCATGTCCCTTCAGAAGGTCGGAAAACCGATATATCAGTACGCCCATCACCGTCAAAATCAGCTATTTTGTTTCTACTCGCAGCCACACCTGCAACAGGACCTTCAGCTATATTACTGTCAATGTTGAAAGTAACACCACCCCACGTCTCATTATGTGGTCCTTGATATTGCTTGATTCTTTGACGATTATTCCAGACGTTTGTAGGAACTGCAGGAGAAGGCGAAGCATAAATCCATACAGAAGCAATGTTATCCCACCGAGCCAACCAAACAGCATCCATTCGACTTTGTATAGGAATGTTAAGCCAATCATTGACAGCATTTGTAGGAGAGCCGTAAACTCCTGAAATATAACCTAGCTCTTTTAATCGGTCTGTCCAACCTTTCAAAAAAGCCTTTACAGCATTGCGACAGCCAGGAGTGCTAGTCGTTTCATCGTACCTTTCCATGTCATAATACAGAATCGTTCCTTGTGTAAGCCCTAAGTTATTCGCATCTGCAATAGCAATATCCGCTTCTCCCCGTCCCTGTTGCTCTGCCACTACAGGATCGGAACTATGTTTTGAACAGCTCGTGCAACTTGAGCAAGGAGCCTGATAGCCTACAACTGTCGGAATAAGTCCCCATCCCATAGCAGAAACTTGTTTCACCCAAGAAGCATTAAGCTGCGGCTGCGAACAGCCTCGATTCCGCCCCGATATGTATATGTTTGCGTCATAAAAGGGAGAGTAATTCCACCAAGTTTGCATCTGCGAAACCGTTGCAGCTGTGCACTTATCAAACCCCCTATTTAAGCTTGTTCTAACGGCTCCGCCCGGTTGTCCAGTAGCAAAAACAGACTTCTCTACTAGTAACCTTGCTCTTGTTTTCTCGATTTCTATCAGTCGAAGAATAGACGACGGCGTAACTTCCTCACCATTTACAAAAATCCTTGTCTCTTGTAAGCAACCACTCTTGAAACCTGCACAAAATCCCTGCGTAACTATCTTCCATTCACCGTCCTTGATTTGAGAATCGACGTAAGGTTCATCTGTTCGCACTTGCGAAACACTTTCCTGAAAAATCCAGCTTTGTCCTCCATCAAAGGTTCTATAGATAGAATAACGATCAAAATTCGAACTTGAAGGCAGTCTTAACTTTAGCTCTGCAGATTGAAAATCAAAAACTTCAAGCTCAACGTTGCTTAAGTCTGCTTCCTGTAGATCATCAAAACGAATCTTTATTAAAAACTTGTTCAAAACCGTCCCCTTTTTATCCGTTCTCAAAAGCCATAAATTACTCAAATCAGTCACCACAAACCATCCATCATCTCTGCCACTAAAGCGAACTGAACTTATTATCCGATTCTCAAAAGCCTTTATCGCACTCCAAGTTTTTCCCGAATCCTCGCTTAAATACACTTGCGTATCCGTATAAATTAACGCCTCTTTCTCGCTAAAACTTTGAAAGCCCTTTATGAACCAGGGTTTTTTAGCGACCTCAACATGCGGAATTTTTTCAAATAAAAAAGGCTCCTTCTGTAACCAGCCTTGAGAGTACAAAACTGCCTGAGAAAACATCGCTATTGAAAAAATAGTTAAACATTTTAGTCTCACCATCTTTATCATTCCTTAACTCAATATTATAGTTTCCGCAAAAACTATAACATAAACAAATACTTTTTAAAATTCTGGAGTGTGTTTTTGCAACTTTTTTTAGTAAAATAACGTCTATTTAAGCGACCGACAAATCATTCAGAAAAAATTTACAATTTGAGCGGTTTGTACGGTTTCTAAAACTTGACTTTTTTGTAAATTTAGACTAAGTTTTCATTGCAGGCCTTAGAGTATTTCGGGCTTGCGAAAAGAAAACTTAGCGAGAAAGGGAGGGTTTATAGTATGGCAAAAATGGAATCATATAAAATCGGCAATAATCGTCCTCTTCATGAGAGAATAATGGCACAACTACGTGTTAGGGCAAGCTGGGTCGATAAGGTAACTGGGAAAAAAATCGAAGTTGAAGGGCTCACAGAGCACATAGGAGAAAAAAGTGCTCTTGTAAACTTCAACACTCTTCCCCCAGTTGGAAGTGAAGTTAATTTATGTGTACTTGATGAAGACAAACCACTAATCGAAGTTCCAACTGAGGTTATCCGAGTTGAAAGAGACCCGAGCAAGCCATTAGCTGCTCTTTCAATTGTAGAAAATCTAAAAAAATGGAAGAGCGTTGTTATGACAGCAGCTCAAGAATGGGTCGCTCGTCAATGGAAGCTAAACTACGAAGAAGAATGGGCGAATTAGCAGCAAAAAACACAAGCCAGAAAAACGAACGGACAAAGCTCCGTTCGTTTTTCTTTTTCAGCTTTTTCTTGAAAGTTCTGTTTTTAGTTTCTTTCGGTCTTTTTACATTTGCACAACAAGAACAGAAACCTCTGACTCAAGCCGAATATGTGAAATTGCTATATGAACTAGAAAAAAACCCCAGAAAACGTGATGAAATCATCAACACAGTTCGCACTCGTGGAATAGACTTCGAACTAACCGACGGAATTCGTGGTCTTACAGCTACAAAAAGCCGAAATGACTCTGAGTTAAGGCGTGTTCTCGAAGAAGTAGCAAGAAAACGTAAAAATCCGGAGCTAAGAAATCTTCCTGATGAAAAAGAAAGTGCTTTAATTTTAGAACAAACTCGGAAGGCTACTCTTGCTGCAATAGACGAGATGCCTGATTTCATTGTGAAACAAGTTATTCAGCGCTCAATTTCCTTTGCTGGAACCAACAATTTTCAAACTATAGATCGTTTAGTAGTTGCTGTAAGTTACAGAGCTAACGGATATGAAGAATACCGAGTCTTGAGCATAAATGGCGTTATACAAGATAATCCTAGACCAAAGCAAACTTATGAAGAAGTGGGCGGAACCAGCTCCACAGGAGAATTTGTAAGCGTTCTAGCAACGATCTTTAAGCCTGAAAGCAATACCCAGTTTAGATTGGTTGATAGCGACTCTATAGATGGTCGTCGTTCCCTAGTTTATGAATACTCAGTAGAAAAAGAAAAAGCTAGACAAAAGATAATTGCCTCCGGATATTTTTATGACACTGCAGTTACAGGAATGAAAGGGCGTATCTGGATAGATCGCGAAAATTTTAGAGTTCTAAGGTTAGAGTCAGAAGCGACAGAAATTCCCGCCGGCTTTCCAATCCGTGCAGCAAGCCGCAGAATAGATTATGACTGGGTTACCATTGCTGGAGAGAAATATTTACTGCCTGTGCTTGCTGACGTGCGACTTACTGTAAAGCAAGAAAAAGATCTTTTAGAATCCCGCAACCTGATCCGATTCAGAGAATATCAAAAATTTGGAACAGAAGTGAGAATCCTAGAAGAAGACCTTGAAGAAAAGCCAAATTAAACCTTTTCCAGTATGACCGTTGCTACCGCATGTTCAGACGTGTGAGAAATTGAAAGGTGAATACTATTCGCTCCAATTTCTTTCAATGCCGCTTCAGCATTTCCGCTTACTTTCAAATATGGCATTCCGTCATCTTTTCTACAAACTTCTATTTCCTGCCATTTTATCTGACCACGCCAGCCGGTTTTCAAAGCCTTCAGGAACGCTTCCTTTGCAGCAAATCTAGCCGCATAGGACTGAAAAATTCCTTTCCCCTTTTCCTGACAGTATTTCTTTTCTTGCTCGGTAAAGACACGCTCAACAAAACGAGGCGTTCTTTTAATTGCTTCTTCTATCCTGTAAACTTCAATTATGTCTATGCCAACCGAGACTATCATTTTCGATGAGCTGATAGAAAAAAATACACCACCGGAGATAGAAAAACAAATTCTTTCCAAGAGAGGATTCTATTGGTTAGAAGAAAAAGGATTGAAAATACTAGTCTGCCGGCGCTTGCAAGAGTTAGGTTTTCCAAATGGCTTTTCTACAAGGCTTGGCGGAGTGTCAGCATTTCCCGAAGACGCACTTAATCTTGCTGGATTCGATGAAGACTCGCAAGAAAATATACTAGAAAATAGAAGAAGATTTCTAGATGCTTTAAGTATAAACTTCACGCTTTCCACCGTTTGGCAAGTTCACAGCGATCAAATAAAAGTAATAAATTCTTTAGAACAGGCACTTAATGGTAATTCAAAAGCTGATGCTATGATTTCAAACTTATCAGAGATTCTCCTTGCAATTAAAACTGCAGACTGTGTGCCCATCTTGCTTGCCGACCCAAAGCAACGCACTTTTGCTGCAATACACGCCGGCTGGCGCGGAACTTTAGAAAGCATAACATCTAAAACAATAAGAAAAATGGAAAAAATATATGGCTCGACGCCAAGAGATTTGATCTGTGCCTTAGGTCCTGCAGCCGTTTCAAAATATGAAGTCAGCAGTGATGTTATCGAGAAATTTTACGAAAAATTCTCCGAAGTAGCCAAAAGCTTTTTTAGACCGTCTCAAAAAGAAGGACATGCTTTTCTAAATCTTCATCAGGCTAACGTAAATCAGTTACTAGATTCTGGCATTATGAAAGAAAACATTTTCGTAGCACCTTTTTGTACTATGCAGCGCACGGATTTATTTTTTTCGTATCGAATAGAGAAAGCTAAATACGGAAAAGTAGGACGCTTGCTTTCAGTAATAGGTAAACTCAATTGACTTTTGCTGTTATAAGAATCTCTTTCTCGCGAGGTGGAAAGCAAACTTCACTGTTACAAGCCTGATAACGAACAGTGGCTCTGACTGTTACGCTCTTACCTCTGAAGTTTGAAGGCACTCTGATAGGAAAAGTAAACCTAACGCGACCTTCGTATATATTTATCGGCTCTTCATTAAAATTGAACTTTTTAGACTTTCCTTTTGGATATGAAACTTGTCCAAGAATTGCTCCATTTGACGAAACCTTTAGCACTGTCGGGATCGCATATCGGTTGTTTGGTTTATTGGCATTTACATGTAATCCCGGTGGTATGTCCATTATTACAACTCCTCGAACGCTGCTACCGCGCTTTACTGAACCATCACCTATAAAACCGCTTAATGTCTGTGATTTAACATGAAAAAATAGAAACAGACTAAAAAATGCAACGAAAATCATCCTCATTACTTCAATGCTAAAAAATCTGCGGTAAAACGGTCAAGTCGCATATTCTGGAAAAAGCTGTCTTATTTCAACCGTCACCCGGGTAACTCTGTCAAGATGATTCATCAGAAGGCTTTTTTGCAATACCTGGTGAACAAACTTCCCTCTAGGCTTCTGAAAATGAAGTAGTTAGCTTTTCTTTGTTCTTACTTCTCAATCTGAAATCCTGTAAATCGGATAATTTTCGTTTAATTCGCCAAAATGTAATTAGACGCTGACGTGATAGATACCAAAAAGATCGAATCAAATTGAAAATGACTTTCATCTAGAGTAAAATTCAAAATTGATGAGCAGAAGCAAGACTTTAGCTACTTTGTCAGCTGGAGAAAGTGCAATTATAAAATCAATAAGAGAGGGCTCTACCATTTCCAAAAGATTGATGGAAATGGGACTGCTTCCCGGCGCATACGTTGAGGTTGTAAAAGAGGCACCTTTTGGTAGTCCTGTTCAGATAAGAATCAAAGGATACAATCTAGCTCTTAGAAAAAGTGAAGCTGAATTTGTAGAAGTTTATTAAAAGTGAAGGATTCGACTCATAAAACCGCTTCCAACAATGCCGAAATAACAATTGCTCTTGCTGGAAATCCAAATGCCGGTAAAACCACGCTCTTTAATGCATTGACTGGCTTGAGGCAAAAGGTAGCTAATTACCCTGGTGTAACGGTAGAGAAAAAGGAAGGTGTATGGAAAATCTCCAACCATACCTTTAGAGTCATTGATTTACCTGGATTATACAGCCTTGACGCAGCCTCTCTAGATGAAAAGATCGCTCTTGATGTTTTAAAAGGAAAGACAAAGGATCTACCGCGTCCAGATTTGATTGTTGTCGTAGTGGACTCGACAAACTTAGAAAGGAACTTATATCTAGCAATACAGATTCTTGAAATGGGAATGCCTATGGTTATTGCTCTCACAATGACCGACGAAGCTGAAAAGAACAATCTGAAGATTGATCTGGAAAGTTTAAGTGAGTCTCTTGGCGTTCCTGTAGTTGCTACTCCGAAAGGGCATGGAATTGATGAGCTTTCAAAAGCTATATTGAAAGCTTTACAGTCTTCGCCGCAAATTCCTGCTGCGCTTATAAATGCTCAATCTGAAAACACCAAAATTTTCGAGCGCTATAAGTTCATAAATGATCTTGTTCAAAGAGCTGTTTCAACACCCGATCAAAAAAAGCAACAAAGACTCACAGACAAGATTGATAAGGTGTTGACTCACCGTTTTTGGGGATTGACAATCCTAGGGATCATAATCTTAGTTCTCTTTCACTCTATCTTCTATTGGGCAGCTGTCCCAATGGAGCTTCTAGAAAACATTTTCGGAACTTTTGGTGAGTTTGTCCGCTCTCAAATGCCCGAAGGAATGTTAGCAGATTTGATGGTTGATGGAGTTATCGCAGGTGTTGGCGCAGTTTTAGTTTTTCTGCCTCAGATTTTGCTCTTGTTCTTTTTTATCTCCATTTTGGAAGACACTGGCTACATGGCACGTGCCGCATTTTTGATGGATAAGATAATGTCCAAATTTGGGCTACACGGAAAAGCCTTTCTACCACTCATTTCAAGCTTTGCTTGTGCGATACCAGGCATAATGGCAACCCGAACCATAGAAAATCCACGTGATAGGTTAACAACGATACTTATAGCTCCATTTATGAGCTGTTCGGCTCGTCTTCCTGTTTATACTTTAATGATAGCTGCATTTTTTGCCGATCAGCTAATTTTCGGTTTTCTCTCTTTAGGTGCATTTCTGATGCTACTCATGTATCTATTGGGAATTTTGGTAGCTCTTCTCGTAGCCTCAACTCTAAAGAAAACCTTGTTAAAAGCTCCGCCACCACCATTTATAATGGAACTACCACCTTACAGGCTACCCTCTTTTAGAAATGTTCTGCAAAATATGTTTCTTCGCGCATGGCTTTTCGTAAAACGGGCTGGAACAACTATTCTCCTAATTTCCATAATCCTCTGGGCGTTAGCTTATTTTCCAAGATACGAAAATAAAAACATGGAGCTGAGCGAAACAGAAAAAGCAAGTGAGCAGATAAAACACAGCTACGCCGGCAGACTTGGTCATTTGATTGAACCTGTAATTCAACCTTTAGGTTTCGATTGGCAAATAGGTATTGCCTTAATATCAAGTTTTGCTGCAAGAGAAGTTTTTGTTTCAACGCTAAGTATTATCTACAACGTCGGTAAAGACGCAAACGAAGAAAACCCAACATTAATTGAAGCAATACGCTCTGCAAAAAAAGAGGACGGCACACCAGTCTGGACTCCTCTAACTGCTCTTACGCTAATGGTTTTTTATGCCCTAGCAATACAATGTATGTCAACTGTTGCTGTGGTTCGGCGTGAGACCAATTCTTGGAAATGGACTTTTCTAATGATCGCATATATGACTTTATTGGCCTATTTAGCAGCCTTTTTAACTTACCAAATTGGTAGCTTCCTTCTACACTTTGTTAGAACGGCGTGAAGCTAATTTGTCTTATTTCTTTCGCTCTTTCTGGGTCCAAAGCTTGAAGCTTTTCTTCTGCTTCTTTTGCTATCTGAGTCCTAGGGAGAGGACTTCCTTGCGCATCTTTCGCTTCGCTTGCTGCTTTTGCAATCCTATAGTAAATTTCTGCTGCTTCCGCAGTTTTTCCTTGTTTCTCGTATACTTCTGCTAGATTGAAATTAAGCGTGTCTTTGGATAGGATCGGATCGCTAAGACTTAAAAGCTCCTGATAGATGCTAACGGCTTCATCATACTTACCATCAACAACCTTTGCCTGAGCCAATGCATATTTAGACAAAATCCCTACTTCATCCTTTCTTGCTGAAAGACTTTGTAACTCAGAAATAGCAGCTTCTCGATCAATGTACAGCTTATTGACAGCTATAAAATACAAAGCCTTATCTCTGTAAGGACTGCCGTAAGTGCTGACTATTTTTTGAAATTCAGCAATAGCAGCCTCAGCTCTTTCTTTTTCATTCTTGAAAACCTTTTGGTCAAACCCAGCGGGAACTGGATTCTCTGATATTATCGCCTCCGAAGTTTCTATAGCCTTTGTAAGAGCTAACTGTGCTGCTGAGTCAATTCGCTTCTCTCTAACGTGAAGAACTAGCAAAACTATGGCAACGAGGACTATCGCTAATCCACCGTAAAGAATGAGATTTTTTTTTGTCGCTAATTTCTGAACGATCTCATTTAAGCGACGCTCTCCTTCTTGCTGAAAAGTATCTTTATAAACTTTCTGTCCCTTTGTAGCTAGTTGTTCTTGAAGCCTGCTTTTTCTTCTCATTATGCTTTATTCCTTTCGGTAAGTAGAAAGAAATAATTTAACCTAAAAGCGCATCTCTAGCAAATTGCTCAACAAAAATGATCTTTTAGGGAACAAATGAATTAAAATTCTAATCTAAGTTCTTTGGGAATTTGAATGCGAGGCTTCGACTAATGTTCAAATCCGTAACCATAAGCGAAGATTTGAAAGATTTAGAAGTAACGACTGATGGGCATACGGTCGAAGCTGAGTTCATTGAAAAGTTAAAAGCTGGCGACGCTGAGGCCTTTGACAAACTTGTAGTTAAACACATACAAGATATTTATAAGTTCCTACTACGAATAACTGGCGACAGTGAAGAAGCCTACGATCTAACTCAAGAAACTTTCCTTAAAGCAATAAAAGGTATTAAAAGCTTTAGAGGCGATGCTGACCTGAAGACATGGCTTTTTCGAATCGCGATAAACTTATCAAATAGCCGCTTTCGATGGCTACAAAAAAGAAAAAATTTTACCGTCTTGTCTTTTGATCAAGAAGATATTGATTGGAATAATCTGGCTTCTAAAGAAACAGAAAATCCCGAAGAAAAAACTCTACAAAAAGAAAGAGAAAAAATTTTGCTCGAGGCACTAATGGCAATTCCTAAAAACTTTCGAGAAGCCATAATTTTGCGAGATGTGGAAGGATTTAGCTACGAGGAGATTTCTGAGATTCTTCAGGTCAATCTTGGAACAGTAAAGTCGAGAATAGCAAGAGGTAGAGAAGAATTAAGAAAATATCTGTCAGATGCCAATTTTGACCGATCCCGATAAAACCAAAAAAGTGCCAACCAGAGAACTTTTGCGAGATCGGTCATTTCTTAGGAGGAAAAAATGAAATGTGAAACTCTTAAACTCGCTCTTTATGCAGATAACATCTTAGATGAGCAAGAAAATGAAGCTATCAAAATACACCTACAAGAATGCCCTCTATGCCGACACAAACTATCTCAGATTTCGGCTTTACGGCAAGAACTAAGACTTCTCCCTGCTTCTAAGCTACCAGACTTTTGCATCCAAAAAGTTAGAAGTGCTGTTTCTGCCAAAATAGAGAAGAAACAGTCTCTCAGGATTTTGAGTGAAAGGCTACAAACATGGCTTCAGTTTCGTTTCTTACCCTATTTTGTCGGAGTTTCGGCATCTTTAATTTTCTTCTCAGCTCTATGGATAAGTCTCTTTTCAACGAACAATGCACCCAAACAGTCAGAAAGCTCCCTTTCCTTAGGCAATGCCTCAACATCTTACAATAAAAACTTTGACTCTATTCTTTTAGAGTATGCAGCTTCTAGAAGAACCGTTTCAACTGAATCTCCTTCCTTGAACCCTTCAGGTGCTTTAATAAACCTAGTAAATCGCCAGAATCTAGGCAAAAAAGAAATGGTCGTGATTGCTGAAGTTTTAGGTAACGGAGTAGCAAAAATTTCCGAAGTGGTAACCCCATCTAACAATCAAGAATTGCTGGAAAAATTAGAAGAAGCGCTTGAACAAAAGCCAAGCCCATTTCTGCCTGCAAGTCTAGACAACCGCTCTGAAAACGTAAAGGTCGTCCTTAAAATTCGACATATAGACGTAATCGAACCAAAAAGGGAAGCCAAAAAACTTCGTAGGTAAAAACTGAAATATCCAACTAGCCTACATAAAACGGCAGATAACTACTTAAGCATAGGTGTTGCTCTGAATCTCGCTTAACTGAATCTACCCGCTCTTTCTAAGCTCGGTTAGAACTTGCTTTGCAACAGCCTTAAGCGTTTCAAAGACTCCGATTCCTTCAGATGCCACAGCTTCGAAAACAGGCTCACCTTTGCGTTGAAGCTCCGCTTTCATTTCCTCAACTGGAACTATATTCGGTAAATCCCGCTTGTTAAGCTGAAGAACATAAGGTATTTTCATCAGATCATATCCTTGCTCTTTGAGGTTCTCTTCAAGATTGCAAAGCGATTCAATGTTAGCATCCATGCGCTCTTCTTGACTATCAGCAACGAAAACTATACCATCAACTCCTTTTAAAATCAGCTTTCTTGATGCGTCATAGTAAACTTGTCCCGGAACCGTGTAAAGATGAAATCTTGTCTTAAACCCTCTAATTGTGCCAAAATCAAGGGGCATGAAATCAAAAAAGAGAGTTCTATCAGTTTCTGTGGCAAGACTTATCAGTTTTCCCTTGGCTTGTGGTGCGGTAGAGTCGTAAATATACTGTAAATTCGTTGTTTTACCACCTAACCCTGGACCGTAATAAACTATTTTACAATTTATCTCCCGTGAAGCGTAATTTATAAAGGTCATACTCTTCAGCTTTTATGAGATTTCGTTGAAATGATTAGAAAAATTATAGAAACAAATCTATACCAAAGCGTAGCTTATCCTATCGCCTGTTGTCAATTTAGCTCTTACAAAACTTCTCTTTGACTTAATAGAAAATACTGCCTTGTAGCGAATGAATTCGCCTCTTTGAATCAAGCGAACTGGCGAAGAAGCTATTAACTAAAGAGGCTGTCAATTTCTTCATCCGTAATTTCGGCAAAGAATGAATTTTCTTCCTGAGATTTTTGAGACTCGCGTGCAATTTCTTCCAAAACAGCCATAATTTCATGACTTGCTCTTTTTGAGCGCAATTTTACTAGACCCAAGGTCGAACGCTGATCAAAAACAACGACTAGAAGCGTTCTTCCAATAACACAAATATAGATGCTCTCTTGTTCACCTTCGTGAACCACTGAAGGAAAAGCTTCCTCGCCAATCAATTTTGCCATTGAGCTCGTCGCCGCTACGTTACCAGCAGCAAGAGAAGCAAAGGAAGTCGTGTCCATGTTTCCTATATCACCATGAAATGCTATAGGTTGGCCATCTCTGTCAATTAAAAAGACAACTCTTGCCGCTGACTCAACGCAAAGACGTGCAAGCAAGTGCTTTATTTTTTGATAATGTTGCTCGCTTATAATTATCGGTGTCTTTATCATGCGTCTTGCCTTCTTTTCCAGAATTCAGCGTGGTGAAATATTGACTTCCAAAAGAGGCAGGTTCTCATAGAAACCGCCGTCATCATAATTTAACACATGTAGAAATTAACTTCAAGATATTTTCAAAAAGTTTTAAAATAAAACAAAAGATTTTCTAATGGTTTCTATTACAGAAACCTTTGCTCTGGAAATCTATGGATGTTAAACTTTTCTAGGTTTGTGATGATGAAGCCAGTCAATCTAGTTGCAATTGGAGGCGGAACGGGACTTTCGACATTACTCTCAGGTCTAAAGAAATTTGTAGGAAAAGAGATAGCAAGCCTAACAGCCGTTGTTACCGTCTCCGACGATGGTGGCAGTTCAGGAAGGTTGAGAAAAGAATTTCAGGTGCTTCCGCCGGGCGATATTCGCAATTGCATAGTAGCGCTTTCGGAGGATTCTCTTCTAATCTCAAAACTGTTTCAGCATCGTTTCAGCGGAAACGGCGAACTGGGTGGACACAGTTTTGGAAACCTTTTTCTGCTCGCTTTGACCGAACTAACGGGGGATTTTGCAAAAGCCATCAAACTATCTTCTGAAATCTTAGCGACCAAAGGGCACATTTATCCGGCTACTCTCTCTGACGTGAAATTGATTGCTGAGCTAGAAGATGGCTCAATAGTTGAAGGCGAAACGCAAGTTACGAAAGTAGGTAGCAAAGTAAAAAAACTAAATTTAAGTCCAGAGAATTGTTCTGCCTTTCCTGAAGCTGTAGAAGCCATAAAATCAGCAAACATAATAACGGTAGGACCCGGTTCGCTCTACACGAGCGTTATACCTCCACTTTTGATAAAACAGATCGCCGACGAAGTCGCAAGCTCAAAAGCCGTAAAGATTTTTATTTCAAACCTTATGACTCAGCCTGGTGAAACCGATGGCTACTCGATCGAAAGACATTTACAGGTCGTAAAGACTCACGCGCCTCAGATTAACTTCGATTATTTAATTTTGAATAATCGCAGAATTAGAAAAGATCAAGCCGAAGCTTACGCAAAAGAAGGAGCAGAGCAGATTGAATTTGAAAACGTTCACCTAGAAGGCATCAAAATAATAAAAGACGACTTGCTTGACGAAGGGGAAAAGGTTCGCCATAACCCTGAGAAGTTAGCCGAGATAATCCTCTCTTGCCTTGAAGAAAGTTAAGGCGAAATTTCCGTCTTTTTGTAAAAATCATTTCTTCAGAAGCAAGAATGTTGAGTATCATTAAGTTATGGAATTTGCTCAGATTCAAACAAACCTAAATGTATTGATTCTGGCGGCAGGTTTAGGAACTAGGATGCGTTCTAATGTTGCAAAAGTTCTTCACCCCGTTTGTGGCTTACCAATGATAACTCATGTTTGCAGAACTGCATCAGCCTTAATGCCAGAAAAAATCTATATTGTAATCGGCTATCAAGGGGAACGCGTAAAGCAATTTGTGCTAGAAGAGCTCGATGAAAGCCAAGTAGAATTTCTTTGGCAACGCGAACAGCTCGGAACCGCACATGCTGTCAGCATGGCAAAAGAAGCATTAGCTGAAAAAGATTGCACTGTTTTGATTCTGTCTGGTGATGTTCCTTTAGTCCGCCCAACGACAATGGCAGCACTCATCCAAAAGCATCGTAGCCATAGAGGTAAAGGTGCGTCATGCACTATCTTATCCGTAAAGTTGGAAGATCCAACCGGATATGGCAGAATAATCCGAGATGAAACAGGTCTTTTTGAGAGAATCGTTGAACACAAGGACGCATCCGATGAAGAAAAGAAAGTCAAGGAGATAAACACAGGAATTTACTGTTTTGAATCTCGAAAGCTTTTTGAAGCTTTGTCAAAAGTAGATAATTCAAATGCTCAACGAGAGTTCTACCTTACAGACGTGCCAAGGATTTTAAGAGAGGAAGGCGAGGCAGTCGCTGTTTATCAGCACAATGATCCGAGAGAAGTTTCAGGAATAAACAATAGAATGGAGCTTGCTGAAGCAGAACAAATTTTACGTAAACGTATCGTAAAGAAAATGATGTTGGATTACGGCGTCACTTTTATTGACCCAAACACTGCCTACATAAATGAATACGTTAACATAGGTCAAGATACGACCATTTATCCGAATGTTTCCATAGAAGGAGTAACTGAAATTGGCGAAGGTTGTGTTATAAGGTCTGGGACGAGAATTTCTAACTCGCGTATCGGTCGCAACGTAGAAATACTGGATAATTGCCTTATAGTTGACTCCGAAATTGCTGACGATTGCATCATCGGTCCAATGGCCCACATTCGAGGAAAAACCAAACTAGAAAGAAAAGTTAAAATTGGCAATTTCGTTGAATTAAAGAAGACTACCATTGGAGAAGGCTCAAAAGCTAGTCACCTAAGTTATCTAGGTGATGCAACAATTGGCACTAACACAAATATTGGTGCAGGAACAATAACCTGCAATTACGATGGACGGCAAAAGCATCCAACAATCATAGGGAATGACGTCAAGATAGGCTCAGATACGATGCTGGTCGCACCCGTCAAAGTTGGCGACGGAGCAGTAACTGGCGCTGGCAGTGTAGTTATAGAAGATGTTCCATCTGATTCGCTAGTCGTAGGGGTTCCGGCGAAAGTAAAGAAAAAATTAAAAAAGGAAGAGCTGATAGAGGTAAAAGAATAAAATGTGCGGAATTGTTGGTTATGTTGGCAATAAGCAAGTCGTTCCACTCATCTTAGAAGGACTAAAAAAGCTAGAATATCGAGGTTACGATTCAGCTGGCATTGCCGTTGTTGATGGCAACGGTCAGCTTTTTATTCGGCGTGCCGAAGGCAAACTTCGAAATTTAGAAGAGGCAATAAGACTAAATCCGATCGAGGGCAACTACGGCATTGGACATACCAGATGGGCAACCCATGGAAGACCCACAGAAGAAAATGCTCATCCGCATCGAGACCAAACCGGTAAAGTCGTCGTCGTTCACAATGGCATAATTGAAAATTACATGAGCCTTAAGGAAAAGCTTAAAACACTCGGGAGCGAGTTCAAAACGGAAACTGACACCGAGGTTATAGCTCATTTAGTTGGCTACTATAAGTATAGTGATAGTCTTTCACTTGAAGAAGCTGTCCGAAAGGCTGTTAAAGAACTTAGGGGAATTTTTGCACTTGCGATAATCTGTGCCGACGAGCCAGATACTATTGTTGCAGTAAGAGAGGGTGCTCCAGTCGTAATAGGTCTTGGTGATGGTGAGTTTTTTGTAGCTTCTGACATTCCGCCTATTTTGCAACATACACGCGACGTTTTCTACCTTGGTGACAAAGAAATGGCGGTGTTAACGAAAGATTCTGTCAAAGTCACGGACTTTGACGGAAACTTAGTAGAACCGAAGCGACATAGAATCACATGGGATCCAATAGCTGCCGAAAAAGGTGGTTTCAAGCACTTCATGTTAAAGGAAATTTACGAACAACCGCGCGCTATTCGTGATACGGTCCGCGGGCGAATATCTTTAGACACAGGAAAAATTTATCTAGATTCAATGAACATATCCGAGGAAGAACTCATAAATATAAAGGCAATAAAGGCTGCGGCTTGTGGCACATCCTGGCATGCGGCACTCGCAGGAAAATATATGATTGAATCGCTTGCTCGTGTTCCCGTGGAGGTTGACTATGCGTCGGAATTTCGCTACAGAAACCCTGTCCTCGACGAAAACACCCTCATGCTCGTAATTTCGCAATCTGGAGAAACCGCTGATACTATAGCTGCAATGCGCGAAGCAAAAAATGCTGGTTGCAAGGTCCTTTCAATCTGTAACGTTCAAGGTTCGATGATTGACAGAGAGTCCGACGGCACGATTTTAACCCACGCTGGTCCCGAAATAGGCGTTGCTTCGACTAAAGCCTTTACATCACAGATGATAGCTCTTTATTTATTTGCACTCTATCTTGCTCAGCTTCGAGGTAAAATTTCATCAGATGAGTCAAAAAATCACGCTCAAAAGATTGCAGAGCTTCCACTTAAAATCGAACACATATTAAATGATGCAGACTCGATCGAAGAATTATCTAAGGAATTTTTCCGCTCCCAGGATTTTCTATATCTTGGACGTGGGATTAATTTCCCAGTCGCTTTAGAAGGTGCATTAAAGCTTAAAGAAATCTCATACATTCACGCAGAAGGTTATCCTGCAGGAGAAATGAAACACGGACCGAATGCCCTGATAGACGAGAAACTTCCTGTTGTTGTTATCAATACAAGAGAAAAAGGCAACGCTTCGTCAGAGTTAAGATATGAAAAAACACATTCAAACATCGTCGAAGTCAAGGCACGTGATGGGATTGTAATCTCAGTTTTAACAGAAGGAGATGACATGAGTTCGAGAGTTTCTGACTACGTGATACAAGTTCCTGAAACAGCCGATCTATTATCTCCGATTCTTTCGATTGTGCCCTTACAGCTTCTAGCCTATCACATAGCAGTTCGACGCGGTTGCGATGTTGACCAGCCGAGAAACTTAGCAAAGTCCGTTACGGTTGAGTGATCTCAATTTGTTATAATCACAAAATCGCCTAAATTTAGATGTTTTGATTTATCAAACTCTAGCGATTTGGTTTCTCGACGAATCGTTATCACCAAAAACTTTACATTTGGTAAGTAGCTTGCTAAATGTTCCGGTGCCCCTAATCTGTTTTCAGAATGAAAAGCTCCGTTTATATGAATTACAAGGGCTTTTGAGTTCGCCTTCAAAACTTCTGAAATGGAAAATGCCATAGTAGCATCCCAGAGTGTTTGTGCTTCGAGAAGATTATTTGCAGACTGGTGCTCGTTTATCCCCATGATTTTACTAAACTTTTCTGCATACGCTTTCGAAGCTTCTTTATAAGGCAAAGGCGCAATCCAACGCCTCGCTTCTGGTGAAAGCATCTCAAGCAGGCTTTTGCCACGCCTCGATACCATATTTACATAACGACGCGGAGCATTAGACGCAATAACTTTTAACTTATTTTCCTTTGCAAATTCTACTAGCGGACGATAATCCGTTTTATAGTTATTCCAAGGTCTCGAACTAGAAAGAAAATGTGCTTCTGTAATTAAATCCTGTAAATACTCATCAATTATTACTTGCACATCCCTTTCAAACATTTCCATCGCCAAAACGATCTGCTTTGATCTAATGCGGTCAAAAGCCGCTTTGAGCAATTCCAGCTGAAGCTTATGAGCCACCGCATCATCGTGGGATTCGCCGACAAAAACTACATCAACAAGCTTCATTGCTTCAATTACTTGCTCAAAACTTCTTCTTTCTCCTTTAGCATCATAAATTCTGAATTTTTCGTCATTTTGTGCCGTCACACTCAAAACCAATAGTGCGAATACGAAAATAAGCATTCTAGACATACAAAAACAACATAACACAGATAAACTTGCTTTTCGACCTGTCGTTCCCTAGTCTATTTTTCATGAGAAAGGTATCGGAGATAATCAGAAGGTTAAAGCAAGCCTACCCAAATGTGCGAACAGGGCTTAAGCACTCAAATCCCTTTGAGCTTCTTGTCGCTACTATACTCTCAGCTCAATGCACCGACGAGAGAGTTAACCTCGTAACATCAAAACTCTTTCAGAAATATCGTAAGCCCGAAGATTATCTTGCGGTTTCTCAAGAAGAGCTAGCTCAAGACATCAGGTCAATAAATTTTTTCAACAACAAGGCTAGGAACATTCAAAAAACCGCGAAAAAAATAATTGAAAACTTCGGCGGAGAAGTCCCAAAAACGATGGAAGAGCTTTTGACGCTCGATGGAGTTGCTAGAAAAACAGCAAATGTAGTATTGGGTGATGCTTTCGGGATTGCTTCAGGAATCGTTGTTGACACACATGTTGCCCGTGTTAGTCAACGTCTTAAACTTACGGAAAACAAAGCTCCAGAAAAAATCGAAAAAGACCTAATGCAAGTGATTCCAAGAGAATACTGGATTGAATTCTCACATTGGCTAATAAATCACGGTCGAAAAGTTTGCCAAGCAAGAAAACCTAAATGTAACGAATGCTTCTTGAGCGACCTGTGTCCTTCAGCTAAATCTTAACTCCCCTACTAAACTCGCCACTTCTACCACCAGTTTTGAGCTCTAAACGAACTTCACCTATCTCGATGTCCTTTTGAAGCGCCTTACACATATCATAAACAGTCAAAGAAGCTACAGATACGGCCGTCAAAGCTTCCATTTCCACGCCTGTTTTTTCATTTGCTTTTACCTCGGCTTCAATATAAACACCGTAATCGCGTATCTCAGCTTGAATCTTAATACTGGAAAGATTTATCTGATGACACAAAGGAATGATTTCAAATGTTTTTTTTGCCGCCATTATGCCCGCAATTCTGGCTACTTCTAGAGGATCGCCCTTAGGATTTTGCCTTGAACGCAGAAGCTCAATCACTTCAGACTTCAAGAAAACCTTTGCAGATGCAATGGCAACTCTTTCCGAAACACTCTTGTCAGACACGTCAACCATTTTCACTTTTCCCTGTTCGTCTATATGTGAAAACTTCTTCATCTCGGTTCTATTCAACTGCAGAAGCCTTCTCCTGTATCCTCTGAGTTGACTTTCTCTCTGGTCTAAGGTGCGGAAACAGGATAACGTCTCTTATCGAGTGCTTATTAGTTAAAAGCATTACCAAACGATCTATACCGATACCAATTCCTGCAGCAGGTGGCATACCGTAGGCTAGAGCCATAATATAATCTTCATCAAGCAGCATCGCCTCTTCATTGCCCTTTTCTCTTTGCTTCATCTGATCAACAAACCTTTCATACTGCTCTTGCGGATCGTTCAACTCAGAGAAACCATTTGCAACCTCCATACCGCTTATAAAAAGCTCGAATCTTTCAGCTATCATCGGATTTTCGCTTGAAGCCTTCGATAATGGAGAAATTGACTTCGGAAAGTCATAAATAAAGGTTGGCTGAATCAAATTCGACTCAACTTTTTCTTCAAAAAGCTCAAGCATATTTGCCTCAGTGATTGTTACATCAGGGTCAAAAAGACGAATAGCATCGCTCATCGGAATTTTACGAAAACTGCTAAAATCAATTTCCTTTCCTTCGTAACTTATCTTCAAATCACCAATTACGCTTTTTACAACATACCGTAGCAAATCTTCACAAAAAACCATCATTTCCTCGGCATTCATGTATGCACAATAAAACTCAAGCATTGTAAACTCTGGATTATGCTTGTATGAAATCCCCTCGTTACGAAAATTCCGACCTAGCTCGTAAACCCTCTCAAACCCGCCAACAAGCAATCTTTTAAGATAAAGCTCAGGTGCAATCCTTGCGTAAAGGTCTATGTCTAAAGCGTTATGATGCGTAACAAAGGGACGCGCCGCTGCTCCTGACGCTATAGGTGTTAACATCGGAGTTTCAACTTCAATAAATCCATGCTCATCAAGAAAATGACGTATCGAAGAAATTATTTTGGCTCTGTGCTCAAAAACCTGTCTCGTTGTTAATCCTTCGTGTTCAATTTGAAGACTAGAGGCGATCAAATCTACGTATCGACGACGTTGGCGAATTTCCGGATCGGCAACACCATGCATTTTATCCGGCATCGGTAGCAAAGCTTTCGCCAAAAATTGAAACCGCTCAACATGAATCGTCAGCTCACCGGTATTAGTCAAAAACAAAACGCCCTCAACACCTATGAAATCCCCGTGGTCCAGTGCTTCGAAGGCTTTCCAGTTAAAATTAGCATCTTTCGTGTCAAGGTCTTTTCTCGAAGAAACTGCCTCAAAATCGCCCTTACGAAAATACACTTGAAGCCTCGTGACACCGTCAGAAAGGTGCACAAAAGCCGCTTTTCCCATCACACGTGGAGGAGTCGCAAGTCTGCCTGCTACTTTTACTTTGCCCAGAGACTTTAATTTTTCGTTAAGCTGACTTTTAAGCTCTACCGAGGGTTTCTCATTCTTGCTAACTTTCTGCAAAACTTCTTGAATTTCCTGCATTGATAATAGATTTGTTATCGTATCTTCCTTACCAGAGACTTTAGATCGACAAAACCGACTCGGATAAACATCTCCAAGCAATTCTTCAAGAGTCCTCAAATGCTCGATCCTAGCCCTTACTTGATCGTTTTCCTCTACAATGCCAGCTTCTATAATTGTTTCAGAATTGGTGCTTACTATAGACATAAGAAAAATTATACGTTAGTCGAAAAAGGCAAAACAAATTACTCCTTCAGAGATAAGCGATACAAGAGGTATTTTCCGTAAACTTCGGGTTCGCTTCTTTCGTACCACCTGTCAAGATTATCAAAATTTATCTCCCAATCGGCCGGAACTACTAAGTAGGAAAGAATTGTATCCGGTGACCTTTCAGGATGAAAGCTCTTCGTATATTCTTCAAACTTTTCAGCTTCTTCATAAACTTCTTGGTAAGTAAGCGGTTTATATTTGGGATTTAATCTATCAGTATGCCTTCCCCAACCAAAAAGCGCGATTATTGATACATAATCACCATCAACGATTCGATAAATAAGGTCTTCTTTGTCAATACCCTGAAAATAAAGGTGCTGATAGTATCTTTCTTTGTTTTCTTGCCACGTGACACCCGGAAAAATATGCTGGTGCCGTGCCCACAAAAGCGTCTGAGGAGCCAAAGTCGGCATATCATCGCCTTGAATAAGATCAGGAGCAAAAATTACTTTCTTGCGCCCTTCGACCTTTGCGATTTCGGCAAGACGCTTGCCAACAGCAAAGGCTTCATCTCGCCATACATTCGCTTCATCGAGTGGTTTTACTGTATAATGGCATTCGACTAGTCCCCAAAAAACTCCGAAAAAAGTTAAAAAAAGTGGTGCGGACCGAAAAGCTAAATTTTTTTGATTTTGCCTCAACCAAGTCCAAACAATGCCCAGAATAAGCACGAACGCAAAAGTAGTTACATAATTTCCTATGAAAACTTGATAATGAATCGGCTGAAGAACTCTTCCTGTAATTAGCTGTTGATTAAAGGTTATTGGCGGCACAAGAAGAAGTGAAAAAGTAAAAAGCACTAAACGATCTCGAAGATTTACAACTCTTAAAAGCGCAAGTAAAAGCAAAACCAGAATCAGAAAAAAGCATATCAGTTCAGGCAGACGCATCAGATCAGGCTCTCTTGTAAAAACAAGTAGCTGCACTTGATCGAGCGTATGTGAGCGCCTTGAAAGCAAAATTGCGTAAGGAATAAGCCAGATCGAACAGATAAAAAGCAATACCAAAAAGACCCGAAAATCCTGTAGCCAATTCGTGGGACGAGCTATTAACCAGACGAGCGCCAAGCAGAAAAACCAAGCGAATGCCGTTGTCCAAATGTAAAAGTAAGAAAAAACACAATAAGCAAACCCAAGCGAAGCTAAAGTGCAAAAAATAAGTTTTTCCTGCAGTTGACTTTTTGTAATTGTCAACCAAGCAAAAGTAACAGTTAAAAAAAACGCTACAAGTGCGAGCGCGGGAACATATCTTCTAAAACCGGGAAAGTAAGGATAGGGAAAGCCTATTTCGAGAATTTCACCAATTGCGCCTTCACCTGCGGCAAGCGCCCCAGTAGAAATTACTAATATGGCTCCTGCCATCGCAAAAAGCTCATCTTTCAGCATTAAATTCAACACCCAAAACAAAATCAGTCCTGTTAAAAAAGCAGCTATTGCACCTGAAAGCCACATCGCCGTCGGAGCCGAAAAGCCTAAAATTCTTGAAGGAATCGCTATTGTGTAAGGAGCGGCAAACTGTATGGAAAAAAGGGATTCTTCTCGGGTTTTTTCAAATAAATCGTCTCTATTCGTGTAAGGATCGTTCAAGCGTGGGCGACCATCTATTAAAGCCTTAAGGTAAGCTGCATATGCTACTTCGTCAATATCATTGTAAGCGTAGTGGCCTTGCCATTCGTAACCACGCAAATACCATAGTTTCAATTGCGGATAAAGTGCAAATATCATCAGGAAAAATCCTGCAATAAAACCGCATCGAAGTTTCATTATCCAATTTCCTCTTCGATTGATTCTGCGAGGTTTTTTGCATGCTGAGAAATCCTTTCTTCATCCTCGCCTTCTATCATTACTCTTGCTAGATTCTCTGTGCCAGAATATCGCAGAAGCACTCTACCCTTTCCTTCCAGCTCTTTTTCTATGAGCTTGAGAATTTTAGTGGTTTTCGGCAGCTCGTCAAAAGGTTTCTTTTCCTTTACTTTGACGTTTACGAGAACTTGCGGAAACCTCTCGAAGCCCTTTGCAAGCTCTGAAAGAGCTTTTCCAGCATCTAAAATCGCTTGCAAAACAAAAAGCGCCGTCTGCATTCCATCTCCGACCAGTGAACGAAAAGGGAAAATTATATGTCCGGATTGCTCGCCACCAAGATCAGAGCCTGTCCTTAATAATTCATCTAGCACATACTTATCGCCAACTGGAGTTCTCAAAAGTCTAAAACCCTTGCGCTGCAAAGCCAACTCCAATCCTATATTGCTCATAACGGTCGCGACTACCGTTTTATTTTCAAGCCTTCCGCGCTTTTGTAAAAAATCTGAAAGTGAATAAAGAACAGAATCTCCATCAAACACATCTGCATTTTCATCAACAAAAATCGCTCTATCTGCATCACCATCAAATGCTATACCGAGATCAGCCTTTTCTTCTATAACTTTTGCTTTTAACCCTTCAACATGCAGAGAGCCGCAATCTTTGTTAATGTTTTCTCCATTCGGGGAGTTGTTTATTACTTTAACCTCGCCTACAAAGCGAGAGAAAAGCTCCGGTGCAAGATATGAAGCAGCACCGTTCGCACAGTCAACTACTACTTTTAGATTACTCAGACGAAACTGCTCAAACCCCTCCGTCAGATACTCAATGTAAGACCTCTGATACTGCTCTGAAGACTTTTTTTCGACTCTCTGCAAAGATTTACTAATTTTAACTTCCCTTCCATCAAAAATTTCTTTCTCTATATTGTTTTCTATTTGCTCTTCTAGCTTCCTTCCTGACGGAGAAAAAATTTTTATTCCGTTGTCTTGAAAAGGATTATGTGAAGCGCTTATGACGATGCCAGCGTCAAAGTTAAGCTTCTTTGTAAGAAGAGCAACTCCCGGTGTTGTCATCACTCCTACTGATTCACAATAGGCATTCCCGGCTAATGCTCCTTCGTGAAAGCTTCTTTCAATCCACTCGCCTGATTGTCGAGTATCTCTGCCTGTAAGAAAGCGTGGGTTTCTTTTTAGTTTTTTTTCAAAGTGCTCGGCTAGCAGATAGCCAATGAGTCTTATAGTCTGCTGATCCAGTGGAAAATGACCTGCGCGCGCACGAATTCCGTCAGTTCCAAAAAGTTTTTTCATACGATCGCTAATGATAACACATTTAAGATTCTATGTTTTCTTCGGCGGTATCATGTATTGAAAGATATTCAATCTCTATGGATTCTTTTTCAATTTCTTCTTCCGTAAGCTCTGACAATGCGCTTCCAGAGAGTCTGGCGAGAATGACGGTTATATTATCTTCTCCACCTCTTTTGTTGGCTTCATCCACGAGGTTATAACAAGCCTTTTCTAGGTTTTCAATCGAATCAAGTGTTATCCTATGTAGGTCACTAGAACGAAGTTTGCTCGAAAGCCCATCACTACAAATAAGCAAGATGTCACCTCTTGCTGCAACAAGTCTTACCCCTTCAGGTCTTATATCACTTTGAGCTCCGAGAGCCTGAAGTATAACATTTCTCATTATGTGGTTTTCAGCGTCCTCTAGGGTAATTTGCTTTGCGTCAACTAACTGCTGAACTAGAGATTGATCCTTTGTAAGCTGTTGAATTTTATCATTGCGAATTAGATACGCGCGACTGTCACCCACTTGAACAAAACTCACATCATCAAGACTTATGCTTACGCCCGTAAGAGTAGCTCCCATGCCTCTATATTCTGGATTTTTTCTTTGTTCCTGATGAATCAAGGTATTTGCACGGAAAGTAGCCTCAAAAAGTTTTCCTATAAGAGGCATGCCTTCATGAGAAGAACTTTTTGACATTTTTAGAATTTCTTTTCCAATGGTTTCCACAGCCATCTTGCTTGCGACTTCACCAGCAAGCGCTCCGCCCATTCCATCAGAAACGGCCAAAATCACTCCATCTGTTTCTTCTTCTATACTAAAAGAACCTGAACAAAAACGTAGCTCATCCATTCCGTTATCTGCAGTCAACATTTTGGAGCTTTTAAGTTCCAAAACTAAATAGTTGTCTTCATTACTTTTTCTTACGCGCCCTATGTGAGACGCAGCGTAAAATTCAACCGATAACATAACTCTGATGCATTTACAGCTTCGATAAAGCTCTTTCTAAATCCTCAATTATATCTTCAACATCCTCAATGCCAACAGAAATTCTTACAAGCCCGTCCGTTATCCCTAGTTTTTCCCTTTTTTCCTTTGGCACAGAGGCATGAGTCATAGTTGCCGGATGGCAAATTAACGTCTCTACCCCACCTAAAGACTCAGCCAGAGTGCAAAGCCTTACGTTTTCAAGCACAATCTTAGCTTTTTCAAGTGAACCGGTTTCAAATGAGATCATCCCACCAAAACCTCTTTGTTGCCGCTTTGCCAGCTCGTGTTGCGGATGAGAAGGTAACCCTGGATAGTAAACTTTCTCCACTTTCGGATGCTCAGCAAGAAAACTTGCAACTGCTCTACCGTTTGCATCGTGTCTCTCCATGCGCAAAGCCAAAGTCTTCGTGCCTCTTAGAACCAAAAATGAATCAAAAGGCGAAAGTATGGCACCGACGCTGTTTTGTATAAACCCGATCCATTTAGCATCTTCCTCATCATTAAGAGCGACGAACCCACCAACAGAATCTGAGTGCCCATTTAGATACTTTGTTGTTGAATGAACCACGATATCAACGCCGAACTCCATTGGGCGCTGCAAATAAGGAGACATGAAAGTGTTATCGCATACGACTTTTGCGCCGTGATAATGCGCAACTTCTGAAACAGCCCTTAAGTCCGTTATAGCCATTATTGGATTTGTCGGAGTCTCAACGAAAACCATTTTTGTATTTTTTTTGAAAGCCTTGTCAACATTTGACACATCAGTAGTATCAACCAGATCAAACTCTACACCGTAATTTGACAGGACACGGTCAAAAAGGCGAAAAGTGCCGCCATAAGTATTGTCGCTTAAAATAACGTGCTCGCCTGCTTTAACAAGCTTCAAAACGGCATCAATTGCTGACATTCCTGAAGCAAAAGCAAATCCAAAACGAGCACCTTCTAGCGCAGCAATGTTTTTCTCCAGTGCCATTCGAGTTGGATTTTGAGTTCTTGCATACTCAAAACCCTTATGTTTGCCGAGCCCTTCTTGAGCGTAGGTCGAAGTCTGATAAATCGGCACGCTAACTGCGCCTGTCGTAGGATCAGGCTCGTTTCCAGCATGTATTGCTATAGTCGAAAACCCCATCACTCAATCAATACGCTTTATGATAAACTCCAAACCCAAATTCGTCAAATCTTTCCTTATTGACTACGCAGAATGAACAAAGGCTTTTTGAAAATCAAGTTAAAACACGATAAAAAACCAGTAGCGGCTATAAAAAGGGTTGTTGCAACGACTGCCACAAAGACCGATACAAAATTTAATGACCATTCAATCTGAAAAATTTGCGTTGTCAACAGATAAGAAAGTAGAACAGAAACCATAGCACCTAAAAATCCTGCTAGAAAACCTAATGTCGAGTATTCTATAACCAGAATGCTAGTAAGAACAAATCTATTTGCGCCGAGGGTTTTTAAAATGGCATTTTCATAAATTCTCTGCGATCTTGTGAGCGCAATCGAACCTATCAGAATCAAAATCCCAGTAAGCACCACAAAACCCCCAACAAAAGATACTCCTAGCACGAAATTATTAAGTAAATTTTTAACTGCCTGAAGAATATCGGCAGTATCAAAAAACTGAACATTAGGAAACTTTTCTATAATCTCTTTCTGCATCTGAGCACGTTTTTCCGAAGAAAGCTTCGCCGTTACTGGCAGAAGAAATGTTTGCGGAGCTTTTTCGAGTTTACCGGGTCGAAAGACAAAAACAAAAGCCGTTTGAGTACTACGAAGGTTAATCTTTCGAATGTTTTTTACTATGGCTTCAACTCTTCTTCCAGAAATATCAAAAGTTATTCTGTCACCAATGTCAACTTTCAGAGTCCGACTCATTCTTTCTTCTACAGAAACTTGGGCTAAATCGCTGTCATCATCTTGCCACCAGTTTCCAGCTATTAAAGTTTCGTTTTTGTCCAAATAGTCTCTGTAGGTTACGGCAAATTCTCTACCAATCTGTCCTTGCTGTTGCCGCACTTCAGGCTTTTCAAAATCAAAAGGTTCATCATTTACCAAAACAATTCTTGCTCTTACCGTAGGAATAGCGTTTTGCGGACTGCCAGCTATCTTGTCAACTATGCTTTTCACCTCGTCTAGCTGTGAACGCTGAATATCTACTAGAAAAACTGAAGGAAGATTTCCAGCAAAATCAAACTCACGAATTAAATTCCTCTGCAACAGATGAACCAGAAGAATAACAAAAACTCCAAGTCCTACCGCTAAAATCACAATTCGAGTCTGATTGCCAGGACGATAAAGAGAATTTATTGCTTGTAAAAGAGCAAAGTTCCTAAAACCATTTAGCTTCCTCAGAAATGCCATTAAAGCTACTGCCGAAAAATACAAAATCGCTGCCGTAAAGCTAGAACCAAAAAGAAAGAAAAGCCCGACACGGATCGAACCCGCCTGCCATATCATCACGCACAGAAGCAAAACAATCGAAAGGATGGCAAAAAGCAGTTTCGCTCTGTCTATTTTTCGAGTTAAAACGTTGTTTTCGTCTCTAAGTAGCAAATTTGGCTTTATGTTGCGTATCTGAAGCAAAGGCAGAACGGAAAAGATCATACTTACAACTAAGCCAACTACTAAACCCTGAATCACAGCCGAGGGCTGAACAAAATAAGACATTTCCTTCGGGAGAGCTTGTGCAAACTCAGCCTTAATTACCCATAGGCTTACTTGAGCAAGAAAGACACCTAATAAACTTCCAATCAAACTAAGCAAAAGAATCTGCAAAAGATAAGTTAGAAGAATTTTAGACCTCACGGCACCTAAACACTTCAAAATAGCTATGGTCAAACGCTTTTGTTCTATAAAAGCTCTCGCAACATTCCAAATTCCGACACCACCTAGAACTAAAATTAGCAAACCCGTTAACGAAAGATAGTTTTCAAGCCTTTGAAATTGCCCGCTTACATTTTCTTGAGCTTCTTTGTATGAAGTAACAGTTAGAATAGTGCCCTTAAAGGCATCTCTAAGTTCAGCGACTATTGGCGTCGGATCGTCGCTGGTTCTAAACAAAATTTTTCGTCGGACTCTGCCGAGTGTAAGTCCTGCTTCATCAAACGCTCGTTTTTCTACGAAAACGCGAGGTCCTAGGCGAAAACCTCCTGAACCGCCAGGTTCTTCATAAAAAGTTCCTCGTATCGTAAATTCACTCGTCCCTATGCTTATCTTATCGCCCACACTTAGATTAAGCCTTTCCAGAAGAGACGAGTGAACCACTGCACCTTTATCTTTAAGAAGCGAATAGTCAAAAACTGAGCCATTTAGAAGCAGAAATTGCCCAACAAGTGGAAAACCTTCTTCTATGCCTTTTAACTCAACAAACTGAAAGGAACGAGCCGTCCTTGCCATTGCTGCAGTCGTTACGGTTTCGGTCCTCGCTTCTATAAAATCATAACGGCTGAGAACAGAATCAATAATGGCAAGCTCTCTAGGACTAAAGGGACTTGTCGAGCTTATCTCAAAGTCTGCAGTTAAAAGATTACGTGCATCACCAGCTACTGCTTTGTTTAAGTTCTGAATAAAGGATCGGAGGGCAACTATTGAACCTACTCCAATCGAAATACAAAGAAAGAAAAACAGAAGCCTTTGCCACGAAGAACGTGTCTCTCTTAAAGTCAGGTTGAAGACAAACCTCATCCAACCAAAACCTCTGTTCTTTTTATATCTTCGATTATCCGACCATCTTTTAGCTTAATCTGCCTTGATGCATAGCTTGCAAGTTCCTGATCGTGAGTAACTAAAATAAGCGTTGTTTGATTTTCTTTATGAAGACGCATCATAAGTTCGAAAACTTGCCGACCGTTACGTGAATCGAGATTTCCCGTCGGCTCATCAGCCAGCAGAATTTTCGGTCGGTTCGCAAAAGCCCTTGCAATACAAACTCTCTGCTGTTCTCCACCTGAAAGTTCTGATGGAAAGTGATGAGCTCGATTAATCAAACCAACATCCTCTAGTAAACTCATTGCTCGCTCTCTGGCGTTTTCAAAACCGTTTATTTCCATTGGAATCAAAACATTCTCTAGTGCGGTCAAGGACGGAATTAGATGAAACGCTTGAAAGATTATACCAATCTTCTTTGCTCTAAGCTCAGCAAGCTCATCTTCATTCATCAAGGTAATCTCTTGCCCATCTATTTTTATTTCGCCTTCACTAGGAAGGTCTAAACCGGCTATCAAACTAAGAAGTGTCGTCTTACCACTTCCAGAAGCTCCAGTTACAGCAATAAATTCTCCTGTCGGAATCTCAAGAGTTATATCATCTAGTATTGTCAGATACTCCCTTCCAGATCGGACTCGCTTAGTTACATTTTTAAGCTCAATCATTCTAAAATCGATCTTAACTTGAAAACAGCGGTTCAACAAATATCTGGAAAAACGCATCGAAAAAAATTTATGTTGAGAATATCGGTTTTACTGCTTTCTTTGCTATTTGCGCTAGGTTGTCAAAACGATTTTCGGCAAAACATAGAAGAAAAAACTAAACCAGTAAAACAGCCACAAAGACAAAATAGACCTAAAATAGTTGCATTTGGAGATAGTCTAACAGCTGGATTCGGGCTTAGCGAAAGTGAATCTTATCCGTATTTACTTCAGAAGAAATTAGACGCCGAAGGCTACAACTACGAAGTTATAAACGCAGGTATCTCAGGCGATACGACGCAAGGAGGATTAGAAAGAATTGATTGGTCATTAGAAGACGATTCCGTTGAAATCTTAATTCTAGCCCTTGGCGGAAACGATCTTCTACGTGCAGTTCCGCCTTCAAAAATGAAAAAAAATCTTGCTGAAATCATAAAGCGAGCGAAATCCAAAGGCGTAAAAGTTCTGCTTTGCGGAATGCTAGCACCACCCACAATGGGTCAAGAGTATCAGCGCGAGTTCAATAACGTTTTCCCCGACCTAGCTGACGAATACAAAATTGCTTACATGCCTTTTCTTCTTGAAGGTGTCGCATTGAACAAAGAACTCAATCAAGCCGACGGAATTCACCCAAACGCCGAAGGAATGAAAGTTATGACTGAAAACATATATCGCCACTTGAAGCCGCTACTCGAAAAACGATAATTACCACAGCGTATGAAAAATGCCCTTTTGATCAATCCTTTCGTAACCGTGATTACCAAAAAAATCTCTCTGCGCCTGAATCAAATTGGTCGGAAGTCTTAAAGAACTGATAGCGTTCAAATAGTTAAAAGAAGCCGTCAAAGCCATTAACGGATATCCTCTTTCCAAAGCAAAAACACAAACCCTTTTCAAATCATTGTAAGCTTCCTTTACCTGCTCTAAAAAAAGTCTCGATATGAAGATTTCATTTGATTCATCCTCGAAAACTCTACAGATTTTGTTTAGAAGTCCTGAACGAATTATACAACCAGCTCGCCAGATTTTGGCTATTTTTGCTAAATCACAATCGTAGCCTTTCTGTCGAGAAACAGCCCTTATCAAAGAAAATCCTTGCTCGTAAGTTGCAATAAAGCCCAAAAGAAGCGCTTTTTCTAAGGCTTCAATCTGCAAATTGGAAGCACCTTCGGCTTTTGTTTTGTTGAAAACAGAAGCCAGTCTTTCCCTTTGCTTTCTCAATGAAGAAATTATACGCATCGAAACGGCAGCATCAATCGTTGGAATCGCAACATTAGAATCTACAGCAGTTTTAACAGTCCATTTTCCAGTGCCCTTCTGGTCGGCGGCGTCGCTAATAACATCGATTAAATCTTGTCCTGTTTCATTGTCCTTTTTATGCAGAATCTTTGACGTTATTTCTATCAGAAATGAATTAAGCTCACCCTTATTCCAAACCGCGAAAATGTTAGCAATTTCAGAGTTAGAAAACCCGTAAGCTTTTCTTAAAATTTGATAAACTTCTGCTATAAGTTCCATCAGTCCGTATTCTATGCCGTTATGAACCATCTTAACTAAATGCCCCGACGCCCCCTTACCAACGAGTGCTTGACAAGATTCACCATTAAACTTAGCAGATGAAGCCTCAAAAATTTCAAAGAAAAGCCTGTAAGTTTCTTCTTTACCACCAAACATTATGCTTGCTCCTTTAAGAGCTCCCTCAATTCCTCCAGAAACACCGACACCTGCAAACTCTAATCCTCTAGCGTTGAAAAACGATATTCTTTTTTCTGTTTGAAGAAAATGAGAATTACCTGCATCAATCAAAACGTCGCTTTCTCGAAGGTAACTAACTAGACTTTCTACCGCCTCATCAACCTTGTCGTGAGGCAAAAACATAATTACCCTTCTTGGCTTTTCAAGCCTTTCAAAAAATTCATCAAGAGAAACGGCAAATTCTGCACCTTTAGCTCTTTGCCGTAAACGCCCGTATCTAGAAGTCTCTTTGTCGTAACCTATGCAAGCAAATCCTTTCTCGGATATGTTCGTTAAAAAAGCGCCTCCAATTGCGCCTAGCCCAATTATGCCAACCTCTGATTTCATATATGAGATCATACCATTTGATCTCAAAAGCCAAAGACAGTGCTATAATCTCTTTGTGAATGTTAAAAGTTGGATTAACCGGTTCGATAGCTGTCGGTAAATCTTATGTTTGTCAGGTTTTTAAGAACCTGGGTGCTCTTGTGCTAGATGCCGACGAAACGGCTCGCGAAGTTGTTAAACCATACACAGAAGGCTGGCACAAGATAGTGGAAGCTTTCGGTAAAGACATACTTCAGGAAGACGGTTCAATTAATCGAGCGAAGCTTGGCGAAATAGTTTTTTCTGATGAAAAAAAGAGAGCTCTCTTAAATTCAATAACTCATCCCTTAATCATAAAAGCTCAAAACGAGTGGTTGAGGAACTGCGAAATAAGCGATCCGAATGCGATTGCGATAATTGATGCGGCGTTGATGATAGAATCGGGTAGCTACAAAAGATTTGATAAACTAATCGTGGTTTGGTGTAAGCCTGAAATACAGCTTCAAAGACTAATGCAGCGTAACAAGCTATCTAAACAAGAAGCACTAAAACGCATTAGCACACAAATGTCACAAGAAGAAAAGAAAAAATATGCTGATTTCTTGATAGATACAAGCGATGGCTTTGAAAGCACTCACAAACAAGTTGTTCAAGTGTTTCAGAAATTAAAAGAGTGCGTCAGTAAGAAATGAAATACCTAAGCAATCTCCTTCGACATCTTTGCTTGTTTAATTTTCTCCTCCTAGCAGAATGTAGCTTCGAAGAGCCCAAGTCGTTTTATAGCGAGAATGCTTCACCTACAAAACAAGAACTTCGATGGAGCAATGGCAAAATGCCCAAGTCATTAGACCCAGCAAAAGCGGCGAGCCCACCTGAAACCGACATAGCAAGAGCGATTTTCAAGGGGTTAACCGACATAGATCCTGAAACGCTGCAAGTTATTCCAGCAGTTGCCTCTGATTGGTTATCCTCGCAAGACTATCGAGTGTGGACCTTCCGAATTAACAAAAACGCTAGATGGACAAATGGCGAATTCATAAAAGCAAATGACTTTCTTCGATCTTGGCAGAGAGTTATTCTTCTAGATAAAAAAGCTCCTCATAGAAGACTACTAAAAAACATCGTTGGGATGGACCCTGAAAAAGCTCTGCCCGTTTTTGCCGATGAAACGGACGAAGCTAAGACCGAAAAGAGTGAATTTGGTGTTCGAGTAATTGACGATCTAACTTTACAAATTCGACTTTACCATCCCGATCCGAATTTCCCGTTACTCCTATCGCATCCTGTCTTTTATCCTGTTTACAATGCCGGAAGTGAATTCCAGGAAAATGAGCTAAACTCTGCCATAACTACAAATGGACCTTTCCGCATTAAATCAATAGGACAGGATGGAATCACATTAGATAAAAATGAAAAGTACTGGAACAACGTAAAACTAGAAAGAATAAAATTCGTGCCCGTTGAAAACGAAGAAAAAGCTCTCAGCGACTACCAGAAAGGCGATATTGACATTTTAACAAACGTAAACTTTTCACCTACTGCTTTGAAACTTTTAGCCTCTTACAAAGACTTTTCAAAAACCATCCACGGAGCTTTAAATTTTTATCAATTCAATCTATCAAAACCGCCCTTTGACAATCCACTAGTTAGAAAAGCCCTTGCTATAAGCATTAATCGCAAATCCTTATGTGAGAAAGAAACAGAAGCAACTGCAGAACCAGCTTATTCCTTTTTACCCTTTAGCAAGTTAAAGCTAGAAGAAGACCCACAAGAAGCTAAGCGATTACTTGAGCAAGCAGGTTTTGCCGACACTCAAAATTTCCCAACCATAAGGCTTTTAGTGAATAAAAACGATCTTCAGAGAAGAATTGCCCTCTCGATTGCAAAGATGTGGGAAAAAGAACTGGGCATAAAAACCGAAGTTGTAATTAAAGAAGGTAAAGAATTTGAGCTTGCTTTGAAAAATGGCGAATTCGATCTGGTAAGACGTGGCGCAGTTTTCCCAACACCAAATGAAACCTCAAACCTGATGCTTCTTTTCCCTGAACATGCCATTTTGACTAATCTAAACGAAACTTATGAAACGTATTTAGACAGCTCGTCTGAGGAAATCAAGTGGTTAAGCCAAGAAGCGATAACCACAGAAAAAGAGGCTTTCGAAAAGCTACCGGCCATTCCGATTTATTTTCCAACTGCTTTTTCGCTTGTAAAACCCTACGTAAAAGGCTTTACTCTTAATGCTTTCGATATTCCGTCAATCGAATCCATCTGGATTGACACAAATTGGAGGTAAACAGAAAACCAATGCTAAACAACTTCATCCTGCCTACAGTTTTCATAGAGTCCGATAGACTCAAAGAATTTCTAGGTCTCGACGTAACCATAATCACTGAAACTTTCCAACATACAGGCAGTTTCAAGTTCCGTGCAGCTTGCAATTTAGCTCTCAAAGTGCCTAATGAAACTATATTAACTGCTTCATCTGGAAACTTCGGACAAGCTTTGGCGAAAGCTTGCAAAATTCTTGACAAAAAATGCATCGTCGTCATGCCAAAAACTTCTTCAAGAGTCAAAATCGAAGCTGTCCGCTCTTATGGAGCAAAGGTAGAGCTGATTGATACAAACAAAATCTCTAGAAATGAGCGAGTTCTAGAGCTTTCTCGAACTATGCCAGAGGCTTATGTAGCCTCAGCTTACGACGATGCTTTCGTAGTTGAAGGAAATGCCACTCTTGGAAAAGAAATTTCACAAAAAAATTTCGATGTTGTAATAGTTCCTATAGGTGGCGGAGGTTTGATTTCAGGCATCATAAAGGGACTAAGAGACTCAAATTGTGCAAGCGAAGTAATCGGCGCAGAGCCCAGCCTTGCAAACGACGCCGCAATGAGCTTAAAAGCAGGTCAAATCATCAAAAATCCAAAAGAACCAAAAACTATTGCCGACGGAGCAAGAACCATTAGTTTAGGTAATCTCAACTGGGAAATAATAAAATCTGAAATAAAAAAAATTATCGAAGTTCCCGAAACCATGATAACTGAAGCCGTCCGACATTACTTCTACTTTTCAAACCTAAAAGTTGAACCTACAGGCGCATTATCTCTAGGAGCTGTAATCAAAGAAAAAGAAAATTTCAAGGGAAGAAAAATTGGGTTAGTGGTAAGCGGTGGGAATGTTGACCGAGATGTTTATCTAAAAATCTTAAACGAAGAGATATGATCTGGGAAACGTCGAAAAGAAAAATTCAGCTTCAAAAGGCTATAGTAATGGGAATTTTGAACGTAACTCCCGACAGCTTTTCAGACGGAGGACGCTTCTTTTCTGTTGAAGAGGCGCTAAAACAAGCAGAAAAAATGATTTCGGAAGGTGCAACAATAATAGACGTAGGCGGAGAATCAACCCGACCCGGTTCAACTAGAGTTGACGAAGAAGAGGAACTGAGACGAACAATACCCGTAATTGAGCAAATATGTAAAAGATTCGATGTAGCCGTTTCAATTGATACGACAAAATGGCGTGTCGCTAAAGAAGCACTAGAAGCCGGAGCAGAAATAGTAAATGACATCTCTGGGCTTAGATTTGATGAACGCATCAGCAAACTGGTAGCTGAAAAGCGTGCAGGACTAGTTCTTATGCATTCCAGAGGTTCATTTGAAACCATGCACACACAACAACCTGTCCCTGACATTCTTAGCGAAGTCGTAAAAGGTCTTAAGATGGGCTTAGAAAAAGCCTTTGAGTCTAAGGTAAAAAAATCTCAAATAGTGCTAGATGTTGGGCTTGGATTTGGAAAAACCCCTGAGCAAAACCTTGAGCTTTTGGCAAAACTAGAAAAAATCCAACAAGAATTTTCAGAATTCCCTTTTCTCATAGGTCCGTCGAGGAAATCCTTTATAGGCAAAGCCTTAGGTGATGTTGAAGTTTCAGAGCGTCTCTATGGAACTATGGCTACTGTGGCAATTTCCGTTTGGAAAAATGCTAAAATTATACGTGTTCACGACGTCAAACCAGCGGTTGACACAATCAAAATAATCGAAGCAATAAAGGAACAAATATGAGAACTTTAATTATTTTTCCAGTTTTTCTTCTAGTTTTAGGATTTACCGAATGCTATGAGCCGGTGACGAAAACAGGCTTGCCTAAAGGCATAAAGACAATAGCCGTGCCAGCGTTTCAATTTGAACCGAGAGGCGCTAGATACAGGATAGAATCCAGATTTAGCGAGGCAGTAATCCGTGAGCTTCTCCGACGTGGACGTGGCTTGAAGGTTCAAAGTAGTCGTGAAGGTGCTGACGCCGTAATTGAAGGCAACATCAGAGACTTTAATTTTACCGGTGTGTTGTTGGACACACAAGGAAGAGCACGCGTTTATGAAGTTACAATCGTTGTTGCCGTAAGCCTCATAGACACAAAGGAAAACAAGGTTATTTACGATAACCAAAACCTGATATTTCGTGACTCTTTCGAGTTTTCAGAAGACCCTAGATCATTTTTTAACGAAGAAGACCCAGCGGTTGAAAGAATTGCCCGTTCTTTCGCTGAGTCGCTCGTCTCTTCAATCATCAATGGCATCGGAGTCCGCAAAGAAAAATGATAATCAGCAAAAATGAATTAAGAGCGCAAGTAAGAAAAGGTGACATAAAGCCCGTATATCTTCTTTTTGGTGAAGAAACCTTCTTAAGAGATTTAGCTGCCGAAACCATCCTAGAAAGAGCTTCCAAAGACGAAAGCTTTATATACTTTGATAAAGGCAAATTCGACCTCACAGAAAACAAAATACAAGATGCTTTAGACTTTGCAAAAACCCTACCCTTTGGTCGAAAAAAACTCGTAAAAATAACCGGTGTTAAAATTTCATCCAGTGTCTTAAAAGACTCGCTCAAAGAAAGCGATGAGTTTATTTTGAGAAGCTACCTCGAAAAACCTTCTGAAACTAGCGTTGTAGTGTTCGTCGCAGATGAATTCGATAAAAGAAGGAAACTTGCAAAGCTTTTTATTGAAATGGCTACCGTTACCGAATTTAATTATCTACAAGGTGCAGAACTTATCTCATGGATAAAGAAAAAATTTAGCTCTTTGAAGGTAGAAGTAGAACCAGAAGCGATTGAACTAATAATTAACCGCATGGGAAGCTCACTAAGGGAAATAAACCTTGAATGCGAAAAACTAGCGACGGCCCTTTATGACGAAACTCAAAAGGTAGTAACTCGCAAGCTCGTTGATCAGCTAGTAGCTGACCGACTTACTCCGGATAGCTTCACTCTTGCAGACTATTTGCTAGAGCAAAACCGTCCGAAAGCCATTGAAACACTAAAAAAGCTTCTTAACGAAGGTGTGGAAACTACGATGCTTCTAGGGCTGATAGCATCGAGTTTCCGACGATTGCTACTTGCAAAGGAGATGATGAAAAAAGGCATTGATCGAAGCGAAATCTTGAGGGCCGTAAAAATTCCTTTCAGCCGTCAGGAAGAATTTTTCAGAGCGGCTCGCCGTTCAGACTTAGAATGGTTACGCAAAAAGCTAATCAGAATTTCTGAAACTGATCTTGCGATGAAAAGCTCTGTAGCTACGCCCCAGCTACAATTGGAAATGCTCGTCATCGAGCTAACTGAAAAGTAAGTTAATTGCTAAACCTTCTTGTCGGATTGAAAGCATAAAAGATAGAAAGTGCCGTCGCTATGAGTATAATTAAGGTTCCAACGAGTCGGATCAGATTAGCAATTGTCTTAGTTGAACCTATTAACCCAGTTCTTGTAAGTAAATAATTCCAATCATGGAAACTCCCTTCGCTTCCCGTATAACCAGTTATGAGCACCAATTGCATAACAACGGCATCATTTGCATAAACATAAACATTTAGAATGCTCTGTCCTACCCAGAAAAGCACAATTGAGGCCGAGTAATAATCTTCCCGTCGCCAAAAATACACAACAAAAAGAGCAGGCATTATTACTTGAAAAAGTGAACCGCCCGCAACCATTAAGAATTCACCGAATGGACGAAATATCAAATGCCCAGTTTCATGAATAGGTAAGTTTACAAGATCAAGAAAGCTACCCTGCAACGGATCGTATGCCACCCAAAGAAAATACAAACTCAGCACTAAAGCAAAGATAAACTTCAAGTAATTCATTTTTGCCCCCTCGATCACTCGGTGAATTTTTAGACCTGCTTTTGACCGCCTCCGCTCAAAGAGAGTATAATTAAAACTTGATGAAAAAGTAAAGATTTATGCCAAAAATTGCGGACATACAGGAAACGCCTAATCCAAACGCCGTAAAGTTTATATTAAAAGAGCCTGTCAGTCACGGCACATCGCACTTTTTTAAGTCGAAAGAAGAGGCTGAAAAGGACGAGCTAGCAAAAGCCATCTTTGAAGTCGGCAATGTAGTTTCCGTTTTTTACATGGATAGAATGGTAACAGTTGAAAAAACAGATGAAGCTGACTGGGAAGAAATCTTGCCAGCTTTAGCTGTTCCAATCCGTCAGGCAAAAGCCGCAGTTTCAAATGGAAGTAAGACTTCAGAAGTTTCTAGCAAGAAGATTGACGATCCAAAGGTGCGCGAAATCGAGGCTCTACTTGACGAGAGAATACGTCCTTACCTAGCTGGTGACGGTGGATGGCTAGAAATAGTTGATTTTGAAAACAATACACTCAAAATCCGATATGAAGGAGCCTGTGGAAGTTGTCCATCGAGCTTAACGGGAACGTTGATGGCTATAGAAAATCTAATAAAAAGAGAGATCGATCCAGAAATAGAAGTTATTGCAATCTGAAAAATTGAGACTCGTTAAGATTTGCCAAAGCGAGAATTAGGTCGTAAAATAGTCATCTGATGAAGAAGATCGTTATAATTTCCTTTGAAAGTCGGTAGGCGTTGGTAGCCATGTTGCCTGCCGACAAAGGTCCTAAACAGAAAGTTTAGGGCTTTTTTATTTTTGAAGGGATTTTCACGAATATGGAAGGCAAGTTAGACCTAAAGAAAACCATTAATTTACCGAAAACGAATTTCTCTCAAAAAGCAAACTTAACTCAATCTGAACCTTTGAGGCTTCTAGCCTGGAAAGAAAAGCGCCTCTATGAAAAAATTTTGCAAAGCCGCGAGAAAGCACCAAAATTTATACTTCACGACGGCCCTCCCTATGCAAACGCTGATATTCATATAGGAACAGCTCTTAACAAGATTCTAAAAGATTTTGTCATTAAATCGAGGACAATGATGGGCTTTCAAGCTCCGTTTGTGCCCGGATACGATTGTCACGGGCTTCCAATCGAAAACTATGTTGAAAGAAAGCTAAAAGAAAAAGGTATTGACAAATCTCAAATTCCAACTGAAGAATTCAGAAAAGTATGCCGCGAACATGCCTCAACAGCAATGAATAACCAAACACGTGATTTTCAAAGACTCGGCGTTTTGGGTGAATGGGAAAATCCTTACTTGACAATGTCAGCTGAATATGAAGCCGAAACCGCTCGACTTTTCGGCAGATTTGTTGAAAGAGGCTATGTATATCGCGGTTTAAGACCTGTATATTGGGACGTTTATGACCAAACAGCTCTAGCAGAAGCAGAAGTCGAATACAAGGAAATCGTAAGTCCCTCGATTTATGTAAAATTTCCGCTAAAGTCCGATCCAAGGCTGATAGACGAAAAACTAGCAAATAAAAATGTTTTCTTGGTTATCTGGACAACAACAGCTTGGACGCTACCTGCAAACTTAGGCATTTCTGTAAACCCTAACTTTGACTATTCAGCAGTCGAGGTCGGTGGTGAAGTTTACGTCATCGCTACAGAACTTGTAAATGAAGTAGCGGAAAAATGTGGATTTTCGGAAAACTACCGAGAGCTTGCGCGCTTTAAAGGTGAAAAACTCGATCGCCTAGAATGTAAGCATCCTTGGCTCGATAGAACATCACTTGTGATGTGCGGTGAGCACGTAACCTTAGGAGAAAATTCTCCTGACGAAAGCGAGCAAAAGTCATTGAAATCAGCAGGAACAGGACTAGTTCACACGGCTCCGGGTCACGGAACCGATGACTTTTACATTGCCCAAAAATATGGCTTACCGATTTACTGCCCAGTTGATAACGCAGGAAGATTTACCTCTGATGTTGAACATTTTGCTGGAGAATTTGTATTCAAAGCCAACGCAAAAATCGTAGAGTTTTTAAGAGAACGCTCGGCTTTGCTTCATGCAGAGGAATATCGGCATCGCTATCCACACGGCTGGCGTTCGCATAAACCTGTCATTTTCCGAGCCACGCCACAGTGGTTTATCTCAATGGATAAAGGCGGCGAAACTTCTTTGCGCTCGCAAGCATTAAGAGAAATTCCAAAGGTTAAATGGTATCCGTCGTGGGGTGAGAATCGAATGGCAAATGTAATCCGCCAACGCCCCGATTGGTGCATATCTAGACAAAGAGTCTGGGGCGTTCCGATCATTGCCTTTTATTGCAAAAATTGCGAAAACACGATCCTAGACCCAGAAATAATCTACCACGTTGCGAATATCTTCGCCGCTGAAACAGCCGACGCTTGGTATAACCGAACAGCAAAAGAACTCCTACCCGAAAACTTCAAATGCCCCAAGTGCAACGGCGAAGACTTTTCTAAAGAAACCGATATTTTGGACGTTTGGTTCGATTCTGGTTCAAGCTGTATAGCCGTTCTGGAAACTCGTAATGACACGCTCAGATTTCCTGCCGATTTATATCTTGAAGGGGGTGATCAATACCGAGGTTGGTTCAACTCAAGTCTGATCTGCGCAATCGCCGCTCACGACACTGCACCGTATAGACAAGTAGTCACACACGGCTGGGTTGTAGATGGTGAAGGAAAAAAAATGTCGAAATCTCTGGGTAACGTGGTAAGCCCTAATGAGGTTGTAAAAAAAAGTGGAGCTGAAATTCTAAGACTCTGGGCAGCAGCGGTTGATTACACCGAAGACGTCCGCTGCTCAAACGAGATTCTCGAACGCGTAGTTGACACTTATCGAAAGTTAAGAAATACGCTTCGTTTTGCACTTGGAAACCTTTATGATTTTGACCCTGAAAAAGATTCCGTTACGGACTTAATGGAGATAGATCGCTGGGCTTTAGCAAAACTTTCTGAAGTCACGAGTAAAGTGCTAAAAAGCTATGAAGATTATGATTTTCAAGCTGTTTATCATAATCTTTACAATTACTGCACCGTAACGCTTTCAGCTGAATATTTCGACATACTAAAGGATCGCCTCTACACAAGCGCTCCTTATTCAAAGGCAAGGCGTTCCGCCCAAACTGCACTTTATCGCATAGCAAAAGATCTTTGCCGATTGCTTGCTCCTATTCTAGCCTTTACAGCTGATGAGGCATGGGAAAATTTACCGGGCAAGCATGAGGAATCCGTCCATCTTGCATTTTTTCCGAAAGCTTCTTTGTCTGCGGAAGAAGCTGCATTGCTAGAACGCTGGAAAAAGATTTTCGAGATAAGAGATCTGGTCTTAAAATCTCTTGAAGAGGCAAGAATTAACAAGCTTATTGGCTCCAGCTTGGAAGCAAAGGTTCTTCTTTCGGTAGAAAAACCAATTTACGAATTCTTGCAGGCTTACAAAGACGAACTAAGATACGTTTTTATCGTGTCTCAGGTTGAACTGATCGAAGCTGACAATTTCTCAATTGAAGTTAAAAAAGCTGATGGCTTAAAATGCGAAAGGTGCTGGAATTATTCGGTTAGGGTCGGCGAATTTGCTCAATATCCAACCGTTTGTGAAAGATGCTTTGATGCATTAAGCCAAATTGAAAAGAGTATGGTCGTATAGAGGTTTATCGTGAATCTAAAGACTTTTCTATGGAAGCTAGCATATCTTTTCATAGCCTTTGCAGTCTTTATGATTGACCAAACGACGAAGGCTTGGGCGATCCGCCGACTTCGTCTTGGGCAAGACTTAGAGGTCATACCGGGACTTTTGAATTTCAGTTACGCCCAAAATACAGGTGTGGCCTTCTCAATGCTGGATGATTATGGAGAAACTGGACGGTGGGCACTTTCTTCTGTAGGAATTCTGGCGGGAATTTTGGTTCTTTACTATTTTTGGCGTGTTCCACGCTCAAATGACCGTTTGCTTGGTGCTTTAGCATTGCTTCTTGGCGGAATCGCGGGAAACGTAACCGACAGAATTAGATTTGGATTCGTGATAGATTTCATTGACTTTTACATAGGCTCTTGGCATTATCCAACCTTCAACGTAGCCGATATGGCAATAGTCACTGGTGCCGGTCTTTTAATTATCGAGATGTATTTCTCAAAAAAGGACAAGCAAAATGTATCCTGAACTCTTTCGCATAGGTAACTTCCCGATAAACACATACGGTGTTCTGTTAGCTCTGGGAATACTGATCGCATTAGCGACAGCAGCAAGACTTGCCGCTAAAGATGGCTTACAAAAGGATAAAATCTACGACTTAGGATTATGGACAATAGTAGGAGGTCTTATTGGCTCAAAAATTCTTCTACTGGTAGCAGATGAAACTTACCGAGATAACATTTGGAACGTCTTTTCGCTCGACTTTTTACGTTCAGGAGGAGTTTACTATGGTGGCTTCATTGGGGGACTTCTAACTTTGGCTTTGCTTATCAAATTTTACAAATTGCCTTTTTGGAAAGTAGCCGATGCTTTTGCTCCTGGAGTAGCTTTAGGGCAAGCAATAGGAAGGCTAGGATGTTTCTCGGCAGGATGCTGCTGGGGGAAATTAACTGATCTTCCTTGGGGCGTGCACTTCAGTGAAAAAGGACATGAATATACAGGCGTTCCAATTTATGATGCATACGGTGACAAACTCTATCTTCACCCGACACAGCTTTATGAATCGGTTGCAATGCTTTTGGTCTTTCTGATTTTATTGTGGCTACATAGCAGAAGAAAATTCGATGGTCAAGTCTTGATAGTTTATGCGATAACTTACGCAATTGTTCGATTCGTAATTGAGTTTTTCCGTGCCGATCCTCGCGGAGACTTATTTGGACTCACTACAACAACCGAACTTTCCACTTCTCAGCTAATAAGTCTGCTAGTTGCAACTATAGCCTTAGCTTTTCTCTTTATCCGACTTAAAACACGCGATGCAGCAGGGAGTAGATGAAAACTTCCTTTCTTTTGTCATATCCGAAGAAGATGTAGATAAGCGGCTCGACGTCTTTCTTGCCGAAAAAATAATCAACTGGTCCCGCTCGCGCCTAAAGCGCCTCATAAATGAAGGCGATGTTCTTGTTAACGAAGAAACATCAAAACCAGCTTATAAGCTACGTAAAGGCGACGTTATCGAAGTTGAGCTTTCAGAGATTCCAACCGCTTGCTTTCAGCCTGAAAATATACCGATAGAATTAGTTTACGAAGACGAGTTTCTAGCCGTCATAGATAAACCATCTGGTATGGTTGTGCATCCTGGCGCTGGCATATCAAGCGGCACTCTTGCAAATGCTATCGCTTGGCACTTCGGACTAAAAGCAAACCTCGAAAAAACACCTGAAGAGGCTTGTCGCGTTGGAATCGTCCACCGCCTTGACAAAGAAACTTCTGGACTTTTAGTCGTGGCAAAATCAGATGAGATTCAGCAGAAACTTTCAGAGCAATTTCAGAATCGAGAAGTAGAAAAAAAATATATCGCATTAGTTCATGGAGTTATCGAACAAGAATGTGGCAAAATAGAAGCTCCAATAGGCCGCGATAGAAAAATCCGAACAAAAATGCGCATATCAGAAAACGGACGTTACGCACTTTCATTTTGGAGAGTAATCCGGCGATACCAAAACTTTACGCTTGTTGAAGTCGAAATAAAAACTGGCAGAACTCACCAAATTCGCGTTCACTTAGCTCATATAGGTCATCCGATAGTAGGTGATAAACTCTACAATTCAGGTCGTGACAAAACCTTACCTCAAACCGAAATTAAAAAAGCCATATTCGAACTTAAGCGCTTCTTTCTTCATTCACACTTTCTTGCTTTCAAACACCCAGTCAGAGGTCAAAAACTCGCATTCAGCTCTAAACTGCCAAAAGAGCTAAATGATTTTCTCAAAATCCTCGAAAAGTCTTCTAAATTCTCTTGAAATCTATACTTTCTGCACTAGAAAAATTTCTCTTGACAAGCCCAAGAAATCTTCTAATGTCCTCTTGAAGTACCACATCATGTTTGATATGATTTCCGTCATGCACAATATGATGTGTCCATCAAAACTAAATTTCTGCTGAACCAAAACTCTAAAAGACCAATTTTCAGAGATTTAGTCTCAGGGGTAACAGTTATGAAGCCAATCTATGAAAGTGAATTGATAACAAAGATGCGTGTTCGCAAAAGAGACGGCAAGCTTGAATACGTTGATGTAAACAAAATAGTCAATGCCGTAAGTCGTTGTGCCGTTGGTCTTAAAGAAGTTGATCCGATGCGTGTTAGCATCCGCTCGATAAGCGGACTCTATGACGGTGCAACAACACGCGAGCTTGATGAGCTTTCAATAAGAACCGCAGCAAGTTTGATCTTTGAAGAACCTGAGTATTCGCTTCTAGCAGCTAGACTTCTTGCTGCCTACATTCACGAAGAAGTCTCGATGCAAGGAATTCAAAAGTTTTCTGATTCCATCGAAAAAGGATTTGCATTTGGGTTGATAAATGAAAGAACGTATAAATTCGTAAAAGCCAATGCTACCGTGTTGGATAAAGCAATTAACAATGAATTCAATCATTTATTTGAATTCTTTGGTTTGCGAACGATTTATGATAGATACCTTTTGCGTAACTCCGAAACTAGAGAAGTAATTGAAGAACCGCAATATTTTTGGATGCGGGTAGCAACGGGTCTTTCTGAAACAGTAGAAGAAGCTCTAGCGTTTTATCGGCTGTTTGCCTCGCTTGAATATATCCCTAGCACACCGACGCTTTTTAATTCTGGCACGCGCTTTGAACAGCTTTCTTCATGTTTTCTTCTGGATTCACCAGATGATAGTCTTGAAGGAATCTATGATACTTACAAGCGAATAGCTCTTTTGTCTAAATACTCGGGCGGAATAGGGCTATCTTACTCGAGAGTGCGGTCTCAAGGATCGCTTATTCGTGGCACTAACGGATTGTCAAAAGGTATAGTTCCATGGCTTAAAACCTTGGATTCTTCAGTAGCGGCGGTTGATCAAGGCGGGAGACGCAAGGGAGCTTGTTGTGTTTATCTGGAAACATGGCACGCTGATATTGAAGATTTTCTTGAGCTTCGAGACAACACAGGCGACGAAGCCAGAAGAACCTATAATCTGAACATCGCCAATTGGGTTCCTGATATTTTCATGCGTAGAGTGCTTGATGATAGCATCTGGTCGCTTTTCGATCCTAAGGATGTTCCTCATTTTGTTGACTTATACGGAGAAGAGTTTGAAAAGGCTTATTTGGAAGCAGAGCAGGCTGGTCTTTACAAAAAGCAGGTTCGCGCGCGGGAACTTTACGCACGCATGATAAGAACCTTGGCCGAAACCGGCAATGGCTGGATGAATTTCAAAGACCACGCAAATAGAAAATCAAACCAAACAGGCGTAAAAGGAAACGTCATACACTCATCAAATCTTTGCACCGAAATTTTAGAAGTAACCAACTCAGAAGAAGTAGCAGTCTGTAATCTAGGTTCAGTAAATCTTTCAAAACACGTAACTGAAAAAGGCTTTGACTTCGAAAAATTAAGAAAAACCGTAAAATTGGCTGTTAAGATACTCGATAGGGTAATCGATCTGAACTTCTATGCCATTGATGAAGCCCGTCGCTCAAACATGAAATGGCGAAATATAGGGCTAGGTGTAATGGGTCTTCAGGATGTCTTCTTTAAGTTAAGACTTCCCTTTGACTCCGAAGATGCTAAGAAACTTTCAACTCAAATAGCTGAAGAGATATATTTCACAGCTCTTGACACATCATCAGACTTGGCTGCTAAACTTGGTCCTCATGCTTCTTTCGAAGAAACCAGAATTGCCCGCGAGGGTAAATTTCAATTCGACCTTTGGGGGGTAAAACCGTCTAACCCAGAAAGGTGGAAAAGCTTACGAGAAAAAATAAAAAACACAGGACTTAGAAACTCTCAGCTAATAGCGATAGCTCCTACGGCAACGATAGCTTCGATTGCAGGATGTTATGAGTCGATCGAACCGCAGGTGTCTTGCGTGCAAAGACGCGAAACACTCTCAGGCGATTTCCTTCAGGTGAATAAATACCTGGTGGAAGACCTAAAGAAACTTGGACTTTGGAATGACTCAATTCGCCAGAAGATAAAGCAGATGGATGGCTCCATCCAAGAGATTGACGAAATACCTGACGACATAAAGTCGCTTTACAAAACGGCATGGGAACTCAAAATGAAGGTTCTAATTGATATGGCTGCAGAAAGAGCGCCGTTTATTGATCAAAGCCAATCCCTTAATCTTTTCCAGAAAACGCCTGATATAGGAAAGCTCTCTTCGATGTATATGTATGCTTGGCAAAGAGGGCTGAAAACCACGTATTATCTGCGCTCACGTCCAGCAACACGTATAGGACAAGTTGCAGCCACAAAAACCTTTATATGCTCTCTGGAAAATCCCGAATCCTGCGAAGCCTGTCAGTAAAGGAGGAATTATTATGCAAAAACCAAAAACCGCAAAGCTTCTAGATCACGGTTTTGATTTGACGCTCCGTCCGATGCGTTATCCGCAGTTCTACGAGATGTACAAGGCAGCGATAAAAAATACCTGGACGGTTGAAGAGATAGATTTCAATGAAGACATATTTCATCTGAGAACAAAAATGACAGATGCCGAGAGGCACCTTATTCGTCGCCTAGTAGCCTTCTTCGCAACTGGTGATTCAATAGTGGCGAATAACTTAGTGTTGAATCTCTATCGCCACATTAACGCTCCCGAAGCAAGAATGTATCTATCGAGACAACTCTTTGAAGAAGCACTTCACGTGCAGTTTTATTTAACGCTTTTGGATAGCTACATTCCAGATTTGAAGGAAAGAGAAAAAGCCTTCAAAGCAGTCGAAAATATTCCTTCAATCCGACAGAAGGCAGAGTTTTGTTTTCGGTGGATTGATTCAATCTATGACCTAACGAGGCTGGAAACAAAGGAAGACAGGAAGCAATTTCTACAAAATTTAATAGCCTTCGCTGCTTGCACTGAAGGTCTCTTCTTCTTCGCAGCTTTCGCTTATGTATTCTTTCTGCGTTCAAAAGGCTTGCTTCCAGGACTTGCGACCGGAACGAATTGGGTTTTTCGGGATGAAACATGCCATATGAATTTTGCTTACGAAGTCATAAGAGCAAGCATCTTAGAAGAACCTGAACTTTTCGACGATGAGATGAAAGAAAAGGTAGTTGAAATGCTAAAAGAGGCTGTAGATGCTGAAACCCAATTTGCCGAAGACTTATTAAGCGGTGGCGTGGCTGGACTTTCTTTGAGAGATGTAAGACAATACCTCGAATTCATAGCAGATCAAAGACTTATAATGCTTGGTCTCGATGAAGTATTCAAAGCTAAAAATCCATTCCCGTTTATGGACTTACAGGATGTTCAAGAGCTTGCAAACTTTTTTGAGCGACGCGTGTCAGCATATCAAATAGCCGTTAGTGGCGAAGTAAGCTTTTGTGAAGATTTCTAGCAAATTTTGTCTTTTCAGGCTTGATGAAAAGCTCAGTTAAAGCTATATTCAAACTTATAACCTAACCTGGGAATGGTTTTTACAGTTGGAGAAAAACTCAAAAAGGCTCGCGAAGCTCGTGGCATGAGTATAAGTCAGGTCGCTGAGCAAACAAGAATTTCCGCTCATTACATAGAAGCAATCGAAAATAACGACTTCAGCGTTTTACCCGGCGGCGTTTTCAATAAAGGCTTCATAAAATTGTATGCAAGATGTGTAGGAGCAGATGAACAGGAAATCGTTCAGGATTACCTACGTCAAGTTAGCCAAAAGCATTCCGACGAAGAGCTGAAAATTTACAAACCACAGGTTTTAATAGACGATAACAAAACCTCAAAATTACCAGCAGTAATTATAGCCATAATTCTCATCGGATTAGTTGCTTGGGGCGTTTTTGCCTTGATGAATTACTTTCAAAATCAGCAGAATTTACAAAACATTCAGATAAACGAGAAGAAAGAGAATCAGAACCAAACTGAGAAAATTACACAACCAGAAAATCAACCCATTCCAATTCAAGTAATAAAACTCGAATTTAGAACATCAGCCGAACGGGTTTCCGTCGAAGCTACGGTTGACGGAAGAAAAATTGTCAAGGATGTGCTAAAAGATACTCCTGAAGTTTACACAGCGCAAGAAAATCTCAAGATTCGCTACTATAAAGGCTTTTCTGACCAAATTCAGTTAAACCTTAATGGTAAGCAGATAATGCCTCCACCTGCGCCGAAAAATCGCAACAGTGTCGAAATTGAAATTAATAAACAAAATATCAGTAGAATTCTTGAAACCGGCAACGTTGCTGAACAATCTTCACCATGAGGAAGAGCGAAATGGAAAGAATAGAAGAAAAAGAAGGTCTGACTTTTGATGATGTGCTACTGACGCCGGCATATTCAGAAGTTTTGCCAAGCGAGGTTGACGTAAAAACTAGATTTTCAAGAAACATCGAGATAAACATACCTCTTTGCTCAGCCGCTATGGATACAGTAACTGAAGCCGCTTTGGCAATAGCTCTTGCCCAACAAGGCGGAATAGGCGTCATCCATAAAAATTTTTCAATAGAAGAGCAGGCAGAAGAAGTTGATAAGGTAAAACGTTCTGAATCAGGAATGATTGTTGATCCGGTAACAATTCGAGAAAATGCTACCGTCTCCGAAGCGTTAAACCTAATGGAAAGATACAAAATTAGCGGTATTCCTGTAATCAACGAAAATGGAGTGCTCACAGGAATAATAACCAACAGAGACTTAAGATTTGAAACAAGAACTCACATTCCTGTATCAGAAGTGATGACGAAACAACCTTTGGTTACCGTTCCTGTTGGCACCACTTTAGAAGAAGCAAAAGTAAAACTTCAAGAGCACAGAATCGAAAAACTTTTAGTCGTAAATGAAGAAGGTCAATTAAAAGGGTTAATCACAGTAAAGGATATTCAGAAGGCTATAAAATATCCTAATGCGGCTAAAGACAAGCTAGGCAGACTAAGAGTTGCAGCAGCTATAGGTGCAACAGGTGATTATTTAGAAAGGGCTGAAGCACTGGTTAAAGCAAACGTTGATGCTCTGGTAATTGACACAGCTCACGGTCATTCAAGCAGAGTTATAGAAGCTGTCAAGAAAGTAAAGGCAAAGTTTCCAGAGGTTGACGTCGTTGCGGGTAATGTTGCAACCTACGAAGGCACGAAGGCATTGATAGAAGCAGGAGCCGATGCTGTAAAGGTTGGGATAGGTGGCGGTTCTATCTGCACAACGAGAATCGTCACGGCCGCCGGAGTCCCACAAATTACTGCTATAATGGATTCAGTTCGTGCAGCAAGCCAAGCAAAGATCCCAATAATCGCAGACGGTGGCATAAAATACTCAGGCGATATAACCAAAGCAATAGCTGCAGGAGCAGACTCCGTAATGATAGGTTCTTTGTTTGCTGGAACTGAAGAAGCTCCCGGAGAAGTTATCTTGTACCAAGGTCGAAGCTTTAAGTCCTATCGCGGAATGGGGTCAATCGGAGCAATGAAAAGCGGCTCTTCCGATCGATATTCCCAAGAAGGCACCGTCTCAGACTCAAAATATGTTCCCGAAGGCATTGAAGGCAGAGTCCCTTACAGAGGAAAATTAGCAGACATGGTCACTCAGTTAGTAGGTGGACTACGGGCCGGTATGGGTTACACGGGTTGCCGCAATATCCGTGAATTGCAAACAAAAACTAAATTCATCCGCATAACCCCGGCTGGCCTTCGTGAATCTCATGTTCACGACGTGATCATAACGAAGGAAGCCCCGAATTACCGACTTGAAACTTCAGGTTAATCCTTAACAAAAAGGGTTATGACCTTTTGACCTGTAACTACATAATCTGTATCTTCGGATTCTTTTTCATCCAAAACGGACAGAGCAACAGGTGCAAAACTTCCAGATGTTTGCCCGTTGCTGAGCGTAGCTAAAAATGAAGGTGGTAAGTTAGGCAAATAACTTGAGCCCATTACTGCCCCGACACTAGCCTGAGCAATTAAAGCATAAAGCTTATCGTTTTGCCTGATTCTATTTAATCTCTCAACTAAATCCGACAAGTCTTGAGGCGTAAATAAAACATCAGGGATAAGCTTTTGAACTGAATCCGCGTCAGCAACAATCAATTGCAACGTTTTCTCAGTTGAGTTTTCAGGAACTTTCATTCTCAACTTGCGGACTATTAGCTTTTCATCATTCGTTCTTAAAAAGCATTCGATCTCTAGAAGTTCACCTCTTGAGACCTCTGCTTTGTTAACAAAAACTTTTTCTAAAAAAGCTGTTTTAGCGTTTTCCGAAAAATCTATCTCCAAATCTACTTGCTTTATATTAGCTTCTTCAAAACCACTTTGCAGAAGAATGCTAACAGGAACTGCAACAGCTCCAGCAGCCAGCTGTGGAGAAGAAAAACCAGAAAATCTACGATTAAGTTTTACAGTTTGGTTGTTTTCTAGTTCTATAGTAGCTGTTATCTGAACAGTTCCATCACCTAAAGACTTTTCATTTGAAACAACGGCATTGTAAATCGTGAAGTTTAACAAAAGAGGTGTTAGAAAAACGTCATCTACGACTTCAAAATATAGATTTTCAATCTTTCGACGACTGCTTTTAAGTTTCACTTTTACTGGGACCATTTTCGGTATCTGCCCTAAACTGCCCAGAACTCCGGTATTTCTATCCTCAGTCATTGCTCCCACAGCTGCATCTGAAACAGCGAGTTTGAAAGAATTGTAAATGCTTGGTATAACGGCAACAACACGTGCTTCCGACATTGGAAAGCTGGTGCTACCGAGATTTAAGAAAGGATGCCCAAAAGCATAAACTCTATCGCCATCACGAAAAGTTACTGTGCCAAACGCAGTTACTGAGTAATCGCCTCTTACCAATGACATTCCAACAGAAGCACCAGCCTGAAGAGTTTTATCGTCATATTTCTTCATCGAAAGACTACTACTTGAGCCTGCTAAGGTTATCGGAAGAAAGCCTATTTCGGACAGCCTCGACGAAAAAAATTCCAAAGCCTTTGGAGAAAATCCGCCGAAAGCTAAAGGTGTAGCTATCGGTCGCACAGACTCAGATTTTCGTGCAGATAATTCAGAAAAAGAAAAATCCAACGTCGCTGACGAAATTTCTGATAAGTAAAACGAAGTTTTTTTTGGTTTTTGTTGCTTTAGATCGCTGCTGAAAATCCCAATCATTTGCTCGATAGGAGTTATTCCACAAATAGGCTCTTTTGAAAATGGAAAGCTATAGGCTATCGCTCCTATCAGTTTACCATCTATAAAAACTGGCGAACCACTCATGCCAGCAAAAACAGATGTTTTCTCAACTTGATCGCCGCTGATTTTGCCAATTATAAGGTCTTGCTTTGGACCGATAGCACCGGGAAGTACTCCAAGAATCTCAACATCAAACTCTTCGGGCTCAACACCTCGAAAAACCGTCTTAGCCTTTCCGCGCATCCCTTCCTTTATCTGCGTAAGCGGCATAATCGAAACTCCAGAAGGTTTATACGCTACGGCTTGGGCAAGAATGCTCATTGCACCCGAAAGAATAAAAAACATTGTTACTATTGCTTTTATACGACCTTTTTTCCTCACGTTGAATATGTTAACATTTTCAACGGCTCGTAAAAAGAAAAACTACGAGGTGAATAGAAAAATGGTAATACCAAAAAGACTGCTTCGTAACCTTTTAAAGCTGCTACTTCCAGTCGTAGCCCTAATAGCAGGCGCTTTTCTTGGAGCTTCTATTTGGTTAGCCTACATAGTAAGCACACCTCCGAAGGCAAATTACCTGATAACACCAGAAAAATACGGGATGCTAAGCGCTCGAGGAGCAAGAATCACCGACGAAACATGGACAAATCGAGACGGCACAAAAGCAAGAGGGTGGCTTTTGCGTGGTGGAAAAGGAAAGCCCGCCATTTTGTTACTTCATCAATATGGAGCAGATAGGTCGCATGTTCTTAACTTAGGCGTAAAACTTAATGAACTAACTGACTTTACTATCTTAATGCCTGACTTACGTGGTCACGGTCAAAATCCCTTAGTCTCGCACACCTCTTTAGGCGGCGAAGAAACTGATGATGTCTTAGCAGCGATAGATTTTCTAAGAAGCTTAACAACGGACGATAAACAAAAGCTAATCAGCGATGAGATTGCCATTTACGGAATCGAATTAGGAGCTTTCGTCGGCTTTAGAGCAGCTGCAAAGGACAATTCCATAAGCGCTTTAGTGCTCGATTCCGTCCCGCTCGAATCAGATCAAATTCTTTATCTTGCAATTCGACGCCGATTTCCCTTTGCAAGCGAGTACACATCAAAGCTGGCTTCTGCTGGCACTTATCTCTACTTTTTCAACAGCAAATATCCGAGAGATTCACTTTGCGAAGTTGCTCCTTCTGTGAAGGACAGGAAATTTATGCTGTTAGCGGGTGTTGATGAGCCGCTGCTTCAGGATTCTACGCAAAAGTTGATAGGCTGTTTCGGTCCCGGTGCGGATATCCAGTCCTACACGGGACTTTCACCTTCAGGTTATAATCTAGTTAATGCCTCGCTCGAACAGGTAAATGCTTACGATCAAAGAATCATGGATTTCTTTAAGCGAACCTTTATCGGAGAGATAAAATGAAAATTCTTTCGAAAAAAAAGGCTCTAGTAGAATTAAAAAAACTTAAGAATAATTTTCGTGAAATCATCAAAGAAAACTACGAATTTAAGGCAAAAGATTGCTCAAAATGCAATCAAACCTGCTGTTTAGATGCAAAATTTGTAAATGTGCATATCACTAAGCTAGAAGCCATTTTGATACACGATCATCTTCGGGAAAAATACCCTCAAGAGAAAGCAAAGCAAATAAACGAAAAAGTAAAAGAAGTAATCGAACGTTTTGATATAGCTCGAAACATGGAGAATAGCTCCCACACCTTCCCTTGCCCATTTTTCGAGCAAGGTTCGGGATGCTTGATTCACGAAGTAAAGCCAATAGCTTGTATCCAACACGCTTGTTACGAAAAGTCAGAAGACTTACCGCCGGAAAAACTACAAGCGGAAATTGAAAGAAAAATTGAAAGACTAAACGAAAGAACCTATGGTAAACCTAGCCGTTGGTTTCCATTACCTATTTGGATCGCTTTAACAAAAGAAGAAGGATAGAGCTTGCTAAAACCTAAGCAAATAGCTTAAAATTTGGAAAAAATTTAGAGGGGCAAGATTATGAAAAGGATTCTTATAATCGCTTTAATCCTTGGACTTCTCACTTCTTGCAGTCGGGAACCAATGCAAGGAATTCCAAAAGGCGCTTCTGAAAACTTAAAATCAGATGCTGACGAATGTAATAACGAATACTTTCCAACGAAACTAGGCTCAAAATGGGACTATAAGGTAACACAGGAAGAGCAAGACTCGCAACCAGAATTTTTCATGACAAAAACCATCTCAAAAACTGACGAAAAAGGTTTTCTAGCAACTATAGACTTCAAGCAAAAAGAATTAAAAGATGCCAAGCTAGAAACAAGTTTCAAATGCGAAGACTCATCTATCATACCGCTTGAACCATTCAAAGCAGGAATAATACCAGCAAATCTCCAATCAGAGGGAACAAGACTAGCAGATTACAAAACGATTTCCACGAAAGGATTTTGGCTACCCAAAACCCTAGAAACGGGAAAAAAATGGAGCTATGAAGTTGAATACTCTGTTGAAAACCAACCTAATACACCTCTCAAAGGTCAGGGGGAACTAACTCAGAACTATGAAGTATTGGGAAGAGAAACCATAACAGTCTCGGCAGGCACCTTTAATGCCGTAAAGATAGCGCAAAACGGAATCCTAAAAATAAAGCTCCAAAGTGCCCAAAAAGGAGGAATCACTATTCCTCCCTTCTCAATAAAATTTGAAGGCACCGCCTGGTATGCCCCTAATGTTGGTCTTGTAAAACAAATATCTAGTGCAAAACAAATGCCCCTATTGCCATCTAAAGATAATACCGAATGGAAACACACTATGGAGCTAATTTCATACGAAATTCCTTAAGTATTGCCGAAAGCAAATTTTTTAACTCCCCATTATAATAGAAGATGGAGAATCCTTATCTAATTTTGGTAAAATTCATCTTATGATTAATGATTTTGAACTTCCACCCGTAAATCGTCAAGGCTTGGACATTCGCTCAACCCCAAGAAGCGAAATGAATCTCTATCCTTTAGACACCTTTCCTTACGAATTTGTCGGCAGAAAAATAAAGATAAATTTCACGATACCAGAATTTACTGCTATTTGCCCTTTTTCTGACTTTCCCGACTTTGCAACTATATACATTGAATACGTGCCAAACGAAAGATGTATTGAATTAAAAAGCCTTAAACTATACATAAACTCCTTTCGCAATGTCAAAATTTTCCACGAACATGCAGTAAATGTCATCTTAGAAGACTTTGTAAAAGCTTGTGATCCTCTCGAAGTGAAAATAGTAGGGGATTTTAACGTGCGAGGAAATATCAAAACCGTAGTAGAGGCAAAATATAAGCGAAAAGGCAGAAAGAAAAAACCTAAAGACACAATAAAGCTAAAGGTTCTTAAAGAAGAACCCGCAACAAGCGTTATACATTCAGGCATTTAAGACTTCAATGGACTGCCGAAGCTCTCTTTAAGTGATAGCATTGCTCGTTTTCAATATGCTTTTTATAAGAAATCTCTAGAAGCTCAAGAACTTTCTCTTCGATTTTACACTGTGGTTGTGAGCATACAACAGCCATTTCAGAAACCACCAAAAACTTTGTCTTTTCAAGCATTTGCTGTTCTCTAAAAGATAAAGGCTTTACCTTGCTAAGAAAATAGAGCTTTTTTAGAACGTCGGCTACTTCAAAAATATCACCCGTTTGCACTTTTGCTGCAAATTGCTTTGCCCGCATCTTCCAGTCAGAAGGTGGATTTTCAAAGTCTTCGGCAAGGAAGCCCATCAAATCTTCACACTGCACAGAGTTGATTATAGGACGGATGCCAATCTCGCTTATCTTCGACTTCGGAACTAAAATAGAAGAATTATTTGAGATTACCCGTAGCATGTAAAACTTTTCAAATACCTCTCCAACCTTTTTATCCTGAACCGCTTCAACCTGACAAACACCATGATTAGGATAAGCAACCTTCTGCCCAATCCTTATAAACATCTGCTTCCTCCCTCCGCAAAAAAGCAATATTTTCTTCTCATATCTTAAACGAATCTTTCCGAAACACAAAAACCCGAAAAAAGAAAAACCGCAGAAAAGCTTTTCTGCGGTTTTTAAAAGAAGCTCCAAAGAAACTTCACCAGCTAAATCTTACTTGAAGCTCTACTCTTCTGTTGCCAGAGTTACTTCCTCCTCCGCCACCAAAAAAGCCAAATCCTCCAGCGGTTGAAACCGACTGTCCGAAAAATGGAGAGTTTAGGTTACCAACCGGAATGCCTTTGTTGTTTCTATTTAGAAGATTCGATATTTGAAGACCAATAGTTAGATTATAAGGCTTATCGGTTGAACCAGCAGAGCCTCCAAACCCACCACCAAATCCACCTCTTTGTGGGTCCCCACCCCTTGGTCCACCGATACCGGCAAAAGTAGGACGATTGCCAATCTGTCCGTCAGTTTGGCTTCGTGCAGTTTCGTTCCTACGTGAACCACCAAAACCAAAGGTTTTGTTGACGTTTAAGTTAAAAGTGAAATTGCCCGGTCCAACTCCATAGTTTCGAGGGATTATGGCATTTGGGTCTTTACCGCTAATATCACACCAAGACTTTGTTAAACCCAATGCTTGACAACGAGCTGCTAAAGCGCCAAATGTTGGTCTTTCTGTGAAAATAGAGTCTCGATTTGAGTCGATCCCGGTAGTTATGTTAAAAGGGACACCAGACGAAATTAAAATGAAGGGGTTAAAGGTAATATTCCATGGCAAAGTAATTGAGCCTCGAATAGAAGCAAAATGCCTAACTCCAAGGACAGAACGCCCATATTCTCCGCTTAAGTCATAACTGTAGGCCGGAAAGGTTAGTCCTCCACCGAATCCTCCAACCCCTCCTCCCTCTGCATCGCCTTTTGCCCAACCAAGACGGTAAAATCCAAACAAAGATATTCTCGGATGGAAACGAGAGTTAAAGTTTATGACCAGTTGCCTTTGATTGAGAATCCCAGTTGATTCGTATTGATAAATGTTCCCTAGTGAAGGATTTGGTCTTAAAGCCTGCAAGTCTGATTGGTTCGTAGGACAAGGGGTCGTCAAGCCGCAAACCGGAGCGTTTATATTCCTTATCCTTAAAACATGAAGATTCCTCGAAAAGACGAAAAATGCTGCCATTGTCGTTCTCATTGGAAGCTGTTTCTCAACACCAATTACTGCTTGAATTGTATAAGGAGCTTGTAAATCAGGTGAAGCTTGCCTAATAGTATTAGTCTGTGAAGCAAAAGGCGCTAATTGACTAGCTGTCGGAGTGTTTAGAACTGTTCCGTCTGGTAAGAAAACAGGCTGCGATAAAATAGCGGCACCGGCCGGCACGATATATTGAATTTGACGAGTTCCGTCGAATCTGTGAATCTGCAAAATGTTATTTACACCGAACCTATCATAAAAGATTCCAGCACCTCCTCGCACTACCAACTTTGGCTGGCGAGCTCCACCAGCTCCAGGCGCCCAAGCAAAAGAAAATCTAGGAGCAAAATTTAAGTTATCGCTCACCCCGGTTTGATTTTCATATCTAAGTCCCAAACTTAAAGTCAAATCCGGACGAACACGCCAATCATCAGTAATGAAAACTCCCACATCATATTGAGAGGCTCTAGCAAAGGGATCACCAGCAGTTAAAACAAACTGAGACGGATTATAACGCGTTTCCGTTCTTCCCATTACCTTACAGCGATATTGCTCTATTGAAGATACAAAATTATCATTGTTTACGTCACAAGGATCGCCAATAGCAGGAAAACCTGTAAAGACGAATGTTCCACCAAATCCTGACTCAGAACGGTCTCTAATCACCGTGCCACGAATTCGCACACCAAACTTAACCGCATGCTGGTTATTCTTACCGAAGGATGTTGTGGTATAGTTTTGAAACTCCCAAGCGTATTCACGATTGTAGTTAAAACCTATTTGAGCGCCTCCACCAGTAAAAGCAGAAGAAACGTTTATGGTTGGAATCGAATTATCTCCTCTTTGCTCGCGATTATCATACTCAAACCTAAAGCGAGTTTCATTTACGGTTTTAGCGTTGATCACCATAGTTTCAGTCAACTGGATTTCATGATCAACATTACTCGTTTCGAAAGCACGTGAAATAAGCGAAAATCCACCGATTCCTTGATTTTCTGCAGAGTTACGAGTATAGCTGTATCTTAGAACCAAAGTATTGTTTTGATTTATCTGATAATCAAAGCGAGGACTTATTGAAAAGCGTCTTGTGGGAACAGTATATTCTCTACGAAATGGAACGACGTTAAACGCAGAGTCTAAAACAGTGGCGTTTACTACAGCTGTGTTGTTTATTTCTCGATTGCTAATATCCAGAAAAAATGACGACTTCCCTTTCTGAAGCGGACCCGAGATATTAGCACCATAAAAACGCGTTTGCGAAGGTGCACGATTCGTCGCGAATGGATTCCTTGAATTCAAGGTTTCATCATTAAAGTTGAAGAACGCTTGTCCACGCCACTTGTCCGAACCGGGTCTAGTTAAAATTTCAATTCTTCCGAATCCCAACCGGTCGAACTCTGCTGAAAAAGGGTTCTGATTTATTCTGATCTCTCTTATTGCATCGCGCGGTGGTATTCTTCCACCAGTAAACCCGTCAATGTAAATTTGTCCACCACTTGGACCTACGGAAGGACCAGCTAAAGCTATAAGCGCCGCTTCAAGCTCATCAGGATCTTCGGGTAAAGACTCTAGATCCTTTCCCTTAATAATAGTAGCACTTTGATTGTTATCGGCATCTGTGCTTACTCGGTCATTGCCTCCGACTTCCACCACTTCTTCAATTTTTGCCGCAGAAAGAACTACTACAAGCTCATTTTTCTGACCAGCAACAATCTCAACTTCCGAATTCTCATAAACATCAAAAGTCGGCGCTGTAACTCTCACCGTGTATTTACCCGGCTCTAGACCTGTAACAGAAAATTCACCTCTTTGGTTTGTAACAACAGTTCTCTCTCTGTTATTCGAGTCAATGACAGAAACACTAGCTCCAGCAACTACGGCTCCAAGAATATCGGTAACCTGTCCTGAAAGAGTTGTTCTCTGTTGGGCGAATCCGAAAGAAACTATAATGACTATGTAAAATAGCGATAATAACCTATTCATATTTTCACCTCGAAAAAATTAAATCTTTTTATGGAAAACTTATTCCATCAAGCCCTGGAATATTAAACCCTGATCCCTGCCCATTAAATCCTCGTCTTCGTTGCATAGCTTGCTGGGCTTCTATAAAGGGCTCTATACCGGAAAGAAGCTTTATGGCAGTAAGACGATTAGGTATTTCGCCTATTGTGCTTGAAACCGCTATGGCATCACCTACTTTAAGCTCCTCTAATTTAACGTCCGGAAACCTTTCCACAAGCTCATCTAGATCAGTTCCACGAGATTGCCCTGCCCCTACATTCCTTTGCTGCGGTGGCTGCTGTTGCTGTGGCGGCTGAAAAGTTTCCTGGCTTCTTGATAAAAACATTGCAGCAAATTCCGATGGGAAACGCTTAAGCATAGAATCTTTACTGATCACAATCGTTACTTCTTTGTCCGTTAAAATATCCTTAATCCTAATTTCGCGCCTTTGTAAGTCAATCGCAGTAATCTTTCCACCCGCGGTTTTGAAAGAACCGAAAACTATCTTCTCCGCCGCGAAAGTGCTACCGTCAGCACTTCTATCTCCTAAAGCACGTAACTGATCTCCCACACTTAATTCGCTGTAGTTGCTTATTTTCGCATCTGAAAACTTAACAGAATCAGGGGCATAACGACGATATTCTGCGTTATCTTTTGGAATAATCGTGACAGTTCTTTCTCCCATCATCGAACGCGTCGAAATAATAATCGTCTTATTAGCTATATCCAAAGAAATCACCTGTCCAGAAATCCCTCGTCTACGCCATTCCTCGCGCTCTTTTTCTTGTTTCCGAGAAATATCTGATTTGGTCATCAAGTAAACACTTTTAGCTTCGATCTTTTTTCTATCAGAAGAGAAATTGCCTGTCACAAGAATCTTATCACCTACCGATACCTCACTTATCGAACTATCCACTGCTGCCGAAAGCTTGGGATTTTCCGGCGGAACCCTCTTGAAAACCGTCCCAGAGCTTATAACTACTTCTATCTCACCATCCTTCGTTTGAAGAACAATAGCGCCTGAACTTATCGACACAACATCGCCAGATGTATATCTCGGCACCACTTCTCCTTGAGCAAATACGGTAAAAAAAGAAACTACGGCTACAAAAGAAGATAAAATCAGATTTTTCATATTTCACTCTTTCACTTATGAAGACGTTTTTGTATTTTCTATGGTTTCAAGTTTTTTAATTTGGGAGTATCTAATATGAAGGTAATTAGAATGCCAAGGCTTAAGGTCCAAACAAAAAGAACTGCAAGTACCCAAAAATATGGGATCGAATAAGTAACAGTAAGCAAAATTACACCAATCAGAGAAGCCAAAGAATCCGATCTCTTTCCACTAGGAAAAAGTTTTTTTTGAACCCATTTGCCTATCAGTAGCTGAATAACAACCCTCCCAAAAACATAAGCTAGAATTACTACCAAAAAAAGCATCAATACCAGCATGAAGCCGAAGTATCCGGGAAGAATTGCCAAAGAAATCACAGAAAACGAAACTACAAAGATAAGACCCCAAAATCCTCTCCAAAAAACTTTCCACGGAAAAAGGCTAATTTCCGAGATCGCTTTTGAAACCGCTTCCGAAGTCAAAGTTATGAAAAATAAGGAAAAAACAAACCAAAAAAGGATTGAAACGATTCGTTGACCGATAAAATTCCATGAAAAAGAAGTAGAAAAAATCTTATTAGGATTTCTTATCAGTTCTTTTAGTTCCTCTTCGTAACCAGCATAAATGATGCTTTGTTTGCCTTCACCTCTTTTCGGTGGTTCATCTTCATAAACGTAATGTCCGCCAAATACTATTAAATCTCCACCTATGTAAGCACCTCTTTTCTGAAAAACCGACCCGCCAATAGTTGCTACATCCTGTTCAACCGCCCCTTCTATCGTAACATCTCCACCAAAAACCAAAACACCTTTAACTTGAGACTTAACTACTACATTCTTACTAAAAAGAATTACTTCCGTATGCTGCAACTGATCAAGTATTACAGTTTCTTGCTCATTAGCCAAAATACCAGCAAAGGAAAAAATTATAAGTAACTTTGCGAAACCTGCCTTAATTAACCTTATCACCGTCTGCACCAAAAATATTCATACTAAAAAGAATAGAAGTAACTGAAGCAAAAATTGCACAAACGAAAAGCAGAAGATAATTAGACAAAGACTCTGCTATCTTCTGAAAAATCAGCGAAAAACTAAAGAACAGATCAAAAACAAAGCTAAATATTAATCGAGAAAGAATCCACTCGTTAAGATTCAATCCCCCTGAAACTAAAAGAAAAGCTAGAATAAACAAAGTGATAAAAAAAGCTCTAAAACGCTCGTCCTTGCTTCTCAAACCAATAACACTGCTTTCGGAACGCACAACAATCGTTTCAATTAGATTTGAAGAATAAGAAAATTTTGCACTTTCGGAAAAAAAAGCTTCTAGAAGACAAGTCATCTGTTTCTGTCTATTTAACTCTTGCCGACAAACCTTACAACTTCGCAGGTGAAATTCAAGCTTATTTGCTTCTTCACCAGAAAGTTCTCCATCTATGTAAACAAAAATCTCTTCTCTAGGGCAGTTCATATGAAACCTCTTTCCGAAAGCATTTGTTTCATCATTTCTCTTGCTCTAAAAAGTCTATTTTTTACGGTTCCTAAAGGAAGTCCCGTTATTTTTGCTATTTCTTCATAGCTTAGTTCTTGCTGATGCCTTAAAATTATCAGCTCGCGGTAACTTGTAGGCAAACACCTTATCACGCTTTCCACTTGGATTAACCATTCTCTAGTTAAACTTTCTTGTTCAGGCGAAAGACTTTTATTTTTTGGTATTGCTTGAAACTCACTTTGCTCGTCATCCAAGCTCTTTTCAGAGATTCGCCTCCTCAAATAATCAACTGCTGTGTTATGAGCTATTTTATAAATCCAAGTGGAAAATTTATATTTCGAAGAGTACTGCTCCGCAAAGTTATAAACCTTTATAAAAACTTCTTGAGTAAGATCCAAGGCTGTCTCGTAATCATCTACCATCTTATGAATATACGAAACCAAAGGCCGATGATAGCGGTTCACTAGCTCTTCAAAGCCATCCTCATCTCCACTTAAGAATCTTTCGATCAGATTGACATCATCAAGAAGGCTTTTACTTTCTAGAACAGTTGCCTTCATAGTTTTTCTCTTCTACGAATTTTTCCAAGGTAGGGTTTCAAAAACAAATCTAACCTTAGAACAACAGATGCTAACCTATTAAAGGTGGGAAGCCACCTGTCGGACTTGAACCGACGACCTTTCGATTACGAATCGAATGCTCTACCAACTGAGCTAAGGTGGCGTGCAAAGTAAAATATATTAACTTAAAAAAACTTTGTCAAGAAAAGCATCTTCAAAGGAGTTGAAGGCATCTAGTTAATTTGGTTTTCAATAGTTTTTTATGAGTGTTAAAATGAAAAAAGGGTTTTCTTAAAAAAGCCGAAGGAGAGATGAGGTTTATGGTAACCAGAAAATTCTGTCAAGTTTGTGAAGAAACTTATCCGGAAAATTTCAATTTCTGCCGTTTCTGTGGAAGACCTCTGAAAAACGTGAAAGTTCAACAGGAAAAAAAGAATAACACCCCGCAAGCTGAAACGGTAGTTCCAACAAACATAGCAGGTTTTCTGTCAAAAGCTGATCCACTCGGATTAGTAAGCGACATTAAAATATCAAAACCTTCGGCTTATAAGGAAAATATCTCCCTTGGCCATGATAGCCAAGATTTCGAACTTGCTACTGAAGATATGCAAAATCAAGAAAACATATATCACGTAACTTTCGTTGAAGAAAAAAACTCAGCAACCAGAAATTTGCTACTTCTGGGTTCCTTAATTTTAGTCACAACAACCCTGACGGTTGGAGTTATATGGTCGTTATTCGAGAAAAATCTTGTTATTTCTGATCTAGGAAGTAGCGAACTCATCTCCGCAGTTATAGTTGATGAAACCCCAATGCAAGCAGAAGATGAGCAAGAAAGGCAAAAAAAGAAAGATGAAGGCGGCGGTGGCGGCGGTGGTGGTCGAGAAGAGCTAGACCCCGTTTCTAAAGGAAGACTCGCACCACAAACTCAAAATCCTCTAATTTCCCCAACTAAAACTATTCCGCAGATGGATACAGAACTTAAAATACAAGCATTTACTCAAGGTCCCGAACGTCCTACGAAGGTCACAGAAGAGCCTTACGGTGATCCATTATCTCAATCCTACAAACTCTCCGACGGACCCGGTCGAGGTGGGGGTCAAGGAACAGGTATAGGAACTGGACAAGGCTCAGGTATTGGAACTGGAGCAGGCTCAGGAAGAGGCTCAGGAATGGGTAGCGGCATCGGAAGCGGCATAGGCGGAGGAGTAGGAGACGGTGGAGAAGGCGACAGCGAACCACCTACGGCTAAAAAAGGTCCAACAAAACCTCTAACCATCCTTTCTAAACCAAGAGCAAACTACACCGAAGAAGCAAGAAAAAACCAAGTTCAGGGCGTAGTTCGTCTGCGAGTAACTTTTCTGGCAAACGGAACCATCGGCAGCATAGTGCCAATTAGTGGATTACCTTATGGTCTGACAGAACAAGCAATCGCAGCAGCAAGACAAATCAGATTTGAGCCTGCAATGAAAAACGGAGTACCTCAAACCGTAACCAGAATCGTAGAATACGCCTTTAACCTATATTAGCCTACCCTTAGAATGAGTAAAGCAAACCGTGCTTTACTCATTCTGAAATTTTTAGCCAAAATTAGCCATTAGACACTCGCCCTGGTAGAGATTCCCCGCTAACAGTTTGTTCCTAGAGAGCAATTTTTACAACAAGAAGAACTTTAACGCTAGTAGGCAACAAAAGAAGCTAACTAAAAGTTTTCAGCAAGGTATAAATCTCATACCAAGTCCTGTTTCAAAAGCCCTTGTAAACTGTCGGCTAACTTCTAATACCAAAAAATCTTCTTATTGCTTCGATAATACCGCTAGTTTCTTCTACCTTTTCCTTCTTTTCCAAATGCAACGCTTTGCTTTTTTCTAGCAAGGCTTGTTTTCTTTCTGCTATCACCTTACTGAAGGCTTCTACAAGCTCAGGATTTGCATCAAGCAGCTTTTTTATGGAATCTTTGTCTATTTTCAATACTGTTGTTTCATTGGAAGCGATAACGGTGGCCGAGCGAGGTTCGCCAGTAAAAAGACTCATTTCTCCAAAAAAACCGCCTTCTTTTAACACGGCTATTGTTTTAGGAATATCTCTTTCTACAACCTGAACTTTCACCGCCCCCTTGTGAACAACAAACATTGAATCTCCTTCTTGTCCTTCTCTTGTTATCGGCTCATTTGGCGAGTAAACCTGCACTTTAACATTTTCTATCAAAGACTTTAACTCTTCATCACTGAGAGGTTCAAATATAGAAACCTGCCTTAAACGTTCAAAAACTTCATCTATCTTTTCTTTAGATTGTGGATTCTCCATCAGTTTTTCCTCAAAGTAAAAAGTTCTTACAGGATAAGCAAAACTGATTCCCTCGCGCTTAAATGCATACCATATTCTCATTCTAATCGTTGCGTCCGTGTCGTTATATTTCGAGTAGTCTTCAAGCCAGTACTTTATTTCCCATTCAATTCCGTTATCTCCCAAATTTCTTATCCTAACTATCGGGCGAAACTTAGATGATACGTTTTCAACCTGCCTTACAACTTCACGAACAACGCGCGCTACCTTCGCAGGCGATTCAGAATAAATGGTGCTAAAAAAGAGCAATCTGGCATTATCTCCATCTTTCGGAGCAACTTCTATAAGCTCCTTACCTAGCACAGAATTACTTACAAGCAAAATTTTGTTCTGAAAGGAACGTATTCTTACACCTCGCCATGTGACATTTTCAACTATACCGGTTATATTCCTTGAAGGTATGTTGACAACATCTCCGATCTGAAAAGGCTGATCAGCCTGCAAAGCCAAGCCAGCAAAAAGGTTTCCTAACGTATCTTGTAAAGCTAAACCTAGAACCACGCCTAAAATCGTTCCACCTGCAAAAAGTGTTGTCAGATCAGTCTGAAATTGAGACCTTACTATGGTAATGAATGCAAAAACATAAATAACTACGGAAACTACGCTTTGAAGAAGCGAAGCAAGCTCAGCATTTTTTACCTTGCTTAAAATAGTCGCAGCAAGAATGGTATTAAAAAACTTTACAATCGAAACTACCAAGAGCATCCAAAGCAGGATATAAACAATTTTGTAAATGATTTCGAAAAGCTCTTCCAGAAGCGACACAGTTTGACTTTTTGCAGATGGCAATCCTATCAAGTACTCTTTAATTGGAATACGCGCAAAAGAAAGTAGTATCAGTATTAAAACAACAACTCCAGCAAAGGCTACATAAAATAAAGCCTTTCTTTTATCTACCTCTTTCATAATCTAAAATGAAAAATTATCACGAAACCAGAAGAAAAGAGAAAGTTTTCAACCCAAAATAGCATCCCAGATGGTCTTAAAGATTATAAGTAAAGAAAGCGATGAAACAACTAGAGCAGTTACCCACGCTAAAATCTTGAACCACCCGCTATTTGCATATTCGCCCATTATTTCTTTGTTAGAGGACAAAATCACTATAGCAATCATAACTACAGGTAAAAGCAGCCCATTTACAAATTGAGTAACAAGTAAGAGTTCAATTTGAGGAATTTCAGGAATCAAAGCAACAATCATCCCGATCAAAATTAAAAAGGTGAAGATCCCGAGAAAAATAGGTGCTTCTCGAAAACTGTAGGATAGTCCCTTTTCAAAACCTAAAGCCTCACTTAAACTATAAGCCGTAGCTAAAGGTAAAACTCCCATTGCAAGCATAGAAGCACCGAAAAGCCCTAGAGCAAATAGGTATTCTGCATACTCGCCCAGCACAGGGGCAAGTGCACGCGCAGCGTCTTGCGCAGTCTCTATTTTTATTCCTTGAGGATAAAGTGTCGTTGCAGTACATATGACGATGAAAGCTGCTATTGTATTTGCTCCTAAAACTCCAACAATCGCATCCGCTCTGGCTACTGGAAGCTCTTCTTTCTTTAACCCCTTTTCTACAACTGAAGACTGAACAAAAACCTGCATGAAAGGAGTTATCGTCGTTCCAATCAAGGCTATTACGGTAAAAAGATAATCGGTGTCACTCCTAAAGCTTGGCGTAACAAATTCCTTGCCTATCTGAACCCAATCCGGCTTTGCCATAAAAGCTGAAATTATGTAGCTCAGAAAAATTAAAGACATCAACAAAAAAACTCTCTCGACATATTTTCCGGTTCCTCTAACTACAAGCCACCAAATAAAGGCTGCCGAAAGAGGCACGGAAATATACCTAGAAATGCCAAAAATTTCCGAAGCTTGAGCAATCCCAACAAACTCAGCAATAATGATACCAGTGTTAGCCACTAGAAGTGTCAGCATTACAAAAGCAGTCCAACGCACTCCGAAATGCTCTCTTATCAAGTCCGCGAAACCTTGCCCCGTAACAACCCCCATTCGAACACACATTTCCTGAGCAACGATAAAACATACCGTCATCGGAATAAAAGACCAAAGAAGCGAGTAACCGTATTCAGCACCTGCAACCGAATAAGTCGCTATACCACTTGCCTCATTACCCGAACTAGCAGAAATTATTCCAGGACCAATAAGAGACAGGTATATAAAAAAGCGCTTTCTTGCAGAAAACACCCCTGCTCTATGAAAAATACTTTCTCTAAACTTCCAATCTATCGGCTTTCTTGGTGCTTTCTTCCCTTCCATCAGTCGTAAATTTAAGATAATACTCCCGTTTTAGTAAAAACCGAAAAGCCTATGGAACATTTTTCGATCCTCTCAATGACTCACGTTTAACTTACACTCAACCTTAGCCAAAAAGACAAACGCGAAAAATCTTGAAATTGAAAATGATTTTCGTTTCTATCTTATTGAAAATAAAAGACTTAGCTTGACAGATTACTTTTTTATGGTTAATCTTAAAACTAGATACGACTTTTGAAATCAAGGAGAAAAAGATGGCGAGAGCAGAATTAATAGAAAATTTGAACAAAGCTTTGGCTTTGGAACTAGCAGGAGTCATTCAGTATTTACAACACAGCTACCTTATTACTGGAACTGACAGAGAGGTTTTCAAGGAGTTTTTCCGCAAAGGTGCCAAAGAGGCCCAAAGACATGCAGAAGAGCTAGGCGACAAGATAGTTGCTCTAGGCGGTATTCCTACGGTCGAGCCTGCAATGATTCGGCAATCAGTGGAGCTAAAAGAAATGCTAAAACAAAACCTTGAGCTTGAAAGAGAAGCCATGGCGGCATACATGGCAGCATGGGCATCTTGTGATGAAAACGATCTACCGCAAAAGTTCTGGCTTGAAGGTCGCATTGCAGAAGAGCAAATGCATATTGAAGAGCTCGAGAAACTAACTTCCGAAAGGATAGCGAAAGCAGGTAGCGAGAAAATCATCCTCCGTCAGGTAAGTTAAATCCCTGTAGTAAGAGCCGTTTTTAGAGATGCCAATTAAAACGGCATCTCTTTTTATTTTTAGAAGAGCTGATATAATTTACCAGAATATGATAATACGCTTTTTAATTTTCGCCCTTTTGGCTTTAAGTGCTAAAGCACAGATTAGAATTGAAAAATCTGCAGAGTTACAAAAAGTGGTAAAAGAGGCTGTTGAACAAGCCTTGGAAAAATTTTCAGAAAAAGGCTTAAGACCTGAGAATTTAGCTGTGACTGTAATCGATCTGCGTAATGAAAGTGAGCCAAGAAGCGGTGACTTCAGGGGCGATCAAAAGATTTATCCAGCGAGCGTTGTTAAGCTTTTTTATCTAGTTGCCACACATCAATGGCTAAAGGATGGCCGAATTAAAGATACACCTGAAATTAGGCGCGCCATGAGAGACATGATAGTTGATTCATCAAACGATGCAACTCATTTCATAGTTGATGTGTTGACAGATGCAACTGGTGGCAGTGAGCTTTCCGAAAAAGAACTAAAAAAGTGGGCTTATAAACGAGAGTCCGTAAACCGTTACTTTCATTCTCTTGGCTACATCGATATAAACGTAGTTCAGAAAACATACTGCGAAGATATATATGGACGAGAAAGACAATTCTGGAACGAAGGAAAGAATCGAAACATGTTAACAACAAACTCAACGGCAAGACTTTTAACCGAAATAGCTCTTGGTAAAGCCGTTGATTCAGAGCGTTCAAAGCAAATGCTTGAGCTGATGAAGCGAAATCCTTACAAAGAAGACAATGACTTAGATAGCCAAGACATAGGATTTACAGGTCTGACACTTAAAAAATTCCCGAATGCAAAATTATGGTCCAAGGCTGGGTGGACTAGTGTGTCAAGGCATGATGCAGCTTATATCGAAACAGCAGACGGCCTAAGATTTGTTTTTGTCATTTTTACAGAAAACTTTGCAAAGGAAAGGCAGATAATTCCCTTAATTGCTGAGAAAATAATCGAAGGTTTAAGAAGCCTTTGATTGATCGGACTTTTTGCCGAAGATGCTCTTGACAAAACCAACTATCCAGGCGATGAAAGCCTTGAAGATTAGCGAAAAAGGATTTAATTTTGCTGGCTTAGGTGGAGTCTTTTTTTCTGTGCCTTCTAGACAATTTCTAGCACATTCGGCAAACTGATTGAAATGCTGTTTAGCTATTTGCTCAAACATTCCTCTGCCGTATTGCAGAATCTTACCCGAAAGATTAACTGTTGTTGTAACGCTTACTTTTGTTTTTCCGTTATCTTCGCTAAATGCACTCTCGATGATTGCCTTTGCTCTACCGGCTCCTCCTTTTTCCTTTCCTTCGCCGGTTAAAGTCATAATTCGAGCAGATTCATTTAGACTTTCGTATCTCATCGTGCCGGTGAAGTTCAAGGAAACTGCCCCGAGTTTTACTCTGACGATACCATCAAAAGAACCATCATCATTTGTCCTGGTGATTTCAGCACCTGGAATGCAAGGAACAATCATCTCAGGATTTGAAAAGAATGACCATGCAGTTTTAAAATCTATTGACACTTCAAACTCGTTTTGAATTTTCAGTTCCATAACTCCTCAGATTTCAAGCGCTTTTTTCATAACTCTTACAAAGACTGATTTAGCAAGATGACGCCTATAGTCAGCATCAGCATAGTAGTCACCTATAACCTCTCTTCCTTCCGCTACTAACTCGGAAGCCTGAGTAATAGTATCTATGTTAGCAGGCTTACCTATTAAGAATTCTCCAACCTTCTCGTCTAGATAAGGCACTGTTACAAAGCCTCCAAAAGCAACTCTTGCTTTTTCGATTTTCTCTTTATCCAGCGTTATCTTAACGGCACAATTAACGACGCTAAAGCCTGTAGCAGGATGTCCTATTTTTATGTAAGCAGCTTTTTCATTAGGTTTCATCACTGGTATCTTAATCTCTACCAGCAACTCGTCAGGCCTTAATTCAGCAGTAAAGGCTTCAAGAAAGAAATCATTTATCGGAATTTCTCTTTCCTGAGCTATACTCTTTGCGACTATCACAGCATTAAGTGCCAAGACTACAGGCGGATAATCCGCACTTGGATCAGCATGAGCCAGTGAGCCACCTATTGTCCCAACGTTGCGAATTTGAATATCTGCAATTTCATGAGCACAGTGTGCAAGAACAGGTATTTTCTCGATTATTATTGAGGATTTTTCCAGCTCCCGATGCGTTGTAAGTCCGCCTATTTTTATGTAATCGCCGTCAAGCGAGATGTATCTAAGCTCTTGAACCTTACTTATATCAATCAATTTCGTCGGTCTAGCAAAGCGGACTTTCATCATCGGAATTAAACTTTGACCACCAGCTAGAAACTTTGCTTCTTCACCAAAATCTCGTATCAATTTAAGAGCTTCATCAGTCGAATTAGCTTTGTAGTATTCAAATGGAGCCGGTATCATATTGTAGTTCCTAGTTAACTAGAGTGTGCTATACTACTACACTTTAGGTCAGCGTATTTATACCCCGCCTTTTCAGGCTGACCCACGCTGACTGGCGGCTCTTGATCAGCCATAGCCCCTGCGCCAAACACAGGAACTAACCCTTTTACCTCCCTACTTCGATCCGCTAAATACGGCTTTAGCAGAAAAAAATCCCTTGTAAAAGATTCCTCAAGAATAGGGAAAGCGAGGGCTACCTTAGTAACTTGCCACGATTTACAAGAAGTCTCTAAGTTTATTATCATCTTTTCCTTGTTTTGGTTGACATGATGTCGAGTTTGTGGTCCGCTACTAAGGCTTTTTGATAAACTCGCGCACTTAATAGCCTGTTTTATGCATCCTCTTGTATGCTTTTGTTCGTATCCCTCCCTCATTGTTTCAATTCTTCTTTGCACTTTCTTATTACTTCACTCTTCGATAGCCAGATCTAACATACGAGGACTGTTTTCTCATTTCTCATTAAGTCCTCTAGACTGAAAGGTTATCTTTCCTACGTGTTTTTGCATTTTCTTATTTACCTAGCAGTAGCAACATAGTATAAAGCCTTAAAAACCTAAACCTTTGCAAGGTTTCCTCTAATTGCTTTCCAAATTCTCGCCGGTGTATATGGACCGTCTAAATGCTTAACTCCGAAAGGTTTTAGCGCGTCAATTATGGCGTTAGCAACTGCAATTTGGGCTGCTATTGCGCCTTCTTCACCTATGCCTTTTGCACCTATTGGATTTGCCGGACTCGGTGTTTCCGTAAAGTAGCTTTCAATTCTGGGTATAAAATGCGCTTTTGGAAGCGCATATTCATTGAAAGAACCGGTTAATATCTGTCCATCATCGGTATAAGCAATGTTTTCAAACATAGCATGCCCGATGCCGTGAACAACGCCACCGTGAATTTGTGCTTCCGCAAGCATAGGATTTATGATTTTTCCGGCATCATCTACAGCTACGTATTTTTGTATTTCAACCTCGCCCGTATCAGGTTTGACCTCGACTACGCAAAGGTGAATTCCAAAGGGATAAGTAAAGTTCGGTGGGTCAAAGAAAGATTGAGCCTCAAGTCCCGGCTCAACTCCTTCAGGCAAATTCCAGCCAACGTTTGCATGCAGTGCTACTTCTTGGATTGTTATTTTCTTTTGTGGATCAGACTTCAAAAAGTATTCACCATTCTCAAACTCAATTTCTTCAGGTTTTGAATTGAGAACATGAGCAGCAATAATTCGTCCCTTCTCGCGAACTTTCTCGGCAGCTCGGTAAACGGCAGAGCCACCTGTGGATGTGCCTCTACTTCCATAAGTTCCCCAACCCATCGGTATCATATCAGTATCACCGTGCAAAACCTCTATAGAATCCAATGGCACACCAAGAATCTCTGAAACTATCTGCGCATAAGTTGTATCACCACCCTGCCCGTGCGAATGCGTCCCCGTAAGAACCGTAATCTTGCCAGTTGGATGAAACCTAACTGCAGCACTTTCCCATTGTCCAGCCTGAAGCCCGACGGCACCAACAACTGGTGATGGAGCGAATCCACATATATCAATGCTAGAAACAACGCCTATACCTAGAAATCTTCCCTCTTGACGGGCTTTCTTCTGCTTTTCTCGCAAGATTTCGTAATCAGAAACTTCGCCAAATTTGCTCAAAACCTTAGAAAAGTCCAACGAATCATAAGAAAGTCCGGTAACTGTTTGTATATTTTCGCCCGAAGGAAGATAATTTCTCTTTCGCAACTCTAGAGGATCGATCCCCAATTCATCTGCTATTAGATCCATCATCCTTTCAAGCACGAAGATAGCTTCGGGACGACCTGCCCCTCTATCGGCATCAAGTATCATCGTATTGGTAAACACAGCATGAGTTGTGTAATCGAAAGCTTCGATCGCATACGGTCCCGGTAGTATAAGCCCATGAAGCACTGAAGCCACACCCGGTGAAACTGTGCCTAGGTAAGCTCCCATGTTAGCATAGCTATTACCTCTTATGGCTCGCACCTTGCCATCACTCATTACCGCAAACTCGACGTCAACTAGAAAGTCTCTGCCATGTAACGAAGCAACAAAATGCTCACTTCTAGTTTCCACCCACTTGACGGGTCTTTTGAGAATCATCGAAGCGTAGCAAGCAAGCAGTTCTTCATTATAAATGTCTATCTTTGCTCCGAAGCCACCACCGACATCAGGAGCTATAACACGAACCTTTTGTTCAGGTATGCCAAGAACATTTGCTATGTAAAATCTGTGTATATGCGGATTTTGCGAAGTCACCCACAGTGTTAGCTTTCCGTTTGAAAAGTTGTAATCAGCAATGCAAGCCCTAGGCTCGATAGGAACGGGAGCAGCACGATTTATGTAAATTTTTTGCCGAATTACTCTATCACTTTCAGAAAAGATTCGATCAACATCTCCGTTTTTTATCTGCCATTTCAAAGCTATGTTTGATTGCATTTGCTCGTGAACCAACGGTGCATCTTCCCTTATCGCGTTTTCAATACTTGCTACTGCAGGCAATTCTTTATACTCAACCTCGACTAACTCAGCTACGTCGAATGCCCTTTCTTTGCTTTCCGCTATAACCATTGCGATTGGTTCTCCAACATATTTTACCTTCCTGCAAGCAAGGAGCGGTCTGGAAGAAATTTCAGCCCCGACTTGATTGCTATTTGGCACAATCCACGCCGTAAAGTTCTTACCAACCTTTCCCTCAATATCCTCACCCGTGATTACGGCAACGACACCTTCTTCTGCCCTTGCTTGATCGGCGTTAACTTTAATTTCCGCATGAGCAACCTGCGATCTTACAAAAACGGCATAGACCATCTTTGGCAGTTTCAAATCTTCAACATACTGACCAAGCCCCCTGATAAGCTTATCGTCCTCAAATCTTTTTATCGGTTTCCCAATCACGGCTGTCATAGTTTTCTCCCTCCCTATTTAACCATGCTAGCATCGGAGATTGCATCAACTATGTTTTGATAGCCTGTGCATCTACACAAATTACCTTTGAGCAAACGCCTGAGATTGTCTTCTTTAAGATCGGTTTCATTTTCGAGAATATCACAAGCAAGCATAATCATCCCTGGTGTGCAAAAGCCGCACTGCAAGCCATGTTTTTCTTTGAAGCTTCGTTGAATCGGATGTAGTTCGCCATCTTTTGCCAATCCTTCAACCGTAGTGATGTCGCTTCCTTGTGCCTGAACTGCAAAAAGAGTACAAGACTTTATTGCCTTTCCATCAATCAGGACAGTGCATGCACCGCAGCTACTTGTATCGCATCCTACATGTGTTCCTGTAAGGCCGGCAAGCTCTCTGATTGCATAAACCAAAAGAGTTCGTGGCTCGACTTCGAGTTCGTAATTTTCACCGTTGATTTTCAGATTAATTCTCATATTAAATAAACTCCCCACACACTCCAGGGCTTCGGTTTTTCGAGGTGTAAATGCGATACCATGATAATTCTGATTAGACCTGTTGTCAAGATAGACTCAAATAATTCGCAACAGAATCGTTTCAAACACATGTCAGCAACCGTTATAATCTTCCTTGAGACAACGGAACATTTTTTTCACATCATCTGAAAAATTTGACCGGTTTACTGAGATATGTTACATAAAGGCTTTTTCATATCCTTCGTGTTGATTTCAACGCTGATAGGCTATTCACAAAACCCAACTCCTACTAGACCTTCAGAACGTGACGAGCCAATAAGGACCTTTGAAGTCAGGCTTCCCGTAACGGTAAGGGACAAGAAAAAGAACCTAGTTGCAGGACTTAGAAAGGAAGATTTCCTAGTTTATGAAGACGGTGTTTTACAGGAAATAACATTTTTCTCCGATGAGACGAATAATCCACCTGTTTATGTAGGAGTTCTGATGGACACTTCCCCATCAACTGCCGGAAAAATGAAGTTTTCAAAAGAAGCAGCTAAGAATTTTATATACAACGTGGTCAGATTAAGGAAAGACAGGGTAGCATTCGTAACCTTTGATCACGAGATAAAACTGATACAAGATTTTACCGATAAGCTTGACCTCCTCGATAGGGCTGTTGATAGCGTTAAAAAGGTAGGTTCACAAACAGCTCTTTATGATGCGATATGGCAATTTTGTGACGAAAAGCTAAGAAACGTTCCCGGAAGGCGAGTAATCGTCATCATAACCGATGGAGAAGATACCTTTAGTCGAGCTGAATTAACCGATGCAATTGACATAGCACAACGAACCGAAACCACAATTTTTGCCATTTCAACAAAGGCCGGTCTTCTAGGAAGTGTTCCAGGTGTAGAGGCTGGAACAATAAAAGATGAAGGTGATAAAAACCTCGATAAACTCTGCCGAGAAACTGGCGGCGAAGCCTTCTATACGGGTGATATGCTAGCTTTAGAAAGAGCCTTTAAAAGAATTTCTGACGAACTTAAAGGACAATACATAATAACCTATCGCCCGCAAAATCAAGAATTAGACGGAAAAAAACGAAAGATTGAAGTTCGTCTTGCTGATAGGAAAAAAGCAGACGAATACAAAATACGCACAAAAACGGAATATCGAGCTGTAAAAGACTTTCTGACTATGCCGATCGTTTCTAACTAACTTATGAAAGCTATTTTTTTAACATTACTTCTTTTATGCCCGATTTCGGTAGCTATTTTCGACCAAAGGAGCTATAAACCAGTAGCTACCTTAGCATTTTCGCCTACACCGCCTCCAGAAGACGAAGAACCAATAAGAATTGAAACCGAGCTAGTCAATGTTTTTTTTACGGCTCAGGACAGCAATCGCCGCTTTGTAACCACCCTTACAAAAGATGATATAAAAGTCTTTGAAAATGGCGAAGAACAAGAGATCTTCACCTTTGCTAGCCAAGCAGACTCTCCTCTGTCTATCGCTATTCTCATAGATACAAGTCTTTCTCAGCTAAGAACTTTGCCTGACGAAAAGGAAGCTGCAAAAACTTTTGTAGAGTCTATAGTAAGACCCGAAAAGGATGAAGTATCAATACTCTCATTTACCGGTGAAACTACCTTAGAGCAAGATCTCACCAATAACATACAAAGATTAAGACGAGCAATTGACCGAATAAGAATCGTTCCTCCTTCTGGAACAGTAAATGGTGTCATCATAGGTGGTACTCCACCAATTTCCGGAAGAAACCAAAGACTTGCCGGTTCGACAGCTCTATGGGATGCCATCTGGGTTACGATTGATGAAGTTCTAAAAAGAAGCCCTGAAAAAACTAGACGAACGATAATTCTACTCACGGATGGATATGATACTTCCAGTAGAAAGAAGATGGATGATGCAATCAAAATGGCTATGCTTCACGAAGTAACAATTTACTCGATAGGAATAGGCGATTATTTCTATGGAGGCGTGAAAGAATCATACCTGAAAAAACTATCTCAAAGCACTGGTGGAAAAGCATTTTTCCCCAAAAATGAGAACCAGTTAAGAAGTGCTTTTGCTGAGATAGAAAAAGAAATTCGTTCTCAATACTTAGTTGCTTATCAACCTAAAAATCAAAAAAAGGACGGCTCATTTCGCAAAATCGAAGTAAGGCTTGTTAACCCTGAACTTGTAAAACAGCAAATCAAAATAACGCACCGAGAAGGCTATTTCGCAAAAACAGACTCAAAACAATAGCTTTCTTTCAGAAACTTCCTGCAATTCATCCAAGTTGAGACGCACCATTCCGCCCGCATCTGAAAATTTAGTCCAACTTTTTCTTTGTTTCTCTCTAAAATGAAAAACTACCATCCCAACACAAACTCCCAAAACTGCAGAAGTGCCAAGTCCTAATAAAATAGCAAGTATGGTAGAAAGCAGCATCTGACCAATAAATATGCCGTAAGCCCTTTCAATCTTCTCCCTGGCGAAAGGGTCTTCGCCGAGCCATTTTACGAATTTTTCATATTTGACTTCATCTAACAATGCTATCGCTTCTTTTTCATCCATCACGTCGAAAACAAAGACATTATAATTGCCAATTCTTCTGTAAAGAGTCTTTTTATCACCAACTTCGCTCAGTTTTTGTTTTATCTGCTCATCTGCCTCTATAGAAAGTTGTGGAGTATTGTATTCAATTATCAAAAGTTTTCCAGCTGGATAGGTAGCTAAAGCAGCCTCTGCTCCTGCAATAAAATCGAAAGCTTCGAAAACTTTTCTATCTCCTAGTATTTCTTTTAGCTCCTGCTTCGTCTTAATCAAGACAGCTTCATCTTTAACACTTTTCCAATCGGGTAAATGCTTAATTATAACGGGAATCCCATCTTCAGATAACTCTTGACTCTTGTGCCAAGTATCAGGCCCTTTCGGAAAGATTAAAACCAAGAAAAAAGCTAACAGACTAAACATTTTCTCCCCTTATTCGATAATACCAGCTAAACTTAATAAAGGTAAATTCTGAATGAAATAGGACAACTTTTACACGATTTCGTTAAAAATTTTTAAGACATTCAGACTTTCACTCCAGGAAAGAGAAGCTGTAAACTTAAGAAAATCCTTCTCTTGACAGAATGCAAAAGAATCTAGAGAAAACATTTGGCACGATACGTGATTTAAGATATCAGCAGGAGGAGACAAAATGACAGCGAGAACATTAGATTACATACAAGATTTCGCAGCAACTGGAGTTGAACAGAATCTTCAATCTTTAGAGTCTTCAAACGATATAGATCTTGCAAAACTAGCCGCAGAAGGCAACATGGAAGCCTTTGAAGAGCTTTACAGTCGCCATTATCGGAAAGTTTATGCCCTCTGCTTTCGAATGTTACAAAACACGGCTGAAGCTGAAGATTTAACGCAAGATGTTTTCATTCAGCTTCATAGAAAAATCGGTAGTTTCCGAGGCGAATCTGCCTTCACAACATGGCTTCATCGCCTTACTATAAACCAAGTTCTAATGCACTTTCGTAAACGCATTGTAAAGTACGAAAAAACTGCCAGTGATGAAGAATCACAACCAGTTCAAATCACACCTGGAACAGAAAATCATAACCGAATGAGCGTTTTTGACAGAATAGCTCTAGAAGAAGCTATTGCAGAGCTTCCTGAAGGTTACAGAAAGGTTTTTTTGCTACACGACGTTGAAGGATTCGAACACGAAGAGATAGCAAGAATCCTTGGTTGCTCGGTCGGAACTTCCAAGTCACAACTACATAAAGCACGAGCGAAACTAAAAAGGATTTTAACGAAAAAAGCTAATCCGCGTCTGGTAAGGTAATGACAGAACCTCTCTTAACTTTTGGATCGGAGATAGCTTAGATTATTTACGTTGAGAAGCACAAATTACCCTGGCTTCGACTCTGTCTAACTCTTCTCTCTTCTCCTGAAATTCCTCTTCGGAACCTGTCCATTTACTCAGAGCTTTTTCTAGCTCTTCTTTTTCTGCTATCGCCGATTCAAGGTTTATTTCGTAATCATGCTCCGCCGCATCGGCAAGCACAGAAACTTGATTATTGTTTACTTCAACGAAACCACCTGAAACAACCAACTTTCCGATGAAGTTTCCATGAGAATAGCTTAAAACTCCTGATTTTAGAGTAGATATAAGCGGAGCATGATTTGGTAATATACAAATTTCGCCGCTTGAAGCAGGCAAGATAACGGTATCTACTAACTCGCTCAAAACTTTTCTTTCCGGAGTGACTATTTCTAATTTCAGCATAAACCTTGCGAATTACTTAATGTCGTTGTAGAGTTACTTCGTCCTTAGCCTTTCAGCAAGCATCAGTTCAGATCTTTTCGTTCCTTACCACCCCTGAATCAGAAATCTCCATAAGAACACCCCACCGTGCTAAGAGCTACGCGATTCATCTCCAATCCGTTGGAGATGGAGATTCCTTACCAAAGTTAGGTCAAAAAAACACCAGAGCAGCTGAGCATCCTGGTTTAGTTTAAGCTACCGCTGCAAGACGTTTAGCTTTTTCGCGAGCTTCCTCAATCGTTCCGACCATGTAGAATGCCTGTTCAGGCATATCATCGCATTTTCCGTCAACTATTTCTCTGAAACCTTTGATTGTGTCTTCTATCTTAACGTATTTGCCTTGCAAGCCTGTGAACTGTTCGGCAACATGGAACGGCTGTGAAAGAAATCTCTGAATCTTACGTGCTCTCGCTACAATGAGTTTATCTTCTTCACTGAGTTCATCAATGCCGAGAATGGCAATAATATCCTGTAAATCCTTGTATCTTTGAAGAATTCTCTTTACATCTTGAGCTGTTCGATAATGCTCTTCACCAACAATTTGCGGATCGAGAATTCTCGAGCTAGAAGCTAGCGGGTCAACAGCAGGATAAATGCCAAGCTCGACTATCTGACGCGATAGTGCCGTGACAGCGTCTAAGTGAGCGAAAGTAGTCGCTGGTGCAGGATCGGTATAATCGTCCGCAGGAACATAAATAGCCTGAATTGAAGTAATAGCACCTGTCTTTGTAGATGTAATTCTTTCTTGCAGCTCGCCCATTTCAGTTGCAAGGTTCGGCTGATATCCAACCGCTGACGGCATTCTGCCAAGAAGTGCTGAAACTTCAGAACCAGCTTGAGTAAAACGGAAAATGTTATCTATGAAGAAAAGAACGTCTCTGCCTTGATCTCGAAAGTATTCGGCAACGGTCAAACCCGTCAGTGCAACACGAAGTCTCGCACCAGGCGGCTCAGTCATTTGACCGTAAATCAGTGAAACTCTCGAGTTTCTCAAGCTTTCTTTATCAACCTTCGTTAAGTCAAAATCACCTGTTTCGTGAAAATGCTTCATGAAAGCTTCGCCGTATGTGATAACGCCTGACTCAACCATTTCTCTTAGAAGGTCATTACCTTCACGGGTTCTTTCACCAACTCCGGCAAAAACCGAATAACCCGAGTGAGCTTTCGCGACATTGTTGATGAGCTCCATTATTAGAACTGTCTTTCCAACGCCAGCACCTCCAAAAAGCCCTATTTTCCCACCGCGCAAGAAAGGCTGAATGAGGTCAATGACCTTAATACCTGTTTCAAACATTTCTAGCTTAGTTGATTGCTCTTCAAAGCTAGGAGCATGACGATGTATCGGATAACGAATATCAGACTTTATTTCGCCAAGCTCATCAACAGGTTCGCCAACAACATTCATGATTCTGCCAAGCGTAGGCTCACCGACAGGAACGGTTATTGGTCCACCTGTATCAATGGCTTTCATTCCCCGAACCATTCCTTCAGTGGGTGCCATCGAAACCGCACGGACTCGTCCTTCGCCTAGATGCTGTTGAACTTCTGCTATAACATTTATCGGTTTTTCTACATCAAAACCTTCTGATGTAATTCTTATTGCTTGATAAATAGGTGGCAGGTATCCATCCGAAAATTCTATGTCAACTACAGGACCAATCACTTGAACGACTTTTCCAATCCGATTGCTTCCGTTACTTTCCATTATGGGTTACACCTCGTTATGAGATTCATTTATCGTTTCTTAATGGCAGATTTAGTAAAAAAAGAAAAATATCACAAACTAAAGTATGAAGGCAAATCCCAAAATTGAATTGAAGATTTATTCCTAAAAGCGCAAAAATCTTTAAGCGTTTTTATAGCCATTCATCCTATGAAACGGTGGACCGTGAAAACCTTAAATATGCAAAATAAAATTACCAAAAATACCCCGCGATTTCTGAGAATTAGCAAACCTAAAAACTCATATTTAAAGGTTCAGAGTAGCTTCTTCTATTGACCTTAATCTTTCTGTGATGGCACCACTTCTAAACTCTAAACTAGGTATGAGAAAAATAAGTGCGTTAGAATTGTCTGAAAAGCTTTTTATTTCATTTGCCTGAATAACAAGTTTGAAAACATGAACTTGAAAAGCACCTAGAAGAAAATATGATCTATTTATCGCTTGCAAGCTCCGTAATAATTATAGAACTCGTCGCCATCTTTAAATTTGGAAATACAAATAAAAATCTCACTACCACTAAGAGCTACCTTTACAATTTTCCCCAAGTTGTGAAGCTACCTCTTTAT